>NZ_JAYRUJ010000013.1:0-106867 GCF_041919135.1 Tabrizicola sp. | reverse complement strand
GTCTGAAGGACTGGCGCAGGGTCGCGACCCGCTACGATAGATGCCCAAAAGTCTTCCTCTCCGCCGTCGCACTCGCCGCAACCGTCATGTTCTGGCTATGATCCGAGAACGAGTCCTGACCCTAAATAAATCCAGTCCCCAGTGAACGATACTTTCCAGAGTATTGCGTTATGCGGGTACGAATGCAACCGAAGATAGAACGCGGTTTCAGTCTGGATGGAACCCAAACCACTCCTCCACCTTGTCCAGCACATCGTCGATCAACCCTGACCGTGCCTGAGGCCCGCTGAACCGCAGAATCCAGCCGGAGGGCGTCGGCTCCCGCGTGATGGTCAGGCCCTCCGCAGCTTCAACAGCCTCCGGGGGCGGCGGGTGGTGGGGTTGGTGGGTTCGCGCAGCACATCCTGCAGGACGGGGCGGAGGGTGGACCATTGGGTCTCGGCCGACTGGCGGGCGACGGGCTGGAGGGTGGCGATGAGGAGATCCTCATGCCCGGACTGGAGCGCGGCGGCCAGGGTGTCGAGTTGGCGGGTGGTGAGGGTCGCGGGCTCGGCAAGGAGCAGGGCGAGGGATTCGGCGACGCCGACATGGTTGCGGATGCGGGTGCGGCTGGTGCGGGGAGAGCTCGGGAAAAGGGCGGCGATGGCGGTGTCGGGGGTGTCGAAGTGGCCCTCCTCGATGGCGTTGAGGATGAGGGTCGCCTTCTCCCAGGGGGTGACGGGTTCGCGGATCTCGTTTTCCGTGACCATGCTGGCGAGGGCCTGGGCGATGCTCTGGGGCGCGCGGAGGAAGGCGGGGATGGCCTTGAGGCCGAGAGCGCGGGCGGCGGTGAGGCGGCGGAGGCCGGAGATGAGGCCGTATCTGTAGGTCTCGCCGCCCTCGGAAGGGCGCGGGGTGGAGAGGGTCCAGACCTCGATCGGGGTGCGCAGGCCCTCGGTTGCGATGGAGTGCTGGAGTTGGTGCAGGGTGGCGGGGTCGAGGGCGCCGCGGTCGCGCAGGAGGGCGTGGGGGTCGATCTCGGTCAGGGGGAGGTGGTGGAGGGGGTCCATGGCGTGCTCCTTTGGCGGGAGGGAACGCGAAGGGGGTTAAGGCGGGGTGAGGGGGGCGTGCGGGGGAGAGGGGGAGTCGGGCTGAAGCCCGACCTGCGGGGGCGGGACCGCGGGGGGCGTTGTCAGATTTCCTCGACGGCGAGGACGCCGTGCATGGCCTTGATCGCGCCCTTGATCTGGGGGGTGACGGGGTATTCGCCGGGGAGGGTGATGTCGACCTCGCGGCCTTGCGGGTCGGTGACGCAGAGGGTGATGGCGGCGCGGGTGCGGGCGGAGGCGTTGGCGAGGAGGGTGGCGAGGGATTGGGCGGCCTCGGGACGGACGAGGTGGATGCGCAGGTCTTGCGCGCCGGCGGTGGCGGTGGCGGCGTCGACAGGGGTGATGGACTGGGCGAGGAGCTTGAGGGTTTCGCCTTCAAGCTCGGCCTTGACGGTGAGGACGACGTTGGAGCCGGCGTCGAGGTGGTCGCGGGAAGCCTCCAGCACGTCGGAGAAGCAGGTGACTTCGTAGAGGCCGGTGGGGTCGGAGAGCTGGACGAAGGCGAAGCGGTTGCCCTTGGCGGACTTGCGTTCCTGTCGTGAGGACACGCTACCTGCCAGTTTGGCGATGCAGGGGCCGCGTTCGGCTTTGGCGGTGACCTGGGCGAGGGTTTCGACGCCCTTCTTGCGCAGCGCCGACATGTAGTCGTCGAGCGGGTGGCCGGAGAGGTAGAAGCCGATGGCCTGGTGTTCCTGGGCGAGGCGCTCGGTCGGGAGCCAGTCGTCGCGGAAGGGGAGGCGGGGTTCGGGGATGTCGGCCCCGGCGCTGCCGAAGAGGGAGTTCTGGGCGGAGGCGGCGGCCTCGTGGATGGCGGCGGAATAGGCGGAAAGGGCGTCGAGCGCCTCGAACACGCGGGCGCGGTTGGGGTCGAGGGCGTCGAAGCAGCCGGCGCGGGCGAGCATTTCGAGCGGGCGCTTGCCGATGCGTTTCAGGTCCACGCGGCGGGCGAAGTCGAAGATCGTGGCGAAGGGTTTGTCGGCGCGGGCCTCGGTGATGAGGCGCATGGCCTCGACGCCGACGTTCTTCAGCGCGCCGAGGCCGTAGACGATGGCGCCGTCGCGGACGGTGAAGGTGGCGAGGGAGGCGTTGACGGACGGCGCGATGGTCTTGAGGCCGAGCTTGTCGACCTCGCGCTTGTAGACGGCGAGCTTGTCGGTGAGGTGGATATCGCAGTTCATCACCGCCGCCATGAATTCGGCGGGGTAGTTGGCTTTCAGGTAGGCGGTCTGGTAGCTGACCACGGCATAGGCGGCGGCGTGGGATTTGTTGAAGCCGTAGTTGGCGAATTTTTCCAGGAGGTCGAAGACCTCGCCCGCCTTCTTCGCGTCGATCCCGTGCGTCGCCTTGCAGCCTTCGATGAACTTCGGGCGTTCCTTGGCCATTTCCTCGGCGATCTTCTTGCCCATCGCGCGGCGGAGGAGGTCGGCGCCGCCGAGGGAGTAGCCGCCCATGACCTGGGCGATCTGCATCACCTGCTCCTGGTAGACGATGATGCCCTGCGTCTCCGCCAGAATGTGGTCGATGGTGGGGTGGATCGATTCCAGCTCGCGCAGGCCGTTTTTCACCTCGCAATAGGTCGGGATGTTCTCCATCGGGCCGGGGCGGTAGAGGGCCACCAGCGCCACGATATCCTCGATGCAGGTGGGCTTCATCCGCCGTAGCGCGTCCATCATTCCGGAGCTTTCGACCTGAAAGACGGCGACGGTTTTCGCGCTGGCGTAGAGGTCGTAGGACGGCTTGTCGTCGAGCGGGATGAGGTTGATGTCGAACTCGATGCCGCGCAGCTTCAGCAGGTCCATCGCGTTCTGGATCACGGTCAGGGTCTTCAGGCCGAGGAAGTCGAACTTCACCAGACCGGCGGCTTCGACCCATTTCATGTTGAACTGGGTCGCGGGCATGGTCGAGCGCGGGTCGCGGTAAAGGGGGACCAGCTGGTCGAGCGGGCGGTCACCGATCACCACCCCGGCGGCGTGGGTGGAGGCGTTGCGGTAGAGGCCCTCGATCTTGGCGGCGTAGTCGAGGAGGCGGCCGACGACCTCTTCTTTCGCGGCCTCGCGCAGGCGGGGTTCGTCGGCAAGGGCCTTGGTGATCGAAACCGGCTTCACGCCTTCGAGTGGGATCATCTTCGACAGCTTGTCGACGTGGCCGTAAGAGAGTTGCAGCACCCGGCCCACGTCGCGGACGGCGGCCTTGGACAGGAGCGCGCCGAAGGTGATGATCTGGGCGACCTTGTCGCTGCCGTATTTCTGCTGGACGTAGGTGATCACCTCCTCGCGCCGGTCCATGCAGAAGTCGATGTCGAAGTCGGGCATCGAGACCCGCTCGGGGTTCAGGAAGCGTTCGAACAGAAGCGCATAGCGCAGGGGGTCGAGGTCGGTGATCGTCAGGGCATAGGCGACGAGGCTGCCCGCGCCGGAGCCCCGGCCCGGACCGACCGGAATGTTGTGGTCCTTGGCCCATTTGATGAAGTCGGCCACGATCAGGAAATAGCCGGGGAAGCCCATCTTCTCGATGATCCCAAGCTCGAAATCCAGCCGTTCCTGGTATTCCTCGGGCGTGGCGGAATGGGGGATGACCTTGAGGCGGGCCTGTAGCCCTTCGTTGGCCTGGCGGCGGAGTTCCTGCACCTCGTCATCGGCGAATTTCGGCAGGATCGGCTTGCGCTTGGACGCCGCATAGGCGCAGCGTTTCGCGATCTCGACAGTGTTTTCCAGCGCCTCGGGCAGGTCGGCGAAGAGGGTCGCCATTTCCGCCTCGGACTTGAAATAGTGCTGCGGGGTCAGGCGGCGGCGGGGTTGCTGCTGGTCGACATAGGCGCCCTCGGCGATGCAGATCAGGGCATCGTGGGCCTCATACATCTCGGTCTTGGGGAAGTAGACGTCATTGGTCGCGACGATGGGCAGGCCCAGTTCATAGGCGAGGTCGATGGCGCCGCGCTCGGCCAGCGCCTCATGTTCCGGCAAGGCGCCGCCGGGGCCGGGGTGGCGTTGCAACTCGACATAAAGGCGGTTCGGGTAGATCGCGGCCAGGCGTTCGAGGATCGCGCGGGCCTTGGCCTGCTGGCCGGTGGCGTGGAAGCGACCAAGCGGGCCTTCGGGGCCGCCGGTCAGGCAGATCAGGCCCTCGGCGTTCTGCGCAAGTTCGTCCAGTGTCACCTGCGGCAGGTTGGCCGACCCGGTCATCGCGCCGTCGATGTAAAGCCGCGTGTTGAGCCGCATCAGGTTCATGTAGCCCTGTTCGGTCTGGGCCAGAAGGACGATGGGCGCAGGGGAGCGGGGCTTCTCGCCCGGCTGGGCGGGATCATGGGCGATGCTGATCTGGCAGCCGAGGATGGGCTGGACCCCTGCCCCCATGGCGGTGACGGAAAACTCCAGCGCCGCGAACATGTTGTTGGTGTCGGTCACGGCGACGGCGGGCATGTTCTGCGCGGTGCAGAGGCCGACAAGCTTTTTCACCGGCACCGCGCCTTCGAGCAGCGAATGTTCGGTATGGGTGCGGAGGTGGATGAATCGGGGATGTGCGCCGGGCATGGCCGAAGGGTTACCCGGCGCGGCCCCTGCTGTGAAGGGTGGTCGGGCCGGTCGGGAACAGGGAGGCCGGAAAAACCGCCGCCGACCCGGAGGCCGACGGCGTCTGTTCTGGGAAATATCCGAATGAAGGGTTTCCTGGGGAGAAACCGTCGCATCAATGGAGCGCATCCTATAGGGGTGGATGAATATCCGCGCGAGTAAGGTATGCCTTACCCCTGCGTCATCCGGCGCGATCACGCGGACTTTCGACAAAAGCGGATAGCAGCTTCGTCTTTTGGCAGATAGTTTGAGCTTGCCTTGACTCGGGCCGGGTTGCTTGATGGGGGCAAGAACAATGGGCGCGTGGCCTGCTTTACGCCGCATCGGGCGGCCACGCAGAATGCCCGGAACGGGGAGAAGGCGGCGGACAGACGGATGAGCGTAGCGTTTCTGTTGAACGGAACGCCGGTTCGTGTCGCGGGGGAAGCCCCGACGCGGACCCTGCTGGAGTTCCTGCGCGAGGACCGGGGCCTGAGCGGCACGAAGGAAGGCTGCAACGAGGGCGATTGCGGCGCCTGCACGGTGATGGTGACCGATGCAGAGGGGTCGCGGGCGCTGAACGCCTGCATCCTGTTCCTGCCGCAGCTGCACGGCAAGGCGGTGCGGACGGTCGAGGGGATTTCCGGGCCTGCGGGCCAGATGCATCCGGTGCAGGCGGCGATGGTGTCGCAGCATGGGTCGCAATGCGGATTCTGCACGCCGGGCTTTGTCGTGAGCATGGCGGTGGCGCATCTGAACGGCGACCGGGCGCATGACGATGCGCTGGCGGGGAACCTGTGCCGCTGCACCGGCTATGCGCCGATCGTGCGGGCGGCGGAAGTGGCGGCCGGAGAGCCGGTGCCCGAATGGATGCGGACGGACCGGGCGGCGGTGGCGGCTTTCGCGGCCGGGGAGGCGGGCGTGTTCCGGCCCGAGGGCTCGGACGAGCTGGCGGAATGGTATCTGGCGCATCCCGAGGCCGTGCTGGTGGCCGGGGCGACGGATGTGGGGCTTTGGGTGACCAAGCAGCTGCGCGAGCTGGCGCCGGTGGCGTTCCTGGGCGGCGTGAAGGACCTGCAGGCGATCGAGGTGCAGGGCGGGCAGCTGCATGTGGGGGCAGGCGTGACCATTGCCGCCCTGCGCGAGGCGGTGAAGGAGCGCATCCCCTCGTTCGGCGAGATGTTGCGGCGCTTTGCCTCGGCGCAGGTGCGCAACGCGGCGACGATCGGGGGGAACATCGCCAATGGCTCTCCGATCGGGGACGGGCCGCCGGCGCTGATCGCTTTGGGCGCGACGCTGCATCTGCGGCGGGGCGACGAGATGCGGTCGATCCCGCTGGAGGACTTCTTCCTGGAGTATCGCAAGCAGGACCGGCGGACGGGTGAGTTCGTGGCGGGGGTGTCCTTCCCGGAACAGGCCACTGCCCTGCGGTGTTACAAGGTGTCGAAGCGGTTCGACCAGGATATCTCGGCGGTCTGCGGCTGTTTCAACGTGACGGTCGAGGGGGGCGTGGTGACGGCGGCCCGGATCGCGTTCGGGGGCATGGCGGCGGTGCCGAAGCGGGCCCTTGCGGCCGAGGCGGCTTTGCTCGGCATGGCCTGGTCCGAGGCGACGGTCGAGGCGGCGGCGGCGGCGATGGCGGGGGATTTCACGCCCCTGTCGGACATGCGGGCGAGTGCGGGCTACCGGATGCTGACGGCGCAGAACCTGCTGCGGCGGTATTTCCATGAGTTGAACGGAGTGCCGGTCTCGGTGCTGGAGGTGACGCCATGAGCATCGGCAAAGCCCTGCCGCATGATGCGGCGCCGCTGCATGTGACCGGGCAGGCGCGGTATATCGACGATCTGTCCATGGCCGGGGCGCTGCATCTGGCCTTTGGCCTTTCGGCCGTGGCGCATGGCGAGATCACGGCGCTGGACCTGTCGGCGGTGCGGGCCGCGCCGGGCGTGGTGGCGGTGCTGTCGGCCGAGGACCTGCCGGAGATGCCCGATTGCTCGCCCTCGGCCGGGGATGAGCCTTTGCTGGCGGTGAAGAGGGTGCATTACGTCGGCCAGCCGGTGTTCCTGGTCATCGCCGACAGCCACCTCGCGGCGCGCAAGGCGGCGCGGCTGGGGAAGATCAGCTATCGCGAGTTGCCGGCGCTTTTGACAGTGGATCAGGCGCTGGCGGCGGACAGCCGGTTCGAGGGCGGGCCGGTGATCTGGCAGAAGGGCGATGCGGCGACGGCGATCGCCGGGGCTGCGCGCGTGGTCGAGGGGTCGTTCGAGGTCGGCGGGCAGGAGCATTTCTACCTGGAAGGCCAGGTCGCGGCGGCGATCCCGCAGGAGGGCGGCGACATGATCGTCCATTCCTCGACCCAGCATCCGACCGAGGTGCAACACAAGGTGGCCCATGCGCTGCACCTGCCGATGAGCGGAGTCCGGGTGGAAGTCCGGCGGATGGGCGGCGGCTTTGGCGGCAAGGAGTCCCAGGGGAACGCCTTGGCGATTGCCTGCGCGGTGGCGGCGCGCCTGACGGGGCGGCCCTGCCGGATGCGCTATGACCGGGACGACGACATGGTCATCACCGGCAAGCGGCATGACCTGCGGATCCTCTATCGTGCGGGCGTCGACGACGAGGGGCGCATCCTGGGGCTGGAGTTCACCCATCTGTTCCGCTGCGGCTGGTCACAGGACCTGTCGCTGCCGGTGGCGGACCGGGCGATGCTGCATGCCGACAACTGCTATCACCTGCCGCATATCCGCATCAAAAGCCACCGGCTGAAGACCAACACCTGCAGCGCCACGGCCTATCGCGGCTTCGGCGGGCCGCAGGGCATGATCGGGATCGAGCGGGTGCTGGATCACGTCGCCTTTGCCTTGGGCCGGGAGCCGGTGGAGGTGCGCAAGGCCAATTTCTATCGCGGGATGGAAAGTGCGGATGCCTCCGGCGGGGATATTTCGGCCAGTATGAAAGCGCAGGGCGGTTCCAAGGGCGGCGAGATCGACCTGACCTCGCGCGGGGCGGCGCGGCCGGTGGGGTCGCATGACCTGGCCCCGGACGGGGCGGTGCAGACGACGCCCTATCTGATGCCGGTGGAGGATTTCATCGGGCATGAGCTGGTGGCGGAGCTGGAGCGGACCAGCGATTACCGGGCGCGGAAGGCGGAGATTGCCCGCTGGAACGCAGGGTCGCCGGTCCTGAAACGGGGGATCGCGCTGACGCCGGTGAAGTTCGGGATTTCATTTACGCTGACCTGGCTGAACCAGGCCGGCGCGCTGGTGCATGTCTATCAGGACGGCTCCATCGCGCTGAACCATGGCGGGACCGAGATGGGACAGGGGCTGTTCCAGAAGGTCGCGCAGGTGACGGCCCATGTCTTCGGCCTTGACGTCGGCATGGTGAAGATCACGGCGACCGATACCGGAAAGGTGCCGAACACCAGTGCCACCGCGGCCTCGTCCGGGTCGGACCTGAACGGGATGGCGGCGAAGGCGGCGGCGGAGACCATTCGCGGACGGCTGGCCGAGTTCATCGCCGGGCGGCATCAGGCGAAGCCGGCGGCGGTGGAATTCGCGGAGGGCGAGGTGCGGGTCGCGGGCGCGGCCTATCCCTGGGCCGAGGTGGTGGCGCTGGCCTATCAGGCGCGGGTCGGCCTGTCGTCGACGGGCTATTACGCGACACCGAAGATTACCTGGGACCGGGTGAAGGGGGTCGGGCGACCGTTCTTCTATTTCGCCTATGGCGCGGCGGTGACCGAGGTGGTGATCGACCGGCTGACCGGCGAGAACCGGATCCTGCGGGCCGATCTGTTGCACGACACGGGAACCAGCCTGAACCCGGCGATCGACATCGGCCAGATCGAGGGCGCCTATGTGCAGGGCGTGGGTTGGCTGACGACCGAGGAGCTGGTCTGGGACGGCAAGGGGCGGCTTTCGACCCATGCGCCCAGCACCTACAAGATCCCGGCCTGTTCGGACCGGCCGCCGGTGTTCAACGTCGCCTTGTGGGGGCGCCCGAACCGCGAGGATGCGGTCGGCAAGTCGAAGGCGGTGGGGGAACCCCCGTTCATGCTGGGGATCTCGGCGTTGATGGCGCTGTCGGATGCGGTGGCGGCTTGTGGCGACGGATCGCTCTATCCCGCGCTGGACGCCCCGGCGACGGCGGAGCGGGTGCTGATGGCGGTGCGTCGTGTGGAGGGCCAGGCATGACGTGCTGCGCGACGGTGGGGGGCCAAAAATTTTCGACGAAAATTTTTGGAGATGCGGATGTTTGATCTGGCCGCTCTTGGAGCCGCGTTGGCCGCCCACGGCCGGGTTGCGCGGGTGGTGATCGCCGCGCATGACGGGTCGTCGCCGCGCGAGGTGGGCGCGTCGATGCTGGTCTGGGACGGCGGGCAGGCGGGGACCATCGGCGGCGGCGCGCTGGAATATGCGGCGGCGGCGAAGGCGCGGGAATGGCTTTCGGCCAGCGAGGGCGAGCGGCCGATGGCTCGCGTCGAGCGGGTCGCGCTGGGACCGAGCCTTGGCCAGTGCTGCGGCGGGGCGGTGGTGCTTTGGACCGAGGTGTTCGACTCGGTGCCGGAGGCCGTGGCGGGCGTCGTCGCGCGCGGGCCGGGGCAGATGCCGCTGGCCGTGAAGCGCATCCTGGTCGCGGCGCGGGGGCAAGGTTTGCGGCCAGAGCCGGGGCTGGTGCAGGGCTGGCTGGTCGAGCCGGTGACGGAGGCGGAGCGGCAGGTTTGGGTCTGGGGCGCGGGGCATGTGGGGCGGGCTTTGGTCAATGTGCTGGCGCCCCTGCCGGGGATTGCGGTGACCTGGGTCGATGTCTCGGCGGACAGGTTTCCGGATATGCTGCCGGAGGGGGTGACCGTGGTCCCGGCCGGTGATCCGGCGGTGGTGGCGGATCACGCGCCGCTGGACGCGGAGCATCTGGTGCTGACGTATTCCCATGCGCTGGATCTGGAGCTGTGCCATCGGTTGCTGAACCGGGGATTCCGGGGGCTGGGGCTGATCGGCTCGGCGACGAAATGGGCGCGGTTCCGGGCGCGGCTGAAGGCGCTGGGGCATGAGGCGCAGGCGGTGGGGCGGATCCGCTGTCCGATCGGCGATCCGTCGCTGGGCAAGCATCCGCAGGCGATTGCGATTGGCGTGGTGGCGGAGATGCTTCGCGCGCCCAAGGTGGCGGTGGGGGAGAAGCGGGCATGACGCGGGCAGAGCTGTTGCGGCCAGAATTGCTGAAAGTCACGGGGATCACCAAGGCCTATCCGGGGGTGGTGGCGAATTCGGATGTGTCGTTCTCGATCGGCGAGGGGGAAATCCATGCCCTCCTTGGCGAGAACGGGGCGGGCAAGTCGACCATGGTCAAGATGATCTATGGTCTGATCCGGCCGGATTCCGGGCAGATGGTGCTGCGGGGGGCGGGGTATGCCCCCGCGAAGCCGGCCGAGGCGCGGCGGCTGGGCGTGGCGATGGTGTTCCAGCACTTCAGCCTGTTCGAGGCGCTGAACGTGGCCGAGAACGTGGCGCTGGGGATGGAGAAGCCGCCGCCGATGCGCGAACTGGCGGCGCAGATCCGGGCGGTCAGCGAGGAATACGGGTTGCCGCTGGACCCGTCGCGGATGGTCGGCGACCTCAGCGCGGGGGAGCGGCAGCGGGTGGAGATCATCCGCTGCCTGTTGCAGGATCCGAAGCTTCTGATCATGGACGAGCCGACATCGGTGCTGACCCCGCAGGAGGTGGAGATCCTGTTCAAGACGCTGCGGCAGCTGTCCAGCGAGGGGACGGCGATCCTGTATATCAGCCACAAGCTGGAGGAGATCCGGTCCTTGTGCGACGAGGCGACGATCCTGCGGCGGGGGAAGGTGGTGGCGACCTGCACGCCTCGGGACCGGACGGCGCGCGAGATGGCGGAGCTGATGGTCGGCCAGGCGCTGAAGACGCCGGAGCGGCGGGTGGCGGAAAAGGGCGAGGTGGCGCTGGGGGTGAGCGACCTGTCGGTGGACTCTCCGATTGCCTTCGGGACCAGCCTGAAAGGGGTGTCCTTCACGGTGGCGAAGGGCGAGGTGCTGGGGATCGCGGGCGTTGCGGGCAACGGGCAGGACGAGCTATTGCTGGCGCTTTCGGGCGAGCTGAAGGCGGCAGCGGACAAGGTGCGGGTCGCGGGGCGGCCGGTGGGCGACCTGGGGCCGGTGGAGCGGCGGCGGGCGGGCCTCGTGGCGGCGCCGGAGGATCGCTATGGCCATGCGGCGGCGCCGGACATGTCCCTGGTGGAGAACGCATTCCTGACGGCGGGGGTGCGCAAGCGGTTGACGCGGAACGGCTTTGTCGACTGGGCCGCGACGCGGGCCTTTGCCGAGGAGATCATCGCGGGCTATGACGTGCGCACGCCGGGGCCGGATGTGGCGGCGCGGGCGCTGTCGGGGGGGAATCTGCAGAAGTTCCTGATGGGGCGCGAGCTGATGCAGGGCGCGGGCGTGATCGTGATCAACCAGCCGACCTGGGGGGTGGACGCGGCGGCGGCGGCGCAGATTCGGCAGTCGATCCTGGATCGGGCGGGAGAAGGCGCGGCGGTGGTGGTGATCAGCCAGGATCTGGATGAATTGCTGGAAGTGTCGGACAGCTTTGCGGTGCTGAACGAAGGGCGGCTGACGAAGCCCCGGCCGACCGAGGGGCTGACGATGGACGAGATCGGGCTGATGATGGGCGGGGCGCATGGCATGGAGGTCGCGCATCATGTGGGGTGAGCGGGATCAAAACTCTTCGAAGAGTTTTGCAAATTCCTTCGAAGGAATTTGGCGCGGGTTGGAAGGTCGCGTTGCCGCTGATGGGGTGTCCTTGGTGGAACAGTCGGATTGGGGGCCAGCCCCCACACCCCCGGGATATTTGCGCCAGTATGAAAGGGGCTTGTCGTGTTGAGGCTTGAGAAGCGCCCGACGCCGAGCCGGTTCTGGCTTTATGCGACGCCTCCGGTGGCGGTGATCCTGACCATGGTCGTGGGCGGCATCCTGTTCGCCGCGATGGGGAAGAACCCGTTCGAGGTGATCCGCACGATCTTCTGGGATCCGGTCTTCGGCGAGTTCGCCTTTTACCTGCGCGGGCAGTTGCTGGTGAAGGCGGGGCCGCTGATCCTGATTGCCATCGGGCTGGCGCTGGGGTTTCGGGCGGGAATCTGGAACATCGGGGCGGAAGGCCAGTACATCATGGGCGCGATCTTCGGCGCCTCGGTCGGGCTGGCGGTGTTCCCGACCGAGAGCCGCTGGATATTCCCGGCGATGGTGGTGGCCGGGGCCTTCGGCGGCTGGGTCTGGGCGATGATCCCGGCGATCCTGAAGACGCGGTTCAACACCAACGAAATCCTCGTCAGCCTGATGCTGGTCTATGTCGCCGAGACGATCCTGGCCAAGGCCTCGACCGGGTTCCTGAAGAACCCCGAGGGGATGGGATTTCCCGGCAGCCGCAACTTCTCCAGCTATCCGGCGGCGGCGAACCCGGAACTGATCGCCGGGTCGGGCCTGCACTGGGGCGGCGTCGCGGCGCTGGTGACGGGGGTTCTGGCCTATATCCTGCTGACGCGACACCAGGCCGGGTTCCAGATCCGGCTGGCGGGGCAGGCCCCGCGCGCGGCGCGGTTCCATGGCGTCAGCCCGGCGCGGCTGGTGGTCCTGTGCATGGGGATCTCGGGCGCGCTGGCGGGGCTGGCAGGGATGTTCGAGGTGACGGGGCCGGCGGGGCAGATCAGCATCGACTTCAACACCGGCTATGGCTTCACCGCGATCATCGTCGCTTTCCTGGGTCGGCTGAACCCGCTGGGGATCGTGCTGGCCGGATTCCTGATGGCCTTGACCTATGTGGGCGGCGAGATGGCGTCGACCAACCTTGGCCTGCCGGATGCGGCGATCCAGGTGTTCCAGGGGATGCTCCTGTTCTTCCTGCTGGCGGTGGATGTGTTGACGAACTATCGGTTCCGGCTGGCTGTGGGGGCGCTGTGATGGATCTTGGCGGCATCAATCCGGTCATCCTGGTCGCGACGCTGATGGCAAGCGCGGTGCCGATCCTGCTGGCGGCGCTGGGCGAGACGGTGGTGGAGCGCGCGGGCGTCCTGAACCTGGGCGTCGAGGGCATGATGATCATCGGCGCGCTGGGCGGCTTCGTCGTGGCGGTGCATACCGGAAGCCCGGTGCTGGGCTTTATCGGGGGCGCGGCGGCGGGCGCGGCGCTGAGCCTGATCTTCGCCGCGCTGACGCAGGTCTTCCTGGCGAACCAGGTGGCAACCGGGCTGGCGCTGACGCTGTTCGGGCTGGGCGTCTCCAGCCTGGGCGGGCAGGGCTATAACGGGATCAAGCCGCCGGCCACGGGGCAGTTGCTGCCGGATGCGCTGGCGGACCTGCCGGTCATCGGGCCGATCCTGTTCGGGCATGACTGGGTGGTCTATTTCAGCATCGCGATGACGGCGGTGCTGTGGTGGGTGCTGAAGGCGACCCGCGTGGGCCTGATCATCCGCGCGGTCGGCGAAAGCCACGAGGCGGCGCATGCGCTGGGCTACAAGGTCAACCGCATCCGGCTGATGTGCATCGCCTTTGGCGGGGCGATGGCGGGAATCGGCGGGGCCTATGTCTCTCTCGCCCGGGTGCCGCAATGGGTGGACGGGATCACCTCGGGGGCGGGCTGGATCGCATTGGCGATCGTGGTCTTCGCCAGCTGGCGGCCCTGGCGCGTGCTGCTGGGGGCCTGGCTTTTCGGCGGGATCACCGTGTTGCAGCTGAACCTGCAGGTGGCAGGCTCCGGCATCCCGGTCGAGTACTTGTCCATGGCCCCCTATCTGATAACCATCCTTGTGCTGGTCATCATGTCGGCGGGGCGGCGGGGCAAGGCCAATGGCGCGCCCGCCGCGCTGGGACAGAATTTTCACGCCTCGCGCTGAGGCAAATGACGCGGGGCCGGAGGGTTCCGCCACCAAGGGGAGAAGAAGATGAAACGGAGAACTCTGCTGGCAAGCGCGGCGATGGGGCTGATGCTGGCCTCGGGCGCCTTCGCGCAGGGCATGGACAAGGTGAAGGCCTGCTTCGTCTATGTCGGCCCGATCGGCGATGGCGGCTGGACCTACCAGCACCATCAGGGCGCGCTGGCGGTGCAGGAGAAGTTCGGCGACAAGGTCGAGATCCAGTATCAGGAGAACGTGCCCGAGGGCGCCGATGCCGAGCGGGTGCTGACCCAGATGGCGCTGGGCGGCTGCAACATCATCTTCACCACCTCGTTCGGCTACATGGATGCGACCAACGCCGTCGCCGCCAAGTTCCCCGACGTGAAGTTCGAGCATGCGACCGGCTTCAAGCGCGACCATGCCAACGTCTCGACCTACAACGCGCGCTTCTACGAGGGCCGCGCGGTGGAGGGCCTGATCGCGGGGCGGATGACCAAGTCGAACAAGATCGGCTATATCGGGTCCTTCCCGATCCCCGAGGTGATCATGGGGATCAACAGCTATTACCTGGCCGCCAAGAAGGTGAACCCGGAGGTCCAGCTGTCGGTGGTCTGGGCCTTCACCTGGTTCGACCCGGCCAAGGAGGCCGATTCCGCCAAGGCGCTGATCGACCAGGGCGTCGACGTGATCGCCAGCCACACCGATTCGACCGCGCCCCTGGCCGAGGCCGCCAAGACCGGCGGCAAGGTGATCGGCTTCGGCCAGGCCTCGGACATGGCGGTGCCGGAATACATGCCGACGCCGCGCGTCACCTCGATCATCGACAACTGGGCGCCCTATTACGTCGAGCGGGTCGGCGCGCTGCTGGACGGGACCTACGAGCAGAAGGACACCTGGGCCGGCATCGGCGGCGGCGAGGTTCAGATCGGCGAGATCACCGAGGCGATCCCGGCCGAGGTCAAGGCCGAGGCGGAAGCCCTGCGCGATGCGATCGGGGCGGGCACCTTCCACCCGTTCACCGGGCCGATCAACAAGCAGGACGGCTCGCCCTGGCTGGCCGAGGGCGCGACCGCGCCGGATGGCGACCTTCTGGGGATGGGGTTCTACGTCGAAGGCATCACCGGCGACATTCCTCAATGATCCGGGCGGGGGTTCCGGCCCCCGGCGGTTTTGAGTATTTGGACCAAGAGGAAGGGGCATGGGGGTTCTCATGCCCCTTTCCGTCAGGGGAGGACGGGAATGGACGCGGATTTTCTGATCATCGGGGGCGGGATCGCCGGGGTTTCGGCAGCGGCGCGGATGTCGGAGCTGGGCTCGGTCGTGGTGCTGGAGGCCGAGGAGGCGCTGGCGCATCATGCGAGCGGCCGGTCGGCGGCGCTGTTCGAGCCGCGCTATGGCGCGCCGGCGGTGGTGGGGCTGTCGATGGCCTCGGAGGCCTATTTCCGCTCGGTGCCGGGGGTGCTGTCGCCGCGTGGCCTGCTGCTGGTCGGCAAGGCCGAGGGCGCCGAGGCCTTCGAGCATGATCTGGAGGTGATGGCTTTCGACCGGATCAGCGTGGCGGAGGCGCGGGGGATCGTGCCGATCCTGAACCCGGATAAGGTGGCGATGGCGGGCTATGCCGCCCATGCCGAGGATGTGGATACCGACCTGCTGGTCCAGGGCTTTGCGCGCGAGGCGAAGGGGCGCGGGGCGAGGATCGTGACGAAGGCAAAGGTCACGGCGATCGCGAAGGACGGCGCGGGCTGGCGGGTGACGTCGACGGCGGGCGAGTTCATCGCGCGGATGCTGGTGAACGCGGCGGGGGCCTGGGTGGACCAGGTGGCCGCGCTGGCGGGGGTGCAGCCGCTTGGGTTCACTCCCTACCGCCGGTCGATGGCGCGGATTCCGGCGCCGGGCGGACATGACGTCAGCCGCTGGCCGATGATGTTCGGGCCGGGCGAGGACTGGTATGCCAAGCCCGACGCGGGGGCGCTGATCGTCAGCCCGGCCGAGGAAGACCTGATGGAGCCGCATGACGCCTGGGCCGACGACATGGTGCTGGCCGAGGGGCTGGCGCGCTATGAGGAGATGGTGACCGAGCCGGTGACACGGCTGATTTCCAACTGGGCGGGCCTGCGGACCTTTGCGCCGGACCGGGTGCTGGTGATCGGCCCGGATATGCGGGAGCCCACGTTCTTCTGGCTGGCGGGACAGGGCGGATACGGGTTCCAGACCAGCGCGGCGGCAAGCCGTCTGGCGGCGGACCTGATCGGCGGCCGCGCGCCCGAGCTGGAGGCGGGGCTGGTCGCGCAGCTGTCGCCGTCCCGCTTCGGTTGAGGCAGGTCAAGGCGGGCCTCTGCCCCCCGTGCCTATTGGGCGCGACAAAGGAGGCCGCGATGAGCGATGCGAGCTATCAGGAAAAGATCAGCGGGATGCGCAAGGAGTTGCGCGCCCTGAACGCACTGGTGCCCGAGACGGCGAAGGGCTTTGCTCAGCTCTCGAAGGCGGTCAAGGACAACGGGCCGCTGGGCGTGAAGGAGAAGGAATATGTGGCGCTTGGCATGTCGGTGGTGCTGCGCTGCGAGCCTTGCATCAACTTTCACGTCGAGGCGCTGATGAAGGCGGGGGCCACGCGCGAGGAACTGGGCGACGTGCTGGCGATGGCGGTGCAGATGGGCGGCGGGCCGGGGCTGATGTATGCCGGGCACGCGCTGGCCTGCTGGGACGAACTGGCGGCCAAGGCGGCGTGACGGGGTTTCCGCCGAGGGGTGAAAATCCCGCGTGACAGGCGACGCATGGCGCGGCAGCATCCGGCCATGCGCACCCTTCCCCTGCTTCTCGCCCTGTTTCTGGCCGCCTGCGGCGGCACCTCACGCCAGGCGCAGGAGGAGACGATCACCGTCACCTCCTCGAACTTCAGCGATGCCGATCCGACCGACTGGACGGGCCGCTCGCCTGACCGCTATCCGGTGCATGGCGTGGACTTGTCGCGGTTCCAGACCCAGGTGGACTGGACCACGGCGCGGGCCAACGGGGTGAACTTCGCCTTCATCAAGGCCACGGAAGGCGGGGACATGGTGGACCCGATGTTCGAATCGCACTGGCGCGCGGCCGGGCGGGCGGGGGTGAAGCGCGGGGCCTACCACTTCTTCTACCACTGCCGCCCGGCGGCCGAGCAGGCGCGCTGGTTCATCCGGCATGTGCCCAAGGTTCCGGGCGCCCTGCCCCCGGTCCTGGACATGGAATGGACGCCCACCAGCCCGACCTGCACCATCCGCCGCGACGGGGCCACGATCCGCGACGAGGCGCGGATCTTCATGGAGATCGTGGCGCGGCATTACGGCCAGCGGCCGATCATCTATACCACGGTGGATTTCTACGAGGATACCGAACTGTGGCGGCTGGGCGGGGCCGAGTTCTGGCTGCGCTCGGTCGCGGGACATCCGGGCGAGGTCTATGGCGGCAAGGACTGGAGCTTCTGGCAGTATACCTCGACCGGGGTGGTGCCGGGGATCGCGGGCAAGGTGGACATCAACGTCTTCGCCGGGTCCAAGGCGAACTGGGTGCGCTGGCTGGGCGCGCGCGCGCTTTAGCGGTTGCGCCAGCGGCGGAGGAGCGCCCTGCCCCGGCGGCGGCAGCGGATCATCAGGACCGAGATCGGGCCGCGCAGGATCGGCAGGTCCACGGCCAGAAGCAGAAGGCCGAGGGGCAGCATCCAGACGCCGAGCACGGGCATGAAGGCGAAGAAGCCGCCGGCGATGAGGATCAGCGCAAGGGGGAATCGGACCGGGAACCAGCTGTCGCGGCGCAATGTGGACATCGGGCCGCGCAGGGCGGGGACCATCCGTTCCAGCGCGTCGAACTGCCGTTGAAACCTGCGCTCGCGTGGCCCCATGTTACCCCCTCGTGGGGAAGATGGAGGCCCGGGCGGCGCGGTTCAAGGTGTGGCAGGTCCGACGGGGGTAAGCTCGTCGAGCACTTCGTGCACTCCTCGCGGGGGTCCGCCGACGAGTGCACGAAGTGCTCGAGGAGGTTTCACTCAGCCGTCCACGCGGATCCGCGCGTTCGACGGATCGAAGGGGCTGTCCTCGGTCACGACGGCATCCCATTCCTTGAGCTGGATCTTGACCTTCAGCTTCTGTCCCGGTTCCGCCAGTGCGGCGGGGACATAGCCCATGCCGATCTGCTTGCCGAAGGCGACCGAGTAACCGCCCGAGGTCAGGCGGCCAACCTTGATGCCGTCATGGATGATGGCCTCTTTCCCCCACGGGTCGGTATCGCTCGGCCCGTCGATCAGCAGGGTCACGCATTTGGCGCGGATTCCGGTGTCGAGCATCTTCTGCTTGCCGCGGAAGTCTTTCGAGAGGTCCACGAAGCGGTCGAGCGCGGCTTCCAAGGGCGTCGCGTCGCGGCCAAGCTCGTTGCCGAAGGCGCGGTAGGATTTCTCTTGCCGGAGCCAGTTCTGCGCCCGGGCGCCGACGCCTTTCAACCCGTGCTTCTCACCGACCGACCAGATCAGGTCCCAGAGGTAGCGGCCGAATTCGATCGGGTAGTGCAGTTCCCAGCCAAGCTCGCCCGTATAGGCCACGCGGACGGCGCGGACCGGGCACATGCCAAGCTCGATGTCGCGGTAGGAGAGCCAGGGGAAACGCTTGTTGCCCAGAACGGTGTCGGGGTCGGCGTCCTTGACGATGTCCTTCAGCAGCGCACGCGCGTTCGGACCGGCAAGGGCATAGACGCCCCATTGGGTCGTGACGTCGTGGATGTCGATGTGGCCCTTGCCTTCCGCCATCCAGTCGTCGGCGCATTTCTGCAGGAAGTCGTAGTCATAGGCCGTCCAGGCGCCCGCGGAGATCAGGTAGTATTCGTCCTGTTTCAGCCGGACGATGGTATATTCGGTCCGGGTGGTGCCGTGGTCGGTCAGGGCATAGGTCAGGTTGATCCGGCCGACGTTCGGCAGCTTGTTGCAGGTGAAATGGTCGAGGAAGGCGGTCGCGCCGGGGCCACGCAGCAGGTGCTTGGTGAAGGCCGAGGCGTCAATGATGCCGACGGTGTTACGGACGGCCTCGGCTTCGGCCTTGGCATAGGGCCACCAGGCGCCGCGACGGAAGCTGCGGGAGTTGTGGTCGAAATCGGCGGGCGCGTCCTTCGGGCCGTAGTAGTTCGGGCGTTCCCAGCCGTTCACCTGGCCGAACTGCGCGCCCATTTCCTTTTGCCGATCATAGGCGGGGGCGGTGCGCAGGGGGCGGCAGGCTTCGCGTTCCTCGTCCGGGTGGTGCAGGATGAAGACGTGGTCGTAGCATTCCTCGTTCTTGCGGGAGGCGTATTCGGTGGTCATCCAGCCGCCGAACCGCTTGGGGTCGAGTGAGGCCATGTCGATTTCCGCCTCGCCTTCGGTCATCAGCTGGGCAAGGTAATAGCCGGTGCCGCCCGCGGCGGTGATGCCGAAGGAGAAGCCTTCCGCCAGCCACATGTTGCGCAGGCCCGGCGCCGGGCCGACCAGCGGGTTGCCGTCGGGGGTATAGCAGATCGGGCCGTTGTAGTCGTCCTTGAGGCCCACGGTTTCCGAGGAGGGAATCCGGTGGATGAAGGACATGTACTCCTGCTCGATCCGTTCGAGGTCCAAGGGGAACAGGTCGGCGCGGAAGCTGTCGGGGACGCCGTACTGGAAGCGGGCCGGGGCGCCCTTTTCGTAAGGGCCGAGGATCCAGCCGCCGCGTTCCTCACGCACATACCACTTGGCGTCGGCGTCGCGCAGGACCGGGTGCTGCGGGTTGGTCTTGCGCCATTCCACGAGGGCGGGGTCGGGTTCGGTGACGATATACTGGTGTTCCACCACGACGGCGGGGGTCTTGATGCCGAGGAGCTTGGCGGTCCGCTGCGCGTGGTTGCCGGTGGCGGTGACGACATGTTCGGCGGTGATCTCGAACTTGTCGTCGGTGGCGACGAGCATGCCGCCGCGTTCTTCAAGCCGGGTGCAGGAGACGATCCATTCGCTGCCGGTCCAGCGATAGCCGTCGACCTGCACCTTGCGCTCGATGGTCGCGCCCAGTTGCCGCGCGCCCTTGGCCATGGCTTGCGTCACGTCGGCCGGGTTGATGTAGCCGTCCTGCGGATGGTAGAGCGCGCCGATCAGGTCTTCGGTCCGGACCAGCGGCCAGCGGTCCTTGATTTCCTTGGGGCTAAGGAATTCGTGGTAGACCCCGGCGGTTTCGGCGACCGACGAATACAGCATGTACTCGTCCATCCGCTGCTGGTGTTGCGCCATCCGCAGGTTGCCGACGATGTAGAAGCCGGGGTTCAGGCCGGTCTCCGCCTCCAGCCCCTTGTAGAAGTCGACCGAATATTTGTGGATATGGGTGGTCGCATAGCCCATGTTGAAAAGCGGCAGGAGACCGGCGGCGTGCCAGGTGGAGCCTGCGGTAAGCTCGTCCCGCTCGACCAGCATGGTGTCCCAGCCCGCCTTGGCCAGGTGATAGGCGATCCCGGTGCCGACCGCGCCGCCACCGACGACAAGGGCTTTCACGTGGGTTTTCATTCTGGGACTCCCCGCAATGGTTTGCCCCTATCTGACAGAGGCGCGGCAAACCGGGCAAGTCTGCCCGACATTTGGCGTCAGAAAACGACATGCCTTTCCGCGAAGGGCGGGCTTGGCCGACTTGAGAGGCCGGAGCGGGAGGGTAACCTGATTCCAGCGCAAGAGCCGTGCTGGCCGGCGTTGTCCTGATCGGGCTGGCAGCCGGCGGGCGCCGGGATACGCTCGTCGATGACTTCGTCACTCCTCGCTGGCGGCCGACGAGGAGACGAAGTCGAACGAGGAGGGGACCGGAAGGAGGAGGAGATGGAGCCATTTGCCGACCGCCGCGCCGCCGGGCGCGCGCTTGCCGGGCGTCTGGGTGCCTTCGGGGGGGCGGAGACGATCGTGCTGGGCCTGCCGCGTGGCGGGCTGCCGGTCGCCGACGAGGTGGCGCGGGCGCTGGAGGCGGAACTGGACATCGTGCTGGTGCGCAAGATCGGGATGCCGGGAAATCCTGAGCTGGCGCTGGGGGCCATCGCGGGGCCGGAGGGCGGGACCATGGTCCTGAACGAGGAGCTGGTCCGCCTCTGCGGCATCGACCGGGCCGGGATCGAGGCGCAGGCGGGGCCGCAGCGGGCGGAGTTGCGGCGCCGCCGCGCGCTCTGGGGGTCGCGCCTGCAACCGGGGGCGCTGCGGGCCAGGCAGGTGATCCTGGTGGACGACGGGATCGCCACCGGGGCCACGATGCGGGCGGCGATCGGGGCGGTGCGGGCCGAGGACCCGGCCGAGGTGATCGTGGCGGCTCCGGTCGCGGCCCCCGACGCGCTGGAGGCGCTGGAGCGGCTGGCGGATCGGGTGATCTGCCTGCGGGCGCCGGCGGGGTTCACGGCGGTCGGGCGGCATTACACCAGCTTTCCGCAGCTTGAGGATGCCGATGTGCAGGCTATCCTCGCCGCCGGGCCGCGGCCCGGATCGACAGGGGGAGAAACATGAGCCAGTTCAACCAGCCGCTTGGCGGCAACGAGATGCCGCGCTTTGGCGGGCCCGCGACGATGATGCGACTGCCCGCGGTCACCAGCGCCGAGGGGCTGGACGTGGCTTTCATCGGGATTCCGATGGACCATGGCACCAGCAACCGGCCGGGCACGCGGCTGGGGCCACGGCAGATCAGGGACGAGTCCCGGATGCTGCGGCCCTACAACATGGCGACCGGCGCGGCGCCCTTCGAGCATTTGCAGGTGGCGGATCTGGGCGATGTGGCGATCAATACCTTCGATCTGAAGAAATCGGTCGAGATCATCGCCGCGCATTACCGCGAGGTGCTGGCCCATGGCGCGATCCCGCTGACGCTGGGCGGCGACCATACGCTGACCTGGCCGATCCTGCGCGCGATGAAGGAACGGCACGGGCCGGTCGCGCTGATCCATGTCGATGCCCATGCCGATATCAACGAGACCATGTTCGGCGAGACGGCCGCGCATGGCTGCCCCTTCCGCCGCGCCTGGGAGGAGGGCTGCCTGATCAACGACAAGGTGTTCCAGATCGGGCTGCGCGGCACCGGCTATGCGGCGGATGACTTCGACTGGGCCAGGGGCCAGGGCTGGACGGTGGTGCAGGCCGAGGAATGCTGGTGGAAGTCGCTGACCCCGCTGATGGAGATCGTCCGGCAAAGGATCGGGGATGCGCCGGTCTATCTCAGCTATGACATCGACAGCCTGGATTCGGCCTTTGCGCCGGGCACGGGCACGGTGGAGCCGGGCGGGCTGACCACCTGGCAGGCGCTGGAGATCATCCGGGGCTGCGCCGGGCTGAACCTCGTCGGCGGCGATCTGGTCGAGGTCTCGCCGCCCTGGGATCCGTCGGGCAATACGGCGCTGATCGGGGCGAACCTCTTGTACGAGATGCTCTGCGTCCTGCCGGGCGTGCCGCAGGCGCCGTCGCGCTTTTCGGGGCTGCGTTTCTAGGGCGCGCCCGCGGGCGGGAGCTGCCGGGTCTACCTCGCGGCGGCCTCGGCCTTGTCCCAGCCGAAGATCGCGCCGAAGATGCTGCCGCCCCGGTCCTGCGGGACGGCGGCTGTCGCGGGCTCTGCCGTCGCGCTTGCGGCGGCGCGTGCGGCGACGTCGGCCTCGAAGGCGGCGCGGGCCTCCTTGCCGAGGGCGGAGGCGAGGACGATCATCGGCACCTGGCCCAGGCCCGGCTGCCGGTCGACGACACTGTCATTCAGCGCCGCCACATCGAGCGTCTGGAGGAAGGGAACCAGATCGCGGTCCTTCATCCGCGCGGAGGCCAGGACGCCAAGCCGGATCTGCCCTCCGACATCGGCCAGGAACAGCCGCGCGCGGGCGGATCTGGGCAAGGCGGCCTCGGCCAGGTCAAGGCCGCGGACGGTCATGGCGGGCGTCAGGGGGATGGCATCGGAAAGGGGCAACGGGGCGAGGGTCCGGTCGGGATGGCGGATGGCCTGGACGATCACCTGCCGCCCTCCCCGCTTGTAGGTGACGATCGCGGTCTGGGTGCCGCTGCCGGGACTCGGGGCGGCGAGGGACCCGAGAAGCGCCAGCATCCCGTCCGGCAAAGAGCTGCGGTCCTCGGGCAGGAAGGCGTCGAGGTCGGCCGGTTCGGTCGGGCGGGCGGTCCAGCCCTCGGGCGGCTTCGGCAGCATCGCCTGAAGGCCCTGCGGGCGGTCCGCCCCGCGCGGCACCGGATTCATGGCGCGCAGGTATTCGGCGAAGGTCAGCCCCTCGACCGCGCGGCCGGTCCAGCGGCCGGCCATGGAGTAGTCGAGGGCGAGAAAGCCGCTCGCCCCCAGGACAAGGAAAACCACGATACGGATCAGGCGCAACAAGGGCGGTACTTTCCTGGGCTGTCTTTCAAAGGCTTGGCGGCGAATTCTGGCAAGCTTCGGGCAGAGGGCGGGCAATTTGCCGCCCTGGCCGCCTTATCCCTTCTGGCGCAGCGCGGTCAGGGCGAAGATACCCGAGGCCACGACGATGATCGAGGGCCCGGCCGGCGTGTCCTGCCAGAGCGAGAGGCCGAGACCGCCCAGTCCGGCGAGCATGCCGATCCCCACCGCGCCAAGCGCCATCGCCTCGGGCGTGCGGGCAAGGCCGCGCGCGGCGGCGGCGGGAATGATCAGCATCGCCGCGATCAGCAGCGCACCGACGATCTTGAGCGCCAGCGCGACGACCAGTGCCAGCGCGATCACCAGCACCAGACGCTCGCGATCCGGGCGGATGCCGGCGGCATGGGCGAGATCCTCGCTCAGCGTCGCGGTGAGGAGCGCCTGCCAGCGCCAGGCCAGAAGGGCCAGGACCAGCAGCGCGCCGCCCCAGATCACGGCAAGATCGGTGCGGCTGACGGCGAGGATGTCGCCGAAAAGCCAGGCGGACAGGTCGGTGCGGACGCTGGGGAAGAAGCTGACCGCCACCAGGCCGAAGGCCAGCGCGGAATGGGCAAGGACGCCAAGCGTGGTGTCCATCGCCCAGCCCCGCGACGAAAGCCCGGCGACGGTGAGGGCCATGGCCAGCGCCACGACAAGGGTGCCAAGGCCGATGGGCAGGTCGGTGGCCAGCGCCAGCGCGACGCCCAGGATGGCGGCATGGGCGGTGGCATCGCCGAAATAGGCCATCCGCCGCCACACGACGAAGGAGCCGAGCGGCCCGGTCGCAAGGCTGAGGCCGGTCGCGGCGAGCGCGGCGCGGGTCAGGAAATCGTCAAGCATGATGGTGATCGTGGTGATGATGCGGCTGGTCGGCCGGGTGGTCGTGGTCATGCTCGTGCCGGTAGAGCGCCAGCGCGCCCTGGGTGCCGAGGCCGAAGAGCGCGCGGTATTCCGGCGCGGTCGAGACGACGCGGGGCGTGCCCTCGCAGCAGATATGGCGGTTCAGGCAGATCACCCGGTCCGATGCCGCCATGACGACGTGCAGGTCATGGCTGACCATCAGGATCGCGGCGCCGGTGTCGCGGCGGACCTCCTCGATCAGGCGGTAGAAGGCGGCCTCGCCGGGCTGGTCGAGGCCCTGGGTCGGTTCGTCCAGCATCAGGACCTGCGGCGCGCCCAGAAGGGCCCGGGCGAGAAGGACACGCTGAAGCTGGCCGCCGGACAGTTGCGTCATCTGGTCGGCCTCGCGCCCTGCCATGCCGACGCGGGCCAGCGCCTCGCTGGCTGCGGTGTCGGGGGTGCGGACGGGAAGCGAGAGGAAGCGGCGCACGGTGATCGGCATGGTCCGGTCGATCATCAGGCGCTGCGGCACATAGGCAAGCCGCAGCCCCGGCGCGCGGGTCACGCTGCCCTCGGCCACCGGGACGATGCCCAGAAGCGCGCGCAAAAGCGTGGACTTGCCAGAGCCGTTCGGGCCGAGGATGGTCACGATCTCGCCCCGGTCGAGGGTCAGGCTGACGTCGTGCAGCACCTCCTCGGCGCCGAAGCGGACGCAGATATGGCTGGCGGCGATCAGGCTCATGCGGCGGCCTTGCAGCCGGGGCAAAGGCCCAGGGCCTCGATCGTGGTGCGTTCGATGGCAAAGCCCATGCGCCCGGCCTCGCGGTCAAGGGCGGCGCGGGCGGGGGCGGCCTCGGCCTCGGCGACGGAGTGGCAGGCGCGGCAGATCAGGAAGGCGGGGGCATGGGCCTCGCCAGGATGGGCGCAGGCGGTAAAGGCGTTCAGGCGCTGGATGCGGTGGGCAAGCCCCTGATCGACAAGGAACTCCAGCGCGCGATAGGCGACGGGGGGCTGGTTGCCGAAGCCGTCGGCGGCAAGGCGGGCAAGCACGTCATAGGCCCCGAGCGCGCGGTGATCCTCCAGCAGGATCTCCAGCACGCGGCGGCGGACGGGGGTGAGGCGGCTGTTGTTCGCGGAAGTGACGGCCTCGGCCCGGGCCAGCGCATCGGCGGCGCAATGGGCATGGTCATGCGCCGCGAAGGCGAGGTCCGGCGCAGCGCAGCCGGGGCAGTCGGGGGGATGGGTCTGGGGCATCGGGGCTTGACCTGTTATGATATTACATACATAGACCTTCCCCGAACCAGATGGAAGGCGTTGTCATGCGTTATATCATAACCCTGCTCTTGACCAGCGTCCCGGCCCTGGCCGAGGTTCCCCGCGTGGTGACCGACATTCCGCCGGTGCATGCCCTGGTGGCGCAGGTGATGGGAGACCTGGGACAACCGGAACTCTTGCTGGCCAGGGGCGCGGACGAGCACGATTTCCAGCTGCGGCCCAGCCAGGCGGGGGCGGTGGCGGATGCGGATCTGGTGGTCTGGATCGGGCCGGAGCTGACGCCCTGGCTGGCCAGCGCGCTGGAGACACGGCCCGAAGGCGCGGCGGCGCTGGGGCTGCTGGACGCGACGGGGACGGTCCTGCGGGACTATGGTGCCAACGAGGCGCATGGGGGGGACCACGAAGGCCATGACCATGCCGGAGTGGACCCGCATGCCTGGCTGGATCCGGGGAACGGGCAGGTCTGGCTGGGGCTGATCGCGGCGGAACTGGCGCGGCTGGACCCGGAGAATGCCGGAGCCTATGCGGCCAATGCGGCGCAGGCGGCGGGGCGGCTGAAGGAGTTGGACGCCGGGATCGCGGCGCGGCTGGCAGCGGTCAAGGGCCAGCCGCTGGTGACCTTCCACGACGCCTATGGCTATTTCGCCGCGCATTACGGCCTGGATGTCGCGGGCAGCCTGGCGCTTGGCGATGCGGCCGCGCCCGGCGCGGCAAGGTTGCAGGACCTGCGGGCGGTGCTGGAGGCGGGCGAGATCCCCTGCATCTTCCCCGAGACGCAACACGATCCGGCGCTGATCGAGCGGATGGTCGAGGGGACGCGGGTCAGGATCGGCGGGGCGCTGGATCCGGTCGGCTCGTCGCTGGAGCCGGGACCGGGGGCCTATGCCGCGCTGCTGGAGGGGATGGCCGGGACTATCGCGTCCTGTCTTGGCCAGTAAGCTGGGCGGAACTGCAGGGTGGGCGCATCGCCCGCCCCCGGATCGTCAGATCAGCCCTTCCTTGCGGAACAGCGCCTTCAGGTCGGTCTCGGGCCTTGCGCCGAAATGGCTGATCACCTCGGCCGCCGCGACGCAGCCCATCCGGCCAGCCGTGGCCAGCGGCTGGCCGGTCGCCAGGCCATAGAGGAAGCCGGCCGCGAACTGGTCCCCTGCCCCGGTAGCATCCACCGGCACCACGCGGCGGACCGGAACCACCGCCTCTTCCGCACCGCGCACGACGATCACGTCATGGCCGGAGCGGGTGCAGACCACGAGGCCCGAGTCGCGCGCCGCCTGCTCCAGCGCGGCGGAAAGGTCGGTCTGGTAGAGCGAGGACCATTCGTGTTCGTTGCCGATGACATAGTCCAGCGACTTGACCAGGCGGCGGAAGTCGTCGCGGTGGCGGTCGACGCAGAACGGGTCGGAGAGCGCGATCCCGGCCTTGCCACCGGCGCGGTGGCACAGTTCGACCGCGCGTTCGAAGGCCTGTTTGCCCTTGGGCTTGTCGTAGAGGTAACCTTCGAGGAACAGGATCTCGGCCTTGCCCGCCACCGAATCCGACACGTCGTCGGGGCCAAGCTCGGACGAAATCCCGAGGTAGGTGTTCATCGACCGCTCGCCATCGGGTGCGACGAAGATCATGCTGCGCGAGGTGGGAAGCTCGCCTCCCGGAACCGGCGGGTTGACGAAATCGGTGCCTTCCTGCGCCATGGTCTGCGCGTAGAAGCGGCCGAGCGCGTCGTCGTGGACCCGGCCGATGAAGGCGGTGGTCAGGCCAAGGTTGCCAAGCCCCGCCAGCGTGTTCGCCACCGACCCGCCGGGCGCCTGCTGGCGGTTGGTCATCGCGCCATACAGAAGCTCGCCCCGCTCGCGCTCGACCAGCTGCATGATGCCTTTCTGGATGCCCATCAGGTCGAGGAAGCTGTCATCGGCCGAGCAGAACACGTCGACGATGGCATTGCCGATGCCGACGACCTGGTAGGATTTCATGCGGTCTTCTCCGGGTAAAGGCACCAGTCCCGGATCGGGCAGATGCCGCATTTGGGGTTGCGCGCGGTGCAGATATACCGGCCGTGCAGGATAAGCCAGTGATGCGCATGGCCCTGGTATTCGGCCGGGACATTGTCCTCGATCGCGCGTTCGACAGCGGCCTCGTCCTTGCCCGGCGCGATACCGGTGCGGTTGCCGACGCGGAAGATATGGGTATCGACCGCCTGGGCCGGGTGGTGGAACCACATGTTCAGCACGACGTTCGCGGTCTTGCGGCCTACCCCCGGCAGGGTGACCAGCGCGGCGCGGGAGCTTGGCACCTCGCCGTCGAAATTCTCGATCAGCAGGCGCGAGAGCCGGATCACGTTCTTCGCCTTGTTGCGGTAAAGGCCGATGGTGCGGATATGCTCGATCAGGCCTTCCTCGCCAAGCGCCAGCATCTTCTGCGGCGTGTCGGCGATCTGGAAGAGCTTGCGCGTGGCCTTGTTCACGCCGGCGTCGGTGGCCTGGGCCGAAAGCGCCACGGCGACCAGCAGGGTGAAGGCGTTGGTGTGCTCCAACTCGCCCTTCGGATGCGGCTCGGCCTCGGCGAAGCGGGCGAAGATCTGTTTCAGCGTGGCATAGGGGAGTTGCGGGGTCATGCGACCCTTGCAGCATGAAACGCGGCCCCGGACAAGCCGCAGGAAACGGGTCGCGGCTGAGAGGGCGAGGGACTAGATTGCAGAAGGCTCGTCGAGCACTTCGTGCACTCCTCGCAAGGCGTCGCGCGCGAGGAGGAGACGAAGTCGAACGAGGAGCAGCCCCAACCGGACAAAGCCATGAACGACCTTTCCCCCTCCTACCACTACCAGGTGATCGGCCGCGCCCTGCAGGTGATCGACGCCGAAGGGCCGTCGCTCGGCCTGGAGGACCTGGCCGCGAGAATGCAGATGAGTCCCGCGCATTTCCAGCGGCTGTTCAGCCAGTGGGTCGGGGTCAGCCCGAAGCGGTATCAGCAGTATCTGGTGCTGGGCCATGCCCGCCGCCTGCTGGCGGAGCGCCATACGACGCTGGGAACGGCGCTGGCGGCCGGGCTTTCCGGGCCGGGGCGGCTGCATGACCTGTTCCTGACCTGGGAGGCGATGTCGCCGGGCGATTACGCGCGGGGTGGCGCCGGGCTGGCGATCCGCCGGGGCTGGTTCGAGAGCCCCTTCGGCCCGGCCCTCGCCATGGCGACCGACCGGGGCATCTGCGGCCTGGGCTTTGCCGAGGCCATCGGCGATCCGGCCGCGCTGGAGGACATGCTGCGGCGCTGGCCCAAGGCGGAATTCGTGGAGGACCCCGACACAATCCGGCCGATGGTGGAGGCGGCCTTCCGGGGCGAGGCGACGCGGCTGCATCTTCTGGGCGGGCCGTTCCAGATCAAGGTCTGGGAGGCGCTGCTGGCGATCCCCTCGGGCCATGTGACGACCTATGCCGACATCGCGGGCGCGATCGGTCATCCGCAGGCGCACCGGGCGGTGGGGACTGCCGTGGGGCGAAACCCGATCAGCTTCCTGATTCCCTGCCACCGGGCGCTGCGCCGCGACGGAGGGCTTGGCGGCTATCACTGGGGCCTGCCGCGCAAGCGCGCCATGCTGGCCTGGGAGGCGGCGCGCACGGGTTTGTGATGCGCGGAACCCTGCCGAATCGCAGGGAACCGGCTTCGTCCGCCGGGCGTTCATGTAATATGGCGCGGGACCGGCGAAGCCGGCCCGACGACAAACATCGAGGCGAGAGCGAGAATGATGATGAAGACCCCCCTGATCCTGGCTGCGGCCGGAACCCTGTTCCTGACCGCCTGCGTCGATCCGAATGCCTATCCCGACGATCCGAACGCCCGCCAGCGCAGCGGTGCGGTCATCGGCGGGATCGTGGGTGCGGTCTCCGGGGCCGCGGTCTCGAGCGATGACGACAGGCTGAAGGGCGCGATCATCGGCGGGGCGCTTGGCGCGGGGACCGGGGCGCTGATCGGCGCGGACCTGGACCGCCAGGCGGCGGAACTGCGCGGCTCGCTCAACTCGAACATCGGGGTGATCAACCACGGGGATTATCTGGTCGTGCAGATGCCGCAGGACCTGCTGTTCGCGGTGGACAGCGCCTCGGTCCGGCCTGACCTGCGCTCGGACCTCTACACCGTGGCGTCGAGCCTGATGAAATATCCCAACAGCCGGATCGAGGTGATCGGCCATACCGACAATACCGGGTCGGCCGCCTATAACCAGGACCTGTCGCAACGCCGCGCCGTGTCGGTGGCGGCCGTGCTGCGCGAAAGCGGCGTGCCGGGCGCGCGGATCGCGGCCTATGGCCGGGGCGAAGACCAGCCGATCGCGTCGAACCTGACGCCGGACGGCCGCGCCAAGAACCGCCGGGTCGAGATCATCATCCGCCCGACCCGCTGATCGGCGGCTTTCACCGAAGGGGTCGACCGGCTGGTCGGCCCCTTTTTCGTTGTGCATCCGGCGCTTTGGTCATATTTTCAAACCAATCAGCCGGATTGCGCCATGCCCTTCGTAAAAGTGACCCCCGAGAAACTGTCGCAGACCGTCGTGCGGCAGATCGAGCAACTGATCCTGCGCGGCATATTGCGGCCGGGGGAGCGTCTGCCCTCGGAACGCGACCTGGCCGAGGAGTTGGGCGTCTCCCGCCCCTCGCTGCGCGATGCGCTGGCGGATCTGTCGGAGCGGGGGTTGCTGGTCAGCCGGGCAGGCTCGGGCGTGTTCGTCGCGGATGTGCTGGGCTCGGCCTTCTCGCCGGCGCTGATCCAGCTCTTCGCCTCTCATGACGAGGCGGTGTCGGATTACATCGCCTTCCGCCGCGATATCGAGGGGCTGGCGGCCGAGCGCGCGGCCCGGCTGGGATCGCAGACCGACCTGCGGGTGATCGACACGATCTTCCGCAAGATGGAGGCCGCGCACCAGAAGCGCGATCCTTCGGACGAGGCGCAGCTGGACGCCGAGTTCCACATGGCGATCATCGAGGCGAGCCACAATGTCATCATGCTGCACATGCTGCGGTCGATGTTCGACCTTCTGCGCCAGGGCGTGTTCTACAACCGGCAGATGCTGTTCCGCAACCGGATGACGCGCGACCAGCTTCTGGACCAGCACCGGGCGATGAACATCGCGCTGCAGGCGCGCGATCCGGAGGCGGCGCGGGCGGCGGTCGAGGCGCATCTTGCCTATGTCGAACAGGCCTTCGCCGAACAGCTGCGCGCCGAAAAACACGAGGCTATCGCACGGCAGCGGCTGGAGCATGAGGCGCGGCGCTAGGGCCGGAGCCAAAATCCTTCGAAGGATTTTGCAAATCTTTTCGAAAAGATTTGCCGCTCCAAATGAATACGGCGGCCCCGTGGGAGCCGCCGTTTCAAGGATGCTGTCTTCTGCCGTCAGTGCAGGCGGGCTTCGACCTGGGCGATGGCCGCGTCGATCGAGGCCGAGGCCGCATCGGCGGTCATCTGCTTGGCCAGCACATCCCCGGCCGCCGCGACGGCAACCGAAACTGCCTGTTCGCGGACCTGGCGGATGGCGCCGGCCTCGGCCGAGGCGATCTGTTCGGTCGCCGCGGCCAGTCGACGGGCGATCGAGGCCTTGAGGTCGGCCTTGGCCTGTTCGGCCGCGGTCAGCGCCTCGTCCCGGGCCTGGGCGACGATGCGCTCGGCCTGTTCCTGCACCTCTTTCTGGCGACGCTCATAGGTCGCGAGGATCGTCTTGGCCTCTTCCCGCAGGCTGCGTGCCTCGTCCAGCTCGGACTTGATCACCGCCGCGCGGGCGTCGAGCATTCCGGTCAGCCGCGAGGGGACCTTGACGTAGACCAGCAGCGCCACGAAGGCGATGAAGGCCACCAGAACCACGAAGTTCGAGTTCTGCAGCGAGAAGAACGGGCCCGAGGCCGCCAGCGCGGGGCTGGCGAGCAGGGCGAAGAGGATGGAAAGCCGTTTCATCGTCCTACCCTTTCAGCCGTTCGGTGACCGCCGCGCCAACGGCTGCCGCATCGGCCGAGCCGCCAAGCGCCGCCACCAGCTCCGCCGCCGTGTCGCGGGCCACTTCGGCGACCGCAGCAGCGGCGCCATCGCGGATCGCGGCGATGGATTTCTCGGACTCGGCGGCCTTGGCCGAAATCTCGGCATCCGCCTTCGCGGTTGCGGCGTCGAGGTCCTTCTGGATCTCGGCCTTGGCGGCCGCGATGATCTTGGCCGCTTCGGTGCGGGCATTGGCCAGCGCGTCGTTATAGGCCTTCTCGGCCGCGACCGCCTTCTGCTTCAGCTCTTCCGCCGCAGCAAGATCGTTGGTGATCGTGCTTTTCCGATCTGCCAGCACCGCGCCGATGCGCGGCAGGGCGACCTTGGACAGCACGAGGTAGATCACGACCAGCGTGACCAGAAGCCAGAAGATCTGGTTCGGCCAGGTCGAGAAATCCAGCTGGGGCATGCCCACTGCCTTTCCCGCCTCGGCAGTTGCTTCGGTTGCCATCTCGTCTCTCCTGAACCCTTGGAACCAGGGCCAGCCCGCGGACTGGCCCGGAAATCAGGCGGGAAAGATCAGACGGCGAACATCAGCAGCAGAGCGATCAGGAACGAGAAGATCCCGAGGGCTTCCGCGAAGGCGATGCCGACGAAGAGGGTCGCGGTCTGACCGGCAGCGGCCGAGGGGTTGCGCAGGGCGCCGGCCAGGAAGTTGCCGGCGACATGGCCCACGCCGATGCCGGCGCCGCCGAGACCGATGGTGGCCAGGCCGGCACCGATGTATTTGCCGAGGAGCGCGAGTTCGCCTTCCATGATGTATCTCCTATGGAATGGAATGTTGATGGTTGGGGTTCGGGCCTTAGTGGTGCGCGTCGCCGACGGCGTCACGCAGATACACGCAGGTCAGAATGGTGAAGACATAGGCCTGGACAGCCGCGACGAGGATTTCCAGCCCGTAGATCGCGGCGATCCCGGCGATCGGGACGACCGAGGCCACGCCCATCACGCCGGCGAAACCCGCGAAGACCTTGATCACGGCGTGACCGGCCATCAGGTTGCCGCCAAGACGGATGGAATGCGAGACCGGACGCACGAAGTAGGAGATCAGCTCGATCAGCGCGAGGACGGGACGCAGCGCCAGGGGCGCCGAGGAGACCCAGAACATCGCCAGGAAGCCGATGCCCTTGCGGTAGAAGCCGACCAGGGTGACGGTGAAGAACACCAGCAGCGCCAGCACCGCGGTCACCGCGATATGCGAGGTGGTGGTGAAGGACATCGGGATCAGGCCCAGCATGTTCGACAGGAAGACGAACATGAAGAGGGTCATGACATAGGGGAAGTACTTCAGCCCCTCATGGCCGGTGACGTCTTCCACCATCTTGTGGATGAAGCCGTAGAACAGTTCGGCCACCGACTGCCCGCGCGAGGGGATGATCGCGCGGCGACGGGTGGCGAGGACGAGGAGCGCGACCACGGCAAGGATGGCGATGCCCATCCAGAGGGTGACGTTGGTCGGGGTATACCACTCGACCGGGCCGTCACCGAACAGCGGCTTGACCACGAACTGATCCATCGGGTGGATCTGCAGCCCGCTGCCGTGTTCTTCCGTCGCCATCGTCAGTTCCCTTCGTCGTTCCCGGCCTTTTCGGCCTTTCGTCCCAGTTCCCTCGCCGTGCCCAGCATCGTCTTGATGCCCGCCGCGAAGCCGAAGAGCGTGAAGATGATCAGGAAGATGGGAAGCGTGCCCACAAGGGCGTCAATCCCGTAACCGATGGCGGCGCCCAGCATGATGCCTGTCGCCAGCTCGATCACCATCCTCCAGGCCACCTCGCCCTGCGAGAAACCCTTGCCCGTGGCGGACCTTTCCGCCCGGGGCTTTCCCTTCGCCTGTTCCAGCCGCGCCTCAAGCGCGCGCAGCCGGTCGGGATCGGGTTCGGACTCCATGGGCAGGCCCTTTACGGTCGCGGCGGAAACTAGGGGCCGGAGGGCGCAGAGTCAAGCAGGCAGATCGCGGGGCAAGCCATTGAAAAATATTTGCCTTTTCTGGCGGCAATCCGGCCGTTAGGCCCCGGCATATTCAACCGTGCGGTTGACGATCCGCTGCGGGTGGCGGATAGTCGCGTGATGAGCGACCGTCTGGATGCCGTCTTCTCTGCCCTGGCCGACCCGACCCGGCGGGCGATCCTGGCCATGCTGCTGGAGGACGACATGGCCGTCACCGACGTGGCCGAGCCGTTCCGGGTCAGCCTGGCCGCGATCTCGAAACACCTGGCGGTGCTGGCCGAAGCGGGGCTGATCAGCCGCGAGAAACGGGGCCGGGTGATCTGGTGCAAGCTGGAGCCGGACGCGCTGCGGGCGGCCTCGGTCTGGATGCGCGGCTTCGGCCAGTTCGAGCCGCTGGACCTGGACGCCTTCGAACGCTTCCTCGCGGTGGAGTTGCAGCCGGAGCCGGACGACGCGGGCTGAGCGCGGGGCGAAACAATCCGTTTCTCTCGACCGCAGACAAGTCCCAGAAGCATCCACGGCTTGCCACAGTCCTGCCCTGCTTGCACAGGATATGGGGGCAACGGCAAGAGGATGCGACGATGGAAAAGGCCCTGGCCCTGCTGCGGAAGATCGGACTGAAGAAGGACAAGCCCGAGGAGGAGCCGAGCATCTTCGACAAGCGCCTGAAGAAGGTGAGCCGGGCGCGGGTGGTGAACCAGGCGGGCCTTGGCGGCCCGGTGTTCAAAAGCCGCCAGTCGGAACCGGAAGCCTGAGCCCGGCCATCAGGTCGCGCAGCTCCTGCCGGGCGGCGATGTTCGACAGGCTGAGCTGGTCGACCCCCGTATCCTTCAGATCCAGCAGCGTCAGGCCGCGCGGGAACAGTTCGCGGAAGATCACGCGCTCGGAAAAGCCGGGCAGGACGCGAAAGCCGATGCGGCGGGAAAGTTCCTCGAGCGCGGCGCCGACCTTCTTCTTGTTGTGCATAGCCTGGGTGCCCAGACGGTTGCGGACCACGATCCAGTCGATCGGCTTCAGCCCCGCTTCGGCGCGCATCTGCCGCGCGCCCCAGACCATCTCGGCATAGATCGAGGGGCCCTTGACCCGGCCGGTGGTGGGATCGACGCGGGCGAGCAGATCGAAATCCACGAAACTGTCGTTCAGCGGCGTGATCAGCGTGTCGGCCATCGTATGCGCCAGCTGCGACAGCCGGGTATGGCTGCCGGGGCAGTCGATCACGATGAAATCGCAGCGCGCGTCCAGTTCCTCGACCGCCTGGGTCAGGCGGGCGTCCTGGACCTCGCCCTCGGGCAGGTCGCGGTATTCCGGGCTGGGCAGGTCGAGACCGGCCCGGTCCAGACAGGCGCGGCGGTTCTCGAGGTAGCGGGCGAAGGAACGCTGCCGCAGGTCAAGGTCGACCGCGCCGACGCGCTGCCCCAGCCGCGCCAGCGCAGTGGCGACATGCATGCAGGTGGTGGACTTGCCCGAACCGCCCTTCTCGTTCCCGACGACAATGATATGCGCCATTCCGCTTCCCCAGTTCCCGACAGTTGTCATAAGCGCAAGGGATGGTGGACGGAAGCGGGAAGCTGTGGATAGGTGGGGTCGAAGCCGCAGAAACGGACAAGCTGGGCGTCAGCTGGTCAGGCCCTCGCAGCGGTCGAAGCGGCTGCCTTCGTTGGGGCCTTCCTCATGATAGCTGAAGGACTTTCCATCGGGCGCCACGGTGATGCTGGACTTCACCCCGTCACGATCCCGGCGCAGCGTGAGAGTCAGCCCGTCGACCCTCAGGATGGTGAAGGTTACGCCGTCCGATTCCGTGCCATCCGAGTAGGTGACCGATCGCGGCCAGGAGAAGACCAGTTGCCCGGAGGCGGCCTTGTGGTCGATCCGCACCGGGTTTTCGGCACAGGTCATGTCGGGAAAAAGTTCCAGACCCCAAAGGCCCTGGACAGCCCGACGCCCGTCACCGGCCGTTTCCGCCTGGACCGGAGGAACGAGCGCGAAAAGCAAGAGGGCGCACGATGCCGCACGCCCCCATTTTCTTGCAAGAACCGGCAGGATCAGAACCCGAGGCCGGCGTATTTGTTCTTGAACTTCGACACGCGGCCGCCGGTGTCCATCAGCTTGGCCTGCTGGCCGGTCCAGGCCGGATGCGCCAGCGGGTCGATGTCGAGCGACATGGTGTCGCCGTCCTTGCCCCAGGTCGAACGGGTCTGGTAGGTCGAGCCGTCGGTCATCTTGACGGTGATCGTGTGGTAATCGGGGTGAATCTCGGCTTTCATCGTCCCGCTCCTTATTCGGCTTTGGCTTTGTAGGTCGCGTCTTCGGCGATCCGGGCGGATTTGCCGCGGCGCGAGCGCAGGTAATACAGCTTGGCGCGGCGGACCTTGCCGCGGCGGACCACCTCGATCGAGTCGATGTTGGTCGAGTAGAGCGGGAACACACGCTCCACGCCTTCACCGAAGGAGATCTTGCGGACGGTGAACGAGGCGGACAGGGTCGCGCCGCCCTTGCGGCCGATGCAGACGCCTTCATAGGCCTGCACGCGGCTGCGCGAGCCTTCGGTCACCTTGTAGCCGACGCGGACGGTGTCGCCGGCCTTGAAATCGGGGATGGTCTTGCCGAGGGCGGCGATCTGCTCCGCCTCGATCTGCGCGATGAGGTTCATGCGCTGTCTCTCCATTTGCCTGCGGTGTGCCGCAGAGGTGATGCCGCGCCAGAGCTTCCGGTCTTCGTCCGGGTCCCCCCTGAAGGCCAGGGAGCCCGCCGCAGGTGGCGCCTGCTTGGTATGGTCCGCGCCCCCTGCGACGACCCTGCGGAAGAAGGCAGGCAGGCAAGGGGAATCGGGTCCGACGGGCATTCCGCCCCGGACCGGCCGCGTATAGGAGGAAGGCGGGGTCCGGTCAAGGAGGCCGGAAGCTGCGCTTCAGCGCACCCTGCGCTTGTCCCACAGGTCCGGCCTGCGGGCCCGCGTCAGTTCCTCGGCCTGGGCACGGCGCCATTTCGCGATCTCGGCATGGTTGCCCGATTGCAGGACGGCGGGAATCTCCTGCCCTTCCCAGACCGCGGGGCGGGTGTATTGCGGATGTTCCAGAAGGCCGTCGGAAAAGCTTTCCTCCTCGGTCGAGGCGGCATTGCCGAGGACGCCGGGAAGAAGGCGGACGGTCGCGTCCAGGAGCGCCTGGGCCGCAATCTCGCCGCCGGTGAGGACGAAATCGCCGAGGCTGATCTCCTCGACCTGGTGATGGTCGAGAACGCGCTGGTCCACCCCCTCGAACCGGCCGCAGAGGAGGGTCACGCCGTCGCAGGCGGCAAGGCGGCGGGCGGTGGCCTGGTCGAACGGGCGGCCGCGCGGCGACAGGTAGACGACCGGCCAGCGGGCGCGGTCGCCGGGCGTGCCCTCGCGCGCGGCGCGGAAGGCCGCGTCCACCACATCGGCACGCAGCACCATGCCGGCGCCGCCGCCGGCGGGCGTGTCGTCCACGTTGCGGTGCCGGCCCTCGCCGAAGGGGCGCAGGTCGATCGTCTCCAGCCGCCAGCGGCCCATGTCCAGCGCCTTGCCGGTCAGCGACAGGCCCAGCGTGCCGGGGAAAGCCTCGGGGAACAGGGTGATGACCCTGGCGACCCAGGCACCTTTCACCAGCCGCGGTTCCTCCATCAGGTCGCGGGGTTGCAGGCTGGGGCGGATCTGTAGGCGGCCGTGGCTTTTGGGCGGATCGTCGGACATGGCCCGGCTTTAGCGCGAAACCTTGCGCCGGGAAAGGGATCAGGCGTGCCGGGCGGCGGAGGCGCGGACGGGTTCGGCGGCAGGGGTCTCGGGCGTTTCCTGAAGGGCGGCCTCGACCGCACGGGCCAGCGCGCGCAACCCGTCGCACAGGTCGTCGCGCAGATGCGCCGGAAGGTCGGCGTTCGGATCGGTGCTCATCCCGGCGGCGGCGGCCTGGCGCAGGCGGGCCGCGGTGGGGAAGCCCTGGGCGCGGAAGGGGAAGGCCGCGACCAGCGCCAGCGCACGCGGCACGAAGAGGCGCAGGAGGTCGGGATTGCCCTCGGCGATGGCGAAGGCGGAAGCGGCGGCATGGGGGACGCGGCCGGGGGCGATGATCTCGGGCTCGGTCGCCCACATCACCAGCGCGCGGCGCAAGGCCGCGTGGCTGCGGGCGGGATTGGACAGCGCGGCGGTCAGCGCCTTGAGCCGGACATCGCCGCCCGTCCCGCCCAGGATGCGCGCGACGGCCTCGGATACCCGGGAGTCCGGGGCATCGTCGGGCAGGTTCAGCAGCGGGGTGACGGCATTGCCGGCCTCGGCCGCGACGCGGGGAAGATGGGCGGCGGCGGCCTCGTCATCCAGGAAGATGCCCTGGTCGGCGGCCGCGCGCGCGTCCCAGAGCATGCGGCAGATCGGGATGGCGAGGAAGGAGACCGAGAGCGGCAGCACCGGGTTCACCACCGGCAGGACCCCGGCGACGGCGCCGATGCCCCGGCCGACGCCGAAAAGGACGGCGACCAGCGCCACCTGCGACAGCACCTGCGCCAGCGCGGCAAGCCAGGCGCGGCCCGTCAGCCATTCCTCGGGTGAGGCAGGCCATTGTTCGGGGCGCAGGATCATCAGCCAGACCACGAAGATCGCCGTAAAGGGCAGCACGAGGCCCCAGCCGAAGCCGCATATCCCCGCGAACAGCGGGCCGATATAGAGCAGCGCCGTTGCCCCTTTCAGAAGCCGCATGCGATTGGGCATCCTGGTCCCCCTTGCCCGCAATCTGGCCGTAGCGGGCCGCGCTATTCAACATCCTCGGGCAGATCGACGATCAATCGACCGGCCGAAAGATCGACATTAGGCACGATTGCCTTGGTAAAGGGCAAAAGCAGGGCCGATTTGTGACCGGGCGGGGATATTTCGACGATATCCCCCGCGCCGTGGTTATGCACCGCCGTGACCTTGCCCAGAAGCACCCCGCCGGTGTCGAAGGCGGAAAGGCCGATCAGGTCGGCATGATAGAACTCGTCATCCGGCAGGCCCGGCAGGCGGTCGCGGGTGACGTAAAGACTGGTGCCGCGCAGGGCCTCGGCCTCCTCGCGGGTGGCGATGCCCTGGATCCGGGCGCCGAAACCGCCCGCGACGGGGCGGGTCAGGGCGATCTGGAAGATGCGGCTGCCGTCCTCGGAGGTCAGCGGGCCATAGGTGGCGATGTCGGAAGGCTCGGCGCAGAAGCTTTTCAGCCGCACCTCGCCGCCGACGCCGAAGGCCCCGGCGATGGCACCGATGCAGATAAGGTCGGACATCAGCGCGTCTCCATATGCAGGGAGGGCGAGCGGCTTTCCCAGCCGGCGCGTTCCAGTTCGGGCACGATGTCGTCCTCCTCGGGCCAACCGATGCAGAGATAGCCGATGAAACGCCAGCCGTCGGGAACGTCAAGCTCCGCCGCCAGCCGGAGGGGATCGAGGATCGAGATCCAGCCAAGGCCAAGTCCCTCGGCCCTGAGCGCGAGCCAGAGGTGGATGATCGCCCCGACCACCGAATAGGCGCGGGTTTCCGGCATGGTCGCGGCGCCAAGGCCCGCGCCCTTGGTCGTGGTGTCGTCGCAGAAGACGGCAAGCTGGACCGGGGCCTCGGCCATGCCCGATAGCTTGAGGCGGCTGTAGGTCGCGGCGCGGTCACCGTCGAAGCCGTCCAGGGCCCGGGCGTTGCAGTCGCGGAAATTGGCAAGGCAGGCGGCGCGGCGGGCGGGGCTTTCGACCCGCAGGAGACGCCAGGGTTCGGAAAGGCCCACCGAGGGGGCCAGCGCGAAGGCCTGCAGCGCGCGCGCCAGGCTGTCCTCGGGCACGGGATCGGTGCGGAAGCGGCGCACGTCGCGCCGCCACCGCATGAGAGCGGCCAGCTCTTCCCGGAAGGCGGGGCTGAACTGGCCGGTCACCGGGTCACTCGGCAGCCGGTTCGGCAGCGCGGGCGGCCTTCTTGGCGGCGCGCTCGGCCATGGCCTTGCCGGGCTGGGCGGATTTCGGGTTGTTGCGAACGGATTTGGGGCGCGCGCCGGCGGCTTCCAGGAAGCGGGCGACGCGGTCGGTCGGCTGGGCGCCCTGGCTCAGCCAGTGCTGCACGCGCTCCATGTTCATGACGACGCGCTTTTCGTCGTCCTTGGCGAGCAGCGGGTTGTAGGTCCCCAGCTTCTCCAGGAAGCGGCCGTCGCGCGGCATGCGCGAGTCGGAGGCGACGATGGAATAGAACGGGCGCTTCTTGGAACCACCGCGCGCAAGACGGATCTTCATAGCCATGATGTTACTCCTTTGGATGGCTGGGTGCCGGGGGGATCCCGGTCATTTCTGAAAGGTTTCGTGGTGCCTGATGACTTCGGAGATGATGAAGTTCAGGAATTTCCGGGCAAATTCCGGGTCGAGGTCAGCTTCCTCGGACAGACGTTGCAGCCGGTCGATCTGCCGTGCCTCGCGCGCCGGGTCCGAGGGCGGCAGCGCGTGTTCGGCCTTGAGCCGCCCGACGGCCTGGGTGTGCTTGAAGCGTTCGGCCAGGGTAAAGACCAGGATCGCGTCCAGCCGGTCGATGGACTCGCGGTGGTCCTTCAAAAGCGCGGCGGCGCGGGCGGCGGCGTCGGTCATGCGGGGGTCTCGGCGGCTGGAGGGCATGGCGTCGGGTGGCGATAGACGTAGTGGCTGCCACGGTCGTCGTTGAGGGCGCGTTCCAGCACCGCGCCAAGGCGCAGCGCCAGCGCCTCGGACCGGGTGTTGGCCGGGTCGATATAGCTGATCGGCGGGCGCGGGCTGATCCGGGCGTGATAATCCGCGCGGGCGGCACGGGCGGCCTCGGCGGCATAGCCCTGGCCCTCGAACCCGTCGTAGAGGTGCCAGGCAAGCTCGGGCTCGTCCCAGCCGTCATGGAAGATCACGCCGACGCGGCCGATGAACTCGCCCTGAAGCGTATCCACCGAGAAGAAGCCATAGCCCCGCAGCACCCAGTGGCCGATATTGGCCAGAAGCCCGCGCCAGACCTGCTGGCGCTGCATCCCGCCGCCGATGAAGGAGGAGCGGGGACCGGAATTGAAGGCGAGCATGGCGGGAAGGTCGGCCTCGCGCGGTTCGCGCAGCACCAGGCGCTCGGTCTCGAGGACCGGGATCGCAAGGCTGATCTGGTGCGCGGGGCGGGGCATCACTTCTTCCGCATCAGGCCCGAGAGGCCCGCCGGCAGGGTGATGCCGCGCGGCAGGCCAAGGCCCGGCGGCAGCGCGCCGCCCATCCCGCCCGCGCCCTGCTGGACGCCCTTGGCAAGTTCGGAAAGCTGCTCGGGCGACATTTTCGACGGGTCGGGCATGCCGCCCTTGCCCATGAACTGGCGGATCATCTGCTTCATCATCCCGCCCTTGCCCATCTTCTTCATCATGTCCGCCATCTGCTTGTGCTGCTTCAGGAGGCGGTTGAGATCGGCCACGTCGAGGCCCGCACCGGCGGCGATGCGTTTCTTGCGGCTGGCGGCGAGGAGATCGGGGTTGGCGCGTTCCTTCTTGGTCATCGAGTTGATCAGCGCGATCTGGTGGTGCAGCATCTTGTCGTTCAGGCCCGCGGCCTCGGCCTGACCGGCCATCTTGCCCATGCCGGGCATCATGCCCATCAGGCCCTGCATGCCGCCCATCTTCAGCATCTGGTCAAGCTGCATCTTCAGGTCGTTCATGTTGAACAGGCCCTTGGCGAAACGCTTGGCCATGCGTTCGGCCTGTTCGGCCTCGAACGTCTCCTGCGCCTTTTCGACGAGGGCCACGATGTCGCCCATGCCAAGGATGCGGCCCGCGACACGTTCGGCGTCGAAGACCTCGATCGCGTCCATCTTCTCGCCGAGGCCGACGAAGCGGATCGGCTTGCCGGTGACGGCGCGCATCGACAGGGCGGCACCACCGCGACCGTCGCCGTCCATCCGGGTGAGAACGACGCCGGAGATGCCGACCTTGCCGTCGAATTCGGTGGCGACGTTGACCGCGTCCTGCCCGGTCAGGCCGTCGACGACCAGCAGGGTTTCACGCGGCTGGGCGATGTCGCGGACGGACTGGACCTCGTCCATCAGCACTTCGTCGATGTGGAGCCGCCCGGCGGTGTCGAGGAAGACGACGTCATAGCCGCCGAGGTTGGCCTGGGTCTTGGCCCGCTTGGCGATCTGGACGGCGGTTTCGCCCTTGACGATGGGGAGAGAGTCGACGCCGATCTGGGTGCCCAGGATCGCCAGCTGCTCCATCGCCGCCGGGCGGTTGGTGTCGAGCGAGGCGAGGAGGACCTTCTTGCCGTTCTTTTCCTTCAGCCGCTTGGCCAGCTTCGCGGTGGTGGTGGTCTTGCCCGAGCCCTGCAGGCCGACCATCAGGATCGTCGCGGGCGGGTTGTCGATCTTCAGCGCCTCGGCCGGGCCTTCGCCCGACAGGACGCGGATCAGTTCGTCATGGACGATCTTCACGACCATCTGGCCGGGGGTGATCGACTTGGTCACCGCCGCGCCGGTCGCCTTTTCCGTCACGCGCCTGATGAAGTCGCGGGCGACCGGCAGCGAGACGTCGGCTTCCAAGAGGGCGGTGCGAACCTCGCGCAGGGCGGTGACGACATCGGCCTCGGTCAGGGCGCCGGCCTTGGTGAGACGGTCGAACACGCCGCCAAGGCGTTCTGACAGGCTTTCGAACATCGCGTCACCCTTTCGTTGGTCTGCCCCGATATGGGGCGGCCGGAGTCTTGCGGCAATCCGGCCCCGGCGACAAAGCGGAATGGCACCCGTGGGCGCAAACGCGCTGACGGATGGCGATCCCGGGCAATGCCCAAGGGACCGGAAGCATTGCGGCCTCCGGGAATTCCCGTCGCGGATACGCCTTCGGCGCGGCAGAGTCAACAAGCGCCGTGAGGGCTTGCACCCGGCGGCGGCTTGGCGTTCCCTGTGCATGGATGCACAACGGATGTGGCCGAGAGATGGAAGACTGGGACGAGATCCGCACCGCCTATCAGGTGGCCCGGCTGGGCACCGTCTCGGGCGCGGCCGAGGTGCTGGGGGTGCATCATGCCACGGTGATCCGCCATATCGACGCGCTGGAAAAGCGGCTGGGGGTCAAGCTCTTCCAGCGTCATGCCCGGGGCTACACGCCGACGGAATCGGGGCGCGACCTTCTCGCGGTGGCGCAGACCACCGAAGAGCAGTTCGCCCATCTCGCCAGCCGGATCAAGGGCCAGGGCGAAACCGTCTCGGGCGAGCTGGTGGTGACCTCGATCGCGGGGATGGCGGACCTGCTGACCCCGGTGATGGTCTCGTTCCAGCAGCTCTGGCCCGAGGTGAGGGTGCGCTTCCTGACCGACATGCGGGTGTTCCGGCTGGACTACGGCGAGGCCCATGTCGCGATCCGCGCCGGGGCCGCGCCCGAGGAGCCGGACAATGTGGTGCAGCCGCTGGTGCGGATGATGACCGGGCTTTACGCGTCGCATGCCTATATCGCGCGCTTCGGCCAGCCCGAAAGCGAGGCGGATTTCGGCGCGCACCGCTTTGTCTGTTCGGACAGCGAGACCACCCGGGCGCCGTTCCACAAATGGCTGCGCACCACGGTTCGGCCCCACCAGATCGTCTATACCGCCACCGAACCCGCCGCACTGGAGCAGGCCGTGCGCGAGGGTGCGGGGCTGGGCTTCGTCTCCTCCTTCCGGGCGGCGGGCGACCCCGATCTGGTCGAGATCCTGCCCTCGCGCCCCGAATGGGAGGCACCGCTGCGGATCGTGACGCATGTGGACCTGCACCGCACGCGGAAGGTGCAGGCCTTCCTTGCGCATCTGAAAGAGGCCGCGAAGGGCTGGAAATGCTGCGGGTGACGGCGTGGCGCTAAGTCAGGGCCAGCGCGGCCATCTGGCGATGCTGGCCTTTTCGGCGCTGGTTGCGGGGTCCTTCTCGCTCGGGGCGCTGGCCGCGCCGCATGTCGATCCGGCGGCGCTGACGGTGCTGCGCTTCCTTCTGGCCGGGGCGCTGGTCGGTGTGGCGGCTCTGGCGACGACGGGCATCCCGCGCAGCGCCTGGCGGGCGCCCTGGCGCTATCTGGTGCTGGGCGCGCTGATGGCGGCCTATTTCGTCCTGATGTTCGAGGGGCTGCGCACCGCCGCCCCGGTCCCGACCGCCGCGGTCTTCACCCTGACGCCGGTGATGGCGGCGGGCTTCGGCTGGCTGTTCCTGCGCCAGCACCTCGGCATTCGCATGGCCGTCGCGCTGGCGATCGGGGCGGCGGGGGCGCTGTGGGTGATCTTCCGGGGAAACCTTGCCGCGCTGATGACGCTGGAGATCGGGCGCGGCGAGGCGATCTACTTCGCGGGCTGCGTCGCCCATGCCGCCTATACCCCGCTGGTGCGCAAGCTGAACCGGGGCGAGCCGGCGGTGGTCTTCAGCTTCGGGATGATGCTGGCCGGGACGGGGTTGCTGCTGCTGTACGCCTGGCCTGCGGTCATGGCGACGGACTGGGCCGCCCTGCCCCGGATCGTCTGGGTCGCGCTGGTCTATGTCGCGGTGGCGGCCAGCGCGATGACCTTCGTCCTGCTGCAATATGCGACGCTGCGGCTGCCCTCGGCGAAGGTGATGGCCTATACCTATCTGGTGCCCAGCTGGGTGATCCTGTGGGAAATCGCGCTGCATGGCGCGGTGCCGCCGGGACTGGTGCTGGCCGGGGTGGCCCTGACCGCGCTGGCGCTGGGGATGCTCCTGAAGGAGTGACGGGGGACGCTCGTCGGTGACTTCGTCCCTCCTCGCCACAGCTCTCCGACGAGGAGACGAAGTCGAACGAGGAGGGGTCAGGGGCGGAACCGCGCCAGCCCGTCGAGAAGGAAGCCCTCGGCGAGGTCCAGTGTGCCCCCGGTATAGCCCGCCCCGCCCAGCGCCTGCGCGGTGTCGCTGTCGGCACGGGTCGCCAGCCAGGCGGTCAGCAGCACCCGGCGCAGGAAGATCAGCGCCGGGGTCATCGCCCGGTCTTCGGCGCGCAGGGGGGCGATCCGCGCATAGCCGTCGCACCAGCGGGCGATAAGGTCGGGGAGCCTGGGGTCCGTCTCGATGAAGGACAGCGCCGCGGCCAGGTCATAGGCCCACCAGCCGAAGCCGCAATCGTCGAAGTCGATGGCGGTCAGGCTCTCGCCATCGGTCATCAGGTTCGCCAGCCGCAGGTCGGCATGGATCAGGCCGAAGCTCTCGGGCCCGGTGCCATGGCTGGACAGCTTCGTCGCCAGCGCGTCGGTGGCGCGGGCCAGCAGGGCCTCGCCGTCGCGGTCCAGCCCCTGCGCCTGCCGCCAGTGGCCCCAGTGTGGCGCGGGGCCGAGGATCGTCTCCACATCCCACCGCTTGCGGGTGAACCCCGGCGGCGGCGTCCATTGCCGGGAATGCAGGTGCAGGCGGGCGGTGATCTCGCCCAGGGGCGCGAACCAGCGGGCAAGATCGTCGCCGGGCTGCAACTCCTGCCCGGGGATCGGGGCGAAGGCGACGATGAAGCGGCCGTCGCGCTCTGTCACCAGGCCCTCGGCGCCTGGGATCGGGCGGACGGCGTTCAGGCCGGGGAGGTCTTGCAAGGCGGTCAGCCAGGCGAGTTCCGAGGCAATCTCCTCACGCCGGTGATAGCCCTGGCGATGCAGGCGCAGGACCAGCGGCCCGGCGCGCCAGGTCTCGTTCTCGGATCGGTTGAGGAGGGTGAGCGGCGTTTCCTCGGGCAGGCCGTAAACCGGAAGCGCGCGGCGCAAAAGGTCAGACATCGCCCCCGCGCCGCAACAGGTAGATGTCCATGATCCAGCCATGTTCCTTGCGCAGCCGGGCGCGGGTGGCAAGGATCTGGTCGGAAACTTCGGCGAGCGGGCCGTGGATCAGGCATTCCTCGGGCATCCCGACATAGGCGCCCCACCAGATTTCCGTTCCCTCGGGGTCGATGCTGGTGAAGGCCCCGCCCTTGTCCAGCATGACGGCCAGCGTCGTGGCACCCTCGGGCCAGCCATGGTCGCGCAGGTTGCGGCCGGTGGTGACGGTCACGGGTGCGGCGAGCGTGTTGAGCGGGATGGCATGGGCTGCGGTCAACGCTTGCAGGCTGGTGATGCCGGGCACGACCTTGACGGTGAGACCGGGAAGACGCGCCGCGATGCGAAGCGTGCTGTCGTAAAGCGAGGGGTCGCCCCAGACCATCAGCGCGACGTTCCGCGCGCCGGGTCGGGCGGCGATGGTTTCGGCCCAGGTCCGCGCGATGGCGTCGTGCCAGTCGTTCACCGCGCCGAGGTAGTCGTCCTGGTCGGCGCGCTGCGGCACGTCGTAATCGGCCACCGGGACGGGGGAGGTCAGGACCGCAGAGAGGATCTGGCGACGCAGATCGGCAAGGTCGGACTTCGCCTCGCCCTTGCGGGGGATCAGGATCAGGTCGGCCGCGTTCAGCGCCCGGATGGCCTGGCCGGTCACATGGTCGGGGTTGCCGGTGCCGATGCCGATGAGGGAAAGCGTGGTCATGCCTTGGGCTTTAGGGCAGAGGCGCGGCCCTGTGCAAGGCCGCGCCCCTTGGGTTCAGGCGTAAAGCCGCGGGGTGACGAGGGCCGAGCCCTGCCCCTTCAGCGATTTGGCGAGGCCGAGGATGGCAAGATCGGCCAGCGGCTCGAACAGGACGACGGCCATGTAGGCCAGGCCGAAAGTGCCGATCGAGACCAGGTTCGCCGCGCCGAAGCCCGCGCCGTACATGGCCCAGAAGGCGACCCAGGCGACGATCCCGCCCTGATAGACGGTGGAAAGCGCCAGCACCTGCTTGTACTGCAGATCGACATAGGCCGTGCCCGGCGCGATGATGCGCCGCGCCACCTCATGCAGCGCGAAGAGCGGCACGAGGAGCGTCGTCAGGTTCATCCCGTATTGCGGCAGGTCGAAGGGCGCGAAGAACATCCCCTGGATCAGAAGGCCCAGCGCCAGCCCGATGGCGGCCGGGCCTGCGCCCAGGATCAGGAACAGCGTCGAGCCGAGGATGAAGTGAACCTCCGACACGCCGGCCGGGAAATGCGGCAGGATCTCGAAGAAGGTGAAGACGCCCGCCGTCGCGATCAGCGAGCGGAGCGCGACCGAGGCGATGCCGCTTTGCCGGCCGGCCTGGGCGATGTGGTAAAGCGCGGTGCCGCCCGCGGCGGTGACCGTGGCGTAGCTGAGCGCGATCTTGGCCCCGTCGACGAGGCCCGGTTCGATATGCATGTTGTCCTCCTGTCCGTCACACCCGACGGCGGTTCATGTTCATGCAGGGCCGGTCTCCTGGCTGGCGGATCGCGGCGGGCCCCTGCCTTCCCGCCCTTCCGGGCAGTGGCGTTCGGGGGCCCGCTCACCGCTGACAGTCGCGGGGGCGGCTGATGTCACGGGCTCCCGTTCGGGTAAGCCCGCTCCTCATTCCCGTTTCAGTCCCGACGCTTTGCGTCTTGGTGGGACACCTTGCCCGCCCTGTCTGCGCCTTCAGCGCCCCCCGGTCAACGCGGAAGACGACGCGGGGCGATCAATCCGCGACGCCCTCGGCCAGACGGCCGACCAGGATCAGGCCCGGCAGGGGCGAGCGATCTTCGGCCAGGGTCCGGGCAAGTTCGGCCACGGTGGAGCGGTGCAGCATCTGCTCGGGCGTGCTGACGCCCTCGGCAAGAAGGGCCGGGGTATCCGGCGGCAGGCCATGGGCGACCAGCGCGGCGGCCAGCGCCGGGAAGGTGCGCTTGCCCATGTAGATCACCGTGGTCACGCCGGGATCGGCCAGCGCCGCCATGTTCAGGCCGGGCGGCAATTCTCCGGTCACGTCGGCGGCGGTGATGAACTGGACGCGCTGCGCGTGGCTCCGGCGGGTCAGCGGGATCCCGGCGGCGGCGGCGGCGGCCGAGGCGGCGGTGACGCCGGGGATGATCTCGCAGGCGATCCCGGCGGCGCGGATGGCGGTCAGCTCCTCCTCCAGCCGGCCGAAGATGCCGGAATCGCCGGATTTCAGGCGGACGACATGGGCGCCGGTGAGGGCATAGTCGACCAGCAGGCGGCTGACGTGGTCCTGCTTCGGCGAGGCGCGACCGGCGCGCTTGCCGACGCCCACCATGTCCGCCCCCGGCCGCGCCAGCGCCAGGATCGGGCCGGAGGAGAGGTCGTCGAACAGGACGGCATCGGCGGCGGCAAGGGCCTTCACCGCCTTGACGGTCAAGAGGTCCGGGTCGCCGGGCCCGGCGGAAACGAAGGTGACGAAGCCCGTCTTGGTGGTGCCGGTCATGACGCGCCTGCGATCAGGTGAAAGAAGGTGCCGGTCGATAGCCCGCCGCCGGGCTGGAGTCGATAGCTGCCGGTCTCGGGGACGGTGGCCCCGGTCGCGTCGATGACCTCGGCCAGGGGCGCGTCGGGCTGGTCGAGGATGGTGGAATAGTGGAACTCATGCCCGCGCGGCGCGCTGCCTGCGGCATGACCGGGGATCGCCTGCTTCAGCCGCGCAAGGCGGTAGCCCAGGTGCATCCTGCGCTTTTCGAAACTGGTCACCAGGCCCAGGAGGCCCGCCATCGGGTGCCGCTCGCCCTGCTTGTCCACGATCGCGGTGCCCATCGCCATGTAGCCCCCGCACTCGCCGTGAACGGGCCGGGTCTCGCCGAAGGACCGCAGTCCGGCGCGGAAACGGTCGGCCCGCGCCAGCGCCGCGCCGTGCAGCTCGGGGTAGCCGCCCGGCAGCCAGCAGACATCGGCGGTCGGATCGGGGGCCTCGTCCGCCAGCGGCGAGAAGGGCAGCACCTCGGCCCCCGCCGCGCGCCAGCCGTGCAGCTGGTGCGGATAGACGAAGCTGAACGCCGCGTCGCGGGCCAGCGCGATCCGCTGGCCGGGGGGCCTGGTCCCTTGCGCAGACGCAGGCCGGGCGTGCGAGGCGGCGGCGGCGACCAGCGCGTCAAGGTCGACACCCTCGCGCATCAGGGCCGCCGCCTCGGCGATCAAGGTCTGGAGCGCGGGTTGTTCCTCGGCCTGCACCAGCCCGAGATGCCGCTCGGGCATCGCGATGGCCGCGCGTTTCGGCAGGATTCCCAGCACCGGCAGGCCCGCCTCCGCCATCCCGGCGCGGACCAGCGCCTCGTGCCGGGGGCTGGCGATGCGGTTCACGATCATCCCCGCGACCCGCACACCCGGCCGGAACCGCGCCAGCCCCTGCGCCACGGCCGCCGCCGTCTGCGCCTGGCCGGAAGCGTCGATCACCAGCACCACCGGCCAGCCCATCCGCTGCGCCAGGTCAGCCGCTGCCCCGTTGCCCGTGGCCCCCGGCGCCGACACCCCGTCGAACAGGCCCATCGAGCCTTCCGCCAGCACCAGATCGGTGCCCTCGGCTGCGGCCAGCATCCCGTCGAGCATCGCCCCCGGCATGGCCCAGGTATCCAGATTGAAGGACTCCCGCCCCGAGGCGGCGCGATGGAAGGCCGGGTCGATGTAGTCCGGCCCGTTCTTGAAGGGCTGCACCCGCAGTCCCTTCTCGCGCAGCGCGGCGAGGAGCCCCAGCATGACCGTCGTCTTGCCGGTGCCAGAGGCCGGAGCCGCGATGATCAGGCCGGGAGTCACCTGCCCGTCCCCGGAAAGCGGGGATGGGTCCCGACGGGCCGGTAGCGGCGGTCGTAGTCCCCGGCGTAGAGGCGGCTGTCCTCGAAGCCCTCCTGCGCCAGCGCGGGGCCGACGAGGATGAGGGCGGTGCGCTCCACCTCCTCCGGGACGGCCTCCTTGAGGGTGGCGAGGGTCGCCCGGATGATCCGCTGATCGGGCCAGCTTGCCCGCCAGACGACGGCGACGGGGCAGTCGGGGCCGTAGTGGGGGATGAGGTCTGCGGTCAGCTTGTCGATCAGGTGGATCGAGAGGTGCAGGGCCAGCGTCGCGCCGGTGGCGGCGAAGGCGGCCAGGGTCTCGCGTTCCGGCATCTGGGTCGCGCGGCCTTCGGTGCGGGTCAGGACGACGGACTGGGCGAGGCCGGGCAGGGTCAGCTCCACCCCCAACGCGGCGGCGGCGGCGGCGAAGGAGGGGACGCCGGGGGTCACGTCGTAGGGGATGGAACGGTCACGCAGGCGGCGGAGCTGTTCGCCCATCGCCGACCAGACCGAGAGGTCGCCGGAATGGAGGCGGGCGATGTCGTGTCCGGCTGCGTGGGCGGTCTGGATTTCGGCGATGATCTCGTCCAGCGAGAGGGGGGCGGTGTTCACGATCCGGCAGCCGGGGGGGCAGTGGGAGAGGACGCCCTCGGGGACCAGGGAGCCGGCATAGAGGCAGACCGGGGAGGCAGCGATCAGGTCGCGGCCGCGCAGGGTCAGGAGGTCGGGCGCGCCGGGGCCGGCGCCGATGAAATGGACGGTCATGCGGGGATGTCCTTGGCGATGGGAAGGGTGTCCACGGTGGACAGATTCTGATTACCACATGAAATCAGTCTGTTGGACGTGGGCGTATACGGATTGTTAACCTCTGGGAGTGGGGCTTTGCACGGGCGCCCCCCTCCCCCAACCCCTCCCCACGCGGGGGAGGGGAGGCGCCGGATTTCACAGGTCAGGTCGGTGGCGGTCATGGGCTGGTGCTTTCGGCAATCGCGGCGGTTGCGGTTCCATCGGACGACACGGCACGCGGGCCGCGCAGCCGTGACCCCGGCCCGGCGGCGGCGAGGGCGGCGGCTTCGGCGACAGAGCCGGTGCCGTGCAGGGCCTGAACCCGGGCGGATCGGGTGAGGGTCGGTTGATCCCGCAGCTGATCGGGCGGCAGGGCGAGGGTGGGCAGGCCGAGCGCGCGTCCCAGCGGCTCAAGTCCCGGCGCCTTTGCGGCGAGGCTGGCCAGATGGGTCACGCCTTCCGGCCCCCCAGCCTTCGCCAGCGCATCCTGAAGCGCGGCCAGCGTCGCCCCCAACCGGAAGCCGAAGCCCGCGACGATCATCGGGTGGTGCTCCATTGCAGGATCGGAAGTGCCGTTTTCCAGCCGCGCTTGCTGCCGATGGGAGCGGTTTCCGAGAGGTCGATCTTGAGGAGATGGCCGCCGTGGCGGGCGGACCAGTCGAGGACCAGCGCCTCGGTCTCCAGCGTGACGGCGTTCATCACGAGGCGGGTGCCGGGGGGGATCAGGTCCCAGAGGCAGGTGAGGAGCGCATCGGAGGCGCCGCCGCCGATGAAGACGGCATCGGGAACGGGGAGGGTGGACAGGCCCGCGGGCGCGCGGGCTTCGGTCAGGCGGTGGCGGTGGCTGAGGCCGAAGCTTTCGACGTTGCCACGGGCGCGGGCGGCGCGGGTGGGGTCGGCTTCCAGCGCTTCCACCCGGGCACCCCCGGCCAGCAGCCATTCGATGCCGATGGAGCCGGAGCCGGCGCCGATGTCCCAGAGCGTCTCGCCGGGGCGGGGGGCGAGGGCGGAGAGCGTGAGGGCACGGACCGGGCGCTTGGTCAGCTGGCCGTCGTGCCGGAACAGGTCGTCCGGCAGGCCGGAGGCTTGCGGCAGGCCGGGGTCGTGCGCCTCGATGGCGACGGCGACGGGGGCGGCGATGTCCTGCGGGGGTTCGCCGGCGATCGGGCGGATGCGTTCCTGCGGACCGCCGAGGCGTTCAAGGGCGGTGAGGCGGGCGTTGGGGTGGCCGTTGTCGCTCAGCCAGCGGGCTAGCTCGCCGACGGCGGCCCCGTCGCGAACAGTGCAGATCGCGCGGGTGCCCTTGCCAAGGACAGGGCGGAGGCGCGCGAAGGGGGCGGCGTGGAGGCCGAGGGTCAGCGTGTCTTCCAGGCGCCAGCCGAGCCGGTTCGCGGCAAGCTGGAACGTCGAGGGCGCGGGGTGCGAGGTCCATTCGCCGGGGGCAAGATGGGCCATGAGGCTGCCGCCCGCGCCGAACCAGAACGGATCGCCGGAGGCGAGGACGACGGTGGGCTGGCCGCGGTGGGCGAGGACGGGCGTGGGGTCGAAGGGGATGGGCCAGGGCTGGCCCTTTTCTCCGGCGCCGGTCAGGGTCAGGTGACGAGGGCCGCCGAAGATGCTGCGCGCGGCGGCGAGTGCTTCGCGGCTTGCGAGGGACAGGGCCTCCGGTCCATCTTCGCCCAGACCGATGATCGTCAGCCAGGGATCAGCCATGACCCGCGTCCTGCTTCTGGGCGGAACCACCGAGGCCGCCCGCATGGCCCGCACCCTCGCCGAGGCGGGGGTGGATGCGGTCTATTCCTATGCGGGCCGGACCGATGCGCCGGTGGCTCCGCCCCTGCCCGTCCGCGTCGGCGGGTTCGGCGGGGTGGCGGGACTGGCGGCCTATCTGAAGGCCGAGGGCATCAGTCATGTGATCGACGCCACCCACCCTTTCGCCGCACAGATGCGCCGCAACGCGGTGGACGCCTGCGCCGATGCGGGCGTGCCCCTGATCGCGCTGGAGCGAGAGCCGTGGCAGGCTGGCGCGGGCGACCGCTGGACCCATGTGCCCGACCTTGCCGCAGCGGTGACGGCCCTGGGCGAGGCCCCGCGCCGGGTTTTCCTTGCCATCGGACGCCAGAACCTTGGCGCTTTCGCAGGCGCGCCGCAGCATCACTACCTTCTGCGCCTCGTCGATCCGCCGACCGACCCGCTGCCCCTGCCCCGCGCCGAAGCCGTTATCGCACGCGGGCCCTTCGACGTGGCGGGCGATCTGGCGTTGCTCAAGGACCACCGGATCGAGGTGATCGTCGCCAAGAACGCCGGTGGCGCGGGGGCCGAGGCGAAGCTCATTGCCGCGCGGGAACTGAAGCTGCCGGTGGTGCTGATCGACCGGCCGCAGGCGCCGATGCGCCGGGTGGCGAGGACCGTGGCCGAGGTCATGGCATGGCTGGTTCCATAGACGAAAGCTCGTCGAGCACTTCGTGCACTCCTCGCGCGGCGCCTCCGAGGAGGACACGAAGTGAACGACGAGGGGTCGCAGGCTCATTTCGCGCTCCGGGGGGAGTAGACCCAGGGGCCGACGCGACGGGTGGCGGAGTTGCCGACGATGACGACAGTGCGCATGTCCGCCATCTCGGGCGTGGCTTCGCCGAGGGAGACGGTGCTCAGGCGCTGGTCCGGCGTCGAAACCGCGCGGGCGAAGGTGATCAGGCGCTCCGGCCCGCATTCCTGCAGCAGCACGGCCAACGCCTTGGCGAACCCTTCCGGGCGGCTGGCCGAGCGGGGGTTGTAGAAGGCCATCGCGAAATCGGCGCGGGCGGCGTGGCGCAGGCGGGTCTCGATCACCTCCCAGGGCTTCAGGTTGTCGCTCAGGTTGATGCAGCAGAAGTCATGGCCCAGGGGCGCCCCGGCAGCGGCGGCGGCAGCGAGCATCGCGGTGATGCCGGGCAGGACGCGGATGTCCAGCGCCTGCCAGTCCGGGCGGGTCTCCAGCGCCTCGAACACGGCCGAGGCCATCGCGAAGACGCCGGGATCGCCGGAGGAGACGACGACGACGCGCTTGCCCTCGGCGGCCATCTGCAACGCGGCCCGCGCGCGGTCCAGTTCGACACGGTTGTCGGAAGGGTGCAGCACCAGCCCCTCGCGCGGGGCGACGCGGGCGACATAGGGGATGTAGCCGACCACGTCGGTCGCCTGCGCGAGCGCCGCCGAAACCTCGGGCGTCACCAGCCGGTCGTCGCCCGGCCCGAGGCCCGCGATGGCAAGCCAGCCGCTCATTCCGCGATCTCCGGGCGGCGGCCGTGGCCGTGGACCAGGACGATGGCGAAATAGGGCACGTCATGCGGCTCGACCTCGACCAGGCGGGCGACGCGCTGGTTCGGCATGGTGCCGCGTTCCACCAGCCAGGCGCTTTGCAGCCGACCAGCCCGCTCCAGCGCGCGGCGGACGCGGGGCAGGTTGCGCCCGGTCTTCATCACGACCAGCGCATCCGACTGCTGCATGTGGCGGACCAGGTCCTCCTCGGGGAGGGTGCCCATCAGGACGGTCAGCACATCGTCGCCCCAGGTGATCGGCGTATCGGTCGCGGTCCAGCAGCCGGTCATGCCGGTGATGCCGGGGATCACCTCGACCGGGACGCGGCCCTGCAGGCGCGAGTGCAGGTGCATGAAGCTGCCGTAGAAGAAGGGGTCGCCCTCGCAGAGGACCAGCACCTCTTCAGTCGCGGCCAAGGTCGCCAGCCGGTCGGCCCAGTCGTCGTAGAAGCGGGCGAGGGCGTCGGTGTATTCCGGGCTGTCGAAGGGGAGTTCCGTCGTGACCGGATATTCCATCGGATATTCGACGGCCGAGGGCGAAAGCATTCCCTCGACGATCCGCCGTGCCTGGCCGGCGCGGCCCGCCTTGCGGAAATAGGCGACATGGTGCGCGCCGGATATGGCGCGGGCGGCGCGCAAACTCATCAGGTCGGGGTCGCCGGGGCCAAGGCCCGCACAGATCACCTTTCCGGTCATGGTCATTCCTTCCGGCTGGCGAGGGCGTTGACGGCGGCGACGGTGATCGCGCTGCCGCCGAGGCGGCCCTTGACGATCAGGCTGGGCACGGGCGGAGCCTCCATCAGCGCGTCCTTCGACTCGGCCGCGCCGACGAAGCCGACCGGGCAGCCGATGATCGCGGCGGGGCGGGGGCAGGCGGGGTCTTCCAGCATGTTGAGGAGGTGGAACAGCGCGGTGGGCGCGTTGCCGATGGCGACGATGGCCCCGGCGAGATGCGGGCGCCAAAGCTCCAGCGCGGCGGCGGAGCGGGTGTTGGCCATCTCTTTCGCCAGAGCGGGAACCTGCGGGTCATGCAGGGTGCAGATGACGGCGTTGTCCTTCGGCAGGCGGGCGCGGGTGATGCCCTCGCTGACCATGCGGGCGTCGCAGAGGATGGGCGCGCCATCTTCCAGCGCGGCCCGGGCGGCGATGGCCATGCCGGGGGTGAAGCGGATATGCGGCGCAAGCTCGACCATCCCGGCGGCGTGGATCATCCGGACGGCGACGATCTCTTCCTCGGGGGTGAAGCGGGTGAGGTCGGCCTCGGCCCGGATCATGGCGAAGCTTTGCAGATAGATCGCGGCGCCGTCGGTTTCATAGCTGTGGGGCATCGGGGGCTTTCAGGTGGTCAAGGATCGCCTGCGGGGTCAGGCCCGTCAGGCTGGGAGCATCATGGGCGGTGCCATTGCGGATCAGGTCATGGCCCTGGCCGGTGGCGGTGAGGGTAAGGTCCGCCGGGCCGGGATGGGCGCAGCCTTTGGCGCAGCCGGAAAGGTGGAGGGTCCGGCCTGCGGGCAGGTGCGGGGCGAGTTGCCGGGCGAGGTTGCGCGTGTCGCCCAGCGCCTGCGGACAACCCGGCGCGCCGGTGCAGGCGGTGATGCGCAGGATCGGGTCGGTCGGGTCGGTGATCAGGCCGGGGATGGCGGGCATTTCCGTGGCACCGACGATCAGCAGCATCCGCCAGGGGGTCGGGCGGATCTCGTGGCCCAGCGCGGCAAGGGCATGCAGGGTTTCGGCGCGCATCTGGCCGAAGGCGAGGGCGACGAGCGCGCCGTCGGGGTGGAGGCCGGGGGCTGGCGTCGGCAGGGGAGCGGCGGGGGCGGTGGTGCAGCCCGGCGGGATGATGCCCCTGGCGATGAGGGCGGCCATGCGTCCCCTGCCATTGGTGACGCCGCCATTGGCGACGAACCAGCTGGCCATGGCGATGGCGTCGCGGCCGAGGTCGGTCAGGAGTTGGCCGAGCGGGTGGCCTTCGGGACGCAGGATGAGGGTGCCATCGGCGGCGCGTTCAACGCGGATGTCGGCGGAGGCTTGCGTCAGGACCGGGCGCGGGCCGGTGTCGAGCGCGAAGCCGAACTTGCCGGGCAGGCGGGGCATCCGGGAAAGCGCGGCGGTGAGGGCGGCGGCGAGGGTGTCGGTGTCGGCCAAAATTTTTCGTCCGAAAAATTTTCGCTCCCCGGCCTCGGTTTCGCCGTCCCGGAAGGGCGTGACGATCAGGTTGCGCAGCGACTCGGTTGCGATGTCGGGATCGATCAGGCCCTGGGCGTGGAGGTCGTCGATCAGCGGGCCGTGGCTGGCCTCGGTCACGCCGCGCAGTTGCAGGTTGGCGCGGGCGGAGAGGTCGATGATGCCGTTGCCGTGGCTCTGGGCGGCTTGCGCGATGGCCCCGGCCTGCGCGGGGGTGAGGCGCCCCATTGGCGGGCGGATGCGGGTGACGAGGCCATCGCCCGACAGCATCGGGCGCAGGGCGCCGGGGCACCAGCCCTTGATGTCCCAGGCAGTCATGCGACGGTTCCCCGAAGATGAGTATTTGGGCCAAGAGGAAGGTGCAGGGTCATGCCACACCGTCCAGCGTCGCGGCGATGGAATTGCGGCGGGTAAGCCAGAGGCCCGCGTCGCGGAGGCGGCGGAACAGGTCTTCCATCGCGGCGAGGGCGGCGGGGTTCTCGCGGGCGAGGAAATCGCGGACTTCCTCGCGGCCCAAGGTAGCCTCGTGGTAAAGGTCGAAGAGGTGCGGCGGCACCACCTGGGCGAGATGGGCGAAGGCGGCCATGTGGTCGAGGGTGGCGGCGATCTCCGCCCCTCCGCGGAAGCCGTGGTTCATCATGCCCGTGGCCCAGTCGGGGTTGGCGGCGCGGGCGCGGGTGACGCGGGCGATTTCCTCGGTCAGGGTGCGGGCATGGGGGCTGTCGGGGCGGGTGGCGTCGAGGTGGTAGAGCGTGGGTTTCGTGCCGCCGAGTTTCGCCACGGCGGCGGCAAAGCCTGCCTCGTGCGCAGCATAGTCGGCGGCGATGAGGACGTCGGTTTCGGGCAGATCCTGGGCATGGACGAAGGCTTCGGCGGCGAGGACGCGGCTTTCCAGTTCTGCCCGGGCTTCGTTCGATTGGCCATCCGCGCCGATCGCCCAGCTTGAGGCGTTCAGCCAGGCCTCCCCTGCGGCGGCGCGGGCCTCGTCGGTGAAAGTATCGGCGGCGGTGCCCATGCCAAGGCCGTAGAGGCCGGGCCTGGGGCCGAAGACCCGTGCGGCCCTGGTCGTGTAGGGGTTGTCCTCGGGGCTTTCCTCGCGGCTGGCAAGCGCCTCGGCCCCGGCTTCGAAAAGTTGCGCAAGACCGGGGAACACGTCGCGGAAAAGGCCGGAGACGCGGAGGGTGACGTCGATCCTGGGCCGTCCAAGGAGGGCGAGGGGCAGGATCTCGAAACCGGAGACGCGGGCGGAGCCGTCGTCCCATTTCGGCGAAAGGCCCGCGAGGTGGAGGGCCATTGCGAATTCCTCGCCTGCCGTGCGCATGGTGGCGCTGCCCCAGAGGTCGACCACCAGCCCGCGGGGATAGTCGCCGTGGTCCTGCAGATGGCGGCGGATCAGCTCCTCGGCCAGTTTCACGCCCTGGGCATGGGCGTTGCGCGAGGGGACGGCACGGGGATCGACGGAGAAGAGGTTCCGGCCGGTGGGAAGCACGTCGCTGCGGCCCCGGTTGGGCGAGCCTGCGGGGCCGGGGGCGACCTTCAGGCCGTTCAGGGCGATGAGGAGGCCGTCACGTTCCCCTGCCCCGTTGCCGAAGATGTGCAGGCCTTGGCCGAACTGGCTTTCCTTCAGGTCGCAGACGAAGCGGTCGATCCGCGTGATCGCTTCGGCGGGGGTGGCATTGGCCGAAAGCCCGAGGTCGGCCGCGACGCCGGAGGCAGAGGCCTCGTCGCGGATGCTGGAGATGAGACGGGCGCGGCGGGCGGGGTCGAGGCCGTCGGCGGTGGAATATTCGTCGAGCAGGCGTTCGAGGCGGAGAAGCTCGGGCGGCACGGCGCTGGCCTGCATCGGCGGGGGCAAATGGCCCAGGGTGACCGCGCCGATGCGGCGCTTGGCCTGGGCGGCCTCGCCGGGGTCGTTGACGATGAAGGGGTAGATGACCGGCAGGGGGCCGATCAGCGCCTCGGGCCAGCAGGTTTCCGACAGGGCGACGGATTTGCCGGGCAGCCATTCCAGCGTGCCGTGCGCGCCCATGTGGATCAGGGCGTGGAGGCCTTGGGCGCGGAGCCAGAGATAAAAGGCGACATAGGCATGGCGCGGGGTGCGGGAGAGGTCGTGGTAGTCGCTGTCGCGGGTCTGGACCTCGCCGCGTTCGGGTTGCAGGGCGACCAGCACGTTGCCGCGCCGGGTGGCCGGCAAGTGGAAGGCGCCGTCCTTCACCGAAGGGTCGGAGGCGGGGCTGCCCCAGGCTTGGGCAAGGTCGTCGCGAAGGGCTTCGGGCAGGCTTGCGAGGGCGGCCTGATAGGCGGCAAGTGGCCAGGTGAGGGTTTCGGTCAGCGCCTGCGGCAGGGGCGTGCCTTCAGTGGTGCCATAGCCCTCGGCGGCAAGGGTGCTGAGCAGCGCCTCGGTCGAGGCCAGCGCGTCGAGGCCGACGGCATGGGCCATCTGGTGCGCCCGGCCAGGATAGGTGGAGAGGATGACGGCCAACTGCCGCTCGGCCGCCGGGGTGGCGGCGAGGCGGTGCCAGTGCTTCACGCGATCGACCACGGCCTTGACGCGGCCCGGATCGGCGCGGTGAGCGAAACGGGAAAACTGCAGTTCGGGGTGGCGCCTGCCCGGGGACTTGTGGCTGATCAGGCCGGCGAGGATGCGGCCGTCGACCTCGGGCAGGACGACATGCATGGCAAGATCGGCGGGCGAAAGGCCCCGGTCGGAGGCCAGCCAGTCGCGGCGGCGGGCGGTGGAGAGGGCGACCTGGAACACCGGGCAGGCGGCGGCGTCGAAGGGGGTGGAGCCGTCGTCGGCGCGGGCCGAGAAGGCGGTGGCGTTGATGATGGCCACCGGCGGATTCTGCACCAGCTGGGCCGAGAGCCAATCGGCGACGCCGGGGGCCTTGAGGCTGGGGGCGAAGGCGCCATGGGCCGCGAAACCCTCGGCGCGCAGGGCGTGGATCAGCGCGTCGACCGGGTCGGTGTCGCCCGAGGTGAGGTAGCTGCGGTAGAAGGTGACGAGGACCGGGCCCTTGGGCTGCGTCCCCCCCTTCCCATCCCTTCCCCACGTTGGGGGTAGGGAGGCACGGGTGGAGGTGTCGGAATGATTCTCAGGCGCCGCCGTGGAGAAACCCCGTCCCGGACTTGATCCGGGACCTCCATATGCGAGGGGTGCGCCGGTGGCTGGCAGAGGTCCCGGATCAAGTCCGGGACGGGTAGTCTCTGGGGCCGGGATCACGCCAAGCTCGGGGTCGTAGAATCCCATCTGCGGCACGGTCTTGTCGCCGGTGACGGGCGCCACGTAGATGCCGGCCGCCAGCGCCAGTTGCGCCAGTGCGGCATGGGCGGCGACCGCGCCCCCCTCGTCGCACAGCGCCTGCAAGCGGCGCAGGGTGGAAACAGGCAGCGTGGAAAGCTGGTCGAGGCGTGGATCGGGGCGGCCGTCGGCGGGTAGGATCGCCAGCGCAGTGCCCTGGCGGCGGGCGAGGTCCTGCAACGTGGCGAGACCGTAGGGCCAGTAGGCCTCGCCCCCGATCAGGCGGACGAGGATGGCCTTCGCGCCGGAGAGGGTGCGTTCGACATAGGTGTCGATAGAGATCGGGTGCTTCAGCGCGACGATATTGGCAAGACGCAAGGCAGGATGGGCGATACCACCCGCCTTGCGCAGGCGCTCATATCCCGCCGCAAAGGCGCCGAGGTCGCTGTCGGACAGGGAAAGCACCACCAGATCGGCCGGGTCCTGGGCCAGGTCGAACGGGGTTTCGGTTTCCTCGAGCCCGTGGCTCTCGCGGAAGACGACGTGCATGGGTCACATCCTCCGGAAGAAGGCATCCCCCCACCCCCGCCCTCCCCCACGGCGGGGGGAGGGTGGCGCCAGGCGGCCAGGGGTGGGGAAAAGGCGGATCACGGCGTCAGGCCCCCAGGACCTTGCGGATCGCGGAATCGTCGATGTCGTCATGCTCGGCGATCACCACCAGTTGCGATCGGCGCGGCGCGGTGCCCCAGGGCTTGTCGAACTGCATCCGCACCCGGTCGCCGACCGCCTGGACCAGCAGGCGCAGGGGCTTGCCCGCGACCGCGACATGGCCCTTGACGCGCAGGACCCGCTGCTCGCGCGCAAGGCGCTGGATGGCGGCGGCCAGGGTCTCGGGGTCGGCGATCTCGGGCAGGTCGATGACCACGCTGTCGAAATCGTCATGCTCGTGATCGTCGGCCCCGTCATGATGCGAGGGGCGCGCGGCAAGGTCGTCCTCGGCGGCGGCGGCAAGGCCCAGGACGACGCGGGGGTCGATGACGCCTTCGGTCATCGGCAGCATCGGGACCGGCCGGTTCAGCTCGGCCGCGATGACTTCCCTGGCGGCGGCGAGGCCCGCGTCCCCGGCGAGGTCGGCTTTCGACAGCAGGATCAGGTCGGCGCAGAGGATCTGGTCCTCGAAGACCTCGGATAGCGGGGTTTCGTGGTCCAGGCTGGGGTCGGCGGCGCGTTGGGCCTCGACCGCCTCGACATCGGGGGCGAAGCGGCCCGCCGCCACCGCCTCGGCATCGGCCAAAGCGATCACGCCGTCCACGGTGATGCGCGACCGGATCGCGGGCCAGTCGAAGGCTTTCAGCAGGGGCTTCGGCAGGGCCAGGCCCGAGGTCTCGATCAGGATATGGTCCGGGCGCTGCGGCATGGCCATCAGGCTTTCGATCGTCGGGATGAAGTCATCGGCGACGGTGCAGCAGATGCAGCCGTTGGCAAGTTCGACGATGTTCTCGACCGGGCAATTCTCGTCGGCGCAGGACTTCAGGATGTCGCCGTCGACGCCCACGGTGCCGAACTCGTTCACCAGGATCGCCAGGCGCTTGCCCTGCGGGTTCTGCATCAGGTGGCGGATCAGCGTGGTCTTGCCCGATCCGAGGAAGCCGGTGATCACGGTCACGGGGATTTTGGTCAGGTCGGTCATGGGGCCTCCAGGGGCGGGATGCGCGCGATGCTTTGCTTGCGGAAGACAGTCGGACGATCGCGCCAGGGGACGATTCCGTCCGGGCTGGCCGCGTATTTCCCTGCGCCATCCAGGATCGCGGAGACGTCGTCAAGGGTGAGGCGGCCGTAGACATAGGCCCAGGCGCCGGGCTTGGACAGCGAGACGGCGCAGCCGGTGTTGCAGGCGGACAGGCACTCGACCCCGACGATGCGGACGCCCTCGGGCAGCGCGGCGGCCGTCAGCGCGGCATGCAGCCTCGCGCCGGGGGGCACATCGCCCTCGGGCACCGGCTCGCCGGCCTTGCAGGTGGTGCAGACATGTAGGGTCGCGCCCATTGCAGCCTTCCAGTGGCGTCGGGGGGCATGGGCCAGCAAAGGCGTCGGTCGCCTTTACCCGGTCGCGGTCCACCCCGTCCGCCGGTTCATCCTTTGCGCTGGCAGGTCTCCCGGCTTGCGGATACGGGGCTTGCCCCACGGCCCCCGCCTTCCCGACCCCGGCGGGTCAGTGGCCATGGAACCTCTCCGGTCACGGTCGCGGGGGCGGCTGCTTGGGGTCGTTTCCGACCTGTCACATTCCCTCTTCGCCTGTCATAAACAGGAACCAGCGCAAGGTTCACCTGAGCCATGCACCCCCCTCTTGTCAAGGACGCGACCGACCATGACCGAAGCTGATGCGACACAGGACACCGAAGCCGAGCTGGCCCGGCATGCGCAGAAGATGGCCAAGAAGAAGGCCGCGCGGGACAAGATCATGGCCGGGAAGGAAGGCGAGAAGGGGCTGATCATCGTCCATACCGGCGCGGGAAAGGGCAAATCCTCGTCCGGATTCGGGATGATCCTGCGCTGCATCGCGCATGAGATGCCCTGCGCGGTGGTGCAGTTCATCAAGGGGGCCTGGGATACGGGCGAGCGGCGGCTGATCACCACCCATTTCAGCGATCTTTGCGAGTTCCACGCGATGGGCGAGGGCTTCACCTGGGAGACGCAGGACAAGACCCGCGACATCGCCGCCGCAAGGGCGGGATGGGAGAAGGCGAAGGAACTGATCCGGAACCCGGAGATCAGGATGGTGTTGTTGGACGAGATCAACATCGCCCTGCGGTATGACTACCTGGATATCGGCGAGGTGCTGGACTTCCTGAAGACCGAGAAGCCGCCCCTGACCCATGTGGTCCTGACCGGGCGGAATGCGAAGGAGGAACTGATCGAGGCGGCGGATCTGGTGACCGAGATGACGCTGGTCAAACATCCGTTCCGCTCGGGGGTCAAGGGGCAACCGGGGGTGGAGTTCTGAGGCTGTCCAGTGTGGACAGAAATTCAGCCTTAGCGAAATCAATGGGTTGGGCGCGGGCATTAACCTTTTGGCAAGATCTGGTCGAGGAGGGATCGCAATGCGGAAGACGGGTCTGGGGGTGGTCATGGCGCTGGTGACGCTGGCGACGGCGGCCTGTGCGCCGCTGGTCGTGGGCGGGGCGGCCGCAGTGGTCGCGGATGAGGCGATCGAGCAGGAAAAGGGCGGCGACGGGCTGTTCTGAGCATTGGAGCAGGGTGGGCGATATTGCCCACCCTACGCCTGCGCCGGGCGATCTAGGCCAGGGCCAGCAGGCGCCGGCTGTCGACATGACCTGCCAGGTGGTCGGCCAGGGCGTCCAGCGTTTCCTCGACCGTCCGGTCGTAGCTCTCGGTCCCCGGCCGGGCACCAAGACCGGCGAGGAAGGCGCGGCGGAAGGCGTCCTCGGTGAACATGCCGTGCAGGTAGCTGCCCATCACCCGGCCATCGGCGCGGATCGCGCCTTCGGGCTGGCCCGCGACGGTGAACATCGGGAGGGCGCGATCGGGGCCGGAGGTCGCGCCGAGGTGGATCTCGTAGCCGCGGACGCGGGTGCCTGAGGCAGGGTGCAGCGCCTCGGTCTCGGTCACGCGCTTGTCGGGGGTCATGGTGGTGGCGAGGTCGAGAAGGCCAAGACCGGGGACGGAGCCCGGCTTGCCCTCGATTCCCAGGGGGTCGGCGATCTCGCGCCCCAGCATCTGGTAGCCGCCGCAGAGGCCGAGAACCCGCGCGCCCCGGCGCAGGGCGGCGGCAAGGTCGATGTCCCAGCCTTCCGCGCGGAAATGCGCGAGGTCGGCGATGGTGGCCTTGGACCCCGGCAGGATGATCAGGTCGGCCTCGACCGGCAGGGGCTGGCCGGGCTTGACGATCCGCAGCGTCACACCGGGTTCCTGCGCCAGGGGATCGAGGTCGTCGAAATTGGCGATGCGGTTCAGGTGCGGGACGGCGATCAGGAACTCCCCTGTCCCGCGCGTGCCGCCCAGATCGGCGGCATCCTCGGCGGGCAGGCGGTGGGCGTGGGGGAACCAGGGGACGGTGCCGAGGCCGGGCCAGCCGGTGCGGTCCTCGATCAGGCGATAGCCGTCGTCGAAGAGGCGCGGATCGCCACGGAACTTGTTGATCAGGAAACCGCGGATCATGGCCGCATCGGCGGGGTCAAGGACGGCCTGGGTGCCGACAAGCTGCGCGATCACCCCGCCGCGGTCGATGTCCCCCGTCAGGATCACCGGCACGTCGGCGGCGCGGGCGAAACCCATGTTGGCGATGTCGCCCTGGCGCAGGTTGACCTCGGCCGGGCTGCCGGCGCCCTCGACGATGACGAGGTCGGCCTGCGTTTGCAGCCGGCGGAAGCTGTCGAGGACCGGGGCCATCAGTTGCGGCTTCAGCGCGGCATAGTCGCGGGCCTTGACGGTGGTCAGGCGCTGGCCCTGCACGATGACCTGCGCCCCGGTTTCGGATTCGGGCTTGAGCAGCACGGGGTTCATGTCGACATGCGGCGCGACCCCGCAGGCGCGGGCCTGCAGGGCCTGGGCGCGGCCGATCTCGCCCCCGGTGGCGACGGCGGCGTTGTTCGACATGTTCTGCGGCTTGAAGGGCCGGACCGTCAGGCCCTGACGGGTGTAGAGGCGGCAGAGGCCGGCCACCAGCATCGACTTGCCGACATTCGAGCCGGCCCCCTGGATCATGATGCGTTTCACGGCTTGCGCGCCATCAGCACGAGGAAGAACACCCCGCCGACAAGGCCGGTGACGACGCCGATCGGCATGTCCTCGGGCGCCATGACGATGCGGGCGACGGTATCGGCGGCGACGAGGAAGATCGCCCCGGTCAGGGCCGCGAGCGGCAGGACGCGGGTGTTGTCGCCGCCCACGGCGAAGCGGACGAGATGCGGCATCATCAGCCCGACAAAGCCGATGAGGCCGGAGAAGGCGACCATGACGCCGGTGATCAGCGCGCCCACGACGAAGACCGACAGGCGGAAGCGGGCGACGGGAATGCCGAGCGAGGCGGCGGTCTCGTCGCCGAGGCTCATGGCGTTGAGGGCGGGGCCCTGGCTCCAGAGCCAGAGGCCGGCGGGGAGAAGGACGGCGAGGGGGTAGACGAGATGCGACCACTGGGCCAGGCCGAGGCCGCCGAGCATCCAGAAGACGACGGTATGGGTGGCCTTGGGATCGCCGAGGAAGATCAGGATGTTGGCCCCGGCCATGATGATGAAGCTGACCGCGACGCCCGCCAGGACCAGGCGGTCGGCCGAGGTGGCCCCGGTGACGCGGGCGACCATCAGGACGAGGACCGTCGCGGCCAGGGCTCCGCCGAAGGCCATGAGCGGGACGGTGAGAAGGCCGAGGAACAGGCCGGTGTGCAGGAGTGCGGCGATGGCGCCGAAGGCCCCGCCGGAGGAGATGCCGAGCAGATGCGGGTCGGCCAGCGGGTTGCGGGTGACGGATTGCAGCGCGGCCCCGGTGATGCCGAGGCCCGCGCCGACCAGCGCCGCGAGAAGGGCGCGGGGAAAGCGGATGTCCCAGACGATGGCCTCGCGCCCCTGCGCCCAGTCGGGGGTGACGAGACCGGGGCTGAGGTGGTTGGCCAGCACGCCCCAGACGGTCGCAAGGGGGATGGGCACCGCGCCGACCGTGACGGCAAGAAGGATGGCAAGCAGAAGGATCCCGCCGCCGCCCAGCACGATACCGGCGCCGCGCGTGAGGCGCAGGGCGGAACGGGCGGGGGTGGCGAGCGGGGTTTCGGTCATGTCAATGCTCGTCGATGCACTTCGTGCACTCCTCGCGGGCGTCCCTGCGCCAGCGAGGAGCGGCGAAGCCATGCGATGGGCTTTGCTGCGGCATCATTTCCCCCGGAAGCCCGCCACCAGCTTTTTCACCGCGCGGATGTTGCGCGGGCCGGGCGTGGCCTCGACATATTCCAGCACCACATAGCGGTCATTCTTCACCGCGTCGACAGCGGCGAAGGCGGGGTTGCCCTCCAGGAAGGCGATCTTCTGCTCGGCCGTCACGTCGCCGTAGTTGACGATGACGATGACCTCGGGGTTCCTCTCCACCACGGCCTCCCAGGTGACGGTGGCCCAGCTTTTCTGCAGGTCGTCCATGACGTTCACGCCGCCCGCCGCCTCGATCAGGGCGGTCGGCATGGCATAGGCGCCGGCGGTGAAGGGGCTTTCCTCGCCCGAGTCATAGACGAAGACCCGCGGGGGCGTGGCCCGGTCGATGCCTGCGGTGGCTTCGGCCAGCTCGGCCTCGTAGGCGGCGACCAGCGCCTTGGCCTGCTCCTCGACGCCGAAGATCGCGCCGAGGTTCAGAAGGTCGGCATACATGTCCTGCATCGAGCTGCGCGGCTTGTCGCCGACATGGATGCAGCTTTCGGTCAGCTCGTAGGTCTTGATGCCCAGGGGTTCCAGCGTCTCGGGCGTGACCTCGCCGCCGACCTTCATGCCATAGTTCCAGCCGGCGAAGAAGAAATCGGGCTCGGCCCCCAGCAGCACCTCGCGGGTGGGATATTGCGCCGAAAGCTCCGGCAGTTCCTCGATCCCGGCGCGAAGCTCCTCGTCCAGGGTCTTCCAGCCCGAGACGCCGGTATAGCCGACCATCCGGTCGCGCAGGCCGAGCGCCAGCATCATCTCGACCAGGTTCACGTCATTGGCGATGGCGCGGGCCGGGGGGGCGTCGAAGGTCACCTCGCGGTTGCAGCTTTGCACCGTGACCGGGAAGGCCAGGGCGGGCCCGGCGGAGAGCAGGAGAGCGAGAAGGGCGAGTTTCATTTACAGATCCAGTTGGAAGGAAAAACGCGGGCTGCCGCCCGAGCGGTCGATTCGGGTGGCGACGCGGAAGGCCTGGGCGATGGTGGCCTCGGTCAGGGCCTCCTCGGGGGGCGCGTCGGCGATCACGCGGCCCTGGTCCAGGATCAGCACCCGGTCGGCGAAGTCCGCCGCCAGGGTCAGGTCGTGCAAGGTGCAGACCACGGCCAGGCCGAGACCGCGAAGGAGGCGCAGGAGTTCCAGCTGATGCCGGATGTCCAGGTGGTTCGTCGGCTCGTCCAGCACCAGGATGCGGGGTTCCTGCGCCAGGGCGCGGGCGACCATGACGCGCTGGCGCTCGCCGCCCGAAAGCGTGCCGAAGCGGCGGTCGGCCAGGTGGCCAAGGTCCATCCGGACCAGCGCGGCGTCGGTGACCGCCTTGTCGCGCGCGCCCGGCCCCATGCCCTGGCGGTGCGGCAGGCGGCCCAGCGCCACGATCTCGCGGCAGGTCAGGGCGAAATCGGTCGGCTGTTCCTGCAACACGGCGGCGACGATCCGGGCCGCCTCGCGCGCGGGGCGGAGCCAGAGGTCGCGGCCCTCGACGATCACCGACCCCGAGAGGGGCGCCTGATGGCGGTAAAGCAGCCGGAGAAGCGAGGATTTCCCCGCGCCGTTCGCACCGCAGACGGCCAGGACCTCGCCTTCGGAAAGGGTGAAGGAAATGTCGTGCAGGATCGCGGGCGCCCGCTTCGGCCCCCAGCTTACCCCCCGCACCTCCATCACATGGGTCACTGGATCACCCCTCGCGGGTCACGATCATCGCGGCGGGAATGCGGGCCAGCGTGGCGTCGCAGAGATGCCGGGGCAGCGCCTTGCCGGACATCCAGCCATCCTCGCGCGCGGCGTAGAGCCGGGCGAATTCGATCAGCTCATCCAGCGGCTGGTCGGGGTCGATGTCGCCGAACAGCCAGGTCGCCTTGCCGGTCGCGCGCCAGCCCACCACGCAGGGTTCGCCATGCGCGGGCACGCAGCCCGCAAGGCAGGCGGTGCCCGAGACCTCGAACGCATCGCCGAGACCCGCCGAGGCGATCGCTGCCCGCAACTTCTTCAGCAGGGCGAAACCCGGCTTGCAGTCCTGGCCCTTGTGCTTGCAGGCCTTGCAGACCAGGATCTGATGCGGCGCGGTCTGCGCCACGGAATAGGGGGGTGAGGCCAGGGGCCCCGTCGACTTGCCGTCCATCGAAATCTCCATCCCGGGACACCCCGCCCGGCTGCGGTCACCTCTTCGATGGCAGGTCTCCTGACTTCGCGGGTCGCCGCTTCCCCCACCTTCCCGGCCGGTCGGCCAGTGGCATGAGGGGGGTCGCTCGCCGCTTACAGTTGCGGGGGCAGTCGGGGATTTGGCGGCTGTTGCCTACACCTCACCCCATTCCCTTTTCACCCGGCCGCACTTCTGACTGGCCGGGAACCATCCGGGACAGGAGTGCGCCCAATCGCCCGCCGGTTCAAGACCGAAAGCGACGCCCTGACTACAAGAGACGGCAGGGGGTTCGTCCTGGCGGAATACTCTCGGGGTATGCCAGCGGTTTCGCCATCGGTCCGAGGAACCGCTGGCATGGGGGACGAAAGCGCGACAGGAAAGGCCGCGCGCAGCACCCGTTCCGGCAGTCGTCCCGACCCGGACGTCAGGACAGGCGGGACAGGATGGTTTCGACCAGCTCCGGCAGGCCGAGGGCGATATCCACCGTGATCGCCTCTTCCGGCCCCGGCGGCTCCAGCGCCGCGAACTGGCTTTCGAGAAGCGCAAGCGGCATGTAATGCCCGGACCGCGCCGCCATCCGCGCGGCGATCAGCGCCCGGCTGCCCGAAAGATGGACAAAGGTCACCGGCCCCCCTGCCCCGGCCCGGATCCGGTCGCGGTAGGCCCGTTTCAGCGCCGAGCAGCCGAGGATCACCGGAGCCCGGTCGCGCAGCACCTGCGCCACCCGGTCCAGCCAGGGCCAGCGGTCGTCGTCCGTCAGCGGCACGCCGGCGCGCATCTTCGCCACCGCTTGTCGGGAATGCAGCGCGTCGCCCTCGACATAGGGGATGCCCAGCCGGGCCGACAGGGCCGCCCCGACCGAGGACTTGCCGCAGCCGGAAACGCCCATGACGACCAGCCGCCTCGTCCCGCCGCCCGCCGTGGCGGAAGGGTCGGGCAGAGGCGGCGGCGCCGTCACCGGGTCAGGCCCAGGGATGCAGGCTCGCGTTCTTCGCCTCGAAGGCGTCGATGGCGGCGGCCTTTTCCAGCGTCAGGCCGATGTCGTCCAGCCCGTTCAGCAGGCAGTGCTTCTTGAAGGCATCGACCTCGAAGGCGAAGACCTTGCCGTCGGAGGCGGCGACGGTCTGCGCTTCCAGATCCACGGTAATCCGCGCGTTGGCGCCCTTCCTTGCGTCATCCATCAGATGCGCCACGGCCTCGGGCGGCAACACCACCGGCAGGATGCCGTTCTTGAAGCAGTTGTTGTAGAAGATGTCCGCGAAGCTGGTCGAGATCACGCAGCGGATCCCGAAATCCAACAGCGCCCAGGGCGCGTGCTCGCGGCTTGAGCCGCAGCCGAAGTTGTCGCCGGCGACGATGATCTGCGACTGCCGGTAGGCGGGCTGGTTAAGGACGAAATCGGGGATCTCCTGGCCACCTTCGGTGTAACGCATCTCGTCGAACAGGTTCTTGCCCAAGCCCGACCGCTGGATGGTCTTCAGGAACTGCTTGGGGATGATCATGTCGGTGTCGATGTTGACCAGCGGCATCGGGGCCGCGATTCCGGTCAGGGTGGTGAACTTGTCCATGCTCAGGCCTCCACGCCCATCATTTCGCGCACATCGGTCAGATGCCCGGTGATCGCCGCCGCCGCCGCCATCGCGGGGGACATCAGGTGCGTGCGGCCGCCGCGGCCCTGACGGCCTTCGAAGTTGCGGTTCGAGGTCGCGGCGCAGCGTTCGCCGGGGGCGAGTTGGTCGGGGTTCATCGCAAGGCACATCGAGCAGCCGGCGAGCCGCCATTCAAAGCCCGCGTCGATGAAGATCTGCGCCAGGCCCTCTTCCTCGGCCTGCGCCCGGACAAGGCCGGAGCCGGGGACGACCATCGCGCGCTTCACCTTGATCTTCCTGCCCTTCAGGATCTCGGCCGCGGCGCGCAGGTCCTCGATCCGGCCGTTGGTGCAAGAGCCGATGAAGACCGTGTCGATGGCGATGTCGGTAAGCTTCTGCCCCGCCGTCAGGCCCATGTAGTCGATGGAGCGCCGCGCCGCGTCGACCTTGCCGCCGGAGAACGACTCCGGCGCGGGGACGGCGCCGGTGATCGGCAGCACGTCCTCGGGCGAGGTGCCCCAGGTGACGACCGGGGCGATGTCCTCGCCCTTGATGGTGATGACCTTGTCGAAATGCGCGCCCTCGTCGGTGAAGAGGGTTTTCCAGTAGGCCAGCGCCGCCTCCCACTTCGCGCCCTTCGGTGCGTGCGGGCGGCCCATGACATAGGCGAAGGTCTTTTCGTCCGGCGCGATCAGGCCGGCGCGGGCGCCGCCCTCGATCGCCATGTTGCAGACGGTCATGCGGCCTTCCATCGACAGCTCGCGGATCGCCTGGCCGCAGTATTCGATGACATAGCCGGTGCCGCCCGCCGTGCCGGTGGCGCCGATCACCGACAGGGTGATGTCCTTGGCCGTGACGCCGGGGCGGAGCGACCCGGTGATCTCGACCTTCATGTTCTTCGACTTCTTCTGGATCAGCGTCTGGGTGGCCAGTACATGCTCCACCTCCGAGGTGCCGATACCATGCGCCAGCGAACCGAAGGCCCCGTGGGTCGCGGTATGGCTGTCACCGCAGACCACGGTCATGCCCGGCAGGGTCCAGCCCTGCTCGGGGCCGACGATGTGGACGATGCCCTGGCGGATGTCGGTCACGGGATAGTAGTTGATCCCGAAGTCGCGCGCGTTCTTGTCCAGCGCCGCCACCTGGATGCGGCTTTCCTCGGGCATCTGGTCGGGGTTCTCGCGGCCCTGGGTCGTCGGCACGTTGTGGTCCGGCACGGCGATGGTCTTTTCCGGCGCGCGCACCTTGCGGCCGGTCATCCGCAGGCCTTCGAACGCCTGCGGGCTGGTCACTTCGTGCACCAGATGGCGGTCGATGTAGAGGAGGCAGGTGCCGTCCTCGGCCTGGTGGACGACGTGGTCGTCCCAGATCTTGTCATAAAGCGTGCGCGGAGCGGTCATGGCTCTCACCTTCAGGTTCGGGATGGCTTGGGAAGGACGAAGGGGCGGCGATCCGCGTCAGGCGCGGGCGAGGATCGTGCGGGTCATGCCGAAGAACCGGGCCGGAAGCCGCGCATGATCGGTGATGTCGAAATAGATGAACCCGGACATGCCGCCGATATAATCCCGAAACGCCCGCCAGGCAAGCTGGCAACACCGCTTGCGGACCCGCCCCTCCTGGCCCGCCGCGAATGCGCCCGCTCTTGCTCTTTTCGACAAATACTCCCGCCGGAGGCTCCGCCGCGCGCCACCCCCGCCCCCCTCGGGGCAAGGGCGCTTGCCTTGGCGCGGAATAAGGCGTACCCGCCCGCCCTTGGTTGAGATCGGCCCTTTCCGGTGCTAATCTTGATCCATGGCCCGGCGCGGGGGCCCGTTGCCGCGCTTTTCCAGGAGGACCAGGTCCTGTCGCATTCCGATCCCGCCACCGGCCTGCCGGTCGGCCCGCGCCCGACGCCCGCCGCCCCCGTCAGCGAAGGGCACAGTTCCCAGGACGTGCTGGCGCTGGTGCTGAAATCCGTCGATGACGACAAGGCCGAGGACATCGTGCAGATCGACCTGCGCGGCCGCTCGGACGTGGCGGATTACATGGTCATCTGCTCGGGCCGGTCGTCGCGCCAGGTCGCCTCGATCTCCGAGAAACTGGCGGACCGGCTGAAGCAGGAGTTGCGGATTTCCGTCCGGATGGAGGGGAAAGAGACCGGCGACTGGGTGCTGATCGATGCGGGCGACGTGATCGTCCACGTCTTCCGCCCCGAGGTGCGCGAGTTCTACCAGCTGGAGAAGATGTGGCTGCCGGCGGGATCGACCCGCTCTGCCCAGGGCTGATGCGGCTGCACCTCTGCGCCGTGGGCCGGTTGCGCGCCGGGCCCGAGCGCGCGCTGGTCGACGAATACCTTGCCCGGCTGGAGCGGACCGGGCGGCCCCTTGGCCTTGGCCCGGCGACCGAGCATGAGGTCGAGGACAGGAAGGGCGGCGGCATGGCGGCGGAGGCGGCGCTCTTGTCCCGCGCGATCCCCGAGGGCGCGGCGCTCTGCGTGCTGGACGAAAGGGGAAAGACGCTCTCCAGCCCGGAATTCGCGCAGGCGCTGGCGCAATGGCGCGATGCCGGGCGGCAGGATGCGGCGCTGGTGATCGGCGGGGCCGACGGGGTGGACCCCGGCCTGCGGGCAAGGGCGGATCTGGTGCTCAGCTTCGGGCGGATGGTCTGGCCGCACATGCTGGTCCGGGTGATGGCGGCCGAGCAGCTGTATCGCGCGGCGACGATCCTTGCGGGCGGGCCCTATCACCGGCTGTGACGCCCGGTAAGATTGGTGCTTCGCCCATCCAAAGACTGCGCTATGCCCGCCGCAGCGCGACCACGCCCGAGCCCACGACCATCGCGGCGCCGATCCAGGTGGCAAGGTCCGGCCGTTCGCCGAACAGCGCCATCGCCAGCACCATGGCGAAGACCAGCCGCGTATAGCGGAAGGGCGTGACCGCCGAGACCTCCCCGGTCCGCATGGCGAAGGTCAGGCCGTGGTAGCCCAGCACGGCGAACAGCGTCCCCCCGGCCAGAAGCGCCAGGCCATGGATGCCCGGCACCACCGCCCTGGCCTCGACCGCCATCAGGATCGCCCCGGCAAGCGCCAGCATGGCGAAGCCCAATGCGCCAAGCTGGCGGTTCGACAGGCCCTTCGGGGCCGCCCGCGTCGCCAGGTCGCGCCCGGCAAAGCCGAGGAAGCCGACCACCGCCAGAAGCGACAGGGGCGAGAAATCCGCCCCCGGCCGCAGGATCACCAGCACCCCGGCAAAACCCAGAAGCACCGCAAGCCAGCGCGCCGGGCCGACCTTCTCGCCAAAGATCAGCGCCGCCCCGGCCACCACCACCAGCGGCGTCGCCTGCAACAGCGCCGAGGTGGTGGAAAGCGCGGTCAGCGTGATCGCGAGGCCATAGAAAAGCCGCCCCGTCACCTCGAAGGCGGACCGGACCAGCATGGCGCGCGACAGGAAGGCGGCGGGGAAAAGCGCCTCGCCCCTGCGGGCCGCCATCGCGGCAAAGACCAGCATTCCCGCCAGCCCGATCACCAGCAGGACCTGGGCCAGCGGCATCTCGCGCGCGGCGGCCTTCACCAGCACGTCCTCGACCGCGAATCCCGCCATCGAGGCCGACATGAACAGCGCGCCGCGCTGGTTCTGACTCACCGAGCGCCCCAGGTGTCGGACAGACGATAGCCCTCGGGCCAGGGGTCGGCGGGGTCGAGCATGTGCTGATGCGTGCCGGTGATCCAGGCCCGGCCGGAGATTTCCGGCAGGATCGCGTCCAGCCCGCCGACCTTGGCCGCACCGACGATCCGTCCCTCGAACTGGCCACCGATCAGCGAGCGGGCGCGCAGCACCTCGCCCGGGCCGATCTGGCCACGCGCCGCAAGGATCGCCAGGCGGGCGGATACGGCGGTGCCGGTGGGCGAGCGGTCGACCTTGCCGGGGCGGATCGAGACGGCGTGGCTGGTCTCCCAGCCGTCGGGCACCTTCTGCAGCGGCCCGGCGAAAAGGCAGAAGGAGAAATGCCGCCAGTCCGGGTTTTCGGGATGGCTGAACCCCAGCTGTTCATCCGCCGCCGTGGTGATCTGCACGCCCAGTTTCGCCATCCGGTGCGCATCCTCGGGCATGTGGGTGAAGCCAAGGGCGCGGGCATCCACCACGACGAAACTGTCGGCGCCATAGGCGGTGTCCACGGTCAGCCGGCCAAGCCCCGGCACGTCCAGCGGCACGCCCAGCCGGTCGGCGAAGGAGGGCAGGTTGCGGACATGGATGCGCTCGGCCTTGCCGCCCCGGCAATCGGCGCGGACGGTGACAAGGCCGCCGGGGGCCTCGAGAGTCAGTTCGGTGACCGGCTCGGTCATCGGGATGATGCCGCTGTCCAGCAGCACGGTCGCGACGCAGATCGAGTTCGAGCCGGACATCGGCGGGTTGTCCTCGGGCTCCATGATGATGAAGCCCATCTGCGCCCGGGGGTCCTTGGGCGGGACCAGCAGGTTGACATGGCGAAAGACACCGCCGCGCGGCTCGTTCAGGACGAAATTGCGCAGGGTCTGGTTGCGCCAGAGCCAGTCGCGCATCTCCCACAGGGTTTCGCCGGGCGGCGGAGCAACGCCACCGACGATGACATCGCCGACTTCGCCCTCGGCATGGGCCGAGATGACATGGATGGTTTTCGAGCTGCGCATTGGGGGGCCTCCGGAGCGCAAGTTGCGCGGGCGGGACGGAAATGGCAAGCGTCCCGCCGATGCAGCAGACCCAAATCCTTTAAGTAAAGGATTTGCCAAAATTCTTACTTAAGAATTTTGTGCCTCAGATCAGCCCGGCGTGCTTCATCGCCGCCTTGATCTTGCCCTTCGTGCCATCGGTCAGCCCGACCAGCGGCAGGCGCACCTCCTCGGAACACAGGCCCAGGACCGAAAGCGCATATTTCGCGCCGACGAGACCCGGCTCGATGAAGATCGCCTCGTGCAGCGGCATCAGCCTGTCCTGATACTCCAGCGCCTTGGCATAGTCGCCGCGCAGCGTCGCCTCCTGGAACTCGGCGCAGAGGCGCGGCGCGACGTTCGCGGTGACGGAAATGCAGCCCACGCCACCATGCGCGTTGAAGCCAAGCGCGGTCGCATCCTCGCCCGAGAGCTGGATGAAGTCCGTCCCGCAGGCGGCACGCTGCATCGAGACGCGCTCGATCTTGCCGGTGGCGTCCTTGACGCCGATGATCCGGGGCAGCTTGGCCAGCGTCCCCATCGTCTCGGGCGTCATGTCGACGACGCTGCGGCCGGGGATGTTGTAGATCACGATCGGCAGCTGGCAGCAGTCGTGCAGCGCGGTGAAATGCGCGACCATCCCGGCCTGCGTCGGCTTGTTGTAATAGGGCGTCACGACCAGTGCGGCGGTGGCGCCGACCTTTTCGGCATGGCGCATCAGGCTGATGCCCTCGACCGTGTTGTTCGAGCCCGCGCCCGCGATCACCGGCACCCGGCCCGCGACGGCCGCGACGACTTCCTCGATCACCTTCTGGTGCTCGGCATGGCTGAGCGTCGGGCTTTCGCCGGTGGTCCCGACCGGGACGAGGCCATGCGATCCCTCGGCGATGTGCCAGTCCACGAGTTTCTTCAGCGTCACCAGATCCAGCTCGCCGTTCTTGAACGGCGTCACCAGGGCTGGAAGGGACCCTCTGATCATGACGCTTCTCCTCGTGATGGGGCGGAATTGCCCTAGAAAGCGCGTTTCTCATAGCGGCTGGACCCTGCAATGCCAAGACTTGCCGCTAACGCAGTCGTGGGTTGTGGCGCGCCGCCCGCTTTGGCAGATTCACCCCATGAGGGACAGGACATTTCTTCGCGCGCTGCTTGTGGCGACCGCGCTTCTGGCCGGGCCGGTCCGGGCGGATACCGCCCAGGCGTTGCGCACGGCGCTGGAGCTGGCTTCGGGCAAGGACTGGGATGGCGCGCTGGCGGTGGCGCCGGCGGGCGTGGGCCGCGACCTGGTGGAATGGCAGCGCCTGCGGGACGGCGAGGGGCGGCTGGGCGAGTACGAGGATTTCCTTGCCCGCAGGCCGGACTGGCCCGGCCTGCCGCTGTTGCGCGAGAAGGGCGAGGAGGCGGTGGCGCGCTCGACCGATCCGGCGCGGGTCATCGCCTGGTTCGCGGGCGGCCTGCCCGTGACCGGCAAGGGGGCGCTGGCCTATGTCCGCGCCCTGCAGGCCGCCGGGCGCATGGCCGATGCCGAGACCGAGGCGATGCGCGCCTGGGCCGAACTGTCCTTCACTCCCGAGGAGGAGGATGCGCTCCTCGCGCTTGCGCCCGATGCGGTGGGCTTCGTCCATGAACTGCGGCTGGACAACCTGCTCTGGTCCGGCAGGCCCGGGCAGGCCAACCGGATGCTCGCCCGCGTGCCCGAGGATCTGCGCGCCCTGGCCCGGGCGCGAATCGCGTTGCAGAATGACGAAAAGGGCGTGACCGCGCTGATCGGCGCCGTCCCGAAGGCGCGGGCCGGGGATGCGGGTCTGGCGCTGGACCGCTTCATCTGGCGCATGAGGCGGGACCTTTACGACGAGGCACTGCCGCTGATCCTGGAACGCTCGGCCAGCGCCGACCTCCTGGGCCGGCCCGAGGCCTGGGCCGAGCGGCGCACGACCCTGACCCGCTGGCTGATGCGCCAGGGCCGTCCGGCCGAGGCCTACCGGGTCGCGGCCAGCCACCATCTGGAGGCTGGCCCGGCCTATGCCGACCTGGAGTTCCTGGCCGGCTTCGTCGCGCTGCGGCGGCTGGACGATCCGGGGACGGCGCTGAAGCATTTCCAGCACCTTCTGGCCGGGGTCTCGACCCCGATCAGCCTGGCGCGGGCGCATTACTGGATCGGTCGCGCGCAAGAGGCAGCCGGGCAGGATGGCAGCGCCAGCTACCAGGCGGCGGCGGCACACCAGACGGCGTATTACGGTCTTCTCGCGGCCGAGCGGCTGGGGATGACGCTGGATGCGGGCCTGCTGACCGGCACCGCGGCCCCCGACTGGAAGGGCGCGGCCTTCCGCCAGTCCTCGGTGATGGAGGCGGCGGAGCTTTTGCGGCAGGCGGGCGACCGGACGCTGGCGAAGCGGTTCCTGCTGCATCTGGCAGAGACCCAGGACGCGACGGGGCTGGCGCAGATGGCGGCGATGGTCACCGACTGGAACGAGCCGCACCTTGCCGTCCTGATCGGCAAGGCCGCGGCCGAGCGCGGGCTGATCCTGCCCGCGGCCTATTACCCGGTCCCGGATTTCGTGCCCGATGGCCTCAAGGTCAGCCGGGCGCTGGCGCTGGCGATCTCGCGCCGGGAAAGCGAGTTCGATCCGGGGGCGCGATCCTCGGCCGATGCGCGCGGGCTGATGCAGGTCCTGCCGGGGACGGCCAAGCTGATGGCGGGCAAGCTGGGCGTCCCGCACGAGGTGGGAAAGCTCCTGTCGGACCCGGCCTATAACGTGAAGATGGGCTCGGCCTATCTGGCCGAGATGGTGGCGGAGTTCGGCCCCTCGATCGCGCTGGTCGCCTCGGGCTACAACGCCGGGCCCGGCCGTCCGCGTGGCTGGCTGGCCGAGTTCGGCGATCCCCGGCGGCCGGATGTGGACGTGATCGACTGGGTCGAGGCGATCCCCTTCGCAGAGACCCGCACCTATGTGATGCGCGTGGCCGAGGGCGTGGTGATCTACCGTGCGAAACTGAAGGGCGCGGTCGGGCCGGTCAGGATCACCGAGGAACTGAAGGGCTAGACGGTCGAGATGATCACCGCGCCCAGCGCCAGCACTGCGGCCATCCCGGCCGCCGCGCGGGCCAGCGCCATCAGTCGCGGCTCGGGGCCGGAGGCGATGGGCCTTGGCGCAGGCTGCACCGGCACCGGCACCGGCGGCTGCGGCTGCGGCTGCGGCGCCATCTCTCCGGTGATCCGTGCCGTCCAGTCGCGGGCGGACTGGATCCTGCCGCGCGCAAGGACCGAAAGCGCCTTGTCGATCGCCGCGAGGAAGGCGGGCGGATAGGTGTCGAGCCGGCCGGCGAGCGGCCGGTAGGGATCGGGCGCGCCGGTGGCCAGCGCCGCCAGCCGCAACTGGCTGTTCGGCGGCGCCTCGCCCGTGATCAGGTGGTGGAAGGTGGCCGCCAGCGCGTAGAGGTCGCTCCACGGCCCCTGCTCGGCGCCCTGGACATAAAGCTCTTGCGGGGAATAGCCGTCCTTCACCACATGCAGGGTCGAGACCGGGCGCTTGTCCCCCGGCAGGGTGTCGCGCGCCGCCCCGAAGTCGATCAGCACCGGCCGGCGCTGTGTGTCCAGCATGATGTTGTCCGGCGAGATGTCGCGGTGCAGAAGCCCGCTGTCGTGGATCACCGCCACCGCGTCCAGAAGCTGCAACAGCGCCGCGCGGATTTCCTGCGGGGCCAGCGGGGCCTCGGCGATCTCGTCGCCCAGTTCGCGACCCTCGATGAAGTCGAGCACCATGTAGGCGGTGTCGTTGTCCTCGAACACCTGGTGGACACGGACCACGTTGGGATGGCGGATCCGCGCCAGGGCCTGCGCCTCGCCGATGAACTTCTGGATCAGGGTCGACACCCCCGCGCCATAGGTGCGTGAGCGCGCCCGCACCGCGCGGCTGGGGCGCATGCACAGGTCCTGGGGGAAGCATTCCTTGATGACCACGCGTCGCTGCAGGCTGTCGCGCGCCAGATAGGTGATGCCGAATCCGCCGGACCGCAGGTGCCGCTCGATCACATACTGGCCATGGAACAACTCGGTTCCCGGCGCCAGCTCGTCACCCCAATCCTCGGGCTCCAGCTCGGTACTCACGGTACTCATCCTTGCGACTTCCTTCCGGCGGACCTGGGAGGTGCCGGGCTGATGCGCACCAGAACGAACTGATTTGTTTAAAGTCCAGCCAAATTGGAGCCATTTCGGGAAGAATTCTGGCAGCACGGTGAAAATCCGACGATAGGGTTATCTGTCGTGGGGCGACACCACCTTGGCGGGTAAAATTTGACCATTTCCAGACCCATGCCTGAACAAGGGGGCCGGCAGGCCGGCGCAGGGCGACGCCGGTCCGGTCGGTGAAGCGTCTGGACTAAGGCCCGGCCAGACCTTATCTCACGGCGATCATGGTTGCGAAATCCGATCCCAATTCCAGACTGATCGCCGAGAACCGGCGGGCGCGGTTCGACTATCACATCGAAAGCGATCTCGAGGCCGGGATCGTGCTCTACGGCTCCGAGGTGAAGTCGCTGCGGCAGGGCGGCGCGAACATCGCGGAGAGCTATGCCAGCGTCGAGGGCGGCGAGCTGTGGCTGATCAACGGCTACATCGCGCCCTACCTGCAGGCCAAGACCTTCGGGCATGAGGAGCGGCGTCGGCGCAAGCTGCTGGTTTCCCGCAAGGAACTCGGGCGGCTCTGGTCGGCGGTCGGGCGCGAGGGCATGACCATCGTCCCGATGAAGATGTACTTCAACGACCGCGGCATCGTGAAGCTGAAGCTGGGCATCGCCAAGGGCAAGAAGCTGGCCGACAAGCGCGAGACCAGCGCGAAACGCGACTGGGATCGGCAGAAGGCGCGGCTGCTGAAACAGAACAGCCGCGATTGACAGGTCGCATTTCTGCAATTCCTTGCCGGATTCGCACTTTTCTGGCATGATTCCGCCTACCGGGCAGCAAGTCCGGGGCAAAGCCGGGCCATTCCGGAGACCGGGACCCGGCAAAAGGGAAAGGTTGTGGGCATGGGCATGGAGTTGATCATCCAGATCATCGCGGGCCTCGTCGGCGGCAATCTCGCCGGCATGGGTCTGAAGAATGCGACCCTAGGGACGGCGGGCAATTCCGCCGTCGGTGCCGCGGGGGGCGCGCTTGGCGGCATTCTCATGGGGATGCTGGGCGGCGATGCCGGGGCTGCGGCGGCGGGCCTCGACCTGAACGCGATCATCCAGTCGGTCGCGGGCGGGGGTGTCGGCGGGGCGGTGCTGACCGCGATCGTCGGCCTTCTGAAAAAGACGCTCGCCAAGTGATTTCGACGGCGCGGGGGCGGCTTTTGGCCCCCGCGCCGCCTGATGCCCGCTTGCGCCGCCCCTTCAGGCGCGGGTATATCCCGGTGACGCCTCCGGGAGACGCCAGATGACCCCTTCGCCGCAGGATGACCCCAAGACGCTGGTCTCGACCGACTGGCTGGCAAAGCACCTGCGCGATCCCGACCTGCGGGTGCTGGACGCAAGCTGGTACCTGCCCGCCCAGAACCGCGACGCGAAGGCGGAATATGCCGCCGCCCATATCCCCGGCGCGCGTTTCTTCGACATCGACGAGATTTCCGACCAGCGGTCCGACCTGCCGCACATGGCGCCCCCGTCCGAAAAGTTCATCTCGCGACTGCGCGCCATGGGCGTGGGCGACGGGCATCAGGTGGTGGTCTACGACGGCTCCGGGCTGTTCAGCGCGGCGCGGGTCTGGTGGACCTTCCGGCTGATGGGCAAGACCGACGTGGCGGTGCTGGACGGCGGTTTTCCGAAATGGCAGGCCGAGGGCCGCGAGATCGAGGACATGCCCCCGGTCATCCGCGACCGCCACATCACCGTGTCGCGCCAGAACCATCTGGTGAAGGACGTCACCCAGGTCGCCCATGCCGCCAAGCTGGCCGAGGCCGAGATCCTGGACGCCCGCCCCGCCGCCCGCTTCCGGGGCGAGGCGCCGGAACCCCGGCCCGGCCTGCGCGGCGGCCATATCCCCGGCTCGCGCAATATCCCCGCGGCGGAGGTGCTGAACCCGGACGGCACGATGAAATCCCCGGCCGGGCTGAAGGCCCTGTTCGAGGCGGCAGGCGTGGACCTGAAGAAGCCCGCGATCACCACCTGCGGCTCGGGCGTGACGGCGGCGATCCTGAGCCTTGCGCTGGAACGGATCGGCCACCGCAACCATGCGCTCTATGACGGCTCCTGGGCCGAATGGGGCATGTACGACGACCTGCGGGTCGCAACCGGGCCGTGACGCCCAGAGGACGAGATGCTCGAGACCCTGAACCCCCAGCCGCAGGACAAGATCCTGGCCCTCATCGCCATGTTCCGCGAGGATCCGCGGACCACGAAGATCGACCTTGGCGTCGGCGTCTACAAGGACGCGACCGGCCTGACCCCGGTGATGCGCGCCGTGAAGGCGGCCGAGAAGAAGCTGTGGGAAGTCGAGACGACCAAGACCTATACCGGCCTGGCCGGCGAGCCCGCCTATAACGCCGCCCTGGTCGGCATGATCCTGGGCGCAGGCTACGCCGACCGCGCGGCCTCGGTCGCCACGCCGGGCGGGACGGGCGCGATCCGGCAGGCGCTGGAGCTGATCCGCATGGCCAACCCGAAGGCCCGGGTCTGGATGTCGGCGCCGACCTGGCCGAACCATCCCTCGATCGTGAAATACCTCGGCATGACCGGGGTGGAATACCGCTACTTCGACGTCGCCACCTCGGGCATCGACTTCGCCGGGTTGATGGCCGACCTCGAGGGTGTGGCGGCCGGGGATGCGGTCCTTCTGCATGGCTGCTGCCACAACCCGACCGGGGCCAACCTGTCGCCCGACCAGTGGGACCAGGTGATCGCGCTTCTCCAGCGCAAGCAGGCGGTGCCCTTCGTCGACCTCGCCTACCAGGGCTTCGGCGACGGGCTGGAGGAAGATGCCGCCGCCACCCGCAAGATCGCCGCCGCCTTCCCGGAAGTGCTGATCGCCGCCTCCTGCAGCAAGAACTTCGGCATCTACCGCGAGCGGACCGGGATCCTGGTCGCACTGACCTCGCCCGAGCGCAAGGCGGTGGTGCAGGGCAACCTGAACTTCCTCAACCGGCAGAACTACAGCTTCCCGCCCGACCATGGCGCGCGGCTGGTGACGATGATCCTCGAGGACGCCACGCTTACCGCCGACTGGAAGGCCGAGCTGGAGGAAGTCCGGCAGAACATGCTGTCCTTGCGCAAGCAGCTGGCCGACGAGCTGCGCCGCGCGACGAACTCCGACCGCTTCGACTTTGTCGCCCACCATCGCGGCATGTTCAGCCGCCTTGGCCTGACCGAGGCGCAGGTGATCCGCCTGCGCGAGGAGCATGGCATCTACATGGTCGGCGACAGCCGGATCAACATCGCCGGGTTGAATGCGAAGACCGTCCCGGTCCTCGCCGCCGCCATCGCGCAGGTGATCTGACACCTTGCTGGCCGTCGTCCTGTCCCTCGCGGCGGCGGCCTGTTTCGCGCTCGGCTCGCTCTACGTCGACGGCGTGTCCTCTCGCGTCGGCGCGCTGCAACTGGTGCGCTGGCAGATGATCTTCGCCTGCCTGTTGACCGCGGCCGCCGCGCTGGTCCTTGGCGGCTGGAGGACGGTGACCGCCGACGGCTTTCTCTGGCTTGCCGCTTCCTCGGCGACCGGGGTGATGGTCGGCGGCCTGGCCTACATCGCCGCGATCAAGACCCTGGGCCCGCGGCTTTTCGCGCTGTTCTTCACCCTCTCGGCCCCCTTCGCGCTGGCGCTCGGCTTCCTGTTCCGGGACGAGACGATCTCGCCGGCGCAGGGGCTTGGCGTGGTCCTGATCCTTGCCGGGATCGTGCTGGCGATCCTTGGTCCGCGCGGGGCGGAGGGGACCGGCAGGATGCGCGCCCTCGGGCTGGGCACTGCGCTGGGGCTGGTCACCGCGTTGATGCAGGCGCTTGGCAACCTGACCGCCCGCCCCGCGATGCTGGCCGGAACCGAGCCTTTCACCGCCATCGCGATCCGCACCTGCCTTGCGGTCCTGTTCTTCGCGCTGCTCCTCTCGGTGCCCCGCCTGCGGCCTGCCGCGCCGCTGGCCCCGTCCGATGCGCGCCGGATCGGGCTTTCCGCGCTGACCGGCATGTTCATCGGCATGTCGCTGCTGATGGCGGCGCTGGCGCGGGGGGATGTGGGGATCGTGACCACCCTGTCCTCGACGACGCCGATCCTGATCCTGCCGATGGTCTGGGCCGTCAGCGGCCGCCCGCCGGGCCCCGCCGCCTGGGCCGGGGCGGCGCTGGCGGTGGCCGGGACCGCGCTGATCTCGCTGGCCTAGCGGCTGGCCCGCCAGGCCGCCAGCAATCCCGCCGAGGCGATCAGGGCCATGCCGGCGAAACCGGGCGCATCCGGGATCTGCGCGAAGGCGGCCCAGCCCAGCACCGTGGCGAAAGCGATGTGCAGGTAGTTGACCGGCGCCAGGAGCGAGGCCGGGGCCTCGCGATAGGCCGAAGTCAGGAGGAGATGACCCAGCGTCGACAGCGCCGCGAGGGCCAGGATCAGGCCCAGGTCCAGCACGCCGGGCAGCGGGCCGGGGCCCAGCGCCACAACCGCGGCGAGAAACAGGACCGTTCCCACCAGCGCGGTATGGAACATCAGCGCCATCGTCGTCTCGGTCCGGCTGAGGACGCGGGTCAGGACGTGATAGACCGTCCCGAGAAGCGCGTTGACCAGCATCAGCCCGACGCCCCAGGGATCCAGCCCGCTGCCCGGCCGCGCGATCAGAAGGACGCCGGAAAAGCCCAGGATCGCCCCGAGCCAGCCGAGCGGGCTGATCCGCTCGCCCAGGAAGCGGGCCGAGGCCAGCATGACGAGGACCGGCGTGATGTACATGATCGCCACCGTCTCGGCCACCGGCATGACCCGCAGCGCCAGCAGCATGGTGACCGAGGCCAGCGCAAGGCTGAGGCCTCGCACCAACACCAGCCCGGTGCGCCGCGTCCGCCAGATGGCGCCGCGATGGCGGGGGGCCATGGTCGCGGCGACGAAGGCGAGGTTCAGCGCGTAGCGCGCGGCAAGGATCAGCGGGGTGGCGTAAAGCAGGGCCAGGTGCTTGCCCATCGTGTCGCCGGCGGCGAAGAGCAGCGTCGCCACCGCCACCATCGCCACGCCCTTCAACGCATCGCCTTCGGTCTGCATCGCCGCTCCTTGCCGGGCGGACCCTAGAGCAGGCAGCCGGCAGGCGAAAGGGCGGCTCGTCGATGACGTCGTACTCCTCGCCAGGGGCCGACGAGGAGACGAAGTCGAACGAGGAGGGATCCCCGCGGCTCAGCTGTGATAGGCCTGCTCGCCATGGCTGGTAAGGTCCAGGCCCTGCCGCTCGGTCTCGCGGTCCACGCGCAGGCCGATGGTCAGGTCGACCAGCTTGAACGCGGCGTAAGAGACGACCGCCGACCAGACCACGGTCAGCAGCACGCCCTCGAGCTGGACCCAGAGCTGCGGCAGGATCGCGTAGTCCCCGCCCTTCACCCCGCCGAAAGCCGTGGCCGAGAAGACCCCGGTCAGGATGGCCCCGACAATGCCGCCGATGCCGTGGATGCCGAAGACATCCAGGCTGTCGTCATAGCCCAGGCGGATCTTCACCACCGTCACGAAGACATAGCAGGCCAGCGTCGCCAGCACCCCCAGCGCGATCGCGCCCATCGGGCCGACGGTGCCGCAGGCCGGGGTGACGGCGACGAGACCGGCCACCATGCCCGAAACCGCGCCAAGGAGGCTGGCCTTGCCGCGCTGCGCCGCCTCCAGCAGGCACCAGACCAGCGTTGCCGCGGCCGGGGCGATGAAGGTGTTCAGCATCGCCAGCGCCGCCCCGCCATTCGCCTCGAGGTTCGAGCCGACGTTGAAGCCGAACCAGCCGAACCAGAGCATCGCGGCGCCGATCATCGTCATCACCATGGAATGCGGCGCCATGTTGTCGCGGCCATAGCCGAGGCGCGGCCCGATCACCAGCGCGCCCACCAGCGCCGCGATCCCGGCGTTGACATGCACCACCGTTCCCCCGGCAAAGTCGATCGCCCCCCGGCCGTAGAGATAGCCGTTCGCGTCCCAGACCATATGCGCGATCGGAAAGTACGAGAACGTGGCCCAGAGGACCGAAAAGACCAGGACCGCGCCGAACTTCACCCGCTCGGCAAAGCCGCCGATGATCAGCGCCGGAGTGATCGCGGCGAAGGTCATCTGGAAGGCGACGAACAGGTATTCCGGGATGACGCGGTCCGGGCTGAAGGTCGCGGCCATGCTGTCCGGGGTCACTCCGGCAAGGAACAGCTTGCCCGTGCCGCCCCAGAGCGGGCTGGTCGACCCGCCGAAGGCCAGGGAATAGCCGTAGACCACCCAGACCAGCATCATCACGCAGGCGATGGCGGTCGTCTGCATCAGGATCGAAAGCATGTTCTTCGACCGCACCAGCCCGCCGTAGAACAGCGCGAGACCCGGCAGGGTCATGAGCAGGACCAGCACGGTCGCGACCATCATCCAGCTGACATCGCCCCTGTCCATCACCGGGGCGACCGTCTCGGCCCGGGCGGGCAGTCCGGCCATGAGGGCCAGGGTCGGGATTGCTGCAAGGCTCGGCTTCACGGTCGGTTCCTTTCTTCCACGCCAGTCGCCCCGATGAGGCGCGGCAAGCCGGCGTCGGGACAAGGATTCCGCACCCGCGACCGGGTCCGGGCAGGCGCCTTAGGCAAAATTCCGGCACTTCCGCGCCGCGATGCCCGGTTTTTGAGCGGCGGGTTAAGGCGAATCGGATCCACCGACCTTCGCTTTCCCGACAAAGCCCGCTATGTTGCGCCCAATCGGGCCGGGAACCGGCCTTCGTTCCAGTGGCGGACATCGGGCATGGCAGCAGGTAGCGGGGGCAAGCGTCCCCTGGTCGCGGACAAGCGGTATTCGGCGCGCACGGGCGGCAATGGCGGCTCGGGCGGCAATGGCGGTGCGCGCAAGCCCGCCGCGCCGAAACCGCCCCGTGCGCGCAAGGCGCGGCGCGCCCGTCCGCCCCGGCGGCAGCACGGGCTGGTCCTCGGCTTCTTCCTGATGGTCTGGCGCGTCCTCTGGGGCATCGCCTGGCGCGCCACCGCGATCGGCGCGCTGATCCTGGCCGGCATCGTCTGGTATTTCTACGCCCAGCTTCCCCCGGTGGCCGAGCTGATCGACGGCCGCGCCCGCGGCTCGGTCACGATGCTGGACCGCGAGGGCGAGGTCTTCGCCTGGCGGGGCGAGACCTTCGGCGGCATGATCACCTCCGAAAGCGTCTCGCCCTTCCTGCATGACGCGGTGATCGCGACCGAGGACAAGCGGTTCTACTGGCATTACGGCGTCAGCCCGCGCGGCATCGCCAGCGCCATCCGCATCAACCTGTCCGAGGGACGCGGGGCGTTCGAGGGCAACGGCGGCTCGACCATCACCCAGCAGACGGCCAAGCTTCTTTGCCTTGGCGTGCAATGGGATCCCAAGCAGTGGAAGTCCGAGACCGATTACGAGCGGGACTGCCGCCAGGGCGGCATGTGGCGCAAGATCAAGGAAGTCCCCTTCTCCATCGCGATGGAGACCAAGTATTCCAAGGAGGAGATCCTGACGATCTACCTCAACCGCGCCTATCTCGGCGCGGGCACCCGGGGGTTCGAGGCCGCCGCGCAACGCTATTTCGGCAAGTCGGCCAAGGACGTGACCGCGGCCGAGGCGGCGATGCTGGCGGGGCTTCTGAAGGCCCCCTCGACCTATGCCCCGACCTCTAGCATGGAGCGGGCGCGGAACCGCGCCGCCGTGGTGATCGGGCTGATGGAGGAGCAGGGCTTCCTGACCAAGGCCCAGGCCGACGAGGCGCGGGCCAATCCCGCCGTGCTGTCCAAGGCGGCCAAGCAGAAGTCCGGCGGCTATTTCGCCGACTGGGTGATGGAGACGACGCCCGACTACCTTGCCCGCGACACCACCGAGGATGTGGTGATCGAGACGACGCTGGACCAGACCATGCAGCGGCAGGCCGAGGAGGCGCTGGCCTGGGTGTTCGAAAACAAGGTCAAGGCCGGGTCGAAAGCCCAGGCCGCCATCGTGGTGATGAGCGCGGACGGCGCGGTGCGGGCCATGGTCGGCGGCCGCAACACGCCGAACGCGGGCGATTTCAACCGCGCGACCCAGGCGCTGCGGCAGACCGGGTCGACCTTCAAGCCCTTCGTCTATGCCGTGGCGATGGACCTTGGCTACAGCCCGATGGACCTGGTCGAGGATACGCCGCTCTGCATCTACACCGCCGGGTCGGGGGACTGGTGCCCGCAGAACTATGACAAGACGTTCAAGGGCCGGATCACCCTGACCCAGGCCCTGGCCGAAAGCCGCAACATCCCGGCCGTCCGGGTGTCCGAGGCGGTAGGCCGCGACCTGGTCAAGCAGGTCGCCACCGACTTCGGCCTGGCGCAGAACTTCGCCGACGGCCCGGCGCTGGCGCTCGGCGTGTCGGAATCCACCCTGATCGACATGACCGGCGCCTTCGCCGGCATCCTGAACGGCGGCTCGGCCGTCACGCCCTATGGCCTGCAGGCGCTGAAGCTGAAGGGGATGGACGAGGAATTGTTCGGCGCGGGCGGCGGCATCGGCGAGCGCGTGATCTCGGAGAAGGCGGCGCGGGCGCTGACCTACATGATGCGCGAGGTGCTGGACTCCGGCACCGGCGGCCGCGCCCGGCTGGACGACCGGCCGGCGGCGGGCAAGACCGGCACCACGCAAAGCGCGCGGGACGCCTGGTTCGTGGGCTTCACCGCCGATTATGTGGTGGGCGTCTGGATGGGCTACGACGACAACAGCCCGCTTTCCGGCGTCACCGGCGGCGGCCTTCCGGCCGAGATCTGGCACGAGGTCATGGTGCGGATCAACGAGGGCGTCCCGGCCAGGCCGCTGCTGACCGAGGTGCCGGATTCCACCTATGCGCCGATCGACCCCAGCACCACAGAAGGCGCCGTCACCGCCGAGGAAGTGCCCTATTTCGACGATCCGGACGCCCCGGTCTTCGACGGCCAGGGCTATGAGGCCCCCCTGCCCGAGGCCTATACCGCGCCCCTGCCCGGGGATGTGCCCTATATCGAGGGCCCGCTCCCCGAGGGCGCGGTGAAGGAAGGCCCGGTCGAAGGCGGCGGCCTTGGCGCGGACGACCTGGCCGAGCAGATCCTGGACGAGATCCTGGGCGCGCCGCGGAACTGAGGCAGCGGACGAGGAAAGGCCCCCTGATCAGGCGATCAAGGGGCCCCGTCTTTCGCCTTCCGCGCCGTCAGAGCCGGGCGAGATCCTTGATCAGCCGGTCAAGATCGCCGCCGCGCTGGTCCAGCAGCGCGCCCATCTCGGTGCGCTCGGACGCGAGCATGTTCACGCCCTCGATGATGATATTGAAGAACAGGCTCTTGCCGGACTTGTCCGACACATGCCAGCGCACCTCGAACGGGGCCTCGCCCTTCAGATGCGCGGTCGAGATCACCTCGTAGAAGCTTTTCACCTTCCGCGCATCGGCCACCTCGATCCGCCCGCCGATGAACTCGCGGAAGCGGCGGCCGTACTTGCGGCTGATGTAGCCCTGGAAGGCCTTGGTATAGGCCGAGAGCTGCGCCTTGGACGCCTGCCGCGCCGCCGGCCCCAGGACCGAGCGCGCGATCGCCGGCACATCGGCATAGCGCGCGAAAAGCCGTTCGAAATCGCCAAGCATCGCGCCTTCGGACTTGCCCGAGTTGATGATCGAGTTGATGTCCGTCACCGTCTTGTCGACGAGCGAACGCGCCTGATCGGCCGTCAGCGCCTGCGCCGGCAGGGGCAGCGCCAGCGCGGCGGCCGTCACGGCCAGTCCAGCCGCGAAGGCGCGGCGCGTCAGGATGATCTCATTCGGCATAGGGGTCCTCGTAGGGGTCGATGAAGCCTTCGTCGCCAGCGCCCTCGGCCGCGCCCGTCTCCTGCCCCAGCTCGAACCGGCGGTTCTGCAGGTAGAGAAGCCGCCCCTGGGCATAGCTGTCCGCGCTTTCATATAGGATGGAATCGATCGTATCCGAGTAACGATTGCGATCACCAAGCCGTGAGAAGAGCTTCAGCACCGTCGCCGCCGTCGCTTCCTTGTCCGGCAGGGCCAGCCGCACCGGGTTCAGCACCACATCCACCGCCATCCCCGCCGCGTCCCGCGCGGTCGAGGGCCCGGCGAAGGGAAGTTCCACATAGACCCCCTCGCCCACGCCCCAGACATGCAGCGTCTCGCCGAAATCGGTCGGTTTGCCCGGAAGCCCGATGGCGGTCGAGAAGTCGAACAGGCCGCCGATCCCGAAGATCAGGTTCATCGTCAGCCGCAGCGAATTCTGGCCCGCATCGGCGATGCGCAGCTGCAGCAGGTTATTCGCGATGTCGCCCGGCAGGTCCAGCGTATCGGCGACGTTGCCCACGACGCGCTGCACCGGCGCGGGCACGACGCTGCCGTAACCCTCGGCCGCCGGGCCGACCAGCGCCCGGTCCACGCCAAGGTTGAAGGCATGCACCTTGCGATTGGTCGCCTCATAGGGATCGTTGATCCCGTCCGGCCCCGGTGCGCCGGCGCAGCCCGCCAGCCCCGCCTGCATCGCCAGGACGGCAAGCAGGCCGACCCTGGGGCGCCCGGACGTAAATGAATTCTTCAGATCCATCGACCTACAGTTCCGCAACCCGCCCCTTCCTGTCACGACCGGACGGGCGGTTGGCAAGGCATAAGACCGTGACCTGCCGAAGACAACGCCGAACCGTGGCCGGATCGCCGCGCCGGCAGGATGATGCCAAGGAACCGCGATGGCCGCCCCGACCGTCCCCGCCCCCGTCCCGCCCCCCGACCTCCACCCCGGACTTGAGGAGCTTTCGGTTGCCCGCGCCGGGCTGAACCGGGCCATCGGGCTGGCCTTCGCCTTCTCGGTCGCGGTCAATCTTCTGATGCTGACCCCGCCGCTCTACATGCTGCAGGTCTACGACCGGGTTCTGGTCTCGCGCTCGGCCGAGACGCTTTTGTCGCTGACGCTGATCGCGGCCTTCCTGATGCTGGCCCTTGGACTCCTGGACCATGCCCGCGCCCGGATCCTCGCCCGGGTCGGGGCACGGTTCCAGGCCGGGATTGATGCAAGGGTGATGCAGGCCGCGCTGCACCGGCTGGCGCTGGCCCCGGCCGATCCCGCGGCATTGGCCGCCCAGCGCGACCTCGACGCTCTGGCGCGGCTCTGGGCCTCGCCGCTGCTGCCGGCGCTGTTCGACGCGCCCTGGACCCCGGTCTTCGCGGTGCTGGTGGTCCTGTTCCACCCCTGGCTTGGCGCGCTGGCGCTTGGCGGCGGGGCGGTGCTGGTGGCGCTGGCCTGGGCCAGCCAGCGGCTGGGCGAAGGCCGGGGCCAGGCGGCAACGCTGGCCGCGATGACCGCCGACCGCCTCGCCGACAGCCTCCGCGCCGGGGGAGAGCCGCATTCCGGCACCGGCTTCGCGCGCTGGGCCGCCAGCCGCGAGCGCGCGCTTCTCGCCGGAATCGCCGCCTCGGACACGGCCGGACGCTTCGCCGTCACGGGCCGCACCTTCCGGCTGTTCCTGCAATCGGCCATGCTGGGCCTTGCCGCCTGGCTGGTCCTGCGGCAGGAACTGTCGCCCGGCGCGATGATCGCCACCTCGATCCTGGTCGGCCGCGCGCTGCAGCCGGTCGAGCAGGCGCTGGCGCATTGGCCCGTGGCCTCGGCCGCGCTGCAGGCCCGGCGGCGGCTGGCCGGGCTTCTCTCGGCCGTGCCCCCGCCCCCGCCGCGACTGCCCCTGCCCCCGCCCCGCGCCCTTCTTGCTGTGGCGGGTCTGTCGATCCGGCCCCCGGGCGGCGCGCCCCCGATCCTGCGCGGCGTCAGCTTCACCCTTGCCCCCGGTCAGGCGCTGGGGGTGATCGGCGCCTCCGGCGCGGGGAAAAGCGCGCTGGCGCGGGTTCTGGCCGGGGTCTGGCCCGTCGCGGCGGGAGAGGTCAGGCTGGACGGGGCGACGCTTGCGCAATACGGGCCCGACCGCCTCGGCCGGCTGATCGGCTGCCTGCCGCAACGGGTGGCGCTGTTCGACGGCACCGTGGCCGAGAACATCGCCCGTCTCGACCCCGTCCCCGTGGCGGAAAAGGTGATCGCCGCCGCCGCCGCCGCCGGCGCGCACCGGCTGATCCTGGCTCTGACCGATGGCTACGACACCCGGCTCTCCCCCTCGGGAAGCCCGCTCTCCGGCGGCCAGTTGCAGCGGCTGGCCCTGGCGCGGGCGCTTTACGACGATCCGGTGCTTCTGATCCTGGACGAGCCCAACGCCAACCTCGACCACGACGGGACCGAGGCGCTCAACCAGGCGGTCGGCGCCGCCAAGGCGCGGGGCGCGGCGGTGCTGGTCATGGCGCACCGCCCCGCCGCGCTGCAGGAATGCGATCTCCTCATGGTGCTGCAGGACGGAAGGATGGCGGCCTTCGGACCCAGGGAGGAGGTGCTGCGCCAGACGGTCCGCAACGCCGCCGCGCTTGCCCGGCCGGGCGCTGCCGCATGACCCCGCTCTCCTTCCGCCCGGCCGCGCTTCTCGGCCTTGTGGCCCTGGCCGTGGTGGTGCCGGGCTTCGGTCTCTGGGCCGCGCTGACGCCGCTTGCCGGGGCCATCGTCGCGCAAGGCAGGGTCGAGGTCGAGGATGACCGCCAGGTCGTCCAGCACCCCGACGGCGGCGTGGTCGCAGCGATCCTGGTGGCCGAGGGCGATCCGGTCCGCGCGGGCCAGGTCCTGATCCGGCTCGACGGCGCGGCGCTGGCCTCCGAACTGGCGATCGTCGAGGGCCGCCTGCAGGACCTTGCCGCGCAACGCGCCCGCCTTCTGGCCGAGCGCGACGGCCTGACCACCCCCGGCTTTCCCCCCGGCCCCGCCGCCGAGGCCGAGCGCCGCCTGTTCCAGGCCCGTCTCGCCACGCTGCGCGAGAATTGCGCGCAACTGGACCGGCGGATCGACCAGGCCCGCGCCCAGGGCGAGGGGATCGCCGCCCAGCGCGCCGCCGTCGCGCTTCAGGCCGGCCTGATCGACCGCGAACTCGCCATCCAGCGCGAGCTTCAGGCCCGGGGCCTTGCCGCCTCCGCCACCATCCTGGCGCTGGAGCGTGAGGCAGCCCGGCTTGACGGCCAGCTGGGCGAGCTTGCGGCCGCGCTGGCCCGCGCCAAAGGCCAGGCGGTCGAGGTCGAGATCCAGCGTTCCACCCTCGAAACCCTCCGCCGCGAGGAGGCGGCGGCCGGGCTGCGCGCGATCGGCCCCGAGGTCATGGAACTGGCCGAGCGCCGCCGCGCCCTGCGACAGCGGATCGACCGGCTGGAACTGCGCGCCCCCGCCTCGGGCATCATCCTTGACCTGCAGCTCACCACGCCCGGCGCGGTCCTCCGCCCGGCCGAGCCGGTCCTGCACATCGTCCCGCAGGACCGCCCGCTGGTCGTCACCGCCCGCATCCCGCCCATTCATGTCGACGAGGTCCACCCCGGCCAGCCCGCCGATCTGGTGCCGACCGCGCTTGCGGGGCGCGACCGGCCCCGGCTTTCCGGGCGGGTGGTGCTGGTTTCGGCCGACGCGCTGAGCGATCCGCAGACCGGCGCGGCCTATTACCTGGCCGAGGTGGTCCCCGATCCCGGCCCCGCGCCGCCCCTGCGCCCCGGCATGCCGGTCGAGGTCTACCTGCAGACCGGCAGCCGCACGCCGCTGGCCTATCTCCTTGCGCCATTTGCCGCCTATTTCCATCGCGCCTTCCGGGAAAGCTGAGGATTGACCCTGAAATGGCCACAAATACGGGTTCAGATGGCTGGCAGTTGAACGAGTCAGGCGAAGCAGGGCAGAATTGGGCAAAATTGCGGCAATCAGGACCAGCATGGGCGGGCTGACAAGCGACGGCCTGCGCGTCAGGATCCTGGCCTCGCTGGAGCATGCTAGCCGGACCTGGCTGAACCGTGCCTTCACCTCGGCGGTCCGCGCCTTCCTGGTGATGATCCTTGTCGTCCTGCCCTCGGTCATCCTGCCGGGTATCGGGCCCGACACCAAGCAGATCGTGGCGCTGGTCGCGCTTTTCGCCGGCGCGCTGGTCTTCTTCGAATACAACGCGATCTATCCCAGCCTGGTCGAGTTCCGTGACGGCGCGCCCTACAACCGCATCCGCTACCTCATGCTCCTGGCGATCGTCCTCCTCCTGTCGCTGATCGTCGCGGACGGCGAGGAGCCGACCACCATCTCGCGCCTGGTCCGCGCGTTGGGAGAGGTCGTGGGCAGCGCGCTGGACTTCCCCTATTCGCCGGTCCGCCTGGCGACGCTCATGCTGGCCGAAAACGCGACCGCCGCGCAGGTCCTGGACATGCGCACCACCGCCGGAACGGCCTATATGGTCTCGCTGATGTCGCTGGCGATCTTCGTCATCGTGCTGAAGCTGGCGGGCTGGCCGTCCACCAAAAGCGCCTTCAACGTCTGGGTCAACCTGCCCACCTTCGAGCCGACCGCGCATGGCGATGTCGTCGACCGGCTGGAGCGTGATTCGCGCGTCAACCTGGCCGTGGGCTTCCTGTTGCCCTTCGTCGTCCCGGCGCTGATCGTGGGCCTGACGGCGGGACTGCCGCCGGGCACGCTGACCTCGCCGCAGACGCTGATCTGGACCATGGCCGCCTGGGCCTATCTGCCCGCCAGCCTGCTGATGCGCGGCGTCGCCATGGCCCGGATCGCCGACATGATCCGCACCAAGCGCGACCTGAAACTTGCGGAAGAGGCTGCCCTCGCCCTCCCCGCCGAGGAGGAGGACGAGGCGTTCTGATCCTCCGCGCAGCCCTTCTTCCGGCGCTGCTTCCGACGGCCCTCGCGGCCGAGACGCTGCGCCTTGCCACCTGGAACGTCGCGCTCGACCGCGAGGGGCCGGGCCTGCTGGTCGAGGATCTGGCCGATGGCGACTCGCCGCAGATCGCCGCCATCGCCCGGGTGGCCGTGGCGCTGGATGCCGATGTCCTCCTGCTGACCGCCGTCGACTATGACCGGGGCGGGGTGGCGCTGCGGCTTCTGGCCGGGCGGCTGGCAGAGGCCGGATCCCCCTATCCCCACCGCTTCGCCTTCCGCCCCAATACCGGGACGCAGACCGGGTTTGACGTCGATGGCAACGGCCGGATCGGCGATCCGCGCGATGCGCAGGGCTATGGGCTCTACTCGGGTCAGGGCGGCATGGCGATCCTGTCGCGCCTGCCGCTGGACGCGGGCGCGGCGCGCGACCATTCCGGCTTTCTCTGGCGCGACCTGCCCGGCGCGCTGCTGCCCGAGGGCGACCCCGCGCTGGCCGGGGTGCAGCGCCTTGCCACCACCGGCTTCTGGGACGTGCCCCTGGTCACCGGCTCCGGCCCGCTGCACCTTCTGGCCTGGCACGCCACGCCCCCGGTCTTCGACGGGCCCGAGGATCGCAACGGCCGCCGCAACCACGACGAGGCCGCCTTCTGGCGCCACTACCTCGACGGCGCGCTGCCGATGCCGCCGCCGGAGGCCCCCTTCGTCCTGATGGGCGACGGCAACCTCGACCCCGCCGACGGCGACGGCCGGCGCGAGGGGATCGCGGCGCTGCTGGCCCATCCCGCGCTGCACGATCCGCTGCCGAAGGGCAGCCACGGAAGGGCCGAGCCCGCGCATCAGGGCGACCCGGCGCTGGATACTGTGCTTTACGGCGACCTCGGCGGGCTGCGGCTGGATTATGTTCTGCCCTCCTCCCGCCTGCGCGTCACGGGCGCGGGCGTCCTCTGGCCCGCCGCCGACGACCCGCTGGCCGCCGACCTTGCCGCCGCCTCGCGGCATTTCCCGGTCTGGGTGGACATCGACCTTGTGAATCCTTGACCCTGCACCGGCCTTTGGCTAGGCCAGCCGCGACCCAGAACCCTTGCGGAGCTTGCGACATGGCCAATCCCTCGATCCTCATCCTTGCCGGCGACGGCATCGGCCCGGAAGTCATGGCCGAGGTGAAGAAGATCATCGGCTGGATGGGCGACAAGCGCGGCATCCGCTTCGACGTCTCCGAGGACCTGGTCGGCGGCTGCGCCTATGACGCCCACGGCACGCCGCTGACCGATGCGACCATGGCCAGGGCCCAGGCCGCCGACGCCGTGCTGCTGGGCGCGGTCGGCGGGCCGAAATACGACAAGCTGGACTTTTCGGTGAAACCCGAGCGTGGCCTGCTGCGCCTGCGCAAGGAAATGGACCTCTACTCCAACCTGCGCCCCGCCCAGTGCTTCGACGCGCTGGCCGATTTCTCCAGCCTGAAGCGCGAGGTCGTCGCGGGCCTGGACATCGTCATCGTCCGCGAACTGACCTCTGGCGTCTACTTCGGCGAGCCGCGCGGCATCTTCAAGGAAGGCAACGAGCGGGTGGGGATCAACACCCAGCGTTATACCGAGAGCGAGATCGCCCGCGTCGCGCGCTCGGCCTTCGAGCTGGCGCGCAAGCGCAACAACAAGGTCTGCTCGATGGAGAAGGCCAACGTCATGGAATCCGGCATCCTCTGGCGCGAGGTGGTGACCGAGGTGCATGACCGCGAATACCCGGATGTGGAACTGTCGCACATGTATGCCGATGCCGGCGCGATGCAGCTTTGCCGCTGGCCCAAGCAGTTCGACGTGATCGTGACCGACAACCTGTTCGGCGACCTCTTGTCCGACGCCGCCGCGATGCTGACCGGCAGCCTGGGCATGCTGCCCTCGGCCAGCCTCGGCGCGCCGATGGCGAACGGCCGCCCCAAGGCGCTGTATGAGCCCGTTCACGGCTCTGCCCCCGACATCGCGGGCCAGGGCAAGGCCAACCCGATCGCCTGCATCCTCAGCTTCGCCATGGCGCTGCGCTACAGCTTCGACCTGGGCGACGAGGCGACGCGGGTCGAGAAGGCGGTCGAGAAGGTGCTGGCCGACGGCGTGCGCACCGCCGACCTGATGGGGCCCGAGGGCGGCAGCCCGGTCTCGACCGGCCAGATGGGCGACGCGATCATCGCGGCGCTCGACGCCAGCCTCTAAGCGGAAACCCCGCAGAATCCAGCGGCCCCGCCTTGTGGACGGGGCCGTTTTTCGTGATGATGATACCGCTACCAGCGCGGCCCCGGCCGTCGCATTCGCGGACCTGTCACATGCATTCCAACCTGCGCGGCGCGCTTCTGTCGCTGGCCGCTTTCGGAGCCTATGCGACCCACGATGTCGTGGTAAAGCTTCTGGGCGAGAGCTATACCTCGTTCCAGATCATGTTCTTTTCCGGCCTGATGGGCTTTCCGCTGGTCACCATGATGCTGATGGGCGACCGCAGGGGCGGAACTCTGATCCCGCGCCATCCCTGGTGGTCGATCCTGCGCTCGGTCTCGGCGGTGACGACCGGGGCGCTGGGGTTCTACGCCTTCTCGCAACTGCCCTTGGCACAATGCTATGCGATCTTCTTCGCCATGCCGCTTCTGATCACCCTCCTCGCCATCCCCATGCTGGGCGAGAGGGTGGGCCTGCGCCGGGGCATCGCCGTGGTCATGGGCCTGCTCGGCGTCCTTATCGTGCTGCGCCCCGGCGCGGGGCAGGAGTTTTCCCTCGGCCACCTCGCCGCCATCGGCGCGGCGGCGGCCGGGGCGCTGAGCGCCGTCATCGTGCGCAAGATCGGCGGGGCGGAACGCTCGGTCGTGCTGATGCTTTACCCGATGGTCCTGACCTTCTTCGCCATGGGCGCGACGATGCCCTTCGTCTATGCGCCGATGCCGGTCGGGCATCTGGGCCTGACCGCCGTCATGGCGATCCTCGGCAACCTTGGCGCGCTGGGAACCATCGCCGCCTATCGCGCCGCGCCCGCCGTGATCGTCGCGCCGATGCAATATTCCCAGATTCTCTGGGCGGCACTTTACGGCTGGATCTTCTTCGGTGAATCGGTCGACCTCTATACCGCGCTCGGCTCGGCGGTGATCATCGGCTCGGGCATCTACATCGTGCTGCGCGAGGGCACGCCCTCGGTCAGCCAGAATCGCCCGGTGCTGGAAACCCGCTCGCGGATGGAGACCGGCACCCAGCCCCGGATTTCCAGCTGGCTGCGGCGTCGCGGCGGAGATCAGGCGTAAGTCCTCTTGCCAAAGTCCGCGCAACCGTTTAACCCCCCGCGCAAGGTCGGAGCGTAGCGCAGTCTGGTAGCGCACCTGCTTCGGGAGCAGGGGGTCGGAGGTTCGAATCCTCTCGCTCCGACCAATTTCCCGATCCATTCAGTATCTGCCGCAGGCGCCGGTCTCACGCCGGTTCGCACATCAGCCGCGCGCCGGGCGGCGCAGGATCAGCGCCAGCGGCATGGCGCAAAGCGTGACCCACATCATCAGTTGGAAGTCGTCGATATAGGCGATCATCGCCGCCTGCACGTTCACCAGCCCGTCCAGCATCTGCAGCGCGGCCGGATCTGCGGTGATCGCCGCCGGGTTCACCTGCGCCAGCACCGGATTGTAGGGATGGATGAAGGCGCCAAGCTCGGCATGGTTGATCTGGACGTTACGGGCCATCGCCGCCGTCACGACGGAAATCCCGATGGAGGAGCCGATGTTGCGCACCAGGCTGAACAGGCTGGTCGCATCGGCGCGAAAGCGCGGCTCCAGCGTGGCGAAGGCGATGGTGGACAGGGGCACGAAGACCAGCCCCAGCCCCAGGCCCTGGACGATGCCGCTGCGGATGATCGGCCAGCTGTCCATCTGCGGGGTAAAGCCCGTCATCTCGTACAGCGACAGCGCGGTCAGCGTCAGCCCCGCCAGCACCAGCGCGCGCGGGTCGACGATGCGCACCAGGCGACCGACGATCAGCATCGAGATCATCGTCCCCACCCCGCGCGGGGCCATCACCAGACCCGTCGTGATCACCGGATAGCCCAGGATCCGCGCCAGCATCGGCGGCAAGAGCGCGAGGCTGGCCAGCAGGATGATGCCGACGACGAAGATGAACACCAGCCCGATGCGGAAGTTGCGGTCGCGGAACATCTGCGGATCAAGGAACGGATGCTCGCGCGTCAGGATATGGACCACGAACATCCAGAAGCCCGAGACCGAGACGATCAGGTAGAGCCAGGTCTCCGCGGCGGCGAACCAGTCGACCTCGCCGCCTCGGTCCAGCATCAGTTGCAGCGACCCGATGGCCAGCGACAGCAGCGCAAAGCCCGCCATGTCGAAGCTGCGCCTTTTGCGCGGCATCCTGGGCAGGTAGGCGAGGCAGCCCAGCAGCGCCAGCGCGCCCACCGGCAGGTTGATCAGGAAGACCCAGCGCCAGTTGTAGCTTTCGGTCAGCCAGCCACCCAGCGTGGGGCCGATGATCGGGCCGACCATGATCCCGGCGCCCCACATCGCCATCGCCTGCCCGGCCTTCTCGCGCGGGTTGATGTCGAGGAGGAAGGTCTGCGACAGGGGCACGATGGCCGCGCCGAACACGCCCTGCATCAGGCGGAAGGCCACCATCGACGGCAGGCTCCAGGCCAGGCCGCAGGCGATCGAGGTGACGACGAAGCCGACGATGGAGATCAGGAACAGCTCGCGCTTGCCCAGGCGGTCGGCCAGCCAGCCGGTGACCGGCGTCATGATCGCCGAGGCGACGATATAGCTGGTCAGCACCCAGTTGATCGTGTCCTGCGAGGCGCCGAGGTCGCCGGTCATCGACGGCAGCGCCACGTTGGCGATGGTGGTGTCCAGCACCTGCATGATCGTCGCCGCCATGATCGACAGCGTGATCAGCCCGCGATGCCCGACCTCGATCGTGGGCCCCGAACCGGCAGGGCCGGCGGGCGCGGCTTCGGGCAGGTCCGACATCGCGGCCTCAGTTCACCGCCGCCAGCCGGGCGTCGCCCGGCCCGGAGGTGTCGACCGTGACTTCGGCGCTCAGGCCCGAGGCAAGCACCGCCGCCCCGGCCGCATCGTCCAGACGGATCCGCACCGGCACGCGCTGCGTCACCTTCACCCAGTTGCCGGTGGCATTCTGCGCCGGCAGCAGCGAGAACTCCGCCCCCGTGCCCGCGCCGATGGCCTCGACCGTGCCGCTGAAGGTCCGGCCGGGGGCGGCGTCGAAGACCACTTCGGCGGCCTGCCCCTTGGTGATCCCGGCCAGCTGGGTTTCCTTGAAATTCGCCTCGACCCAGGCATCGCCGGTCTCGACCAGGGCAAAGACCGGCTGGCCCGCCGCCAGCATCACGCCCGGATGGAACGAGGCCGCCTGATAGACCAGCCCGTCCGCCGGCGCGGTGACGCGGGTCACCGAAAGATTGTAGCGGGCGCGCTCCAGCTCGGCCAGGGCGGCGCGGACCGCCGGATGGTCGTCGGTCGCGGCCGTGGCATCGCCGCCCAGCGCCGCACGGGCGGCCTCGGCGGTCAGCCGCGCCACCTCGGCCCTTTCGCGGGCCTGGCGGCCGACATGGCGGGTCTCGTCCAGCGCGCTGCCCGAGGTCACCCCCTTGCCCGCAAGCGCCTCCTGCCGGGCAAGCTCGTCCGCCTGATAGCGCGCATCGTCCTCGGCCAGCGCGGCCTGCGCCTCGGCCTGGGCCAATGCCGCCCGCAGCTGCCCGACCTGCAACCGCGCCGCGCTTACGGCGGCCTCGGCCTGGGCGACGGCCAGCGCGTAGGGCTGCGGATCGACCTGGAACAGCAGGTCCCCCGCCTTGACCGGCTGCAACTCGCGCACGTTCACCGCCACCACGCGGCCGCCGACCGTCGGCGCGACCGAGATCCGGGCCTGGTGCAGATAGGCGTTCTCGGTGCTTTCCCGGTCGGCGCCGGACAGCCACCAGCCCCCCACGCCCGCCACCAGCACAAGGGGAAGCGACAGCATCAGCAGCGCCTTGCGCAGCGGCCGGGCGGGCTTTGCGGCGGGGGCGGATGCGGCGGCCGGAACGGCGACAGCGGGTTCGGCGGCAGTGGCGCGGGCGTTCATGTCTGGGTCTCGAGCGTTGCGGAAGCCGCCCCGGACGCCTTGCCGGGGTCGGTGGCCTTCAGGTTTTCGATGATCTGCAGCAGCGCCGCCTGCAGGACGCGCCGGTCCTGGTCGGTCAGTCCGGCCAGCGCCTCGTCATACAGCGCGGCGACGATTTCCTTCGCCTCGGGCGCGACCGCACGGGCCTTGTCCGTGGCCACCACGATCCGGGCCCGGCGGTCCTCGGGATGCGCCTCGCGCCGCAGCCAGCCGCCCTGTTCCATCCGGTCGATCAGCCGCGAGACGCTGATCGGCTCGATCTCCAGCAGCGCGGCCAGCGCCGTCTGCGTCAGGGGGCCTTCGCGCAGCAGATGGCCCAGAAGCCGCCATTGCGCCGCCGACAGGCCATGCGCGGCGGTCCGCTGCTCGAACCTCGTCCAGATCCTTCGGGCGGCGTCCTGCAGCAGCGAGCCGAGCTTTTCGATGCGATGATTCATTAAGCGTGCTTACTATAAGCGCAGTTACGACACAAGCGCCGCCGCGCAAGGCAGGCTTGCAGCCGCCGCATGGCATGCCGCCGCATGGCCCGATGCCAAGGGCGCGCCCCGGCATCTATTCGGAGGAAGCACCAGCCTGCGCCGGAACGGAACGTCCGACTACCGCGCCAGCCAGCGGTCGGCGATGAAACGGGCGGTCATCAGGTCCAGATGCGCCCCGCCGCCGTTCTTGGCGATGGTGATCTCCTCCTCCGACCGCCGCGTGTAAAGCGCCGGATCGTCGTAGAAATCCGCCAGGATATCCGCCTCGCGGATCGCGCCCGAGGCCAGCGGGTCCATGATCTCGCCGATATGGCCGACCGTGGTGTCCCGGCTGTCCACGAACAGCCGCGCGCGCTGCAGGGCGCGGTCGTCGACCTCGCGCATGCCGGCCTTGTAGGCGCCGATCAGGTCCAGGTGCTGGCCCGGCTGCAACCACTCGCCCAGCACGACCGGGGCCGTGGCCATCGTCGCCGTGCAGATGATGTCCGCCGCCTTCACCGCCGCTTCCAGGTCATCGGCCACCGGCAGGCCCATGTCCTCGGCGCTGGCGCGGCTGCGGCTCCAGACGGTAAAGCGGGCCTCCGGGAACAGGCTGGAATAGGCCCCGACCATCGAGCGCGCCACCGTCCCCGCACCGACCAGCAGGATGTTCCGGCTGTCCTTCCGCGCCAGCCGGCTGGCCGACAGCAGCGAATCCCCCGCCGTCTTCCACTTGGTCACCAGGTGGAAATCCACGATCGCCGACAGCACGCCGGTCACATCGTCGAACAGCGTCACCGCGCCGTTGATCGTCGGCAGCCCGCGCGCCGCATTGCCCGGATGCACCGTCGCCACCTTGACCAGAGAGCCCAGCCCGTCGATCCAGGCCGCCCGGTCCAGGATCGTGTCTTCCCCGCGATGCAGGAACAGGTCCTTGATCCCGGCGCGCGGCAGGCGGTGCCCGGACTCCAGCGCCGCCAGATGCCCCGGCCAGTCCAGAAGCGCCTCGGCCTCCTTCGGTACGATCTCGGTCACAGTCCCGCTTCCCCTTCCGTCAGCAATCCCTCGGCCACCAGCCGCCGCGCCCAGCCTTCCCAGCTTTCGAACTGATGCGTCCGCCAGCCCCGCCGCGCCGCCGCCGTCACATTGTCGGCCCGGTCGTCCGCGAACAGCAGCCGATCCGGCGCGATCCCGCAATCGGCCTCGACCATGGCGTATATCCTCGGATCGGGCTTTGTCACCCCCATCCGGCCGGAAACATATTCGCGGTCGAACTCGGCCAGGAAATCCAGCTTGTCCCGCGCCTCCTCCCAGGAGTACCGGCCGAAGTTCGACAGCGCGAAGACCGGCACGCCCTTGGCTCTCAGCGCCCGCAAGAGCGCGATCGAGCCCTCGATCCGCGGGCTCGCCAGTTCGATCCAGCGGTCATACCACATGCGGATTTCGTCGCCCCACTCCGGATGGCGCCCGGCCCAGTCATGGATCGTCTCGCGGAACAGGCCCCCCGCATCGACGATCTCGTTCATCCCGTGCAGGTCCACCGCGCCGAACAGCGCCCGGCGCCGGTCCTCGCCGATCACCCGGTCGTAGAAGGCCTCGGGTTGCCAGCGGGTCAGCACATTGCCGATGTCGAAGATCACCGCTTCAGGCTGCATCCTCTTGCCTCCGCACCGCCTCGCGCCAGATGACATAAAGGCCGGAGCCGCAGATCAGCGCAATCCCCACCCAGGCCGTCGCATCGGGGAACGAGCCGAAGACCACCACCCCCCAGAGGATCGCCATCGGCATGCCCACATATTCAAAGGGCGCGATCAGCCCGGCCTCGGTGGTGCGATAGGCCTGCGTCACCATCAGGCCGCCGAACCCGACCGCAAGCCCGGTGGCCAGGAAGATCGGCCAGTCGGCCAGGGGCGGCCAGTTCCAGGGCCGGAACAGGAAGCCCAGGAGAGGATCCTCCGTCGCCAGATGCCCGTCGCCGACCCAAAGGCCCATCGAAAGGCTCACCACGATGAATCCGGCCTGCACATAGAAGGACAGCGTCATCGCGCTTTCCGTCCCGCCCATGTGCCGCGCCAGAAGGTTGCCGCTGGCGTAAAGCACCGCCGAGAACAGCACCAGCACCGCCGCCGGCTGGATCACCCCCGCGCCGGGGCGCAGCATGATGATCACCCCCAGCATCCCCACCCCGATCGCCGCCCAGCGCCGGGGACCGACCTTCTCGTGCAGGACGACGATCGACAGCAGCGTCACCACGATCGGGCTGACATAGGCCACCGCCACCGCATCGGCCATGGGCATCGCCGCCAGGCCGGTGAAATAGCTCACGTTCGACAGCATCACGATCAGCACCCGCAAGAGATGCGCGCCCGGGCGGCTGGTGGCGATCTGCGACCAGCCGCGCTCCGAGGCATGGATCAGCGCCAGGATGAAGGCCATGGCGACGATGGCGCGGATCAGGATCACCTGGTGCAGCGCATAGCCGCCCGACAGGAACTTGATCGCCACGTCGTTGACCGAGAAGATGAGCGTGCCGCCCGCAGCGAACAGCACGCCCGTAAGGGCTTGATTTCGGGCCATGCCGGCAGATGAGCCGGGCGGGCGCGGCCTGTCTGTCCTGCCCGCGACATGGCTGTGGCGCGGGCAGGCTTCCGGCTCAGGGGGTCGGGACGGGTTCCGCCGCAGGCTCGGCGGCGGGTTCGGCGGCAGCGGCCGGGACCGCCTCGTCAGGGGCTGCCGCGGCCGCGGCCGCCTGCGCCGCTTCGGCCTCGGCGGCGGCTGCTTCGGTCGCTGCCGCTTCGGCGGCCACCCGTGCGGCTTCCGCCTGGGCCGCCGCTGCTGCCGCCAGTTCGGCCCGCGCCGCCTCGGCTTCGCCCCGGGCCGCCTCGGCCTCGGTCCGCGCCGCTTCGGCTTCGGTCCGCGCCGTCTCCAGTTCCGTCCTTGCGGCTTCCAGATCGGCCGCCAGGGCCTCGGCCGTGCCGCCGGTTTCCTGAAGCCTGCGGTGCAGTCCGGTCAGTTCGGCCTCGATCGCGGCCTTCTCGCCCTCGACCCCGGTCAGGGCGGATTCCCGCGCGGCGAGTTCCGTCTGCAACTCGCCGACCTTTCGGCTGCTCTGGTACGAGTAGAACCCCAGGATCGCGGTCGAGGCCGCCAGGATCGCCAGCACGAGGTTCTTCATCGAAGGCTCCGTTCGCAGGGTTTCGCGCGGCAGCACATCACAAGGCCGGGCACCAGACAAGCCATTACGGCATGTGGCCCCGCGCATTGGTTTACAGATGGTGAATGCCCAAGGGCAAACCCTTGATATTGCGGGGTCAGCCCCGATTGTCCACTGTGGACACCCGGCGCAGCACCCGGTCCAGCACGTCGCGGAAACGGCTGCGGTCGGCCTTGCCGAAGCTCTTGCCGCCGCCCTGCCGGAACGGATCCGCCGCCCGCAGGTCCGCCATCAGATCCCGCGTCGCCAGCGCCATCCCCACGTTCGCCGCCGTCAGTTCCTCGCCGGTCGGCTTCACCACCCTGGCCCCGGCCGCGACGCAGCGGGCCGCCAGCGGGATGTCCGAGGTGACCACCACATCCCCCGCCCCGCAGGCCGCCGCGATCCACTTATCGGCCTCGTCCGGCCCCTCCGACACGAAGACACTCTCCACCAGCGGGTTCTGCGAGGGCCGGATCCCCCCGTTCGAGACCAGCACCATCCGCACCCCGAGGCGGCTGGCGACCGCCTCGGCCTCGGCCTTCACCGGGCAGGCATCGGCATCGATATACAGCGTCATCTCGGGGTCGCGAAGACCTGGACCCAGTAATAGCGCAGCGGCTGGCCCTGCCCCCGGATCGGCTTGTCGTCGGCCTGGTAGACCACGGCGATCCCGGTCTCCTGCAGGCGGCAGTTCAGGATGTTCCGCCGGTGGCCCGCGCTTTTCAGCCAGCCCCCCACCACCTGCGAGGCCGATTTCTGCCCCGCCGCGATGTTCTCGGCCGCGGCGCGATAGCTGTAGCCCTGCCGCTTGATCCGGTTCGAGAACCGGCTGCCGTCCTTGCCGGCGTGACTGAAGAAGTTCTGCTCGGCCATCGCCCTGGCATGCGATTTCGCCGCCGCGGTCAGCTTCGGGTTCATCCGCAAGGGCCCGCAGCCCGCCCTGGCCCGCGCGTCGTTCACGCCGGCCAGGACCGACTCCTCCACCCCCGCCGCCACCGGCGCGGGCAAGGCCCAGGCCAGGGAAAGCGAGAGCAGCAGCGCCCTAGCCCAGAAGGGCATCCGCATGGAAATGAACATGGTCCTCCATGAAGCTCGACACGAAGAAATAGCTGTGATCATAGCCCTTCTGCATCCGGAACGTGCCCCCCTGCCGGGCGGCGGCCATTGCTTCGGCCAGGGCCTCGGGCTTCAGCTTGTCCAGGAACTGGTCCGCAGTCCCCTGGTCCACCAATATCGGCCCGTCGAATCCCCGCTTCCGCATCAGCAGACTCGCATCATGCGCCGCCCAGGACGACTCGTCAGGTCCGAGATAGGCAGAAAATTGCGGACGGCCCCAATCGCTCGCCGTCGGGTTGCAGATCGGCGCGAAGGCCGAGACGCTGGCGAAGCGGCCCGGAAAGCTCATCGCGATGGTCAGCGCGCCGTGGCCGCCCATCGAGTGCCCGGTGATCGCCTGCGCCTCCTCGGCCAGCGGGAAGGCGTTGAACAGGAGGCGCGGCAGTTCGTCCGTCACATAGTCCCACATGCGGAAATGCGGGGCCCAGGGCGCCTGGGTCGCGTTGACGTAGAAGCCCGCGCCCTGGCCCAGCGCGAAATCGGCGTCGTTCGCCACCCCCTCGCCGCGCGGCGAGGTGTCGGGAAAGCAGAGCGCGATCCCCGCCTCGGCCGCCCAACGCTGCGCGCCGGCCTTGATCATCGCGTTCTCATGCGTGCAGGTCAGGCCGGAGAGGAACCACAGGAGAGGCACCGGCCCGTCCTCGGCCTGGGCCGGCAGGAACAGACCGAAGGTCATGTCGCCCCCGGTCGATTGCGAGGCATGGGTATAGACCCCCTGCACGCCGCCGAAGGCGCGGTTTTCCGATACGGTTTTCATGGTCAACTCCCCTTGCCGATCAGGGCGATCACCGCCGTCACCGTCACGACCGAGGCCGCGGTGGACAGCAGGATCGCAGTGGATACCCGTTGCGGCGCAACGCGATAATGCTGCGCCAGAATGAACACGTTGCCCGCGACAGGCAAGGCGGCCGCGGCGATCATCACGCCCGCGGCATAGCCGACCTGGCCGAAGGCCCAGCAGGCCGCCGCCACCGCCGCGGGGTGCAGCACCAGCTTGGCGGCGGAAAGCCAGGCCGCGACCTGCATCCGCTCGGCCGAGCGGCCGGCCAGCGAGCCGCCGATCGCAAAGAGGGCGCAGGGCGTGGCGGCCGCGCCGAGAAGCGACATGAACTCGTTCACCGGGCCGGGCAGGGCCAGGCCGGTCGCCCCCCAGCCGATGCCGAGCACGGTCGAGACGATCATCGGGTTCTGCAACAGCCCCATGCCGAGGATGCCGAAGGTCCGGGCGCTGATCCTGCCTGCGCGCAGGCCGGTGATCGCCATGGTAAGGATCGAGGAGAACACCATCAGGTCCACCGCCAGCACCAGCAGCACGGGCCCCACCGCCTTTGGCCCCAAGAGCAGGATCAGCATCGGAATGCCCAGGAAACCGACGTTGCCGATGACGCCAGTATGGGCCTCGAACACCGCCTCCTCGCGGCTGCTTCCGCGCCAGAGCGCAACCGAGGCCACCAGGAGCCAGACGAGCGAGGTGCCGAGGAGATAGGCAAGGACCAGCGGCCAGGACAGGATCGCCGCCACGTCCAGATTCGCCGAAAACCCGAACAGCATGGCCGAAAGCGCGAAGTAGAACACGAAGCGCGTCAGGTAGACCGTAGCCTCCTCGCTGAAGAACCCGCGCCGCACGGCCAGGTAGCCAAGCCCGATCACGGCGAAGAACGGAAGGATTTTAAGAAAGATCTCGACCATGCCTTCTGGTGTCACGCAAGGGCATGAAGGGCAAGGCCGTGCGGCCGCAGGCCGTCGCCGGATCTGTCCGATTTTCTGAAATGTGGCAACAAACGAACGAATTGGCTTCACGATTTGGCCCAACTCGGCCGGTATCACTCAGGCATGGCGGTCTGTCCTGGCGGGCCGACAGGTATTGTGGATGGTATGAATGACATCGGTTGCTGCAAGAATTGACGACACCGAAGAGGAACTCTTCGCCGACGAGCTGAGGCCGGGGACCCGTCTTCTCTACGGCCAGTTCACGGTCGAATCGTTCCTGAACAGCGGGGGGTTCGGGATCACCTATCTTGCACGGGATTCGCTGTCGCGCCTGGTGGTGGTCAAGGAATGTTTCCCGGCCAGCTTCTGCCGCCGCGTCGACAATGTGGTCGGCCCGCGCACCCGCCAGCGGCAAGAGGAATTCCGTTCCATCGTGAACCAGTTCCAGCAGGAAGCGCAGAACCTCGCGCGGCTGGACCACCCCTATATCGTCAAGGTCCACCAGGTTTTCGAGGACAACGAGACCGCCTATATGGCGATGGACTATATCCAGGGGCCGGACCTGCTGGAAACGGTGGAAGGCAAGGTTCCCCGGCTGACCCCGCAGGAGATCACCACGATCCTGGCCAAGGTGCTCGAGGCGGTGGGCTATGTCCACGACCAGGGGCTGCTGCACCGCGACATCTCGCCCGACAACATCCTGCTGGACCGGGAAAGCGGCAATCCGGTGCTGATCGACTTCGGCGCCTCGCGCAAGGAGATGACGCGGAAGAGCCGGGCCCTGTCGGGGCTGCGGGTGGTCAAGGACGGCTACTCGCCGCAGGAGTTCTACATCGCCGGCAGCAAGCAGGCCCCGTGCAGCGACCTATACGCGCTGGCGGCCAGCTTCTACCATCTCATCACGGGCGAGACGCCGCGCTCGTCGCAGGAACGGCTGTCGGCCATCGCCAACCGCGAGGCCGATCCGCACCAGCCGCTCTCGGGCCGGGTCGCGGGCTATCCCGCCGGATTCCTGGCGGCGATCGACAAGGCAATGTCGATCTTCCCGCGCGACCGGATCCAGAGCGCGGCGGAATGGCAGGCGATGCTGCGCGAGGCGGCGGTCGCCCCGCTGCCGTTCCGCACCCCCGCCACCCCGGCGCCCCTGGCCGAGACGCCGGGCGAGGCCCCTGCGGCAGCCCCCGACGTGACCGTGGCGGCAGCCCCCGTCGCGGCTTCGCCCGCGGCCCGCCGGTCGCAGAGCAGTCTCTTGCTGGTTGCCGGCGTGGCGCTGCTGGTTCTGGCCGTCGCGCTGTCGCAGCTGCTGGGCCGGGCCTCGCCGCCCCAGCCCACCGCGGAACAAACGGCGGCGCTGCCCGTCGTCGCGGCGGATGCCCCCTATGCACTGGCGCGCGTGGTGCGGCTGCCGTTCCTCGCCGATCCGGCCGACCCGAGCCTTGTGGCCGGGGTCCTGCCTGCCTCGCCGCTCTGGATGCAGCCGGGCCAGCGCATCGTCGAGGTGAACGGCCAGCCGGTCCAGGACGGCGCCGACCTGCCCGCGATGCTGGCGCAGGGCGTGGACCTGGCGACGGTCGGCGGGCTGAAGGCGATCATCGGCTATGAGGCGACGCCCGGTGCCGATATCGTGCGCAAGATGGAAGCCCTGCCGGTGGTCGTCGAGATGCGGCTGGCCAATGGCCTGGCCTTCCAGATGGTCGAGACCCCGACCGGCACCCAGACCTTGGTCTCCGCCGTGCCGGCGGGCACGGCGACCGACCTGGAGGTTGGCGATGTCCTCCTGCTGTATCGCGCGACGGGCGAGACGATGGGGACGACCGGCGCTCTGGCCAGCGTACTTCAACGAGAACTGACTGGCGGTGTTGCAACTTTTGGCTTCACGGTCCAGCGTAGGGGCGGCACGGTGGACGCATCATTCCAGCTGATGGGTGACGGATGAGGGAATACGGCACCTGGCGGCACGTCCAGAACCAGGGGAGAGCACCTTGAAGTTCCTGCGTTCCTTTTTCAGAAGGGCGGAAGAACCCGCCAAACCCGCCCCGGTGGCCGAGTCCGGCCCGGATCCTGTCATGGCCGCCCTTGCCGAGCTTGAGCTGAAGCGCCTGCGCGAGCAGCTGGCTGCGGTCGCCCCCCCGCCCCCCGCGCCGCCGCCCCCTGCCGAGGCCGACTTTCCGTCGGCGCGCCCCAGCCGCGTGGTGAAGCAGAAAGTTCCGCTGCCCGATGGCGCGCAGGCCTCGTCCGTCAATATCTGGGACCTGGAGGAAGGCGATCTCCAACCCGAAAAGCCCGCCGCCCCGCCGCCCCCGGCCGAGCCCGCGCGCCGGCGCTCGACCCGGACCAAGACCCGCATCCTGGGCTTCGACACCCAGGCGGCCGGGGTCGTGCCGCTGTTCGAGGAAGCGGACGCGCCCGCGGCAGAGGTTGCGCCAGCCGCGCCGGGGCAAGGGGTGGTGATGTTCCCGACCGGCTGGCTGGTGGTGAAGCAGGGGCCCGGCAAGGGGGTGGCCTTTGCGCTGTCGCAGGGGACGAACCAGATCGGCCGCGGCTCGGACCAGACGGTTGCGCTGGACTTCGGCGACATGGCGATCTCGCGGCAGAACCATGCGGCGATCGTCTACGATCCGGCGACGCATCGATTCCATCTTGCCCATGGCGGCAAGTCGAACCTGGTGCGGCTGAACGGCAGGCCGCTGCTCGCGACCGAAACCCTGGGCGACGGGGACGAGCTTCAGATCGGCGAGACCTCGCTGCTGCTCAAGGTGCTGTGCACGCCTGACTTCAACTGGACGGCCTCCGGGGCCGGAGGAGACGGGCATGATATGGCGATCGCGTGAGCCGCGCTATGACGTCGCCTCGGGGATAAGCCAGGGCGCGCGCGACTATCAGGAGGATGCGATCACCGCCGATTTCCCGGTGGGGGCCGAGGCCGGTTTCGTGGTGCTGGCCGACGGGATGGGCGGCCATGCGGCGGGGGACGTGGCCAGCAAGATCGTGCTGACCGAGGTCTATTCCGAGCTGAAGTTCCATTTCGCCGATGTCGAGGC
>NZ_JAYRUJ010000012.1:0-108362 GCF_041919135.1 Tabrizicola sp. | reverse complement strand
TGGGAAAGAAGGGCTGCAGCCGTGCCATCTGCACGTCCGTCAGCCAAAAAAGGTTGGTCATAGGTCAGTCTCCTTGCGGAGCCTGAATCACGCCGAAAGTGGAAGATCAATGGGTCCTGACCCTAGGACAGGGTGGCCGGACTGCCCGACAGGGTCAGAACCTGCGCCTTCAGATGCGCGGCCTCGGCCGGGTCGTGGGTGACGAAGATCAGCGAGACCTGCGCCCGGTCCAGCAGCGCAGCCGTCAGGTCCAGCATCCGCCCGGCGGTCTCGGCATCCAATGAGGCAAAGGGTTCGTCCATCAGAAGCGTGGTCGGGTTGGGCGCGAAGGCCCGCGCCAGCGCCAGACGCCGTTGCTGGCCCAGCGAAAGCTGGCGGGGATAGAGCGCGTCTTTGCCGGCAAGCCCGACCTCGGCCATCAGCCCCCGCGCGACATCGGCGCTTGCCCCGGTGGGCAGGGTGATGTTCTCCAGCGCCGTGCGCCAGGGCAGCAGCGTCGGCTCCTGGAAGACGACGGTCGTCACGCCGGTTTCCGAAACCGTGCCCGCGAAATCCCCGTCCAGCCCGGCGACGATGCGCAGGAAGGTGGTCTTGCCGATCCCCGACGGGCCAAGGATCGCCACCCGCTGCCCCTGCCCAAGCGTCAGGCGGATCGGGCCAAGCACGGGGCGCCCGGCGAAGGACTTGGCGCGGATGTCAATCTCCATCCTGCCTCCACCGGCTTGCGTGCCGTTCCAGCGGGCGCAGGAGGAGATATTCGATCACCAGCATGACCAGGATGAAGGCAAAGGCATAGGCAAGGATATGCGCCACGCGGAACATCGAGAAATTCAGGTGGATCTGGAAACCCACCCCGCTGGACCGGCCCAGGAATTCGACCACCAGCACGATCTTCCAGATCAGCGACAGGCCGGCCCGCGCGGCCCCGGCGATATAGGGGGCCATCTGCGGCAGGACCACATGGCGCAGCCGCGCGCCCGGCGGCATGCGGAAGATGCGCGCCATGTCGTCAAGGTCGGGACGCAGGGCGCGGGCGCCTTCCCGCACCATGACGGTGACAAGCGGCACCTTGTTGATCACCACGGCGGCGACGGCAGCGACCTCGTTCAGCCCGATCCAGATGTAGCACAGCACCGTGACGACCAGCGCGGGCATGTTGACCAGGATCACCAGCCAGGGGTTCAGCCAGCGGTCGGTGCGACCGCTGCGTCCAAGGATCAGTCCCAGCGCGACGCCGATGCCCATTGCCACCACGAAGGCGGCGATCACGCGCAGAAGCGTGACGCCGGTGTTCGCAAGCAGGCGGCCCGAGGCGGTCTCCTCGACCAGCACGGCCCAGACCCGCAGCGGGCCGGGCATGGTGACGGGCTCGGCCACAAGGGCCGCCGCGATGGCCCACAGGCCCAGGAAGGCCGCCAGCGAAAGGATCACCGGCAGGATTCCGGAGCGGCGCCTGGTTGGTCCGGGGTCAGTCACCTTTGTAGAATACACCTTCCGGCAATGCCGTGACCTTGCCCAGAAGCTCCTCGCCGCCAAGTTCGACCATCAGGGCAAAGACCTTGGCGGCGTTCGCCTCGTCCACCGGGGCGTCGGCGGGAACGCCCTGGCGCCAGCCGTCGCGCAGGGCGGCGTATTCGGCGTCATCCTCGGCATTCATGATCGGGCGCAGCCGCTCCCACGCCGCCTCATCCGTCAGAAGCAGATTTTTCGCCGCCCGCGACGCACGTTTCAGCGCGGCCGCGAGTTCCGGCTTCTCCTGCACCAGCTTTTCGTCCAGCACATAGCCCAGAAGTGGCGTCGCCGGGTCCAGCCCCAGGGCCTTGGCGGCATCGGCCACGCTGATCAGCTCGCGCATGCCGTGAACCTTCATCTTGGCCAGGAAGTTCCAGAAGTTGATCGCCCCGTCCACCTCGCCCGACAGCCCCGCCTCGTAGATCATCGGCGGGGCGCCGAATACCTGTTCGGTGACGGCTGCCAGATCCTCGCCGGTTTCCTGCCTTGCATAGGCGCGCAGGATCAGCCAGCTCTTGTCCACCGGGCCGCCCGCGATGCCGATCTTCTTGCCCTTCAGGTCCGCCAGGCCTTGCGCCGGGCTGTCCGCGGGCACCAGAAGCGCGCCGACGGCGGTGGAGAAGGGGATGAAGACATAGGCCTTGCCTTCGGCCCGCTGCTGCGCGACCCACAGCCAGTCGGACACGATCGCATCGACCTCGCCCCCGGCCAGCGCGACCTGGGTGGCCGGATTGCCGGCCAGTTCGACGATCTTCAGCTCGAATCCCTCGGCCTTGTCCAGGCCGTAGTGCTGGATCGTGTCCAGCTCCCAGCGCACCGTGCCCGAGGCGAGACTGCCGATCGTCAACTCCTCGGCAAGGACGGCGGGCGTTGCGGACAGCGCGGCAACAAGCGCGAAAGCGCCCAGACAGAAGCGGTCTAGCATCTTCCCCCTCCCCGGATTTCGTCAACCATGCCACGCTGGGCAGGACGAGTAAATCAACCCAAAGTAGGAGATACCTGCGGGAAAAACTCTGTCATTCTCGGAAGCGGAAACATCAGGAGGGTCAACCGGGGCACGAGGAACCCGGGGCGCTGCCAGGGCGTTCGTTCTGCAACCGCGAGGCATGACCAGACGCGGACGGGAGGAGAACATGCGGCACCAGACTGTGACCGGACCTCCGGGTCCGGCGGCGACCGGCGTCATGATGAGGGTCGACGACCTTCTGATCGTCGACGACCATCCCTTGATGTGCGAGGCCTTGACGGTGACGCTGCGCGTCGCCTTCGGCCTGCGCCAGACGATCTGCGAGCGCAACCTTGCGGCGGCGATCCAGCGCCTGAAATACGGCAAGCCGCCGGATGCGATCCTGCTGGACCTGAACCTGCCCGACGCCAAGGGATCCGAGGTGATGGTGACGCTGGGGCGCGTGGCCGCGGGCATCCCCATCGCGGTGATCTCGGCCAACGAGGATCCGGCGATGATCAGCGCGGTCATGGCGGCCGGGGCGCAGGGCTATATCAGCAAGTCGCTGGGGCGCGAGGCGATGTGCGCCGCGCTGCGCCGGGTCTGGTCGGGCGAGAAGGTGACGCCCGACGGCTATGACCCGGACGATCACCCGCCACAGGGCGCGCGCCCGGACATGGAGGAGATCGCGCACCGCTTCGCCTCGCTGACGCATCAGCAGGCCCGGACCCTGCGCCAGATCTGCCTTGGCAAGGCGAACAAGGAAATCTCCTACGAACTGAACATCTCGGAGGCGACGGTGAAGACGCATATCGCCGCGATCATGAGCAAGATCGGGGCACGGCGGCGGACGCAGATCGTGCTGCTGGCCAAGTCGATCAAGCTGTTCGACTGCGACTGACCGGAAAGGGGGCGGGGAGGTGAGCAAATCCGCCGCTGCGCATGTCGCCACCCCGGTCAAGGCTACGATCCACATGGGTGACGTGGCCTCGGCCACCGCCAGCCTTCTGGCCAGCCTCGCGCCGGTCGAGCCTGAACTGGTGCTGATCTTCGCCTCGCCCAGCGCCACGCTGCCGGTGCTGGCGGCCGAACTGCGCAAGGGCCTGCCCGCCGCCTGCCGGATCGTCGGCTGTTCCTCGGCGGGGGAACTGTCGGGCGAGGGTTACTCGAACGGCACCGCTGTCGCCATCGGCTTTCCGGCGCGGAGCTTCCGCTCCGAGGTGCTGGTGCTGGACGAGTTGTCCCGGCTGCCGGTCTCGCGCTGGATGACCGGGCTGCGCGATCTGGTGCAGCGGTTCCGGCCCGATCCCGGCCGCAGGCTGTTCGGGATCCTGCTGGTGGACGGGTCCGCGCAGCAGGAGGAGGTGCTGGTCGCCACGCTGGATGCGGCCCTGCCGCATGTCATGGTGATGGGCGGCTCGGCCGGGGACGATCTGGATTTCTCGCAGACCTTCGTGATCGCCGATCAGGCCGTGCTGCGTGATGTCGCGATCTTCTGCCTGATCGAGACCGATCTGGAAGTGCGCGACCTGATCTTCGACCATTTCCGCGCCACCGACACTCGGATGATCGTCACCCGCGCCAATCCGGCGGAACGCTCGCTTCTGGAAATCAACGCCGAACCCGCGGCCGAGGAATATGCCCGCATCGTCGGCGTCCCGGTCGGCGAGCTTTCCCCCCTGGTCTTTGCCCGCCATCCGTTGCTGGTGAACATGGGCGGCCGCTATTTCGTCCGCGCGATCCGCCAGCAGACCGAGGACGGCCGCCTTCTCCTGATGTCCTCGATCGACACCGGCGCGGTGATGTCGCTTGGCCTGGCCGAGGACCTGACCGAGGGGTTCGAGGCAATGCTGCGGAACCTTCCGGCCACGCCGTCGCTTATCCTGTCGTTCGATTGCATCCTGCGCCGGCTGGCGATGGAACATGCCGGGCTGGGCGGCGTGATCAAGGACATCTTCAATCGCTACAACATGGCTGGCTTCAACACCTATGGCGAGCAGCATGGCGGCATGCACATGAACCAGACCTTCGTCGGCCTCGCCTTCCTCGATCCCGAGGGCCGCTAGATGCTGCGCGACGGCGACGACCTGGAACGCCGGATCGAGAAGCTGGGCCGCATCAACGCCGCATTGATCGAGAGGCTGGACCACTACGACAAGACCCGCGGTTCGGCCTGGTCGCTGTTCCAGGCGGCGCTGGCGCTGGAAAAGGAGGTCGCCGCCCGCAACCGCGACCTGGAACGCGCGCTTGCGGACCTCAGCCAGAAGAACCACGAACTTGCCGCGGCACGAATGGCGGCCGAGGAGGCGAACCGTTCCAAGACCCGCTTCCTGCGCGCGGCCAGCCATGACCTCTTGCAACCGCTCAGCGCCGCGCGGCTGTTCCTGTCCACCTTGGCCACGATGGAGCTGGGCGGCGCGGAGGCCGACCTGGTGAAACGGCTGGGCAATGCCTTCGAATCCGTCGAGGAACTGATCCGCGCCGTCCTCGACATCTCGCGGCTCGACTCACAGCGGATCGAGTTCAACCGCAAGCCCGTCAACCTGAACGCGCTGTTCGACCGCCTGCGCGGCGAGTTCGAGGCCCCGGCCGCCGCCCGCAGGCTGCGGCTGCGCTTCGTCCGCAGTTCGCTGGCGGTGGACAGCGACCCGGTTTTCCTGCGCCGGATCGCGCAGAACCTGGTGTCGAACGCGATCAAGTATACCGAAACCGGCAGCGTCCTGGTCGGCGCGCGCCGCCGCGGGGCGCGGGCCTGGCTGGAGGTGCATGACACCGGCATCGGCATCCCGGCCGAGGACCGCGACCAGATCTTCGCCGAGTTCCACCGGCTGGAGCATGACCGGCGCGGCGAGCCCGGCATGGGCCTTGGCCTCTCCATCGTCAAGCGCGCCTGCGCCAAGCTGGATCATCCGATCGCGCTGGACAGCGAGCCCGGACGCGGATCGGTGTTCCGCATCGGGCTGGAGATCGTGGCCCGCAACGCCCCGCCCCGCCGCTCCTCGGCCAGGCCGCCGGCCGACCGCGACCGGCTGCGCGGCAAGCACGCCCTGATCGTCGAGGACAACGCCGCCATGCGCCACGGCTATGCCGTGATCCTGCGCGACAGCTGGGGGATGCGGACGCAGGTGGTCGAGGGCACGGCCGCGGCGCGCGACGCCGCGACACGGCCGGACCAGCCGCCCGACCTGATCCTGGCGGACTACCATCTGCGCGGCAGCGACACCGGCCTGCGGACCATCACCCTTTTGCGCAAGCTGAGCGGCACGGAGATTCCGGCCATCGTGGTGACGGCGCATCGCACGGCCTCGGTCGTGCGCAGTTGCGCGCGGCACGGCGTCCGCGTGCTGGAAAAGCCGATCCGTCCCGAGGACCTGCGCGATGCGCTCCTGCGTCTGGTGGGAGAGCAGACATGAGACCGGGGGATTTCCCATGACCAGACTGCTTGCGGCGCTGCTGCTCGTGCTTGCGGGGCCAGCCAGAGCCGATCCCGTGACCGACAGCCTCTTTGCCGAAGGGATCTTCTCGGCGCTGCCGGCCGGACAGGAGATTCACTATGCCCATGTCCGCAACGGGCCCGCCGCCCCGGAGTTCCTGCCGGTGGCGGAGGGGAGCATGGTGCTGGCGAGGGGCGGTCCGGAGGGCCTTGTGCTGACCATGGTCGCGGATGGCCGCAGCCGCAAGCTGCCGGAGTTTCCGGCCGGGGGCGGCAATCCGGTGCTGCTGGTCTTTCTGGAATCCGTCTCGCGCAGCATGGCCACGCTGACCGGCGGCAGCCCGTTCTACATCCGCAACCGCATCAAGGACGCCCTGCGCGCGGGTGGCGATCTGGACGAGGTCAGCCAGCCGCTTGGCGCAGGCACGGTCGCGGCCAGGGTCGTGACCCTGCATCCGTTCGAGGCCGACCCGAACCGCGGGCGGATGGGCGACTTCGCCGGGCTGAGCCTGCGCTTCGTGATCTCGGACTCGGTTCCCGGACATTTCCTGAGCCTGAGCGCCGACACCCCCGGTGCCGCCACCGGCTATCACGAAACCATCACGCTGATGGATGACGGAAAGGATGGCAAATGACCCGCATTCTGCACGCCTTGCCCCTGCTTTTTCTTGTGCCGGCCGAAGCCCAGACCCTGCCGGTGAACGATTACCCGACCGAGGCGCGGGCGGATTATGTCTTCGGCTGCATGGCGGTGAACGGACAGACGCCGGATGCGCTGCGCCGCTGCTCCTGCGCGATCGACGTGATCGCCACGATCCTGCCCTATGACGGCTATGTGTCCGCCGAGACGGTGCTGGCGATGCGGCAGACCTCGGGCGAGAGGTCGACGCTTTTCCGCGACACCGCACCGGCAAACGGCTTTGTCGCCGACCTGCGCCGCGCCGAGGCCGAGGCCGAGATCCTCTGCTTCTGACGGCCTTGCAGGCATCTTGACTGGTTGGCCGTCCCCTGTAGACTGCGGGAAATCTGGTGAAAAACCGCGCGGCAATCGGGCCCTGGAAGCTGACCTAACGTCGGCGCCGGGGCTTTTTGGCATTCTGGGGGCAACGTGACCGGCAAGCGACCGATCGAACTGGGTTTGCTCTACTCGCGGTCGGGGGGCTATTCGCTGTTTGCCGAAGCCTGCCGGTCCGGTGCGGCGGCGGCGATCGCCCAGGTCAATGCCGACCCCTTGTTCGACCTGGCCTTCCTGCCCGTCGAACGGGATCCTGGCGGCGACCTCGACCGATATGCCCCGCTCTGCGAGGATCTCCTGCGCAACACCGGCGCGCGGCACATCCTGGGGTGCGTCACCTCCTCCAGCCGCAAGGAGGTGATCCCGGTGCTGGAGAAGCTGGGCGGAACCCTGTGGTATGCCCTGCCCTACGAGGGGTTCGAGGCCTCGGACCATGTGGTCTATACCCATGCCTGCCCCAACCAGCACCTCTTGCCGTTGCTGGACTGGGCGCTGCCCGCCCATGGCGCGCGGGCCTATCTGACCGGGTCCAACTACATCTGGGGCTGGGAGATGAACCGCCTTGCCCGCGAGCGGATCACCGCCACCGGGGGCGAGGTGGTGGGAGAGCGTTGCCTGCCGCTGGGATCGACCGAGGTGGGGCGGATCCTGGACGAGATCAGGGCCACGCGCCCCGCCTTCATCCTGAACAATCTGGTCGGGCCGTCCTCTTATGAATTCCTTGCCCGGATGCACCGGCTGGCGGGCACCGAGCCGCATTTCGCGCCCTCGCGCTGCCCGATCCTGTCGTGCAACCTGACCGAGGCCGAGCTGCCTGCCATCGGCCCGGCGGCCGAGGGCCTGGTCTCGGCCGGGCCCTATTTCCGTGGCATGGCGGCGGGGGGCTTCGGCTCCTCGCCCGAGGCGGCGGCCCATGCGGCGGTGATGGAACTGGCGCGTCTCCTGAACGGGCGGCCGGGGGCCGAGGCCCTGGCCCTGCCCGCGCTGCTGGATCGGGCGCCCGGTCCCGGCATGATCGACCGCACCACGCATCACACCGCCCTGCCGGTGGTGATCGCCCGGGTCGAGGGCGGGATCTTCCGGCCGGTCAAGACGCTGCCCGCGCTGCCCGGCGACCCCTATCTGGCGCGGGACCGCACGCCCTCCGCCCCGCCGCAGCTGCGGGTGGTGTCATGAGGCGCGCGATCCGCATCCAGAACCTTGGCGGCGCGACGGCGGTGATCCTGCACCGCCCGCACCCCACGGTTCAGGCGCTGGAGCGCCAGTTGCGCGCCATCGGCCTGCAGGTCTCCGAGGCCTGGCCCGAGCTTGGTCCCGTGGCGCTGGCGGCGGATTTCGTCTTCTTCGACGCGGACATGGGCCATGACGAGCAGTTTCCCTGGGCGCCGGGGCAAAGCCCGATGCCGATGGTGGCCCTGATCGGTTCCGAGGCTCCGGGGCGGATCGAATGGGCGCTGCGGGCCGGGGCCCATGCGCAACTGCTGAAGCCGGTTGGCGACAACGGCGCCTATTCGGCGCTGCTGATCGCGCGGGATGCCTTCGACGCGCAGCGGGCGCTGACCGTGGAAATCTCGGACCTGCGCCGGCGGCTGGACGAGCGGCAGACGGTCGTGCGGGCGGTGACCCTTCTGGCGGCACGGGGCGCGCGCGGCGATGCGGCGGCCTATGCCCAGCTGCGCCAGATGGCGATGGCCTGGCGCGTCAGCTTCGAGGATGCCGCCGCCCGCGTGGTGGCCATGCTGACCGCCAGCCGAGAGGAGGCCGGCGATGACCGTGGCTGACGGCTCCCTTGCCCCGCCCTCGGCCCTGCGGCGGCTGATGCGGCGCAAGCTGGCGCTTCTGGGGCTGGCGCTGATCGCGCTGGTGGTGGCGGGCGCGGCGCTTGCACCCTGGATCGCGCCCTATGCCCCGGACGAGCAGCTGTTCGACGGGCTGACGCTGGAAGGCGCGCCGCTGCCGCCCGATGCGCGCTTCATCTTCGGCACCGACCTTCTGGGCCGCGACCTGTTCACCCGCATCCTTTACGGCGCGCAGACCTCGCTGGTGATCGGCGTGGTGGCGAACGGGCTGGCGCTGGTCATCGGCACGCTGGTCGGCATCACCGCGGGCTATTTTCGCGGCTGGATCGGGGCCGCGCTGATGCGCTTCACCGACCTGATGATGGCCTTTCCGGCGCTGTTGCTGGCGATCTGCCTGGCCGCGATCTTCCAGCCCTCGCTCTGGATCGTCGCGATGGTCATCGCGCTGGTGAACTGGGTGCAGGCCGCGCGGGTGATCTATACCGAGACCTCGTCGCTGGCCACGCGCGACTTCATCGCGGCCGAGCGCACGCTGGGCGCGGGCACCGGGCGCATCCTCTTCCGCCACATCCTGCCGCATCTGGTGCCGACAATCATCGTCTGGGGCACGCTGGGCATCTCGACCACCGTGCTGCTGGAGGCGACGCTGTCCTTCCTTGGCGTTGGCGTGCAGCCGCCGACGCCAAGCTGGGGCAACATCATCTTCGAGAACCAGACCTGGTTCCAGACCGCGCCCTGGCTGGTGTTCATTCCCGGCGCGGCGATCATCCTCTTGGCGCTGGCCTTCAACCTGGTGGGCGACGCCCTGCGCGACGTGCTGGATCCGACGCAGCGGGGACGCGACTGATGGCCGCCTATCTGATCCGCCGCCTGCTGGTGTCCGCGCTGATCCTGCTGGGGGTAAGCTTCATCACCTTCGTCCTGCTCTACGTCCTGCCCGCCGACCCGGTGCGCCAGATCGCGGGGCGCTCGGCCACCGCCGAGACGGTCGAGAACATCCGCCGCGAGCTGGGCCTCGACCGGCCGTTCCTGATCCAGTACGGCCGCTACCTTGCCGGGCTGGTGCAGGGCGACCTGGGCCGCAGCTACCTGCAGAAGACCGAGGTGGCCGAGCTGATCGCCTCGCGCCTGCCGGCGACGCTGCTTCTGATGCTGGGGGCCATCGCGGCCGAGCTCGTGCTGGGCCTGACGCTGGGCATCGTCGCGGCGCTGAAGCGCGGCACGATGCTGGACCAGACGCTGATGATGACCAGCTTCGTCACCGTCTCGGCCCCGCAATTCGTGGTGGGCCTGCTGCTGCTTTACGTCTTCGCGGTCAAGCTGGGCTGGTTCCCGATCGGCGGCTACGGCAGCTTTGCCCATCTGGTGCTGCCGGCGCTGACCCTGGGGATCCTGGGGTCGGGCTGGTATTCCCGGATGATGCGCTCCTCGATGATCGAGGTCCTGCGCGCCGACTATGTCCGCACCGCCCGCGCCAAGGGGCTGGGCCGCGCCCGCGTGGTGCTGGGCCATGCCCTGCCCAACGCGATCCTGCCGATCATCGCCATGATCGGCATCGACATCGGCATCTTCATGGGCGGCATCGTCGTGGTGGAAAGCGTGTTCGGCTGGCCCGGCATCGGCCAGCTGGCCTGGCAGGCGATCCAGCGCGTCGACATCCCGATCATCATGGGCGTCACGCTGGTCTCGGCCTTTGCCATCGTGCTGGGCAACCTGCTGGCCGATCTGGTCGCCCCGCTGATCGACCCCCGCATCAAGCTGAAATGACAACAGAGGAGAAACGGAATGAAACACCTGCTTGCTTCCACCGCCCTGATCCTGTCACTGGCGCTGCCCGCCGCGGCGCAGGACTACACGCCGGACCCGGATGCCAAGGCGGGCGGCTCGATCGTCCTGACCTACAAGGACGACGTGGCCACGCTGGACCCGGCCATCGGCTATGACTGGCAGAACTGGTCGATGATCAAGTCGCTGTTCGACGGGCTGATGGACTATGTCCCCGGCACCACCACGCTGCGGCCGGGCCTGGCGGAAAGCTACGAAATCTCGCCCGACGGCCTGGTCTACACCTTCAAGCTGCGCCCCGGCGTCAAGTTCCACAACGGCCGCGAGATGACGGCCGAGGACGTGAAATACTCTCTGGACCGGGTGACGAACCCCGCCACCCAGTCGCCGGGCGCGGGTTTCTTCGCCTCGATCGCCGGGTTCGAGAACGCGGGCGACGGCGGGCTTTCGGGGGTCGAGGTCGTCGATCCGCAGACGGTGAAGATCACGCTGACCCGCCCGGACGCGACCTTCCTGCATGTCATGGCGCTGAACTTCTCCTTCGTCGTGCCGAAAGAGGTGGTCGAGGCCGAGGGCGCCGACTTCGGCAAGAAGCCGGTGGGCACCGGGGCCTTCAAGCTCACGGAATGGACGCTGGGCCAGCGGCTGGTGTTCGAGAAGAACCCCGACTACTGGATCGCGGGCGTGCCCTATCTGGACAGCTTCACCGTCGAGGTCGGGCAAGAGCCGGTCGTGGCGCTGCTGCGGTTGCAGAACGGCGAGGTGGACATTCCCGGCGACGGCATCCCTCCGGCCAAGTTCCAGGAGGTGATGGCCGACCCCGCGCAGGCCGAGCGCGTGGTTCAGGGCGGGCAACTGCACACCGGCTATGTCACGATGAACGTGACCCAGGCGCCCTTCGACAAGGTCGAGGTGCGCAAGGCCGTCAACATGGCGATCAACAAGGACCGCGTGGTCCAGATCATCAACGGCCGCGCCGTGCCGGCGAACCAGCCGCTGCCGCCCTCGATGCCGGGCTACACCAAGGACTACGCCGGTTATCCCCATGACGTGGAAGGCGCGAAGAAGCTTCTGGCCGAGGCGGGCTATCCCGATGGCTTCGAGACCGAGCTGTTCGTGATGAACACCGACCCGAACCCGCGCATCGCTCAGGCGATCCAGCAGGACCTTGCCGCCATCGGCATCAAGGCCAGCATCCAGAGCCTTGCACAGGCCAACGTGATCGAGGCCGGCGGCGCGGGCACCGCGCCGATGATCTGGTCCGGCGGCATGGCCTGGATCGCCGACTTCCCCGATCCGTCGAACTTCTACGGCCCGATCCTCAGCTGCGCCGGCGCGGGCGAGGGCGGCTGGAACTGGTCGAAATACTGCAACGAGGCGCTGGACGCCAAGGCGGTCGAGGCCGACAGCATGTTCGATCCGGCCAAGGCGGAGGACCGCCTGAAGCTGTGGTCCGGCGTCTACATGGGGGTGATGGAAGACGCACCCTGGGCGCCGGTGTTCAACGAGGAACGCTACACCATGCGCTCCGAGCGGATGGGCGGCGCGGATGAGCTTTACGTCGATCCGGTCTCGATCCCGGTCAACTACGACTACGTCTGGGTCAAAGAATAATGTGCAAGGCCTGCGACTATACCATCCACGGCGCGCAGCACCATTTCGGCTGGGACAATTCCCTGCCCCCGGCGCTGCGGGCCGAACCGGGATCGACGATCCTGTTCCACTGTCATGATTCCTCGGCGGGCCAGCTTGGCCCGTCGTCCAGCCTCGCCGATGTGCAGGCGCTGGATTTCGGCCGGATCAACCCGGTCTCCGGCCCGATCTTCGTCGAAGGCGCCAGGCCCGGCGATGCGCTGAAGGTGACGATCGAAAGCTTCACCCCGCAGGCCTTCGACGGGCGCGGCTTCGGCTGGACCGCGAATATCCCCGGCTTCGGCCTTCTCGCCGACCAGTTCCCCGACCCGGCGCTGAACGTCTGGTCCTACGACCCGGCCAGCCTTGCCCACGCGCTTTGGGGCAAGGAGGCCCGGGTGCCGCTGAAACCCTTCGCGGGCACCATCGGCAACGCCCCGGCCGAGGCCGGCCACCACTCGGTGGTCCCTCCCCGGCGCATGGGCGGCAACCTCGACATCCGCGATCTCGCCGCCGGCACGACGCTCTATCTGCCCGTCGAGGTCGAGGGCGCGCTGTTCAGCGTGGGCGACACCCACGCCGCGCAGGGCGATGGCGAGGTCTGCGGCACCGCCATCGAAAGCCCGATGGACGTGGTGCTGACGCTGGACCTGGTGAAGGGCGCGAACCTGAAGACCCCGCGCTTTACCACCCCTGGCCCGGTCACGCGGCATCTTGACGCCAAGGGCTACGAGGTGACGACCGGGATCGGACCCGACCTCATGTCCGGCGCGCGGGATGCGGTGGCGAACATGGTCGACCTCCTTTGCGCGCAGAGGGGGCTGTCGGCGGTGGACGCCTACATGCTCTGCTCGGTCTGCGGCGATCTTCGCATCTCGGAGATCGTCGACATGCCGAACTGGGTGGTCAGCTTCTACTTCCCGCGCTGCGTCTTCGAATGACGCCTGCGGCAGGGATCGTGCAAAGCCGCTCCGGGGCCGCGCTGGCCCCGGACGAGGCGTCTGTGCTGTCGGTGCGGGGCCTCTGCGTCTCGGTCCGCACCGAGGCGGGACTGCGCCCGCTGGTGCGGGACCTGTCCTTCACCCTGCGCCGGGGCGAGACGCTGTGCATCGCCGGCGAAAGCGGCTCGGGCAAGTCCATCACCTCGCTGGCGATCATGGGGCTGCTGCCGCCCCCGGCCGTGCGGGTGACCGGCGGCAGCATCCGCCTGCACGACACCGAACTGACCGCGCTGCCCGAGGCCCGGATGCGCGGTATCCGGGGCCGGCGGGTGGCGATGATCTTCCAGGAGCCGATGACCAGCCTGAATCCGGTCATGACCATCGGCACCCAGCTGGCCGAGGCGATCCGCGCCCATGCGCAGGTCGGCCGCGCCGAGGCGCGCTCTCGCGCGCTGGCGGCCCTGCGCGCCGTCCGTCTCTCGCAGCCGGAACGACGGATGGGCCAATATCCGCATGAACTGTCCGGCGGCATGCGCCAGCGCGTGATGATCGCCATGGCCCTGGCCCTGCGCCCCGAGGTGCTGATCGCCGACGAACCCACCACCGCGCTGGACGTGACCGTGCAGCGCGAGGTGCTGGACCTCTTGCGCGATCTTCAGCGCGACACCGGCATGGCCATCATCCTGATCACGCATGACATGGGCGTCGTGGCCGAGATGGCCGACCGCGTGATCGTGATGCGCAACGGCTCCATGGTGGAGGAGGCCCCGGTCCAGCGCCTCTTTGCGGCGCCGCAGGCCGACTACACTCGCGACCTCCTGGCCGCCGTGCCGCGCATGGGACAGGGTGCGGGCCGGCCGCCCGTGGCGGATGCCCCGGTGGCGCGGCTCTCCGAGGTGGTGGTGCGCTTTCCCCTGAAGGGCGGGCTTCTGGGCCGCACCACGCATCATGTCCATGCGGTCGAGCAGGTCAGCTTCGACATCCGCCGGGGCGAGACCTTTGCCCTGGTGGGCGAATCCGGCTGCGGCAAATCCACGATCGCAAAGGCCATGGTGGGCCTCGTGCCGCATCAGGGCCGGATCGAGGTGGCGGGCGAGACGCTTTCCACCATGGACCCCGGCGGGATGAAACAACTGCGCCGCCGGATCCAGATGGTGTTCCAGGATCCGATGGCCGCGCTTGATCCGCGCATGACCGTGGGCGACCAGATCGCCGAGCCGCTTGTGATCCACGGCATCGGCGACGCCGACGGCCGTCGCGCCCGGGCGGCCGACCTGATGCAGCGCGTCGGGCTTACGGCCGACCAGCTGGCGCGCTATCCGCACGAATTCTCGGGCGGGCAGCGCCAGCGCATCTGCATCGCCCGCGCCCTTGCGCTGCAACCGGACCTGATCATCGCCGACGAAAGCGTCAGCGCGCTGGATGTCAGCGTCCAGGCCCGCGTGCTGGACCTCTTGCGCGCGCTGCAAAAGGAATTCGGCATCGCCTTCCTGTTCATCAGCCACGACATGGCCGTGGTCGAGAACATCTCGGACCGGGTGGCGGTGATGTATCTGGGCCAGATCGTCGAAATGGGCACCCGCGCCCAGATCTTCGGCAATCCACAACATTCCTACACCCGCCGCCTGATCCAGGCGGTCCCGGTCCCCGACCCCGGCCACCGCCGCGCGCCAGGCCTGCGCCTGACGGGCGACGTGCCAAGTCCGGTCCATCCCGCGGGCTCCGGCCCGGCCCTGGTCCGTCTGGTCGACCGGGGCGCGGGGCATATGGTGGCGGTCGAGGACTAGCCCGCCCAGCCGATCCGCAATTCCGGCCGCAGGATCGGGCTTGCACCGCAATTCCATGGTTCTGGCGGCGTCTCCCGACAGGAAATGCGGCCCCGGCGGTGCGAAAAGCTTGCTCTGTGGAGGGCTTCGCAGTCTAGTGGCCTTCCACCTCATAACAAGAATCCCCCGGGGAAACTCCGGGTCTGCAAGCAGGGAGACACAGATGAACGATGCAAGCCAGCAGCTTGACCACCTGATCGCGACCGTGCGGCGCGGTCGGATGACGCGGCGTGAATTCATCGGCCGCTCGACGGCGCTCGGCCTTTCGGCGGGGCTTGCCGGCGCGCTTTTCACCAAGGCCGCCCATGCGGAGCCGAAGAAGGGCGGGACGCTCCGCGCCGGCCTGGCCGGCGGCGAAAGCACCAACACGCTGGACCCGGCGCTGGCCGCCTCGGTCGTGCCGCAGGTCGGCAACGCGCAATGGGGCGAGCAACTGGTCGACATGACCCCGGACGGCCACGTCGAGATGCGGATCGCCGAGGAGGTCACCTCCTCGCCCGATTCCAAGGTCTGGACCTTCAAGATCCGCAATGGCGTGACCTTCTCGAACGGCAAGACCGTGACGGCCGAGGACGTGATGGCGACCTACAAGCGCCACACCGACGAGAACGCGCAATCCGGCGCGTTGGGCATCGTCAAGGGCATCTCCGAGATGAAGGCCGAAGGCGACAAGCTTGAGGTGACGCTGGAATTCCCTTCGGCCGACCTTCCCTACCTGTTGACCGACTACCATCTGATCATCCAGCCCGGCGGCGGCTATGACGATCCGAACGCCGGGATCGGCGCGGGCCCCTATGTGCTGGAATCCTTCGAGCCGGGCGTCCGCTACGCCTACAAGAAGAATCCCAACTACTTCGATCCGAACACCGGCCATGCCGACGAGATCGAGATCCTGTCGATCAACGACAGCACCGCCCGCACCGCGGCCCTCCAGGCGGGGCAGGTCCACATGATCAACCGGGTCGATCCGAAGATCGTGGAGCTTCTGAAGGGCGTGCCGGGGGTGCAGGTGCGCCGTGCCGTGGGCCGGGGGCACTATGTCTTCATCATGCATGTCGACAAGGCGCCCTTCGACAACAACGACCTGCGCATGGCGCTGAAATACGGCATCAACCGGCAGGAGATGGTGGACAAGATCCTGGGCGGCCTCGGCTCGCGCGGGAACGACTTCCCGATCAACGCCGCCTATCCGCTGTTCGACGACAGCATCGAGCAGCGCGAATACGATGCCGCCAAGGCCAAGGAATACTACGACAAGTCCGGCCATGACGGCAGCCCGATCATCCTGCGCACCGCGCCCGGCGCCTTCCCCGGCGCGGTGGATGCGGCCAACCTGTTTGCCGCCTCGGCCAATGCCGCGGGCATCCCGCTGCAGGTGCAACTCGAGCCGGACGACGGCTACTGGAGCAACGTCTGGAACGTCGAACCCTTCTGCGCCAGCTATTGGGGCGGTCGCCCGACCCAGGACCAGATGTATTCCACCGCCTATCTGTCGACGGCGGAATGGAACGACACCAAGTTCAAGAACGCCAAGTTCGACGAGCTTCTGATGGCGGCCCGGGCCGAGCTGGACAAGGACAAGCGCAAGGGCATGTATTCCGAGATGGCCCATATCGTCCGCGACGAGGGCGGCCTGATCCTGCCGATGTTCAACGAGTTCGTCGCCGGAGTCAGCGATGCGGTCGGCGGCTGGATCGACGATCCCAACGCCGAGATGATGAACTATCGCGCCCCGTCGAAGTGCTGGCTCGCCTGAGGCTCCGCCGGTGCATCTGATCGTCAGACTTCTGGTCCAGCGCGTCGCGCTGGGCCTCCTTCTGCTTCTGGCCGTCTCGGCCGTGATCTTCCTGGGCGTTGAGGCCCTGCCGGGCGATACCGCGCAGGCGATCCTTGGCCAGTCGGCCACGCCGCAGGCGCTTGCCAACCTGCGCGAGAAACTGGGCCTGAACGAGCCGCCCCTGACCCGCTATTTCGCCTGGCTGGGCGGCATCCTGACCGGCGACCTGGGCAAGGCGCTGACCAATGGCGCCGACATCGCGCAATCCATCGGCCAGAGGCTGGGCAACACGCTGTTCCTTGCCGGCTGCGCCGCCGCCATTGCGGTGCCGCTGGCGATCATCCTGGGCCTGATCGCGGCGCGCTATGCCGGAAGATGGCCGGACAAGGTGATCTCGGGCATCACGCTTTCCACCGTCTCGCTGCCCGAATTCGTCGCGGCCTATTTCGTGATCTACCTGCTGACGCAGCTGATCCCGGTGTTCCAGCCGGTCGCCATGGTCTTTCCCGGCATGGGCTTCTGGGCCAAGCTGCACGCCGTCTCGCTGCCGGTCATCGTGCTGGTGCTGGTGGTGCTGGCCCACATGATGCGGATGACCCGGGCGGCGATCCTGAACGTCATGCAATCCGCCTATATCGAGACGGCCGAGCTGAAGGGGCTGACACCCATGGCCGTCGTCTGGCGCCACGCCTTTCCCAATGCCGTCGCGCCGGTGGTCTCGGTGGTGATGCTGAACCTGGCCTATCTGGTGGTGGGTGTCGTCGTGGTCGAGGTGGTCTTCGGATACAACGCCCTTGGGCAATATCTGGTGGACCATGTGACCAAGCGCGACCTGCCGGTGGTGCAGGCGGTCGGGCTGATCTTCGCCGCCGTCTACATCTTCCTGAACATGGCGGCCGACATCATCGGCATCCTTGCCAACCCCCGCCTGAGGCACCCGAAATGAGGATACCGATCTCTGCCCTGATCGGGCTGGCGCTGACCGGCGGCTTCCTGCTCATCGCGGTCTTTGCCCATCTCATCGCGCCCTACCCGATCGACGCGCCGGTGGGCGGGGTCTGGGAGGGGCCCTCGGCGCAGTTCTGGCTGGGCACCGACACCATCGGCCGCGACATCCTTTCGCGGCTGATCTACGGCGCGCAGATCACCATCTTCGTGGCGCTGGCCTCCTCGGTGCTGGCCTTCTCGCTGGGGGCCTTCCTCGGTTTTCTCGCGGCGGTGAAGGGCGGCTGGATCGACCAGCTTCTGTCGCGGGCGGTCGATCTGGTGATGGCGATCCCGGCGCTGATCGTGGCGCTGGTGCTGCTCTCGGTCCTGCCGCTGAACCTGACCGTGCTGATCCTGGTGATCGGCGTCCTGGATTCGACCCGCGTCTTCCGCCTCTCGCGCGCCGTTGCCGCCGATATCGCGGTGATGGAATATGTCGAGGCCGCCAGGCTGCGCGGCGAAAAGGGCGGCTGGGTGATCTTCCGCGAGATCCTGCCCAACGCCCTGTCGCCCCTGGTGGCCGAGTTCGGCCTGCGCTTCATCTTCGCGGTCCTCTTCATCTCGACCCTGTCCTTCCTCGGCCTTGGCGTGCAGCCGCCGCTGGCCGACTGGGGCGGCATGGTGAAGGAGAACAAGGACGGGCTGATCTACGGCAAATCGGCCGCGCTTCTGCCGGCCGGGGCCATCGCCGCGCTGGCGATCAGCGTCAACCTGGTCGCGGACTGGATCCTGACCCGCACCTCCAGCCTGAAAGGGGGCCGCGGTGGCTGACGATCTCCTGCTCGACATCAAGGGCCTCGTGATCGAGGCCACCGCCTACCCGCCCGGCGAGCCGCCGAAGGAGGTGACGCTGGTCCATGGCGTCGACCTGCAGCTGCAACGCGGCCGGGTGCTGGGCCTGATCGGCGAATCCGGGGCCGGCAAGTCCACCATCGGCCTTTCCGCCATGTCCTATGGACGGGGAGGGGTGCGGCTGACCGGCGGCACGATCCGGCTGAACGGCCGCGACATCCGCACCGCCCCGCCTGCCGCCCTCCGCGCCCTGCGGGGAAGGGAAGTCACCTATGTCTCGCAATCCGCCGCCGCCTCGTTCAACCCGGCGAAGCGGCTGATGGAGCAGGTGATCGAAACCTCGCTCTCGCATGGGCTGATGGGCCGGGCCGAGGCCGAGGCGCGGGCGGTCGCATTGTTCCGCAAGCTGGGCCTGCCCTCGCCGGAAACCATCGGCCGCCGCTATCCGCACCAGGTCTCGGGCGGGCAGTTGCAGCGGGTGATGACGGCGATGGCGCTGTGCCCGAAGCCCGACCTGGTGATCTTCGACGAACCCACCACGGCGCTGGACGTGACCACCCAGATCGACGTGCTGGCCGCGATCAAGGAGGCGATCCGCGACACGCAGGTGGCCGCGCTCTATATCACTCATGACCTTGCCGTGGTGGCGCAGGTGGCGGACGACATCATGGTCCTGCGCCACGGCCGGATGGTCGAGCTTGGCACCACCGACCAGGTGATCAATGCCCCGCGTGAGGACTATACCCGCGCGCTGGTCTCGGTCCGGTCGCTGGAACATGCCGAAAAGCCGCCCGCCCCCCCGGTGCTGTCGGTCCAGAACGTCACCGCCCGCTATCGCGGCACGAATTTCGACGTGCTGAAGAATGTCTCGCTCGACCTGCCGGCCGGGCAGACCCTGGCGGTGGTGGGCGAGTCCGGCTCGGGCAAGTCCACCCTCGCGCGGGCGATCACCGGCCTTTTGCCGCCAAGGTCGGGCCGGATCACCTTTGCCGGGCGGGTGCTGTCGAACGAGATGGCGGGCCGGTCGCGGGATGACCTGCGCGAGATCCAGATGATCTACCAGATGGCCGACACCGCGATGAACCCGCGGCAGACCGTCGGCACGATCATCGGCCGCCCGCTGGAACTGTATTTCGGCCTGAAGGGGGCCGAGCGCGACCGACGGGTGCAAGAGCTTCTGGACCAGATCGAGATGGGCAAGGGCTTTGCCGCCCGCTATCCGGCCGAACTTTCCGGCGGCCAGAAGCAGCGCGTCTGCATCGCCCGCGCGCTGGCGGCCAAGCCGAAGCTGATCATCTGCGACGAGGTGACCTCGGCGCTGGATCCGCTGGTGGCGGACGGGATCCTGAAGCTTCTCCTGAACCTGCAGGCCGAATCCCAGGTCGCCTATCTCTTCATCACCCATGACCTTGCGACGGTGCGGGCGATCTCGGACAAGATCGCCGTGATGTTCAAGGGCGCGGTGGTGCGCTACGGCCAGAAGGGCGACGTGCTGGCCCCGCCCTTCGACGACTACACCGACCTGCTGCTCTCCTCCGTCCCCGAGATGGAACTGGGCTGGCTGGAGCGGGTCATCGCCCACCGCAGGATGGCCAGCGCCGGGAACTGAAGGCGGCAGGCGGCATCTGCCGCCCGCCTGCCGGTCAGGCGCGCAGGCTGCCGCCTGTGGCCTTCGTCACCTTCTCGATGATCTTCGCGGAAACCGCCTCGATCTCGGCCTCGGTCAGGGTCTTGTCCTGCGGTTGCAGCCGGACCGTCAAGGCGATGGACTTCTTGCCCGCACCCATCTGCACCTCGGCCTTCTCGCCGGTGAACTGGTCGAAGACGCGGACCGATTCGATCAGCGCCTTGTCCGCGCCCTGCGCGGCGTTGACGGCGGTCAGGGCCTCGACGCGGGCATCGACGACAAAGGCGAAGTCACGTTCCACCGCCTGCAGGTCGCTGATCGCCAGCGCCGGCCGGGTCGGAGTCTTGACCTTGGGCGCGGGGATGTTGGCGACCAGAATGGTGAAAGCCACGGCGGGGCCCTTCACCTCCATCGCTTGGCATACGCGCGGGTGAATCTCGCCGAAGGTCGCCATCACGGTCGGCCCCAGCCCGATCACGCCGGAGCGGCCGGGGTGCCACCATTGCGCGACCTTTCGGCTGATCTGCACCCGGGCCGGCGCGCCGAGGGCGGCGAGGACGGCCTCGGCATCGGCCTTGGCGTCGAAGACGTCGATCGCCCGGCGGCTACCGTGCGGATCGCGTCCCGCCGCCGCGCCGACCAGAAGGCCCGCAGCCTGCAAATGCTGCTCGCCCGGCTCGCCGCCATGAAAGGCGGGGCCGACCTCGAACAGGGCCAGGTCCATGAAGCCGCGCGCCTGGTTCCGCGCCGCCGCCGCAAGGAGGCCGGGCAGGAGGTCGGGGCGCAGATGCGTCATCTCGGAGGAGATCGGGTTTTCCACCCGCACCGCATCCGTGCCGCCGCCGAACAGCGCCGCCGCCCTGGCGTCGATGAAGCTGTAGGTCACGCATTCGTTGTAGCCGAGCGCGGCGATGGTGCGGCGGGCGGTCCGTTCGCGCACCTGGAGCGGCGTCAGGATCGGACGCGGCACACCTGGCTGCGTCCGGGCCATCGGCGCGCCCTGCAGTTTCGTCAGGCTCGCGATCCGGGCCACTTCCTCGACCAGATCGGCATCGCCCAGGATGTCGGGGCGCCAGCTCGGCGGGGTAACAGCGTTCCCGTCAAGCTTGAAGCCAAGGGCCTCCAGCGTGGTGCGCTGGCTGGCCTCGGGGATCTCCATCCCCACCAGGCTCACCACCCGCGCCGGGTCCAGCCGGTAGCTGCGGGTCGGGTCGATCGGGGCGCCGTCCTGCACCACGGTCCCGGCCTCGCCGCCGCAGAGGTCGAGAATCATCTGCGTCGCCAGTTCCAGCCCCGGCAGGGTGAAGGCCGGGTCCACCCCACGCTCGAAGCGGTAGCGCGCGTCCGAGTTGATCTTCAGCGCCCGCCCCGTCGCGGCGATGGTGATCGGGTCCCACCAGGCGCTTTCCAGGAACACATCCGTCGTTTCCGGCGTGCAGCCCGAAGCCTCGCCGCCCATGATCCCGGCCAGCGACTCCGGGCCGTGGTCGTCGGCGATGACCATTTGGCCCGGGGCCAGCGCATAGGTCTTGCCGTCCAGCGCCAGCAGGGTTTCCCCTTCCCGCGCGGGACGGATATGGAGGTCGCCCTTGACCTTGGCCGCATCGAAGACATGCAGCGGGCGGTTCAGCCCGAAGGTGAAGTAGTTGGTGATGTCCACCAGCGCCGAGATCGGGCGCAGCCCGATGGCCTTCAGCCGGGCCTGCATCCAGTCGGGCGAGGGGCCGTTCCTGACGCCCCGAATCAGGCGGCCGGCGAAATGGGGGCAGCCCTTGGCCTTCAAGCCTGCGTCGATGTGGACGGCGATGGGGGTGGGGAATTTGCCCTCGACCGGCGTCACGGTGACGGGCTTCAGCTTGCCCAGCCCCCGCGCGGCCAGATCGCGCGCGATCCCGTGGATCCCCAGCGCATCGGGGCGGTTGGGGGTGACCTTGATCTCGACCACCGGGTCGTTGACGCCCTTCCAGTCGATATAGCGCATGCCCATGGGCGCGTCGGCGGGCAGTTCGATGATCCCGTCATGGTTGTCCGACAGCATCAGCTCGCGTTCCGAGCAGAGCATCCCGTTCGAATCCACGCCGCGGATGTTGCCGGGCTTCAGGTCCACGCCGGTGCCCGGAACATGCGTGCCGGGGGGGGCAAAGACGCCGACGAGGCCGGTCCTGGCATTGGGCGCGCCGCAGACGACCTGGACTTCCTCGGTCCGGCCGCCGGGGCCTTCGGGCCAGGTCTCCACCCGGCAGACACGCAGGCGGTCGGCGTTGGGGTGCTGCACGGCCTCGATCACCCGGCAGATGCGGAACGGTCCCAGTGCCGCGGCGGGGTCCTCGATGCCCTCGACCTCCAGCCCCAGGTCGGTCAGCGCCTCGGCCAGCGCATCGACGCCGGCCTCGGTTTCAAGGTGATCTTTCAGCCAGGACAGGGTGAACTTCATCGGATCGGCTCCCAAACTTCGGGTCGGGATTACCGGAAAGCGACGGGAAGGGAAAGCGTCAGGACGTGGCCATAGAGTAGAGGCTGAACAGGCCGAACAGGATCGGCTGGTGGATCAGATAGATCACCAGGCTGTGGCGGCCGGGAAAGGACAGGGCGCGGCTCAGCCGGGTGGGAATGGTGCCGCGCCAGAGGTCAAGGCGGACGGCCCTGGCAAGGGCGACGCCAGCCAGTGCCGGTGCGGCCCAGGGGATCAGCGGCACATAGTCGCCCATCATCGGGCGGCTCTCGGCCAGGCCGGTCCAGACCAGCCACAAGGGATCGAAGGCCGCAAAACGCGGCCCCCAGGCGGCGGCAAGGATCAGCGCGGCGAGGGCCAGCGTCACGGGCCAGGGCAGACGCAGCGCGATCAGGCCAAGCAGGCTGGCGGCGGCGATGGCGTGCAGGATGCCGAACAGGATCGTTCCGCCGGGCACAAGCCAGATGCTGGCGATGCTTACCAGAAGCGCGCCCCCCGCGATCCTGGCGAAGCGGGTCCAGAAGGCGGGCCAGCGGATGCCGCGGCCATGCGCCAGCCAGAGGCTGACGCCCGAGAGGAACAGGAAGCTTCCCGCGATCATCCGGGCGAAATAGTACCAGAAGGGGCGGCCCATCGTGTCGGGGGCGATATAGCCGAATAGGGCAAGGTCGAAGGTAAAGTGAAAGGCGACCATGCAGAGGATCGCCAGCGTCCGCGCAAGGTCAAGCGGGATCAGGCGTGGGCTGGGCGCGGCAAGGGTCATCGCCGGCCAGAGTGGCGCGGATCGCCTCGGGCCGCAAGCTCTCCGGCGGCTCTCCTCGCGCGAACCCCTTCCGGGGTGTCGGTCTGCGCAAGGATGGAAGAGGTCGGTCCCGGGTCCGGTGACCAGCCCTTCGGCGACCGGCGCCGCCCCGTCTCCCGAAGCGGCGAAGCCTGCGCTCGCTTACCCGGTCGCCGTCTGGCATCGGCACGCCGGGCCGAAGGGCTGCGGCAAATTTGCCGTAAGCCATTTCGCCACTTCGGCGTATAGTCACGACGAAAGTGGTGTTTGGACCGGGTCCCGGGCGGCGGAAATGAAGCAGGCGAATGAAGGCGGAGGGCACCAAGCCCTTCTGGACGACGAGTTTTCGGCCGCGCTGGAAGCAATGATCGAGGAGATCCGTACCCAGCCGGTCAGCGACAGGTTGCGCGACCTGAGCCGCCAGCTGCAAGAGGCGCTGAACCGCGCAGGAAAAGCCCGGAAAGACTGATCTTCGCCGGGTTCCGAAGCCGGCGGAACAAATCCGTGACCTGCGCGTTGCCGTGGAGATGGGCGTGCCTGCGGCCGCCCAGACTGGAGGAATTCCGGGGGCATGGGGTGAGCGACGGGGAACCGGATGTCCGGCAGATGCAGGGGATGGATCGGCCGAACGACATGTCGGGCCGGATGGAGGGATTGCCCCTCTGCCTGCTCCAGGCGTCCTCCCTCGTTCAGGCGACCGGCGTCCCGATGGGTCTGGTCACCGGCCCTGATGGCCTGATCCTGAACAACGCGGCCTGGGCCCGGCTGACAGGGTGGCAGGCAGGCGACCTGCCGGAGGTGCTGCGTGAGGCCGTGCAGGATGTCCTGGGCCATCCCGCCGCGCGGTTGCTGGTCTTGCCATCCGATGCGGCGCCGGATGCCGCGATTTGGCCGGTGCTGGATGAGGCAGGGCAGGCGCGGGGGGTGCTGATCCTGCTGATCCCCTCCTCCGAACCTCAGGACGCCGCTTGCGCTGCCGCGATCATCGCCGGCGCCGAGGATGCGGTCCTGTCGGTGGACCGGCACCTGCGGATCACCAGCTGGAACGGCGGCGCGCGGAGGCTGTTCGGCCATGCCGCCGAGGAGGTGCTGGGTCATCCGGTCACGCTCCTTTCCCCGCATCCCGACGAGGATCGGGCCACCTTCGACCTGATCCTGCACGGCAAGCGGGTCGCCACCCGCCAGACGCTGTGGCTGCGCACGGATGGCAAGCGGCTGCATGTCTCGCTGGCGGTCTCGCCGATCCGGGATCGGGCGGGGCAGATCACGGGGGCGGCCGTCATCGCGCGCGACAGTTCGGCCAGTCACGATCTGGAGCGGCTGCAAAAGGTCCTGATCGGCGAGATGAAGCACCGGGTGAAGAATGTCCTGTCGACCGTGCAGGCCATCGCGCGGCAGACCATGGGGAGCGAGCGGACCGAGGCCTATGTCACCTTCGAGAAGCGGATCCTCGCCCTGGGCCGGGCGCAGGACCTGATCACCCGCGATGCCCACGAGGGGGTGGAGTTGCAGGCGGTTGTCGCCTCGGTCCTGGCCCCGTTCCCGCAGTCGCAGTTCCGCTTCGAGGGACCGCCGGTCCGGGTATCCTCGCGCGCGGCGGTGGCGCTGGCGCTGGGGTTGCACGAGCTGGCGACCAATGCGGTGAAATACGGCGCCCTTTCGGTCAAGTCCGGCTGCGTGCGGATCCGCTGGGCGGTGACGCCGGGGCCGCCGGCCGAATTCGTGCTTCGCTGGCGCGAGGAAGGCGGGCCAGCCGTGGCCCCGCCCAAGCGGAAGGGTTTCGGCACCGTGGTGATCCAGGACGTCCTTGCAGCCGAGTTGCAGGGCAGGGTCCAGCTTGTCCATGCCGAGGATGGCGTGACCTGCGAGGTTACTGCGCCGATGGCCTCGGTGCAGGAGCAGGAGCTTTAGGCCGCGAGAGCCAGAGCCGGAACCAGGGCGCTGCGGCCTCGCCCACGGCGGCAAGGGGCAGGGCGGTCCTGCCCTCGGGCGCGGTCTGGTCCGGGGCCGAGGCGCTTGTCGGCTGGAAGGACAGCGCCGCCCGCACCGTGCCGGTGCGGAAATGCCAGTCGGCGACCAATGCCCCCGGGCCGGTGATCACCACCGTCGCGGGCTGGGCCCGGCCAGCGCGATAGATCGGCAGCAGCACCTGGCGCCGCAACTCCAGCATCCGCCGTGTGAGGTCCAGCCATGACTCCTGGCCGGGGGCGGGTCCGGCATAGGGATGCGCCAGCGTCGCGGTCGCCGGATCGAACGGGTCGAGCATGTCCTGCCCGCCGCCCGGCAACTCGCGGAACTGCTTGCGCCGTTCCTCTGCCATGTCCGCCGCCACCTGGCCCGCATAGTCGGCGAACCAGGGAAAGGCGCTTTGCGCGCCGCATTCCTCGCCCATGAACAGCAGCGGCACATAGGGCGCGGTCAGGAGAAGCGCATGGGCCACCTGCGCCCGCTCCACCCCGACCAGCGACACCAGCCGCTCGCCCCTGGGGCGGTTGCCGGCATGGTCGTGGTTGAGGTTGAAATTGATGAAGCAGGATGGCGGCAGATGGGCGGAGGGCTCGCCCTTGGCGGTGCTGCCATCGGGGCGGGTCTGGCCCTGCAGCGCCTGCCCGTCGCGCAGCGCCACCGACAGGTCCCGCAAGGGCTGCGGGGTGAACTCGCGGTAATAGCCGAAGCCTTCCCCGGTCAGATGGACATGCAGCGCATGGTGATAGTCGTCGTCCCAGGCCGCGTCATACAGCCGGTTTGCCGGATCATAGGGCGCGGTGCAGTTCCGGCTGTCCTCGGCCAGCAGATGCATCTCGGGAAACTCGCGCCGCAGGACAAGCGCCAGTTCGGTCTCGATCGGCGGGGCGCTGTCGTCCTTCATCTCCTGGATGGCGTCGATGCGCAGCCCGTCGAAGTGGTAGTGCCGCAACCAGTGCCGGGCGCAGTCGATGAAGAAGGCCCGGACGGCGGGACGGGAATAGTCGATCCGGGGACCCCAATCATTCTCCTCGGCAAGGAAGAATTCCGGGCAGATCCGGGCCAACGCATTTCCCTGCGGACCGAAGTGGTTCAGCACCACGTCCAGATAGACCAGCAGGCCCAGCCGATGCGCGGCATCCACCAGGGCGGCCAGATCCTCGGGCGGGCCATAGCGGTCCTGCGGGGCATAGGGCAGCACGCTGTCATAGCCCCAGCCGCGCGTGCCGGGGAACTGGCCCACCGGCATCAGCTCGATCGCGGTGATGCCCAGCGCGGCCATCCGGCGCAACTCGGGCGCGCGGGCGGCGGCGGCAAAGCTGCCCTCGCGGGTGAAGCTGCCGACATGGATCTCGGCGATCACCTGGCGGGCAAAGGGGCCGGGGGCCGCGCGCTGGGCGCGCCGGGCCATGGGCGCAAGATCACGCAGGACCGAATGGCCTTCGACCCCGCCCTCCTGCTGCAGCTAGGCCGGATCGGCAAAGCGGAAATCCCCGGCGCGAAAGCGGTAGAGCCCGCCTTCCGAGGCGCGGGCGATACAGCGATGCACACCGTCCCGCCCCCGGACCATCGGCAAGTCCAGCCCCTCCAGTTCCAGCCGGATCGCGCTGACCGACGGTGCCCAGAGCGCAAGGCTCCACTCGCCCGGAGCGGAGCGCCGCGCGCCCCAGAACGGGGCGGCGGGCAGGTCCGGCGATTGCGCAGCCCGATGTGCCGGAACTTGCGCCACCTTCAGGCGCCCGAGCCAAGCTCGCGCGACCACAGGCGCAGGCGGCGGCAGGAATCGACGAAGCCCTCCGCCGCGCCGGAGGCCAGTTCGACCATCCCCTCATCGGCGTCCGGCAACACCCCGGCGGCAGAGAGCAGCGGGACCGCGCCTTCGGAAAAGCCGATGAACTTGCAATGTACGAAGGCGTCCTTGACGAAATCGACGGCGGCCACCTCGCGGCACAGGGCTTCGGCCCCGCTGCGCGACATCAGAAGACATACCGCGTCGAACAGGACCGAGGCCCCGGCCGCCACCGCGTAATGCGCCGCGACTTGCGTGCCGTCAGCCGAAAGCGCACCGCCGACCGTGGGGGCGACCAGTTCGACCATCGCGCCTTCCGCGGTCATCGCGGCGTTCAGCTCGGCCAGAAGTGCCGCGTCAAAGCCGCCCGCAAGCAGCACGCCCAGCTTGCGCCCGGCGAAGGTTCCGCGCGCGTTCTGAAGGATCGACAGCGCGGGCGAGGGTGGCAGATCGCGCACCGGCACCGCCGGGGTCGCCGCTTCCGGCAGTTCGGGAACGCCCAGACCGTCACCGACCGCCACGGCCAGCGTCTCGTCGATGCTGCGCAGATGCGCCAGCATGCGCAACCGGATTGCAGGCACCTCGCACCGGCCCAGCTCGAAGGCCAGGGCGTTGACGATATGGCGCTGCTCGACCGCGGTCTGGCTGTGGAAGAACAGCCGCGCCTGGCTGTAGTGGTCCGCGAAACTCTCCGGCCGCAGGCGTGACTTCGGCCCCACCTCCTGCGCCGCATAGCTGCGGAAGCCGCGCACGGGGTCCTCGCGCGGGCCGATCCCGAACGAGTTCGGCTGATAGATCGCCCGTCCCGTCGGATTGCGCATCGCCATATGCCCGTCCTGCTGGAAATTCGCGAACGGGCATTTCGGCGCGTTGATCGGCAGCTGGGCAAAGTTCGGGCTGCCCAGCCGCTTCAGCTGCGTGTCGAGATACGAGAAGTTTCGCCCCTGCAGCAGGGGATCGTCCGAGAAATCGATCCCCGGCGGCACGTTCTGGGTCATGAAGGCGACCTGCTCGGTCTCGGCGAAGAAGTTGTCGGGCATCCGGTCCAGCACCAGGCGGCCGACGGGGACGGGGGGCAGGATCTCCTCGGGGATGATCTTGGTGGGGTCCAGCACGTCGAAATCCAGCCCATCGGCGAAGTCCTGGTCGAAGAGTTGCAGCCGCAACTCCCATTCCGGGAAATCGCCGGCCTGGATGGCGCCCCAAAGGTCGCGGCGGTGGAAGTCCGGGTCCGCGCCGTTGATCTTGACCGCCTCGTTCCACAGGACCGACTGCATCCCCTGCTTCGGCTTCCAGTGGAACTTGACGAAGGTGGACTGGTCCTGCGCGTTGACCAGCCGGAAGGTGTGGACGCCAAACCCCTCCATGAACCGGAACGACCGGGGAATGGCGCGGTCGGACATCACCCACATCACCATGTGCATGCTTTCCGGCGTCAGCGAGATGAAGTCCCAGAACGTGTCATGCGCCGACTGGGCCTGGGGAAAGGCGCGATCGGGTTCGGGTTTCACCGAATGGATCACATCGGGAAACTTGATCGCGTCCTGGATGAAGAACACCGGGATGTTGTTGCCGACAAGGTCCCAGTTGCCCTCTTGCGTGTAAAGCTTGACCGCGAACCCCCGCACATCCCGCGCCAGGTCCATCGAGCCTTTCGAGCCGGCCACGGTGGAAAAACGCACGAAGGCCGGGGTGATCTCGCCCGCGCGCTGGAAGATGTCGGCGCGGGTATATTGCGCCAGCGAGTCATAGGTCTCGAAATAACCGTGCGCGCCATAGCCGCGGGCATGGACGACACGTTCGGGGATGCGCTCGTGGTCGAAGTGGAACAGCTTCTCGCGGAACTGGAAGTCCTCCATCAGAAGCGGTCCGCGCTGGCCGACCTTCAGCGTGTTCTGGTCATCCGCGACCGGCCCGCCCTGGGCCGTGGTCATCGTGGGGGCGCCGCCTTCCGCGGTCTGGTGGTATTCGCCGCCCGATCCCCGGCGAAGGGCAAGGTCATGCAGCCGGGCGGGCTCCGATGCAGGGGATGGGGATTTCGGGACAGAGGGGCGGCTGGCCATGGCGGGCTCCTTCGGCTGTGACCGGAAGGCAACCGCGCGGCCGCCAGGTTGTTCCCGGAGCCTTTCCCGCCCCGATCGGCCGGATCCCGCCCAGGAACCCCAGGCAAAGCGTCATGTCCGTCACTCGCCTTGCGGGAGAGCAAGGCGGACCCCATAGTCCTGATCAGATTTCGGGCTGTCCGGATCTGTGGTGGTCAGCGACTCTGGCCAGAGGCAGGAAGGAACGGGCCATATGCAGCAGCTCGCCGGCAAACGCATTCTGACCGTTGAAGACGACTACCTCATCGCCGGGATGCTGGCGGACCACTTCCGCAGTGCCGAGGCCAGCATCCTTGGCCCCTATGCGACGCTCGAGGCGGCGGAATGCCATGCCTTTGGCGCCGATCTGGCGGTCCTGGACGTAAATCTGCGCGGCGAGCAGGTCTTTCGCCTTGCCGACAGGCTTCAGCGGGCGCGGATTCCCTTCGTGTTCTACTCCGGCCGCGACATGGCCGAGATCCCGGCCCGCTTCGCCGATGTGGCGCGGCTGGGAAAGCCCTGTTCACCTGACGAGGCTGTCGACCTTGCCCGGGCCGAACTCGACGGGCAGGAGGCCACCGTGGATCAGGTCCTGCCCCGTCTTCGCGTCTCGGCCCGGCTTCTGGTCCCCGATTCACTGGCCGCCGACCGCCTGGTCGAGGCGACCCTCAAGCTGGCGCTGGAGGAGGAGATGGACCTTTCCGGCACCACGCTGGCGGGCTGGCTGCATCAGTTGATGGCGCGGGCGCTGGAGGCGCGGGCGCATCATCTGTTCAACTAGGCGGCTGTGACTGCGACAGCATCTCGGCCAGAAGACGGAACTCATCGGTCAGCGCCAGGTCGATGGCCCCGGCCTCGGATGGCACCGCACCGGGATCCTCCTGCCCGTCGCGGGGAATCGAGCGGTCGGCCAGCCATTCGGCCAGTTCTGCCTGTCGGGGGGCGGGCAGGGATTGCAGCAGCAGCACCAGCAGGCGGCGGTGGGCCAGCATCCGGCCCTCCAGGGCGACGGACGGGCGCGGGTCGGGGTTGTCCATGGCGGTTCTCCGGGGCATGTGCAAGGCAAACCCGGCCGGGTGGCCGCAGTTCCCGTCGGGGGCGAGATGGACTTTGACCAGGATGTCGTGACGCTTGCCCGTGCCCTTCTTGGCGCAAGGCTGGTCGTGCGCGGCACCGGCGGGACGGTCCTGGAGACCGAGGCCTATGGCCGCGACGATCCCGCCTCGCACAGCTTCCGCGGCCCGACCTTGCGCAATGCGGCCATGTTCGGTCCGCCGGGCACGGTCTATGTCTATCTTTCCTACGGCTGCCACCTTTGCCTGAACGTCGTCGGCCGGCCCGGCGAGGCGGTGCTCCTGCGCGCGCTTTGCCCCGAGGTCGGGGTCGAGGAGATGGCGCGGCGGCGCGACCTGCCGCCGGACAGTCCCAGGCTGGCCTCGGGGCCGGGGCGGCTGGGGCAGGCATTGGGGCTGGATCTGCGGGACAGCGGCAAGAGGTTCGGTGCGGACGGTTTCACGCTTCTGCCCGCGGCCTGCCCGCTGCCGTTTCTCGAAGGCCCCCGCATCGGCATCAGCCGCGCCACCGACCTGCCCTGGCGCTTCGGCCTTGCCGGGGCCGCCGGGATCAGCCGGCCGTTCCCCGCGCTCAGCGCAGGCCGAGGACGGACAGGATGACCAGGACGACGACCACCAGGCCGACAAGGTAGATGATGCTGTTCATGGCGCTCTCGCGGTTTCTGCCCGGCTGAACCCGCCCGGATCGGCAATGTTCCAGCCGTCGTCGCCGGGAACCTTCCCTCGCCGCAGCGGTTGATGCGGCCCGCCCCAGGAGAGGTCCGATGCCCAACGAACCGAAACCCGCCGCCGCCAAGCGCACCCCGCCGAAGCACCGGAGCAATGCGGCAGACGACCAGGAAGGCTCGCCTCATCGGCCCGAGGAATTCGATCAGGTGAACCCCGCAAGGCAGGTGTCCGATCCCGACCAGGACCGGGAATGATCGGCTATCACGCCTCGCACGAGCAATTCGCGCCGGGAGAGCTTCTGGACCTGGTCCGCCTGGCCGAATCCGCGGGCTTTGCGACCGCGAAGTCCTCGGACCATTTCCATCCCTGGAGCGAGCGGCAGGGCCAGTCCGGTTTCGCCTGGTCCTGGATCGGCGCGGCCCTGCAGGCGACGCGCTTTCCCATCGGCCTGATCTCCGCCCCCGGCTGGCGCTATCACCCGGCGATTGTCGCGCAGGCGGCCGCGACCCTGGGCGAGATGTTCCCCGGCCGCTTCTGGCTGGCCCTTGGCAGCGGCGAGGCGATCAACGAGGCGATCCTGGGCCAGTACTGGCCCGACAAGGCCGAGCGCAACGCCAGGTTGCGGGAGTGCGTGGCGGTCATCCGGGCTCTCCTTGGCGGCGAGACCGTCACCCATCGCGGCAGGATCACCCTGGTCGAGGCGCGGCTCTATTCGCGCCCAGGGGTTCCGGTTCCGCTGTTCGGCGCGGCGGTATCGCCCGACACGGCGGCCGAGGTCGCGGGCTGGGCGGACGGGCTTTTGACCGTGGGGGGCGACCCGGCGCTTCTCTCGCGGGTGATCGAGGCGTTCCGCGCCGGCGGAGGCGAAGGCAAGCCCGTGCATGTCCAGCATGCCCTGGCCTGGGACCGTACCGAGGCCGATGTTCTTGCCGGGGCGATGGACCAATGGGCCCCTGCCATCGCGGGCGGCGAAGTCGCCTGGGACCTGCGCCGCCCCGCCGATTTCGACCTGATCGCGGACCTGGTGACGCCCGAGACGCTGTGTCGGCGGATCGACGTATCCCCGGATCTGGGCTGGCATGCCGCAAGGATCGCGGCGCTTTGCGCCCTGGCCGATACGGTCCATCTGCACTGCGTTACCCGCAACCAGCGCGCCTTCATCGAGGCTTTCGGTTCCGCCGTCCTGCCGGGGCTCGGGGAACATTCCAGGGGAACTGCCGGTTGACCCTGCCCGCACGGAAAGGAGCCGCAGATGCCCGCAAAATCCAAGTCGCAGCAGAAGGCCGCCGGGGCCGCCCTGTCTGCCAAGCGCGGCGAGACCGACAAGGGCGACCTGCGCGGCGCCTCGCGCCAGATGGTCGAAAGCATGACCGAGAAAGAGCTTGAGGATCTCGCCTCCACCCGCCGCAAGGGCCTGCCCGAGAAGAAGGACAAGGATTAGCTGTCCTGCCGGGCGATGTCGGTGATCAGCACGTCGCGGATCGCCGGTCCCAGGATCAGGCCGCCCGCCTCCTTCAGCCCGGTGCGCAGGGTCAGAAGGTTGGTGCCATCGGTGAAAGAGCCGCTGAACCCACCGACATTGGCATGGTCGAACAGCACCTGCAGGAAAGCGTCGCGCAACTTCGGCTCGCGCTGGTAGACCGCTTCGGTATTGCCCGCCTCGACCTCCACCGAAAGCGACAGCACCACCATCGCGGCCACCCGGCCCTTTTCGACCACGGGAACGACGAACTGGTTGTTCATCTTCACATATTCCGGGCCGTTCTCGACATGCCCGGCGCCCTCCTCTCCGGCGGGCTCGGCCTCGTGTTCGGCCGCGGGGGGCTGGTCGCCCGGATCCGGGGCCGGGCGCAGAAAGAAGCCCGCACCGGCGCCGCCGCCAAGGCCCAGCAGGGCAAGGATGATCGGGAGAATCTTGCGCATGATCAGAACGGAAGCAGGATATCGGCGGCCTGCTGGCCATAGGTCGGCTGTTGCACGTCGGTGATCTGTCCACGCCCGCCATAGGCGATGCGTGCGCCCGCGATCTTGTCATAGGTGATCTCGTTCTGCCGCGAGATGTCGGCCGGCCGGACATAGCCGGTCACGATCAACTCGCGCATCTCGAAGTTCACCCGCACCTCCTGCTGGCCCTCGATGCGCAGCACGCCATTCGGCAGTTCCTCGACCACCGTCGCCGCGACGCGCAGGGTCAGCTGTTCGGTCCGCGCCACATTGCCCGAGCCCTTGAAGGTCGAGGAGGACCGGGTTTCCACTGCTTCGGCCATGCTCGCGCCATCGGGCAGGCGGTCGTCCAGGCGTTGCGGGATGCCGAAGAACTCCGGCAGGCCCGCCTTGACGCTGCCGTTGCGGTTGCGCCCGGTGGAATTCGAGATCGAGGCGCTGTCGTCGATCTCGATCACCACGGTCAGGATGTCACCCCGCCGCGCCGCGCGCCGGTCGCCGAAGAGTGACCCCGTTCCGGCGGCCCAGAGCGAGGAATCATCCGAAGGCGTCGCGGCGGCCACATCCTCGGGCAGCTGGGCGGAATACATCGCGTAATGCTGCGCGCTGCCCTCCAGCGGCGAGAACTCCGGAGCCCGGCCCACCTGGCCAAGCTTGCCGCAGGCCGCAAGGGCCAGGGCGCAGATCAGGACAAGTCGCGTCATCATTCGGTCCATCCTACATAAACTGCTCCGTCCGGCCCCACGCGGCCACTGACGGTGGTACGGGAGGCAAGGTTCAGCGCGCGGATCACCTCGCCCTCGGCCCCGCGGGCAAGCGCCCGGCCCTCGGTCGCGATCGCCAGCCCGCCGGAGAGAAAGAACAGCCTTACCAGTTGGTTGCGCTCCACCAGCGCGGGTGCGGCCAGATCCTTCGCCCGGACCGGCCGTCCGGCATGGATCGCAACCCGCGCTTCAAGCCCGACCGCCAGCCCCGGATCGGCCAGAGCGCCGGGCAGGGCGGCCTCGACCAGGGCAACATCCTCGGCCGCGATCACGCTTTGCGCCCGGATCGTCCGCGTCGCGACCAGGCTCTCGGCCAGCGCCGGGGCGGTAAAAAGCAGAAGGGCGACGAGGCTGCGCATCATCGCACCTGCGTCGTCGCGCCAAGCATCTGGTCGGCGGCGGTGATGACCTTGGCGTTCAGCTCATAGCCGCGCTGGGCCTTGATCAGCTCGGTCACCTCGCGCACCGCATCGACCGAACTGCCTTCAAGGTAACCCTGCCGCAAGGTGCCGATCCCCTCCTCCCCCGGCACCGCCGAGAGCGGCGCGCCCGAGGCCGGGCTTTCCAGGAACAGGTTCGAGCCGATCGCCTCCAGCCCCTTCTCGTTCGGGAAGGTCGAAAGCGTCAGCTGGCCCAGAAGCTCCGGTTCCACCCGGTCGGTGAAATCGGCCCAGACCTCGCCGGTGGGGCTGATCGTCAGGCCGGTCGCGTCCGAGGGAATGGTGATCCCCGGCGCGACCGGGAAGCCGTCCGAGGTGACGATCAACCCGTCCGCCGAGCGTTTCAGCGCCCCATCGCGGGTATAGCCCGCCACGCCCGAGGGCATCTGCACCTCGATATAGCCGTTGCCGTCGATCGCCACGTCCAGATCGCCGTTGGTCTGTTCCAGCGGCCCCTGGCCCAGGACGACCGAGACCGCGGCCGGCCGCACCCCGAGCCCGACCTGCACCCCCGTCGGGAGCATCGAGCCATCCGAGGCCGAGACGCTGCCCGGCCGTGCCAGTTGCTGGTAGTGAAGATCGGCGAAATCGGCGCGGCGGGGGTTGTAGCCCGTCGTCGACATGTTCGCGAGATTGTTCGACACCACATCGACCCGCATCTGCTGGGCCGACATGCCGGTCGCTGCGATCTGCAAGGCTTTCATGGCCGCTCCCTATCGTCCAAGCGCCTGGATCACGCCCCGGACACGTTCGTCCTCGGCATCCAGGAATTTCTGGCCCAGCTCATAGGCGCGCTGGACCTCGATCATGCGGGCGATCTCCGAGACCGGCTGGACGTTGCTGTCCTCCAGCATCCCCTGCAGGACCTGCCCGTCCTCCACCGGCTCCAGCGCGCCACCGTCGAAGAGCGTGCCCGACTGGTGGCGCAGCGCCAGCGGGTCGCTCGGCCGCCAGAGACCGAGCTGCGCCAACGGCTCGCCATTGGCCGAGATCGTTCCGTCGCGGGCCACCGCCACCTTGGCATCCGGCGGCACGAAGATCGGCGCGCCACCCGCATCCAGCAGGCGAAAACCGTCCGGTGTCACCAGTTCGCCCTCGGCCGAGGGGGTGAAGCTGCCCGCGCGTGTCAACCGTTCGCCCTGCGGTGTCTCGACCAGAAAGAAGCCCTCGCCCTGGATGGCGAAATCGAAGGTCCCGCCGGTCTGCGCCAGCGTCGCCTGCGACAGGTCGACGTGCCGGCCGCTGGCATGGGCCATCGACAGCGACGGATCGCGGTCCAGCGCCGCGACATATTCCGAGAAGACCACCCCCTCGCGCCGGAAGCCGGTGGTCGAGCTGTTGGCGATGTTGTTCGCCACCACCCCCATTTCGCGCATCAGGCCGGACTGGCGGTTCAGCGTGGTGTAAAGTGCGGCGTCCATCTCAGCCCCCCGCGATCCGAGGCACGATCGTGTCGGTGAAGAAGGCGACCAGCGTCGTGGTCATGAAACTCATCGAGACCCAGAAGACCACCAGCATCAGCCCGGCCTTGGGCACGAAGGTCAGCGTCATCTCCTGAATCGAGGTCAGCGCCTGGAAGAGGCCGACCACCACCCCCGCCACCAGCGCGACCGTGAGCAGCGGGGCCGAGATCAGCACGGCGACCCAGAGACCCTGACGCAGGAGATCGAAGATCTGGGTCTCGGTCATACCGGCATCCTCAGGATCTCCTGATAGGCTTCGACCACCCGGTCGCGCACCGTGGCCACCGTCTCGACCGCCATCTGCGACGAGGCGAGCGCCTGGACCAGCGCATGCGGATCGGCGTCGCCGGTCATCGCGGCACGGGCGGTCGCCTCATGCTCCTGCAGGGCGCCGACGAAATTCCCGGCAAGCTTCGCGAGGCCCTGCTCCGCCTCTCCCGCCTTCGGCAGGGGGGCGGCAGCAGTGCGGGCGCTCGCGTAAGCCTTGGAAACGACTGAGGTATTCATATCCATTCTGGATCTCCTTATCTGCGCAGCAGGTCGAACAGGCTTTGCGTCATCTGGCGGGTCTGGTCGAACATCCTGAGGTTCGCCTCGTAGCTGCGCTGCGCTTCGCGCGCGTCAGCGATCTCGATCACCAGATCGACATTCGAGCCGTCGTAGTGACCTGTCTCATCCGCCAGCGGGTGGCCGGGGTCGTAGATCTTCGCAAGATCACTCTGGTCCAGGCGGACCTTGCCGGGTTCCACCAGGCCCGTCTCCATCGCCTCGGCGAAGGTCATCACCTTGCGGTGGTAGCCGGGGGTGTCGGCATTGGCGATGTTCTCCGAGACATGCCGCAGCCGCATCGCCTGCGTCTCCATCCCGGCGGCCGCGAAGGAAAGCGAGCTGATCAGGTCGTTGCCCATCCCTTGCCCCCTTACCGTGCCCGGCCAAGGCTGGCGCGCAGGACGTCCGAAGTCGCCCGGTAGATCGCCAGCGCCATTTCATGGTCCTGCCGCGCCTCGACCGACTTCACCATTTCGCCCTCCAGCGAAACGGTGTTGCCATTGGGCGATTCGCGGCCCGGAGCCCGTTCCGGCACCAGTGCGGCGCCTTCCGGGCTTGCGGCCAGATGGCCCGGCCGGGTGGCGCGCATCTGGCCCCCGTCCGCAAAGACCCTGGCGAAGGAAGGCAGGTCCTGCGCCTTGTAGCCCGGCGAATCCGCATGGGCCACGTTGCGCGCGATCACCGCCATCCTGGCGCCTGAATGCGCCGCCAGCGCCTGCGCCATCCGGGTGAGTTCCAGTTTCTCGAACATCGGGGCTTCTCCCTCGAGTTGTTTCACCAAGGCTTAAGAGTGATTCCTTTAGAAACGGTTGAGAGCGAACAAAGGGAGAATCCCGTGACCGGAATATTCGATGGCCTGCTGGCGGAAATCGCCGGGGTCGCCACGGTGCGGCGCGTCGGCCGGGTGATCGAGACGCGGCGCGGGCTGGCCGAGGTCGGGGGCCTTGAGTCGGCGGCGATCGGCGACCGGGTGCTGATCCACAGCCGCGACGGCGCCGCCGGGGGCGAGGTCCTGCGTCTTGCGCCGGGGCGCTGCTCGGTCCTGCCCGACACCTCGGGCGACGGCATGGCGATCGGCGACCGGGTGGAGCTACTGGGGCGGGCCGAGATCGCGCCGGACGACAGCTGGATCGGCCGGATCGTCGATCCCGCCGGCCAGCCGCTGGACGGAAAGCCGCTGTTGCGCGGCCCGCGCCCGCGCGCCTTGCGCACCCCCGCGCCGCCCGCCGCCTCGCGTCGCAGGCTGGGCGCGCGGCTTGGCACCGGGACGGCGGTGTTCGACACGCTGCTGCCGCTGGTGCGCGGCCAGCGGATCGGGCTATTCGCCGGGTCCGGGGTCGGCAAGTCCTCGCTTCTGGCCCGGTTCGCGCGGGGGGTGGAGGCGGACGTGGTCGTGATCGCGCTGGTCGGCGAACGCGGGCGCGAGTTGCGCGAGTTCACCGAGCGCGTCCTTGGTGCCGAGGGGATGGCGCGCAGCGTGGTGGTCACGGCGACCTCGGACCAGTCGGCGCTGATGCGGCGGTCCTGCGCGCTGACCGCGATGGCGGTGGCCGAGCATTTTCGCGACCAGGGGCTGCATGTGCTCCTCCTGGTCGATTCGATCACCCGTTTCGCCGAGGCGCACCGCGAGGTCGCGCTGGCGGGCGGCGAGGAGGCATCGCTGCGCGGCTTTCCGCCCTCGTTGAACCAGGCGATCATGGGTCTGGCCGAACGGGCCGGCCCGGGACCCGAGGGGGCGGGCGACATCACGGCGGTCTTCTCGGTCCTCGTGGCCGGGTCGGACATGGAGGAGCCGGTGGCCGACATCCTGCGCGGGGTGCTGGACGGTCATGTGGTGATGGACCGCCGGATCGCCGAGCGGGGCCGCTTTCCGGCGATCGACCTTCTGCGCTCGGTCAGCCGCTCGTTGCCTGACGCCGCCGATGCAGAGGAAAACGCCCTGATCGCCGAGGCGCGGCGGTTGCTGGGGGCCTATGACCGGGCCGAGCTGATGATCCAGGCCGGGCTCTACGCCTCCGGAACCGACCCGGTGATCGACCGGGCGATCCAGGTCTGGCCCCGGCTCGACGCCTTTCTGGCCGAACCCGCCCCCGCCAATGGGATCGACGGCAGTTTCGAGCGGCTGCGCGCCTGCCTGTCGGAATAGCCGACGGGTCGGGCGGATGTCGCCTGCCGGACCGCGGGCAAAATCCTGCTTGCCTACCGTCGCAGCAACGTCAGGGCGATGGCGGCCGGCGAAATGCCCGCCCCCTGCTCCTGCGCCTGGGACTGGAACATGAAGCGGCGCACCAGCGCCTCCATCTTTGCCGGATCGCCGAACTGGCTGATGTCGGACGACCCGAAGGCCGCGCGGGTCTTGTCGCGCAGGACCGCGACCTGCTGGTCGAGATCGATCGCGGAGAAGCTTTTCGGCAGGCCAAACGCGGTCTGCACCACCTCGCGCAGCGGCGCGTTGCCGAGAACGGCATACCATTTTGCCGTTTCGCTGGTCTTGCGCGCCGCCAGCGCCGGGATTTCGCGTTCCGCGTTCAGCGCCAGCCGGTAGCTGTCGTTCTGCTGTCCGACGGCAGTCTCAAAACTCCGGGCGCGGAACTGCGCCAGGATCTCCTCCGGGAAAGTGGATACGGCGGTCCGCGGCACGGAATAGTCGCCAAAGCCGAAGGCGGCCGCGAACTTCTGGTATTGCTTGTCGGCGAGCTTGTTGGCCAGGCTCCCCTCCTTCAGCGTCCCGCCCTCGAGCAGCTTGCGGATGAAGGCCTTGCTGTTCAGGTCGGCTTCCAGCCCGAAGGCCGTCAGCGAGATCCGCAACAGCCGCTTGTCGCTGACCAGCTGCTCGGCCGTCGTCACCTTGCCGATCTTTTCGCGGAAATAGGCCTCGTCCCGCTGCTGCACGGGCGAGGCCTGCTGCGCCACCTGCTGGCGTGCCATCGTGCGTTTGAGAAAGCTCCAGCCGGCATAGCCGGCAAGCGGCAGGACCGGCTGGAAGCTCATGCCCGGCCTGCCGCGAACAGCCGTTCTTCGCGCGGCAGAAGGCTGCGAAGCGCCTTGAGCGCCTGGTAATGCTGGTCCTCCAGCACCGCGCGGCTGGCCATCGTCAACTGCAGGCGACTGTCGGGATCGGTCAGGACCTGGCTCAGCTGCTCGATCCCGCGCAAGAGCTGCTGGCGTGCCTCGCCCGCCTCGGCATCGCCCGACAGGACCAGTTGCGCGATATAGCAGACGCGGCGGACGGGGGTATTCGCCTGCCCGGGGTGGATCGCGTCGCGCATGCGCAGGATGTTGGCATTGGGCGTCATGATCGCGAGCCGCGACCGCTTTTCGCCATTCTCGACCACGGCACCGTTGATCAGGACCCGTTCATGCGGGCCAAGCTTCAGGACAAGGCCGGTCATGTCGCACCGCCTTCGCCCCGCAGGCCGCGCATGACGGCGGTGTTGATGTCGGCCAGGACCTCGACACTGGCGCGGTTTTCCAGCACGGCGCGGCTGTGCTGGACGGTGAATTCGTAAAGGTAGAACAGTCGGGCGCGCAGCACGGCGGGCAGGGTGTTGCCGGGAAGGGCGACGTCCGAGGCCAGGGTGGACCAGAGCTGCTGGTTGTCGGCCAGCGCGCGGACCAGGCCGGGGAAATCCTCGGCCCGGCTGGTCCAGGCGGACCGGAGCCGACGGGTGATCTGCGCCAGAAGGTCGTATTCGACCGAGCGGGGCGAGCGGGCCGGCATCTCGCGCCGGGCATAGGCGATGGGGGCTTGATAGGACATGGGGCTTCCGTCTGTGCGAAGCTGCGGGGTGAGATGGGCCGCGGGGGGTCACCCCGCGGCCCGGACGCTTAGCGGAACAGAGACAGGAGGCCCTGCGGCTGCTGGTTGGCGATCGACAGCGCCTGGGTGGCGAGCTGCTGCTGCACCTGAAGCGCCTGCAACCGGGCCGAGGCTTCCTCCATGTCGGTATCGACCATGACGCCGATCCCGGTCTTGAGCGAGTCGGTCAGGTTGCCGACGAACTCGCTCTGGATGTCGATGCGCTTCTGCGACGAGCCGAAGGAGGCGGCCGCGTTGATCGAGGTCTGCAGCATCCCCTCGATCGCGTTGAGCGCGGTCGCGGGCTGGGTCACCACGTTGATGCTGTTCAATCCGGACAGCCCGCCGGTGCCCCGCGTGGCGGTGGCCGAGATCGCGGCCGCCTGGTTGGTGTTGTTCGCCACCTCCAGCTCGCCGGCGTTCAGGGTCAGGGTGAAGTCGGTGTCCGACAGGCCGTTCGTGGTCAGCGAGGATTTCAGCCCCGCCACCAGGGCATCGGCGGTATCTCCCTTCTGCACGACATAGCGGCCCTCGACCGTTCCGACCTTCAGCGTGACCGCATCGCCCGCGACGAGGCCGGTCAGGTCGGCCGGATCGGCGGTGGAATCGTTCGCGGCAAGCGCCCCGGCCCCGCCCTGGAAGGCGAAGCCGTCCAGCGTGACCGGCGTGCCGGTGACGATGCTCGCCGCCGAGAGGGTGCCGCCCCCTGCCGTCAGCGCAGCGCCGGCATCGGTCGACAGGTTCTGCGCATCGACGGTGATGTTGGACGAGGTCACGCCGGTCTGGCTGCGATCCAGCGAGGAGAGCACGTTGACCGCGGTCTGCGAGCCGTTGACCAGGTTCAGCCCGTTGAACTGCGCCGCGCCGACGGTCGATTCGATCTGCTTCGTCAGCGCGTCGATATCGGTCTGGATCTTGGTCCGGTCGACGTTTTCCGCCTGGGCGGCGACGATCTTGCCCTTCATCTCGGTCAGAAGCTTGGTCACGGTTTCCGAGGCGTTGCGGGCGACGGTCAGCGTGGCCGAGCCGACGGAGAGGCTGTCGGCAATGCCCTTGAAGCCCTGGACATCCGATTCCATCACCTTCGAGATCGCCCAGACGGCGGCATTGTCCTTGGCGGTGGCCACCGACTTGCCGGTCGCGATGTCGGCCTGGGTCTTGTTGAGGTTGGCGCTGATGCCCTTCATCGTCTGCAGGGCGACCATCGCGCTGGTGTTCGTCAGGATCGACGTCATCTTCGGTTCCTTACAACTGGCCGCAGGTTTCACGGCCTTGGAAAGCCACCGGGGTGGCGGGACGGGCGTTCTGTCCGATGCCGCCGGAGCCCCGGCAAGCGCCGCCCCGTCATGGGACGCAGGACCCATCAAGCCGCCGATAGCCTAACCAACCCCTAATGCCGTCGCGCCGAATTCCGGGCATTTGAACCAACTCAGAGACGTTTCGCCGCCGCCTGGGGCGGGGGGACCGATGCCCGCCGCCCCAGCGCGTCATAGGTCGTGAGGATCGGGCCCGAGGCGATCTCGGACAGCCGCCCGCGCGCGGCCCGGACGCCCCGCGCCGCGGCCTGGGCAAGGCGTGCATTGCGGTCGGCCTTCTCGCGCAGCCGCCCGGCATCCGGCGCATCTTCCGCAAGCGATCCGGTCTTGGCGCCGATCGCCTCCGTCAGGGCCGGCAGCGCGGCAAGGTCACCGCGCAGCAGGGCCTCGGCTGCCTGGTCGAGCAGTTCCTCAAGCCGCGCCATTCTCGGCCTCCACCATCGACTGGAAGATCATCGCCGCCAGCCCGATTCCCCCCTTTTCGACCATGAGCCGCGCCTGTTCCTGCCGCAGAAACGAGGCGAACTGCGTCTCGCCGGGGCTGCCGCCGAACTCGCCTTCACTCTCGCCAAGGCCGGTATGGGCCAGCATTTCCGCAAGGAATGCGGTCTCAAGCTCCCGGGCCTTGGCGTGAAGCGCCTGGTGACGTGCGGAAGGCGGATCGGGGGGCCGGGGCAGGGCGGCCGGGGAAGAGAGCATGATGACCTCGCGAGATAGGTTGAATTTTCCGAACCATGCGGGAGGCGGGTAAAGAATGGGTAACCTATGGCCGGGATAACGGGGCGAAAGCGACAGAAGTCGTGAGGTAGCCATGCAAGCAGTCCATGCAGTTGTCCCCACCGCCAAAGGAATGGCGCCCGCTCTCGGCCCTGCCCCCATCGCCCTGGTCGAGGGTGCGGGATTCGCGGCCGTGCTGGCCGAAGGCGAAGGTGCGCGAGAGGTGACTCGCTCCGCCTTCGATCTTGATGAGGAGATCCCGGCCACCGGCGTTCCCCTCTACTGGTCCCCGATGCCAGGACCCGCCGCCCCGGTCTTGGCGGAAGGCGAATCCCTGCGGGACGAGACCCGGGTCCCTCCGGCCGGGATCCTCGAGTCCCCTCCTGTCGCGGCGTTCGAGCCGACCGAAACCGTGGAGCCGATGGCGCCGGCAGCGCCAGAGGTCCCGGACAGGGCCGAGGCCGATACGCCCCCGTCCCGGATTGCCGTCCTTGCCGCACAGGACCTGCCTGCAAGGCCCGGCTGGGAGGATGAAGGGCGGGCCCAGGCTCCTGCACCGGACCGGCCCCGGCGTCCGGCGCCATCTCCATCGTCCGCCGGGGGACAGGATTCGCCGCCGCCGCCCGGCCCTGTCACCGCGGTTCCCGATGTGCGGCAAAATGTAGGCATGGCGCGGGAGGAGATGTCCGATCCCGATCGGGCGCGAACGGTGTCGGCGGATATGCCGGGCGGCCCGACAGTCTACCCGCCGATGCGGGACGACCCGCCGCCTTCGGCCGCTGCCGCAGTTCCGGCAGCCGGGACGCCCCCTGTCCCGGACGCCAGGGCCACCCCCGCCCTGCGCGCGGCCCTGCCTGCCTCCGACCGGGCGCAGGCGGTCCTGCCGGAGGCGCCGGTTGACATGGCAGCCGTCCCGCCGATGCGGGAGCTGCCGCCTTTCACCGCTGCGTTTCCGCCGCCCCCACTCACCGAAAACCCGCTCCGCCCCGATCTTCCCCGAACGGAGGGGCCAGAGTCTCTTCTGGCGGAGCAGGATCCGGTCGCCACCACGGCACCGGCCGCGCCGCCCGCTCCAGTCGCCCAGCCCGACACGCCGCATCCTCCCCCGGTCCCGCTGGCCGAGGCCATTCCGGAGGATCATGCACCCCTCGAAGACCGCGCTTTCCCACCGATCGAGGACACTCCCGCTCCGCAGCCCCGCATCGATCCCCCCCCGGACCCCGGGGCGCGTGCAGTGGAGCTTGTGGCCGTGCCGGCCTGGCTCCGGATGGTTCCCGCCTGGCTGGAGATCGCCACGCTGGAACAAGGCGAGGTGGAAGGGATGGCCGGCCTGGGCCAGGCGCCCGGCAATCCGGCCGCTGCCCCGGGGGCGCCCCTCGCACTCGCCCCCGCTCCGCCGCCGATTGCCGCCCCCGTCCTGCAGGGGCTGGCGCGGCATCAGGACGGCACGACCGAGATCACCCTCTCGCCCGAGGAGTTGGGGACCGTGCGTCTGCGCCTGCGCCCCGATTCGCGCGATCATGAGCGGATGGTGGTCATGCTCAGCTTCGACCGGCCCGAAACGCTGGACCTCTTTCGCCGCCACGGCGAGCAGCTGGCCGAGGCGATCCGCAGCGCAGGTTACACCGGGGTGGACATCGGCTTCGACCAGGGCGGCGGGACCCCAGGGCACTCCGACCGGCCCCCCGACGAGCCCGCCCCGCCAGAGACCGCCCTGCTTTCCCCCCTGCCCACACCCCGCAGCCTGACCGGGGCCGCCCTTGACCTTCGCCTGTGAGACCCATGATGGATGTAACCTCCGTTTCCACCCCGCCCCGCTCTGCCACTCCCGCCCAGGCGGCGGGGACGGGCAAGCTCAGTTCGGATTTCAACACCTTCCTGAAGATGCTGACCGTGCAGATGCAGAATCAGGATCCGATGAACCCGATCGATTCGGCCGACTATGCCGTGCAGCTCGCCACCTTCTCGGGGGTGGAGCAGCAGGTGCGGACCAACCAGCTCTTGCAGGACATGCAATCGCGCTTTGCCCAGATGGGAATGGCGGACATGGCCACCTGGATCGGCAAGGAGGCGCGCTCGGATGCGGCCGTGGTTTATGCTGGCGCGCCGGTCACCCTCTCGCCCAATCCGGTCGCCGGGGCGACCAGCGTGACGCTGGCGATCCGCAACGAAAGCGGCACCCTGGTCGCGCGTGAGGAGATTCCGGTCAGCGCCCAGCCCTATCAATGGCTTGGCGCGGGGGCCGATGGCTCTCCCCTGCCGCCGGGGCGCTACACGATCACCCAGGAAAGCCTGATCGACGGCGAGGTGGTGGATAGCCGAGCGGTCGAGCACTATGCCCGTGTGGTCGAGGCGCGCGGCGGGTCTGGTGGCACCAGCCTGGTGCTGCAGGGTGGGGTCGAGGTTCCGGCGACCCGGGTCACCGCGTTGCGGGAAGCAAGCTGATCAGAACAGCGCGCTGAGGCCGAACCCGGACGCGAAGGCCGCCCCGACCAGAAGCCAGGCCAGCGGCGGCACGCGCCGCTCCACCACGACCGGCATCGGCGGATTGCCCGAGCGGATCAGCTGTGCCTCGATCAGGGCCGGAAGCCGGGGTCCGAAGCGCGCCAGCACACGCGCTGCCTTGACCATGTCGCGCAGCATCGCCTTGGGGCCGATGCTTTCCGCGATGTAGCGTTCGACGATCGGATGGGCGACCTCCCAGATGTTGATCCGGGGATCGAGCGAACGGGCGACACCCTCGACCACCACCATGGTGCGCTGGAGAAGGATCAGCTCGGTCCGGGTCGCCATGCCGAATCGCTCCGTGACTTCAAAGAGATAGGACAGAAGCCGCGCCATGCTGATCCGGCTTGCGTCCATGCCGAAGATCGGCTCTCCCACCGCGCGCAGGGCGCGGGCGAATTCGTCGATGTCGCGGTCGGCGGGGACGTAGCCGGCCTCGAAATGCACCTCGGCGACGCGACGATAGTCCTTGCGGATGAAGCCCATCAGGATCTCGGCATAGACCCGGCGGGTATATTCGTCGATCCGGCCCATGATCCCGAAATCATAGGCGATGATGTCGCCATTCGCCGCGACCTTCAGGTTGCCCTGATGCATGTCGGCATGGAAGAATCCGTCGCGCAGCGCGTGGTTCAGGAACAGCTGCAACACCCGCGCGGCGATGACCCGGCGGTCAAGTCCCGCCGCGTCGATCAGATCGTTGTCGTTCAGCCCGATTCCTTCGGCCCAGCCCAGCGTCATCACATTGCGCGAGGACAGGAACCAGTGCGGCTGCGGCACCCGGAAGCCTTCGTCCTTCTCGGTGTTGGCGGCAAACTCGGCGGCCGAGGAGGATTCCAGCCGCAGGTCCAGCTCGCCCATCACCACCCCCTCGAAATGGGCGATCACATCCAGCGGACGCAAACGGCGCGAGAAGGGGGCGAGCCGCTCGATCCAGCGGGCGGCAAGGTAGAAGGCGTCGATGTCCTTGCGGAAGGCGCGCTCGATGCCGGGGCGCAGGACCTTGACCGCGACTTCCTCGCCGGTATCCGCCAGCCGTGCGCGGTGGACCTGGGCAATCGAGGCGGCGGCGACGGGTTCGGAGAATTCGCCGAAGATTTCCGAGACCGGCAGCTCCAGCTCGGCCTCGATCATCTGCTTGGCGATTTCGGTCGGGAAGGGCGGCAGCTTGTCCTGCAGGTATTTCAACTGCTGCGCCAGTTCCTCGCCCACGATGTCTGGGCGGGTGGAGAGGACCTGGCCGAACTTGATATAGGCCGGCCCCAGCGCGGTCAGCGCACGGGTCGCTGGCGGCAGGGCCGGGTCGCCCTTCAGCCCCAGCCATTTGAACGGCCAGCCCAGCATCCGGGCGGCAAAGCGCAGGTGCGGCGGGGCGCGAAAGGCCTCCAGCACCACGTCCATGGCCCCCGTCCGCTCCAGCGTGGCGCCGGTGCGGATCAGGCGGATGATGTTGTGCGGCCCCTTCACAGCTTCCAGCCGGAATGCAGCGCGGCGATGCCGAGCGAGAGGTTGCGGTATTTCACCTGCCCGAACCCCGCCTCGCGGATCATGCTGGCAAAGCTCTCCTGATCGGGGAACTTGCGGATCGACTCGACGAGATACTGGTAGGAGTCCCGGTCGCCGGCGACGATCTGGCCCATCACCGGGATCACGTTGAAGGAATAAAGATCATAGGCCTTTTGCAGCAAGTCGTTCGGAATATGGCTGAATTCCAGCACCATCAGCCGCCCGCCCGGCCGCAGCACGCGATAGGCCTCGCGCAGCGCATCGGGGATGCGGGTCACGTTCCGGATCCCGAACGAGATCGTGTAGACGTCGAAACTCCGGTCCGGGAAGGGGAGAGCCATGGCATCGCCCACCACCCAGTCCAGGCTTTGCGCCATCTGCTCGGCCTCGGCGCGCTTGCGGCCCTCGATCAGCATCGGCTCGGTCATGTCGCAGACCACCGCCGACGCGCCCGGCGCGCGCTTGAGGAAGCGGAAGGCCACGTCGCCCGTCCCCCCCGCCACGTCCAGCAGCCGCTGGCCCGGCCGCGGTGCCAGCCAGTCCATCATCGCGTCCTTCCAGATGCGGTGGATCCCCACCGACATCAGGTCGTTCATCACGTCGTATTTGCTGGCCACCCGGGAAAAGACGCCATGCACCATCCCGGCCTTCTCGGCCTCGGGCACGTCCTGAAAGCCGAAATGGGTTGTCTTTTCGTCCTGCATCGGGGCTTGCGGTCCTTGTGTCTCGCCCCCTTATAGTCCGCGAACCCGCGCCCGCAATGCGCCGAACTGTCCAAGAGGTCAGGATGCCCGAACTGCCCGAGGTCGAAACCGTCCGCCGGGGCCTCCTTCCGGTGCTGGAGGGCGGCCTGATCGCAAGGGCCGAGGTCAACCGCCCCGACCTGCGCTGGCCCTTGCCCGAGCGGATGGCCGAGCGGCTGACCGGCCGCAGGGTGACGGCGCTGCGGCGGCGGTCGAAGTATATCCTTGCCGATCTCGACTCGGACGAGACGCTGCTGGTGCATCTGGGCATGTCGGGCCGGATGCTGATCTCGGGCGCGCAGGTGGGGGTCCATTACCGCGACCACCCGGCGCCGCAGAAACATGACCATGTCGTGCTGCACATGGCGGGCGGGGCGCGGATCACCTTCAACGACGCCCGCCGCTTCGGCGCGATGGACCTGATGCCCACGGGCGGCGCGCATCCGCTGCTGGAGGGGCTGGGGCCGGAACCTTTCGGTAACGATTTCAACGGGCCCTATCTCGCCAGCCGCCTGAAGGGCCGCAGGACCCCGATCAAATCCGCGCTGCTGGACCAGCGCATCGTCGCGGGCCTGGGCAACATCTATGTCGCCGAAACGCTCTACCGCGCGCGGATCAGCCCGTTGCGGCTTGCCGGTGACCTCGCGGAAGCGCAGGCGCAGGCCCTCGTCCCCCTGATCCGCGAGGTCCTGGCCGAGGCGATCGAGGCCGGGGGCTCCAGCTTGCGCGACTTCCGGCAGGCGAATGGCGAGCTTGGCTATTTTTCCAAGCATTTCCAGGTCTATGATCGTGAAGGACAGCCCTGCGAAACCCCCGGTTGTTCTGCCGTGATCACCCGCACCATCCAGTCCGGCCGCTCCTCCTTCTGGTGCCCCGCCTGCCAGAGGTGACTTGCTATCCCGGCTTTTGGTGCTAGGAGTCTCCGCGTCTGCCAAGAGGGGAGGCCGCCGTGGCCTATGAAACGCTGATCGTCGAGATCGAGGATTATGTCGCCCTGATCCGGCTCAACCGTCCCGACGCGATGAACGCGCTGAACTCGGCCCTGATGCGCGAACTGGCGGCGGCGGTCACGGCGGCGGAACAGAACGAACGCGTGCGCTGCATCGTCATCACCGGCTCGGACAAGGCCTTTGCCGCCGGGGCCGACGTGCGCGAGATGGCCGAGAAAAGCTTCATCGACGTCTTCTTCGACGATCTCTTCGGCCCCGAGGCCGCCACCATCGCCCGCACCCGCAAGCCGATCATCGCGGCCGTCGCGGGCTATTGCCTTGGCGGCGGCTGCGAGCTGGCGATGCTGGCCGATTTCATCATCGCCGCCGACAGCGCCAAGTTCGGCCAACCCGAGATCAACCTGGGCATCGTCGCCGGCCTGGGCGGAACCCAGCGCCTGACGCGCGCCGTGGGCAAGTCCAAGTCGATGGACATGCATCTGACCGGCCGTTTCATGGATGCGGCCGAGGCGGAACGCTGCGGCCTCGTTTCCCGCGTCGTCCCGGCGAAATCGCTGATCGAAGAGACGATGAAGGCCGCGCAGAAGATCGTAGAGAAGTCCATGCTCACCGCCATGGTGGTCAAGGAATGCGTGAACCGCGCCCAGGAAGGCAGCCTGTCCGAGGGGATGCTGTTCGAGCGCCGCATGTTCCACGCCCTCTTCGCGACCGAGGACCAGAAGGAGGGCATGGCCGCCTTCCTGGAAAAGCGCCAGCCGCAGTTCCGCGACCGATAGGCCCTCCTCCTCGCACCCGTCGGCAGCGACCGGCGAGGAGTGCACGAAGTGCTCGACGAGCGGTTCGGGCCTTTCCTTTCCCCACGACTTGCCCTATAGGCCAGCCCCACATGCGCGTGGGCCCGCTTAGGCAAGAATCACTCCCGACCCCGGTCGGGGCCTTGTGGTCTTTCGTGCAACCGAAACGCAAAGACCCGAAGGAAGCCAGATGGCCAATACCGAACAGTCCAAGAAGCGCGCCCGCCAGTCCGAGGCGCGTTATGCCGTGAACAAGTCGCGCCGGTCGCGCATCCGCACCTTCCTGCGCAAGGTCGAGGAAGCCATCGCCTCGGGCAACGGCGAAGCCGCCGCCGCCGCGCTCAAGGCCGCCCAGCCGGAACTGGCCCGTGGCGTGACCAAGGGCGTGCTGCACAAGAACACCGTCGCCCGCAAGATGTCGCGCCTGGCCTCGCGCGTGAAGGCCGTCGTCAAGGCCTGAAGTCACGGGCCTGACGTCGCGGGCCTGAAGCGGACCGAATCCGGAACAGAGGGGCGCAGCCGCATCGGCTGCGCCTTTTCGCTTTTTTACGCCCGTTTCGACGCGATTTCCGGCGCTCCGTTGCCGATTTGCAAGGGGTCGCGGATTCGGTTTCAGGGAACCTCTGTCAAGCGCGTTGTTCGGTTGCAGGCCCCGCTCCGGGCTTGCTAGCGTCTCCCTGCGATTCACTTCGTCCTGGGGGACAAGCGCAGATCGTGACGGAAAGACTGCTGCACAGACCGGGCGCTGCCGTGCCGCAGGATCTGAGTTTTTCCTTGGCGATCAATGATTTGGGGTAGCAGTCTTGCTGCCTTTCGTCATGTGTGGGCGGTTGCCGGGTTCCGGCGGCCGGATTGCCTGCGCCCCTGTCCCCGCATGGACCGCCCGTCGGTCGCCCTTCGGGGTGCCGGGCCGCCCCGGGGTGCCTCGCGTGTGTGGAAGGCTTCTGTGCGGCCGGCGGCTATTCTGCCGGCTCCAGGGATATTGGCAGGCGACAGGATGACGAACGAAACTTGGGGTCAGGTCCGCGAAGAGCTGATCAAACGTGTTGGGAAGAACAACTATGTCACCTGGATCGAACCGCTCAAGCTTTCCGGGCTGAAGAACGGCGTTGCCCGTTTCGAGGTGCCGACGATCTTCTTCGGCGACTGGGTGCAGCGCAACTATGCCGACCACATCCGCACCCAACTGGCCAATGCCGGCGCCGAGGTCGAGCGGGTAGAGTTTTCCGTGGGCCAGGCCCCGGCCGAATCCCGCCCTGCGGCCGTGAAACCGGCTGCCGCAAAACCGGCCCGCAGCCGCGCCGTCGCGGATGAGGAACTGCCCGGTGCGCCGCTCGATCCCCGTTTCACCTTCGACAGCTTCGTCGTCGGCAAACCGAACGAGCTTGCCCACGCCGCCGCCCGCCGGGTGGCCGAGGGCGGGCCGGTCACCTTCAACCCGCTGTTCCTTTACGGCGGCGTCGGCCTTGGCAAGACCCACCTGATGCATGCCATCGCGCACGAGCTGCAAACCCGCCGCCCCGACCTGCGCGTGCTTTACCTGTCCGCCGAACAGTTCATGTACCGCTTCGTCCAGGCCCTGCGCGAACGCCAGGTCATGGACTTCAAGGAGCTGTTCCGCTCGGTCGACGTGCTGATGGTCGACGACGTGCAGTTCATCGCCGGCAAGGATTCCACGCAAGAGGAATTCTTCCACACCTTCAACGCCCTGGTGGACCAGAACAAGCAGATCGTCATCTCGGCCGACCGCGCCCCCGGCGAGATCAAGGATCTCGAGGAACGCATCAAGTCGCGCCTGCAATGCGGGCTGGTGGTGGACCTGCATCCCACCGACTACGAACTGCGTCTTGGCATCCTGCAGCAGAAGGTCGACTTTTACCGCAGCCAGTATCGCGGCCTGGTGATCGCCGACGGCGTGCTAGAATTCCTGGCCCACCGCATCACCACCAACGTCCGCGTGCTGGAAGGTGCGTTGACCCGCCTCTTTGCCTTCGCCTCACTGGTCGGCCGCGAGATCACGCTGGACCTTACCCAGGATTGCCTGGCCGACATCCTGCGCTCCTCCGACCGCAAGCTCTCGATCGAGGAGATCCAGCGCAAGGTGGCCGAACATTACAACATCCGCCTCTCCGACATGATCGGGCCGAAGCGCCTGCGTACCATCGCCCGGCCGCGGCAGGTGGCGATGTACCTGGCCAAGCAGCTGACCCCGCGCAGCCTGCCCGAAATCGGCCGCCGTTTCGGGGGCCGCGACCACACCACGATCATGCATGGCGTGCGCAAGATCGAAGAGCTGATGACCACCGACAGCCAGCTGGCCGAAGACCTGCAGCTTCTGCGCCGCTTGCTGCAGGGATGAACCGGGGGCGGTCTTGACGGCCTCCTGAAACCTTCGCACAGTCCGAACCAACACTTGTGAGCCGGTGGAAACCGGGTAGATTTGTCGTCCCTTCGGGGATCGGCAGGGAGAGTATGATGAAGCTCAGCATCGAACGCGTCACGCTCCTGAAGGCGCTGGCGCAGGCGCAATCGGTGGTCGAACGCCGCAACACGATCCCGATCCTCGCCAACGTGCTGATCGAGGCCGAGGGCAATCAGGTCTCGTTCCGCGCCACCGACCTTGACATCGAGGTGGTGGACCGCGCCCCCGCCATGGTCGAGCGCGCCGGGGCGACCACGGTCTCGGCGGTCATGCTGCACGAGATCGTCCGCAAGCTCCCCGATGGCGCGCTGGTCAGTCTCTCCGAGGATGCCGCCGCCGGCCGCCTGACCATTACCGCCGGCCGCTCCACCTTCAGCCTGGCCACCTTGCCGAAGGAAGACTTCCCGGTGATGGCGACCAGCGAATATTCCTCGAACTTCTCCGCCAAGGCGCCCGAGCTGCGGCGCCTGTTCGACAAGGCGAAATTCGCCATCTCGACCGAGGAGACGCGCTATTACCTGAACGGCGTCTACATGCATGTCGCCCAGGGCGAGGCCGGCCGAGTCCTGCGCTGCGTCGCCACGGACGGCCATCGCCTGGCCCGCATCGACGCGCCCCTGCCCGAAGGCGCCGATGGAATGCCCGGCGTCATCGTCCCGCGCAAGACCGTGGGCGAGTTGCGCAAGCTCCTCGATGACGACGAGGCCACGATCGCCGTCTCGGTTTCCGAAACGAAGGTTCGTTTTGCGACGCCGGTCATCACCCTGACCTCCAAGGTCATCGACGGCACCTTCCCCGACTACACCCGCGTGATTCCGACCGGCAACACCCGGCGGCTGGAGGTCGACGCCTCCGAATTCGCCAAGGCGGTCGACCGTGTCGCCACTGTCTCCTCCGAACGCTCGCGCGCGGTGAAACTGTCCCTCGAGGAGGACCGGCTGGTGCTCTCGGTGAACTCGCCCGATTCCGGCGCGGCCGAGGAAGAACTGGCCGTCGCCTATGCCGACGAGCGGCTGGAGATCGGCTTCAACGCGAAATACCTGCTGGAAATCGCCAGCCAGGTCGATCGCGAGAATGCCGTCTTCCTGTTCAACTCGGCGGCCGACCCGACCCTGATGCGCGAAGGCAATGATACCTCGGCGGTCTACGTCGTCATGCCGATGCGGGTGTGATCCGTCGCAACTGACTGTTCCGAAAGGGAAAAGCCTTGGGCGGTCTGGCGATCGAAACCCTCGCCCTGTCGCATTTCCGCAGCCACCGCGCCCAGCGGCTGCGGTTTGACGGCCGCCCGGTCGCCATTGTCGGCCCGAATGGTGCCGGCAAGACCAATATCCTGGAAGCCGTTTCCCTTCTCTCTCCCGGTCGCGGCCTGCGCCGCGCCGCGGCCGAGGATCTGGCCCGCCGCCCGGAATCCCTGGGCTGGAAGATCGCCGCCAGCGTGCAGGGCCTTTCGGCCGCGCACGAGCTGGAGACCTGGGCCGAGCCTGGCGAGTCGCGCCAGGTCCGCATCGACGGCAAGGCTGCGACGCAGGCAGGTCTTGGCCGCATCCTGCGCGTGCTCTGGCTGGTTCCGGCGATGGACCGGCTCTGGATCGAGGCGGCCGAGGGGCGGCGGCGTTTCCTTGACCGGATGACGCTGTCGTTCTTCCCCGAGCATGCCGAACATTCGCTCACATATGAAAAGGCGATGCGCGACCGAAACCGGCTGATCCGGGATCAGGTGACCGATCCGCATTGGTATGCCGCGCTGGAAAGCCAGATGGCCGAGGCCGGGCACAGGATCATCGCCCACCGCCGCGCCGCGCTGGCCCGCATCGCCTCTGCGACCGATCCCGCCAGCGCCTTTCCCAGCGCCGAGTTGAACCTGGCCGGCCCCGAGGACGAGGATCTGGCCGTTGCCCTGGCCGAAGGCCGCCGCCGCGATCTGGCCGCCGGCCGCACCCTGACGGGGCCGCACCGGGCCGATCTTCTGGCGCGCTATGGCGCGAAGAATACCCCGGTCGATCAATGCTCTACCGGAGAGCAGAAGGCGCTCCTGATCAGCCTGATCCTCTCGAACGCCCGCGCCCTGGCGCAAGAGCTTGGCCGCGCCCCGATCCTGCTTCTGGACGAGGTCGCGGCCCATCTGGACCCAAGGCGCCGCGCCGCGCTGTATGACGAGATCTGCGGCCTGCAGGCGCAGGCCCTGATGACAGGCACCGAGCCGGCGCTTTTCGGGGACCTGGGGGCGCGGGCCCAGCTTGTTTCCGTGCGCGAATCGAATGATGGTTCTGAAATTACACAGGATTAACGAATGAGCGTTTCATTATACCAGCTTGGTCTCTACGCCCTGGGGATGGCCGGCCTCTGGGCGGTGCCGGGTCCGGTCTGGGTGGCGCTGACCGCGCGGGCGCTGGCTGGCGGTTTCGCGGCCGCCTGGCCCCTGGCGATCGGGGTGGCCCTGGGTGACCTGATCTGGCCCCTTGCGGCGATCCTGGGCCTCTCCTGGATCGAAAGCAGCTATGGCGATGTGCTGGCCCTGTTGCGCTGGGTGGCGGCCGCGATCTTCCTTGTGATGGGCGTGCTGCTGATCCGCAAGCCTGCCGCCACGCTTTCCGCCGACAGCCGCCTGACCCGGCCGGGTCTCTGGGCCGGATTGACGGTCGGCCTCGCGGCGGTGATCGGCAATCCCAAGGCGATCCTGTTCTACATGGGCGCGCTGCCGGGCTTCTTCGCGCTGGAGACGCTGACGATCGCCGATGTCGTCGCGATCATCGCGCTTTCCGCGCTGATCCCGATGGCGGGAAACCTTGGCCTTGCGCTGTTCCTCCATCGGGCGCGGCAGCTTCTGTCCAGCCCTGAAAGCATGCGGAAGATGAACGTCACCTCGGGCGTCCTGCTGATCGGTGTCGGGCTGGTGATCCCCTTCCTGTAGCTACCAAATCTTGTGGCAAAGGGGTGACATTCCCGGCCTGAAACGCTATAAATCGCGCGCAACGACAAGGGTTTCCCACGCATGGCTGACCAGCCCAGGAAGGCTGCCGAATACGGCGCCGAATCCATCAAGGTTCTCAAGGGGTTGGAGGCTGTTCGCAAACGGCCCGGGATGTATATCGGCGATACCGACGACGGCTCGGGCCTGCACCACATGGTCTATGAGGTCGTGGACAACGGCATCGACGAGGCGCTGGCCGGTCACGCGACCGAAGTCGTGGTGAAGATCCATGCCGACGACAGCGTTTCGGTGCGCGACAACGGTCGCGGCATCCCGGTCGACCTGCACCCCGAAGAGGGCGTTTCGGCAGCCGAGGTCATCATGACCCAGCTGCACGCCGGCGGAAAGTTCAACAACACGGATGAGGGTGGCAACGCCTACAAGGTCTCGGGCGGGTTGCACGGCGTCGGCGTCTCGGTCGTCAACGCCCTGTCGGAATGGCTGGAACTGACGGTCTGGCGCAACGACACCGAATACCGCGCGCGCTTCGAGGATGGCGAATGCGTGGTCCATGTGCACGAGGTCGGCCCCGCCCCCGGCCAGCGCGGAACCCGGGTCCGCTTCCTTGCCAGTTCCAAGCAGAACCGGCCGGACGGGACCTTCTCGAACCTCGACTACAGCTTCAAGACGCTGGAGACCCGCCTGCGCGAACTGGCGTTCCTGAATTCCGGCGTGCGCATCATCCTGGAAGATGAACGCCATGCCGAACCGCAGAAGGTAGAGCTTTTCTACGAAGGCGGCGTGCGGGAGTTCGTGAAATACATCGACCGCTCCAAGACCTCGGTCATGCCCGAACCGATCTACATCGTCGGTGAAAAGAACGGCATCGGGGTCGAGGTGGCGATGTGGTGGAACGACAGCTACCACGAAACCGTATTGCCGTTCACAAACAACATCCCCCAGCGCGATGGCGGCACGCATCTGGCCGGTTTCCGCGGCGCGCTGACGCGGACGATCACCGGCTACGCGCAATCCTCCGGCATCGCCAAGCGCGAGAAGGTGGATTTCACCGGCGACGACGCGCGCGAGGGGCTGACCTGCGTCTTGTCGGTCAAGGTGCCGGACCCGAAATTCTCCAGCCAGACCAAGGACAAGCTGGTCTCGTCCGAGGTCCGCCCGGCGGTCGAGAACCTGGTGAACGAAAAGCTCGCCGAATGGTTCGAGGAGAACCCCGGCCCCGCGAAGATCATCGTCGGCAAGATCGTCGAGGCCGCGCTGGCGCGTGAGGCCGCCCGCAAGGCGCGCGAGCTGACCCGGCGCAAGACCGCGCTGGACGTGGCTTCGCTGCCGGGCAAGCTGGCCGACTGCCAGGAACGCGACCCCGCCAAGTCCGAGCTTTTCCTCGTCGAGGGCGACTCCGCCGGCGGCTCGGCCAAGCAGGGCCGCAGCCGCGCCAACCAGGCCGTCCTGCCCCTGCGCGGCAAGATCCTGAACGTGGAACGCGCCCGCTTCGACCGGATGCTCTCCAGCCAGGAGATCGGGACCCTGATCACCGCCCTCGGCACCGGGATCGGCCGCGACGAATTCGACATCGGCAAGCTGCGCTACCACAAGGTCGTGATCATGACCGACGCCGACGTCGACGGCGCCCACATCCGCACGCTGCTGCTGACCTTCTTCTTCCGCCAGATGCCGCAGTTGATCGAGGGCGGCTATCTCTACATCGCCCAGCCGCCGCTCTACAAAGTCGCGCGCGGCAAGTCCGAGGTCTACCTCAAGGACCAGGCCGCGCTTGACGACTATCTGGTCGAGATGGGCACCGAAGGCGCCGTCCTGCGCCTGACCGACGGGCAGGAGATTGCGGGCAACGATCTCGCCCGCGTGATCGAGGGCGCGCGCCAGTTCCGCCGGGTGCTCGACGCCTTCCCGACCCACTATCCCCGCGCGATCCTGGAACAGGCGGCGCTTGCCGGGGCCTTCGATCCCGGCCGCGCCGACGACGACCTGCAACTGGTTGCCGACACCGTGGCCAGACGCCTGAACCTGATCGCGCCGGAGTTCGAGCGTGGCTGGCAGGGCCGCATCACCCAGGACCACGGGATCCGCCTCAGTCGCATCCTGCGCGGGGTCGAGGAGTTGCGGACGCTGGATGGCGCCGTCCTGCGGTCGGGCGAGGCGCGCAAGCTGAGCCAGATCGCCGGGCAGCATCGCGACATCTACCGCGACCCCGCCCGCCTTGTCCGCAAGGACCGCGAGCAGCCGATCCACGGGCCCATCGACCTGCTGAAATCCATCCTGGCCGAGGGCGAGAAGGGCCTGACCCTGCAACGCTACAAGGGTCTCGGCGAGATGAACCCCGACCAGCTTTGGGAAACCACGCTCGACCCCGAGGCGCGGACGCTGCTTCAGGTCAAGGTCGACGACCTGGCCGAGGCCGACGACATCTTCTCCAAGCTGATGGGCGATGTGGTCGAACCCCGGCGCGAGTTCATCCAGCAGAACGCCTTGTCGGTCGAGAACCTGGATTTCTGATCCGGGCGCACCCGATTTCCGCAGGAAATCGTCACGGAAATCCTCGATTTCCGGCGTCCGGCATCGCCGTCAGATCGGCAGATACCACAGCGCCAGGAACGGCCCCTCGCCCGAGCGCATCGCATGGGCGATTCCCGGCGGGTTGTAGATGCAGCCTGTCGGGCCGGGATCGGTCCAGTCCATCCGGGCATTCCACCATTCGCCGGGACTCAGCGACAGATAGACCTCTTCCGGCGGGTGGTTGTGCGTGGCGTAATCCACCCCCGGCGCCATGACCGTGACCCCGATCCACAGATCGTCGCGTCGCTCAAGGCCTCCCGGCCCCAGGATCATCGCATTGGCGTGGCCGTTCCAGAACCGCTGGTCGCTCTCCCTGGCCGAGACCCGGCGCTTCCACTCCAGTTGCCCCTGGACTGCCGCAAACGCCCGTCCCAGCGCAGCCCGCTCGGGGGCCACGGCCGCAAGGGCGGGGGCGATCCAGTCGCAGACCGGCAACCGCGCCGGGTTTCCCCCGGTCGGGCCGACCGCGTCAAAGCGGCCGATCACCGTCTCCGCCGCCCGCAACGCCTCGCCGGTGCAGGACTTGCGCAGAGCCGCGGCCGAAGCGGCAAGAAAGGCGCTGATTTCGGGGGATCGGGTCATGCTGCCTCCGTTGGCGACCCCGGCAGGACTTGAACCTGCAACCTTCCCCTTAGGAGGGGGACGCTCTATCCGTTGAGCTACGGGGCCTTCCTGTCGTCATGCGATGAAATCGCCGCCATTTCAACCGTCGGAAAAGAAAAGGGGAGGCAAGTTTTGGCCCACTACCCCCCCTTTCGTCCTCCGGGTTCCTGGTGAGAGCTTGCAGAGCCCGACGGATATGGCCAGCACTGGCGGCTGTTAGCGCAAACATTAGCAGGTGAAAGCGGCTTGGACAAGCCCGGGTTTTGGCGCTAACAAAGGGTATTCCCCACGCTTGGACCCATGCCGTGACCAAACCCACGCCCGACCCACGCCATACGCTGACCCTGCGCGACGTCTCCGAAGCCTCGGGCGTTTCCGAGATGACGGTCAGCCGGGTCTTGCGCAACCGGGGCGACGTTTCGGCCGCGACCCGGGAAAGGGTGCTCGAGGCCGCGCGCACCCTTGGTTATGTCCCGAACAAGATCGCGGGCGCCCTCGCCTCGCAGCGGGTGAACCTGGTCGGCGTGGTGATTCCCTCGCTGTCGAACATGGTCTTCCCCGAGGTGATGACCGGCATCTCCGAGGTGCTGGAAGGCACCGGCCTGCAGCCCGTGGTCGGTGTCACCAACTATCTCCCCGATCGCGAGGAATCGGTGATCTACGAGATGCTCAGCTGGCGCCCCTCGGGCATGATCATCGCAGGGCTGGAACATTCCACCGCGTCGCACGCCATGCTGTCCCGCGCCGGGATACCGATCGTCGAGATCATGGACATCGACGGCGCGCCGATCAACCACGCGGTCGGCATCTCGCACCGCCGCGCCGGGCGGCAGATGGCCGAGGCGATCATCGCCGCCGGCTATCGCCGCATTGCCTTCCTGGGCACGCGGATGCCGAACGACTTCCGCGCCAAGAAGCGGCTGGAAGGATTCGAGGAGGCGCTTTCCAAGGCGGGACTGGCGCTTGTGGACCGCGAATTCTATTCCGGCGGGTCGGCGCTGCTGAAGGGGCGCGAGATGACCGAGGCGGTGTTGAACCGGACGCCGGACGTCGACTTCCTGTATTTCTCCAACGACATGATCGGGGCAGGGGGCCTGCTCTACTGCCTCGCCCAGGGACTCGACGTTCCTGGCCGCATCGGGCTGGCCGGATTCAACGGGGTGGAGCTTCTGGACGGCCTGCCGCGCAAGCTGGCCACGATGGATGCCTGCCGCCTGGCAATCGGCCGGAAGGCCGCAAGGATCATCGCCGAGGCCCCCGAGGCATCGCAGGTCGAGGAACTGTTCCCCACGCTGCAACCGGGCGACACGATCCGCCGCCCGTAGGAGGCGACAAAGCGCCCCGTCCGACGGTGCGCGACAGCGCGTCCGCGCCGGAAACAGCGTTACCGCGCGGTAAACGCCCAAAGCCAACCCCTTGAATTCACTGACGTCGCCGCGCCTGTCCACTGTGGACGCTTCCGGCGATGTCTCTCAGGGATTGTCGTTGATATCCCGGTCCCAGATCTTCACCTGACCTTGCCTGACCCCCATGGTCCGGCGCAGGACCAGCCAGGCCGCGACAGAGGCCACCGCGAAAATCAGGATCAGCGCGGGCAGGCCGGCCGGGATGCCGATCGCGACGAGAATCCCGGTGAGGACCGCCCCGATCGCGAAGCCAAGGAAGATATAGCCCGGCGCAAGGATCTCCAGCACGCCGAGGGCGAAGCCAAGGACGACCCAGGCCCACCAGGTTCCCGCCAGATCGTGCAGCATCCTACCGTCCTTTCAGCATCTTGAACGCATCCCCGAAGGCCTCCAGCAGGTTGGCCGGCATCAGGATCGTCTGCTTGCCCTGACCCGAGGCGATGGCCTGCATCGCCTCGACCTGTTTCAGCGCGACCTGGTATTGCGCCGCTTCCAGCCCGCTTTCCTTGATCGTTTCGGCGATCACGCCCGTCGCATAGGCCTCGGCATCCGCGGTTACCCGCTTGGCCTTGGCCTGCTGCTCGGCCGCGTAAAGCTCGGCGTCGGCGGCCAGTTCCACCGCGCGCTTGCGGCCCTCGGCCTCCATGACCTGCGCCCGCCGCGCCCGTTCGGCGTTCAGCTGCTGCAGCATCGCGGCCCGCGTCGCCTCGTCCAGGTTCACGTCCAGGATCTCGGCCCGCGTGACCTCGACTCCCCAGTCGTCGACCATCACCGTGACCTGCTCGCGCACCCGCTCGATCAACTGGGCGCGGTTCGACTGCACCTGGTCCAGCTCCAGCTTGCCGATTTCGGACCGGACGATCCCCGCCACCGTCGTCGCGATCGCGCCATCCACGTCCCGGATGCGGTAGACCGTCTTTTCCGGCTCGGTCACCCGGTAGAAGACGCTGGTCTCGACCTTCACCAGCACGTTGTCGGCGGTGATCGCGTCCTGGCTGGCGTTCGGCAACTGCCGTTCCAGAACCGAGACCTTGTGCGCCACCCGGTCCAGGAAGGGCACGACGAAGTTGATCCCCGGCCCCAGCACCGACCGTAGCCGGCCGAAGCGTTCCACGACGTGCTTTTCCGACTGCGGCACGATGCGGACCCCCAGGAAAATGCTGAGGATGATGAACAGGGCGATAAAGATATAGACCAGCGGCCAGCCGATCAGATCCTGGTAATCCATGAAAATCCCCTTCCTGAAATGCCCGCGCATCCCGCGCCTGCCTCAATCTCGCGCGACATCCCCATCAGCGCAAGTCCCGAGCGCCTTGTCGGTCCGGCATCTTCCCCCTGACCGGCGAAGCGGATAGGTTCGCCGCGATCCCTTGAACGGAGCCCGAAATGACCCAGCGCCTGCATCTTGTCTTCGGGGGCGAGCTTGTCGACCCGCAAGTCAACGTCTTCCGGGACGTGTCGAAGATCCATATCGTGGGCATGTTCCCGAACTACGAGACTGCCTTCAGCGCCTGGAAGGCCGAGGCGCAGCGCACCGTGGACAATGCCCACATGCGCTATTTCATCGCCCATATCCACCGCCTGCGGGACGAGGCCAGGTCAGGTTCGCCGACCGAGGAGCTGGGCGCCTGATCCATGCCCGCCTTGCTGGGTCTGACGCTGTACAACCTCGGCCAGCGCCGGGAACCGGGTGCCGAGGCCACCCGGCCCAGGCGTCCGGCCGGGCGTCTGGTCTGGCTGCACGCACCGGGCGAGGCGGCGGCTCCGGCGATGCTGGCGCTGGCGGGGCGGCTGGTCGAGGAGGACGGGATCGCCGTGCTTCTGACCTGTCCGGCGGCGCTGCCGCAGCGCGCCGGGGTGATCCTGCAACCGCCGCCGCCGGACACGCCGCCCGACGCGCGGGCCTTTCTTGACCACTGGCGACCCGAAGCCGCGGTCTTCTCGGAAGGCGAGTTGCGCCCCGCGATCCTGCACGAGACCGCCGAACGCGCCATTCCCATGCTTCTGGTCAATGCCCGCGCCCCGGCCTTCCTGCGCGAACGGGACGGTTGGTATCCGGGGCTGATGCGCTCGGCCCTGTCGCGTTTCCAGCATGTCGCGGCGGTGGACGAGGCCGCGGCGCGCGCCTTCCGCAAGGCGGGGGCGGCGCTGTCCGCGGTGGCGGTGACCGGAAGGATGATGGAGGACAATCCCGTCCTGCCCTGCCTCGAGGCCGAGCGCGCGGCGCTGGCGAAGATGGTCGCCTCGCGCCCGGTCTGGTTCGCGGCGGGCATCCCCGAGGCCGAGGAGGCGGCGGTGATCCAGGCGCATCGCATGGCGCTGCAGCATTCGCATCGGCTGCTGATGATCCTGATGCCGGCCGACCCCTCGCGTTCCGCCACGCTGGCCGGGCAGATGGAGGCGGCCGAGGGTTGGGTGGTCGCCCAGCGGTCGCTGGACGAGGAGCCGGAGCCGGAAGTCGAGGTGTTCATCGTCGACAATGCGGCGGAATACGGGTTGTGGTATCGGCTTGCGCCGGTCTGCTATCTGGGCGGAAGCCTGACGGGCAAGGGTCCGCTACGCTCGCCGATGGAGCCGGCCGCGCTGGGTTCGGCCATCCTGCACGGGCCGCGGACGGGGGGCTACGGGCCGATCTTCGGCCGGCTGGGCGCGGTGCGGGGAACGCGGGCCGTGGCCTCGGCCAATGATCTGGGCGATGCGCTGGGCGATCTTCTGGCGCCCGACCGGGCGGCGCGGCTGGCGCATGCCGCCTGGGCCCTGGCCAGCGACGGGGCCGAGGTGACCGAGGGCGTGCTGAACCGCCTGCGCTCCATCCTGGACGGCGGCTGATGCGCGCGCCCGACTTCTGGTGGCGCAGGCCCGACCGGCCGGGGCTGCTGCCCCGCCTGCTGTCCCCGCTGGGCTGGCTGTATGCGGCCGCGACGGCGCGGCGGCTGAAGCAGTCGGGCTACCGGCCTGCGGTTCCGGTGCTTTGCGTCGGCAATCTGGTCGCGGGCGGGGCGGGCAAGACGCCGACGGTGATCGCTTTGGTCGAGCGGCTGGCAGCGCGCGGTCACGCGGCGCATGTGGTCAGCCGGGGGCATGGCGGGCGGCTGGAAGGGCCGGTCCAGGTCACGGCGGCGCACCGGGCCGAGGAGGTCGGGGACGAGCCGCTGCTTCTTTCGGCCTTCGCGCCGGTCTGGGTTGCCAAGGACCGGGCGGCAGGCGTGCGGGCGGCCGAGGCGGCAGGCGCGCGGGTGATCCTGCTGGACGACGGGTTCCAGAATCCCTCGGTGGTGCCCTCGCTGGGGCTGGTGGTGGTAGACGCGGCCAAGGGCTTCGGCAATGGCCGCTGCATCCCGGCGGGTCCGCTGCGCGAGCCGGTCGGGGTCGGGCTGGCGCGGGCGGATCTGGTGCTGACGATCGGGGAGGAGTCGGCGCAGGTCCGTTTCGGCGCGATCTGGGGCGGGGCGGTCGCGGTGCCCCGGCTGGTCGGCCGGCTGGAGCCTTTGCAGATGGGGATGGACTGGCAGGGGCAGCGGGTGCTGGCCTTTGCCGGAATCGCAGACCCCTCGCGCTTTTTCGCCACGCTGCGCGGCGAGGGGGCCGAACTGGTCCGGGGCGAGGCGCTGGCGGATCACGAGATGCTGTCGGAAACCCTGCTGCGGCGGCTGGAGGCCGAGGCGGCGGCGGCGGGGGCGCAACTGGTCACGACCGAGAAGGACGCGGCGCGACTGCCCCCGGCCTGGCGGCCGAAGGTGCTGACGCTGGTGGTCCGGCTGCGGGTCGCGGACTGGTCGGCGCTGGACGCCGCATTCGACCGGCTGGGATTGTAAGCCCAAAATTTTTCGTCGAAAAATTTCAGGCTTGGGACTTCCCCAGCACTTCGTCCTGATGCTGGCCCAGACGTGGCGCAGGGCGGTCCAGCGCAAGCTCGGCCCCCGAGAAGGTCATCGGGCTGCGCAGGCCGGGCAGGCCCTCGGGCGCGATCTTCAGGCCACGGGCGACGACCTGCGGGTCGGCGAAGACCTCGGCCATGTCGTTGATCGGCCCGGCGGGAACGCCCTCGGCCTCGCAGGCGGCAAGGAGATCGGCCTTGGCCCAGGTCCGGGTCGCGGCGGTGATCCTTTCGGTCATCTCCTCCCGGTGGGCAATGCGGTCGGCATTGGTCAGGAACTTTGCATCCGTCGCCATGTCCTGCAGCCCCAGGATCCCGCACAGCCGCTGATACTGGCCGTCGTTCCCGGTCGCCAGGATCAGCCAGCCGTCCTTGCAGTCGAAGACCGCATAGGGCGCAAGGTTCGGATGCGCGTTCCCCATCAGGCCGGGCGCCTTGCCCGAGGCGAGGTAGTTCATCGCCTGGTTCGCCATGATGCTGGTGGCGACGTCCAGCAGCGCCATGTCGATCTGCTGCCCCTCGCCCGTCCGCCCGCGCTGCACCAGCGCCGCAAGGATCGCGGTGGCGGCATAGACCCCGGTGAACACATCCGTCACCGCGACGCCCACCTTCTGCGGCTGGCCGTCGGCGGGGCCGGTCACGCTCATCAGCCCGGACATGCCCTGGATGATGAAGTCATAGCCGGCGCGATGGGCATAGGGGCCGGTCTGGCCGAAGCCGGTGATCGAGCAGTAGATCAGCCGGGGATTCACCCGGCGCAGGCTGTCCCAGTCCAGCCCGTATTTCGCCAGCCCGCCGACCTTGAAGTTCTCGATCACCACATCCGCGTCGGCGACCAGGCGGCGGACGGTCTCCTGCCCCTCGGGCGTGCGGAAATCGCAGGTGATCGACCGCTTGCCCCGGTTCGCGGCGTGGAAATAGGCGGCGGTCTTCTCGCCCTCGGCCTCGATGAACGGGGGGCCCCAGCGGCGGGTGTCGTCGCCCTCGGGCGCCTCGACCTTGATCACGTCGGCGCCCAGGTCGGCCAGCGTCTGCCCGGCCCAGGGTCCGGCCAGGATGCGCGCCAGTTCGATGACGCGGATCCCCTCCAGCGGCGCGGCCATTATTTCGCCAGCTCGGCGTCGATCAGCGCCTTCAGCTCGGCATAGCCCATGTTCGAGTGCTTGGCGCCGTTGACGAAGATCGTCGGCGTGCCGGTGACGCCATCGGCGGCCATGTTGGCCTCGAACTGCTTGATCAGCGCCTCGGCCTTGGCCTGGTCGTTCAGGCAGGCGTCCAGCGTCGCCTGGTCCAGCCCGGCCGAAAGCCCGATCGTCTTGAGCTTGTTCACCACCGCGGTCGGATCCGGCGCGGCCGCCCAGTCCTGCTGCTGGTCGAACAGCATGTCGTGGATGCCGAAATAGCGCATCTCGCCGCCGCAGCGCGCGACCATGGCCGCCCAGAGGCCGTAGCGGTCGAAATAGACCTCGCGCAGGGTGAAATGGACCTTGCCGGTGTCGATGTATTCCGACTTCAGGCTCTTGAACGCCGCCTTGTGGAAGTCGGCGCAATGCGGGCAGGTATAGCTGGCGTATTCGACGATCTTCACCGGCGCATCGGGCGAGCCGAGCGAGAAGTCCCCCGGGGCCTCGGTGGCTTCCTGCGCCAGCGCGGACGAGAGGGCGGCCGTGGCGGCCGCGGCAAGGGCGATCATCGCGCGGCGGTTCAGTTTCAGCATCGTCAGGCGTCCTTCTTCATGCGCGGGCGAGTTAAGATGTTTTGCGCCAGCTGTTCAAGTGCGCCGCGCAATCCGGGATCGGCGATCCCCTCGGCCGTGCTGCGGGCGAGGGCTTGCGTGGCGGGGTCGGGTATGGCGGCTGCCTTCGGGGCGGGCGTGAACTCGGCCTGGCCCTCGGCAAAGCCGGTGGCGGCGGTTTGCGTCAGGTGGATGTGGCTGATCGCGGCATAGCCATAGACGGCGTTCACCCGTTCCTTCAGGACCGGCAGCGCCATCTGCACCATCGGCGCCTCGGCCGCCCGGACTAGCAGCGTCAGCGTGGCGCCCATGCCGCCCTTGCCGTACCCGACCTTCACCGGCCGGGTCTTGCGCGCCATCTCCTCGCCCGCGACCTCGGCCCAATGGGTCAGCAGGCGCGCGACGGCGAAGCCCCGCGATTCCCCGGCGGCGCGGACGGTATCCTTCATCAGCCCGAAAGCAGGCTCGAACCCGCGTTTGCGGTGTTCGGAGGAGGGAGAGGGAAGCGGTTTGCGCGCCATTTCCCGGCATATTATCGCAGCCCGCGTCCCCCGCCAGAGAGCATTGCGTTTCAGCCCATAAAGATCGCGTGACGCCGGGGGGCTGGTCGCTGGCGGCGGGATGGCTATGTTCGGGCGATGACCGATCCCGACCTTACCGCGCGGCTTCTGGCCTGGTACGACCGCCATGCAAGGGTGATGCCCTGGCGCGTGCCGCCTGCCGACCGGGCCGCGGGGCTGCGGCCGGACCCCTATCGCGTCTGGCTGTCCGAGGTGATGCTGCAACAGACCACTGTGGCGGCGGTGAAGGAGTATTTCCACCGCTTCACCGCCCGCTGGCCGACGGTCGCGGATCTCGCGGCCGCCGAGGATGCGGCGGTGATGGGGGAATGGGCGGGCCTTGGCTATTATGCCCGCGCCCGGAACCTCTTGAAATGCGCCCGGGCCGTGGTCGCCGACCATGGCGGGTGCTTTCCGCAGACGCGCGCGGGCCTGCTGGCCCTGCCGGGCATCGGCCCCTATACCGCCAGCGCCATCGCCGCGATCGCCTTCGACGAGGCGGCGACCGTGGTCGACGGCAATGTCGAGCGGGTGATGTCCCGCATGTTCCTGGTCAAGACGCCGCTGCCCGCCGCCAAGCCCGAGCTGGTCGCGCTGGCCGGGCGGCTGACCTCGCTCGACCGGCCGGGCGATCACGCGCAGGCGGTGATGGACCTTGGCGCGACGATCTGCACGCCACGCAGCCCGGCCTGCGGGATCTGCCCCTGGGGCCATGCCTGCGCCGCCCGCGCGGCCGGGCTGCAGGCCGACCTGCCGCGCAAGACGCCCAAGGCGGACAAGCCCCTGCGGCGCGGCAGGGTCTGGCTCGGATACCGCGACGGCGCCGTGCTGCTGGAACGGCGGCCCGAGCGCGGGCTGCTGGGCGGGATGCTGGGCCTGCCGGGCGATGCCTGGGACGGGGCCGGGGGCGAGGCGCCTGCCGCGGCCGACTGGCAGGAGCTGGGCGAGGTGCGCCATACCTTCACCCATTTCCACCTGATCCTGCGGGTCCTCGTGGGGCGGGTGGAGGGGGCCGCGCAAAGGGGCGACTGGATCAGCCGCGCCGATTTTCGCCCGGCCGACCTGCCCACCGTGATGCGCAAGGCCTGGGACCTGGCGCGGTCCGGCATCTGACTAAAACCTTCGGCATATGGTTCCTCCTGCGGCCATGTCTGCGGCGTCGTGGCCCTTCCGCGACAGGAGGCGGGTCGCTAGTGTGCCCGCATGAGCCGTCTGCCCTCCGCCCTGCCGTTCTGGCTGTCGCTGTGCCTGCCGCCCCTGGCGGTGCTGGGCATGGTCTTCGGCGGCTGGACGATCGCGCTGCTGCCGCTCTCGACCTGGTGGCTCTTCACGCTTCTGGATGCGGTGACCACGCCGAATCGCGAGAATCCCGACCCGCAGACCGAGGAGTCCGCGCTGTTCTGGCACCGGGCGGTAACGCTGGTCTGGTTCCCGGTGCAGTTCGCGCTGCTGCTCGCGATGCTGTGGTACGTGCCCCGCGCCGCGCATCTGGACATGGGAGAGCGCATCGGGCTGTTCTTCGGCATGGGTGTCCTTTCGGGGACCATCGGCATCAACTACGCGCATGAGCTGATGCACCAGAAATCGCGGCTGGAGCGTCTGCTGGCCGACCTGCTGCTGGCCACGGTCCTTTACTCGCATTTCCGGTCCGAGCATCTGCGCGTCCACCATGTCCACGTCGGCACCCCGCGCGATCCGGTGACCGCGCGCTATAACGAAGGCTTCCACCGTTTCTTCCCTCGCGTCCTGCGGCAATGCCCGCCCTCTGCCTGGCGGGCCGAGGTGGCGATGCTGGCGCGTCGGGGGCTGCCCCGGTGGCACCGGGCGAATCCCTTCTGGCGCTACGGGGCGCTGCAGGCGGCGATGCTGGCGCTGGCGCTGGCGCTTGGCGGCCGGTTGGGGCTGGGCCTGTTCCTGGTGCAGGCCTGCGCCGCGATCTGGCAGCTGGAACTGGTGAACTACATCGAGCATTACGGCCTGACCCGCCGCCACCTCGGGGCAGGGAAATACGAACATGTCCTGCCGCACCACAGCTGGAACGCCGAGCATCGGGCCTCGAACTGGCTGCTGATCAACCTGCAGCGCCATTCGGACCACCACTACAAGCCGGACCGCCGTTTTCCGCTGTTGCAGACCTATCCCAAGGCCCAGGCGCCGCAGCTGCCCTTTGGCTATCCGCTGATGGCGATGGCCGCGATGGTGCCGCCCCTGTGGAAGCGGGTGATGAACCACCGGGTAAAGGCCTGGCGCAAACGGCATTACCCCGACATCACCGACTGGCACCCCTACAACAAGGCGCTGAACCCGGTCGCCTAGCTGTGCATTCTCATGAGGTCATTCATCCTTGAGGGGGTGAGAGGCCGTCGAGGGCGGAGTGTGGCCTTGCCCTGTTGAACCAGTCAAGCCAGCGCGGCAGGTCTGCGTTTCTTGCTTGGGACGTGGGATGTGCGAGGCCACAGGCTCATTCGCGCAGGATTGTCCGGATGAACCGCTCGGCCTTGCCATTGGTCTTGGGCCTGTAGGGTGGGTGAAGATGTGGCGGATGCCCAGCCATCGCAGCGCCTTGGCGAAGCGGCGGGATCGCTAGGCGGAGCCGTTGTCGGTCATCATCCGTTCGGCCCGGATGCCGTCGCCGCGGAACCAGCGCAGGGCGCGCAGCAGGAAGGCGATGGTGGTGTCGCGGCGTTCGTCGCCCAGCACCTCGACTTAGGCCAATGCCATCGACCGCGACATGGACGAAGTCCCTGCCCGCGCCCGGTTGCGGCAGCCCCTGCACGTGCCGGTGACGCGGTCGCCAGGCCGGTCGAACCGGCCCAGCGTCTTGATGTCGAGATGGATGAGTTCGCCCGGTCGCGCGCGCTGATGTCATCGCACGGGCGCGGGCGGGTCAGGACGGCCCAGCCGCCCCATCCCCGCCCGCGCCAGCCAGCGCGCCACGGTCGAGCGGGCAAGGCCCAGCCTGCGCGCGATCTCCGCCCCGGTCAGGCCCCAGCGTCGCGCCGCAGGTAGAGGGCCAGCGCCACCAGGCGCTCCGGCAGGCGTCCCGCCACGCCGGCGGGCGCGCTCGCGCGGCTGGAAAGCGCCGCGCGCCCGCCCGCGCGAGACCGGGCCAGCCACTTGCGGAGGGTGCGCAGGGACACACCGAAGGCAGAAGCCACCTCGGCTGCTCTCTGTCCGGCGCCAACACGGGCGATGATCTGCTCTCGGCTGTGGACGGCAAGGCGGGCGCCATGATGCGGGCTGTTCATCCTGCGGGGTCCTCGGCTGGAGTTTGGCGATTGCAGCCTTCCGGGTGAACAACCTCCTGAGAGGCCACAACTAGCGTCGCGCGGGGCCGGCGGGGGCCTCGCCAAAGCGGGTCAACCGCCCATCGTGCCGGGAAGGCCGCGTCCGGCACTCTCGCCGCTCCGACCCGGAACTCCCCCCTCCACGGCGGCCCGCACGGCCTCCCCGCATCGGCGTCGATCGGAACCCCGGCCGGGCAGGCGCGAAAGCCCGCCCACATTTTCCGATTGAAATACTCAAGAACCCGAGAGTATGACTCCGCCCCAAGGAGTCCTCCATGCGCCTCGCCCTGTTCCTCTGCCTGACCGCCGCTCCCGCCCTCGCGCAGGGCCTCGACGACCGCCACCTCCCCACCCTTCCCCGCACCCCCGAGGACTCCGCCAAGATCGCCGCCGTCCTCGCGCCCCCCACCGACTTCACCAGTCCCGAGCCCTTCGAGGCCAGGCCCGCCGGTGCCGCCACCGTCCGCGCCATCGCCACCGCCGACGCCTTCAGCCAGCACTCCGCCAACATGCCCTTCGAGCGCGAGATGGACTTCAAGCTCGGCAATGCGCTCTTCCGCAAGACCTGGGTCGCGGCACCCGCCTCCACCCTCGCCTCCGACGGCCTCGGCCCGCTCTACAACGCCCGCGCCTGCCAGGACTGCCACCTGAAGGACGGCCGCGGCCACACGCCCCCCACGCCCGAGGCCTCCCGCGTCTCGATGTTCCTCCGCCTCTCCACCCTCGGCGGCCCCACGCCCGAGGGCATCGCCGATTGGATCGCCACCCAGCCCGACCCGACCTACGGCGGCCAGCTCCAGGACCTCGCCGCCCCCGGCCACGCCGCCGAGGGCCGGATGGACGTGACCTGGACCGAGACCCCCGTCACCCTCGCCGACGGCGCCACCGTCACCCTCCGCGCCCCCAGCTACAGCTTCGCCGACCCCGCCTACGGCCCCCCCGCCGAGGGCCTCCTGCTCTCTCCCCGAATCGCGCCGCAGATGATCGGACTCGGCCTGCTGGAGGCCATCCCCGCCGCCGACATCCTCGCGCTGGCCGATCCGGACGACGGGAACGGCGACGGCATCTCCGGTCGCCCGCAGATCGTCCCCTCCGCCGAATACGGCGCCCCGATGCTCGGCCGCTTCGGCCTCAAGGGCGGCGCGCCCACCGTCCGCGAACAATCCGCCGGGGCCTTCGCCGGCGACATGGGCCTCTCGACCCCCCTCCACCCCGACCCCTGGGGCGACTGCACGACCGGCGAACAGACCTGCATCGACGCCCCCCACGGCCAGGAGCCGCAGGCCCGCGACGGGCTCGAGGTCGATGGCCCCTCCCTCGACCTCGTCACCTTCTACGCCCGCAACCTCGGCGTGCCGGAACGGCGCGATGTGGATGACCCGCAGGTGCTGCGCGGCAAGGAAATCTTCTACGGCCTGAACTGCCAGGGCTGCCACACGCCGAAACATGTCACCCACCGGCTCACCGGCCAGCCCGAACAAAGCTTCCAGCTGATCTGGCCCTATACCGACCTCCTCCTGCACGACATGGGCGAGGGCCTCGCCGACCACCGCCCCGAAGGCCGTGCCACCGGCAGCGAATGGAAGACGCCGCCGCTCTGGGGCATCGGGCTGACCGAACAGGTTTCCGGCCATACCGAATACCTGCACGACGGCCGCGCCCGCTCGCTGCTCGAGGCGATCCTCTGGCACGGCGGCGAGGCGCAGGCCCAGCGCGATGCCGTCGCCGCCCTTCCCACCCCCGACCGCCAAGCCCTCGTCGCCTTCCTGGAGTCCCTCTGATGCGCAACGCCCGCCAGATGATCGCACCGCGCGCCATTCCGCGCCTCCCTTCCCCCGCGTGGCGGGGGGCCGGGGCGCCCGCAGCACTGGCCCTCGCCCTCCTCCTCGCGGCCCCCGCCGCAGCCGATACCGCCGCCGTGGTGCAGGATCACGCCCGCCCCGGCTATGCCGCCTTCGCCCAGGCCGCCACCGCCCTCGCCAGCCTCGACGGCTGCGACCCCGACACCCTGCGCCCCGCCTTCCACGCCGCCTATGATGCCTGGATGCAGGTCGCCCACCTCCACCTCGGCCCGGCCGAGACGGACGGCCGCTCCCTCGCCATCCTCTACTGGCCGGATCCCAAGGGCCTTGGCGCCAAGGCGCAGGCCGCCCTCCTCACCGGCGCCCCCCTGACGCCCGAGACCATGGCCCAGCACTCGGTCGCCGCCCGCGGCCTCTCCGGGCTCGAACGCCTGCTCTACCCCGCGGCGACCCTGCCCGCCGACCCCTGCCCGCTGATCCAGGCCACCGCCGACGACCTTGCCCGCATGGGCGACGAGCTTGCCCGCGACTGGCTTCCTTTCGGCGATCTCCTCCTTACCGCCGGCCAGCCCGGCAACGAGAAATTCCTGAAGCCGGAAGAGGCCACCCAGGCCCTCTTCACCCAGCTGGCCACCGGCCTCGAATTCATCGCCGACCGCCAGATCGGCCGCCCGCTCGCGACATTCGACAAGCCCCGTCCCGACCTGGCCCAGGGCCATGCCGCCGGGCGCGGGATGCAGAACATCACCCTTTCGCTCCAGGCCCTGCGCGACCTGACGCAGAGGCTGAACCCCGACAGCCCGAAGACGCTGGCCGCCTTCGACCATGCCCTCAGCCTCGCCGGCGGAATCGAGAGCATCGACAGCATCGCCGACCCGCAGGGCTGGCTGAAGCTGGAGATCCTGCAACAGGCCGTCCGCACCACCCGCGATACTGCCATTGCGGAACTCGGCCCCGCCCTTGGGGTGGAACTCGGCTTCAACTCGCAGGATGGCGACTGATGCGACGCCGCGCCTTTCTCGCCACCCTGGCCGCCAGCCTGACCCCGCGCCTCACCTGGGCCGATGTCGGCGCGCCCGCCTTCCTCGCCGCCGGAAAGCGGGGCGAGGACTTCTTCCTGCACGGCCTCACCGCCAGCGGCGACAGCCTGTTCCAGCTTCCCCTCCCCGGCAGGGGCCACGCCGCCGCCGCACACCCCGTTCGGGCCGAGGCCGTGGCCTTCGCCCGCCGCCCCGGCACCTTCGCCCTGGTGATCGACTGCGCCACCGGCGAGACCCGCCACCGCCTGGCCCCACCCGAGGGCAGGCAGTTCAACGGCCACGGCGCCTATACGCTCGACGGCGCGCTCCTGATGACCTCCGAAGTCGTGGCCGAAACTTCCGAGGGCCGGATCGGCCTTTGGGACACCGCAGGCTATACCCGCCTCACCGACTGGCCCAGCCACGGTATCGGCCCGCATGAGATCCGGCGTCTTGCAGATGGCCGCCTGGCCGTCGCCAATGGCGGGATCCGGACCGATCCGGTCGACCGCGCCAAGCTGAACATCCCCGACATGCGCCCGAACCTGACGCTCCTCTCCGCCGATGGCAGTCTCCTCGACCAGATCGAGCTTGCCGACTTCCGCCAGAACTCCATCCGTCACCTCGCCCTCATCGGCGACACCATCGCCTTCGCCATGCAATGGGAGGGCGACCCCGCCGAACCCGTGCCGCAACTCGGCCTCTGGACCCCCGGCAGCACCCCCAGCCTCTGCCCCCCGCCCGAGGCCGAGGCCTTCACGATGCAAGGCTACGCCGGCTCCATCGCCGCTACGGCCGAGCGCATCCTGGTCACCTCCCCCAGGGGCGGCGCGCTGATGCTGTTTGCCGCGGATGGCAGCCACCGGGCCACCCACCACCGCCCCGACCTCTGCGGCGCGGCGGTCAGCGGCGGCGGCTTCACCGTCACCGACGGCAGCGGCGCGATCTGGTCCGCCAGTGACGGGGCCCTCACCCCCCTCACCGCCAACCCGACGCAATGGGACAACCACCTCGTCGCCCTCACCTGACCCTGCCGCAGACTGCGCTGCAGCGCACCGTGCCACGCCGGCCCAAGCCCCGCGCCCCCGCCTTTCATACTGGTGCAAATATCCTCGGGGGGTTTGGGGGGCGAAGCGCCCCCAACGCCGAGCCGGTTGGCCGCAGGCCAGAGGCGAGACAAAGGCGCGCGCGCCAGCGCACAATTCGCGAAGCGGGGCCACACGCCACACGCCACACGCCACACGCCACACGCCACACGCCACACGCCACACGCCACACGCCACACGCCACACGCCACACCCCACGCCCCCTTTCCCCGGGTCGGGACACCGACAAGCAGACACCGCAAAAGGTAAAGGAACTCCTAACGCCCGCAGCCAAGCCATTGATTTCGAAAAGCTCTGTGAGATTGTCCACCGTGGACAGCTCAGGCCAGCAACCGTTCCCCGTCCTGCCCCGTGACCCGGACCTCCAGGATCGCCCCCTCCGGCTGCTCCGCCGCGAAGGCGACCTCCGCGAACCCCTCGGTCCGCCCCACCCGGCTCCCCTCGGTCAGCACCCGATGCACCCGCCCGACCTGGGCCGCCAGATGCTCCCCCAGCACCCGGTCCCCCAGCGCCCGCAGCCGCGCCGCCCGCTCCTTGATCTCCGGCCCCCGGACCTGCGGCATCCGGGCCGCCGGGGTGCCCTTGCGGGGCGAGAAGGGGAAGACATGCAGGAAGGTCAGCCCGCACTCCTCCACCAGGTCCAGAGACCTCTGGAACATCGCCTCGGTCTCGGTCGGGAAGCCCGCGATGATGTCCGCCCCGAAGACCATCTCCGGCCGCGAGGCTTTCACCTCCCCGCAGAACCGGATCGCATCCCCGCGCAGATGCCGCCGCTTCATCCGTTTCAGGATCAGGTCATCCCCCGCCTGCAACGACAGATGCAGGTGCGGCATCAGCCGCGGCTCGGTCGCGATCGCCTCGATCAGCGCCGGGTCGGCCTCGATGGAATCGATCGACGAAATCCGCAGGCGGGGCACCGAAGTCAGCTTCAGGATCCGCCGCACCAGATCGCCCAGCCGCGGCTCGCCCGGCAGGTCGGCGCCCCAGGAGGTCAGGTCCACCCCGGTCAGCACCACCTCGTTGAAGCCCCGGTCCACCAGCCGGTTGATCTGCTCGACCACCACCCCCGCCGGGACCGAGCGGGAATTGCCCCGGCCGAAAGGAATGATGCAGAAGGTGCAACGGTGGTCGCAGCCGTTCTGGACCTGCACATAGGCCCGGTGCCGCCCGAAGCCGTCGATCAGGTGGCCCGCCGTCTCGCGGACCGACATGATGTCGTCGACCTGCACCCGCTCGGTCTCGCCGATCAGGTCCGGCGCGGCGAGGCCCTTCCAGGTCTCGGGCTGCATCTTCTCATGATTGCCGACGACCCGCGTCACCTCGGGCATGGCGGCGAAGGTCTCGGGCTCGGTCTGCGCCGCGCAGCCGGTGACGATGATCGCCGCCCCCGGATTTTCCCGCGCCAGCCGTCGGACCTCCTGCTTGGCCTTCCGCACGGCCTCGCCGGTCACGGCGCAGGTGTTGACGATCACCGCCTGCCCGAGGCCCGCGGCCGCGGCAAGCTCCTTCATCGCCTCGGTCTCATAGGCGTTCAGCCGGCAACCGAGGGTCGCGAAGACCGGGGGTTTCGCGGCCTCGTTCATCGATGGGCCGCCACGAAACCGGGCGTGAGCACCCCGTCGAACACCCGCGCCACCGGGCCGGTCAGCCAGACGCCATCCTCGCGCCAGTCGACCTCCAGCCTGCCGCCATCCGCCTCCAGCACCACATGCCGCCCGGTCAGGCCCCGCAGATGCGCCGCGACGGCCGTGGCGCAGGCCCCCGAGCCGCAGGCCAGCGTGATTCCCGTTCCCCGCTCCCATACCCGCATCCGCAGGTGATCGGGGCCGATCAGCGAGGCGAATTCGACATTCGTGCGCTGCGGGAAGAGGGGGTCATGCTCATGCCCCGGACCGACGCCGGCAAGGTCAACCGCCTCGGCATCGGGGACGAAGCGGACGCAATGCGGATTGCCCATGCCGATCGCCACCGGATCGCCCGAAAGCGGCAGGTGCAGCGGATCAACCTCATGCGCCAGCGGCACCTCGCGCCAGTCGCGCTGGGGATGGCCCATGTTCACCGACACGCGGCCGTCGGCCAGTCGCTCGGCCCGCAATTCCCCGCGCGCGGTGACCAGCGATACCCGGTCCACCCCCAGCCCGCGCATCACATGGTCGCAGACGCAGCGCGTCGCATTGCCGCAAGCCCCGGCCTGCGAGCCGTCATTGTTCCAGAACGCCAGCCTGAAATCGGCGGTGTCGGAGGTCGTGATCTCGGCCAGCTGGTCGAAGCCCACGCCGCGATTCCGGTCGCCGATGGCACGGGCAAGGCCGGGCGTCATCACCGCCCCGCGCCCGCGCGAGTCGATCACCACGAAGTCGTTGCCCGCGCCGTGCATTTTCATGAACGGCAGGCCGGATTGCGAGAGACTATCCATCATGCCCCGGCATATACGCCCCCGGCCCAAGTTTTGCCAGTGCCGCACGTTTTTGCCCTTGACCCCCGCCACGGGCCTCACTAATCAGCCGCCTCGTGGGGCCGGTAGCTCAGTTGGTAGAGCAGCTGACTTTTAATCAGCGGGTCACAGGTTCGAATCCTGTCCGGCTCACCACCTACGCCAAAAGGCCCGGATCCTGTGATCCGGGCCTTTTGCGTTTCGGGGGTGTCAGATCATCTTGATCGTGTCCTTGCCCACCGCCAGCACATAGCCGCGGCGGGCGATGGTCTTGACCAGAAGCTCGGACACCAGCTGGTTGCCAAGCGCGTCGCGCAGGCGCTTGACCCGGGTCGCGCCGGCGGCTTCCTCGCAGTCGGATTCGTTGCGGCCGGAAATCACCGCCTCGATCTGGGCGCCGGTCAGAACCTCGTCGTCCATCCGCGCCTCGGCCAGGACGGACAGCGTCTCGAGCGCGGCCTCGGTCAGCTGGAACTCCATGTCGTTGATATAGACCGCCCGCGCCTCGCGGCTGATCATCAGGCTGGCGACCTGGATGCCCGCGCGCTGGATCGCCGAGATCCGGCGGTTCAGCGCCACGATCATCACCAGGAACACCAGCGCGGCGATCAGCATCGCGGTCGAGAACAGCAACAGCACGAAGATTACCATGCGGTAGCTGGTCAGCACCTCGGAAAAGGCGGTGCCGGACTGGGCCAGGATCTCCAGCAGCTTGATCTCGGCCCCGGTGGTCAGGTCATTGTTCTCGACGAACAGCCGTTCGACACGCGCGTTGAAGGCGTTGGCGTCGGGCAGGTTCAGGAACAGGAACAGGGCTGCGGCCAGCAGGATCAGGACGATGGCGGCAATTCCGAAGGCAACCACGCGGTTGCCGGCCTTGAGACTGTCAGTAACGGAGGAAGTAGGCTCCGGCACTCGCTTTCCTTTCCTCAAGCCCTTCGGGGCCGAATGTGGACAGAACGGTCAGCAAGGTCCAGCCATCGGCGGCCAGCCTGGGCGCAAGTTCGCCTTCGGCGGCGCCGGGGCTGCAATTGCCGTCCGACACTTGCGCCACACCGTAATGCAGCTTGAGGGGCTCGTCACGCTTGGCCTTGTAATCGGCGTAGCATTCCGCCGCAGCCGGGCCGGCGAGGACCAGGGCAAGGGCGGCGGAAAGAAGCAGTCGGGTCATGTTCGGCTCCGGGGTGGGGCGGCTGGCCCCGATGCGGCGAAGATGCCCGCGGATTCGCTGATATTCAATATCACGGCGATTTTTCCGGTGCTGCTATGGGATAACAGTCGCAGCGCGGGCGGGTGTTATGCCCTAGCGCCGGGGCGATATTGCTTACGTCGGGATCCCGGCGCGAGGCTTGGTCGACAGGTCGCAGGACCGCAAGCCAGAAGGAAGACCGCCATGACCCCGATGTTCCGCAGCGCCGCCGTTCGCATCGCCTCGCATGGGGTGGCCGAACGCGGCATCCAGCCACGCCGCTTTGCCAGCGTCCTGACCGCCGGTGCGCTTGCCCTGGCGCTGGTCCTGGGGGCGGCGATCCCGGCGAAGGCCGACAAGAAGGATGACCTGACCAAGGCGCTGATCGCGGCGCTGGTGGTGGGCGCCATCGCGCATGAGCTGAACGACGACGACAGGCCGGGCAAGGCGCATTCCGTGAAGCGCCCGCGCGTGCCGGCCACCTGCGCCATCTCGATCGACGGGGCGCAGCGGTCGGTCACCCTGTTCTCCGAGCATTGCCTGCGGCGCGAGGGATTCGACTATCGCCTGCCGCGCGACTGCGCCAACCGGGCCCGGATCTTCGGCCGCGACGACCGGGTCTACAGTGCCGAATGCCTGCGCGACGCGGGCTTCCGCGTCACGGGCCGCTGAGGGACCAGGGCGGGGTTGCCCTTGACCCCGCCCGCTTTGGGGGACGAAGGGGTGAGCAGCCTTCGTCCCCCTTTTTCCGCGCGCCCATCCGCGCTAGTGCTGCCGCATGGCGCGCATCCCTCCCAGCTTCCTGCATGAGACCGACATCCTCGCTCGCGGCATCGTCCGCGTGGTGGGCGTGGACGAGGCCGGTCGCGGCCCGCTGGCCGGGCCGGTGACGGCTGCGGCGGTGCGGCTGGACCCGGCGCGGATCCCGAAGGGGCTGGACGATTCCAAGGTCCTGCCCGCGGCACGGCGCGAGGTCCTGTTCGCCGAGATCATGGAACTGGCCGAAGTCAGCGTCGCCCATGCCACGGTCGAGGAGATCGACCGGCTGAACATCCTGCGCGCCAGCCACCTGGCGATGGAGCGGGCGGTCGCGGCGCTTTCGGCGGACCATGCGCTGATCGACGGCAACATGATTCCGCGCGGACTGGCCTGCGCCGCGACCGCGATCATCAAGGGCGACGCGCTGTGCCTGTCGATCGCGGCGGCCTCGATCGTGGCCAAGGTGACGCGCGACCGGATCATGGTGGATTTGGCGCAACAGCACCCCGGCTATGGCTGGGAAACCAATGCCGGATACCCCACGCCCGATCATCTGGCCGCGCTTCTAGATCTTGGCGTGACCCCTTGGCATAGGCGTTCGTTCAGGCCCGTCCACAATATCTTGTATCAAGATGTTTCTGTAACCTCTTGATTCAAAAAAGAATTTGACGCCGAATCGGCTCTGACTCATGCTTTGGCACAACATCGGCACACCAGATGCCGGGCGCAGAGGCAGAGACATGACGACCAGAACGACCCCGGCGGACGGGCTTCCGCTGAACCAGATCCTTGCGGGCGACTGCGTGGAGGCGATGAACGCTCTCCCGGCGGGTTCCGTCGACCTGATCTTCGCCGACCCGCCCTACAACCTGCAGCTTCGGGGCGACCTGCACCGGCCCGACAACTCCAGGGTCGACGCGGTGGACGACCACTGGGACCAGTTCTCCAGCTTCGCGGCCTACGACTCCTTCACCCGCGACTGGCTGGCGGCGGCGAAGCGGGTCCTTAAACCGAACGGGGCGATCTGGGTGATCGGCAGCTATCACAACGTCTTCCGCCTGGGGGCCGAGTTGCAGAACCAGGGCTTCTGGCTGCTGAACGATGTGGTCTGGCGCAAGTCGAACCCGATGCCGAACTTCAAGGGCAAGCGGCTGACCAATGCGCATGAGACGCTGATCTGGGCCAGCCGCGACGAGGCGGCGAGATACACCTTCAACTACGAGGCGCTGAAGGCGCTGAACGAAGGGGTGCAGATGCGCTCGGACTGGGTGATTCCGCTGTGCACCGGGCATGAGCGGCTGAAGGACGAGAACGGCGACAAGGCGCATCCGACGCAGAAGCCCGAGGCGCTGCTGCACCGGGTGATCGTGGCGACGACCAATCCGGGCGACGTGGTGCTGGACCCGTTCTTCGGCACCGGCACGACGGGGGCGGTGGCCAAGATGCTGGGCCGCGACTTCATCGGGATCGAGCGCGAGGAAGCCTATCGCAAGGTCGCCCTCGACCGGATCGAGCGCGTGCGGCGCTTCGACGCCTCGGCGCTGGAGGTCACCGGCTCGAAACGCGCGGAACCCCGGGTGCCCTTCGGCCAGGTGGTCGAACGCGGCATGCTGCGGCCGGGCGAGGAGCTGTTCTCGATCGGCAACCGCTTCAAGGCCAAGGTCCGCGCCGACGGCACGCTGATCGGCAATGACGTCAAGGGCAGCATCCACCAGGTCGGCGCGGCGCTGGAGGGGGCGCCCTCGTGCAACGGCTGGACCTACTGGCACTTCAAGCGCGACGGCAAGATGGTGCCCATCGACCTTCTGCGCCAGCAGATCCGCGCCGAGATGGAGGCCGACGGCAGCCGCCCGCACTGAACCTACGGCACACGCCTGTCCCCCGGACCGCCTGGGGGACACCTTTACCCCGCCGTGATGTCACGGCGGGGTTTTTTCGGTCTGGCGCAGATAATAGTCGTACCGCAGAGACTCGCCGATCTTCCGATACTCGGCGAAGACGGGAGCCCAGGCCGGGTCTTCCGCCATGAAATTGAGCCAGTCGAAGCGGCCCACGTCGAAGTAGCCTGAATAGCGGTCGACGATCAGCAGATCCGGTTCCTCCGCGATCATGTCGGCGATGTTGTCCGACCTGTTGCGGTGGACGATGCCCTGGAACTGCGCGCAAAGCTCGGCCTCGGTTGCGCAATCGGTCTTGGCCAAAGCGTTCAACGCGCCGGGAATCAGCCAGTTGGTCGGGTAGCGGCTTGCCCATCTGGAGCCGGTTTCGAACGCAACCGGCGGACCGGCGCCGAGATTGGTCGTCAAGGCCATAACGCTGTCGTAATCGGCAAGCTCCTGCTTCACTCGCTTTGCCTGTTGGACCGAATAGCTGCGGTGAAACCCCTCTGATGCTGTAACCGCACTCACCCCAAATACGGCGACAGCGCAGGCCACGGCCAGAGAACCGACGGCCCGCGCCTGCACAAGGACCATGACACAGCCCATCAGGCCGAAGGACAGGAACGGGATCATGTGGTAGCGGAAGCCCTTGGCCTGCAGGGCATAGCAGAGGAAACCCGCCAGACCGGCAGCGGCAAACGGAAGCGGCGCAAAACTGCGCGGACGGTCGAGAAGGGCAAGGCCCACCGGCAACGCCATCAGAAGGAATTCCCGCAAGTAAAGGCCGAACACAACATTCGGCTCGGCCCGGTAGCCGCCATAGACGAGTTGGGCAATCGGGACGATGTCGGTCAGATAGGCGGGATGGACCAGCGCGATATAGCCGACATAAGCCAGACCGATCGCCAGGAAGGTCAGGTTCGAGACCGAGAAGACCGGCCTCAGCGACCGATGGCGGAGGATGTGTAGCAGGGTGATCGCCGCCGGAAACAGGACGAAATGCGGCTTCAGGCAAACGCCCAAGGCCGCGACGGCCGCCGTCCCGACCTCGCGGCGGGTCGGCAGGCGCTTGTCTGTAACCTGCGTCAACAGCCAAGGTGTCATCAGCAAGACCAGGTAAAATTCGCGCTGCCCTACGCTGTCCAGGGCCGGAACGGCCATCGCGACGGCCAATCCTGCAAGCAACGCCGCCTGCCGGACCGGAGAAAAGCCAAGGTCCGTGCGGATGATCGCGCTGCACCAGCACAGGATCAGGAACAGAAGCACCCATATGAAAAGGTACTGGGCGGCCGTGTCGCTGAGGCCGAAATGATCGGCCAGAAGGATCGGCGGCACGGTGTAGTAGAAGTTCAGCGGAGGATTCACCTCCATGATGTGCTCGTACAACGGCGCACCGTTCAGCCATTCGCGCGTGGCCACCAGGTACCAGGCGACGTCGTTGGTCAGCGGATGGTGGCCAAAGAGCAAAGCCAGGACAAGCGTCATGCCAAGCGAGAGCAGAACACCGGCCCAAGCCTCGGTGGAGTTCTGCGCGATCTGCCGGAAGACCCAGAATCGCATTGCCAGGTAGGTGGCGGTCGGAACCACGATAACCACGGCGGCCATGGCGACGACGAAGGGCAGGCCCAGGGCCTGTGTGATCAAGGCGACGGTCAGACTGCTGGCGGCGAGCCCGGAAACGGAAACCGTCGCAAAGCGCAGGAAACGCTCCGACGAGCCCGGCCCCGCGTGGAAGGTGAAATTCGCGTGGCCAAAGTAGGAAATCAGCACGGCGGTCAGGAACCCGGCGAGATTCGCTGACTGGCCAGACATCTGCAGCATCCGCTCGGCCACAAGCGCGGTCAGGACATGTGCCAGCGTCGCCAGCACTCCCACCCCGCCGAAGCGGGCCACCTGGTTCAGCATGACGCCTCAGGCCCTTTCCATAACCGCCACAAGCGACAGTCCGATGGGCAACCGAACGCGACCGAGAAGATGGCGTTCGGTCCCGAAGATGCGGGCCAGCAGGGCGTTCAGCCAGCCGGCGGGCATTTGGTCGTCAGGCACATCGCTTCCCGCCATGCGTTTCAGCGCGCGCGCGGCCACGGCCAGCGGGAAAAGGAAGAAGTTGAAATAGCTTGCGTAGGTCACTTTCAGCCCGGCCTTTCGCGCCACCTCCGTCAAGCTGGTCCGGGTGTAGCGACGGAAGTGGTGGTGGCGGACGTCGTGGCCGGACCAGAGCGCGGGCAAGGCCGGGACGGTCACCAGGATCTTGCCGCCCGATGCCAGGCGCTCGCGCAGCGCAACCAGCGAACCCATGTCGTCTTCGATATGCTCCAGCACGTCGAACAGGCCGATCAGATCGTAGACATCGTCGAAGGGTAGCGCATCGGGCAAGGCGCCGAAGGGGATGGTCATGCCGGTCTTGCGCGCGGCGGCCTCGCGCGCGGGGCCGTGGTATTCGAATGCGTCGACCTCGCCGAAGCTGCGCAGCATCTGCAGGTTGCCGCCGCTTCCACAACCAGCTTCGAGGATGCGGGCGGGCCGCTTGCTCAGGGCACGGCCGACCAGCGCAGCAATGATATTGCGGCGCGCGACGAACCACCAGTGATGCGCCTCGAGATCGTTCATTCGGTCGTAGACGGCACTGTCCATCTCATCCCTCCGCCATATCGGAAACGTGGTGCGAGCGCACGACGTAAAGCGGGCGCTGGCGGACCTCGGTGTAGATGCGGCCGACGTATTCGCCGATGATGCCCAGCGCGAACATGTTCATGCCGCCAAAGACCAGGATCAGGATCGCGGTCGAGGCATAGCCGGGCACGTCGATCCCGAAGGCCAGCGTGCGGATGAAGACGACCAGCGAGTAGACCAGCGAGACCAGCGCCATCAGCATGCCGACCCAGGTCCAGATTCGCAGCGGCACCGTGGTCGAGGAGAAGATGGCATCGAGCGCCAGTTTGGCGAGCTTCCAGTAGGACCATTGCGTCTCGCCCGCGGCGCGGGCGGGGCGGTCGTACAGGACTTCCTCGGTCTCGAAGCCGACCCAGGAGAACAGCGCCTTGTTGCAGCGCGAGCGTTCGCCGAGCTGGCGGATCGCCTGCACCACCTCGCGGTCCATGAGGCGGAAGTCGCCGACGTCGCGCGGGATCGGGCGTTCGGCCATGGCGTTGAACAGGCGGTAGAAGGCCCCGGCCGAGCGGGATTTCAGCCAGCTGTCCCCGTCGCGCCGGTTGCGCCGGGCGTTGACGATCTTCGCCCCGTCCAGCCAGCGCCGGATCATCAGCAGGATGACCTCGGGCGGGTCCTGCAGGTCGACGTCCAGCGGAATCATCGCATCGCCGGTGGCATGGTGCAGGCCCGCGGTCAGCGCCGCCTCTTTCCCGAAGTTGCGCGACAGGTTCAGAAGCGAGATGCCGGGCCGCCTTTCCGCCTCGGCCAGGATCAGCCGCTCGGTCCGGTCGCGGCTGCCGTCGTTGACGAAGAGGATGTCGATGCGGACAAGGGTGCCTGCCTCCTCGATCACCGGGGAGAGCCTGTCGAGGAACAGCGCGATGCTGGCCTCCTCGTTGTAGACGGGCACGATCAGAGTCACGCGGCGCGGGGCCGGGGCCGTCGCCTCGCGCCGTTCCGTGTCGAGCTGGATAACCTTTGGTCCCATTGCGCGGCCCTACCATTCACCTGCCCCAAGGAAGCGTTTCCAGAACGGCAAAAATATGGCGGGCAGGGGGAGATTGAGTGATCGGGCCGCAAGGCGGGCCGGGGTTGCGCCAAGGGACGCGGACTGCCAAGGAGGGAGTGGCGATCACGAAGCGGAGGGGCAGAGGATGAACGGCGCGGAAACCCTGGTTAAGACCCTGCTGGCCAGTGGCGTTCGGGTCTGCTTCGCCAATCCCGGCACCTCGGAGATGCATTTCGTGGCCGCGCTGGACCGCCATCCCGACCTGCGCTGCATCCTCTGCCTGTTCGAGGGCGGGGTCTCTGGCGCGGCGGACGGCTATTTCCGCATGTCGGGAGAGGTGGCGGCAACGCTGTTGCACCTTGCACCGGGCTTCGGCAATGCCTTCGCCAACCTGCACAATGCGCGCAAGGCGCAAAGCGGGGTGCTGAACGTGATGGGGGATCACGCGGACCATCACCTGCGGTTCGAGGCGCCGCTCAAGGGCGACACGGTCGGGATCAGCCAGGCGGTTTCGCACTGGACCCGCGTCTGTTCCGAGCCGGGGCGAGTGGCGACGGACGCGGCCGATGCGATCCAGGCGGCGCGCGGCGGGAATGGCCGGATCGCGACGCTGATCCTGCCCGCCAACATGGCCTGGGACCCGGCCGAAGCGCAGGCGGTGGCGCCGCCGCCGGTGCCGCTGCGCCGCCCGTTGCAGGACGAGGTGGCCGCCGCCGCCCGCGCCCTGCGCCAGCCCGGCGCGATCCTGCTGCTGGACGGTCCCGCGCTGTGGTCGGACCTTGGCCTGCTGGCGAAACGGCTGACCAAGGCGGCGGGCGCGCGGCTGATGCAGCCCTTCTTCGCCGCCCGCTTCCGCCGGGGGGCGGGGTCGGTGGCGATCGAGCGGATGGCCTATCGGATCGAGGACAACCTTGCCCTGCTGCACGGGGCCCCGGCGCTGGTCCTGTGCGGCACCACGCGGCCCGCCGGGTTCTTCGCCTATCCCGGCCGCCCCTCGACCCCCGACGACCCGGATACAAGGCTGATCGACCTGTGCAGCCGCGACATGGACATCGACTGGACCCTGCGCGCCCTGGCCGAGGAGATCGGCGAGGCGGACCTCGGGCCGGGGGATTTCACCGCCCTCTCGCTGCCACCCCTGCCCGATGGCCCGCTGACGCTGGAAAAACTGGGCCAGTCCCTCGCCGCGCTGCTGCCCGAGAAGGCGATCATCGTGGACGAGGGGATCACCGCCTCGGGCCACCTTGCCCCGGCATTGAAGCAGGCGCGCGGGCATGACGTGCTGACGATCACCGGCGGGTCGATCGGCTTTGGCCTGCCGAATGCCGTGGGCGCCGCCGTGGCCTGCCCGGAGCGCAAGGTCGTGGTGCTGGAGGGCGACGGCTCGGGGATGTACACCCTGCAATCGCTGTGGACCATGGCGCGCGAGGGGCTGGACGTGACCACGGTGGTCTTCGCCAACCGCGGCTACCAGATCCTGCGCGAGGAACTGGCGGCGATGGGGGTGAACGAGGTCGGCCGCAACGCCAGCCAGATGTTCGACGTCGAGGGCCCCCGGCTGGACTGGGTGGCGCTGGCGCAGGGTCACGGGGTGCAGGCGGTGCGGGTGGAGGACATGGCCGGCTTCAACGCCGCCTTCGCCGAGGCGATGGGCCAGCGCGGTCCCCGCCTGATCGAGGTCCTGTGCTGAAACCGCTCGACGGCCGTTCGTCGATGCTGTCTGTGCCCGGGCGAACGACGCTCCTCCGGGGTGCGCTGCCGAGGTGCGCTGTAGCGCACCCTACGCGGGGCATATGCCCTGGAGAGACGCGCCCCAAGGGGTGAGGGCGGGGCGCTAGTCGGCCTTGCTGGCGGGTTTGGCGTTCAGCAGGCCGTAGCGTTCGGCGCCGAGCTTGTCGAAAAGGTCGAGCTGGGTCTCGAGATAGTCGATATGGCCCTCTTCATCCGCCAAGAGGTCGTCGAACAGCGCGCGCGAGACATAGTCGCCGACCTGATCGCAGTGCTGCCGCGCCTCGATATAGAGGTTGCGGGCGTCGTGTTCGGCGGCGAGGTCGGCCTCCAGCGTCTCGCGGACGGTCTGGCCGACGCGCAGCGGGTCGAGCTTCTGCAGGTTGGGATGGCCTTCGAGAAAGATGATCCGGGCGATGAAGCGGTCGGCGTGGTGCATCTCCTCGATCGATTCGGCGCGGGACTTGTCGGCGAGATGGCCGAAGCCCCAGTCCTCTTGCAGGCGGTAGTGCAGCCAGTACTGGCTGACCGCCGTCAACTCGGACCGCAGGCCCGCGTTGAGGTACTCGATGACTTTCGCGTCGCCTTTCATGGCCGGTCCTCCCTTGCCTGGTGATCGCGGGCTAACGGTAGCGGCGCGGCTTCGGTTCCCTCTCAGCGCGCGGCGATGGCAGGGCGGCGAAGGATCGGGACCGGCGCGCCCACGGGCAGGCTTTCCGACTGGCGCATCGTGTCGAGGAACAGCGGCAGGCAGCCGCCGCAATCGGCGCGCTTGCCGAGGGCGCGGTAGATCCTGCCGGGGGTGATGACGGTATCGGCGTCGGCGGCGCGCATCCAGTCCACCGCGGCGCGGATCTCGTGGTCGGTGATCGACTGGCAGTGGCAGATCATCATTGGAAGACGGCCTCCGGGCTGTCCAGGCTGTCCGAGCCTTCGAAATCGACCTTGGAGAGACCGAGCGCGGTGACGGCGCGGTCGATCGAGGCAGTCTGGGTGACAAGCGCGTTGACGGCGGCCATGATCAGCGCCTCGCCTTCGGCATTGCCGGGGGCGATGAGCGTGTCGAAGGTGCGGCCCGAGTCGCCCGCATCCTTCAGGGCTTGCAGGGCGGCGACGGAGGCGTCGAGTTCGGCCTTCAGCTGCGTGTCCACGCCGGGGTCGGCCGCGGCCACCAGATCGGCCAGCGACGGGCCTTGCAGCACCGATCCATCGGTCCGGGTGTAGCTGCCGAGATAGACGTTGCGGATGCCGAGACCGTCGTAGAAGTGGCTGTTGTGGGTGTTGTCCGAGAAGCAGTCATGCTCCTCCTCGGGGTCGTTCAGCATCAGGCCCAGCTTGGTCCGCTCTCCCGCGAGTTCGCCATAGGAGAGGCTGCCCATGCCGGTAAGGGCGGCGAGGATGCCCTTCTGCGGGTCGACGGTCACGGCGGCGCGGGCCGGGCCGTCCTCGTCCCAGTTGTCAACCATCTCGGTCAGGTCGGCGACCAGAAGGTCGGTCGCGGCCCGCAGATAGGCGGCGCGGCGGTCGCAGTTGCCATTGGTGCAGGCGTCCCCGGTGGCGAAGTCGGTGGCGGGGCGGTTGCCCGCACCGGGGTTGGTGCCGTTCAGGTCTTGGCCCCAGAGCAGGAATTCGATGGCGTGGTAGCCGGACGCCACGTTGGCCTCGATCCCGTCGGCCTCGTGCAGGGTCTCTGCGATCAGCGCCGGGGTGATGGTCGAGGCGTCGATCTCGTTGCCCGAGAGGGTGAATTTCGGCGTGGCGACGACGTTCAGGGTGGCGAGTTGGTTTTCCTCGTTGCCGTAGCCGGCGGCGGTGTAGTCGATCAGCCCCTCGTCCAGCGGCCAGGCGTTCACCCGGCCTTCCCAGTCGTCGACGATCGGGTTGCCGAAACGGAAGGCCTCGGTCTGCTGGTAGGGAACGCGGGCGGCGAGCCAGGCGTCGCGGGCGGCTGCAAGCGTGGCGTCGGAGGGGGTGGCGATCAGGGCGGCGACGGAGAGTTGCAGGGCCTGGGCGGTGGTCAGGCTGTCCTGATAGCCGGCGAGGGCGAGGTCTGCATAGTGGCGCGTAACGTCCTCCGGCGTGGCGGCGAGGGTCGGGCTGGCCAGGGTCGTCAGAAGCAGGGCGGAGAGCAGGCGCATGGAGAGACCTTCGGCTGGGATCGCCGTATAGCTGACAAAAATACTTGGCTTTGTAAACCCGATTCTTTTAATTTGGAATTTGGCGTTGTGGGAGCCTAAGATTTTTCGACGAAAAATCTTAGGCTTGCGTGGGAAGCTCGGCCACCACGGCGCGGGCGACGGCGGCGGGGTCTTGCGCCTGCCAGATCGGGCGGCCGACGACGATGTGGTCGGCCCCGTCGGAGATGGCCTGATGCGGAGTGGCGATGCGCTTCTGGTCGCCGGAGGCGGCACCGGCGGGACGGACGCCGGGGGTGACGATGAGTTTGCCCCGCGCCTCGGGCAGGGCGCGGATCAGCGCGGCTTCCTGCGGGCTGGCGATCACGCCGTCGGCCCCGGCGGCAAGCGCGCGGGCGGCGCGTTCCAGGGTGATCTCGTGGATGTCGCCGGGCCTGATCAGGTTCGCGTCAAGATCGGCGCGGTCGAGCGAGGTGAGGATGGTGACGGCGAGGATCTTGAGGCCGGTGCCGCCCTTGCCGGTGGCGGCGGCGCTGACCACCTGCGGGTCGCCGTGGACGGTGAGGAAGTCGAGGTCGTATTGCGCGAGGCCCCGGACCGCGGCCTCGATGGTGGCGCCGATGTCGAAGAGCTTCATGTCCAGGAAGACGCGCTTGCCCTGTTCGTGCTTCAACTCGTTCGCAAGGGCGAGGCCACCGCCGGTCAGCATGCCGAGGCCGATCTTGTAGAAGCCGGCCGCCTCGCCGATCCGCGACACGAGGTCGAGGCCCTGCACCACGTTCGGCACGTCGAGGGCGACGATCAGGCGGTCATCTGCGGGCATGGCGATCTCCGGGGTTTTGGGCGGTTTGACGGGGCGGGGTCGGGCTGTCAAGACTGGCGCAAAAGGGGGGCGGGATGATCCTTGTGTTCGACATCGGCGGCAGCCGGATCAAGGCCGCGGTCTGGGACGGCGCGTTGCGGCCGGTGGGGGAGGTGCCGACGCCCGCGGGCGACAAGGCGGGGTTCACTGCGGCGATTGCGGGGTTCGTGACCGGGCGCGAGAGGGGCATCGCCATCTCCATCGCGGGGGTGGTGGATCCGGCGACGGGCGAGGGGACGGTGGCGAATATCCCGGCGATCGACGGGCTGCGGCTGGGGCCGGAGTTGCAGGCGGCGGTGGGCTTGCCGGTCAAGGTGCTGAACGACGCGGATTGCTTTGCCCTGGCCGAGGCGGCGCGGGGCGCGGGCCGGGGGCATGGCACGGTGCTGGGCGTGATCCTGGGCACGGGTGTCGGCGGCGGTCTGGTGATCGGCGGGCGGCTGGTGACCGGGGCGGGCGGCTATGCCGGGGAATGGGGGCACGGGCCGGTGATCCGGGGCGACTACGCCCTTGCCTGCGGCTGCGGGCAGGTCGGTTGCGTGGACACCATCGGCGGGGCGCGCGGGCTGGAGCGGCTGCACCAGGCGCGGACGGGCCAGGCGCTGGGCGCGGAGGACATCGTGGCGCGCTGGCAGGCGGGCGAGGGTGCGACGCTGGAGCTGTGGCGCGATCTGGTCTCGGGACCGCTGGCGCTGGCGGTGAACCTGGTCGGCGCGGATGTGGTGCCGGTGGGCGGGGGCCTGAGCCGCGCGCCGGGGCTGGTGGCCTGGCTGGACGAGGCGGTGCGGGCGCGGATCCTGCGGCGGACGGTTGCGCCGCTGGTGGTGCCGGCGGAATGCGGGGCGGATGCGGGGCTGCTGGGCGCGGCGATGGCGGGGCAGGCGGAATGGGGCTGAGGCTGGAGGTCTGCGTCGATACGCTGGCGGGTCTGGAGGCGGCGGTCGAGGGCGGGGCGGACCGGATCGAGCTGTGCGCGGCGCTGGCCCTGGGGGGCCTCACCCCCTCGGTCGGGATGATGCGGGAAGCGGCGCAGTGCGGGGTGCCGGTCCTGGCGATGATCCGGCCGAGGGCGGGGGATTTCGTCTGGTCCGGGGCGGAGGTGCGGGCGATGGAGGCGGAGATCGCGACGGCGGGCGAGGCCGGGCTGGCGGGGGTGGTGCTGGGGGCGAGCCTGCCGGACGGGCGGCTGGACCTGCCGGTGCTGCGGCGGCTGGTCGCGGCGGCGCGGGCGGCGGGCGGGGATCGAGGTCCTGCAAGAAATCGGACCGGAGCCTTTGACGGCTCCGACCCGGAATTTTCGAAAGTTCCGGAGCCCCTGGACCTGACCTTGCACCGATGCTTCGACCTTGTGCCGGATCAGGGCGAGGCGCTGGGACAGGCGGTGGCGCTGGGGTTTCGGCGCGTGCTGACCTCGGGCGGGGCGGCGACGGCGGGTGCGGGGGCTGCCCGCATCGGGGCGCTGGTGGCGCAGGCGGCAGGGCGGATCGCGGTGATGGCGGGGGCGGGGGTGACCGCCGAGACCGCGCCGGGGCTGCTGGCGCAGGGGGTTCGGGAACTGCATGGCTCTTGCGCCGAGGATTTCGCGGCGGGCGGCAAGGTTGTCGCGATGGGGTTCGGGCCAAGGGTGGAGCGGCGGACCAGCGCGGCACTGGTGCGGGGCCTGAAGCGGGTGATGGAAGCGGCGGGCTGAACGCTTGCGGGCATTGGAGGCAGCTGGTGCGGAGCGTGATCGAGACCTTCGATCTGGCGACGGGCGAGGTCCGCGAGGTGCTGGTTGTCGAGGGCCGGATCGAGGCGCCGAACTGGGCGCCTTCGGGGGACTGGCTGCTGGTGAACGGGGGCGGGCGGCTGTTCCGGGTGCCGCTGGCCGCGCCCGAGCTGCTTGCGCTGGAAACGGGCAAGGCCGTCCGGTGCAACAACGACCATGGCTTCAGCCCGGATGGGGGGACGATCTTCCTCGGCTCGCATCACGAGGGGCGGGGGGCGCAGATCTACCGGATGCCGGCGACGGGGGGCGAGCCGGCGAAGATCTCGCCCGAGGCGCCGAGCTGGTGGCACGGGATCTCGCCGGATGGAGGTGTTCTTGCCTATGTCGCGGCGCGGGGCGGCAGGCGGGTGATCGACGTCTACACGCTGGAGACTGGCGGCGAGGAGCGGCGGTTGACCCTTGGCGAGGGGCAGTGCGACGGGCCGGAGTTCAGCGCGGACGGCCGCCGGATCTATTACAACTGCGACCGGACGGGGCGGGCGCAGATCTGGGTGATGGCCGCGGATGGACTGGGGCAGCGCCAGCTGTTCCGGGACGATTGCGTGAACTGGTTCCCGCATTCCTCGCCCGACGGAGAGCATCTGCTGTATCTTGCCTATCCGCCGGGGACCGAGAGTCATCCCGCCGACGTGCCGGTGGCGCTGGTCCTGTGCGACCCCGAGGGCGGCAACCGGCGGCGGCTGCGCGAGATCACGGGCGCCCAGGGAACGCTCAACGTGCCCTGCTGGGCGCCGGATGCCAGCGCCTTCGCCTATGTGCGCTATGAGATCTAGGCGAGGCGCGGCGTCGGGACCGGGCCACGCGGAGCGGGCTCGGGGTCCGGCTCGGGGAGGACGGCCTGCAGGATCGGCTGCAGGTGGCGCGGATCGCCCCAGACCGAGATATAGACCTCGGGCGGGAAGCCGTTCGACAGATGCTCGGGCATCAGGTCGATGATGCGGACCCTGAGCGGATCGCCATGGGCGAGGGAGGGGGCGACGATCTCTTCGGCCAGGGGGCCGAGATGGCCGAGGAGCGCGGGACGCAGGCGCGGGATCAGGCCGAGGAAGGGCTGGCGGACGCGGGCATAGACCCCGATCCGGCCATCGCTCAGCCGGTCGAGCCAGGCGGCGTCGCCGATCGAGATGCCGGTGCGCGCGACATGGACGGTCAGGCCCTCGACCGGGGCCTTGTGGATCAGGGGGAGCTTTGCATCGGACATCGCGGGGCCTTCCGGGTTCGGAATGTCCAGATGGACGGCGGCCGGGGTGGAAGGCAAGGCATTGCGGCCATGCGCCTTTGGGATGGGCCGGGGCCCGCGCAAGGGGCGGGTGGCGATCGGCGGGGAAAGGCCGATCCGGAAGGCCGGGCAGGTTGTCGCCGAGGCGGATTTTCCGGGGGACGGGGATTGCAAAGCCTGAAGGGCGCGCCCAAGTCAGCGGCAAGGCCCCATGCACCGTGCCGGAAGTCCGGGCGGCGCGAGGGGGGCGCTTAACCAGAGGAGATTGCCGATGAATTTGGAGAAATTCACGGAGCGGTCGCGCGGCTTCCTTCAGGCCGCCCAGACCATCGCGATGCGGGAAAGCCACCAGCGCGTGCTGCCCGACCATCTGCTGAAGGCGTTGATGGATGACGATCAGGGCCTGGCCGCGAACCTGATCCGCAAGGCGGGCGGCAGCCCCGAGCGGGTGAACGAGGCGGTGAACGCCGCCATCGCCAAGCTGCCCAAAGTCACCGGCGGCGATGCGCAGACCTATGTCGACCCGCAACTGGTGCGGGTGCTGGACGAGGCGGAGACCGTGGCCAAGAAGGCCGGGGATTCCTTCGTGCCGGTCGAACGGCTGCTGACCGCGCTGGCGCTGGTGAACACGCGCGCCAAGGATGCGCTGACGGCGGGGGCGGTGACGGCGCAGGGGCTGAACACGGCGATCAACGAGGTGCGCAAGGGGCGGACGGCTGACTCTGCGTCGTCGGAAGACACGATGGAGGCGCTGAAGAAATACGCCCGCGACCTGACCGAGGCGGCGCGGGACGGCAAGATCGACCCGATCATCGGCCGGGACGAGGAGATTCGCCGTGCGATGCAGGTGCTGTCGCGGCGCACGAAGAACAACCCGGTGCTGATCGGGGAACCCGGCGTCGGCAAGACCGCCATCGCCGAGGGGCTGGCCCTGCGCATCGTCAACGGCGACGTGCCGGAGAGCCTGAAGAACAAGAAGCTGATGGCGCTGGACATGGGCGCGCTCATCGCCGGGGCGAAATACCGTGGCGAGTTCGAGGAACGTCTGAAGGCGATCCTGAAGGAGATCGAGGCGGCGGCGGGCGAGATCATCCTGTTCATCGACGAGATGCATACTCTGGTCGGCGCGGGGAAATCCGAAGGCGCGATGGATGCGGCGAACCTGATCAAGCCGGCGCTGGCGCGGGGTGAGTTGCACTGCATCGGTGCGACCACGCTGGACGAATACCGCAAGCATGTGGAGAAGGACGCGGCCTTGGCCCGTCGCTTCCAGCCGGTGTTTGTCGAGGAGCCGACGGTGGAGGATACGATCAGTATCCTGCGCGGGATCAAGGAGAAGTATGAACTCCACCACGGGGTGCGGATCGCCGACTCGGCGCTGGTGGCGGCGGCGACGCTGTCGCACCGCTATATCACCGACCGCTTCCTGCCGGACAAGGCCATCGACCTGGTGGACGAGGCGGCCAGCCGTCTGCGGATGGAGGTGGATAGCAAGCCCGAGGAACTGGACGCGCTGGACCGGCAGATCCTGCAATTCCAGATCGAGGCCGAGGCGCTGAAGAAGGAAGACGACGCGGCGTCGAAGGACCGGCTGGAGAAGCTGGAGAAGGAGCTGGCCGACCTGCAAGAAAAGTCGTCCGAACTGACGGCGAAGTGGCAGAACGAGCGCGCCTCGCTGGAGGCGGCGCGGACGTTGAAGGAGCAGCTGGACGCCGCAAGGGCCGAGCTGGAGGGCGCCAAGCGCGAGGGCAACTTCGCCAAGGCGGGCGAACTGCAATACGGCCGCATCCCGGCGCTGGAGAAGGACCTGGCCGAGGCGGAAGCCAAGGAAGGCCAGGCGCTGGTCGCCGAGGCCGTGCGGCCCGAGCAGATCGCCGAGGTGGTGGAACGCTGGACCGGCATTCCCACGACCAAGATGCTGGAAGGCGAGAAGGAGAAGCTTCTCAAGATGGAAGAGGAGCTGGGCAAGCGTGTCGTCGGGCAACGCGCCGCGGTGGAGGCCGTGTCGCGGGCTGTCCGGCGGTCGCGCGCGGGACTGTCGGACGAGAACCGGCCGCTGGGGTCCTTCCTGTTCCTCGGCCCGACCGGCGTCGGCAAGACCGAGCTGACCAAGGCGCTGGCCGAGTATCTGTTCGACGATGACGGCGCGATGGTCCGTATCGACATGTCGGAGTTCATGGAGAAACACTCGGTCAGCCGCCTGATCGGGGCACCCCCCGGCTATGTCGGCTATGACGAGGGCGGGGTGCTGACCGAGGCTGTCCGCCGCCGCCCGTATCAGGTGGTGCTGTTCGACGAGGTCGAGAAGGCGCATCCGGACGTGTTCAACGTGCTGTTGCAGGTGCTGGACGACGGTCGGCTGACCGATGGCCAGGGCCGGACGGTGGACTTCAAGCAGACGCTGATCATCCTGACCTCGAACCTCGGGGCGCGGGCGCTGAGCGAATTGCCGGAAGGCATGGACGCGGCCCATGCGAAGGCCGAGGTGATGGAGGCGGTCCGGGCGCATTTCCGGCCGGAATTCCTGAACCGGCTGGACGAGCAGATCATCTTCGACCGGCTGAACCGGGCGGATATGGGCGGTATCGTCGAGATCCAGCTGCACCGGCTGGAGCAGCGGCTGGAGCAGCGCAAGATCACGCTGGACCTGGACGCGACGGCCAAGGCCTGGCTGGCGGACGAGGGCTATGATCCGGTCTTTGGCGCGCGGCCGCTGAAGCGGGTGATCCAGCGCCAGTTGCAGGACCCGCTGGCCGAGATGCTGCTGGCCGGGGAAATCCTGGACGGCAGCGTGATCCGCGTCACGGCCGGGCCGGAAGGCCTGATCATCGGCGATCGCGTGGTCGAAAGCCGACGCGAGCGCCCGGCCCAGGCCGTGGTGCACTAAGAAGAGAACGGCCCGGGCACCCCCGGGCCGTCTGCTTTCTGCCGGATGAAAATTTTTGAACTTGGCGGGAACCGATCCGGGATCCGGAAGTTCTTGCGGGGAGTGGCGGCCATCGGCCGCCGGTTTGCAATCCGGACCCCCGCGCCAATGACCGAAGACGGTGACAAGCAGACCGACCAGAAGCCCGAGGCGATCAAGCCGGAGCGGGTCTGGGAGATGATCGACAGGATCGATGTCGCGATGCTGGTCACCCGCTCCGACCAGGGGATGCGCGGCCGGCCGATGTCCACGATCCCGAAACCCGAGCGGGGGCTGGTCTATGTGCTGACCGAAAGCACTTCGGACGCGGCCAGGGATGTCCGGGAGAATGGCTCGGTCTTCCTGTCGTTTCAGGGGCGGGGCGACCATGTTGCCCTGCATGGGCAGGCCAAGGTGGAGTCCGACAAGAATCTGGTTCGGGAATTGTGGTCGCCGGGGGCCAAGGTCTTCTGGCCCGAGGGGCCCGAGGCGCATGACGTGGTCGCGCTGGCGATCGACCCGGACCATGCCGATGTCTGGGACGGACACGGGCTGTTGCGGGGAATTGCGAATATCGTTCGTGGCGCAGTGGAAGGACGCTCTCCCGATCTGGGGACGAGAGGGCAGGCCGACCTCTGATCGCCATGGAAGGGGCGGAACTTCGGTTCCGCCCCGACTTTTTCAGGCGGGCCGGGCAGGGGACTGTCCGGCCGTTTCCGTGGGCGAGGGCAGGTCGAAGGCGGCCGAAAGCACGGCTTCCATGCCCCGGGCCACGAAATCGGCGCTGGCGGGCTCTGGCAGGGGGCCGTCCTCGGGCGGCCAGAGCGCCAGGCCGATGCGGATGCCGGGCAGGCGGCGGCGGAGCTGACGGAGCTGGAAATCCACCGAACGCGGCAGGCTGGCGTCCAGCGAGACGAGGACCAGCGTCTGGGGATCGAGGTCCCCGAGCGCGCGCGGCATCAGCGAGCGATGCGGCACCGCGCGCGACTCGGCCCCTTCGGCGCGCAGGGCTTGCGAGAGCATCTGCGCCGCCGCATCGTCCAGCCCGGTGCGCGCGCCCATGACCGCGATGCGCCTGCCCAGCCCGTCAAGCACGCCATTCGACACCAGCGGCGCGGCCTCGGCCCCTTCGGCGGGGGTCTTGGTGGCCGAGGCAAGCTCGTCCTCGACCACGGCTTCCAGGTCCTCGGTCAGGCTCCAGGCGGAATGGGCGATGCGGTTGGTCTGGTAGTCGGAGAGAAGGCCCGCCTCATGGTCGGCCTGGGCCAGCGCCAGCGCCGGGATGGCGCTGCGGTCGTAGTAGTCGGCCAGGTAGTTCTGCGCGGTCGAGGCGGTCGCGGCCTCGGTGAAGGCGAAGGAATGGCCGGCAAGAAGACGGTCGTAGAGGCGCGCGGATTCGGCCAGCACGGGCTGGTCGCCCAGCATGATCGGGAACAGGCGCAGGCTGGGGACATGGTGTCCGACGACGACGAGGCAGACGGTCAGCGGCGTCGCCATGATCAGGCCGACCGGACCCCAGAGCCAGGTCCAGAACATTGCCGAGACGATGACGGCCAGCGGCGAGAGCCCGGTGCGCTGGCCGTAGAACCACGGCTCGATGAGGTTGGAGGTGGTGAATTCCACGACCAGGAACAGCGCCCCGGTCCAGAGCACCAGCGACCAGTCGGGCGAGACGGCGAAGGCCATGAGAAGCGGCAGAATCGCCGAGATCGCCGAGCCGATATAGGGCACGAACCGCATCACCAGCGTCACGAGTCCGAAGAACAGCGCATTGGGCACGCCGATCAGCCAGAGGCCGAACCAGATCGGCACGGCATAGATCACGTTCACCACCAGCTGCGCGAAGAGATAGGTCGAGACGCGCGCCCCCGCCTCGGCCAGCAGGCGCGAGGTGGCGAGGATGTTGGTTCCTCCGATCAGCTGCACCAGCCGGTCGCGCAGCGCGCCGCGTTCGAGAAGGGCGAAGATGGCGACGACGAAGATCAGCCCGAAGATCCCCACCGGGGTCATGGCGGGCAGGATGACCCCGGTCAGCCAGTCCTTCAGGCCGGTGTGCTCGACCACCTCGACCTTCATCGCGGCGTCTCCGGTGGCGGCGCTTTCGGCGGCGAGGCGGTCTGAGATCCGCCCGACCAGGCCCTGAAGGTGCGAGATGATGCGGCTGTCCTTGCCGGCGTCGAGCAGCGAGTCGATCTTGGTCAGGACGTTGCCCTGATATTGCGGCAGGTTGGAGCCGATCTGGCTGATCTGGAAGGCGAGGATCAGGACGAAGGCCCCGACCAATGTGGCGGCGGAAAGCACCGTGAGCACCACCGCCACGGTGTCGCGCAGGCCGTGGTGGCGCAGGGCGTTGACCACGGGGGTCAGGATGAAGGCGATCAGCATGCCAAGCGCCAGGGGCAGGAACAGGTCCTTGGCGACGTAAAGGATGGCGCAGACCACGGTGATGGTGGCAAGCGTCCGCAGTGAGGCGACCGAGGTTGCGCCGGGTGAGGGATCGCGGGGAAAGGGAAGCGTGAGGTCGGTCGTCGCGGCCGGTTCGTCTGGCATCCTGATCCCCATGCACTGCCCTGTTCGCCCGACAACGGCCCTGGCGCATCCCGGTTCCCGGTGCGGAACCGGCGGCCCTCGGGGAACCGGAGGCCGTCCCTGGGGTTGCCCCTTGCCCGGACGGGAGGACGAGCCATGAGCCAAGCAACGGTGACCCTGCTGAACGAGGCGGCGCTGGATCTGCCGCTGGAGCAGTTGCGCCGCGCTGACGGGGCGGTGGTGATCGTGGCCGGAAGCTCTCTGGTGCGGATGACGCTGGCCGAGCTTTCCTTGCCCGGCGCGCAGATGATCTGGACCGACTTCCGGCAAAGCGCCTCGCTGCGGCATCTGCATGGGGTGATCCGCGATCTGGGCGGGCTGGATCGGCTGGTGCTGGCCGGAAACGCGCAGGACGGCGAGGCGATGTTCTCGCTGATGTGCGCGATCCTGACCTTCCTGCCATCCCTGCGCCGCAAGCCGGGGGCGGAGGTTGTGCTGACGGTCCAGGAGGGCCCGGCGCTGGGGTCGCTGCGGGCCTTCCTGCAACGGCTGGACGGGCGGATGGCGCAGGACCGGATCCGGCTGCTGTTGCAGATCCAGCCGCAGCGCCCGACGCAGCCGGTCGCCGCCTGACCCCACGCGAAACAATCGCTGACGACAGAAGCGTGGCCGAATGGATCGCGCATGAAAAAGGGGCTGCAACCGAAGCTGCAGCCCCAGATCGAGGCGTGACGGCAGGGAAGGACCGTCGCCCTCGGGGGGGTGGCTCAACGGCGGAGCGCGCCGCGGAACAGCGAGATGACGAACAGCACCAGGAAGATGAAGAACAGGATCTGCGCGATCCCGGCCGAGGTGCCCGCGATGCCGCCAAAGCCGAGGACGCCGGCGATGATCGCGATGACGAGGAATGTGACTGCCCAGCCGAGCATGGGAATTCTCCTTTGGGTCAGGGCGCGCGGGGAGCCGCGCCGGGTGACGTTTGCGACTCAACCCCCGGCCGGGGGCCAGGGTTCCGCAGGGTCGCGGAAAAAGTTTGCGGCAGGCGGGGGCTGGCCGACCGGGTGCGGCGGCGGGGAGGCGGACGGGAACCGATGCGGCGGCTTTCGCATTGTCAGACCGTGACGCACAGCCGCCGGACCCTGGCGCGGTGCATGGACCTTACCCCGGAGATTTCAGGAGATCTGCCATGAACGGGACCTACAAGAAATCAGACGACCAGTCCGAAGGCTCGGGCAGCAACCTGGCCCAGTCGCTTGCCGAAACCGCGAGCGAGGGCGGCGCGGCCGCGATGGAGAAGGCGGGCGACGTCATGGATGAGGGCAAGCGCAAGCTGGATGGCCTGAAGGACAGCGCCTCGGAGGCGATGGACGAGGGCCGCTCGCGCCTGAAGGAGGCCAAGGACGCGATCGTCGGCGGCGCGGGATCGACCCTTGCGGCGGTCAAGGATGTCGCGGTGGAAAAGGCCGATACGGCGCGCGAGACGCTTTCGGACGTGGGCGAGCGGCTGGCGGCGACGCTGCAACGCTCGGCCGATGGCGAGGATGGCGATGCGCTGAAGTCCAAGGTGCTGAGCAGCGTGGCGCAGGGGCTGACCCAGGCCTCGGACGTGCTGCGGCAGCGGTCGGTCTCGGACCTGACGGCGGACGTGCGCGAGATGGCCCGGCGGCATCCGGGGGCCTTCATGGCGGCCGCGGCCGTGGTGGGCTTTGCGGCGGCGCGCTTCGTGCGGTCCTCGGCGCACCGGCGGATGGCCGAGCATGATCGTCACCAGGGGCCGCGGGTCTGATGCCGGGCCCGGCGGAAAACACCGAGCCCACGGGCACGCTGTTGTCCGATGTGGTCACGGGCCTGGGGCGTCTGGTCAAGGGCGAGCTGATGCTGGCCAGGGCCGAGGCGGGCGCAGGCCTGCGGATGGCCGCGGGCGGTCTGGTCAAGATCGTGCTGGCGGCGATCCTGGCGCTGGTCGGGCTGAATGTCCTGGCCGGCGCCGCCGTCGCGGCGCTGGCCGAGGCGGGCCTGGGCGCGGGCTGGGCGGCGCTGATCGTGGGGCTGGCGCTGTGTGTGCTGGCGATCGTGCTGGCGCTGGCCGGGCGCGCGGCGCTGCGGCTGCGGGGCCTCTGGCCCGACCGGGCGCTGCGCGGGGTTCGGCGCGATGCCGAAGCGGTGCGCGCCGCCATGAGCGAGGAAGGAGTGCGACATGTCTGACGTGGATTGCCATGAGATCGAGCGCGAACTGGAGCGCGACCGGATGCAACTGGCGCGGTCCCTGTCCGAGTTGCATGACCGGCTGACCCCCTCGGCGCTGGTCGAACAGGGCAAGGAGGCGCTGGCCGCGCAGGCCGCGCCGCTGTTGTCACGGCTGGACCATGCGATACGGGCGCAGCCCCTTGTCGCGGCGGTGGCGGGCGTGGCGCTGGCGGCGCTGATCCTGGGCCGGCAGCGCCAGGCGGCGGAGAGGCATCCCCGACCGCCCGAGAAGTTCGAGGCCCTCACCCGCTGGGAGGACGAGGGCGGCCCGCCATTGGCCGAGCCGGTCGATCCCGAGGAGGAGTGGCTGGCCCGGGCCAAGGGATTGCGCGCCCGCGCGGCCGACCTGTTGCGGCAGATCGACCATGCGGCGCGGCGCGGCCTGACCCCGGCGGCGGAACTGGCGAAGCATCGGGCTGCGGTGATGGGCGCCTTTGCGCGCGACACCGGCGCGGCGCTGGGGCATGGGCTGGAGGGGCTGACCGATGCCGCCCGGGCCGAGGCGCTGGAGGCGCGGGAGCGGGTCTATACCGCCAGCGTGGCCGCCACCGCCAAGGGGCGCGAGGTTGTCGAGAGCTATCCGCTTGCCGCAGGCATGGCCATGGCGGCGGCGGGGGCGGCGGTGGCCTGCATGTTCCCGCCGACCGAGCTGGAGGACCGGCTGATGGGCGATGCCCGCGACCAGCTGGTCGATGACGCCAGGGCCGCCGCGCGGGCCGAGGTGACCCGGGCCAGCGACCTGGCGCAGGAGCTGAAGTCGGCGATGGGTCGCGATATCGAGCGCGCCAGGCTGGTGCTGCGCCCCGAACATGCCTGGCGCGGGACCGACGTCCGGCACTGATCCGCCCAGCAAATTCACGCGGCCGGTCCCGAGACAGGGGCCGGCCGCAGTCGTTTCAGACGGCGATATGGGGGAAGGTCACCTCGACCGCCGAGCGGTTGTCCGCGGAGCGGATCGCCACCTTGCCACGCAGCTGTGCGGCGAACTGAAGCAGCATCCGGCGCGGCAGGGCGGCGATGCCGCTCATGGTCTCGGGCAGGAACTCGGGCACGATCGGGCCCTCGACCTTGAGGCTGATCTCTCCGTCGTCTTCCCGAAACGAGATGTCGACCCCTTCGCTGGCGACGGAGCGGGCGTGGAAATGGCAGCCGATGATCTCGGCAAGGGCCATGGCCAGGGGGACGGCGGCCTCGACCGGCATGCGGACCGGATCGAAATGCTTGCGCGCCACGCCTAGGGCGACGCCGTGGATTTCCTTCAGCCGCCGCACGACGCCGGCCAGGATCTCGTCCATCGGCACGTCGCGGCGGCCGGTCATGGTGTAGAGGCTGCTGTGGGTGGACGACAGCGCGATCACGCGGTTGATCAGGCCGTCGAGAATCGTGCGGACCTCATCGTCCCGGCTTTCGCGGCGATACATCCGCATCACCGAGGCGATGATCTGCAGGCTGTTGCCGCTGCGGTGGTTCACCTCGCGCAGGAGGACGTCCTTGTCCACGATCAGGTTCTGCAGCTCGGCCTCCTCGTGCTCGATAGTGCGGATCAGCTGTTCGTAGACGGCGTGCAGATTCTGGATTTCGGCCGGCGCGTCGGTGATGTCGGGCACCATGATGCGGCTGCGGGTCGCCATGTAGTCGGACATCGAGCGCGACAGGGCCCGGACATGGCGCACGACAAGACGGCTGGCGGCGAAGCTGGCGGCGACAAGAGCGGCCAGCCAGGTGAGAACCGGCAGCAGATAGGGCGCCACCCAGCTGGCAGGGCTGAAGATGCCGGCGCTTTCGCGCTGCCAGATCGAAAGCAGGTAAAGGTCGGGGGCGACGGAAGTGACCGAGAGGATGCGGCTGGCCCCCTCGTCCCGAAGCAGGGCGGACCTGCCGGCGCGTTCGGCCAGCGAAGCGGCGGTCACGCCGGGGGGCAAGGCGGAGTCCAGGTCGCGGCCGGGATCGGAGCCGATGAGAAGCGTGCCGTCGCCCCGGATGGTGGCAAGATAGACCGGCCGCCACAGCGCGACGGGATCGGCATAGGCCTGCGGCGCGACCGAGAAATAGGGAAGCGAGATCGACACGATCCCGATCTGGGCGCCCTGCCGGTCAAAGACCGGATGCGTCACGGCGACGACCGCGGTGTCGGAAACCGCCCCGTGCGGATTGTACATGACCATCGGCTCGGGCCGGGAGATGGCGTTGCGGAAATGCGGGCTGCTGCTGAAGTCGTGGACAGCGCCGGTCGAGGAGCAGCTCATCAGCCCCGACATCGGCAGATAGGCGACCAGGGTCGCGCTGGGCAGATCGTCGTTCACCGCCTTGGCCCGGTCCGAACAGGAGCCGCGTTCGCTGAGTGCGACGGGGAGCGCGGCCGCCATCACCCGGGCCGAGATCCGGGCGTCGTTGATCAGGTCGATCTGCTGTTGCACCGCCTTGAGCGAGGCCCCGGCCACGCCTTCCAGGGTGGAGGCGAGCATGTCGTTCTGGGCGGACTGGGTCTGGACGACAGAGAGAACGCCAAGCGGCATCAGCGCCAGGACCAGCGTGCTGCCCAAGCGGAAGCCCAGGGTGCTTTTCGCGAATCTGCCGGTCGCGGGCAATGTCAACGCGCACCCGAAGCGGCGCGCAAGACGACCGCCTGGGTGGGTCCGTCGGTGCCCGAGAACAGGCCCTCGCCTTCGGCCAGGTGAAGGATTTCGGCCAGGCGCTTGCGGGCGCGGCTGGCGCGGCTTTTCACCGTGCCGATGGCGACGCCCATCATCTCGGCCGCCTCCTCGCAGGAAAAGCCCGAGGCCCCGACCAGGATGAGCACTTCGCGGTGTTCGGGCGAGAGCATGTCGAAGGCGCGCTGGAAATCCTTGAACGCGAGGCGCGAGTCATGCGCGGGCTTCTCGGACAAGGCGGCGGCGTGGACGCCGTCGGTGTCCTGCACCTCGCGCCGGGTCTTGCGCAGGGCGGAATAGAAGGTGTTGCGCAGGATGGTGAAAAGCCAGGCATCCAGGTTGGTCCGGGGATCGAACTTGTCCATGTTGGACCATGCCTTCAGAATCGTGTCCTGCACAAGGTCGTCGGCCTGGGTCACGTCGCGCGCCAGGCTGATCGCGAAGGCGCGCAGCCGAGGGATCGCGCCCGCCAGCCGGTCGCGCGGGTCTTCGGGGACATCGGTGCCTCCGGTCATGACCTTCCGCCATCCTTCCCGCCGTCCTTCGCGGCCTCCCGCGCCTTGAGCTGCGACAGAAGCTCTCGGAACCGCTCGGGAAGCTCTTCGTTCAGGGCCGAGGTGTAGACACGCTTCAGATTCTCGTCGATCTGTGCCCGCATCGCCTGCCTTTTGGGGACATCTTCGTCCTTTTCTCTCGTCATATCGTTCTGCTTCCCACTCACTCGTGAAGGACGAACGCCTTCAACATGCACACGGTTCCAACGTGGAACCGAAATTTGCCGATCTCTCCGCCGCTGTGGAACCGAAGCCATGGCGCAGCGTTGATCCTGCGACGCATAGCGAAAATGACGAGGGAGAGTCTGTACATGCTCGCACAGGACACGGTGGATCTTTCGGCAACCGTCGCCCGCCATCTACCCTATCTGCGCCGCTATTCCCGTGCACTGACCGGAAACCAGACCAGCGGCGACCGCTATGCCGTGGCGGTGCTGGAGGCTGTCGTCGCCGAGCCGGACCTTCTGGCGCAGCATGACGATCCCAAGGTCGCGCTGTTCGCCGTATTCCATTCGGTCTGGTCCAGTTCCGGCGCCCCGGTGGCCGAGGCCGAGGGCGGGCTGGCGAGTGCAGCCCAGGCCCATCTGGCGCGGCTGACCCATAATTCGCGCGAGGCGCTGCTTCTGAACACGATCGAGGGTTTCGAGCTGGACCAGGTCGCGGCGATCATGGGGAGCGACGAGGCCGAGGCGAAGCATCTGGTCGAGACCGCGATCCGCGAGATGGAAGAGTCGGTGCGCGGCTCGGTTCTGGTGATCGAGGACGAGGCGATCATCGCCATGGACATCGCCGCAATCGTCGAGGGAATGGGCCACCGGGTCACCGACAACGCCCGGACCCATGCCGAGGCGGTGAAGATGGCGGCGGCCGAGCGGCCGGATCTGATCCTGGCGGATATCCAGTTGGCCGACAATTCCTCGGGCGTCGAGGCGGTGAACGAGATCCTGGCCCAGTTCGGCGATATTCCGGTGATCTTCATCACCGCCTTCCCCGAGCGGCTGCTGACCGGCGAAAGGCCCGAACCCGCCTTCCTGATCAACAAGCCCTATACCGAGGAGCAGGTCCGCTCGGCCGTCAGTCAGGCGATGTTTTTCTCGTCGACCGACAGCCTGCGCCCCTGAACCGATGGAATGGCGGAGCCGGATTCCGTCACGCCCGTTGCCACACCAGTTGCAGGCCGGGTCGCGGTGCTGGTCACCGCGGCCGAGGCCTATCCCGCGCTGGAGCGGGCCTTCCTCAGCGCCGAAAGCGAGATCCTGGCCGGGTTCCGGGTGTTCGACCTGAAGACCCGGCTGCGCTCGGCCGAAGGGCGGGCGGTGGGGCGGAGCTGGTTCGAACTGGTGATCCACACCCTGCGGCGCGGGGTGCGCCTGACGGTGATCCTGTCGGATTTCGATCCCGTCGCGCGGCCCAGGCTGCACCGGGCGACCTGGCGGACGGTCAGGATGTTCTGGGCGGCGGCCGAACTTGCCGGGCCGGAAGCGCGGCTGCAGGTGATCCCGGCGATGCATTCGGCGGTGGCGGGGATCGGGCCGCGGCTCTTGTTCTGGCCGCTGATCCTGTCGCGGCTTGCGCGCCTGAGCCGCTGGCTGCGCCGGCAGGTCCCGCCCATCCGCCTGGCCGCGCTGCGCGAGATGCCGGGGGCGCGGCGCCTGCTGGCCGGGCCGCTGGAGCGCCGGCCCCGGCCCCGGGTCCTGGCGGTGCCGCCACTGCATCCCGCGACGCATCACCAGAAGCTGGCGGTCATCGACGGGCGGCGACTTTACATCGGCGGGCTGGACCTGGACGAGAGGTTCTACGACACGCCCGAGCATGAGCTGCCGGGGCACGAGACCTGGCATGACGTGCAACTGATGATCGAGGGGCCGGTGGCCGGGGATGCGAAGGCGCATCTCGAGCGATTCCTGGCGGTGGTGGCGGGCGCGGCCGACCCGCTGCCCGCCGCACCCTGGCACGAAGGGCTGCGCTTTGTCCGCACGCTCTCGCGCCGGCGCTTGCGCTGGGCGGGGCGGCAGATCGCGCCCGAGCCCCTGGTGGCCGAGATCGAGGCCGCGCATCACGAGGCCATCGGGCAGGCGCGGCGGCTGATCTATGTCGAGACGCAGTATTTCCGCGACCGCCGCCTTGCCCGCCACCTTGCCGGAGAGGCGCGGCGGAACCCGGAATTGCGAATGATCCTGATCCTGCCCGCCGCGCCGGATGACGTGGCCTTCGAGGGCTCGACCCGGCTGGACGCGCGGCTGGGCGAATTCCTGCAGGCGCGGGCCTTGCGGATCCTGCGCAAAGGCTTTGGCCGACGGTTGTTCATCGGCGGGGCGGCGCAGCGCCGCAGGACGAAGGAAGGCGGCAGGGCGCAGCTGAAGGGCGCGCCGCTGGTCTATATCCATGCCAAGGTCAGCATCTTCGACGACCGGCGGGCGATCGTCTCCTCGGCCAACCTGAACGGGCGCTCGCTGCGCTGGGATACCGAGGCGGGGCTGGTGATCGACCGGCCGGAGGATGTGGTCGCGCTGCGGCGGCGGCTGATGGAGCATTGGCTGCCATCGGGGGCGGGCGAGGATTTCTTCGATCCGGACAGGGCGCTTATGGCCTGGCGGGCGCTGGCGGGGCGGAATGCAAGACTGCCGCCCGCGCGGCGGCGGGGCTTCATCCTGCCCTATGACCCGAAATCGGCCGAGGATTTCGGCCGCGCTTTCCCTCTGGTTCCCGACGAGATGGTCTGAGCCTTGCGCGATTTCCCGCCCAGGGGCGCGGGAACGGCGGAAACCGGCCGGAACCTGCCCGATGCAGGGACGTTGATCCCACGTACAAGCGGCGAGAGACCTGCCGCACAACAGACACAGGAGAGTCCCGTGAAAACTCTGCTTCTTACAACCGCCATGGCGGCCGGCCTTGCCTATCCTGCGCTGGCCCAGACCTCTCCGTTCCAGACCGAGGCCGCAGGGCCCGCGGTCGCGGCTTCGGACATGATCGGCGCGCGGATCTATGCCAGCGAGGCCGCCGTGGACGCCGACGCCTATAGCGGCGTGCAGGAAGGCTGGAACGATATCGGCGAAGTGAACGACATCATCCTGGGCCGCGACGGCAGCGTCGATGCGGTGCTGGTCGATATCGGCGGCTTCCTGGGAATCGGCGAGCGCCAGGTCGCGGTCGACATGGCGGCCCTGCGCTTTGTCCAGGACGACGCCACGGATGCGGACGGCTGGTTCCTGGTGATGCAGGCCGACCGCGCCGCCCTGGACACCGCGCCGGAATGGGTCGTGCCGGGCGCTGCGGCCACGACTGACACCACGGCCGCGACCGATGCCACGGCTGGCGATGCGGCGGCGACGGATGGCGCCGCGACCGACGAGGCGCCTGCCGCCGACGCTGCCGCCGCGGATGCGAGCGCAGACGCCGCCAACGCCGATGCGACGGCCGACACCAATACCGACGCCAACGCCGGCGCCGAGCCCGCTCCCGACGCCGATGCGGCGGCTGCGGCGGATGCGGAGGCGGCGGGCGGCGCCGCGACCACCACGCCGGGGGCGGTCACCCTTCCCGAGGGCTATGTCGCCGTCGAGCGCGAGACGCTGACCGCCGAGATGCTGACCGGGGCGAATGTGCGCGATACCGCGGACAATTCGATTGCCGAAATCTCGGATCTGGTGCTGACCGGCGAAGGCCAGGTGACCGACGTGGTGCTGGACGTGGGCGGCTTCCTTGGGATCGGCGCCAAGGCCGTGGCGATCCCGCTGGACCGGCTGACCGTGGCCCAGGGCAGCGGCGGCGACCTGGCGATCTGGGTCGACATGACCAAGGAGGAGCTTGAGGCGCTGCCCGAATTCAAGAAGGAGTAAGCGCCCTGCGATCCGGACGGCCCGCGCCCCTGGCGGCGCGGGCCGTCTTTCATTGCGCGGCCATCTGTTCGGGCGCGGTCGCCCCGACCGCGGGCTTGAGCGGAAAGCGCAACAGGATCCGCAATCCCGCGGCATGGAAGTCGCGGGTCAGGGTGCCGGAAAGCTCTCCCTTCAGGCTGGCGTCGATCAGGCGCGAGCCGAAGCCGGCGGGCGGGGCGCCGCCTTCGGCGGTCGCGACGAAGCGTTCGTCCCAATCCACCGTCACCTCCTCGGCCCCGTTCGGACCAGAGCCGACAGACCAGGCGATGCGCAGGCCCTTCCCCTCGGGCGTGAGGCCGCCGTATTTCATCGCATTCGTCACCAACTCATGCGCGACCATGGCGAAAGCATGGGCCTGCCGCTCGTCCAGCCGCACGACCGGGCCTTCCATGAGATGCTCGACCTGATCGGTGTCGAGGCCCTGACGAAGCTCTGTCCGCAGGATCGAGCGGACGTCGGCCTGGGGCACGGCGGTGCCGGCAAGGATCTCCTGCACGGCGGCCATGGCCTGAAGCCGGGCGTCGAAAGCATCGGTGAAGGCCTTCACATCGGTGGCCCCGCGCGCGCTTTGCCGGGCGATGGACTGGATCCTTGCGATGTGGTTCTTGATCCGGTGCTTCATCTCGTCGAGGAGAAGCCCGCGATACTCCGCCTCGCGCCGGGCGGCGGCGGCCAGGGCGCGGACCTGCTCGGCCTCGTTCTGGCGGGCGCTGACGGCGGCGGCGGCGGCCCCGGCAAAGAGGAACGAGATCAGCCCGACCAGGATGCTGCCGATGTTGCGGCGCCAGGCGGCGGGCGGATAGAGTTCCCGCACGGTGAAGGACCATTGCCGGCCCGCAAGCTCGACCGCACGCTGCAGGACGAGGCCCTTGCCAAGCGGCTTGTCGGGGCTGGTGTAGATCGGCCTGTCGGGCGCGCCGGTGTCGGTGACGGTGACGGCAACCGGAAGCGGCGGGCCGGCCGCCAGCGCGGCACGCACGAGGTCGCCGCCACGGAAGGGCGCATAGACGAAGCCGGAGGTGGGAGTGTCCAGGCCGGCGCCGAAGGCGAGATAGATCAGGAAGCCGGTCTGCTTGTCCTGGGTGATTTCCTGCACGAGTTCGACCGGACCGCTCATCTGCGGCAGGCCGCTGACGATGGCGCGGTCCATCGCGGCGCGGCGGGTCGGATCGACATACATGTCATAGCCCAATGCGACGAGATTGCGGGCCGTGACGGGGCCCAGCATCACGATCGGGGTGCGCCAGGGCTCGGTCGTGGGGGGGCGGACCTGGACGTCGACGCGGTAACGCGCCTCGATCTCCTCTTCGACGGCAGCGGCCCCGCCGGTCGGGATCATCCGCGCGAATCCCACGCCCTGCACGCCGCCAAGTTCGTTGATCGTGTCGAGGGTGGCCATGAAGCGGTCGAAGGCCCGGCGGTTCAGCTCGCCCTCTTGCGCGGCGATGAGGCCACGGGTCGCTTGCAGCAGGACGACGTGCTTCTCGATCCGCGAGACGACACGGTCGACGGCCAGGTCGGCAGAGGCTTCGAAATCGGTGCGGTCCCGCTGGCTTTCGACGACATGGACGGCCCAGACCAGCCCGGCACCGGCGGTTGCGGCGGCAAGGAACACAAGCGCAGGCAGCGGGCCGGGCCTGCGTGGCATCATGTCCTGCCAGCTGCGGCAGCGCGGGTATCAGTGACGGACTGCATTCTGCGTTGACTCATCTCACCAGTGCCCGGAGCGGGAGGTTTCCCCATCGGCGCCCTGCCGTCAACCGTATGCGGCCGCAACCCGGCGGGGATGCGGCCGCGAAACGGACGGTGAGGGACCTGTCACTTCAGCCGGGAGACGACGCCCTCGGCAAAGGTGTCGACCAGGCGATTGTAGGCGCCGGTGGTGTCGGTGGACAGGATGAGGAACGTGCCCTCGGGCAGGACGATCTGCGCGTTCTCCAGCGAGACGCTGAGTTCGTAGGCGTCGAAGTTCGAGTTGTCGGTGTCGTCCTTGATGTTCACCTGGCCCACCAGGACGGCATCGCCCAGGTTCAGTTCGCGGTCGAAGGCGCTGGCCAGCTCGACCTCGCGGATGTCGACCAGGATCTCGGCCCCGGTGTCGGCCACCCGGTCGGTCACACGGGCGGCGATGGCGTTCTCGAGATCGGTTTCCAGATTGGCCCAGAAGGTTGCGGCCTTCTCGTTCCCGATCGCGGTCAGGTCGGCGGTGACGTCGATCTTCGCGATCCGGTCGACGGCGGCGAAGGCAGAGGTCGAAAGGACGGCCAGGACGGCGGTGGCGGCAAGGGTTTTCATGCGAAACATGGTCTGTCTCCCGAAATGGTGCCGGAACGGCAGTTCGCAGACACAACGCCGCCGGGAAACACGGGTTCCCTTGCGCCAAGCCGGGCCAATTTCGCGGCAACTCGACCGGAGGTGAAGCCGGGCGGGATGTTTCAGTCGATTGCCGAGGACGTGACCGGGATTGCTTTGCCTTTCCCGCCGACCGGCGCATCATTGTTCCCACGTTCAGGAGGTGCCATGACCCGCAAGCTTGCCTGGTCCGACGTGACCCCGAAACCGCTCTGGCTGAACCGCCGCCAGCTGATCGCCGGCACGGCCGCCCTGGCCGCGACGCCCGCGCTGGGGCGGATCGAGGCGGCGGCGAGCCGCTATTCCACCGACGCGGCCCCGAACACGCTGGAGGAGATCACCGGCTATAACAACTTCTACGAATTCGGCACCGGGAAGGAGGACCCCGCCGCCTATGCCGGCGGGCTGACCATCGACCCCTGGGCGGTGCAGATCGACGGGATGGTGGACCGGCCCGGCAGCTATGACCTGGCCGATGTGCTGAAGGACCAGCCGCTGGAGGAGCGCATCTACCGCTTCCGCTGTGTCGAGGCCTGGTCGATGGTCGTGCCCTGGATCGGCTTCCAGCTCTCGGGCCTGCTGGAGCGGGTGGGCGTGCAGCCCGGCGCGAAGTTCGTCGCCTTCGAGACGCTGCTGCGCCCCGAGGAGATGCCGGGCCAGGCCAGCCCCTTCATCGAATGGCCCTATCGCGAGGGGCTGCGTCTGGACGAGGCGATGCATCCGCTGACGATTCTTGCGACCGGGCTTTATGGCGAGGCGATGCCCCGGCAGAACGGCGCGCCGATCCGGCTGGTGGTGCCGTGGAAATACGGATTCAAGTCGATCAAGTCGATCGTGCGGATCTCGCTGGTGGACCGGATGCCGCCGACCACCTGGAACATGCTGCAGCCGCGGGAATACGGCTTCCATGCCAATGTGAATCCGAACGTGGACCATCCGCGCTGGTCTCAGGCCAGCGAACGTCGGGTCGGCGCGGGAATTTTCGCGGGTCGCGAGGATACGCTGATGTTTAACGGCTATGAGGCCGAGGTCGCCTCGCTTTATGCCGGGCAGGACCTGGCGGTGGACTATTGATGGAGCGGCTGAACGGCCTGGCCCGGCGAGTGCCGACCTGGTTGGTCTATGGCCTGGGGCTGCTGCCGCTGGCGCTGCTGCTCTGGGGCGCGGTGGTCGGAGGCCTGGGGGTCGAGCCGGTAAAGGCGATCGAGCACCGGCTGGGCGAGCTGGGCCTGCAGTTCCTCCTGGCCTCGCTGGCGGTCACGCCGTTGCGTCGGGCCGGGCTGAACCTGATCCGCTTTCGCCGGGCGCTGGGGCTGCTCGCCTTCTTCTACATATCCCTGCATCTGGTGGCCTGGGTCTGGCTGGACATGGGCCTGCGCTGGGCCGAGATGGCCGCCGACCTGGTGAAGCGGCCCTATGTGATTCTGGGCATGGCGGGATTCGCGGCGCTGATTCCCCTGGCCCTCACCTCCAGCAATGCGGCGATCCGGCGGCTGGGGCCGCAGGCCTGGGGGCGTCTGCACCGCCTGGCCTATGGCGCGATTCTGGCCGGCCTGCTGCATCTGGCGCTGCTTTCCAAGGTCTGGACCGGGGAGATTCTCCTCTATTGGACGCTTGGCGCCCTGCTTCTGGGCCTGCGCCTTCTTCCCCGTGGCCGCTCTCGCCGCAGCGCAGCGGCCTGAGGGAAAGGAAGTTGCGCAGGATGGGGCCCCTTTGTGGCCTTTCTTGCGCCAACCCCAAGATTTTGCGGTCTTTTCCGGTCGTGAGAAGTTTTTTGAAGGATTCCGTTTTTTCCCTCTTGCGGGTTTTGCTTGGTCTCCGTAAATACCGCCTCACCGAAGCGGAGACGCGGCGGTGACGGGCGGAAGCGGCGGCGACGCGGTTGAGGTTCGGAAAATCTGAAGACAAGGCGCGAG
>NZ_JAYRUJ010000011.1:0-121297 GCF_041919135.1 Tabrizicola sp. | reverse complement strand
AGCAGCGCTCGGATCAGATCCCATTCGAAGTCCGAAAGATCAAAACGCGCCATCACCACCTCCATCGAGGCGAGTGAATCACGCTTCAGAACCCGCGGAAATCCCGTTTATGAGTTCACAGCCTAGTCGCGGTGGCGCAGGCCGGCCTCCAGCCGGTCGGCGAAGGCCAGGCGCTCGGCCTCGTCCATCCCCGCAAGGCGCGCCTCCAGCAGGCTCCGGCCCAGTTCCAGCCGGCTGGCGTTGCGCGTCTCGATGGCGGCTAGGGCGGTGGAAAGGGCGGCGGGATCGAAGGGCCGCGCGCGCAGGGCGGAGAGGAGGGTCTGGAACTCGGCCCGCGCCGCCTCGCGGCTGCTGCGCAGGTCGGGGGTCTGGTCCAGGAAGGCCTGGCGCAGGGCGCGGCGGTCCTGCGGGCTCAGCGCCGCGCTGAACGGGCCGAAGGACAGGTCGCGCGGCCCGCCGTGGCGCGGCCCGTGGCCCGAGGCCCAGGCCCCGACGACCAGCCCCGCCACCGCCAGGTTCAGCGCCACCGAAAGCGCCAGCGCGATCTTCAGGCCACGGCCGGGGCGCAGCGGCGCGGGCGGGGTTGCGGTGGGTTCGGTCATGGCGTCAGCCCTCGGAGGACAGGAAATCGGTGGTCGGGAACAGGTCGATCGCCTCGGTCCCGGTCAGGCCCGAGGTGAGGTAGTCATAGGTCGTGGGGCTGAAATAGCCCAGCATCAGCCCCGCCACGGCGGCGGTGCAGACGCCCGCCAGCACCGGGCCGCCGCCAAGGGCCAGCGCCAGCCGGGCCAGAAGGCCGGGACGCGGCGCCGGGGAGGGGTAAAGCGCGACAGGACGCGGCTGCAGCGCCAAAGCATCGGCGATCACCCGGTCAAGGAGCGCCTCGGACGGGTCGATGCGCTGGCGCGCGGCGCTGAGGAGGAGGTCGTCGAGATCGTCATTCGGCATCGGGGTCGTCCTTGTATCCAAGCTCGTCACGCCGCCCGGCAAGGATCGCGGCAAGGGCGCGCTTGCCGCGCGCGGTCAGGCTTTCCACCGCCTCGACGCCGATCTCCATGACGGCGGCGATCTCGGGATTGGTCAGCCCCTCGATATGGCGCAGCACCACGGCCTGACGCTGGCGCTCGGGCAGCTCCGCCAGCGCAGCCTGCAACGCGGCCATGCGGTCGGCCTGCACCAGGCGGCCCTCGGCGCTGGGGCCGTCCGAGGCGAGGTCGGGCGCGTCCTCCAGCGCGGTCTGGGCCTTGCGCCGGCGCGCGCGCTGCCGGTCGAGGCAGAGGTTGGTGGCGACCCGGTAGGCCCAGGTCGTCACCCTGGTCTCGCCCTGCCGCCACTCGGGCGCGATGCGCCAGAGCCGCAGCATGGTCTCCTGGGCGACATCCTCGGCCTCGGCCCGGTCGCCGCCCAGCATCCGGGCGGCGTAGGCGTGGATGCGGGGGGTGACGCGGTGGGCAAGCGTCCGCGCGGCGCCGGGGTCCCCATTCGCATAGAGCACCATGAGCGCCTCGTCCGAAGCCATGTCCGCGTCGAAGGCCATCACCATCCCCCCAAGGGTCGCCCGTTCCGGGCCGGGCCGCAAGGGTCAGTCGTCGTCGCGGTCGTCGCCCATCATCCCCTTGCCGCCCATCATGCCCTTGCCGTGCTTCATGCGCCCGGCCATCCACTTCAGCGCGGCATCGGCCTCGTCGCGCGAGATCGCGCCGTCGCCATCGCTGTCCAGCCGCGCCAGCCGGTCGGCCGAGGGGCCGTCGGGCATCTCGTCGGCGGAAAGCGCGCCGTCGCCGTTGGCATCCAGCCATTTCAGCATCCGCTCGGTGCGGGCGGCCAGCCGCTCGGCCATCCTTGCGGTCTGGAAGGCGGTGAGTTCGGCCGCGTCCAGCTTGCCGTCGCCATTGGCATCGGCCGCGGTAAAGCGGGCCTGCCGCTGGGCCGCGATCTCGGCCGGGGTGACCTTGCCGTCCTTGTCGGCGTCCAGCGTGTCGAACTCCTGCAGGAGCATGGCCCCGCCGCCCATCCCGCCATGGCCGCCCATGCTGCCCATCATTCCGCCCGGGCCCATCTCGGCGACGGCGGCGGTGGCGGCGACAGCGCCGGCGGCGGCGAGAACGACAAGCGTGGTCCTGGTGGTTTTCTTCATCATGGTCTCCATCTTCTGGACCCGTTCGTCGGGTCCGATGACTGTCTCACGCCGGGGGCGACGGTTTCCGTCGCGGGTCGGCGGAATTTGCGACATGCCGACACAGGACCGGGCCTTGCCCCTTCACAACCGGCGCCGAGTCATTATGTTGCGCGTCTGGCCCGACCGGAGAGCTGCTGCGATGACCCCTGCCCAGACCGTTGCCCCTGCCGACGCGGAAGAAGACCGCCTGGTGAAGCCCGCCCTCTGGCGCGGCTGGCGGCGGCGCTGCCCGAACTGCGGCGCCGGGCCGATGATGCGCGGCTATCTCAAGGTGCGCGACGCCTGCCCGGTCTGCAGCGAGGCGCTGCATCACCAGCGGGCGGATGACGGGCCGGCCTATATGACGATCCTGATCGTGGGCCATCTCCTCGCGCCGCTCCTGCTGATCGTCTACACGAAATGGCGGCCGGACCCGGTGACCATGGCGGTCTGTTTCACCCTGGGGACGGTGGCGCTGTCGCTGTATCTTCTGCCCCGGCTGAAGGGCGCGCTGGTGGCGCTGCAATGGGCCAAGCGCATGCACGGCTTCGGATCCTCGCCCGATGTCTGAGCCGATCCGGCCCGCGGCGACGGTGATCCTGGTCCGCAACGCGCCGGGGGGCGTGCAGGTGCTGATGGGCCAGCGCGGCGCAGGCGCGGTGTTCATGCCGTCGAAATTCGTCTTTCCCGGCGGCGGCGTCGATCCCGGGGATCACGCGGCCCCCTGCCCCGGCTTCCTCGCGCCGGATTGCGCCCGGCGGCTGTCGCTTCTGGCCGAGGCGCCGGCGCCCGATGTCCTGGTCGCCGCCGCCCGGCGCGAACTGGTCGAGGAGACCGGCCTGACCATGGCCGCCCCCCTCGCCGGGGCGCTGCGCTTCGTCTTTCGCGCGATCACCCCGCCCGGCCGCCCGCGCCGCTTCGATGCGCGCTTCTTCCTGGCCGATGCCGGCTGCCTTGCGGGCGATGCCGAGGATTTCGCCAATGCCTCGGGCGAGCTTGCCTTCCTGCGCTGGCTGCCCCTGCCCGAGGCGCGCGCGCTGGACCTGCCCTTCGTCACCGAGGTCGTGCTGGCCGAGGTCGCGGCCCTAATGGCGGGCGGCGACCAGCCCGGCGTGCCGTTCTTCGACAATTCCGGCCCCACCCCGCAATTCCGCCGCCTGCTCTGACGCCGTCCTGACCGGCCAGACCGGATGCGGCACCGGGTCCTTGGCGTGGAACAGGTGCTTGCGGAAGATTTCCAGGTAGTCGCGGTAGACATAGCCCTCGTTGCGCCGCAGGTAATGCTCGCGGTTGCCGAAGTAGAGCGCGGGCAGCCTGTACCAGGCGACGCCGGGGTGCATGTGATGCACGACATGGAAGTTGTTGTTCAGGAACAGCAAGGCCAGCGGCCCCCGGCTTTCGATGATGACCGTCCGCGCCCGCGCCGCCTCATGCGCGCGGTGTTCCAGATAGGTGCGGATCTTCAGGATGCTCCAGCCCAGGTAGGCCGAAAGGAGATAGGCCCAGACCGGCATCGCGGCGAAGGCAAGCCAGCCCAGCACCAGCGCCACACCCGGCGCATGCAGCGCCCAGGCCAACCGGACGCGCCGGTCGCCCCGCCGCATCAGCCGCAGATCGCCCGCGACCATGGTCAAGATCCCGATCGCCGGTCCCACCAGCATCCGGCCGAACAGCGTGTTGTTGAACCGCAGCAGCGCCTTGACCGCAGGGGGAAGCCGGTCCCAGACCGCGGGGTCAGAATAGTTCGACTCCGGGTCGTCATAGGGATCGGTCAGCGCCGGGTCGAAATGGTGCTGAAGGTGGGTATCCTTGAAGCGCAGGTAGGGGACGAAGATGCAGATGCCGGGAAAGACCAGCGCCTCGTTCAGGGCCTGGTTGCGGAACGGGTGGCCGTGCAGGACTTCATGCGTCAGCGAGGAGAACTGCCCGATGGCCAGCGCCGCGGCGGCGGTGGCAAGCACCGGCGAGAGGCCCCAGAGCGCCGTGGTCGCAAGCGCCCAGAGGGCATAGGTCGCGGCAAAGACAAGCAGCGTGGGCCATTCGAGGGCGCGGGACGGGGTTTGCACTTGCGGGACCTGACAGGGAAACTGCCGCATCAGGATAAGGGCTGGATCCTTCGGCGGGAATTCGGGATATTGTAAACTTAACCCCGCAGTTGTTCTGTCAAAAGGACAGGTGATGGAAAAAATCGACAAACGCGACCGCGCCCCCCTCTTCCGCGCCCGCCTGGCCGAGGCGATGGCCAGCCGGAAGCTTTCCCAGGCGGAACTCGCGCGGCGGACGGGGGTGGACCGTTCCACCATCTCGGCGCTGTTGCAGGCGGGCACGCGCCTGCCGAACGCGCAGCTCGCGGCGGATTGCGCCCGGGCGCTGGGGATCAGCGCGGACTGGCTTCTGGGCCTGTCGGGACGGCCCGAGCCGATCGCCGACCTGCTCGCGGCCTCGCTGTCGCTGACCGAAGCCCCGCGCGCCCTGATCGACGAGCGGATCTTCGGCTGGCACCAGGAGGCCGCGGGCTACAAGATCCGCCACGTCCCGGCGACGCTGCCCGACATGCTGAAGACGCGGGCGGTGGTGGAATGGGAATACAGGCCGCAACTGGGCCGGACGGCGGAACAGGCGATCGGCGCCTTCGAGGACCGGCTGAAATGGATGCGCGGGGCGGGGTCGGATTACGAGATCGCCCTGCCGCTGCACGAGCTGACCGCCTTCGCCACCGGCAGCGGCTATTACGAGGGGCTGGCGGCCGGGGTCCGGCGCGAGCAGCTTCAGCACCTGATGCGGCTCTGCGAGCAGCTGTATCCCTCGCTGCGGCTGTGCCTGTTCGACGCGAGAAAGCTCTTTTCCGCCCCGGTGACGGTGTTCGGCCCGCTTCTGGCGGTGATCTATCTCGGCCGGCACTACCTGGCCTTCCGCGACAGCGCGCGGGTCGAGACGATCACCGGCCATTTCGACCTTCTGGTGCGCGAGGCCGAGGTCGGCGCGCGCGACATGCCGGCGCATCTGGCCGCGCTCTGCGACAGGGTGCGCTAGAAGGGGCGGAAGGCGGCGGGATCGTAGCCGTTGAAGTCGAAGACCTCGCGCGCGGCGGCCAGCCGGTCGGGCGGGATCGCCCCCCGGTCGAGGACAAGGCCGAACCGACCCGAGGGCGTGCCGATGGCAAGGGTGCGGTAGCCCTCGTCGACCCAGAGGATCCACCAGTCCTCCTGCCCCGCCAGCGCCAGCCGGCCGGGACCGGCGGGGCGGGCCAGCGCGTTGACCGGCCGGACTTCGCCGTCGATGCAAAGCGTTCCGTCGATGGCAAGCCCACCCCCGGCCGGCGTCATCCGCACCGCCCCCGAGGCACAGCCGCCCGGCCGCCGGGCATGGGACGCGACCTGCCGCCAGTCCCCCGCCGCGCGTTCCGGCGCGAAGGCGGCGGCCGACCAGACCGGCGTCGCGGGATCGCGAAACCCGGCGACCTTCTGCGGCGCCGGGGCGCAAGCGGCCAGCGCCACCAGCGCGGCGAGGATCAGTCGATGCACAGCGTCACCCTTGCGCCATTGTCCTGCAGGATCTCGTTGCAGCCAAGCAACGGCTTGACCGGCGCGCAGGTGCCCGAGCGGGCCAGGCAGACCCCCTCGCACTGGCTCTCGCGCGTGCATTGCTTGCCGCCGTCGCGCGTGTCGTAGACGCAGCTGTGAAGATCGCCCTTCCCGGCCCTGATCCAGCGGCCCTGCTTTCTTTCGCAGGCAAGCTGCATCTGGGACTTCGACGGCAGGGCCACCTCGGCCGCAAGGTCGGGCTGGGGCGCGGGCGTCGCGGCAGAGCCCGGCGCGGCCGGGGTGCCGGACTGGACCCTGGCCGCATCCCCGCCGCCCGCCTCGCCTTGCGCACCGGCCCTGGCCGCCTCGGCGGGCGCGGCGTCCAGCGCCGTGACCTCGATCGCGTCGCCGGTGACGGCGTTCGGCGTCACGTCCTGCGGCGCCTTCCCCGGTCCGGGGGAAAGCTGGCAGGCGGCAAGCAGGGCCGAAAGGCCAAGCGCAAGAAGCGGGCGGGGCAGGTGCGGCATGGATCTCTCCGACAGGGGTTCAGGAGTGCCCTGAACCGCCCCGCGCCGCAAGGCCCTCAGTAGGGCGCGGGAAAGGCCCGGTGGGTTTCCGCGATCTCCTCCTGCACCTCGGGCGCAAGCGCAAGGTCGGCGGCGCCCAGATTCGCGGCCAGTTGCGGCAGGCTGGTCGCACCAAGGATCGGGATGGTGCGGAAGGGCCGCGACAGGCAGAAGGCGATCGCCATCTGGCAGGGATCAAGGCCATGGCGCGCGGCCACGCCGAGATAGGCCGCGACCGCCGGAAAGACCTGCGGCGTGACGCGGCCGCCAAGCTCGGGCGTGACGCTGCGGCGCGAGCCTTCGGGAATCACGTCGCCGGCGTATTTGCCCGACAGCAGCCCGGCCGCCAGCGGCGAGAAGGCGAGAAGCGGCATGTCCTCGGCCAGCGAAAGCTCGGCCCAGTCGGTGTCGAACTGGCGGCAGAGCAGGCTGTATTCGTTCTGCACGCTGGCCATGCGCGGCAGGCCCAGCGTCTCGGCCAGATGCAGCCAGCGCGCCGCGCCCCAGACGCTTTCGTTCGAAAGCCCGATGGCGCGGATCTTGCCCTCGGCGATCAGGGCGCGGGCGGTGGTCAGGACCTCGGTCATATGCGCGGTCTCGGCCGCCTTGTCGGTCGCGGTCGGGGCATAATCCCACATCTGGCGGAAATGGTAGCTGCCCCGGTTCGGCCAGTGCAGCTGGTAAAGGTCGATGTAATCCGTCCCGAGCCGCTTCAGCGAGCCCTCGACCGCGGCACGCAGAGTCGCGCCGCTGATCGGCTGGCCGGGGCGGACGGTCTGGCCCTTGCCGGTGATCTTGGTCGCCAGCACCAGCCGGTCGCGCCCGCCCCGCGCGGCCAGCCAGGCGCCGATGATCTCCTCGCTCCGGCCCAGCGTCTCGGGCCGGACGGGATTGGTCGGATACATCTCGGCCGTGTCCCAGAAGGTCACGCCATGATCGACGGCCATGTCGGCCAGGGCATGGGCCTGGCTTTCGGTGTTCTGGCTGCCCCAGGTCATCGTGCCAAGGCAAAGCCGCGATACCGTCAGGCCGGATGTGCCAAGGGTCAGGGTCTGCATGCTGCCTCCGTTCGCTTCGGGCCAAGTTAGGCCGGAACCGCGCCGGGGCAAAGGGCCGGATCGGGGACATCGCGCGAAGATCACGGGATCGGGCGCATGCGAAGGCCCCGGCCGATCCCCGCGCGAATTGCCGCAGGTCATGGAACTTTCGCGCAAAGCCTGACTTGCTGTCCCGTGGCATGACAAAAGGAGAACCGGCATGGACATCACCTTTACCGGCAAGACCGCCCTCGTGACCGGCGCGGGCTCGGGGATTGGCGAGGCCATCGCCCTGGGCCTTGCCGCCAGCGGCGCGAAGGTCGTGGTGCAGGACCTGAAATCCGACGCGGCCGAGCGTGTGACGGCCGCGATCGCCAAGGCGGGAGGAACCGCGATTCCGGCCGTCGGCGACGTCTCGGACCCCGCGACGGTCGAGCGCCTGGTGGCCGAGGCCGCCGGCTGGCAGGGCGGCTTGCAGCTTCTGGTCAACAACGCCGGCATCGGCGGGGCGCAGGCGCCGACCGGGGACTATCCGCTGGACAGCTGGCGGCGCGTGATCGACGTGAACCTGAACGCGGTCTTCTACGGGATGCGCTTCGCCATCCCCGAGATGCTGAAGGCCGGCGGCGGGGCCATCGTCAACATCGCCTCGATCCTGGGCTCGGTCGGCTTCGCCAATTCCGCGGCCTATGTGGCGGCGAAACATGCGGTGGTCGGGCTCACGAAATCGGCGGCGCTGGAATATTCGGCAAAGGGCATCCGGGTGAACGCCATCGGCCCGGCCTTCATCGACACGCCGCTCCTCTCGGCCCTGCCGCCGGGCGCGAAAGAGGCGCTGGTCGCCGCCCATCCCATCGGCCGCCTCGGCCGCGCGGATGAGGTGGCGGACCTGACGCAATACCTGCTGTCCGACCGCGCCAGCTTCGTCACCGGCACCTACCACCTGGTCGACGGCGCCTATTGCGCGCAATAGCACGACGGCTTGATTTTGCCCGACTCCCCCCCGGATGCTAGAGTGACGCAGACCTCCGGGGGGAAGCCATGCGCCGCCTCGCCATCGCCACCCTGATCGCCATCGGCCTTGCGCCCTGCGCCCAGGCCGCGACCGTCGCCTACCGGATGGACGCCAGCGCCTCGACCGTGGCCTTCGAGACCGACTTCGGTCCCGACCTCATCACCGGCCGCATCCCGCTGGAGAGGGCGGACCTCCGGCTCGACTTCGACAACCTGGCGAACTGCACCGTCCAGGTGGCGCTGAACGTGGCCGGGGCGCAGGCGAGCTTTCCCTTCGCCGCCCAGGCGCTGAAAGGGCCGAAGGTACTGGCCGCGCGCGACCATCCCCGGATGACCTTCGAAAGCACCTCGGTCAGGCGCGCCGGCACCGCGGCGGACATCACCGGCAAGCTCACCATCCGGGGCGTGACCAGGACCGTCACCCTGCGCGCCCAGATCTTCCGCCCGAACGGCAGCACGGCCGACGACCTTGCCCATCTCACCGTCAAGCTCTCGGGCCGCGTCCGACGCTCGGATTTCGGCGCGACCGGCTGGTCCGACATGGTCGGGGACGAGGTGCGGATCCTGATCACCGCCCGCATCGACGCGGCCGGCTGAGATGGGGCTGAAGAACGGCCCCGAGGAGTTCGGCCTCGTCACCCGCCTTTTCCACTGGACGATGATGCTGCTGATCCTCGGCCAGCTGGCGCTTGGCCTGCGCCTCGCGAACCTGGAGCCGGGGCTGGCCAACGTCTGGCTATACGGCCTGCACAAGACCCTGGGCTTCCTTGCCCTTGCCCTGATCCTGTTGCGCATCGCCTGGCACCTCGCCAGCCCCCCGCCCCTGCCGCTTGGTCCGCGCAACGCGCTGTTCCGGACCGCCCGCGCCGTGCATCGGGCGATCTATCTCCTGCTCGTCGCCCTCCCGCTGACCGGCTGGGCCGGCAGTTCCGCCACCGGCATCGACGTGATGATCGCCGACCGCTGGATCGTCCCGCCGCTGGTCCGGGCCTCCGAACAGGCCGAGACCTTCTGGTTCGGCCTGCATCGCCTGCTGGCCTTCGCGCTGATCGGCCTTGTCGCCCTGCACATCCTGGGCGCCCTGAAGCACGGGATCGAGCGCGACGACACCCTCGCCCGGATGATCCGCGGCCGGGCCTGAGGCTTTTCGCCGAATTTTCCGGGGGAGTGCCCGGCGCTGGCTCTTTCACGCCGTATCGGCTACATCAGCGCCGGACTCAGGCAAGGCGCAGACATGGCACGCATTCTCATCACCTCGGCCATTCCCTACATCAACGGGATCAAGCACCTCGGGAACCTCGTCGGCTCCCAGCTTCCCGCCGACCTTTTCGCCCGCTTCAACCGGGCGATGGGGCATGAGGTGATGTTCATCTGCGCCACCGACGAACACGGCACCCCGGCCGAACTGGCCGCCGCCAAGGCCGGCAAGCCGGTCGAGGACTATTGCGCCGAGATGCATCAGGTGCAGTCGGAACTGGCGAAGGGCTTCCGCCTGTCCTTCGACCATTTCGGCCGCTCCTCCAGCCAGCGCAACCACCGGCTCACCCAGCATTTCGCCGGGAAACTGGCCGAGAACGGGCTGATCGCGGAAGTGTCGGAGAAACAAGTCTTCTCCATCGACGACAACCGCTTCCTGCCCGACCGCTACATCACCGGCACCTGCCCGAACTGCGGCTACGAATCCGCGCGCGGCGACCAGTGCGAGAACTGCACCAAGCAGCTGGACCCGACCGACCTGATCAACCCGCGCTCCTCGATCTCCGGCTCGACCAACCTGGAGGTGCGCGAGACCAAGCACCTCTACCTCCGCCAGCGCGCGCTGCGCGACAAGCTGGAGGCCTGGATCGACTCGAAAACCGACTGGCCGATCCTGACCACCTCGATCGCGAAGAAATGGCTGAACGACGGCGACGGCTTGCAAGACCGGGGCATCACCCGCGACCTCTACTGGGGCATCCCGGTGAAGAAGGGCGACCAGCCCTGGCCGGGGATGGAGGGCAAGGTCTTCTACGTCTGGTTCGACGCCCCCATCGAATACATCGCCTGCACCGCCGAATGGGCCGATGCCAACGGCAAGGCCGAGGCCGACTGGGAACGCTGGTGGCGCACCGACAAGGGCGCCTCGGACGTGACCTATTACCAGTTCATGGGCAAGGACAACGTGCCCTTCCACACCCTCTCCTTCCCCGCCACGATCCTCGGGTCCGGCGAGCCGTGGAAGCTGGTCGACTACCTCAAGTCCTTCAACTACCTCAACTATGACGGCGGCCAGTTCTCCACCAGCCAAGGCCGGGGCGTGTTCATGGACCAGGCCCTGTCGATCCTGCCCGCCGACTACTGGCGCTGGTGGCTTCTGTCCCACGCGCCGGAATCCAGCGACAGCGAGTTCACCTGGGAAAACTTCCAGACCTCGGTGAACAAGGATCTCGCCGACGTCCTCGGCAATCTCGTCTCCCGCGTGACCAAGTTCGCGGTGTCCAAGTTCGGCGCCCAGGTCCCGGCGGGCGGCAGCTTCGGCCCGCTGGAAACCGCGCTGATCGCCGACCTCGGCGCGCGGATCGCCGACTATACCGCCCACATGCAGGCGATGGAGGTCCGCAAGGCCGCCGCCGAGCTGCGGGCGATCTGGGTGATCGGCAACGAATACCTGCAATCCGCCGCGCCCTGGTCGGTGGTCAAGACCGATCCCGAACAGGCGCAGGCGATCATCCGGCTAAGCCTGAACCTGATCCGGGTCTATGCCGTGCTCTCGGCCCCCTTCATCCCCGACGCCTCGGAAGCGATGCTGAAGGCGATGGGAACGACCGACCGCAGCTGGCCGCATGACGTCCCGGCCGCGATGCGCGCGCTGCCCGCGGGCCATGACTTCAGCGTGCCCGAGAACCTGTTCCGCAAGATCACCGACGAGGAGCGCGCCGACTGGCAGGCCCGCTTCTCGGGCATCCGCAGCTGACCTGACGGAAAAGAATCCGTTTGCAGCCGCAGAAACCGCCCGTCAGCGGCGGTTTTTTGCGCGGAACGCCGCCGATCGGGAAATAATTCCGACCCTCCGCATAACTTGAGGAGGCAAGAGATCGTGAACGGTGCTATCCCTGACGGCGTCGGAAACCCGAACCGCTGCCACGTCAGGAGAAACCGATATGTCGCAAGCTCTGCCCCGGCGCGCGCGCGCCTATGGCACATATGCCGCCATCGCGCTGTTCATCGTCGTCTATCTGGGGGTATTGGGTGTGGTTCTGGCCCCGCGTGAGACCATCGCGGTCCAGTCGGGGGCCATCTTCATGGATGAGGAGTGAAGGCGCGTTCAGATGATCGCGCCCTCGACCAGGGCGCGCCCTTCGGCGATCCGGTCGTAGTGGAAGGCTGACAGGTCCAGCGAGCGATAGCCGCCGTGGACGATCCATTCGGCCGTGCCGCGCCCCATGGCGGGCGATTGCTGCAGCCCGTGGCCGGAGAAGCCGTTCAGGAACAGGAAGTTCGCGACCTCGGGATGCGGGCCGGTGACGGCGTTCTGGTCCAGGAGGTTGAAGTCATAATGCCCGGCCCATTCGCTGATCACCTTCACCGCCTCGAAGGCGGGGATGCGGCTGGCGATGGCGGGCCAGATATGCTCCATCCAGATGTCCTGCTCCATGGCGAAGTCGTCGAACGCGGCCTCGCCGTCGGGTTCGGCATGGCCGCCCGCCATGTAGGTGCCGCCGCCGACCTCGCGCACATAGGCGCCCGAGGGGTCAATGGTCAGCGGCAGGGGCCGCGAGAGCGGCGCCTCCGCCTGGATCACCCAGTTGAAGCGTTTGCGCGGCTGGATCGGCAGGGCGATCCCGGCCATTGCGGCGACGCGCCCGCCCCGGGTTCCGGCCGCGTTGACCACCATGCCGCAGCCGATGGTCCGGCCGGATTTCAGCCGGACACCGGCGACGCGGCCCCGGGCCAGGTCCAGCCCCGCCACCTCGTCCGCCAGATATTCCACCCCCGCCTCGCGCGCCTTGCGGTGGAACCAGTCGAAGACGGTGGAGCCGTCGAAATAGCCCTCGTCCCGCAGGTTGAGGCTGCCGAGGGTGATGTCGTCCACCCGGTAGAACGGATATTCCTCTAGGATCTCCTCTGGCGTCAGAAGCCGCGTCCCCGCCCCCGCCGCGGCCTGCACGGCATGGTTCCGGCGCAGGACCTGGGCGAAATCCTCGTTGTCCGCGAGGTAGAGGTAACCAAAATTCTGGATCTTCAGCTCGGGCACACGCGGGTCGCCGCCCATGCGCTGGCGCAGGTTCTGCACGAAATCCGCCCCGAACTGCGAGATGCGGACGTTGAGTTCGGTCGAATACTGCTGGCGGATGCAGGAGAAGCTCAGCGTCGTGGCCGCCTGGGCATAGGTCGGGTCGCGCTCGATCACCAGGATGCGGCCCTGAAAGCCCAGCTGCGTCAGCCACCAGGCCGTGGACGAGCCCATGATCGCGCCGCCGATGATGATGACGTCATAGCGGTCGTGCCGCGGTTCCGCCTGAAAACCCTGCATCATGTTCTCCCTGCCCGGTGGCCGGGGTTTAGCCCGCCGTGCGGGTGGCGGCAACCGGCCGGGACCGGCTGCCGCAGGAAGGTCAGTTGCTCATCTGGGAATGGTCCATGCCTTCCATGCCGCCCTGCCCCATCGGCGGATCGATCTGGAACTCGATCTCCACCCGGCCGGCCTTTTCGAAGATCAGCGTGGCCTTGTGCATCTCGCCTTCGGTCAGGGCGCCGTTCAGGCCCATGAACATGATGTGATAGCCGCCGTGCTCCAGCTTCACGGTCTCGCCGGCGGGCAGGTCGATCGCCTCGATATGGACCATGGTGCCGACGCCATCGGCGCCGACGCGGCTTTCATGGACTTCGGACTTGGCGGCGATCTCGCTTTCGACGCCGATCAGGCGGTCGGCCTCGGTGCCGTTGTTGACGATGCCCATGAAGCCGCCGGCGGCCTTGGCGCTGGCTGCGGGCTGCGGGATATGGGGGTGGATGATCTGCAGATCGCCTGCGGTGACATCATGGGCCATTGCCGGGGCGGCAAGGAAAAGGGTGGCCAGAAGGGCCAGGATACGGGACATGACGGACTCCATCCGTTGCTGGGTTGGTCGGGAAAGTAAGGGAAGCGCGGTCAGGCCGCGGGCGGGCCCTGCGGGCTGTGGCCGGGGTCGCGGACGCGCGCCATCGCGCGGGGATCCTGCCTCGGCGCCGGCAGGGCCAGCGCCACGGGCATCAGCCGTTGCGGCAGCGCGGCCGGCGGCGGCAGGTCCAGCGCCGTGACGATCTGGCAGGCCAGGCATTGCACGCCCGGCGGGTGGCCCTCGGGGCCATCGCCGCACAGCTCGCCGCCATGGGCCTGCACGAAGGCCAGCGCGGCATCGCCACTGTCGGGTGCGCGGTGGCCATAGGCGCTCGCGGTCAGCGAGACCGCGAGGACGACCAGCAGGGCCAGCCGTTGCACCGTGAGGAGAAACCGCAGCAGCATGGCCCTGTCATGGGCCAAACCGCGCAGAGGGTCAACCGGCGATGCCGTCCTGCGGCATCGCGGCGGGCGGGACCAGCGCCGCGGCCAGTTCGGCCAGCTGCGGCGCCAGCGGGTTGGTCCGCCGCCAGACGAGCCCGATGGTCCGGCTTGGACGCGGATCGGGCAGCCGGTGCAGCACCACCTCGGCGGACCGCGTCTCGACCGTCGCCGCCATTTCGGGAATCAGCGTCACCCCGATCCCCGCCCCCACCATCTGCACCAGCGTCGAAAGCGAGGAGCCCTGCATGATCTCGCCCGCCAGCGCCGGGGGCAGCTTGCAATAGCTTATCGCCTGGTCGCGGAAGCAATGCCCCTCCTCCAGCAAGAGCAGCGGCATCTGGCGCAGGTCCTCCAGCGCGGGCACCGGCTCCCCGGCCATGGCAGAGGGGCGGACCAGCAGGAAATCCTCGTCGAAAAGCGGATGTTCGGCCAGCGAAGGCTCGGACACCGGCAGGGCGACCAGCGCCAGGTCCAGCCGCCCCTCGGCCAGGTCGCGCATCAGGCGCGGCGTCACCGCCTCGCGCGGGCGCAGGTCGAGGTCGGGGAAACGCTCCGACAGCTGGCGGATCAGTTGCGGCAGGAAATAGGGCGCGACGGTGGGGATGATCCCCAGCCGCAAGCGGCCGGCCAGCGGCCCGCTCCCGCTGCGGCCCAGCGCGGCCAGTTCATCCACCGCGCGCAGGATCTCGGCCCCGCGCAGGGCGAAATCCTCGCCCAGGGCGGTCAGCCGGACCTGACGCGGCCCGCGTTCGACCAGCGGCGCGCCCAGGATCTCCTCCAGTTCCTTGATCTGCAGCGAAAGCGCGGGTTGCGAGATCGACGAGGCCTCGGCCGCGCGGCCGAAATGGCGCTGCCGGGCCAGGGCGTCGAAATAGCGCAGGTGTTTCATGGTCAGTTGTGTCATAAGTTCAGCTTATCGCCATAATTGGAAAATGAAAATTCCCTTTATCGCGTGGCAGTGCTAGCAGCAGGCCGGACGGAAGGGACGAGTCGCTCGCCCCCTCGCGGCAAAGCAAGAAGGAGAGCAAGATGGACGGCAACGACAGCGCAGCGGCGGGCAAATGCCCGGTGATGCATGGGGCGATGACCACCACCACGACCTCGGTCACGGAGTGGTGGCCCAGGACGCTGAACCTGGACATCCTGCACCAGCATGATTCCAAGGTGAATCCGCTGACCGGCTTCGACTACCGCGAGGAAGTGAAGAAGCTGGACTTCGAGGCGGTGAAGCGCGACCTGATCGCTCTGATGACCGACAGCCAGGACTGGTGGCCGGCCGACTGGGGCCATTACGGCGGCCTCTTCATCCGCATGAGCTGGCACGTCGCCGGCACCTACCGCATGGCCGACGGCCGCGGCGGCGCGGGCACCGGCAACCAGCGGTTCGCGCCGCTGAACTCCTGGCCGGACAACGCCAACCTGGACAAGGCGCGCCGCCTTCTCTGGCCGATCAAGAAGAAATACGGCAACCGCCTGTCCTGGGCCGACCTTCTGGTCCTGGCCGGGACCGTCGCCTACGAATCCATGGGCCTCAAGACCTATGGCTTCGGCTTCGGCCGCGAGGACATCTGGGCCCCCGAGAAGGACATCTACTGGGGTTCGGAAAAGGAATGGCTGACCGACCAGCGCTATCCGACCAAGGAAGACCGCAAGTCGCTGGACAACCCGCTGGCCGCCGTGGTCATGGGGCTGATCTACGTCAACCCGCAGGGCGTGGACGGCCAGCCCGACCCGACCCGCACCGCCCATGACGTGCGCGAGACCTTCGCCCGCATGGCGATGAACGACGAGGAGACCGTGGCCCTGACCGCGGGCGGCCATACCGTCGGCAAGACCCATGGCAACGGCGACGCCTCGCTGATCGGGGCCGAGCCGGAAGGCGCGGGGCTCGAGGAGCAGGGCCTGGGCTGGATGATCCACGCCACCCGCTCGGTCGGCCGCGACACCGTGACGTCGGGCCTGGAGGGCGCCTGGACCACCCATCCGACGAAATGGGACGACGGCTATTTCAAGCTCCTGTTCAAATATGACTGGTGGCTGAAGAAATCCCCCGCCGGCGCCTGGCAATGGGAGCCGATCGGCATCGCCGAGGAGGACATGCCGGTCGATGTCGAGGATCCCTCGATCCGCCGCATGCCGATCATGACCGACGCCGACATGGCGCTGCGCTTCGACCCCGGCTTCCGCAAGATCGCCGAACGCTTCCGCGACGACCACGCCTATTTCAGCGAGGTCTTCGCCCGCGCCTGGTTCAAGCTGACCCACCGCGACATGGGTCCGAAGGCGCGTTACCTGGGTCCCTGGGTCCCGGCCGAGGATCTGATGTGGCAGGATCCGGTCCCGGCCGGCTCCACCGCCTGGGACGTGGCGGCGGTCAAGGCGAAGATCGCAGGCAGCGGCCTGTCGGTCCCGGACATGGTGGCGACCGCCTGGGATTCGGCCCGCACCTATCGCGGCTCGGACCACCGGGGCGGCGCGAACGGCGCGCGCCTCCGTCTCGCCCCGCAGAAGGACTGGGAGGGGAACGAACCCGCCCGCCTCGCCCGCGTGCTGGCGGTGCTGGAGCCGATCGCGCAGGCGGCCGGGGCCTCGATCGCCGATGTGATCGTGCTGGCGGGCAATGTCGGCGTGGAACAAGCGGCGAAGGCGGCCGGGTTCGAGGTGACGGTGCCCTTCCATGCCGGACGCGGCGATGCCACCGACGCCCAGACCGACGCCGAGAGCTTCTCGGTGCTGGAGCCGCTGGCGGACGGGTTCCGCAACTGGATGAAGCAGGACTATGCCGTCACGGCCGAGGAGCTGATGCTCGACCGCGCGCAGCTCATGGGCCTGACCGCGCCCGAGATGACCTGCCTTCTGGGCGGCATGCGGGTGATCGGCGCCAACCATGGCGGCACCCGGCACGGGGTCTTCACCGACCGCGTCGGGGCGCTGACCACGGACTTCTTCACCGCGCTGACCGACATGGGCTACAAATGGGTCCCGAAGGGGCCGAACCTCTATGACATCGCCGACCGCAAGACCGGCGCGGTGAAATGGACCGCCACCCGCGCGGACCTGGTGTTCGGCTCGAACTCGATCCTGCGCGCCTATGCCGAAGTCTATGCCCAGGACGACAACCGCGAGAAGTTCGTGAAGGACTTCGTTGCCGCCTGGACCAAGGTCATGGAGGCCGACCGCTTCGACCTCCGCACCTGATCGCTGTTACCAGTACCCCTGTTACCAGTGATGGACGGCCCGGGAGGAGACTTCCGGGCCGTTTGCATCAGCCGCTCCAGCCCGAGGCCGGGGTCTTCAGCACCACCTTGGTCCAGCGGTCCTGCTCGTCGCGGAAGCCTTCGTATCCCCTTGCGGCCTCCTCCAGCGGCAGGCGGTGGCTGATCAGGAAGGTCGTGTCGATCTCGCCCTCGGCGATGCGGTGCAGAAGGCTTGGCATATAGCGTTGCACATGCGTCTGGCCCGCGCGCAGCGTCAGCCCCTTCTGCATCACCGCGCCGGTCGGGAAGGTGTCGGCAAAGCCGCCGTGGACGCCGGGGACCGAGACCCGCCCCCCCTTGCGGCAGGCGTGGATCGCCGCGCGCAGGGCATGGATGCCATCCACCCCGATCCCCACCGCCTGTTTCGCCCGGTCCATCACCCGGTCGGGGGCAAGGCCGTGGCTCTCCATCCCCACCGCGTCGATCACCGCGTCGGGGCCGATGCCGCCGGTCATCTCCAGCAGCGCCTCGGCGACATGGGTCTCGCGGTAGTTGACCGGCTTCGCGCCCAGGCTTGCCGCCAGGTCCAGCCGGTGCGGGTGATGGTCGATGGCGATGACCTGCCCCGCCCCCATGAGCAGCGCCGACTGCGCGGCGAAAAGGCCGACCGGACCGCAACCCCAGACCGCAACCGTGTCGCCGGGCCGGATGTCGCAGTTCTCGGCCGCCATCCAGCCGGTCGGCAGGATGTCCGACAGGAACAGCACCTGGTCGTCCGGCAGGTCATCCGGCACCGGGATCGGCCCCACGTCCGAAAACGGCACCCGGACATATTCCGCCTGCCCGCCCGCATAGCCCCCGGTCAGATGGCTATAGCCGAAGATGCCGCTCATCGCATGGCCGAACAGCGTCTCGGTCGCGTCCTGGGTTTCCACCGGGTTGGAATTGTCGCAGGCCGAGTAAAGCCCCGAGGCGCAGAAGAAGCAGGTGCCGCAGGAGATGGTGAAGGGCACCACCACGCGCTGCCCCTTCCTCAGGCTGCTGCCGCGCCCGGCATCGACCACGCGGCCCATGAACTCGTGGCCCAGGATGTCGCCCGCCCGCATGCCCGGAATCACCCCGTCGTAGATATGCAGGTCCGAGCCGCAGATCGCCGTCGAGGTCACCTCGATGATCGCGTCGCGGGGATTGAGGATCTGCGGATCGGGGACGGTCTCCACCCGCACGTCCTTCGTGCCTTGCCAGGTCAAAGCGCGCATCGCGGCCTCCTATTCCTCGGGGCGGCGGCGCGCCGTCGCGATCTCGCCGGTTTCCATCAGCATCTTGAACCGCTTCAGCTCATGGCGCGACTGCACCCCCGGCGCGCGGCCCGAGGCCCTGGCGACCATCTGGCCCAGCGCGCCGAACGGCGGGTCCCAGGCGATGATCGCGGTGACGATGGTGCCGCGCCCGGCAGGCGCGTCGGCGAACATGACCTTGCCCGAGGTGTCGATCTCCGACCCCTCGACCGAGCGCCAGGCGATCACCTCGCCGGGCTGGTCGGTGACGATCCGGGTCCTGACCTCGACCGTCCGGCCCATGGGGGCGCGGATCGTCCAGCGGGTCAGCCCGTCCTCCTCCGAAACGCTGTCCAGGTTCGCCATGAACTGCGGCAGGTTGGCGAGGCGGCGCCAGAAGGCGTAAAGCTCGGCCCGCGGGCGGGCGATGGTGACGCTATGGCCGGTGACCGCGTATTCCCCCCAGCGCGTCCGCCGGGCGGTCCGTCCGGGGGCGCTGTCGCGGTTGCCCCGTGGCGGCTGTGCGCCCTGCCAGGCCAGCACCGCCACCGCCGCGACCCCGCCGCCCAGGATCAGCCAGCCCAATGTCCTGCGTCCCGCCATGCCCCTTCCCCCTGCCGTGCCGGGGGGGAACCGGCGGCGGCGGGCTTTGTTCCGGGGTCCGATTCCGCCCGCTTACACGATCAAAGCTATAGACATTTTCCGGTATCCCTGCATTCTACCCCGGACGCCCAGGGAAGGAGACGACCGCATGTCCGGGCCGGACGACCGCAAGACCGCTGCCGGGCAGGCCGCCTGCGGAGGACGCGCATGATCCGCCTTTTCCGCCGTCCCGAAGGCGGGGCCCGATCCTACGCCGCGCTTGGCCTTTTTGCCGCCGCCTACCTGGCCGCGCTGGCCCTGGTGCTGGCGCCGGGCGTGATCCGGCTGGCCGGCGCGCTGACAACCCCGTGACTCCGGCTTGACCCGGCCCCCGGACGGCCCTGCAATGGGACCATCCACCGCGAATCAGTGATGTTGCCGAACGAGCCCCTGATCCCCAAAGGCGCCGCCTATTTCCCGGCCCCCGATCCCGGGCCGACGCGGAACTATGCCTTCCTCCTGGTGCCGGGCTTCACCCTTCTCGCCTTCGTCTCGGCGGTAGAGCCGCTGCGCATCGCCAACCAGCTGTCGCAAAAGCCGCTCTACCGCTGGCGCCTGCTGTCCGAGACCGGCGAGATGGTCGCCAGCTCCTCGGGGATCCCGGTCGGCGTCGACGGCCGGATCGAGGTGCTGGACAAGACGACCCGGCTGATCGTCTGCGCCGGCAATCCGCAGATGGCCGCCGCCAGCCCCGCGATCGTGGCGGCGGTGCAGCGGCACCACCGTTTCGGCGGCATCGTCGGCGGGGTCTGCACCGGCGCGATCGCGCTGGCCAGGGCCGGGCTGCTGGACGGGCGGCGCTTCACCCTGCACTGGGAGAACCAGCCCGGCTTCGTCGAGACCTTCCCCCGCCTCGCCCCCAGCCCCGCCCGGTTCGAGGTCGACGGCCCGCTCCTGACCTGCGGCGGCGGCGCGGCCGCGACCGACATGATGCTGTCGATCATCGCCGAGGATCACGGCAGCGCCTTCGCCGCCATGGTCTCGGAAATGTGCCTGCGCACCGTGATGCCCGGGGTGAACGCCGAGCAGCGCAGCTCGACCGCGGCGCTGATGTCCTCGCGCAATCCGGTGCTGGTGGCCACGATCACGCTGATGAACCGCCATCTCGATCAGCCGCTCTCGATGGAGGAACTGGCCGCCGCCGCCGGCTATTCCCGCCGCCATCTCGAACGGCTGTTCCGCGATGCGGTCGGCAAGTCCCCGGCCGACTTCTACCGCGGCCTGCGGCTGGACCTGGGGCGCAACCTGCTCAGCACGACCGAGATGACCCTGCTCGAGGTCTCGCTCGCCTGCGGCTTCGCCACGGTGTCGCATTTCTCGAAAAGCTTCCGGGCCCGCTTCGGCACTGCGCCCACCCGGCTCGCCCAGGGGATGCGCCCGGCCGCCCGCACCGCGCCGGCCAGGGCCGCGCCGCAGGAACCCGCCGCCCGCCCGCTGCGCTGATCTTCCGGATTGTTGCCGTATTCGCGGCAACGGCGGTCGAGAATCGCGAATCGGCGGAAATCCGTCACCTGATTTTTCCGGCTTTGTCGCCGCCTCAAGCTCGGGTTATCCATTTTCTTACCCCTTTTCGCGGCAAGGTTGCGGGTCCGCCAGGCGTCTTCCTCCGGAAGAAACGCCCTTCGGCCCCAGATTGCGCACGGAAAGGCCATAATTCCCGTCCAGGTTAGGGCGGGCTCGCAGGCTTGGCAGAAGATCGGGCAGTGATCCGGCCTTGCCCAGTGATGTGTCAACATTCAATTCGGGCCTCGGGCCCGGGTCAGGATAGCTATGGCCTTGCAGTCCCTGAATGCCTTTCTCATCGCCTTGCGGATGATGGAAAGTGGCGGCGATTATCATGCGGTCAACACTCTGAACTTCCTCGGGGCCTATCAGTTCGGCGAGGCCGCGCTGATCGACCTCGGCTATGTCCGGCGCGATGGCGACCCCTACGACAACAACTATGCCGGCGGCTGGACCGGCAAGCACGGCGTCGATTCGGCCAAGGAATTCCTTGCCAGCCGCACCGTGCAGGACCGCGCGGCCGAGGCCTGGGTCAAGCTGATGTGGCATTATATCGAGGCCGAGAACCTTGACCGCCACGCCTGGACCGAGGTCGGCGGCAGGGAACTCGCGCCCAGCGGGATGCTGGCGGCCAGCCATCTTCTGGGCACCTACGCACTGGAAGAATACATCCGCACCGACGGCCGGGCCGATCTGCGCGATCCCTACGGGATGCCGATCTCCAGCTACATCGCCCGGATGGCCGATGTCGACGTGCCCTTCGGCCCGAAGGAACCGCGCAAGACGCTGTCGACCTCGGGGCGCAACGACTCCTGACCTGTCAGCGGCCGCCCGGCCGGATCTCGCTCTTGGCGGGTTCCAGCCGGGCGCCGCCGTTGGCCGCCATCAGCCGGGTGCCCATGCGCTCGATCTTGTACCAGCCGGTCGGGTGGCCGGTCGCCGCGCGGAACAGCCCGCGGATCGCCGTCAGATACAGCAGCTGGCGATAGCCGAAGCGCAGGATCGGGATCAGCAGCAGGGTCTTCACCTCGAACCGCCGCTCGAACCAGAAGGCGGTCAGCGTGCGCAGGACCTCGATCCCCGTCATCACGAAATAGCTGGCGAACAGCAGCACCGGCAGGGTCGAGCCGGGGAAGGCCTCGCGCAGGAAGAACATGTAATAGGCCGAGGTCAGCGCCGTGATCAGCAGGATGTCGTCCAGCATCGCGAACATCAGCGAGACCGGCCCGAACCAGATCGAATCGACCAGCGCGAAGCCCACCGGCATCCCCGAGGTCAGCACGCTCCGGTGCTTCCAGCTGACCTGCAGCATCCCCAACTGCCAGCGCAGCCTTTGCCGCATGAAGGCCCGCACGTTGACCGGCGCCTCGGTGATCGAGCGCGCGCGCTCCTCGAAGCGCACGCGATAGCCGGCGCGATGCACCGCCACGGTCAGGTCGGCATCCTCTGTGATCGTCTCGCCCGAGAAGCTGCCCCCCTCGCGCACCGCCTTCAGCCGCCAGGCCCCCGCCGCGCCCGGCACCACCAGGATGCCGTCGAAGAATTCCTGCGCGCGGCGCAGGACGTTCTGGGTGACCATGTATTCCTGGTGCTGGAAGTCGCTCAGGATGTTCTGCCGGTTTCCGACCTCGACCAGCCCGGCCACCGCCCCCACCGCCTCGTCCCTGAAGGGCTGCACCAGCCAGCGGATGGTGTCGGGCAGGAAGATGGAATCGGCATCCGCCACCACCAGGATCGGCGTCTCGATCTCGGACAGCGCGAAATTCGCCGCATGCCACTTGCCCGCGTTCTCCTCTTGCAGCAGCCGGACCTGCGGATGCTTCTCCACCAGGCCGCGCACCACCTCGGCGGTGCGGTCGGTCGAACCGTCATCCACCACGATGACCCGAAGGTCGGGATAGTCCGAGCGCAGGACGGACTCGAGGCAGGCCGCGATGACCTTTTCCTCGTTGAAGGCGGGGATCACCACGGTAACGGGCGGGGTGAAGCCGGGGTCGACCTTCCCGTGCGACTGCCGCAGCAGCGACAGGGCGATATAGGCCAGCGAGAATACGGCCGAGATCACCAGCATCACGAAGAACAGCACCGTCACGCTGTTCAGGAAGAAGTTGGCCACCCGGAAGGCAAGCCAGTCGCCAAGGCTGGTCGGGGGGGCCTCGGCCGCGGGCGCCGGCGCCGGCTCCTGGGTCATGGTGGCCAGCCCCGGCGACAGGAAGCTGAAACCGTCCCGCGCCAGGCGCGTCAGCAGGTCGGGCAGCACCGTAATCGCCCCCTTGCCCGGCACCCGCAGGTCCAGCGTGATCACCTGGGTCAGCTCCGGCTCGCCCTCGCGCAGGATGCGGTCGGCGAATTCGTCGGGGTCGATCGGGCCGAACGGGCTGTCAAAGCTTGACCGCACCGGAATGAGACCGCGCTCCAGCAGCCCGGATTCGGCCAGGAAGGCATCCTCGCTGAACGACGGCGGCCCCGCCCCCGGCCGCAGCAGGACCAGCCGCGCGGGCTTTTGCAGCAGCGCGGTCAGGTACAGCTGCTCGAAGTTCAGCATCATCCGGCCCGAAATCTCGGATTCGGCCCGGCCCGGCAGCGGCGGCAGCATCCGCAGCCCCAGCACATGCCCCGCGGCGGCCAGCTTGCGGGCCGAGCCGTCATGCTGCAGCACGCTGGCCAGGTCGGCGAAGAAGGCGGCCTTGACCCCGTGGCTCAGCAGCGTCGCGATCACGGTATCGGCGTCCTCCTCATCGGGCAGGCCGTCGAAGGCCAGCATCAGCCCGCCCCGCACCTCCAGCCCGCGCCGCGCGACCTGCCAGGGCAGCGGCAAGGGATCGTAGCGTTGCCCGACGATCTTCTCGCCCGCCCCGTCCAGAAGGACGAAGCGCCGCCCGGTCCGCGCCGGAGTGATGGCCGCGATCGCCGGCCCCCCGGCCTCGGTCAGCACCTGCCGCGACAGGTCTACCTTCTCCTCCAGCAGGATCTGCGCCAGCCGGCCCTGGGCATCGGCCTGCAGGATCCGCCAGATCGCCGGATCCTCATAGCCAAGCGGCCAGACCGCGACCGCCTGGCCGGGGTCCAGCACCGCCAGCTGGTTGTGCATCGAGGCCGCATCCATGAGCCACAGGTCGTTGACCTGCCGCTCGGCATCCAGAAAGCGCAGGCGCGAGGCCCCGGCCCCGGCATCCATCACCGGCATCGCCCCGGAACGGTCGGCATGCGACAGGGCCTCGGCATAGCCCAGCCGCTCGGGCCAGCCCTGCCCTTGCCAGGACCGGGCAAAGGTGCCCAGCGCGACCACCAGCTTTTCCGCCGGGATCAGCGCGCGCACCTCGGTCACGGCGGTCTCGAACCAGTCCTGCGGCGCGGGAGAGGCCAGGGGCGAGCTGTCGCTGCGAAAGCCCAGCACCACCGCCCGCTCCAGAAGCGTGACCAGCTCGGGATCGCGCCAGAACCCCGCATCGGGCGTGGCGATCAGGCACAGGCCAAGCGGCCGCCCCGCCTGCGTGGCCATGACATATTTCAGCCGCGACAGGGCCCGGCGCAGCAGGATCGGGTCCAGCCGCGGATGTTCCTCCAGGTTGATGCAAAGCTCCGGCCGTGCCTCGCGCGACAGAAGATCGGCCAGTTCGGAGGCCAGCCGTTCCAGCGTCGGGCCGGGCGAGAGCAGCGCGGCAAGTTCATCGGTGCGGGTGCTGGCCGTGATCCGCGCCACCGGCAGGATCCCCTCTCCCGGCAGGTCCAGCTCCTCGGCCAGTTCGTCCAGCGCCAGGTTGCGGTTTTCCCACAGCGGCACCACGGTTCCGTTCGGCGCGCCCAGCAGGAAGGCGTCGGCCATGACCCGGTCCAGCTGGCCGCAGCGGGCGCGCATGCCGGTAAGCGCCGTGCTGTCGGCCGCCGGCAGATAGCCCAGCACCTCCCGCTTGCGCCCCTCGGCCCGCCGGTCGCAGGGCGAGGCCGAATTGCCCTGCAACGTGACCAGCGCATCCAGGGGCCGGGCCGCATGTTCGCTCGCCTCGAAGTCGGGGGACCGGGGCAAGGGCGGGTCGACCAGCAACCTCTGGCCCAGGTCCCAAAGCCATATGCAACCCAGGATTGCAAGAACGACCAGAAGAAAGACAACGACCCTGCCGCGAACGCCGCTCCGGTCTTCAAAGACATGATCCGGCTCTTTATCAGAAGCCTTGTCCAAGCAGCGCACTCTCTGATCGGCCCGAACGACCCAGACCAAAGGATAGTTGCATTACCCATTTGGCGCAAACCATGCCGCCAGATGGCGCAGGCTCACCGCAGGGCGTGCCCAATCGCCGCAAGGATCACGCCATTGGTGTTCAGATCGCTGTAATCCGGCATCGCCTGCATCGTGCTGGTGAAGACCCCGACCGAGAATCCCAGCCCCTCGATTCTCGCCTTGTCGCGCATGATGGCCAGCAGGGCGTCGCAATAGGGATGGCTGCGCAGCGCCGCCCAGAGGTAGGCCGACTTCGCGCTCAGCAGCTCGGCCCGGTCGCGGAACTCCTCGGTGTCATGCTCCGGCGCCTCGCCCAGCGCGCGCACCACCCAGGCCGCCGGCCCCAGCTGGCCGATCCGCAACCCCTGGTACGAGAACCAGGGCGCAAAGTTCAGCGGCGCTTCCGAGGCGCATTTCATCCGGCCGGTCGTCTCGAACCAGTCCAGCTGCGCGTCGAACAGCACTTCGGCGACCAGCTCCGCCTTCGGCTCGGGGCCCTGTTCGATCAGGTCCAGCAGCACCGGCTCCACGCCGACCGGGGCGATCGCCGCCACATCGTAAAGCACCCCGATCTGCCGGTCGGCGGCGCTGCCCGCCACCGCATCGGCCAGGGGCGAGACCAGCCCGAAACCCCAGGGCGCCAGCCCGCGCCGGATATAGGCCGTGCAATGCGAGGCGGTGGTGTCGATCCAGCGGCCCAGCACATGGCTGTAGGGCCGCCCCCCCGGCAGCGCCGCCGCCAGATCCCAACCCGCCAGAACCAGGGCCGCCCGCTCCCGTTCTAGCAGCCCCGCCGCCACCGTCGCGTCCAGCGCCACCGCAAAGCGGCCCGCATCGCAGATGTCGAAACCGGGCGTGACCACCGCCTTGTCGTCGGTGCGGAACATCGCGGGCGGCAGGGGGTGGCCATCGACCTGGGCCAGGGGCAGGTTGTCGACCAGAAGCGCCACGCGGGCGCGGGCCTCGTCCGCGCCGATCAGCGCCAGCTGGCGCGCGACGCGGATCCCGTGCAACTGGCTTGCCAGGTCCCACATCGTCGCCTCGCGGTTGACGATGCGCGTCCGCCCCTGCTGCACCGTCCCGGCGCAAAGCCCGGTCGCCGGATCGGTGAACCGCTCGATGAAGCGCCAGGCCAGCCGCGCATCCGCCATCAGCCGGGCGCGCTCGCCGGCGTCGGGGCCGCGCGCCAGCACCGGATCCGTCAGCCGGCGCCGCCGCAGCGACCAGAGGCGCTCCAGCACCGGCTCGGAGGCGACCAGATGGCTGGCCAGGCCGGGCAGCGTGTGAAAGAAGGCCTGCCGCGACTGGGCCGCCTGCAGGAACCGCTGCACCATCCCGGCGCGCAGCACGGGCTGCAGCACATGCTCGGGCCGGATCACGATGACATGGTCCTCCAGCGCCGAGAGCCGCAGCACGGCATCCGGCCCGGCCGGACCCAGTTCGCGCGGCGTCAGGCGCAGGCGGCCGTCCGCGCCGATCCCCTGGCGCGGCCAGACCGCCGGCTCGGCCGAAAGGTGCAGCGCGATCGCGCCCTCGTCCGGCCGCGCGCCGTCCTCGATGCATCGCGGCAGCGGCGGGCCGGGGTCGGTGGCGCCGGTGGCGCAGAAATGCACCGTGCCGGGCAGTTCGCCGAATTCCTCCGCCCGGCCCGCCAGCGTCAGCGGCACGCCCGCGCCCGCCAGTTCGCGCACGAAGGCCAGCACCGCCTCGCGCTCCTCCTGGATAAAGCCGGTCTCGACCAGAAGCGCCACGTCCAGCGTCAGGCCGGTGCCCGCGTACAGCCGGCGCCGGGCCGGGCTGGCCATGTCGATCCGGCCCTCGCGCAGGCCATCGGCCAAAAGCGCCGCGATCCCCGCCGCGCCCTCGGCCAGCCCCTTCGCCTCGCCCCCCGCCAGCGACAGCGCCAGAAGGACATCGCCCCCCCCGGCCAGCGCCGCCCCGATCCGCGCCTCCAGCCCCGGCGCATCCAGCCGGGTCCAGATCCCGCCGGTCGCCACCAACTCGCCCCGTCCGGCGACGGTGGGGGTGAAGGGCCCGTCGCCCGCGCGCAGATGCACCCGGAATCCCGCCCCGCGAAAGGCGGTGTGGTCGATGTCCGCGACATCGCCCCGGTCGACCAGCGTCACCACCGGAAAGCCCCGGTCCGCGGCCGGCCCCTCGGCAAAGGCGCGCACCACCGCGTCGCGCAACGCGCCCGCGCGGCGCAGCTGGTAATAGCGTTCGTTCCGCCCCGTCATCCCGATCGGCAGCGCCAGATCGAACAGCCCCGGCTCCTGCCGCGCCAGCCGCGCGAGAAGGTCGCACAACGGCGCATGCCCGACCCCCGGCGCAGTCAGCCCCGCCAGATCCGCCACACAGGTCAGCGGCAGCCCCGCCGCCAGGAAGGTCGTCGCGATCCGCTCCACCAGGCCCGGATCCATCCCCGGCCCGATCCCGTCCAACAGCAGCGAGACCTGCGCGACCTTGCCCTGCGCCCGCGCCGCACCGCCGATCACCGGCAAGAGGGCTACGCCGCCCTGCAGCAGCCGACGGCGGGTCAGGCGGATCATTGCCCCACCTCCACCTCGGACAAGGCATCGCGGACGGTCCGCAGCTCGATCAGGCCGCGCGCATCCAGGAAGGCGGCGCAGGAAAAGATCTCGTCCATCATGTCCGCCGACACCTCATATTCGCCCGGCACGCCCGGCGTGATCCCATGGAACAGCAGCACCAGCCAGGTTCCGTCCCGCGCGCTGGCGACCATCTCGCCGCAGACCTCGGCCGCGGTCATCGTGTTCACCACCTCCAGCCGCCCGATATGGCGCGGGTCGAGGGCGTCGCGCGGGTTGCGCCCGCCATGGCCCTGCCAGGACAGATGCGCCCGGAAATGCGCCATGACCACGTCCAGCGTCGCATCCGAAAAGGCCCCGAAGGGCGAGGAGAAGGAGACCGGCGCCACCCCGGTCCGCTGCGTGAGATCCGCGGCCGAGCCCGCGACCTCGGCCGCCATGGCGGCGGGGTCCATCTCCGTCAGCCGGGTATGGCTTCGCGCATGCGAGCCGATCTCCCAGCCCGCCGCCTGGAATTCGCGCACCTCGTCCCAGGTCATCGTCCAGTCCTCGGGCGCCCTCGTCTCGCCGATCAGCCCGGTCGGCACGAACAGCGTTCCCGCCAGCCCGTGTTTCCGCGCCAGGCGCAGCCCGTGCTCGTATTGCGCCCGCGAGGCATCGTCGAAGGTGATCGTGACCAGCCCCGTCGGCGTCTCGGCCCCGGCCGGGGGGCAGAGGGCCAGCAGCAGGGCGGCAAGGGCAAGGATCCTCATGGCGCGACCTCCATGACCACGCTCCGGCTCAGGCTGCTCTCGGCCGGGCCGGCGGTCTCGCTCACCCGCCCATCGGCGCGGATCACCCCGACATAGGGTTCCCGGAATCCGATCGCCGGGGCCTTGACCAGGGGCGACCCCGCGAACAGCGGCGCGATCGCCACCCCCTCGCAAAAGGCGCTGTCATGCACCACCACCGCAAGCGCCGCCTTGCGCGCCAGCCCTTCGGCCAGGGCGGTATGGAAAGGCGCCGGATCGGGCAGGCCGCCGCCGTCCAGCTGCGCGCAGCCGTCGAACCGGGCCAGAAGCCTTGGCGCCTCGCCCAGCTCGACCAGGTTCACCCCGCGCGCGAGGTCCAGCTCGCCCCCCGCCGACCGCAGCCCCGACGCCCCCGCGACATCGCCCGAGGATTCCACCTCATACCGCAGGATCGGCGCCGGTTTCAGCACATCGGTAAAGACCTCGGAGGCCCCGGCCTCCAGCACCGCCTCCAGTTCGGCCCGGCTGTTGATCGTATGCACCCAGGTCAGCACCCCCGTCGCCGCGCGCGCCCGCAGGGCAAGGCCCGCCTCCAGCCGCTCGGGCGGCATCACCAGGCCCGGCAGGTCCATCCTCGCCAGCCAGCCCAGCACCGCGTCGCTGTCGCCATCATACTGGTACAGCGTCCAGATCACGTCATCATATCCCATGTCGCGCACCCTGGCCCAGTCCTCGGGCTGGTAGACCTGCGGGATCAGACGCCCCAGCAGGTCCGGATAGGTCTCGGCGATCGCGCCATAGGCGTCCAGCGCGCCCGCCTTCAGGTCCAGCACGACCCGCACCCCCTCATGCCCGCGCAGCCAGTCGGCCAGGCTCGCCAGGGTGCAGGGATGCCAGGGGGCGGCCCTGGCCCGCGCCTCGAACTCGGCCATCGGCAGCGGCCCCGCGGGCAGCGCGCCGTCCTTGGCCAGAAAGCCCGCATCCCAGTCGTGCAGGCAGACCAGCCGTTCGTCCGAGGTCCAGGCCAGGTCGATCTCGATCAACTCGAAATCCCCGCCATTCGCCTCCAGCGCCTCATGCGAGTTGGTGTAGTCCATCCCGTTCCAGCGCCCCCCCGCATGGGCGATGCGCGGCAAGGCGTCCAGCACGCGCTGGCGGTCGTTCCGGGGCAGGCGCAGGATGTCGCGCAGATGCAGGCCCAGCGCCGTCTGCCGCGCGCCGGTGAATTCCTCGACCCGCCCGTCGCCCGCGATCAGCGCGACATAGGGCTCCTCGTACCACAGGTCGCGCCATTTGCTCAGGCCCGTGCCCGCGAACAGGGGCTCCAGCCCCGGCTCGATCTCGTAGCACACCACGCTGTCATGCGAGACGATGACATAGGCGGCATAATCCTTGCCAGCGGCTTCCATCGCCGCCTGGAACCCGCCCTCCAGCGGCACCTCGTCCACCTGCCGGCCGCCATAGCCGCAGGTATCGACATGGCCCAGCTTCACCGGCGTGCTGTCCGGGTTCAGGCCCAAAAGCGTAAGGCCCCGAATCAGCGCCACCTTCTCGCCGGTATCGGGATTCATCACCCAGGAATTCCCGGTCAGATACCCGGCCGAGCGGATCGCGACCTCGCCGCCCAGCCCGTTGGGCGGGGTATAGTCGATCACCTTCTCGGCGGCGAACTGGCGCCGCGCGGCAAGGTCCTGCCTCACCTCGTCGCGGAAGGGCGCCGCATCCGGCGCGAAGGCCGCCGCCAGCACCTCGGGCGCGACCGGCACCCCGTCCCCGACCGCGATCTGGCGCAGCCCGGGGCTGTCCAGGCTTCCCGCCAGCAGGCAGGTCTCGGCCCCCGCGGGCGCCGGGGTCGCCGCCAGCACCGAGGTGCGGGCGCAGCGGTCCAGCCAGGCGAACCGCTGGTCCCCCGGGAACCCCGCCACCAGTTCCGGCAGGGTGATGTCGGCGCTCAGGTCGAAATCCACCGCCGTCACCGCCAGCGCCGGGTTCAGCTGAAACAGGACCGGCACCTTCAGCCGCCGGTCGCCCAGCACCACCTCGCCCCCGGCGGCATCCAGCACCAGCCCCTCGGCGATCTGCGGAAAGGCCCACATCGCGGCAAGATAGCCCCGCCCCGCCCCGATCAGCCCGTCCACCCGGTCGCCCAGCGTCGGCCCGTCGGCCAGAAGGTCGCGCCCGAAGCCCAGCGCCGGCGTCGGCGCCCCCATGAGGCCCAGCACCGTCGGCCCGGTGTCCAGCGTGGTGCCCGGCTTGTCCACCAGCCGGGGCGCCAGGCCGGGCGCGAACAGCATCAGAAGATTGCGCCGCTCGCCCGACTCCAGCGCCTCGCGCGCCAGGTTCGGCATCGCCATATGGTCCGAGGCGACGACCAGCAGCGTGTCCTTGAAGGCCGGGTTCGCCCGCACATGCCGGATGAACCCCGCCGCCAGCCGGTCGGCGCAATGGACGGCGTTCAGGAACTCGTTCCCGCCGTCGCCATAGGGCCGGTCCGCGCAGGCGGCCGAGGCGAAGCCGAAGGGGTGATGCGTGTCCAGCGTCAGCATCACCAGCCCGAAGGGCCCCTCCCCCGCCGCCAGCGCATCGAAGCGGTCGGTCGCCAGGGTGTAAAGGCTGTCGTCGAACAGCCCCCATTCGTTGACATAGGCCGGATCGGGCAAGAGCGGCTGGAGCTGGGTCTTGCCCTCGACCAGGCCGAAGCCGTGGCTGTCGTAGAAGGTGCCCTTGCCGGCAAAGCCCAGGTCCGCCCCGCCAAGATAGGACAGGGCGTAGCCCTGCGCCTTCAAGAGGTCGCCCAGGCAGCTCGCCCCCGGCAGGAACTCGTCGAACCCCGCGCCCGAGCCGATCAGCGGCATCCCGCACTGGCTGGCCACCATGCCGGCAATGGTCCAGCCCGCCTCCTCGACCTCGCCCAGATCGGTGAAGCTGACCGCCTCGGCCTCCAGCGCCTTCAGTTCCGGCATCAGGCCGGGAAAGCGGGTCTCGTCGAAATAGCTGCGCTCGACCGATTCCAGATACAGGAACACCAGGTTGCGCCTTTCCCCCGCAAAGGCCAGCCGGCCGACCGGGACAAAGCCCTCGGGCGGCGGCCCGGCGCTGGCCATGGCGCCGTGCCGCGCGCTTTCCTCCAGCCGGACAAGGTCGCCCACCGCCGGATGCAACCACAAGGCGGCAGCCAGCAGCGCCGTCCCGGCCAGCCCGCGCGCGTGCCCGAAGCGCGGCGCCGCCGGGGTGCGGACCAGCCACCAGACCAGCCCCGCCGCCAGAAGGCACCCCGCCACCGCCGCCACCGCCGCCGCGATCAGCCCGTAGAAGGCCCCGAACCCGGCCGCCGCCAGCCCCGTCCGCAGATGATAGACCACCGAGGCGTCGATCCCCGAGCCGGTCAGCCGGTCCGCGACCAGCCAGGCCACCGACAGCAAGAGGCAGGCCAGCACCCCCGCCACCGCCAGCGCCACCCCGGCGCGAGAGCCCAGCGCCCGCCACCAGGCCGCCACCGCCAGGGCGGCAAGGCCCAGGCTAATCCACATCGGCGCCCCCGAAGGCAACGGAACGGTCGCGGCATGCACTCATTTCGGCGTGTGAGGGACCACCTCCAGCGCATCGCGGGCGGTCATCAGCCGGATGGCGCCCTCGTCGCGCAGCCGGGCGGCGCAGTCCAGCACGCCCTCGAACTGCGCGACCGAATTCTCGTATTCATAGCTCGGCACCTCCACCACCCGGTGCCAGATGTAGACCAGCCAGTACCCCTCGCGGCCCGCCCGTTCCATCTCGGCGCAGATCTCGTCCACCGACTTCTGGTTCGACACATGCTCGCGGTTGATGTGGTAATGGTCGGTCCGGTCCATGAGGTTGATCCCCTCGTTGCCCCAGCCGCGGAAATGCGCCTTGTAATAGACGCGCACCCGCTGCAGCACCCGCTCGTCGTAATCCCCGTTGGGCGAGGCGAAGGTCACCGGGAAGATGCCCGTCCCCAGATAGATCTGCGACGCCGGGACGCCCAGTTCCATCTCCAGCACCTCGTCGCTGGCCTGGCTCAGCATGTAGGCATGGGTATAGCCATGCGCGCCGAACTCCCAGCCATGGCCCGCCAGGCTGCGCGCATCCTCCCAGGTCATGTCCCCCGGCGCGCCGGTGATCGGCCGGGTCTGGCCGAACAGCGTGCCGGGAATCCCGCGCTCGAAGAACTCGGGCATCTGGTTGCGGAAGAACTGCGACGTGACGTTGTCCACGGTGAAGGTGACGATCCCGACCTCGGCCCCCGCCGGAGCGGCAAGGAGCGCGACCGCAAGACCGAAGGCCCGGGACAGACCGGAACGCCAAGGTCCGGGCCCGACTTCGGTGCGGGAAACCTCGCGCATGGCTACTCCCGGTGACGAATGCGACTCTGGCCCCGACAAGGGCCATGCCGCGACTCTAGCCGCGAGGGCGACTTTGGAAAACGGGAACTTGTTGCCCCGGCGCGGGATTTCCCAGGGCGCGGCCTTGCGCCGCACCCCAGGCCCGCCGGATCGCGGCCCCGGCACCCGGATCGGCCGCGAAGGCCGGGATCGACGGCGCGAACCGCCCGCCGGTCCCGGCCGGGATCGTCGCGCCGCCCTAGGCCGCCGCCTTCAGCGCAGCCGCGCGCGCCGAGCGGTAATACTCCTGCGCCGCCGCCACGCCCGAGCCCAGCCGGATCTCCAGCCCCAGGTCCGCCATGCACATCTCGGCCGTGGCCAGGCCCGACAGCATCATCACGTCGGTCAGGCTGCCCAGGTGGCCGATGCGGAACACCTTGCCCGCCACCTCGCCCAGCCCGGTGCCGAAGGCCACGCCATAGCGTTCCGCCGCATGGGCGACGATGGAGGTCGCGTCAAAACCCTCGGGCGTGCGGATCGCGCTGACCGTGTCGGAATACAGCGACGGATCCGCCGCGCACAGCTCCAGCCCCCAGGCCTGCACCGCCCGGCGCACGCCCTCGGCGATGCGGTGGTGGCGGGCAAAGACCGCCTCCAGCCCCTCGGCCAGCAAGAGGCCGCTGGAATATTTCAGCCCGTTCATCAGCCCGACCGCCGGCGTATAGGGATAGGCATTGGCGCCGTAGCCCCGGCTCATGTCCGCGATGTCGAAGAAGGTCCGCGGCAGCCTGGCCGTGCGCGAGGCCGCGACCGCCCGCTCCGAAAAGCCCAGGATCGCCAGCCCCGCCGGCAGCATGAAGCCCTTCTGGCTCCCCGTCACCGCGACATCGACGCCCCAGTCGTCAAAGCGGAAGTCCATCGACCCGATCGAGGACACGCCATCGACGAACAGCATCGCCGGATGCCCCGCCGCATCCATCGCCCGCCGGATCGCCCCGATGTCCGAGCGCACGCCGGTCGCGGTCTCGTTGTGGGTGGCCAGCACCGCCTTGATCTTGTGTTCCTTGTCGGCGGTCAGGATCTCCTCGTAGCGCGCGGCCGGGATGCCCTCGCCCCAGGGGGTCTCGACCACATGCATCCCCAGCCCGTGGCGCTGGCACATGTCGATCCAGCGGTGGCTGAACATCCCGTTGCGCGCCGCCAGCACCGTGTCGCCGGGCGAAAGCGTGTTGGTCAGCGCCGTCTCCCAGCCGCCGGTCCCGGTCGAGGGGAAGATGAAGACCCGCGCGCTTTCCGATTTCATCACCTTGCGCACATTCTCCAGGCAGGGATGCAGGATCGTGCCGAACAGCGGCGAGCGGTGGTCGATCGTCGGCATGTCGCAGGCCTTGCGGACGTCCTCGGGCATGTTGGTCGGGCCGGGGATGAAGACGGGGTTCTGGAAGCTCATGGCGGATCTCCTCTGTTCGCTGCACCCAGCCTAGCCGCCCCCCGGCGCGATGCAATTTTTTTGAAAAACCATTTCAGAAATGCGATTAACGGAAAATACCCATACTTGTCATATACTTCCGTTTTTCATATCCTGAACCGAATTTTCACTATCCGGGAAAAGTTTCATGCAATCCCCCCGCAAGGCCCGTGGCCGCCCGCGCGACTGGAACGACGATCCCGACCAGAACACCATCAAGTCGCTGGACCGCGCGATGGATGTGTTCGACTATCTCAGCCAGGCCCAGGGCAAGACCCTCTCCGCCCTGGCCGAGGAGACCGGCCAGTCCCCGGCCACGATCTACCGCATCCTCACCACGCTTCAGGGCAAGGGCCTGGTCGAATTCGACGCCCAGGAACAGCTCTGGCACATCGGCCCCCGCGCCTTCGTGATCGGCGCGCGCTTCCTGCGCCGCACCAGCCTGGTGGAACGCGCCCGCCCCGTCATGCGCCGCCTGATGGAGGACACCGGCGAGACCGCCAACCTCGGGATCGAGAGGGAAGGCGCGGTCCTCTTCCTGTCCCAGGTCGAGACCCATGCCTCGATCCGCGCCTTCTTCCCGCCAGGCACCCTCTCGCCGATGCACGCCTCCGGCATCGGCAAGGCCCTGCTGGCGCAGATGGAACCCGAGCGGCTGGAGCGTTGGCTCTCCGCGCGTCCCCTCCAGGCCTTCACCGAACGCACCATCACCGATCCCGCCGCCCTGCGCGACAGCCTGCATCAGGTGCGCGCCCGGGGCTTCTCGCTGGATGACGAGGAACGCAACGACGGCATGCGCTGCATCGCCGCGCCGGTCTTCGACGTCAACCGCGAGGCGGTGGCCGGGCTTTCCGTCTCGGGCCCGACCAGCCGGATCAGCCTGCGCCAGCTCGACAGCCTCTCGCGCCCGGTGATCGAGGCCGCCGCCCGGCTGACCGAAGCCATCGGCGGCGCCGCTCCGGATTGAAGGGGACACAAGGCCGTGACTGCGGCATGGTTGCGCATTGCCCCCGCCGCCCGCAGGCGCAAGACTCCGCCCGACGACGCTTCATCGAAATCGAAGGCAGACCATGACCCACCTCAGCCGCCGCACCGCCCTTCTGGCCCTTGCCGCCTCCGGCCTCGCCTTCCGCCCCGCGCTGGCGCAGGCCGCGCCGATGCTGCGCGTCGTCAAGGACCCGAACTGCGGCTGCTGCGAATCCTGGGTCGAGATCCTGCAAGCCGAGGGCTTCGCCGCCAAGGTCGAGCTGATGGAATTCGACGCGCTCCAGGCCCACAAGGCCGCAAGCGGCATCCCCGCCGCGATGGTCTCCTGCCACACCGCCCATGTCGAGGGCTATGCGCTGGAAGGCCATGTCCCGGCGGCCGACATCCGCCGCCTTCTCGCCGAACGGCCCCAGGCCGTGGGCCTCGCGGTGCCGGGAATGCCCTTCGGCTCGCCCGGCATGGGCCCGGAGAGCGAGCGTGAGGCCTATGAGGTCCACCTGATCCGCAAGGACGGCACGACCGAGGTCTTCAGCAGTTACGACGCCGCCTGAGCGGCAGGGGCGCGGCGCTCAGTCCGCGTCCCCCGCCACCTGGCTGAGGACCGAGCCGCGCCCGCGCAGCCGCATCAGCATCGGCACCAGCAGGAACACCGCCGAAATCCCCAGCAGCACCGCCGAGACCGGGGTCGAGACCAGCGTGCCCCAGTCGCCCTGCGCAATCGCCAGCGCCCGGCGCAATTGCTGCTCCGCCATCGGGCCCAGGATCAGCCCCACCACCACGGGTGCTACCGGATAGCCGTAAAGCCGCATCCCATAGCCCATGACGCCGAACAGGATCAGCATCCCCAGCTCGACGGGCGAGGGGTTCACCCCGATGGTTCCCAGCGTGGCGAACAGCAGGATCCCGCCGTAAAGCCAGGGCCGGGGGATCGACAGGAGTTTGATCCACAGCCCGATCAGCGGCAGGTTCAGCACCACCAGCATGACGTTTGCGATCAAGAGGCTGGCGATCAGCCCCCAGACCAGTTCCGCGTTCATCACGAAGAGAAGCGGCCCCGGCTGCAGCCCGAATTGCTGGAACCCCGCCAGCATGATCGCCGCCGTCGCCGTCGTCGGCAGGCCCAGCGTCAGAAGCGGCACCAGCGTCCCGGCGGCGGCGGCGTTGTTCGCCGCCTCCGGCCCCGCCACGCCCTCGATCGCGCCATTGCCGAACTCCTCGGGGTGCCGGGTCAACTTGCGTTCCGCCGCATAGGACAGGAAGGACGCCACATCCGCGCCCCCTGCCGGCATCGAGCCGATGGGAAAGCCGATGAACGTGCCCCGCAGCCAGGCCTTCCACGACCGCCGCCAGTCCTCGCCCGTCATCCGGACGCTGCCCTTGACCTTGTGCATCCCGTCCGGCGGCTGCAGCGTCGCCGCCACCGCCAGCGCCTCGCCGATGGCGAAAAGCGCGACCGCCAGCGTCGTCGTCTCGATCCCGTCCATCAGCTGCGGCACGCCATAGGTCAGCCGCGCCGCGCCGGTCAGCCCGTCGATCCCGACGCAGGCCAGCGCCAGCCCGATGAACAGCGAGGTCAGCCCCCGCAGCGTGCTGTCCCCGAAGGTCGCCGAGACGGTGACGAAGGCCAGCACCATCAGCGCGAAATACTCGCGCGGCCCCAGCATCAGCGCCAGCTTCACCACCTGCGGCGCAAGGAAGGCCAGCAGCAGCGTCGCGATCAGCCCCGCCACGAAACTTCCGATCGCCGCCGTCGCCAGCGCCGGACCCCCGCGCCCGGCCCGCGCCATCCGGTTGCCCTCGATCGCGGTGACGATCGACGCGCTTTCCCCCGGCGTGTTCAGAAGGATCGAGGTCGTCGAGCCCCCGTACATGCCCCCGTAATAGATCCCCGCGAACATGATCAGCGACCCCGCCGGGTCCAGCCCGTACGTCACCGGCAGCAGCAGCGCCACCGTCAGCGCCGGCCCGATCCCCGGCAGCACGCCCACCGCCGTTCCCAGCGTCACGCCCACCAGCGCGTAAAGCAGGATCATCGGCTCCAGCGCCGTCGACAGGCCCTGCAGCAGCAGCGAAAAGCTCTCCATCCCACTACCCCCGGAAGATCAGCAGTTCCAGCGGCCCGCCCGGCAGGTTCAGCTTCAGAACCCGGTCGAAGACGCCATAGATCACCAGCGCCAGCACGAAGCCCACGGCCACCGCCTTCCACAGCGGCCGCTGCCCGAAGCCCCGCGCCGTCATTCCGAACAGCAAGGCACCCGAGATCACGAACCCCACCACATGCAACAGCGCCAGTTGCAGGCCCAGCCCGCCCAGGATCCACATCACCGGCGCCGGGGCCTGCCGCGGCGGCCGCGGCAGGTCGCCGCGCAGGCCCGCGACCACCGTCATCACCGCCAGCCCCAAGAGCCCATAGGCCACGATCCGCGGCACATCCGCCGGACCCACCCCCGCATAGCCCCCGTCCTGCTTCAGCCCCGCCGCGTCGAGCAGGAGCATCGCCGCCAGCCCCGCAAGGCCGCCCGCAATGACGAACGCCGCCCACCTGGGGCGGCGTTCCAAGGGAAATCCCTCGCTCATTTCACCAGACCGATGTCGCGCAACACCGTCTCCGTCGCCGCGATGTCGGCATCCAGCTGCGCCGCGAAGGCATCCCCGGCCAGATAGGTGTTGGTCCAGCCCTTGTCGGCCAGCATCTTGGTCCAGCCTGCCGAGGCGTTCAGCTTCTCGATGTCGCCCGAGATCTTCGCCACCTGCTCCGGCGTCAGCCCCGGCGCCGCCGCGACCATGCGCCAGTTCTCGACCACCACGTCAAAGCCCGATTCCTTGATCGTCGGCGCGTCGATCCCCTCCAGCCGCTCGGCCGAGGACACCGCCAGAAGCCGCATCGTCCCGGCCTTCACCTGCTCCTGGAACTCGCCGACCGAGGAGACCCCCGCCGTCACCTGGTTGCCCAGGATCGCCGCCATCGCCTCGCCGCCGCCCGAGAAGGCGACATAGTTGATCTTGGTCGGATCGACCCCGGCCGCCTTGGCCAGCAGCCCGACAAGGATATGGTCGGTCCCGCCCGCCGAACCGCCGGCCCAGCTGACCGAGCCCGGATCGGCCTTCATCTTCTCGACCAGATCGGCCAGCGTCTGGATCTCCGAGGCCGCCGGGACCACGATCGCCTCGGTATCCCCGGTCAGCCGCGCGATCGGCGTCACGTCCTTCAGCGTCACCGGCGCGGCATTGGTCAGGATCGCCCCCACCATCACATAGCCGCCCACGATCAGCTTGGTCGGATCGCCCGCGCTGTCGGCCACGAACTGCGCCAGCCCCACCGTGCCGCCCGCACCGGGGACGTTCACCACCTCGACCGAGGGCGCGATGCCTTCGGCCTGCAGCACCTCCTGCATGGCCCGCGCCGTGCCGTCCCAGCCGCCGCCCGGATTGGCCGGCGCCATGATGGTATAATCCTGCGCAAAGGCCGGAACTGCCAGCGCAGCCGCAAGGGCCGCGCCAAGGAACGCGTGTTTCATCTGTCTTCCTCCCATGGGGCGGCACGGGGCCGCCAGACCTCCCCGGGGCTCCCCCGCCCCGGAACGCCCTTACAGAACCACGGCAACCTGTCACCAACCTGACATGTTCCGCGCCTATTCGTGGCTCTCCAGCGCCTTGCGCCATTCCGCCAGCACCCGCGCCCGGCTGGCCGCGTCGAGATAGGCCAGAAGCCCCGGTGAGACCGGCACCGGCCGCAGCCGCGCGCCCAGCGCCTCCTGCATCGCCGCCGCGCTGTCCTTGCCCGAAACCTCCAGGCTGACGGCCGGCAGCCGCAACCGCTCGGCCAGCACCGTCTGGCCCTCGCGCGACATCAGGAACTCGAGGAAGGCCTCGCCCAGATCGGGGGCCGCCGCCGCCCGCGGCACCAGCGCCACCCGGCTGACCACCACCACATAATCGCGCGGCAGCACCAGCCCCAGGTCCGGCAGCCGCAACGCCTGATCCGCCGCATAGGACCCCAGCACGTTGTAGCCCAGTCGCAACCGGCCGGCGTTCACCCCCTCGATCACCTCGCGCGAGGTCGGAAAGACCTGCACCCCCGCCCGCCCCATCGCCCGCACCAGCGGCCAGAGGTCGGCGAAATGCTCCTGGTCCCGCATCAGGAACAGATAGCCCACCGCCGAGCGCGCGATGTCATAGGTTCCCACCGCCCCCTTCGGCGCCGTCGCCAGCCAGTCGATCAGCGCCGCCCGCGTGTCCGGCGGTCCGTTGGGGAACGAGGGCTTGTGGTAGACGATCACCGCCGGCTCGAAGGTCAGGGCAAAGACCATGTCCCGCCAGCCCGCCCAACCGGGCCAGTCCTGCGCGCCACGAACCTGCACCGGGCGCGCATAGCCGTCATTGGCCAGCTTCACCGTCACGTCCATGGCCGAGGAGAACACCAGGTCCGCCGTCGCCCGCCCGGCATCGGTCTCCGCCGTGACCCGTTCGGCGATCTCCCCGGTCAGCAGGTCCTCATAGCGCACCGCCACATCCGGGGCCTCGCGCTGGAAAGCCTCGATCAGCGGCCGGGCAAGCGGGGAATCCAGCGAGGAATAGACCACCAGCTCGCGTCCGCCGCCCTCCGGCGCGGGAAAGACCACGACATCGCCCCTGGCGGGCAGGGCAAGGCAGAGGAGCAGGACGAACGGCAGGCGCATCGCGGCAGACTAGCGCATCGCCCGCGTCCCGAAACCCTCCTCGTTCGACTTCGTCTCCTCGTCGGAGCGGCGAGGTCCCGGACAAACGCGCCCGCCCGCGAGGAGGGACGAAGTCATCGACGAGCATCCCCGCCCGCGAGGAGGGACGAAGTCACCGACGAGCACCCCGCGCCCACGAGGAGGGACGAAGTCATCGACGAGCACCCCGCGCCCGCGAGGAGGGACGAAGTCATCGACGAGCACCCCGCCCGCGGGGAGGGACGAAGTCACCGACGAGCAGCCCCGCCCACGAGGAGGGACGAAGTCACCGACGAGCGCCCCGCGCCCACGAGGAGGGACGAAGTCACCGACGAGCACCCAGCGTCCACGAGGAGGGACGAAGTCACCGACGAGCAGCCCCTCGACAAGGGACGACATCATCGACGAGCAGCGCCCCCCGCGAGGAGGGACGGGCAGCCTCCCCGTCCCGCCTCGCGCCCTGATTCGCCCGTCATGGTTAACCTCCGCCGGACCCGCCCCGCGTCTGGACAGGTGCCAGACGGATGCCAGACGGGTGCCAGACAGGTTCCGCCCTGGCAAACCCCAGGATTAACGCCGCGATTCCCGATGCTTGCACCCCCGGCCCCTCGGTCCCGGCCGTGGCCCCGTTAACCCTTCCGCAACCTTCCCGTCCGCCTTACCCTCCCCCGATGCGAATCCTGCTTGTCGAGGACGACCTACCCCTGGCCGAGGCGCTGACCACGCTGCTTCTTGGCGCGGGCTATGCTGTGGACGTGACCCACGACGGCCTCTCTGCCGAAGCCCTGATCGGGGCCGAGCGGTTCGATCTGGTGATCCTGGACCTGAACCTGCCGGAAAAGGACGGGCTTTCCGTCCTGCGCTCGCTTCGGGCAAGGAAGAATCCCGTTCCGATCCTGATACTTACGGCGCGGGGCGAGCCTGCCGAGCGGGTGGCGGGCCTTGACCTCGGGGCCGACGACTACATGGTCAAGCCCTTCGACGTCCGCGAATTCGAGGCCCGCGTCCGCTCGATCCTGCGCCGGCAGGCCGGCCTGCACGCGGCCGAGCTGCACATCGGCGCGGTCCGTTTCGACATGACCGCCCGCCGCTTCAGCGTCGGGGAGGAGGAACTCGACCTCCCGGCGCGCGAGCTGGCGCTGCTGGAACTGTTCTTCCTCCGCGCCGGGCGGGTGGTCGGAAAAGAGGCGATAGTTCAATCGCTTACCTCGCTCGACGACAGCCTTTCGGACAATGCGATCGAACAATACGTCAGCCGCCTCCGCCGCCGCCTGCAGCCGCACGGCCTGACCCTGCGCACCGCAAGGGGGCTTGGCTACATGCTGGAACGCCCGGCCGAGCATGGCTGACCACCCCGCCTCGCTCCGCCGCTCGATCCTGGTCTGGCTCCTCCTTGCCACCGCGGCCATCGGCATCCTCGCCCTCCTCGACACCCGGATCGAGGCCCTGCGCACCGCCCGCGAGGTCTCGGACCGCGTCCTCGTCGGCTCGGCCATGGCCATCGCCGAGGGCGTCACCGTCGATGCCGAGGGCGGGCTGGCCGTCGCGATCCCCTTCTCCGCGCTCGACATGCTGTCCTCGACCGCGCAGGATCAGGTCTTCTACCGGGTGGATGGGCCCTTGGGAATCCTCACGGGTTATCAGGACCTTGCGCCAGCCGCCCTTGCCGCCGGGCAGGAAACCGGCCTTGCCGACGGCACCCATGGGGGCATCGCCGTGCGCACCGCAACCATCCTGCGCGAGCTGACCAGCGGCGAGGGGAGCCTGCCCTTCACCGTCACCGTGGCCGAGACCACCCGGGCCCGCGACGCGCTTGCGCGGTCCATCCTCACCCGCTCGGCGCTGCGCATCGCCGGGCTGATCGCCGGGGCGGCGCTGGTCGCCTGGGCTGCGGCGACCTACGCGCTGCGCCCGCTGGACCGGCTGTCGCGCGCAATCGCCTCGCGGGCGCCGCACGACCTGACGCCGATCGCGACCGATGCCCCGGCCGAGCTGCGCCCGGTGCTGGACGCGCTGAACGGCTTTCTGGCGCGGCTGCACAAGGCCATGGCGGCATTGCAGAATTTCGCCGGAAACGCCAACCACCAGATCCGCACGCCGCTGACCGTGGCCCGCACCCAGCTGGCGGTTTCCACCAGGACCGGCGGCCGGAACGAGGCCCTGGACAAGGCCGACGCCGCCCTGGTCCGCATCGAGCGCGTGCTGGAACAGGTCCTCCTCCTGGCCCGGGTCGAGGCGACGGGGGCCCGTCCCGCCTTGGCGAAGGTGGATGTCGCCGCGCTTGCGCGCGAGGTGACGGCCGAGTTGATGCCGCAGGCCCTGCGGCTGGGCAAGGATCTTGGTTACGACGGCCCCGACCACGCCCCCGCCGCCTCGGAGGAGGTCCTGCTGGGAGAGCTATTGCGCAATCTCGTTGACAATGCGTTACGGCACTGTCCGCCGGGGACGCTGGTCACGGTTCATTGCCAGCCGTCCGGCAAGGGCCTGCGGCTTTGCGTGACGGACAACGGGCCGCCCCTCTCCGGGACCGAGTTCGCGGCCCTTTCGGCGCGGCTCGATCCCACGACCGGCGAGACCGGGCCACGCAGCGGGCCGCATGGGCTGGGCCTGAGCATCGTCGCCGAAATCGCCCGGGCCCTGCGGACCCGCGTGCGGGTGGAACGCGCGGGCGAGGCGGGAGGGCTGGAGATCTCGGTGATGCTGGCGGAGGCGGGCTGAAGGGTCAAGCCATTGGTCAGGCCAGATTTTCCGGCTTCAGCCCCAAGCGGGGACGGCCCGCCGGCCCAACCGCCGCATTGGCCCGGGTGCGGGGTCTGTCCGGCATCGTGACGCTTGCATGCGGCGCTGACCCATGTCTCGGGCCGGTCGATATGCCCGCATTCCTTTCGCTGACCGGGCCTATGGCCGAGATGGAGGTGGTTCAGGTCCGATCCTGCTCGATCACGCCGCGCAGGCCCTCGAGGGTCGTGGTGTAGTGATCGGCGAGCAGCGCGCAGGCCCGGTCCGCATCGCGGTCGATGGCGGCGTTCAGAAGCGCCTGATGCTCGGCCGCCGCCCCCTCGCGGCGCTGGATGCTGGGATGGACGTTCATCGACAGGCTGCGGTAGCGCACCGCCTGATCCATCATCGTCGAACAGAACCCCAGGAGCCAGCCGGACCCGCAACGGTCCAGCAGAAGCATGTGGAACTCCTTGTGGCGCAACTCCCATTCCTCGGACAATTCGCGCCCCGCTTCGGCCGGAAGGCGGCGATGGGTGCGGGCAAGGCGGTGGTAGGCCAGGACCAGCTGTTCCTCCCAGTCCTCGGTGGCGTTGCGGATCGATTCGCGCAGGGCCAGCGTCTCCAGCCAGATCCGGGTCTTGACCAGTTCTTCCAGCGCCGTCATCGAGATCCCGGCGACGAAAAAGCCGCGCTGGCTTTTCCGATCGACCAGACCCTCGGAGGACAGCCGGTTCAGCGCGTCGCGCACCGGCGCGATGCCGATGCCGTAACGCTCGGAGATCGCTTCGATATGCAGCTTCTCGCCGGGGAACAGCTCGCCGTTCAGGATGTCGCGGCGGATGCACTCATGCGCCTTTTCGGACAGGGTCTTCGCATCGCCCAATGCCTTGTCGGCGGCATTCATCACCCAACTCCACCCGGCCGGTCGCCCTTGTTCCAGAACACCAGACGTCTTTGCACCCAGGCGACGGCAAAGAAAAGGGCCAGGCCCAGCAGGCTGAGGTAGAGGATCAGCGAAAAGACGCGCGGGGTGTCCAGCATCGAGGCCGATTCCCGGATCAGCGCGCCAAAGCCCTTGCCGCCGCCGAGGAATTCGCCGGTGATCACGCCGGCCATGACCCCGACCGAGGCGATCTTGAGCCCGGTGAAGATATAGGGCAGCCCGTTCGGCAGCTTCAGCCGGACCAGCGTCTGCCAGCGCGACGCGCCCATCGCCTTGAACAGCATCCGCTCGTTCTCGGAGGCGGCGTAAAGCCCGGCCGCGGTCGAGACGATGATCGGGAAGGTCGCGATGAAGGTCGCCAGCGCCACCTTGGAGGCGATGTCGAAGCCCAGCCAGGCGATGAACAGCGGCGCGAAGGCGATCTTCGGCATGATGTCGATGGCGACGAGATAGGGCATGACGGCGCGTTCGCCGAACTTGGTCTCGCCGACCAGAACCCCCAGCGAGAAGCCGATCAGGGCCGAGAGCAGGAAGGCCCAGAACACCGTGCGCGTGGTGGTCCAGAGCGCCCCCAGCATGTAGCCGCCGCCGAGCAGGTTGGTGCCGACCATGACCAGCTCGTCCAGCGTCTCCTTCGGGCTGGGCAGGATGATCGGCGAGACCCAGCCCGTCCGGGCGGTCGCCAGGTCCCAGATCAGCAGGACGACGGCGGCCAGCCCCAGCATCGCCAGCCAGCGCGGGATGCGGTCGATCAGGGCGACATGCTCGACCCAGACGGTATCCGGGCCGTGATCGGGGGCATCGGTCATTGGAAGGCCTCCTTGCCCAGAAGCTCGCGGATATGGGCGACGTACTGGCCGAAGCGGGGGGTGTTGACCATGTCCAGCGTCCGGGGGCGCGGCAGGTCGATCACGATCTCCTCGACGATGCGGCCGGGGCGCGGCTTCATCACCAGGATGCGGTCCGACAGGATCACCGCCTCGGCCAGCGAATGGGTGACGAGAAAGGCGGTGGACTGCTGCTCGGCGCAGATGCGTTGCAGTTCCATGTTCATGAAGTCGCGGGTCAGCTCGTCCAGCGCGCTGAAGGGTTCGTCCAGGAGCAGCACCGCCGGATTGGCGATCAGCATCCGGCAGATCGAGGCGCGCTGCGCCATGCCGCCCGAAAGCTCTCCGGGATAGACATGGGCGAAATCGCCCAGGCCGACCAGCGTCAGCAACTCCAGCGCGCGCGGGATCGCGGCCCTGGCGGCGGCCCGGCCCTCGCGGATCTCGATCGGCAGGACGATATTCTCGACCGTGGTCTTCCAGGGCAGGAGCGTGGCCTGCTGGAACATCATCCCGATGTCGGCGCGCGTGCCGGTCACGGGTTTTCCCTCCAGCACGACACGCCCCTTCGTGGGCGGCAAGAGCCCCGACATGATCTTCAGCAGCGTCGATTTCCCGCAGCCCGAGGATCCGACGACCGACACGAACTCGCCCTTGTGGAGGGTCAGGTTCACATCGGTGAGCGCCGTGAGCATGTTCCGGGCATAGGTCTTCGACAGCCGTTCGATCTGATAGACCGGACGCAGGGGGGCGGCCGGGCTGGCGGTCAGGGGTCGGGGCTCTGCCATCATCATCAGGCGTTCCAGCCTGCCACGAATTCGTTCGTGTAGACAGCGGCAAGATCGGGCAGCGGCGCCTCCAGCGCGCCCGAGGCCACGGCGCTGTCGTGGATCGCCTGCCAGTGCTCGGGCGGCTGGTAGCCGTAGCCCTGGCCAAGGAAGGCCTCGGTCGGAGTCATCCGGTTGACGACGCCGTCATAGAGCGCCGGCGCATAGTCCTGCTCGCCCTCCTGCGGGTTGCCGGCCGCGCAATGCGCCAGCGCCTTTTCCTTGTTCGCCGGGTCGCTGGCGAACCTGGTGCCACGGACCAGCGCCCGCCCGAATTTCGGCGCGAGGTCGGGCGTCGCGGCCATCTGGCTTTCCAGCATCGCGATGCCGTTGCCGAAGAAGCCGAGATAGGCCTCGGGCGTGATCTCGCGCAGGGTCAGGCCGCGCGCCGCGAGAATGGCGGCGTCGGACACCGCGCCGGCATAGCTGTTCACCTCGTCGCGCAGGAAGGCCACCGCCGCCGTGCCGCCGTCGCCGACCGGCAGGAAGGTGTAATCCGTGCCCTCCGCCATCCCCAGATCGGTGAGGATCGCCTTCGAGAACGACACCTCCGCCCCGTCCGCCGTGCCGACGCCGATGATCGTGCCCTTGAGGTCGGCGGGCGTCTGGTAGGCGCTGTCCGCCTTTACCAGAAGGCCGAAGACCGACTTGGGATAGAGATTGTAGAGGAACTTCACATCCACCCCGCGCGCCCAGCGTGGGCCCCGGCCCCGGCGCGCCGATCTGCGCCTGGCCGGCGGTCATCGCCTGCAGCACGGCGGACGAGCCGTCGATCGCCTCGAGCCGCAGGTCCAGGCCCTCTTCGGCGAAATAGCCCTCGCCCACCGCCACCCAATAGGGCAGCCAGGTCAGGGCCGAGGGGTTGGGGACCGCGAAGGTCACCGCCGTCTGCGCCCGCAAGAGCGAGGGCGCGCCAAGCGCAAGCCCGGCCGCCCCGCCCGCCGCCAGAAGCCCGAAGCCCCGACGCGTCACTCTGGTCGTGTTGGTCATGGTCTCTCCTCCCGTTGTGCGAAGGCGGCCCCGCTTCTTCCCGGGCGGGGCCAGCCTCTCGCCACAGGATATGCGATTCTTTCCAGAACGCAAAAATATATATGAAACGTCCGAATAAGAGATTTCATATCTTGATCTGCGGCGGGAAGCGGGAAATCCTGATCCCAGCGTGATTCACCAGCCAACCGGGCCCGGCCCGACCAGACAGGAGCTTTCCATGGTTGCTTTCGCCCTCACCCCGCCGCCGCAGGTGCATCTCGACATCACCGGGACAGAGGAGAAATTCCCCGTCCGCCGCATCTACTGCATCGGCAAGAACTACGTCGCCCATATCATCGAGATGAACGCGGACGAGCGCGACCCGCCGGTCGTCTTCATGAAGCCGACCGATGCCATCGTGAGGAACGGCGGCGAGATCCCCTATCCGGTCCTGACCAACAACTTCCACTATGAATGCGAGCTGGTCGTGGCGCTGAAATCCGGCGGCTACCACATTCCGGTGGCGGAAGCCGCAAGCCACATCTACGGCTATGCCATCGGCCTGGACATGACGCGGCGCGACCACCAGGCGGCCGCGCTGGAGAAGGGCCTGCCCTGGGAAGTGACGAAAGCCTTTGACCATTCCGCCCCGATCGGCCCGATCACCCGCGCCAGCGACTGCGGCATCCTCACCTCGGGCCATGTCCGGCTGAAGGTGAACGGCGAGACCCGGCAGGACGCCGACATCTCGCTGATGATCTGGAAGGTGGACGAGATCATCGCGAAACTGTCCGAGCAGCACCGCCTGATGCCGGGCGACATCATCATGACCGGCACACCCGCCGGCGTGGGCGCGGTGGTGACGGGCGACGTGCTGGACTGCAGCATGGACGGGGTCCAGCCGATGCAGCTGCGCATCGGCCCCAAGGCTTCGTGACCGCCACCGACCTCCTGGCGCTGGGCACCGCCACCCTGGGCGAGGCCTGGCCCGCCGCCCGGCTGGTCGCGGCGCCGCTGCGCCCGTTGGCGGCCGGCATGGCGCTGGCGGGCACCGCATTGCCGCTGCGCTGCCGGCCCGGCGACAATCTGGCGCTGCACCTGGCCATCGCGGCGGCCCGGCCCGGCGACGTGCTGGTGGTCGACTATGGCGGCAGCCTGGAAAGCGGCCCCTTCGGCGAGATCATGGCGCTGGCCTGCCGGATGCGCGGCATCGCCGGGCTGGTGATCGACGGCGCGGTGCGTGATTCGGCCCAGATCGCCGCGCTTGGCTTTCCGGTCTTTGCCCGTGGCCTGAACATCCGCGGCACGACAAAAGCCGACCGGGGCGAGATCGGGGTTCCGGTCGTGCTCGGCGGGGTGACAATCGCTCCGGGGGATGTGATCCTTGCCGATGCGGACGCGATCCTTGCCCTTGACGCGGGTGACCTGCCCCCGGCGCTGGCCGCCGCGCAGGCGCGGGCGGCCCGCGAGGCGCTGATGATGGCGCGGCTGCGCGCGGGCGAGACGACGCTTTCGATCCTGGGGCTTGACGGAGGGACAGAGGGATGAGCCGGACCATCGGCATTGCAGGCACCGGGCGCATGGGCACCGCCTTTGCCCGCCGGCTGGTCGAGACCGGCCACCGGGTCCGGGTCTGGAACCGCAGCCCGGAGCGCACCGCCGCTGCCCTGGCCGCCGGGGCCGAGCCGGTGGACCTGCCCACCCTCGCCGCCTGCGAGGTGATCCTTCTGTCGCTGACCGATGCCGCGGCCTGCCGTTCGGTGCTGCACGAGCTGACCGGGGCCGGGCTGCGGGGTCGGCTGGTGGTGGACATGTCCACCCACCTGCCCGACGAAGCCGGGTCCCTGGCCGCGATCGCGGCGCAGGCGGAGGCCGACTTCCTGCATTGTCCGGTCGGCGGCACCGTGGGCCCGGCGCTGAAGGGCCAGCTTCTGGGCATGGCGGGCGGAACGGAAGCCGCCTTTGCCCGGGCGAAACCCGTGCTCGACCTGCTTTGCCGCCGGGTGGAGCATCTGGGCCCTCCGGCCGCGGCGGCGCGGATGAAGCTGGCGCTGAACCTGCCGCTGGCGGTCTACTGGCAGGTGCTGGGCGAAAGCCTCGCGCTTCTGCGCGGGGCGGGGGTGGCGGACGACCTGGCGATCAGCCTGATCGCCGACAGTTCCGCCGGGCCGACCGTCCTGAAGAACCGTGCGCAGGTCGTGGTCGACACCCTGGCGGGAACCGACCAGCCCGGCACGTTCGACATCGCGGGCCTTGCCAAGGACCTCGGGCTGGCACTGACCCTTGCCGAGGCGGAGGGGGCGGACCTCCCCCTCGCCCGGGCAACCCGGCCCCGCTATGGCGCGGCGCTTGCCGCCGGGCTTGGCGGCTTTGACGGGGCCAGCCTGACCCGCAGGACGGCCGAAGGGTGAGCGGGTTCATGGATCCCGCCACGCTTCTGCCCCTGGTCGCCGCGCTGGCCGTCGCCGGGGCGCTGATCGGCTTTCTGGCCGGGCTGTTCGGCATCGGCGGCGGGGCGATCTCGGTCCCGGTCTTCTACGAGGTGTTCCAGAGCCTCGGCCATGCGCCCGAGGTGGCGATGCCGATGGCGGTCGGCACCTCGCTGGCGGTGATCATCCCGACCTCGATCCAGTCCTCGCGCGGGCATTTCAGGCGCGGGACGGTCGACCTCGGCCTGCTGCGGCTCTGGGCGCTGCCGGTGCTGGCGGGGGTGGCGGTCGGCTCGGTCATCGCGCGCTTCGCCCCGCCGCAGCTGTTCCAGATGGTCTTTGCCGTGGTGGCCGCGATCAATGCCGCCAAGCTTCTGGCCGGAGGCTCGGGCTGGCGGTTGCGCGACAGCCTGCCCGGAAAGGCGGCGATGCGGGCCTATGGCGCCGGCGTCGGGCTGGTTTCCGCCCTGATGGGCATCGGCGGCGGCGCGGTCTCGACCCTGATCCTGACGCTGCATGACGTCCCGATCCACCGCGCGGTCTCGACCTCGGCGGGGGTGGGGGTGCTGATCGCCATCCCCGGAACGCTGGGCTACATGGCGGCGGGCTGGGGACGGGCCGACCTGCCGGCGGACGCGATCGGCTTCGTCTCGCTGGCGACCTTCGCGCTCACGATCCCCACCTCGATCCTGACCACCCGCTTCGGCGTGGCGCTGGCCCATGGCCTGAGCCGCCGCCGCCTGGAAACCGCCTTCGGCCTGTTCCTGGCCGCCGTCTGCCTGCGCTTCATCTGGGCGATCCTGCGGGGATAGGCCCCCCGGATGAGCCCCCGCCGTCAGCCGTTGAACAGGAAATGCAGGACGTCGCCGTCCTTGACCTCGTAGGTCTTGCCTTCCACCCGGAACTTGCCGGCCTCCTTGGCCCCCGCCTCGCCATTGCCGGCGATGTAATCGTCATAGGCGATGGTCTCGGCCCGGATGAAGCCCTTCTCGAAATCGCCATGGATCACCCCGGCCGCCTGCGGCGCCAGCGTGCCCTTCGGGATCGTCCAGGCGCGGGCCTCCTTCGGGCCGACGGTGAAATAGGTCTGCAGGCCCAGAAGCGCATGGCCCGCGCGGATCAGCCGGTCGAGCCCGGCCTCGTGCAGGCCCATCTCCTCCAGGAACATCGCGGCCTCGTCCTCGGGAAGCTGCGCCAGCTCCTCCTCGATCCGGGCCGAGATCACCACCGCGCCCGCGCCCTGTTTCGCGGCCATCTCGGCCACGCGGGCCGACTGGCTGTTGCCCGATGCGGCCGATGCCTCCTCGACGTTGCAGACGTAAAGCACCGGCTTCGCGGTCAGGAGCTGCAGCATCCGCCATTGCTTCTGGTCATCCTCGGCGACCTGGATCGTGCGGGCGGGCCTGCCCTCCTCCAGCACCTTCTGCGCCAGCTCCAGCAGCCGGTCCTGGTCCAGGCTTTCCTTGTCGCCCCCCTTGAGCTTGCGCGCCAGGTTCGCCCGGCGCCGCTCGATCGATTCCAGATCGGCCAGCATCAGCTCGGTCTCGATGGTCTCGGCATCGGCCACCGGGTCGATCCGGCCCTCGACATGGGTGATGTCGCCATCCTCGAAGCAGCGCAGCACATGGGCGATGGCGTCGCATTCGCGGATATTGGCGAGGAACTGGTTGCCGAGGCCCTCGCCCCGCGATGCCCCGCGCACCAGGCCCGCGATGTCGACGAAGGTCATCCGCGTCGGAATGATCTGCTTGCTGCCCGCGATCGCCGCCAGCTTGTCCAGCCGCGCATCGGGGACCGCGACCTCGCCCACGTTGGGCTCGATGGTGCAGAAGGGAAAGTTCGCCGCCTGCGCCGCCGCCGTGCGGGTCAGCGCGTTGAAGAGGGTGGACTTGCCCACGTTCGGCAGCCCGACGATGCCCATTCTGAAACCCATGATACCCTCCGCTGGCGACGGGCCGCTTCTACGGGGGGGACGCGGCGGGATCAAGCTTCTGCGACTCGGGCCCCGGGCGTAGGCTGGCGGGCAGGAGGTGCGCCATGAGTTTCGACCCCTATATCCATTTCCAGGGCAATGCCCGCGCCGCGCTGGAGGCCTATCGCGACCTGTTCGGCGGCACGCTGGAAATGATGACCTATGCCCAGATGCCCGAGGCCCCGGCCGAGATGCAGGGTTCGGACCTGATCCTGCATGCGACCCTGCGCGTCGGCGGCCGCAGCCTGATGGCCTCGGACTTTCCGCCGGGGATGGCGGGCGATCCGCAGAAGGCGGTGTCGACCAGCCACGAGGCCGCTTCCGAGGCCGAGGCCCGCCGCGTCTTTGCCGCCCTGGGCGAGGGCGGCGCGGTGATCATGGAGTTCCAGCCGACCTTCTGGTCCGACGGATTCGGCATGGTGAAGGACCGCTTCGGGACGCATTGGATGATCTCCTCGCCCTGGCGGCAGCCGGGCTGAGTCCCATTGATTTCCCCGTCTCGGCCATGGCAGATGGAGCCGACCAGCAGGGGGACCGCCATGACACGGATCGACGACACCTTCGCGCGGCTGAAGGCCGAGGGGAAGAAGGCCTTCGTCGCCTATATCATGGGCGGCGATCCCGACGAGGCGACCTCGCTTGCCGTGATGCAGGGCCTTCCGGCCGCCGGGGTGGACGTGATCGAACTGGGGATGCCCTTCACCGATCCGATGGCGGACGGCCCGACGATCCAGGCGGCCGGGCAGCGGGCGCTGGAAGGCGGCATGAAGATGGACCGGGTGCTGGCCATGGTCCGCGCCTTCCGGGCCGCGGACGACAGGACGCCCATCGTCCTCATGGGCTATTACAACCCGATCTATTCGCGCGGCGTCGACCGCTTCCTGGCCGAGGCGCTGGAGGCGGGGATCGACGGCCTGATCGTGGTGGACCTGCCGCCCGAGGAGGATGCCGAGCTTTGCATCCCGGCGCAGAAGGCCGGGCTGAACTTCATCCGGCTGGCGACGCCCACCACCGACGACAAGCGCCTGCCGAAGGTGCTGCAGAACACCTCCGGCTTCGTCTACTATGTCTCGATCACCGGCATCACCGGGGCGGCGGCGGCGCAGGCGACCGACGTGGGACCGGAGGTCGCGCGGATCAAGCGGTCGACCGGCCTGCCGGTGATCGTCGGCTTCGGCATCAACACGCCCGAGGCCGCGAAGACCATCGCCGGCGTGGCGGATGGCTGCGTCGTGGGCTCGGCCATCGTCAAGGACATCGGCGCGGGCGTGCCGGTCGCGCAGGTGCTGGCCCGGGTCAAGGCGCTGGCGGACGGCGCACATTCGGCCTGACCCGCGCGCGACGCCGATTTCCGTTCGGAAATCGGTCCGGAATTCGTTCGAATTCCGGTGTTGCGCCCGTGCCGGACGTATGGACGGAAGCCCGCAATATTGGTAACAGGAATTGACCAATATCGGGAGCCACCGCCCATGCCCGTGATCACCTGCATCGAGGATCTGAAGCGCCTGCACCAAAAGCGCACGCCGCGCATGTTCTGGGACTATTGCGAAAGCGGCAGCTACACCGAGCAGACCTTCCACGAGAATTCCTCGGACTTCGCGAAGCTCCGCTTCCGCCAGCGGGTCGCGCGCGACCTGACCGGGCGTGACCTCTCCAGCACGATGGCCGGGCACGAGGTCTCGATGCCGGTGGCGCTGGCCCCGGTCGGATCGACCGGGATGCAGCATCCCGACGGCGAGATCCATGCGGCGCGGGCGGCAGCCAGGGCCGGGGTGCCCTTCACCCTCTCGACCATGTCGATCTGTTCGATCGAGGATGTCGCGGCGGCAAGCCCCGATCCGTTCTGGTTCCAGCTTTACGTCATGAAGGACGAGGATTTCGTCGATGCGGCCATCGAACGCGCCCGGGCCGCGAAATGCAGCGCCCTGGTGCTGACGCTGGACCTGCAGATCCTCGGCCAGCGTCACAAGGACCTGAAGAACGGCCTGACCTCGCCGCCGCGCCCGACGATCCCGAACCTGATCGACATGGCGCTGAAGCCGCGCTGGTCGCTGAACATGCTGAAGACCCCGCGCCGGCAGTTCCGCAACATCGTCGGCCATGTGAAGGGCGTGACCAGCCTTTCCGACCTGACCGCCTGGACGAACGAGCAGTTCGATCCCCAGCTCGACTGGGCCAAGGTCGCCCGGATCCGCGACCAGTGGAAGGGCAAGTTCATCCTCAAGGGCGTCCTCGACCCCGAGGATGCAAGGATGGCCGCCGATGCGGGCGCCGATGCGGTGATCGTCTCGAACCACGGCGGGCGGCAACTGGACGGCGCGCTCAGTTCGATCCGCATGCTGCCCTCGATTGCCCGGGCGATCGGCGACCGGACCGAGGTCTGGCTGGATTCGGGCATCCGTTCGGGCCAGGACGTGCTGAAGGCGCTCAGCCTCGGCGCCAGGGGCACGATGATCGGCCGGGCCTATATCCACGGCCTTGGCGCGATGGGCGAGAAGGGCGTGACCGCCGCGCTGGAGGTGATCCGCAAGGAGATGGACATCACCATGGCGCTGTGCGGCGAACGCGACGTCAAGGCGATGGGCCGTCACAACCTGTTGGTGCCGAGGGATTTCGAAGGCGACTGGGCCTGACAGCGCGCCAAGCCGTTCAACGCGTGACGAGGCGCTTGCAATTTGATCAAATTCAGGCGCATAAACGCGGCGACGTCCCAAGGGGCCTGCCATGCCTGCCGAAACCATCGCCGGAATAAGTACCGACCGCCTTGCCGCTTACGCCGCACGCGAGGCTGCGGCCTATGCCAAGGCCCGTCCGAAATCCGCCAAGGCGCTGGCGAAAGACGCTGACGTCTTTCTTGGCCGCGTGCCGATGCACTGGATGGCCGACTGGCCGATGCCGCATCTGCCGCTGGTCGCGAAAGCCCAGGGCGCGCAGATCTGGGACATCGACGGGGTGAAGCTTGACGACTTCTGCCTTGGCGACACCGGGTCGATGTTCGGCCATTCCCCCGCCCCGGTGGCAAAGGCCATCCGGCATCAGGCCCGCCGCGGCCTGACCTACATGCTGCCGACCGAGGCCGCACTGGAGGCGGGCCGCCTCCTGACCGAGCGTTTCGGTGATTTCCGCTGGCAGGTCGCCACCACCGCCACCGACGCCAACCGCTTTGCGCTGCGCGTCGCCCGGGCGATCACCGGCAAGCCCAAGGTGCTGGTGTTCAACGGCTGCTACCACGGCACGGTGGATGACACTTTCGTCAGCCTGGAAAACGGCAGGACGGTCAACTCCCCCGGCCTGCTCGGCCAGGTGAATGACCTGACACAGACCGCAGTCTGTTGCGAATTCAACGACCTGGGCAGCGTCGAGGCCGCGCTCGCCGAGGGTGACGTCGCCGCGATCCTGACCGAACCCGTGATGACCAACTCCTGCATGGTCCTGCCCGAAGCCGGGTTCCACGACGGTCTCCGCCAGCTGTCGCTGAAATACGGCGCGCTGCTGATCATGGACGAGACGCACACGATCTCCTCCGGCCTTGGCGGCTATACCCGCGTCCATTCGCTGCGGCCCGACATCTTCGTCGTCGGCAAATGCGTCGCGGGCGGGATGCCGACTGCAGTCTGGGGCCTGACCGACGAGACCGCGAAGCGGTACGAGGAGGCGGATGCGAAACGCGAACCCGGTCGCACCGGCATGGGCACCACGCTTTCCGCCAACCCGATGCAGTTCGCCTGTCTGGTCGCCAACCTGTCCGAAGTGATGACCCCGGAAAACTACGCCCATATGGAGAAACTGGCCGAACGTCTTGCCCACGGGTTGAAGCGCGTCATCGACCGCCACCGCGCCCCCTGGCATGTCATCCGCGTCGGCGCGCGGGTGGAGTTCATCTGCGCCCCCGGCCCCTTGAAGAACGGCACCGAGGCCGGTTTCGCCCACCACCCGCAGGTCGAGGCCGCGATCCACACCGGCCTCATCAACCGGGGCACCCTCATCGCGCCCTTCCACAACATGATGCTCATCAGCCCGGCGACGAAGAAGGCGCAGGTCGACCGCCTGATCGCCAGTTTCGACGCTATCCTTTCCCAGCTTTTCCAGGCAGCCTGAAAAATGACCACGCACAGCCCCTCCGGTTCCACCCCCGCCGAGGCCGAAGCCTTCCTCGCCGCCCATCCCGAGATCGAGGCTTTTGACATTATCCTGCATGATGCCAACGGGATCGGCCGGGGAAAGATCATCCGGCGCCATGAGCTTTTGTCCTTTTACAATAATGGCCGCCATCTGCCGATTTCCATCCTCGGCCTCGACATCTGTGGCGAGGACGTCCACGAGACCGGCCTGATCTGGGACCAGGGCGACGGCGACCTGCGCGCCTGGCCGGTTCCCGGCACGCTGAAGCCCTTGCACAACACCCAGCCGCCGCGCGGCGAGGTGTTCATGTCGATGTACACCCTCGACGGCGCGCCGATGACCTCGGACCCCCGCCACGCGCTGCAACGGCAGGTGGACCTCCTGGCCAAGGACGGCCTGCATCCGGCTGGCGCCTTCGAGCTGGAGTTCTTCCTCCTCGACCCCGAACGCGGCCCGGACGGCAAGATGCAGCCCGCCCGCGACGTCCTTGACCGCCGCGCCAGCCACAAGACCGAGGTCTATTCCGTCGACCACCTGCACGGGATGCTGCCGCTCTTCTCCGACATCTACGCCGGGGCGGAGAAAGCCGGGATCAAGGCCGAAACGCTGATCTCGGAATACGCCCCCGGCCAGTATGAACTGACGCTGCACTACCGCACCGACGTGATGCAGGCCGCCGACGACCTGATGCGGCTGAAGCGCATCGTCCGGGCACAGGCCCGCGCGCATGGCGTCGTCGCCTGCTTCATGGCCAAGCCGAACGAGAACTACGCCGGGTCCGGCATGCATTTCCACGTCTCGATGCTGGACGATGCGGGCAGGAACGTCTTTGTCGAGCAGGACGAGGGCCATTGGAACCCCACCATCCTGCACGCGCTTGGCGGGCTCAAGCAGACGATGGGCGAATCGATGCTGGTCTTCGCGCCCCACGCGAACAGCTGGCGCCGCTTCGCCAGCCAGTCCTATGCCCCCGTCAGCCCGACCTGGGGCGTCAACAACCGCTCGGTCGCGCTGCGCATCCCCGCGGGTGACATCAAGGCCCGCCGGATCGAGCATCGCCCGGCGGGAGTGGACGCGAATCCCTATCTGGTGGCCGCCACCGTGCTGGCGGGCGTGCGCAAGGGCATGAAGGAGCAGATCGACCCCGGCCCCGAGACCACCGGCAACGGCTATGCCGACGAGGACAACGCCGGCATCCCGTCGGACTGGAAATCCGCCATCGAGGCCGCGAAACGGTCGGAATTCCTGCGGGATGCGCTGGGCGAGGACATGCACCGCACCTTCACCGCGATCATGGCGGCGGAATATGCCCGCGTGATGCGGACGGTCAGCGAGGTGGACTTCGACCTCTACCTGCACACGGTCTGAGGTTGCGGCCCAAATTTCTTGAGCAAGAAATTTGTCAAAATCCTTGCTTAAGGATTTTGGCCCTTCGCCCAGCGGCAGGCCCCCGCGCAGACCGCCTCGCCCCGCGTGATCGCGGCCGCGACGATCCCCGGCACCCGCGCGTCCAGCCCCACCGGCGGCAGGATGCGCCCCCGGAACCCGGCCTTGGCCAGGGCGGCGGGCACATCCTCGCCGACATGATCGCCCCCGGCGGCGAAGAACGGCAGGCAGATCCCCGCGCCGCCCGGCAGGGTCGACAGTTGCGGCGCCTGGTCGATGAACCCGACCAGAACCTCCGCCCCGGTTTCCGCGCCGATCCGCCCGGCCACATGCCGCGCGATCCGTGACGGAGCGGGCGACTTGAACGACCCATGCGCCGCAAGGACCACCCGGTCCGCGCCCGCCTCGCGCACCAGCGTCACACACAGGTCATGCACCGCCGGATCGCAGCCCAAGGGTTCCAGCACCCGCCAGCCCTCCGCCCCCGCTTCGGCCAGCCGCTCGGGGATCTGCACCCGGGTGAACCACCCGCCCGCCATGAACATCGGGAAGATCACGCCGCCCGCACGGCCCGCCACCGCCCGGGCCAGTGCGCCGGGTTCGGCCAGCGTCGCGGCGGCAACCTTCCGGTCGGGGAGCAGCGCCTGCACCTGCACCGCCAGATCCTCCAGCGCCTCGGCGGCAGGGCGGGGGTCCGAGGGCTGGCCATGGGCCACGATCAGGGCATGCTGCGTCATGCCCCGGATAGGTGACGCCTCCTGCGCCGGGGTCAAGCCCCTACGGCATCCGGCTGGCGATGTAGCGGGCGAAATCGTAGTTCGGCCGCTCCAGATGGCTTAGCGATCCGGGCGAGGACATGCCGGCGCACAGCCCCTTCCAGACCTTCTCGACGCAGCCCTTGTCCTCGACGTTCACGTCGTCGAGCAGCGCCTTCACGCTGGCCAGATGCCGCTCCGCCTCGGGGTCGGCCATCCATTCGGCGCTCATGCCGCCGCCGAACAGCACCCGCACCGAGCCCGGCCCGTCGGCCGTGAGCGAAAGATACCAGAAATAGCCCGGCGTCAGGGTGATGAGGAGCGAGGGGTAGATCGCCAGAAGCCAGGTGATCCGCCGGTCATCCCCTTGAAGCGTGGTGTTCGACGGATGCGCCAGCGCCAGCGGGACCATGTCGTTCTTGATGATCCAGTGATGGTTGAAGGCTTCCTCGCCCTCGGGGCATTCCATCTTGTTCAGGTCCGAGGCCCCGCCGATGGTGCCCGCATGGCAGACCGGCAGGTGGTAGCTTTCCATGAAATTCTCGGCCAGCACCTTCCAGTTGGTGTCCCAGCGGAATTCCTCGCGAAAGACCTCGCGGTAGTCCTTCATCGGCAGGTGGCCGACCAGCCGGTCCACCCCCGCCAGACGCTCGGCCACCGGCGGGGCGTGTTCGTTCAGCGTCACCATGATCCAGCCCTGCCAGTCCTCGACCCGGATGGCGGGAAGCTTGACGTCCTCCTTGCAGAACCCCTCGTTCCGCGCCATCGCCGGGGCGCCCCTGAGCGAGCCATCCAGATTGTAGGTCCAGGCATGATAGGGGCAGACGATCGACCGCACATTGCCCCGGCCCTCCAGCAGGGTGCTCATCCGGTGGCGGCAGACGTTGGACATGCCGCGCAGGGCGCCCTCGCGGTCGCGCAGGATGATCACCGGCTCGCCCGCGATGGTCATCGTCAGATAGTCGCCGGGATTGGCCAGCGCATCGGCCCGCCCGGCGCAAAGCCATTCCTTCGCGAAGATATGCTCCTGTTCGGCACGGGCGAACTCGGGCGAGGTATAGACCGCCTTCGGCATCGCCTGCGCCCGTTCGAAGGGCACCGAGACATTGGCGCGCAATTCGGCGATGGCGGCAAGGGCGGTATCGTGGCTGGTCATGGCTGGTCCTCCTCGGCCGATCCTGCGGTCGAAGCCTGACGCGGGCAAGTTCGATCCCGACCTCAACCGGGAAAATTCTGGCGGATTGCGACGGCGAAAGCTTCGGCCAGGGCCGGATTCGCCTCGGGGTCATAGTGGATCCCGTCGATGGGCGAGACCCGGACCACCGCGCCCGCGTCGAGGAACGGCACATCCAGCCGCGTCGCCGCCGCCCGGATCTCGGCCGCAAGGGCCTGCGACTTCGCCGCCCCCCCGGCGAACATGCCGGCAAGGCAGCCGACCTCCACGATCGGCGGCGGCGCCACCAGCAGCACGCCCGGAGCCCCCCGCCCCGGCCCCGCCTCCGAGGCGCGGATCACCCGCACCAGCCGCTCCAGCGACAGGGCGATGTCGCTTGCGGTGACCGAGAACCGCGCCTTCAGGTCATTGGTCCCCAGCATCAGAAGGACCACATCCACCGGCCGGTGGCTTTCCAGGATCGCGGGCAGCACGGTCAGCCCGTTGCGATGCGCCCCCTCGACCGGGTCGTCATGCAGCGTGGTGCGGCCCGGGTGCCCCTCGGCGATCACCTCCCAACCGGGCAGAAGCTTCGCCAGCCGCCCCGGCCAGCGGTCGTCGCGCGGGAAACGGCCCGAGACCCCAAGCCCCTGCATCGGCATCGTGCCATGGGTGTTGCTGTCGCCGTACAGCAGTAACGTGCGCATCCGGTGCCTCCCTTGCATCCGCGCACAGGATGCACCGGCGCCCGCGCGGACTGAAGGCGGATTTCTAGACCGGCACGTTCAGCGTGTGCTTGACCCGCTTCAACGTGAAGCTGGTGTTGATCGACTGCACATTGGGCAACTCGACCAGCGCGTTCTTCACCGTCGCCTCGTAGTCGCGCACGCTGGTCGCCACGACCTGCAGCACATAGTCGTATTCGCCGCTCAGCGAATGGCACTGCATGACCTCGGGCACCTTGACCACTGCCTCCTCGAAGGCGCGCAGGCGGTCGCGCTGGTGGTGCGAGATCTTGACGAAGCACAGGACCAGGATCTCGAACCCGACCGCCTCGGGGTCGACGACAAAGCGCCTAGGGCTGATCGCCCCCTCGTCCTGCAACCGCTTGAGCCGCCGCCAGCAGGGCGAATGGCTGAGGCCGGTGACCTCGCCCAGTTCGCGCAGGGTCAGTTCGGGCCTATCCTGCAGGGCACGCAGGATGCGGCGGTCGGGTTCGTCCAGCTGCATCTTTCCTCCTGAAGCGACAGGCAGGTGGAAACCTGCCCGGCAGAACACCATATTGCCCTGAGGACGCAAGGAACAGGTACGGTGTTCCAAAGTTGCCGACAAGAAGGTCGACAATAGAGACCTTGTCCCTCCGGCCGGTTCTAGGGTGTTGCCACAGGGGTCCGGGAGAAAGGACGCGCGCATGGCCATCTCGCTTGACGACAAATACGCGGCCGAGGCGGGTTCGGTCTTCATGACCGGGACGCAGGCCCTGGTCCGCCTGCCGATGACGCAGATGCGCCGCGACCGGGCGGCGGGGCTGGACACCGGCTGTTTCATCTCAGGCTATCGCGGCTCTCCGCTGGGCGGCTATGACCAGCAGCTGGTCAAGGCGCGGAAGTTCCTGGACCGGCATGGGGTGGTGTTCCAGCCGGGCCTGAACGAGGACCTGGCCGCCACGGCGGTCTGGGGCAGCCAGCAGGTGCATCTGTCGAAGGGCGCGCGCAAGGACGGGGTCCTGGGCATCTGGTATGGCAAGGGTCCGGGCGTGGATCGCTCGGGCGATGTGTTCAAGCACGCGAACGCGGCGGGCACCGCCCCGCATGGCGGCGTGCTGGCGATCGCCGGGGATGACCACACCTGCAAGTCCAGCTCGATCCCGCACCAGTCGGACCATGCCTTCATCTCGGCGCTGATGCCGATGCTCTACCCCTCGTCGATCCATGAGTTCCTGGAGATGGGCCTGCTGGGCATCGCCATGTCGCGCTATTCGGGCTGCTGGGTCGGCTTCAAGGTGATCTCGGAGACGGTCGAGATTTCCTCGGTGGTGGATCTGGCGCAGGAGGCGCGGCAATTCGTGCTGCCCGCGGATTTCGAGCTGCCGCCCGGCGGCCTCGGATTGCGCTGGCCCGATCCGCCGCTGGTGCAGGACGAACGGTTGCAAGAGCACAAGGGCTATGCCGCCATCGCCTTCGCCCGCGCCAACGGAGTGGACCGGCTGATCACCACTCACGGCCGCGACCGTTTCGGGATCGTGGCCTCGGGCAAGGCCTATGAGGACGTGCGGCAGGCGCTGGCGGAGCTTGGCCTTGGCGCGGCGGAGCAGGCGGTGATCGGACTGCGGCTTTACAAGGTGCGGATGCCCTGGCCGCTGGAGCCCGAGGGCATCCGCGCCTTCTCGCAGGGGCTGGAGGAGGTGCTGGTCGTCGAGGAACGCCGCGAGATCATCGAGAACCAGATCAAGCAGGAGCTGTTCAACTGGCGCAGCGACGTCCGCCCCCGGATCGTCGGCAAGTTCGACGAGAAGGACCAGCCGTTCCTCAGCCTGTCCGCCGGGCTGACGGTGGCGCGGGTGGCGGGCGCCATCGCCGAGCGGCTGTTGCGGCTGGACCTGCCCGAAAGCCTTGCTGCCCATCTGCGCAGCCGGGCCGAGGCGCTGCACCGGGCCGAGGCGCGGGCCGCCGACCATGTGCCCCCCGTCCTGCGCGTGCCCTATTACTGCGCGGGCTGCCCGCACAACACCTCGACCCGCGTGCCGGAGGGATCGACGGCCATGGCGGGGATCGGCTGCCATTACATGGCGATCTGGATGGACCGCCGGACCGAGACCCTGTCGCAGATGGGCGGCGAGGGCGTGCCCTGGATCGCGATCCGCCATTTCACCGACGAAAAGCACCGTTTCGTCAATCTGGGCGACGGCACCTATTTCCACTCGGGCCATCTGGCGATCCGCCAGTCGGTCGCGGCGGGGGCCAATGTCACCTACAAGATCCTGTTCAACGACGCCGTCGCCATGACCGGCGGCCAGCCGATCGACGGCGTGCTGACGCCCGAGCAGATCACCCACCTGGTCCACAACGAGCGGGTGGCCCGCGTCATCCTGATGTCGGACAGGCCCGAGGCCTATCGCGCCGCCGACCTGGCCAAGGGCACCGAGGTCCGCCATCGCGACGAGATCGACGCGGTGATGCTGGAACTGCGCGAGGTGCCGGGCGTGACGGTCATCGTCTACGAGCAGACCTGCGCCGCCGAAAAGCGCCGCCGCCGCAAGCGCGGTGAGATGGCGGACCCGGCCATGCGGCTCTGGATCAACCCGGCGGTCTGCGAGGGCTGCGGCGATTGTTCCGAGACCTCGAACTGCGTGGCGGTCGAGCCTTTGGAGACCGACCTCGGCCGCAAGCGCAGGATCAACCAGTCGGCCTGCAACAAGGATTATTCCTGTCTCAAGGGCTTCTGCCCCTCTTTCGTCACCGTCCGGGGCGGGGCCTTGCGCAAGGCGCGGCCGCAGGCGGGGGCGGATGTCTCCTCGCTGCCCGAGCCGGTCCTGCCGAAGATCGAACGCGCCTGGAACCTGGCGCTGGCGGGGGTGGGCGGCACCGGCGTCCTGACGATCAGCGCGATCCTGGGCATGGCGGCGCATGTCGACGGCAAGATCCCGATGGTGCTGGACATGGCCGGCCTTGCGCAGAAGGGCGGCGCGGTGATGAGCAACGTCCGCATCTCGCGCCCCGACCGGCCCATCGCCGCGCCCCGGATCGCGGCGGGCTCGGCCGATCTGCTGCTGGCGGCGGATTCGGTGGTGGCGGCGTCGAAGGACAGCATCCTTCTTTGCGATCCGGCCCGGACCGAGGTGGTGCTGAACACCCGCATCACCCCGGTTTCGGACTTCATCCGCCACCGGGATTTCGACTTCAAGGAGGCGCAGGTCGAGGCCTCGGTCGCGCGCGCGGCCCGGTCGTCGCGGAATTTCCTGAACTTCTCGGCGCTGGCGCGGGCGCTGACCGGCGACGAGATCGGCGCGAACCTGATGATGGTCGGCTATGCCTGGCAACTCGGCCTCATCCCGCTGGCGCGCGACTCGATCCTGCAGGCCATCGCGCTGAACGGCACGGCGGTGCAGTCCACCACCGATGCCTTCAACTGGGGCCGACTGCTTGCCCATGATCCCGCGCGCATCATGGCCCTCGCCGGTGAGGCGGGCGCGCCCGAACCGCCCGCCCTTGCCGTGCTGATCGACCGCCGCGCGGCGCATCTGCGCGCCTATCAGGACGCGGCCCTTGCCGACCGCTACCGCGCCCGGCTGGAGCGGATCGGCAGGGCCGCGGACCGGATCGGGGCCGGCGCGCTGACCCGCACCGCCGCCGAGACCTATGCCAAGGTCCTGGCCTACAAGGACGAATACGAAGTCGCGCGGCTTTACTCCGACCCCGCCTTCCGCGCCGGGCTCGAGGCCGAGTTCGAAGGCCCCTACCGTATCGCCCTGAACCTCGCCCCGCCGATCCTGCCGGGCAAGGCCGCCGACGGCCGCCCGCGCAAGCGCGAGTTCGGGCCCTGGATCCTGCCGGTCCTCGGCCTCCTCGCCCGGCTGAAACGCCTGCGCGGCACCTGGGCCGATCCCTTCGGCCATACCGCCGACCGCCGGATGGAACGCCGGCTGATCGCGCTTTACGAGGCCGACCTTGACCTGGCCGAACGGGTGCTTTCGCCCGAAACCCTGCCGCTCCTGCATGAGCTTCTTACCCTGCCGCAGGAGATTCGGGGCTATGGTCCGGTCAAGGAGGCGGCCTTCGCCCGGCAGATGGAACGGCGCGAGGCGCTGCGGGCGGCGCTGCAGGAAACAAGACCGCTGGCAACGGCGGCGGAATAGGGGGACGGAATGTTTCTGGGTTCGATGGGTTTCGATCTGGGCGAGGATGTCGAGGCGCTGCGCGGGATGGTCCACCGCTGGGCGCAGGAAAGGCTCAGGCCGATGGCGGCGGAGATCGACCGGCGGAACGCCTTCCCGGCGGAGCTTTGGCCCGAGATGGGCGCGCTTGGCCTTCTCGGCATCACCGTGCCCGAGGAACATGGCGGCGCGGGGATGGGCTACCTCGCCCATGTCGTCGCGGTCGAGGAGATCGCCCGCGCCTCGGCCTCGGTCTCGCTGAGCTATGGCGCGCATTCCAACCTCTGCGTTAACCAGATCGCCCTGAACGGGACCGAGGCGCAGAAGCGGACATACCTGCCCGGCCTGATCGCGGGCACCCGGGTCGGCGCCTTGGCCATGTCCGAGGCGGGGGCCGGGTCGGATGTGGTGTCGATGACGCTGCGCGCCGAGAAGCGGGGCGACCACTACATCCTCAACGGCACGAAATACTGGATCACCAACGGCCCGGACGCCGATGTGCTGGTGGTCTATGCCAAGACCGACCCGCAGGCGGGATCGAAGGGCATCACCGCCTTTCTTGTCGAACGGACCATGCCGGGTTTCCGCACCTCGCCGCATTTCGACAAGCTGGGGATGCGGGGCTCGAACACCGGCGAGCTGATCTTCGAGAATGTCGCCGTCCCCGCCGGGAACCTGCTGGGGGCCGAGGGCAAGGGCGTGCGCGTGCTGATGTCGGGGCTGGATTACGAGCGCGTGGTGCTGTCCGGCATCGGCACCGGCATCATGGCCGCCTGCCTGGACGAGATCATGCCCTATATGGTCACCCGCAAGCAGTTCGGGCAAAGCATCGGGCAGTTCCAGCTGATGCAGGGCAAGATCGCCGACATCTACACTAGGCTCAACTCGGCCCGGGCCTATGTCTACGCCGTCGCCCGCGCCTGCGACCGGGGCCGCGTGACCCGCGCCGATGCGGCGGCCTGCGTGCTTTACGCCTCGGAGATGGCGATGCAGGTGGCGCATCAGGCGGTGCAGGCGATGGGCGGCGCGGGCTTTCTGAACGACGCAGCCGTCGCCCGCATCTTCCGCGACGCCAAGCTGATGGAGATCGGCGCGGGCACCTCCGAGATCCGCCGCATGCTGATCGGACGCGAGCTGATGGGGGCGATGGGGGCATGACGATCCTGACCTCGGCCGTATCGCCGCGCAGCGAGGCGTTCCGCGCCAATCGAGCGGCCAACCTTGCCGCGCTGGAGGTCGTGACGGCCGCCGCCACGCTGGCCCTTGCCAGTGGCGGCGAACAGGCCCGCGACCGGCACCGCAGCCGGGGCAAGCTGCTGCCGCGCGAACGCATCGACCGGCTGCTCGACCCCGGCTCGCCCTTCCTGGAGATCGGCATCTTCGCCGCGCAGGGGCTTTACGACGGCGCCAGCCCTTCGGCCGGGCTGATCGCCGGGATCGGCCGGGTCGAGGGGCAGGAGGTGATGATCCTTGCCAATGACGCCACGGTGAAGGGCGGCACCTATTTCCCGATGACGGTGAAAAAGCACCTGCGCGCGCAGGAGATCGCGGCCGAGAACCGCCTGCCCTGCGTCTATCTGGTGGATTCCGGCGGCGCGAACCTGCCGAACCAGGACGAGGTCTTTCCCGACCGCGACCATTTCGGCCGCATCTTCTTCAACCAGGCCAACATGTCGGCGCAGGGCATCGCGCAGATCGCGGTGGTCATGGGCTCCTGCACCGCGGGCGGGGCCTATGTGCCGGCGATGTCGGATGTGACGATCATCGTGAAGGACCAGGGGACGATCTTCCTCGCCGGCCCGCCGCTGGTGCGCGCCGCGACCGGAGAGGTCGTCAGCGCCGAGGAACTTGGCGGCGGCGACGTGCATACGCGGCTGTCCGGCGTGGCCGACCTTCTGGCCGAGGACGACGCCCATGCCCTTGCGCTGGCCCGCCGCGCGGTGGCGAACCTGAACCGCGAGAAGCGACCGGCTGTCGCCCTGCAAGCCCCCGAGGACCCGGCCTTCGACCCCGAAGACATCCTCGGCCTTGTCCCGCCCGGCCTGAAAACCCCCTGGGACATCCGCGAGTTGATCGCCCGCATCGTCGACGGCTCACGCTATGACGAGTTCAAGCCGCGCTATGGCACCACCATCACCTGCGGTTTCGCGCATGTGATGGGCATCCCGGTCGGAATCATCGGCAACAACGGGGTGATCTTCTCGGAAAGCGCGCTGAAGGCCGCGCATTTCGTGGAGCTGTGTTCGCAGCGCGGCATCCCGCTGGTGTTCCTGCAGAACATCTCGGGCTTCATGGTGGGCAAGACCGCCGAGAACCGGGGCATCGCCAAGGATGGCGCAAAGCTGGTCACCGCCGTGGCCACGACGCAGGTGCCGAAGATCACGCTGATCGTCGGCGGCTCGTTCGGGGCGGGCAATTACGGCATGTGCGGCCGCGCCTACGGGCCGCGCTTTCTCTGGACCTGGCCGAACAGCCGGATCTCGGTCATGGGCGGCGAGCAGGCGGCAGGCGTCCTTGCCACCGTCCGCCGCGACGGGATCGAACGGCAGGGCGGCACCTGGTCACCCGAGGCGGAGGCGGAGTTCAAGCGCCCGACGCTGGAAATGTTCGAGCGCCAGTCGCATCCGCTCTACGCCTCGGCCCGGCTGTGGGACGACGGGATCATCGACCCGCGCCGGACGCGTCAGGTGCTGGCGCTGTCGCTGTCCGCCACGCTGAACGCCCCGATCCCGCCGACGCGCTTTGGCCTGTTCCGCATGTGAGGCCCGAATGTTCCGCAAGATCCTGATCGCCAACCGGGGCGAGATCGCCGCCCGCGTCATCACCACCGCCCGCCGCCTGGGGCTGGCTACGGTGGCCGTCCATTCCGACGCCGATGCCGGCGCGCTGCATGTCGCGCTGGCCGACGAGGCGGTGCGGATCGGTCCCGCCCCGGTGGCGGAAAGCTACCTGCGCGGCGAGGCGATCATCGCGGCCGCGCTGAAGACCGGCGCAGAGGCGATCCATCCCGGCTATGGCTTCCTGTCGGAGAACCCCGGATTCGTGGCCGAGGTGGAAGCGGCGGGCCTCGTCTTCATCGGCCCGCCTGCGCAGGCGATCCGCGCCATGGGCCTGAAGGATGCCGCCAAGGCATTGATGCAATCGGCCGGGGTGCCGGTGGTGCCCGGCTATCATGGCGAGACCCGCGATCCCGCCTTCCTGGCCGGGCAGGCCGCCGCCCTCGGCTATCCGGTCCTGATCAAGGCCCGCGCCGGCGGCGGCGGCAAGGGGATGCGGCTGGTGGAACACCCGGCCGATTTCGCCGCAGCCCTGCAGGGCGCGGAACGCGAGGCGCAGGCCAGCTTCGGCGACCCGGCCTGCCTGATCGAGAAATACGTCACCCGCCCCCGCCATATCGAGATCCAGGTCTTCGCCGATGCCCATGGCAATGCGGTGCATCTGTTCGAGCGCGATTGCTCGCTCCAGCGCCGGCACCAGAAGGTGATCGAGGAGGCCCCCGCCCCCGGCATGACCGATGCCGTCCGCGCCGCCATGGGCCGCGCCGCGGTCCAGGCCGCCCGCGCCATCGGCTATCGCGGCGCCGGGACGGTGGAATTCATCGCCGACGGCTCCGGCCCGCTGCGCGAGGACGGCTTCTGGTTCATGGAGATGAACACCCGGCTTCAGGTCGAACACCCGGTCTCCGAGGCGATCACCGGGCTGGATTTCGTCGAGCTGCAACTGCGCGTCGCCTCGGGCGAGGCGCTGCCCTTCCGGCAGGAGGAGCTGGCGATCGACGGCCATGCCTTCGAGGCCCGGCTTTACGCCGAGGATGCGGAAAGGGGCTTCCTGCCCGCGACCGGACGGCTGACGCATCTCTCCTTCCCGCCCGCTGCTGCCTTTGCCCCCGGCCCGGTGCGGATCGACGCGGGCGTGCGCGAGGGCGATGAGGTCTCGCCCTGGTATGACCCGATGCTCGCCAAGATCATCGTCCACGGGCCCGACCGCGCCTCGGCGCTGGCCCGGCTGGCCACCGTGCTTGACGAATGCCGGATCGCCGGATCGACCACCAATGTCGAGTTCCTGGCCGCGCTGGCCCGGCATCCCGACTTTCGCGCGGGCGCGGTCGATACCGGCCTGATCGCGCGGGAACTGGAGGGCCTGACCGCCCGCCCGCCCCTGCCGCCCGAGGCCCCCGCCCTTGCGGCGCTGGCGGTGCTGGACCTGCTCTCCGCCCCGGCCGATCCCGACCCCTGGCGCAGCCTGACCGGCTGGCGCGGCTGGGGCGCGGCGGAAAGCCATGTCGCGCTGGCCCATGGCGGAGAGCGGCTCGACCTCAGGCTGCGCCACCTCGGGCCGGGAGAGTTCACCGCCTCCAGCCCGCTGGGCGAGACGGCGCTGAAGGTCATCGACCATCGGTCGGGCGCTGTCCGCTTCCTGTCCGGGGGCGTGCAGCGGACGGCGCATGCGGTGGCCTGTCCCGGCCGCGTTTCGCTGTTCCTCGACGGCGTGAAGCACGATTTCTCGGTGCCGGACCCGCTGCTTGGCGGCACGCACGACCATGACGGCGGCGATGCGATCATCGCGCCGATGCCGGGCCTTGTCGGCCCGCTGCGCACCAGGGCCGGCGAGCGCGTCCGGAAGGGCGAGCCGCTCCTCCTTCTGGAAGCGATGAAGATGGAGCATGTCCTGGCCGCCCCCCGCGACGGGGTGGTGGCCGAGGTCCTGGTCGCGGAAGGTGATCAGGTCGGCGACGGCACGGTCCTGCTACGGATGGAGCCCGGGGATGCCTGACCACGTCACCCTCTACGAGGTCGGCCCCCGCGACGGGTTGCAGAACGAGGCCCGGCAGATCGCAACCGCCGACAAGATCCGCCTGGTCGACCTGCTGTCGGACTGCGGTTTCAGCCATATCGAGGTGACCAGTTTCGTCAGCCCGAAATGGGTCCCGCAGCTGGCCGACGCGGCCGAGGTCATGGCCGGGATCACGCGCCGGCCCGGCGTGCGCTATGCCGCGCTGGTGCCCAACCTCCAGGGCCTGGAACGCGCCCTCGCCGCCGGGGCGGACGAGGTTGCGGTCTTCGCCTCGGCTTCGGAAGGGTTCTCGCGGCGCAACATCAATTGCTCCATCGCCGAAAGCCTGGACCGCTTCCGCCCGGTGCTGGCCCGGGCGGCGGAAAAGGCGATCCCGGTCCGGGGCTATGTCTCCTGCGTCACGGATTGCCCCTATGACGGCCCGGTCGCGCCCGGGGCGGTGGCCGATCTGGCCGCGGCTCTGGCGGCGATGGGCTGCCACCGGATCAGCCTGGGCGACACCCTGGGCGCGGGCACGCCCGAAACCATCGGCCGGATGCTGAAGGCGGTGCTGGACCGCCTGCCCGCCGACCGCCTTGCCGGGCACTATCACGACACGCGGGGCCTGGCGGTGCAGAACATCGCGACCAGCCTCGACCTTGGGCTGCGGGTCTTCGACACCTCGGCCGGCGGCCTTGGCGGCTGCCCCTATGCGCCCGGCGCGAAAGGCAATGTCGCAACCGAGACGGTGGCCGCCTTCCTGCAGTCCCAAGGCCTTGCCACCGGCCTTGATCCCGACCGGCTGGCCGCAGCCGCCGGCTTTGCCCGCAGCCTGAGGAGCGCGCCATGACCTGGCAGACCCTGGACGTCACCACCGATCCGCGCGGCGTGGTCCGGCTGGTCCTGAACATACCCGAGCGGCGCAATGTCCTGTCCCCCGCCATGATCGCCGAACTGACCGAATTCGCCTCCACCGTCGGGCAGGACCCCGCGACGCGGGCCATCGTTCTGTCCGGCGCGGGCCCCGTCTTCTGCGCGGGCGGCGACCTTGCCTGGATGAAGGCCCAGGTCGAGGCCGACCGGGCGCAGAGGATCCGCGAGGCTGGGAAACTGGCCGGGATGCTGCAGGCGCTGAACACGATCCCCGCGCCGCTGATCGGCAGGCTGCACGGCGGGGCCTATGGCGGGGGCCTCGGCCTCGCCTGCGTCTGCGACGTGGCTCTCGCGGCGCGGGGCACCGGCTTCTGCTTTTCCGAAACCCGCCTCGGCCTGATCCCCGCGACCATCGGTCCCTATGTCCTGGCCCGGATCGGCGAGGGCCGCGCCCGCCGCGTCTTCATGTCGGCCCGCGCCTTCGACGCGGACGAGGCGGAACGGCTGGGTCTCATCGCCCGCGCGGTGGAACCGGACGCGCTTGACGCCGCCATCGAGGCCGAGGTCGCGCCCTATCTTGCCGCCGCCCCCGCCGCCGTCGCCGCCGCAAAGCGGCTGGCCCGCGCGCTTGGCCCGCGGATCGACGCGGCGGTGATCGAGGACAGCATCCGCCGCCTCGCCGACATCTGGGAAGGCGAGGAGGCCCGTCTCGGCATCGCGGCCTTCCTGGACCGCAGACCCCCGCCCTGGAGCCGCCGGGACTAACCCTGCGGCGTCATCGCCTTTCTTTGCCGCGCCCGCTCCAGCCCCAGCCTGCGCTCGCGCCAGATGATCAGGATTCCGGCCGTCACGATCAGCGCCGCGCCGGCCAGCATCGGCAGGGTCGGCACCTCGGCAAAGACGAAATAGCCGATTCCCAGCGCGAACAGCATCGAGGCATAATCGAAGGGCGCCACCAGCGAGGCATCGGCCTCGCGGTAGCTCGAGGTCAGGAGGATCTGCCCCACTCCGCCCAGAAGCCCCGCCGTGACCAGCAGCGCGGCCTCGGCGGGCGTGGGCCAGACCCAGCCGAAGGGCAGCGTGACCAGCGACAGAAGCGTCGCGGTCAGCGAGAAGTAGAAGACGATGGCCGCCGTCACCTCGGTCTGCACCAGGCGGCGGACGAAGACCTGCGCCAGCGCGGCAAAGACCGCGCCGCCCAGGACCAGCATCGCGCCCAGGGTCTCGGCGATGCCGGCGCTGCCGGGGTCGATGGACAGGCGCGGGGCCAGCACGATCAGCACCCCGACCATGCCCAGGATGACCGCCGAGACGCGGAAGGCCCGCACCTCCTCGCCCAGGAACATCGCCGCGAAGATCACCGTCAGCAGCGGCGCGGCATAGCCGATGGCGGTGACCTCGGGCAGCGGCAGATAGCCCAGGCCCGCGAAGCCCAGCCCCATCGCCATGGTGCCCACCACCCCGCGCCAGAGATGCCCCATCGGATTGGCCGTCTTCAGCCCCGTCCCCAACTCGCGTTGAAAGGCAAGCCATGCGACGATCACCGGGATCGCAAAGAAGGACCGGAAGAACACCGCCTGCCCCGCGGGCACATGCTGCGCCGTCGCCTTGATCAGCGAGGACATCACGATGAACACCAGGACAGAGGCGAGCTTGAAGGCAATGCCGCGCAGGGGGCGCATGGAAAGGTCCGTTTCGGTCACGGCCACTGGACGCCGCATCGGCTTTCAGGTTCCCTGATCGGAAAGGAGAATGCCATGTCGAAATCACCCCTCGCGGACAGAATTGATCAGGGTCGCGGCCTTGTCCCCGCCGATCTGGTGCTGAAGGGGGGGCGGGTCTTCGACCTGATCACCGGCGATCTGGTGGAAACCGACGTGGCGATCTGCGGCGACACCATCGTCGGGGTCTTCGGGACCTATGCGGGGCGGCGCGAGATCGACGTCTCGGGCCGGGTGCTGGTGCCGGGCTTCATCGACACGCATCTGCATGTGGAAAGCTCGCTGGTCACCCCGCACGAGTTCGACCGCTGCGTGACCCCGCGCGGGGTGACGACGGCGATCTGCGACCCGCACGAGATCGCCAATGTCTGCGGGATCGAGGGCATCCGCTTCTTTCTTGAGTCCGCATCGCAACTGGTGATGGACCTGCGGGTGCAGCTGTCGTCCTGCGTGCCCTCGACCCATATGGAAACGACCGGGGCGCGGCTGTCCGCAGCCGATCTGGTGCCCCTCATGGACCATCCCAAGGTCATCGGCCTGGCCGAGTTCATGAACTATCCCGGCGTGCTGATGAAGGATCCGGGCTGCCTGGAGAAGCTGGAGGCGTTCCGGGGCCGCCACATCGACGGCCACGCGCCCCTGCTGCGCGGGCTGGACCTGAACGGATATATCGCGGCAGGAATCCGCACCGAGCATGAGGCGACCACCCATGACGAGGGGCTGGAGAAGCTGCGCAAGGGGATGCGGGTGCTGATCCGCGAGGGCTCGGTCTCGAAGGACCTGCACGCGCTGGCGGGACTGCTCACCGAACGATTCGCCCCTTACCTCTGCCTCTGCACCGACGACCGGAACCCCTTGGACATCGGCGAGCATGGGCATCTCGACTACATGATCCGCACCGCCATCGAACTGGGGGCGCCGCCGCTGGCGGTCTACCGGGCGGCTTCCCTGAGCGCGGCCGAGGCCTTCGGGCTGAAGGACCGCGGCCTGATCGCGCCGGGCAAGCGGGCGGATATCGCGGTGATCGACAGCCTGGAGGGGTGCCATGCCAGCCTCGTGCTGGCGGGGGGCGTGGCGGCCGATGACGCGGCCTTCGCGGCGCGGGCCACGACGGCGCCCGTCGCCCGGCACTCGGTCAAGGCCCCGCCGGTCGGGGCCGGGGATTTCCGGACCGGGGGCAACCGGGCCGAGACGCCGGTGATCGGCATCCTGCCGGGCAAGATCATCACCGAGCACCGGACCTTCGACCTGGCCCCGCAGGACGGGGACAAGAAGCCGGACCTCGCGCGCGACCTGGTCAAGATCGCGGTGATCGAGCGGCATGGGGTGAACGGGAACCGGGCGACGGGATTCGTGCAGGGCTTCGGGCTGAAACGCGGGGCGATCGGCTCCACCGTCTGCCACGACCACCACAACATCGCGGTGGTGGGGGCGGATTACACCGACATGGCGCTGGCGGCGAACCGGCTGGGCGAGATCGAAGGCGGCTTCGTGGTGGTCGAGGGCGGCCGGGTGCTGGCCGAACTGGCGCTGCCGGTCGCCGGGTTGATGAGCCTGGACAGCTTCGAGGCGGTGCGGGAGCGCCTGGTGGCGCTGCGGGCTGCCGCACGGTCGCTGGGGGTGGTGCTGGAGGAGCCGTTCCTGCAACTCGCCTTCCTGGCCCTGCCGGTGATCCCGCATCTGAAGATCACCGATTTCGGGATGGTCGACGTGGATCGGTTCGAGGTGATGGCGTGAGGTCTGCCTAAGCGTCGGGGATCTGGAAAGGCTGCTCGCGGCCGGCGGGCGTCCGGATGGTGCGCTGTAGCGCACCCTGCGACAGGCGTCAGGCGTCGCGGACCGGGTTCTGGTCGATCAGGTAGCGCAGCGAGAGGGGGACGGCGGCGGCGCCGAGGGCGCGGGCCTGGGCCCCGACCGTGCCCTCGCGGATCGCGGGCGGCGCGATGCCGGAAAGGTCGAGGCGGTAGAGCGCGGCCTCGGTCCGCCGCGTCACCTCGGCCCGCACGGTGGCCGGCATCCAGCCGTCGATCAGCACCGCCTCGATCTCCAGCAGGGCGGAAGCGGTAAGCGCGGCCGCCGCCAGCCCCTCGGCCGCGCCGGTCATCCAGCCGTCCAGCAGCCCCTGGTCCACCTGCCAGCTTTCCGGGCTTTCCCAAAGCGGCGCCGAGGATCGGCCCGCCGCCTCGATCTGCGCGGCAAGGACCGAGATCGAGGCGACCGACAGAAGCCTGCGCATCCGCCCGTCCGGCCCGGGCACCGGCATCGGCCCCACGCCTGCGGCATTGCCCCCCCGCCCGGTGAAGAGCTGGCCGTTCAGCACCAGCCCGCCGCCGATGAAATAGCCGAAGTAGAAGTAGAGGAAATCCTTCGGCCGCTCGCCGGTGCCGAAGACGAGTTCCGCCCCGCAGGCGGCCGATCCGTCGTTCTGGACATGCACCGGCAACCCGGTCAGCGCCGCAAGCTCGGCCTGGATATCGCGGTGCCGCCAGGCATCCATCTCGGCCTGGGGGGCGCCGATCTGCTCGACCCAGGACCAGAGCTGGAACGGCATGGCCACCCCCATGCCCCCTACCCTTCCGCGCTGGCCCGGCGGCAGCGAGGCGAGGAGCGCCGGCAGGGCCTCGGCCACGAAGGCGGTCACGGCGTCGGGGGTGGGATAGCGATAGATGCTGCGCCGCGCGCCCCGGACCCGGCCCAGGAAATCGACCAGCGCAAGGTCGGCCGACCGCCGCCCGAGCTTCAGGCCGATGAAGAAGGCCCCCTCGGCATTCAGGGACATCGGCACCGAGGGCTGGCCGATCTTGCCCCGGATGGGTTCGCCCCGGACCAGAAGCCCGTCCTGTTCCAGCGCCCGCATGATGACGCTGACGGTCTGCGCCGAAAGCCCGGTCATCCGCGCGATGTCGGATTTCGCCAGCGCCCCGTGCTGGCGGACAAGGCTGAGCACCAGCCGTTCGTTCCAGGCCCGCATCCCCGACTGGTTCGAGCCGCGCAGCCCCATCGCCTCGGGGCCGGGGCGCGGATCTGGCGCGGGTTCGACATGGATCTTCAAGGCATGGGTCCTGCGGTGCATTTCACGCCAGAGTGGGTCGTAGCGGCCCGCCTTGTCAATAATAAATCAGAGTGATTTAATTATCTTGACGCAGCGACGGGAATCAGGTTTCCTTTACCGCGGCACGGGCAAGAACCCCGGCTGAGCGAAGACCTGTTCGTCGGGACCGGAAATGGCCCGATCCTTGGGAGGAACCACATGAAACTGATCACCAAAGCCCTGATGGGCGCGGGCGCGCTGGCGCTGTCGGCGGGCATCGCCTCGGCGCAGGACGGCGTTTCGGCCTGCCTGATCACCAAGACCGACACCAACCCGTTCTTCGTGAAGATGAAGGAAGGCGCCGAGGCCAAGGCGGCCGAACTGGGCGTGACGCTGAAATCCTATGCCGGCAAGATCGACGGCGACCATGAAAGCCAGGTCGCCGCCATCGAGGCCTGCGTGGCCGACGGCGCCAAGGGCATCCTGATCACCGCCTCGGACACCAAGGCGATCGTCGATTCGGTCAAGGCCGCGCGCGACGCGGGCGTGCTGGTCATCGCGCTGGACACCCCGCTTGACCCGATCGACGCGGCGGACGCGACCTTTGCCACCGACAACTTCCAGGCGGGCCTGCTGATCGGCCAGTGGGCCAAGGCGACGCTGGGCGATGCGGCGGCCGATGCGAAGATCGCGATGCTCGACCTCGGCATCAGCCAGCCCTCGGTCGACGTGCTGCGCGACCAGGGCTTCCTGACCGGCTTCGGCATCGACACCAAGGACATCGCCAAATGGGGCGACGAGGAGGATCCGCGCATCGTCGGCAACGAGGTCACCGCCGGCAACGAGGAAGGCGGGCTGAAGGCGATGGAGGCGCTTCTGGCCAAGGACGCCGGGATCAACGTGGTCTACACGATCAACGAACCCTCGGCCGCCGGCGCCTATGAGGCGCTGAAGGCCGCCGGCAAGGAAGGCGTGCTGATCGTCTCGGTCGACGGCGGCTGCCCCGGCGTGGCCGATGTGAAGGACGGCGTGATCGGCGCCACCTCGCAGCAATACCCGCTGATGATGGCGTCGCTGGGCGTGGAGGCGATCGCCAAATATGCCGCCGACGGCACCAAGCCCGCGCCGACCGAAGGCAAGGACTTCTTCGACACCGGCGTGGCGCTGGTGACGGACAAGCCGGTCGAGGGGGTCGACTCGATCGACACCGCCAAGGGCACCGAGCTTTGCTGGGGCTGAGCCCGTTTCGCGATTGATCGGTGCGGCCGGCATGGCCAGACTGCAGTCAGGGGCGGCCCTCGCGCCGCCCCTGATCCGAACCGGGCCCCGGGCCCTTGGGAGGGGATCGCATGTCCAACGACGCAAGGTCGGTCTCGGGCAGCTATGAGGCAGGCCTGAAGGGCGCTGCCGAGGCCGTGGCCGAGTTCCACGAGCCCGAAAGCGCGTTGAAGAAATTGCAGCACTGGCTGCACCAGACACCCTCGGCGGTGCCGATGATCGTGCTGGTGGTGGCGCTGCTGGTCTTTGGCGTCCTGGCCGACAATTTCTTCAAGGCGGGAACATTGTCGACGATCCTGCAACAGATCGCCATCGTCGGCATCCTGGGCTGCGCCCAGACCATCGTGGTTCTGACGGCGGGAATCGACCTGTCGGTCGGGGCGATCGCGGTGTTTTCCTCGGTGCTGATGGGGCAGATCACCTTCCGCTACGGGGTGCCGGCCGAGTTCTCCATTGTCATCGGCCTGATCCTCGGCACCGCGATGGGGGCCCTGAACGGTATCCTGATCGCCCGGCTGCGGCTGCCGCCCTTCATCGTGACGCTGGGGACCTGGCAGATCCTGCTGGCGGCGAATTTCATCTATTCCGCGAACGAGACCATCCGCTCCTCCGACATCCAGGAACAGGCCGCCGCGCTGCAACTCTGGGGCGGCTCGATCAACCCCGGCGGGGTGAAGGTGCTTTACGCCGTCTTCCTGATGATCGCGCTGGTGGCGGTCATGGCCTATGTGCTGCGCCACACCGCCTGGGGCCGGCACGTCTATGCCACCGGCGACGATCCGGCGGCGGCCGAACTGGCGGGGGTGCCGACCAGACGGGTGCTGGTCCAGGTCTACGCCCTGGCGGGGCTGTTCTGCGCCATCGCGGGCTGGGTGATGATCGGCCGCTTCGGCTCGGTCTCGCCCACCGCCTCGACCGGGCAGCTTGGCAACATCCAGTCGATCACCGCCGTGGTGATCGGGGGGATCTCGCTGTTCGGCGGGCGCGGCAGCATCGTCGGGATGTTCTTCGGCGCGCTGATCGTCGGCGTCTTCGAGATGGGCCTGCGCCTGGTCGGCACCGACCCGCAATGGACCTTCTTCCTCATCGGCGTGCTGATCATCTTCGCCGTGGCCGTGGACCAGTGGATCAGAAAGGTGGCTGGCTGATGGAACCCATCCTCAAGGCGCGCGGGCTGACCAAACGCTACGGCAAGGTCACCGCGCTGAACGACTGCGACTTCGAGCTGATGCCGGGCGAGATCCTGGCCGTCATCGGCGACAACGGCGCGGGGAAATCGACGCTGATCAAGGCGATCTCGGGCGCGGTGGTGCCGGACGAGGGCCAGATCTGGCTGGACGGCCAGGAAGTCGCCTTCAGGACCCCGATCGAGGCCCGCGCCGCCGGGATCGAGACGGTCTACCAGACCCTTGCCATGTCCCCTGCCCTGTCGATCGCCGACAACATGTTCATGGGCCGCGAACTGCGCGCGCCGGGGATCATGGGCAGCCTGTTCCGCAAGCTCGACCGTCCCCGGATGGAGAAATTCGCGCGCGAGAAGCTGAGCGAACTGGGGCTGATGACGATCCAGAACATCAACCAGGCGGTGGAAACCCTGTCGGGCGGCCAGCGCCAGGGGGTGGCGGTGGCGCGCGCGGCGGCCTTCGGCTCCAAGGTGGTGATCCTGGACGAACCGACGGCGGCGCTTGGCGTCAAGGAAAGCCGCCGGGTGCTGGAGCTGATCCGCGACGTCAAGAACCGGGGGATTCCGATCATCCTGATCAGCCACAACATGCCGCATGTGTTCGAGATCGCCGACCGCATCCACATCCACCGGCTGGGGCGCAGGCTCTGCGTGATCAGGCCGCAGGATTACAGCATGTCGGACGCGGTGGCCTTCATGACCGGCGCGAAACTGCCCGAAGGCGTCACCGAACTGGCCTGACCTTCGGCAGCGGCAAGATCAGAACGGCGCCCGCCTGTCTCTGCGGTGCCCGGCCCGAGGCTTCGGCCCGGCAGGAAATGGCAGTCCCCGCCCGCGCGGCCGGAGCCTCCGGCGGGGATATTTCTTCCAGTATGAAAGACCTGAGTGCTTTCATACTGGTGCAAATATCCTGGGGGTTTGGGGGTGAAACCCCCAACGCCCGAGGAGGAGGCGAAGCCCGACGACGAGACAGGAGGCTTGCGCGGAACGCGCTCGATTCAGCGGCCGTCCGTCACCCGGCGGCTTCGTCTGCCTCGTAGGCCTCGATGATCCGGCCGACCAGCGGGTGGCGCACCACGTCGCGCGAGGTGAAATAGTTGAAGCTGACGCCCTTCACCCCCTTCAGGATCCGCTCCGCATCGGCCAGGCCCGAGGCCGTGCCGCGCGGCAGGTCGACCTGGGTGCGGTCGCCGGTGATCACCATGCGGCTGCCCTCGCCCAGGCGGGTCAGGAACATCTTCATCTGCATGGTGGTGGCGTTCTGCGCCTCGTCCAGCACGATGAAGGCGTTCGACAGCGTCCGGCCGCGCATGAAGGCCAGGGGCGCGATCTCGATCCGCTTTTCCTGCATCAGCTTTTCCACCTGCTTCGACGGCAGGAAGTCGTTCAGCGCGTCGTAGAGCGGCTGCATATAGGGATCGACCTTCTCCTTCATGTCGCCGGGCAGGAAGCCCAGACGCTCCCCGGCCTCGACCGCCGGGCGCGACAGGACGATCTTCTCGACCGCGCCGGAGATGAACATGGTCACGCCCACCGCGACGGCGAGATAGGTCTTGCCGGTCCCGGCCGGACCGATGCCGAAGCCGAGTTCATGCTGGAACAGGTTGGCGACATAGGCCTTCTGGGCCTCGGTCCGGGGCTCGATCGGCTTCTTGCGGGTGCGCAACTCCATCCCGGTCGAGAACAGCTCGATCTGCTCGGCGCTGTCGGCATCGACCGGGCGGCCCATGCGCAGCGCGCCGTCGATGTCGCCCGCGGCCACGCCGCGGCCCGATTCAAGCCGGGCGTAAAGCGAACGCAGCACCGCGGCCGCCTGCTCGCGCGCCGGTTTCTCGCCGATGACTGCCAGGCGGTTGCCGCGCCGCAGGATATGCACCCCCATCTGGTGCTCGATCTGGGCGAGATTGCGGTCGAATTCGCCGCAAAGGTCGATCAGCAAGCGGTTGTCGGGAAATTCGAGGACGGTCTCGACGATATCCTCGGCGGTCGGGGGGGTCAGCGCGCTGATGCCCAAGCGGGCGCTCCTTCTCTCAAGGGCCACAGGATGAAGTCTGCGCCCGGACACGAACTCTGGCAAGGGAAACCCGCTGCCCCCACAATTTGTTGCGCTTCAGGGTGCAATTTTTGTGACGCCGGCCGCAAAAAGACGAGGGGGCCCCGGCCGCGCCGGAGCCCCCTTTACCGTCGCGCCGGATCAGTCGGTCTGCGCCGGACCGGAGACGCGGTCGGGGAAGGGCGCCGAGGCGGTCTCGTAGACGCCAAGGACCGTGCCGGGGGGATATTTGCCGTCGCAGACCGGCAGGCCGGTCTTCGGGTCGAAGCGCGGCGAGGCATAGCCCTCGATCCCGTCGTCGATGATCCAGACCTGGCAGCCATCCGGGTCATAGGCGATGGCGGCGACGCCGTCCCTCAGCGAGACATTGTCGACGCCCTGGTCCTGGCCGGTGGCGATGACCGAGTCGGGACCGCCATAGCCTTCGGTCCCCTCGAAGCCGAAGCCCTCGGTATAGCCGCCGCAGCCCGACAGGGCGGCGGTGATGGCCAGCGCAAGCGCGGCACGCGGATGGTGTCTTCCTGCAAGCATCATCTGGTCAGCCCTTCTTGCAGACGACTTCGACACGGCGATTGGCGGCCATGCCTTCATCCGTGGCGTTCGTGGCGACGGGCCGGGTCTCGCCCTGGCCGGTGACATTCTCGACCACGGCGCCGACGGAACGGGCGACCTCGGCCACGCTGGCGGCGCGGGCCTCGGAGAGGGCCTGGTTGTCGTCCGTGCTGCCGCGGCTGTCGGTATGGCCGGTGATGATGTAGGAAAAGGCGTCCGAACTGGTGAAGAAGGCTTCCAGCTTGCGCCGCCCCTCGTCGGTCAGCGTGGCGCTGGCGGTGGCGAAATGGGCATCCGCCCGGGCGGTGAGGCAGCTTGTCTCTTGCAGGCAGACCGGCTTGCCGGTCCGCGGGTCGCGGCGCGGCACCATATAGCCTTCGGTCCCGCCGTCGGCCCACCAGTGCTGGCAGCCGTCCGCGTCGATCCAGACTCCCCATTCGATCTTGCCCGTGACCGGCGCCTCCTGCGCCATGGCCATCGGAGCGACAGCAAGGCATATGCCTGCCAGGGCCAACGCGAAGGCGCGCCGCGACCTGCTTCCGTTACTCACACCGAACTCCCTTCAACCCGCCCCACTTTCCAAGACCCGCCCGAGTTAAGCAGGGCGAGGCGGCAAAAGAGAAGCCGTCTCGTCGCCGCCGGCCTGCGTTTCCGGGGGATAACTCGATGGCCGGGCGGGATTGGGCGGCCGCCGCGGCGGTCAGAGCGGCTCGGCGGCCAGCGAGTTCGTGGAGGAGGCGGTGATGCGGACACGGACCAGCTGGCCGATTCGGCCCGCCGGATCCTGGACGTGGACGGCGTGGAGGTGGTCGGACTTGCCCACCATCTGCCCCTCCTTGCGACCCGGCTTCTCGTAAAGGACCGAGACCTCGCGCCCGACCATCGCCTCTTGCGCGGCGCGTTGCTGGGCGGTGACCAGGGCCTGAAGCTCGTGCAGGCGGGCATCGGCGATCCCGGCCGGGACCGGGGGCTTTTCGGCGGCCGGGGTGCCGGGGCGGGCGGAATAGCGGAAGCTGAAGGCGGCGCCGTAGCCGACGGCGCGGATCAGCTCCATCGTGGCCTGGAAGTCGGCATCGGTCTCGCCGGGGAAGCCCACGATGAAATCCGAGGACAGCAGGATGTCGGGCCGCGCCGCCCGGATGCGCTCGATCAGGCGCAGGTAGCTCTCGGCGCTGTGCTTGCGGTTCATCGCCTTGAGGATGCGGTCGCTGCCGGACTGCACCGGCAGGTGCAGATAGGGCATCAGCTGCGGCAACTCGCCATGGGCGGCGATCAGCTCGTCGTCCATGTCGTTGGGGTGGCTGGTGGTATAGCGGATGCGCGCCAGCCCCTCGATCTTCGCCAGCTCGCGCACCAGCCGGGCGAGGCCCCAGCTGCCCCCCTGCCCTTCGCCGTGATAGGCGTTGACGTTCTGGCCCAGCAGCGTGATCTCTCGCACGCCCTGCGCGACCAGCGCCCGCGCCTCGTCCAGCAGCCGTGCCGCGGGGCGGCTGACCTCGGCGCCGCGGGTATAGGGCACCACGCAGAAGGCGCAGAACTTGTCGCAGCCTTCCTGCACGGTCAGGAAGGCGGTCGGGCCGCGCAGGGCCTTGCGCGCGGGCAGCAGGGTGAACTTGTCCTCGACCGGAAAGTCGGTGTCGACCTGCCGCCCCCCGGCCTCGACCATGGCGGGCAGGCGGTGATAGGCCTGCGGGCCGACCACGAGGTCGACGACGGGCGAGCGGCGCAGGATCTCCTCGCCCTCGGCCTGCGCGACGCAGCCCGCGACGCCGACCTTCATCCCCGGACGCGCGGCCTTCAGCGCGCGCAAGCGGCCAAGGTCGGAATACAGCTTCTCGGACGCCTTCTCGCGGATGTGGCAGGTGTTGAGAAGGACCATGTCCGCCTCCTCGACCGCCTCGGTCGTCACATAGCCCTTCGCGCCCAGGGCCTCGGCCATGCGTTCGGAGTCGTAGACGTTCATCTGGCAGCCGTAGGTCTTGACGAACAGCTTCTTGGCGTCGGTCATGGGCCATGTCCTTTCGGGATGACCGGCCGTTTACACCCTGACGCCGGGCGCGGCAACGCCGGGTTCAGGTCGCGGCGGTCACGACGCCGGGACCGTCGCCGGGATATTGCGGCAGGCCGTCGCCGATCGCATAGAACCCGGGCCGGCCAGCGGTGCAGATGTGGTGGCCGGGGTGCAGGCAGTCCGGCCGGTCGAAGGCCCCCGCCAGGATCGCATAGCGCGCCTCATGGTTCGGCTTCCAGAACAGAAGCGTCCCGCAGGTGCCGCAAAAGCCGCGCCGGGCGAAGTCCGAGGCGGCGAACCAGGTGATCTCGGCCTCGCCCTCCAGCGTCAGCCGGTCGGCGGGGATGCTGGTGGCGGCGAAATACAGCCCCGACTGGCGGCGGCATTGCGAGCAATGGCAGAACACCACCTCGCGCAGCGGGCCATGGGTGGTGAACCGCACCTTGCCGCAAAGGCAGCCCCCCGTCTCGTGTTCGCTCATCCTGCCCTCCAATCTCCGCACGGCCAGGCTGGCAGCAAACGGCCGCTGCCGACCCGACAAAGCCGACACCGGCGGCCGGCGAGACGACACCTTGCGCCGCCGCCCCGGATCGCGGAATCTGGCGCCATGCGCTATCCCTCGCTTGCCTCGCTTCTGGCCGCCAAGGCCCCGGATCTTGCCAGGGGGCCCCTGTCGCTGGTCATGGCCGAGGATGCGGTCGAGGTCGCTTCGACCCTCGCGCACCAGCTGAAATGCGGCTTCCGCGACGTGGTGCTGTTGGCGCCCGAAGGGATCACGCCGGGGCCGGAGCTTTCCGACCGGGTCCATGTCGTCACCCATGACGTCTTTGCCGAGGATGCGCTGGTCGGCGCCGTCAACCAGATGATCGACCGGGTCGCTGGGGCCTGGCTGCACTACTGCCACAACACCGAATACCTGTTCTTCCCCTTCTGCGAGACGCGGCGCGTCGGCGAGATGCTGACCTTCCACGCCGAGGAACGGCGCGAGGCGATGCTGACCTATGTCATCGACCTTTACGCCGGCGACCTTGGCGCCCATGGCAATGCGGTCGACCTGCAGGACTGCTGGCTCGACCGCTCGGGCTATTACGCGCTGGCCCGCAAGGACCCGGCGCGGCACAATCACCCGAAAGAGCGCCAGCTGGATTTCTACGGCGGCCTGCGCTGGCGCTTCGAGGAGCATGTCCCCCCGGCCCGGCGGCGGATCGACCGGATCTCGCTGTTCCGCGCCAGGCCGGGCCTGCGGCTTCTGCCCGACTTCACCCTGTCGGAAGAGGAGATGAACACCTATGCCTGCGCCTGGCATCACAACCTGACGGCGGCCGTCTGTTCCTTCCGCACCGCCAAGGCGCTGCGCAGCAATCCCGGCTCGCGCCATGCGATCCCCGGCTTCCGTTGGCACAACTCGGCCCCGTTCCGCTGGGAGAGCCAGCAGTTGATGGACCTTGGCCTGATGGAGCCGGGGCAATGGTTCTGACCCCTTGTCGGGGGGCGGCCCGAGGCGCGACGCGGCATCGGCCGCCTTTCGCTGCGGGCAAGCGGTGCGGGCGGGGGCTACCCCCGGTCCCGCCCGGCGCGTCTCAGGCCTTGCGCAGGCGGATCACCACATCGACGCGGGAGACGGCCATCCCCTCGGGCACCTTCGGCAAGGAGGCGATGCTGAGTTCCTCGGCCGGGGCGTCGGTCAGGCTGTGGCTGTCTTCCCAGTAGTAATGCGGATGATCGTCGGTGCGGGTGTCGAAATAGCTTTTCGAGCCATCGACCACGACCTCGTTCATCAGGCCGGCCTCGCAGAAGGCGCGCAGCGTGTTGTAGACGGTGGCAAGGCTGACCCCCTCGCCCGCAGCGCGCGAGGCGGCGTGCAGGCTTTCGGCGGTGACATGCCGGTTCTCGCCATCGCCGACCAGAAGCTCGGCCAGGGCGATGCGTTGCCGCGTCGGGCGCAGCCCGGCCGAGGCCAGCCATGCGGTGCTGCGCTGCGTCTGCCGGGGATCAAATGCCTGGGTCATCGGTTTTCCTGTGCATCCCTCCATATAAGGGGTTCTGCGGCCCGGTTTCAAACCCTAATCCCCCACCCGGCAAGGTGACGCACCCCAAGGCCGGGCGGGCTGGACGCCGGGCGGGCCAGACTTGCCACTCTTCGCGCCCGGATGCTAATCAGGACCAGATGTAACGAGGGGATCACGAGCGATGGCGTCCTATCCGACCTTTTTCGACAAGGAGGCGCTGCTCGCCTGCTCGCGGGGGGAGCTTTTCGGCCCCGGCAACGCGCAATTGCCCGCGCCGCCGATGCTCATGATGGACCGGATCACCGACATCTCCGAAGACCGGGGCGAGCATGGCAAGGGCCATGTCGTGGCCGAATTCGACATCACGCCCGACCTCTGGTTCTTCGCCTGCCACTTTCCCGGCAACCCGATCATGCCGGGCTGCCTGGGGCTGGATGGCCTGTGGCAGCTGACCGGCTTCAACCTCGGCTGGCGCGGCTGGCAGGGGCGCGGCTATGCGCTTGGCGTGGGCGAGGTCAAGCTGACCGGCATGGTGCGGCCGGACCGCAAGAAGCTGACCTATTTCGTGGATTTCACCAAGGCGATCCAGACCCGCCGCCTGACGATGGGCGTGGCGGACGGGCGCGTCGAGGCGGATGGCGAGACGATCTATCTCGTCAAGGACATGAAGGTCGCGCTGAGCGAGGCCTGAGTCACGGTCCCGCATCGCGGGGATGCAGCGTCATGCCGGGGAACGGGGGCAACCAGCCCTCGCGCCGGATGCACCATAGCTCATAGGTCGGTCGGAACTGGTCGGGGGCGTCGAGGGTGCCGAGGTTGACCTCGACCTCGTCGCCGCTGCGGCCCAGGACCGAGGAGCCGCAGGCCGGGCAGAAGCAGCGGCCCTGGTAGTCGCGCAACTCTCCCGTCACCCTGACGGCCGGGGCCGGGAAGATCGCCGAGGCGTGGAACAGCGTGCCGTGGTGCTTGCGGCAGTCGAGGCAATGGCAGATGCCCACCCGCAGCGGCGGTCCCGCCGCCGTCAGCCGCACCGCGCCGCATTGGCATCCGCCGGTCACCGGGTCCATGAGCGCACCTCCTGCCCCGCAGGATCGGCCCGCAAGGCCCGGCGCGCAAGACCGAAAACGGGGCCCGCGCGGGGCCCCGCCCGACGGGCGTCAGATCACGCCCAGCATCCGCATCGCCTCGGCCACCCGGACGAAGCCCGCGATGTTGGCGCCCAGCACATAATCGCCCGGCGCGCCGTATTCCTCGGCGGTGGCGTGGCAGGTGTCGTGGATGTTGCGCATGATCGTGGCCAGCCGCGTCTCGGTCTGCTCGAAGGTCCAGCTGTCGCGGCTCGCGTTCTGCTGCATCTCCAGCGCCGAGGTCGCGACCCCGCCCGCATTCGCCGCCTTGCCCGGCGCGAACAGCACCCCGGCCTCCTGGAAGATGCGCACGGCTTCCGGCGTGCAGGGCATGTTCGCGCCCTCGCCCACCGCGATCACGCCGTTCTTCACCAGCGCCGTCGCATCCTTGCCCGACAGCTCGTTCTGCGTGGCCGAGGGCATGGCGACATCGCAGGCCACGTCCCAGACCGACCCCTTGTCGGCCGGCACGAAATGCACCCCCGCCCCGCGGCGACGGGCATATTCCGAGATCCGCTCGCGCCGGACGTCCTTGACCTCCTTCAGAAGCGCGAGGTCGATCCCGGCCTCGTCCACGACATAGCCGCTGGAATCCGAACAGGCGAGGACCTTGCCGCCGAAGGACTGGACCTTCTCGATCGTGTAGATCGCGACATTGCCCGACCCCGAGACCACGACGCGCTTGCCGTCGAACGAGGTGCCCCTGGTCTGCAGCATCGCCTGGACGAAATAGGTGTTGCCGTAGCCCGTCGCCTCGGTCCGCGCGCGCGAGCCGCCATAGGCCAGCGCCTTGCCGGTGAAGACCCCGGCCTCGTAGCGGTTGTTCAGCCGCTTGAACTGGCCGAACATGTAACCGATCTCGCGGCCGCCGACGCCGATGTCACCGGCCGGCACGTCGGTATATTCACCGATGTGACGATGCAGCTCGGTCATCAGCGACTGGCAGAAACGCATGATCTCGGCATCGGACTTGCCCTTGGGGTCAAAGTCCGACCCGCCCTTGCCGCCGCCGATCGGCATGCCGGTCAGCGCGTTCTTGAAGGTCTGCTCGAAGCCGAGGAACTTGATGATCCCCACGTTCACCGACGGATGGAACCGCATCCCGCCCTTGTAGGGACCGATGGCCGAGTTGAACTGCACCCGGAAGCCGCGGTTGATCTGCACCCGGCCCTTGTCGTCGACCCAGGGAATGCGGAAGATGATCTGACGCTCGGGCTCGCAGATCCGCTCGATCAGGGCGAGGTCGAGGTATTGCGGATGCTTGGCCACCACACGGCCAAGGCTTTCAAGCACTTCATGGACGGCCTGGTGGAACTCCGGCTCGCCGGCATTGCGCCGGATCACCTCGGCCAGGATCGGCTGAAGCTTTTCGTCAATCTTGTTCATCGCTGCACTTTCGGGCGGGATTGGACTGGGATGTATCCGGTCAAGGCCGGGCAGACCTCCCGCCTAGAGCAATTTCCCGGCAGACTGAAAGGTATTTTCCCCATTTCCTTGCAAAAAAACGACACGCCGCGCCGAACTGGCGAAGAATCGCGACGCATGGCCGCAGGCGGTCGGCGGGATGCGCGGCTTTCGGGACGCATCCGGCAGCGGCACTCTGCCCCGGCGGGGGAATCGGCGGCCCGCGGCGTGCCAACCTCCTTGCCCACTCCCCCCCTCTGCCCTAAACAGACCTGAAGTCACGAAGGGAGGCCGCATGCGCCGCGTCGTCATCACCGGGATCGGGATCGTCTCGTCCATCGGCAATTCGGCCGCCGAGGTCGAGGCCAGCCTTCGCGCCGGGAAATCCGGCATCGTCTTCGCCCCCGACTATGCCGAGCATGGCTTCCGCTGCCGCGTCCACGGCCAGCCGAACATCGTGCTGGAGGATCATATCGACAAGCGCGACCTGCGCTTCATGGGCGATGGTGCCGCCTATACCTTCATCGCGATGGACCAGGCGGTGAAGGACTCCGGCCTTTCCGAGGCCGACATCTCGAACGACCGCACCGGCATCATCGTCGGCTCCGGCGGGCCGTCGACCAAATCCTTCTTCAAGGCGCACAACATCGTGCGCGAGACCGGCAGCCCCAAGCGCATCGGCCCCTTCGGCGTGACCAAGGGCATGTCCTCGACCGTCTCGGCCTGCCTGGCGACGCCGTTCAGGATCAAGGGCGTGAACTACTCGATCACCTCGGCCTGCTCGACCAGCGCGCATTGCATCGGCAACGGCACCGAACTGATCCAGATGGGCAAGCAGGACATCGTCTTCGCCGGCGGCGGCGAGGAGCTGGACTGGACGCTCTCCTGCCTGTTCGACGCGATGGGCGCGATGTCGTCGAAATACAACGACGCCCCGGAAACCGCCTCGCGCACCTATGACGCCAACCGCGACGGCTTCGTGATCGCGGGCGGCGGCGGCATCGTCGTGCTCGAGGAACTGGAGCACGCCCTGGCGCGCGGCGCGAAGATCTATGCCGAGGTGACGGGCTACGGTGCGACCTCGGACGGGCATGACATGGTGGCCCCCTCGGGCGAGGGCGGCGAACGCGCGATGCGGCTGGCGCTCTCGACCCTGCCGCAGGGGCGCAAGGTCGATTACATCAACAGCCACGGCACCTCGACCCAGGTCGGCGACATCGTCGAGGTCGAGGCCATCCGCCGCGTCTTCGGCCGCGGCGCCACGCCGCCGATCGCCTCCACCAAGTCGCTCACCGGCCATTGCCTGGGAGGCGCGGGCGTGTGGGAGGCGATCTATTCGCTGCTGATGATGAACGGCAGCTTCATCGCCGCCTCGGCCAATGTCATCACCCCCGACCCCGCGCTGGACCCCGGCGAGATCGTGACCAGCCTGCGCGAGGGCGTCGAGATCGACTCGGTCCTGTCGAACAGCTTCGGCTTCGGCGGCACCAACGCCACCCTCGTCATGTCCAAGTATCTCGGGTAACGCATCATGGCCGAACTGATGAAGGGCAAGCGCGGGCTTGTCATGGGCGTGGCGAACGAGCGTTCCATCGCCTGGGGCATCGCATCCGCCCTGGCGGCCGAGGGGGCGGAGCTTGCGTTCAGCTACCAGGGCGAGGCTTTCGGCAAGCGGGTGCAACCGCTGGCGGCCAGCGTCGGCTCGGACCTGCTGATCGACGTGGACGTGACCGACGAGGACAGCCTCGACGCCTGCTTCGCCGAGATCGGCCGCCGCTGGGGCACGCTGGACTTCATCATCCACGCCATCGCCTTTTCCGACAAGAACGAGCTGACCGGGCGCTTCATCAATACGACCAAGGGCAACTTCCTGAACTCGCTGAACATCTCCTGCTTCAGCTTCATCGACGTCGCCCGCCGGGCCGAGGCGCTGATGCCCCAGGGCGGCACGCTGATCACCCTGACCTTCCAGGGGTCGAACAAGGTGGTGCCGAACTACAACGTGATGGGCGTGGCCAAGGCGGCGCTGGAATCGGCGACGCGCTATCTGGCGAACGACCTCGGGCCGCAGAAGATCCGGGTGAACGCGATCTCGCCCGGCCCGATGAAGACGCTGGCCGGATCGGCCATCGGCGGCGCGCGGGCCACCTTCCGCCATACCGAGGACAATGCCCCGCTGCGCGCCAATGCGACGCTGGAGGCGATCGGCGGCACGGCGGTCTGGCTCTGCTCGGACTATGGCGCCTGCACGACGGGCGAGATCGTCCATGTCGACGGCGGCTTCCACATCCTCGGGATGCCGCAGGCCGACAACCTGTGATCGACCCATCCCCGGTCGGCTGGCCTCCCCGTCGGCCAGCCCGCGACGCGTGAAGAGGCCATCGGCCGGATGGCAGGCCGGATATCAGGGCGGTGGAAGTCCCTGACGAATCCTTAACGCCCGCGGCCAACCCCTTGATTGCAAAGGGAAGCGAGGCGCTGTCCACTGTGGACAGGCAAGTCGGATCCGGACAGGAAGGCTGGAGCGGGTGACGGGAATCGAACCCGTGTCTCTAGCTTGGAAGGCTAGGGTCTTACCATTACACAACACCCGCGCTGCCTTTCAGATAGCATCGCCCCGCCCCGACCTCAAGCCTTGGCCCGCGGAATCTGCGCCCGCCGGCGGCAGGATCGGCCCCTGCCCCCCTCGCGGCCCGGATCCCTCGTCGTTCGACTTCGTCTCCTCCTCGGCAGACCCCGCGCGAGGAGTGACGAAGTCATCGACGAGCAGAGACCCGGTTACTGCCCCAGCTTCCTGATCCGCCCCTCGACCGCGACATTCACCGTGCCCAGCTTCTCGACATAGGCCATCACGTCATTGGCCACGAGCTGCCCGGTCGGCCCGTCCGTCAGGATCCGTCCGCCGCCCAGCGCGGCATAGCCGTCGCCGCCGCCCAGGATGTAATCGTTGACCGCGACCTTGTAGAGCTTGTCGGCCTCCAGCGGCGCGCCCCCCACCATGACCTCGCTGACCCGCGACCCCGCCGGGGCCGAGGCGTCGAAGGCATAGGTCAGGCCCGAGACCTGGGCGAAGCGACCCGCGCCGTTCTCGACCTGGCTCACCCCGTTTTCCAGCGCCAGCAGCACCTGGCTGCCCGGCAGTTCCGTCACCACGGTGACGTTGCCGAAGGGCAGTTCGGTCAGGATGTCGCGCCGCGTCAGCTTGCGCCCCGCCTCATAGGTCGTGTCGCCCCGGATGCCGCCACCGTTCATGATCGCGATATCCGCCCCCGTCGCGTCCCGCATCGCATCGGCGATCAGGTTGCCCATCGTCGCTTCCTCGGCCCGCACCACGTTACGGCGGCTGTCCAGCGGCGCCTCGACCGTGCCGATCTCGACATTCAGGTTCTGGTCCATCGTCGCCCGCAGCTTGTCGGCCATCGCGACCGATTCCGGGTCGGGCTCCACCGTCGCCGTGTCGATGAAGCGGAAGGCCGGGGTCCAGCTGATCTCGCGCTTGCCGTCCTTCTCCTCGACCTCGACCGCCAGGTCGATGGGCGTCAGGAACTGCCCGTCGATACTGGTCTCGACATAGGCCGTCCGCCCGTCATAGGCCGTGGCATAGGAATGGTCGTCGCCCGACAGGATCACGTCGAAGGCCCCGCTCGCCATCAGCGCGCGGTCGTTCTCCATGTTGGTCTGCACCACGCCGACGACGATATCCGCCCCCTCCTCGCGCGCCTTCTCGGCCGCCGCGACGCCGGTCTCGACCGTCGGCAGGAACTTCAGGCTGCCGGTCGAGCTGACCTCGGGCGAGGTATCCTGCGCCACCGGGATCAGCGCCACCTTCAGGCCGCCGACCTCCTTCACCATGACGCCGCCCAGCCCCTCGATGACCGACCCGTCGTCATTGGTGATGTTGATCGCCGCCCAGGGGTATTTCGAGGCCTTCATCTTCTGGAAGAAGTTCTCCGGGCCGAAATCGAACTCGTGGTTGCCCGGCACCGCCAGGTCGAAGGGCACCAGGTTGGTGAAGTCGATGGTGTTCTGGCCCTGGTCGAACCCCGAGGCCAGCGAGGGCGAGAGCATGTCGCCGTTGAACAGGTAGAGCGTGTTCGGATTCGCCGCGCGCTCGGCCCTGGCCACCGCGTTCAGCCGGGCGAAACCGCCGCGGCCGTCCTCCTCCTCGAAATTGTAGACGTCCCCCACGCCCAAGAGCGTCAGCTTCACCGTCTCGGCCTGCGCCGCCGAGGCCATCAGTGCCACGACAACCGCCAATCTCGAAATCCCATGCATCGCGAGTCTCCTTTTGATCGGTCCCCGAGGTCGAGACTGCGCCAGATTCCGCGCCGCTGTCAAAGCCGCGTTGTGCGTGGCCAGCCCGACTCGCGTGCTGGGGGCGCGGCGACACAACCCCTGGTAAGTGCGGCATATTGCCGCCGCAAATTAACCTTTCGTTAACCCCGATCCAGTCACCGAACGGCCGTGTCACGCGCGCAAAAGTATGGCTTGAACGACGAAAGGAATAGCAATAAAACAATTGCTGCTTGCGTGTACTTTCGTAACGATTGCGTTGAGTGCCAGTGCGGAAACAAAAGGCCCGAATGAGTGTCATTATTCCGACAAGAAAGATAACAATGACGAAGGATGGATGAGGTCGGATTGCGCCCAAAGTTCGGGCGACCACAACGCGCCATCCCGCCATCCGGTCGGGCCGGGGACCAAGCCGGATCCGGTGCCGACGCCCGAACCGGACGTCGAGGAACCGGACCCGCAACCGGAGCCTGAACCAACCCCGGATCCTGGTCCGACCCCAGACCCGGAACCGACCCCGGATCCTGGTCCGACCCCGGATCCGGAACCGGCTCCGGACCCGGAACCGGAACAGACGCCGGACCCGTCCCCCGACGATGGGAACAACGGCCACGGCAACGATCCGGGCGGCGACGACCCCAGCAACCCCGGCCAGGGTCAGGACAATGGCAATGGCAACCCGGGTCAGGGTAACGGCAATGGCAACGGGAACCAGGGCCAAGGCAATGGCGATCCGGGAAGCCAGGGCGACAACGGCCACGGCAACGATCCGGGCGGCGACGACCCCAGCAACCCCGGCCAAGGTCAGGACAATGGCAATGGCACCCCGGGCCAGGGTAACGAAAACGGTAACAACGGCAACAACGGTAACAACGGGAACAACGGGAACGGGAACCAGGGCCAAGGCAATGGCAATCCGGGAAGCCAGGGCGACAACGGCCACGGCAACGATCCGGGCGGCGTCGATCCCAGCAACCCCGGCCAGGGTCAGGCCAATGGCAACCCGGGCCAGGGTAACGGTAACGGTAACAACGGTAACAACGGTAACGGTAACGGTAACGGTAACGGTAAAGGCAAGGGCAAGAACAACTGACGCCCGGCAACAAGGGACACGGCGCGCCGGGCGCGCCGTGTCCGATTTTCCGGCTGTGAGCCGCCGCATACCGGCGCCGGACGACGGGCTCCATTGCCAGCATCCCCGAGCTTCGCTATTTCGGCAGCCATGCTCATCCTCAAGATCCTCCGCCGCTCCGAATGGGATGCCTTCCGCGCCGCCGGCGAGACGCTGGGCGCGCCGGTGGACCTTGCCGACGGCTTCATCCATTTCTCGACCCCCGCCCAGGTCGCCGAGACCGCCGCCAAATGGTTCGCCAGCGAAAGCGACCTGGTGCTGGTGGCCTTCGACCCCGACCGGCTCGGTCCGGAACTGAAATGGGAGCCTTCGCGCGGCGGACAGCTTTTCCCGCATCTCTACCGGCCGCTGAAACTGGAGGAGGTGGTCTGGGACAAGTCCCTGCCGCTGGGCGCCTCTGGCCATATCTTCCCCGAGGGCCTGTTGTGAGCCTCCTGGAACGCACGGGCCTGGCACTTCTGCACCGGCTCGACCCCGAGCGCGCGCATGGCCTGTCGCTGCGCGCCCTGCGCTCGGGCCTGGCTCCGCTGCCCGGCCCGGTGACCTCGTCCCGGCTGGCGACCACGCTTGCGGGTCTGGCGCTGCCGAACCCGGTGGGCCTTGCGGCGGGCTATGACAAGAACGCCGAGGCCATCGCCCCCCTCGCGCGCGCGGGCTTCGGTTTCATCGAGGTCGGCGCCGCCACCCCCCTGCCGCAGCCCGGCAATCCGCGGCCGCGCCTGTTCCGGCTGACCGAGGATCGCGCCGCGATCAACCGCTTCGGCTTCAACAACCAGGGCGCCGAGGCGATCGCGGCCCGGCTTGCCCGCCGCACCCCCGGCCCGGTCCCGGTCGGGCTGAACCTTGGCGCGAACAAGACCAGCGAGAACCGCGCCGCCGATTTCGCCCGCGTGCTGGCGCTTTGCGGCCCGCATGTCGATTTCGCGACGGTCAACGTCAGCTCGCCCAATACCGAGAAACTGCGCGACCTGCAGGGCCCCGCCGCCCTTGCGGCGCTGCTGGCCGGAGTGATGGAGGCCCGCGCCACCCTGCCGCGCCCGATCCCCGTCTTCCTGAAGATCGCCCCCGACCTTACCCAGGGCGAACTGGCGCAGATCGCCGGGGTCGCACTACAGGCGGGGCTTTCGGGCATCATCGCCACCAACACCACACTCTCGCGCGAAGGTTTGAAATCTGCAAATCGAGAGCAGCAGGGCGGGCTTTCCGGCGCGCCATTGTTCGAAAAGTCCACCCGCGTGCTGGCGCAATTGTCGCAACTGACCGAGGGCAGGCTGCCCCTGATCGGGGTCGGCGGCGTGGCCACGGCCGAGCAGGCCTATCAGAAGATCCGCGCCGGGGCCTCGGCGGTGCAGCTTTACACCGCCATGGTCTATGAGGGGATCTCGCTTGTCCCGCGGATCGCGACCGGCCTTGACGCACTCCTGGCCCGCGACGGCTTTGCCAGCGTCGCCGACGCCGTGGGGACCGGCCGCACCGGCTGGCTCTGATCAAGAAGCCAATGGGCCGGGGGGCGTGAACCCCCCGGGGCCCACCGCAGTCAGAATGCCTTGAAGGTCATCGTCGTCAGCGTCCGCTGGATGCCCGGGATGTCGAACAGCCGGGACGACAGGTAATGGCCCACGTCCTGATCCTCGGGGATATAGACCTTGGCGATCAGGTCGTAATCGCCGCTGGTCGAGTAGAGTTCGCTCACCACCTCACGGTCCCAGATCGCATCGGCGACCTCATAGGTCTGGCCGGGGGTGCAGCGGAACTGGACGAAAACCAAAGCCATGTGGAAGCTCCTTCTTTGCGCAAAGGATAGGCCAGTTGCCGCGCAAGCTGAACAGCGGGCGCCAAAATTTTTCGACGAAAAATTTTGGCTACTCCCCCGCGTCCAGCGCCAGGGGGGCGGGCGGGCGCTTCAGGTCCTCGATCGACAGCGGCGCCTGCGGCCGGGCGAGGCGATTGCGGACCACCCAGTAAAGCCGGTGCTGCGCCCGGGTGATCGCGACATAGGCCAGCCGCTTCCAGAGCGGCACCCCGGCCTCGGACCGGCCCGACCAGGCGGCGGCGGAAAGGTCGGGGGCAAAGACCTGCACCTCCTCCCACTGGCTGCCCTGCGCCTTGTGGATCGTCACCGCCGCCCCGTGCAGGAAGGCCGCCCCCATCCGCGCCGCATGCGGGATGAAGGGTTCCTCCTCGTCCGGCTTCTCGATCTTGATGATGCTGGCCGCCGAAACCTGCGGCTCCAGCGCCCCGACTACATGCAGCCGCGCGAATCCGTCGCGGGTGCCCTCGCCCAGATAGATCACCTGCGCGCCCTTGATCAGGCCCCGCGCCTCCAGGTCGTTGCGCTTGTTGCGGTGCTTCAGTGGCAGTTCGATCCCGTCGCAGATCAGGGGTTCGCCCGGCAGCAGCCGGTCCTCGGGCGCGCCATAGGCGCCGCGGAAGGCCTGGATCAGCCGCACCCGCGTCGCGTTGCGCCAGACAAGGACCGGAGAGCGCGCCATCAGCCCCGCTTCCACCCGCTCCGCCCAGACCACCCGGTCGTCCCCTTGGGCCTTTTCCCGCACCATCGCCTGGAAATCGTCGAACCCCAGCCCCTCGTCGGCCAGGGCATGGGCGAGGTCGAGGATCGGGTTGTCCTGCGTCTGGCGGTGGATGCGGTGCAGGATCAGCTTGCGGCCTTCGGGCAGCCGGTCGAACACCATCTCGCCCGACTGCCCGACCGGGGCCAGCTGCGCCGGATCGCCGAACAGCACCAGCGTCGGGAAAATCTCGCGCAGATCCTCGAACTGGCGTTCGTCCAGCATCGAGCTTTCGTCGACGAAGCCCACGTCCAGCGGCTCCTCGCGCCGCTTCCAGCCCTTGATGAAATCGCTGCCCTTCAGCCCCGCCGCCGCCAGCGCGCCGGGGATCGACGCTACCTGCTGGTAGAAGGCATGCGCCCGGTCCAGAGCCAGGTCGGTCAGCCCGGCGATTGCCAGGTTGCCTGCCACCGGCCGCGTCCCGGTCCCGGCCAGCCATTCGGCAATCTTCTCGTATTCCGGGTCATAGACCGGGGTATAGAGAATCCGGTGGATCGTCGTCGCGGGAACCCCGCGCAGCCGCAACACGCTGGCCGCCTTGTTCGTCGGGGCAAGGATCGCCAGCGTCCGGCGGTCCTTGCGCTTCTTGCCCTCGTAATCGCCCGAGATCACCTCGACCCCGGCCGCCTTCAAGCCCTTGTAAAGCTCGGCCAGCAGCATGGTCTTGCCGGATCCGGCCTTGCCCACCACCGCCAGAACGGATGTCCGCCCCTCGGCCGCAGGCGCAAGCGTGCCCTCGGCCAGGTCGATCCCCGCCCCCAGAAGGGCGGCGGCCAGGCGGTCGTAGGCTTCGGCCTGGTCGTCGGAAAAGGTCAGCGCGGGCAGTTGCATCGCCGCAACCTAGCCCTTTCGCGCGCCGGGCGTAAGGTCAATGCGCAGGCCGGGACAGGCGCGGCGGAACGGGGAATTCCTCGCCATCAGCCAGGGCCACCTCCCAGCGCGCCATGGCCAGCGTCTCCTTCAGCTTCAGGGCCAGTTCTTGCAGGTCATTGCTTTCGGCATAGGCGTGCAGGTCCGACAGCACATCGAAAATCCAGTCGTGGCGCATGAACCCCTCGGGTCGATCCAGCTTGCGGCGGCCGAGAGACTGCACCCGTCCCCGCGGCAATGCCAGAGGGTCCGGGTCAGGCAACCCCGCGGCGACAGGTTCGCCGCCGCGGGTAAATCCATGATTAACGGTTGTGGATCAGCGGCCCCCGCTCGCCTCCAGCGTATCCGCAAAGGTCCGAAGCCCGGTCCGCGGCGCCTGCACCAGCACCGCCATGTTGCCCGGCTTGTGCTGGTTCTTCCACATCAGCGTATGCGCGCGCGGGATCTCGGCCCAGGGGAATACCTCGGACATGCAGGGATCCAGCCGCCGCTCGCACATCAGCTTGTTCGCCGCCGCCGCCTGTTTCAGATGCGCGAAGTGGCTGCCCTGCAACCGCTTCTGGTGCATCCACATGTAGCGCACGTCGAAAGTGCAGTTGAAGCCGCTGGTCCCGGCGCAGATCACCACCATGCCGCCCTTCTTGCAGACCAGCGACGAGACCGGGAAAGTCGCCTCGCCCGGATGCTCGAACACCATGTCGACGTTCACGCCCTTGCCGGTGATGTCCCAGATCGCCTTGCCGAAGCGGCGGGCCTCCTTCAGCCAGGTGTTGTATTCCTCGCTGTTGACCTTGGGCAGTTGGCCCCAGCACTTGAATTCGTTGCGGTTGATGACGCCCTTCGCGCCCAGGCCCATGACGAAATCGCGCTTGGTTTCATCGCTGATGACGCCGATCGCATTCGCCCCCGCCGTATTGATCAACTGGATCGCATAGGAGCCGAGGCCGCCCGAGGCCCCCCAGACCAGCACGTTCTGCCCCGGTTGCAGGTCATGCGGCGCATGGCCGAACAGCATCCGGTAGGCCGTCGCCAGCGTCAACGTGTAGCAGGCCGATTCCTCCCATGTCAGGTGGCGCGGACGCGGCATCAACTGCTGCGCCTGCACCCGGGTGAACTGGCTGAAGCTGCCATCCGGCGTCTCATAACCCCAGATCCGCTGGCTGGGCGAGAACATCGGGTCGCCGCCGTTGCATTCCTCGTCGTCGCCGTCGTCCTGGTTGCAGTGGATCACCACCTCGTCGCCGACCTTCCAGCGTTTGACCTTGTCGCCCACCGCCCAGACGATCCCCGCGGCATCCGAGCCGGCGATGTGATACTCCGCCTTGTGCCCGTCGAACGGGCTGATCGGCTGGCCCAGTCCGGCCCAGACGCCATTGTAGTTGACGCCCGCCGCCATCACCAGGACCAGCACCTCGTGGCTGTCGATCTTCCAGGTATCGACGACCTCCTGCACCATGGCCTGTTCGGGCGGCCCATGCCGGTCGCGGCGGATCGCCCAGGCATACATCTTCGCCGGCACATGGCCGAGCGGCGGCATTTCGCCCAGTTCGTACAGGTCCTTCTTCGGAGCGTCGTAGATCACGGGTGCGTTTTGCGTATCCAAAGCCAACAGAGCCTCCAACCAGATGCCGCGCCGCAGAATCGCCGCGCTGTTTCCTGCAGCTAAACTTTCATCGCGCAATAATGCAATAGTCTGATCCAGTATTCTTGAAACTTTATGTCTGCCGCGTCGCAGCGGCCCCAGGCTCCGGCACCGAGGCGGCGTAGAAGTCCAGAAGCGGCCGCGCGCCCGGCAGCGGCTGCAGCTCCGCCCCCACCAGCCCCCGGCGCTGCAGCGGCGCCAGCCCCTCGTCCAGCGTCGCCGCCATTTGCGGCGGCAGTTTCAGCACTGCCCCCGCCGCGGTCAGCTTCGCGACCAGCGCCTCGATGCGCGCCAGGAGTTCCTCGCGGCTGGCCGCCCCCTCGCCCAGCGCCTTGGCCACCAGCGGCACCGGCAGGACCGGCACCACCGCCGCAATCGCCGCCATCAGCCGCGCGCCAAGCGTATCCACCGTCCCGCCCGCCGCCAGATGCCCGCGCAAACCGACCGGGGCGCCGAACCCCGCCGCCGCGGTGCCGAAGCCCCTGGTCCGGCCCCGGAACCGCGCCCAGAGGAACCGCATCGCATGCCAGGCCACCCAGAGCGGCCGGTTGCGGAACCGCCGGGTCCCGGCCTTGGCCGCCTCGACCAGCACCCGATCCTCCAGCACCCGGTCATAGGCCAGCCCCACCGGCACGAAGACCACATCCCGCTCGCCGGGGTTCCAGCCCTCGACGACATAGCTCAGAAGCCCGAGTTTCGCCGGCCCGACCCGCCCGTCCAGCGACAAGCCGCCCTCGGGAAAGATCGCCTGCGTCGTCCCCGCCTCGGTCGCCATCTGGACGTAGCGCGCCAGCACCTTGCGATACAGCGCGTTCCGGCTGCCGCGCCGGATGAAATAGGCCCCCATCGACCGGATCAGCGCGCTCAGCGGCCAGACCCGCGCCCATTCCCCCACCGCATAGCTGACCGCCGAGCGCCCCGCGACCAGCCAGGTCACCAGCACATAATCCATGTTGCTGCGGTGGTTCATCACGAAGATCACCGTGGCCTGCGGGTCGATCGACCGAAGCGCCTGGTCCACCTTGCCGACCCTTACCCGGAACAAGAGCCGCGACAGCCATTTCGCCGCCCGCGTGCCGAATCCGAAATAGACCGTGGCGGAAAACCCCGGCACGATCTCGCGCGCATAGCGGCGCGCCTCCTCGAAGGCCACCTCGCCCGGCACCCCGGTTTCGGTTGCATGGGCCATCGCCGCCTCGACCACCTGCCGGTCATAGGCCAGCCGCGCCACCATGTCGGCATGCTCGGCCAGCTTGAACAGGTCGATCTTCCGGTCCAGCCGGGCATTCAGCCGCGCCAGCGCCTTTTCTGCCCTCCGGCGAAAGACCCAGCGCACCGAGGGGAACAGGAAATGCGTGGCAAGGCTGATCGCGGCAAAGCCCAGGATCAGGACAAGCAACCAGACCGGAACCGCCACCGTGCCGAACATCGGCGCAGCCTGCCCGAAACCCGGACCCTCGTCGATGACTTCGTCACTCCTCGCGACGAGGCGGCGAAGTCGAACGAGGAGCAACGCCGCAGCGCAGCGATTGACATTGGCACGATCTGTCGCATATCCATTTCGCAACGCAATAAAATTACCCGCGCGACTCACGAGGCCGACATGACCCAAGAGAAACCCTGGCTTTTCCGCACCTATGCCGGCCATTCCACCGCCGCGGCCTCGAACGCGCTCTACCGGACCAACCTGGCCAAGGGGCAGACCGGCCTTTCCGTCGCCTTCGACCTGCCGACGCAGACCGGATATGATAGCGACGACCCCCGCTCGCGCGGCGAGGTCGGCAAGGTCGGCGTCCCGGTCGCCCATCTCGGCGACATGCGCGCGCTGTTCCACGGGATCCCGCTGGAGCAGATGAACACCTCGATGACGATCAACGCCACCGCCCCCTGGCTGTTGGCGCTGTATATCGCCGTGGCCGAGGAACAGGGCGCCGATGTCTCGAAGCTGCAAGGCACCGTGCAGAACGACATCATCAAGGAATATCTCTCGCGCGGGACCTACATCCTGCCGCCGCAGCCCTCGCTGCGCCTGATCACCGATGTCGCGGCCTATACCGGCAGGCACCTGCCGAAGTGGAACCCGATGAACGTCTGCAGCTACCACCTGCAAGAGGCCGGGGCCACGCCGGAACAGGAACTCGCCTTCGCGCTGGCGACCGCCTGCGCCGTGCTGGATGATCTGAAAGTGAAAGTCCCGGCCGCGGAATTCCCGGCAATGGCGGGCAGAATGTCGTTTTTTGTCAATGCGGGCATCCGCTTCGTGACCGAACTCTGCAAGATGCGCGCCTTCACCGCGCTTTGGGACGAGCTTCTGGAATCCCGCTACGGCATCACCGACGCCCGTTTCCGCCGCTTCCGCTACGGCGTGCAGGTCAACTCGCTGGGCCTGACCGAGCAGCAGCCGGAAAACAACGTCTATCGCATCCTGCTGGAGATGCTGGCCGTCACCCTGTCCAAGAACGCCCGCGCCCGCGCCGTCCAGCTTCCGGCCTGGAACGAGGCGCTTGGCCTGCCGCGCCCCTTCGACCAGCAATGGTCGCTGCGGATGCAGCAGATCCTGGCCTATGAGACCGACCTTCTGGAATACGACGACCTTTTCGACGGCAACCCTGCCGTGGACCGCAAGGTCGACGCGCTGAAGAAAGGCGCGCTGGAGGAACTCGCCCATATCGACGCCATGGGGGGCGCCGTCGCCGCCATCGCCTACATGAAATCCCGCCTGGTCGAGGCCAATGCCGAGCGCCTGGCGAAGATCGAATCCGGCGAAACCACCGTGGTCGGCGTCAACCGCTTCACCACCACCGAGCCTTCCCCCCTTGCCTCCGGCGAAGGCGCGATCATGCAGGCCGACCCCAGGGCCGAGGCCGACCAATGCGCCCGCCTTGCCGACTGGCGCGCCGGGCGCGACCCGCAGAAGGTCGCCGAAGCCCTCGCCGCCCTGCGCAAGGCCGCCCAGACCGGCGAGAACATCATGCCCGCCTCCATCGCCGCGGCCCGCGCCGGCGTCACCACCGGCGAATGGGGCGGCGCGATGCGCAGCCTCTACGGCGAATACCGCGCCCCGACCGGCGTCAGCCAACACCCCTCGAACCGCACCGAGGGGCTGGAGCCGGTCCGCGATGCCGTGGCGCAGGTCGCGACGAAACTCGGCCGCCCGCTCCGCCTTCTCCTCGGCAAGCCCGGTCTCGACGGCCATTCCAACGGCGCCGAGCAGATCGCCGCCCGCGCCCGCGACTGCGGCATGGAGATCACCTATGACGGCATCCGCCTGACGCCCGAGGAGATCGTCGTCGCCGCCGCCGAGAAACGCCCCGATGTGATCGGCCTGTCCATTCTCTCCGGCAGCCACCTGCCGCTGATCGGCGAGACGCTGGAGCGGATGCAGGCGGCCGGCCTGTCGCAGACCCCGCTGGTCGTCGGCGGCATCATCCCCGAGGATGACGCCAGGACCCTGCGGGGCATGGGCGTGGCCCGGGTCTATACGCCCAAGGACTTCCAGCTGAACCGGATCATGCTGGACCTGGTGGCCCTGGCCGATCCCGAGGCGGTGGCGGCCGAATAGCGGCCCCGGCGAAACTTGACGCAAATCAAGGCATGCCGGTCCCCGCCGGCTATCCTGCATGTCAAGTTCCCGGCCAAGGACACTGCCATGTTCGACCGCATCCGCACGCTGCTTCACCGCCTGCAAGAAGTGCAGCAGGTCAGCGCGCTCTCCGACCGCGATTTCGCCGATCTCGGGCTTAGCCGCCATCAGGCCATGGATTTCCTTCGCATGCCGCGCGACATCGACGCGCGTGTCATTGCCATGGGCAAGGTCTTTGGCGTGCCCGAGGAAGATCTCAAGCGCGATTACGAGCAATGGGTCGAGCTTCTGACCACCTGCGGCCATTGCACCGACCGGGCGATCTGCGCCGCGACGCTGGCCGGCGCGCATCCGGTTCCGTCGCAATGCAGCTTCTGCGGCAACCGCGACAGCTTTGCCGATCTGGCTGCCCATCCGCACTGACGGCCCCTTGCGAAGCACCCCGCGCCCCGCCTTAATGGCCGGGCCTGACCGGCCGCAGGGGGAGAGAGAATGACCGTCCATATCGCTGCCAGACCCGGCGAGATCGCCGAGACCGTGCTTCTGCCCGGCGACCCCTACCGCGCCCGCTGGGCCGCCCAGACCTTCCTCACGGATGCGGTCCTGGTGAACGAGGTGCGCGGGATGCTGGGCTATACCGGCACCTGGCGTGGCCACCGGGTCACCATTCACGGCACCGGCATGGGGATGCCGTCGCTTTCGATCTACGCCAACGAGTTGATCCGCGACTATGGCGCGCGGACGCTGATCCGCGTGGGCTCGGCCGGGGCGCTGCCCGAACATGTCAGGGTCCGCGACGTGATCCTGGCGCAGACCTGTTCCACGGCAGGCTCGCCCTCGCGCACCCTCTTCAAGGAGATGAACTTCGCCCCCTGCGCCGATTTCGGCCTGTTGTCGAAGGCCCATGCCGCCGCGACCGCCAAGGGCACCCCGGTCCATGTCGGCGGAATCTTCTCCTCGGACACCTTCTACGACGAACGCCCGGACCTGACCGAACTGCTCCTCCGCCACGGCTGCCTTGGCGTCGAGATGGAGGCGGCCGAGCTTTACATGCTCGCCGCCCGCCACGGCGCCCGCGCGCTGGCGGTGCTGACCGTCTCGGACCACATCACCACCGGCGAGGCGCTGCCCTCGGACCAACGCGAGAAGAGCTTTGGCGCGATGATCGAGATCGCGCTGGAAGCGGCTTTCGCCTAGGCCCCCAGGAAGGCGGCCACCCGGGCCACGGCGCTGCCCCGCTCCATCGCCCGCGCCGACCAGAGGCGGAACCCGGCCCCGAGCGGCACCCGTTGCGGAAAGGGCGCGACCAGCGCCCCCCGCTCCAGTTGCGCCGCGACCAGCGGCCCGTGCCCCATCAGCACGCCCGCGCCGTTCACCGCCTCCTCCACCGCCAGCGCGTAAAGCGAGAAGACCGGCCCCCGCACCGCCACCTTCGCCCCGACCGCGTGCAGCCAGACCTCCCAATCCCGCGCCCAGACCGAATCCGACAGGCAGGGCAGCCGGCCAAGGTCCTCCACCCCTGAAAGCCGCTCTGCAAGCGTCGGGGAGCAGACGGGGAAAAGCTCATCCGCCGCCACCAGCCGGCCGCCGCTTTCAGCCGGAAACAGGCTCAGGTCATGCAGGCTGCGCTTGAGGTTCGGCGCCGCCTCCAGCGCGGTGATCGACACCGAAATCTCCGGCGCCGCCGCCCGCAACGCCGGCAACCGGGGCGACAGCCACAACTGCGCAATCGCGGGCAGGGTGGCGACATGCACCTCGCGCGGCAGGGCCAGCGCGCGCAGCCGCGCCTCGGCCCCGGCCAGCGCGTCGAAGGCCCCGGTCAGCTCCCCGGCCGCCGCCAGCCCCAGCGCGGTCAGCCGCACCCCCCGCGCCTGCCGCTCGAACAGGGGCGCCCCCAGCCGCTCCTCCAGCGCCTTCACATGCGCCGTCACCGCGCCAGGGCTCACCCCCAGCTCCGCCGCCGCCAGCGTGAACGCCCCCGTCCGCGCCGCCGCCTCGAAGGCACGCAGCGCGTTCAGCGGCAGGCGGGTCAGGGGCGGCGGGGCAACTGGCATGGCTTAGCTTTCCTGACCCTAATTTTCCGCAGAACTGATTTGTCCGCAAGCCCCTGGCCCCCTACCCTGCCACAAAAGGAGACCGCCATGCCCCATCTCGCCCCCCGCCCCTGGGTTCCCGCCGCCTGCGAAACCCATATCCAGCGCCTCGCCAGCGATGCCGGCAAAGCCTCCGCGCAGGTCGCCAACCGGCTCGACGCCCTGATCGCGAAGAACCGCGAAATCCACGACCAGGACTGCTTCAACCTGAACCCCGCGACCAATGTGATGAACCCCAGGGCCGAGGCGGCGCTGGCCTCCGGCATCGGCTCGCGTCCCTCGCTCGGCTATCCCGGCGACAAGTACGAGATGGGGCTGGAGGCAATCGAGGAGATCGAGGTCATCGCCGCCGAACTCGCCGCCGAGGTCTTCGGCGCGCGCTACGCCGAAATCCGCGTCGCCTCCGGGGCGCTGGCCAACCTCTACGGCTTCATGGCGCTGGCAAAGCCGGGCGATGCGATCATCGCGCCCCCCGGCAGCATCGGCGGCCATGTCACCCACCATGCCGCCGGCTGTGCGGGCCTCTACGGGTTGACGACCCACCCCGCCCCGATCGACAGCGACGGCTATACCCTTGATCTGAAAGGCCTGCACGACCTTGCCCATGCCGTCCGGCCGAAGGTCATCACTGTCGGCGGCAGCCTGAACCTGTTCCCGCATCCGGTGGCCGAGGTCCGCAAGATCGCCGATCAGGTCGGCGCCAAGGTCCTGTTCGACGCCGCCCATCAATGCGGCATCATCGCCGGCGGCGTCTGGGCCAATCCGTTGACCGAGGGCGCGCATCTGATGACGATGTCGACCTACAAGTCGCTCGGCGGCCCCGCCGGCGGCCTGATCGTCACCAACGATGCCGCGATTGCCGAGCGGCTGGATGCCATCGCCTTCCCCGGCCTGACCGCCAATTTCGACGCCGCCAAATCCGCCGCCCTGGCCTATACCCTGCTCGACTGGCGCGACCACGGGCGGGCCTATGCCCGGGCCATGGTCGATCTCGCGCGTGCCCTCGCCTCGGAACTCGGCAGGCTCGGCCTGCCGGTCTTCGCCGCCGACCGGGGCGCCACCGCCTCGCACCAGTTCGCCATCGAGGCCGCAGCCTTCGGCGGCGGGCAGGCAGCCTCGAAAACCCTGCGCAAGGCCGGGTTCCTGGCCTGCGGCATCGGCCTTCCGATCCCGGACGTCGCCGGCGACCTGAACGGCATGCGCATCGGCACGCCCGAGTTGGTGCGCCGTGGCGTCACCCCCGCCGATGCCCCCGCCCTCGCCGCGCTGATCGCCGAGGGCCTGCGCTCGAACGCGCCCGAAACCGTCGCCCCGCGCACCAAGGCCCTGCGCGCCCGCTTCCAGGGGATGCATTTCGTCAACTCTTGACCTCCCCCTCCTGCCACGAAATCGCAGGAGACGGGGCATGAAACGACCCGGGCAGCGCGGCCCCCCGCCCCGGCCCGGGGCGACCGCCACGACGGGCATCGGCAGGCTATCCCTGACGGTCCCGCAGGCAATCCCTCGGCTCGCGCCCCCGCGCGGTCGCCCCGCAGGCGACGCAGCGCCAGAAATCCGGCGCGACGCTCCGGTCCAGCCGCCAGCGGCAGTCGCGCGTCAGGGTCGAGTTGCGCCGCGTGATCCAGAGATAGAGGAAGACCGAGACCCCCAACGCCAGCAGGAGCAGCGGCACGGGCGGATCACACCACCCGCTCGACCATCATCTTCTTGATCTCGGCGATCGCCTTCGCGGGGTTCAGCCCCTTGGGGCAGGTCTTGGCGCAGTTCATGATCGTGTGGCAGCGATAGAGCTTGAACGGATCTTCCAGCGCGTCCAGCCGCTCGCCCGTCGCCTCGTCCCGGCTGTCGATGATCCAGCGATAGGCATGCAAGAGCGCCGCCGGGCCAAGATACCGATCCGAGTTCCACCAGTAGGACGGGCAGGCGGTGCTGCACGAGGCGCACATCACGCATTCGTAAAGCCCGTCCAGCTTCTTGCGATCCTCGATCGACTGCCGCCATTCCTTGGCCGGGCGGTTAGTCTTGGTCTCCAGCCAGGGCATGATGCTGGCGTGCTGGGCGTAGAAATGCGTCAGGTCCGGGATCAGGTCCTTGACCACTTCCATATGCGGCAGGGGATAGATCCGGACATCGCCCTTCACCTCGTCCAGCCCGTAGATGCAGGCCAGCGTGTTGATCCCGTCGATGTTCATCGCGCAGGAGCCGCAGATCCCCTCGCGGCAGGACCGGCGGAAGGTCAGGGTCGGGTCGATCTCGTTCTTGATCTTGATCAGCGCGTCCAGGACCATCGGGCCGCATTGGTCCATGTCGATGAAATAGGTGTCCACCCGCGGGTTTTCGCCGTCATCGGGGTTCCAGCGATAGATCTGGAACTTGCGGACGTTCTTGCCTTCCGGCTTCGGCCAGGTCTTGCCGGTGCGGATCTTCGAGTTCTTGGGCAGGGTGAGCTGGACCATGGGAAATCAGCCTTTCCAGTCGGGTCTTGCATAAAGCGGACGGCTGGGCGGCTCGCCCGTCCTTGCCATCACGCAGGTCTCGTAGATGGCCGAGGGATCACGGCCGAGCAGGAAGTCCGAGCTTACCGCCAGTTCGATCGAACCATCGGCATGTCCGCCCGATCCCACCCCCACCCCGAGCGTGCCGCGCGGCTGCTGCGCCAGGCGCGCGCGCTCGAAGCACTGGCGCTCGGCCTCGGCCTGGGTCATCGGACCGCAGCCGAGGAGGAGAAGGCAGGGAATCAGGGCCAGCCGCATCTTCATCATCGGATCGGCGGCACGGCATGGGCGGCGAAACAGGCCTGCGCGGCGGGGCGCAGGGCGATGTCGCGGATCGTGGCCTTGGTCGAGGTCCCGGCCTCGACGCCGACATCGCGCGCCAGAAGCCGCAGCTCGTCGGGGCTCGCGGCATCCAGGATGCAATTCGTCGCCGCCTGCGCCGGATCGGCCGGCATGTCGACGTTCACCACCGGAAAGACCACGCTTTCCGCCGTCCGCCGCACGGCCTTGTCGGCCATCTCGGCCGGATCGCAGGCAGAGAGCGCCAGCAGGACAAGCAGGGCGGCCCCGGCGCGCATCAGAACTTCCTCTCGGCCGGGGCGATCTTCGCCAGCGGGATCCCGCCCTCGGCCTCGGTGGTCAGGGGATCGGCATGGACCGGACGATAGTCCAGCCGCACGTTGTTGCCCTCGACCCAGGCCAGCGAGTGCTTGCGCCAGTTCGCATCATCGCGGTTCGGGTGATCCTCATGCGCATGCGCGCCCCGGCTTTCGGTGCGGGCATGCGCGCCGTAGATCGTCGCCAGGGCGTTCGGCATCAGGTTGGTCAGCTCCAGCGTCTCCATCAGGTCGCTGTTCCAGACCATGCTGCGGTCGGTGACCCTCAGGTCGCCCATCTTGCCCGCGATGGCGGTCATCTTCGTCTCGCCCGCCGCGAGGGTCTCTTCGGCGCGGAAGACGGCCGCATCGGCCTGCATGGTCTTCTGCATCTCAAGCCGCAGCTCGGCGGTCGGGATCGCGCCCTTGGCGTGGCGCAGGTCGTCGAAGCGGCCCAGCGCCTTGTCGACCCCGGCCTTGTTCGTCGCCGGAACGCTTGCCTCCCGGTCCACCACCTGCCCGGCCCGGATCGCCGCCGCCCGGCCAAAGACCACCAGGTCGATCAGCGAGTTCGACCCCAGCCGGTTCGCGCCATGCACGGAGGCGCAGCCGGCCTCGCCCACCGCCATCAGGCCCGGGAACACCGCGTCCGGGTTGGCGGCGGTCGGGTTCAGCACCTCGCCCCAGTAGTTCGTCGGGATGCCGCCCATGTTGTAATGCACCGTCGGCAGGACCGGGATCGGCTCTTTCGTCAGGTCGACGCCGGCGAAGATGCGGGCGCTTTCGCTGATGCCGGGCAGGCGCAGCTCCAGCGTTTCCTTGGGCAGGTGCGAGAGGTTCAGATGGATATGGTCCTTGTGGGCCCCCACCCCGCGCCCCTCGCGGATCTCCAGCGTCATGCAGCGGCTGACATAGTCGCGCGGCGCCAGGTCCTTGTAGTGGGGCGCATAGCGTTCCATGAACCGCTCGCCGTTGGCGTTGGTCAGATAGCCGCCCTCGCCGCGCGCGCCTTCGGTGATCAGGCAGCCCGAGCCATAGATGCCGGTCGGGTGGAACTGCACGAACTCCATGTCCTGCAACGGCAGCCCGGCCCGCGCCACCATCCCGCCGCCGTCGCCGGTGCAGGTATGGGCGCTGGTGGCCGAGAAATAGGCCCGGCCGTAGCCGCCGGTCGCCAGGACCACCATCTTCGCGTTGAAGACATGGATCGTGCCGTCATCCAGCTTCCAGGCGACAACGCCGGTGCAGGCGCCATCGGTGATGATCAGGTCGATGGCGAAATATTCGATGTAGAATTCCGCGTTGTTCTTCAGGCTTTGCCCGTAAAGCGTATGCAGGATCGCATGGCCGGTCCGGTCGGCCGCCGCACAGGTGCGCTGCACCGGCGGGCCCTCGCCGAATTCGGTCGTATGGCCGCCGAAGGGGCGCTGGTAGATCTTGCCCTCCTCGGTGCGGCTGAAGGGCACGCCGTAATGCTCCAGCTCGTAGACGGCCTTCGGCGCCTCCCGCGCGAGGTATTCCATCGCATCGGTGTCGCCCAGCCAGTCCGAACCCTTCACCGTGTCGAACATGTGCCATTGCCAGCTGTCCGGGCCCATGTTGCCCAGGCTGGCCGCGATCCCGCCCTGGGCGGCCACGGTATGGCTGCGCGTCGGAAAGACCTTGGTCACGCAGGCGGTGCGCAGCCCCTGCTCGGCCATGCCCAGCGTCGCGCGCAGGCCGGCGCCGCCAGCCCCCACCACGACCACGTCATAGTCATGCACTTCATAAGGATAGGCAGTCATCATCATTCCCTTCAAAGCGCGATCCGGACCAGGGCGAACAGCCCCGTCGCGGCGATCGCCCAGGACAGCGCGATCACGCCGATGATCAGCATCTTGCGCATCGTGCCGCGGGTGTAATCCTCGATCATCGTGGTCGCGCCCATCGCGAAATGGCGCATCCCGACGACCAGCAGCAGCCCGGTCACGATCGCCGGGAAGGGCCGGGCGAAGGTGGCCAGCACCTCCTCGCGCGTGCCGCCCAGGGCCGAGCCGAAGACGTAAAGCCAGACCGGAACCAGCAGGGCCAGCCCCACGGCCGAGACCATCATCGACCAGTGGTGTTCCGTGCCGTGATGCGCCGAACCCCGGAACTCGGCGCGCTTGCGTGCGGTCAGATAGCGCATGTCTTGCCTCACTGGACCAGAAGGATGGTCAGCACGGTCAGCACGACCGAGCCGATGATGCAGGCCCAGCCCAGCTTTTCCGCCGTCGGGATGTCCAGCCCCTTGCCCGCATCGAAATAGAGGTGCCGCAGCCCGGCCAGATAGTGATACCACACCGCCCAGAGCGAGAGGGTGAACACCAGATCGCCGAACCAGCTGGTGGCGACTGCGTCGGCGATCGCGAAATACTCGTCCGAGGTCGCCGCCGCCAAAAGCCACCAGACCGCCAGCAGCACGCCGGCCACCAGCCCGTTGCCGGTGATCCGCGTCAGGATCGACGACATCGAGGTCATCTGCGGCCGGTAATACGGCCCGATCATGAACGGGGAGAGGGGCCGTTCGACCCGCTTCGGTGCAGCCATTGCGCTTCCCTTCGTCGCTGTCCCGGCCCCCGGCGCAAGGCCCGGCCGGATGGCTTCGATTGCTACTCTTCAATAACGCGGATTTCGCCGGTGTCACGCCATGGAACGCCGCATTTGCGAGATGTTTTCGCTATCCGCGCAAGTTTTTCGACTTTGTGATCACGAATTTCCGGGCTGTGATCACAGAGAGGCCGCCCTTCGGCGCCCCCCGACTCAACGCGGCAGCAGGGCCCAGTAGTCCAGATCCAGCAGGACCTCGGGCAGGTATTTCCCGTCCGCCCCGCGCAGTTCCCCCGCCGCGCCCCGCGTCGCCACCAGCCGCAGCCGCAGCGCCCCGACCGAGGGCACCGCGGTCTCGGCGCGGTCCAGCACCTCGGACCAGGCCCGCACCGTATCGCCCGCGAAACAGGGGTTCACATGCGCGCCCGCATTCAGCCCCGCGATGAAATGCGCATTGGCCAGGCCGTTGAACGACAGGCTGCGCGCCAGGCTGATCAAATGGCCGCCATAGATCAGCCGCCTGCCGTCCTCGCGCTGGGTCACATCGAAATGCACCTTGGCGGTGTTCTGCCACAGCCGCGTCGCCAGCATGTGCTCGGCCTCCTCGACCGTCACCGCATCGACATGGTCGATCACCTCGCCCACCGCATAATCGCCCCAGCGATGCGGCTCTCCGGCCAGGCCGAAGTCATGGCGGCTGAAGTCCAGCCCCTCGGGCACCACCAGCGCCGCCGGCGCCACCACCGGCGCCAGATCCGGCACATGCACCGGCACCTCGACCTCGCGCCGCCGCTTGCGCACCAGCACCCAGCGGACATATTCCAGCACCGCCTCGCCGCGCTGGTTCAGCCCGCGCGTCCGGACCCAGACCACCCCCGTCGTCCCCGAGGAGGTCTCCTTCAACCCGATCACCTCGGATTCCGAGCGCAGCGTGTCCCCCGGCCAGACCGGCCGCAGCCAGCGGCCCTCGGCATAGCCCAGGTTCGCCACCGCGTTCAGGCTGATGTCCGGCACCGTCTTGCCGAAGACCGTATGGAAGGCCACCAGGTCGTCCAGCGGGCTGGCCGCCAGCCCGACCGAGCGCGCGAACTCGTCCGAGGACGACACCGCCCCCCGCGCCGGATAAAGCGCATGGTAAAGCGCCCGTTCGCCCGCGCCCACCGTGCGCGGCACCGCATGGCGGATCACCTCGCCCAGACGATAATCCTCGAAGAACCGGCCCGGATTGGTCTTCATTGCTCCCCCAGCTTCAACTCGGGGTGATAGTCCCCCGCCACATCCTTCACCACCGCCTGCCCGCAGCGCATCACGCCCGCGCCCGCGTCATAGGCATAGGTCGGGCCGCCATGCAGCTCCCACCCCTTGTTCAGCGCCGCCGTCACCTTGTGACAGAAGGCCGAGGTGTCCTCCGCGCTCAGGAACCGATACAGCTTCATCTTCCCCAGACCCCGACAATTCGCCTAAGATTTCCGCTTCCTCTTGGAGAAATTCTCCACGGATAGCCCGTTGGTTTTCGCCATCGGTTGAAAAAACCAATGGGCTGAAGGGGTGAAACCCTCGCTCCGATCTCAGCCATAAGGCCAGACGCCCAGCCAGTTGTGCACCCAGGCAATCGCCCCGAACACCACCAGCGCCCCCAGCACCGTGCCGATCTCGCGGCTCATCGGCGCGGGAGGCGGCGGGGCCGGGCGCGGCTCGGCGCGGTTGATCAGGATCACCTCGACCACGGCCCAGGCCAGAAGCCCGCCGAACAGCAGCAGGCTTGCCAGATCGCCGTTCACCAGCAGATGCGCCACGGCCCAGGTCTTTACCGCCGTCAGCTGCGGATGCCGGATCACGCCGGTGATCCGCGTCTTCGTCACGCTGGCGGCGAAAAGATAGACCGCGATCATCATCAGCAGGTTGTTCAGATGCGTCAGGAAGGCCGGCGGATACCACAGGTCCACCTGCTCGACCCCGCGATAGCCCAGGACCATCAGCACCACGCCGGCCAGCACGCCGGCCGCGACCAGCCCCTTGCCGGCGTCGCCCATCCCCGCGCGCGCGGCCGGGGCCAGGCGCTTGAACAGATGCGCGCCCCACCACAGCGCCAGTCCCAGAACGATCAATGTCATCGCAAAGCCTCCTGCCGGTTCACGGGCCGCAGCCTGCCCCTAAACCGCCGCCGCTGCAATCGACCGCGCCGCGATCGCCTCGGCCTTCGCGATCAGAAGCTTCGCCGTCGCGACATGCAGGTTCTCCACGATCCGGCCATCGACCACCGCCACGCCCTCGCCCCGCGCCAGCGCCTCGGCATGGGCCGCGATCTGGCGCCGCGCCAGCGCCACCTCTTCCTCCGAGGGCGCAAAGACCTCGTTCGCGATGTCCAGTTGCGCCGGATGGATCAGCGTCTTGCCGTCGAACCCCATGTCCCGGCCCTGCTCGCATTCCGCCCGCAGCCCCGCCTCGTCGCGGAAGGCGTTGAACACCCCGTCCACGATCACCTTGCCCGCGGCCTTCGCCGCCATGAGGCAGGTCCCCAACGCCGCCATCAGCGGCATCCGGTCGGCCCGCGCCCGCGCGCCCAGTTCGCGCGCAAGGTCGTTGGTGCCCATCACCAGCCCCTCCAGCCGCGGATGCGCCGCGATCGGGCCGGGGGTCAGGCAGCCCTTCGCCGTCTCCAGCATCGCCCAGAGCGGCTTGGCCACCCGCCCCGCCGCCGCATCCAGATCCTCGGGCCCGTTCACCTTGGGCAGCAGCACCGCATCCACCCCCGGATGCGCCGCGAAGGCCAGCAGGTCCGCCGCGCCCCAGGGCGTGTCCAGCCCGTTCACCCGCACGATCCGCAGCCGCTGGCCGAAACCGCCCCGCTCCAGATCCGCGACCAGCAGCTGCCGGGCGCGGGCCTTCTCCTCGGGGGCGACCGCATCCTCGAGGTCGAAGATGATCGCATCGGCCGCCAGCTCGCGCGCCTTCTCAAGCGCGCGCTCCTTCGAGGCCGGGATATAGAGGACAGAGCGACAGGGACGCGACACGACTCACCTCAGCGCAAGATTCTTGCGCTTGAAAGCACGGATCCGACACAAACGGCAAGTCGAAAATGCCGCGCCGCAGCGAAAACCCTCAGTCCGGCCGACCCGTTGGAAAGCATCGCCTGCAGGGCCGGAACCCCTCGGTCAGGCATTCGGCGACGCTGGCACGAAAGCTGACATTCCCGCGTTTCGCGGTGCGCGCCGGGCAGGTCAGGCGGCAGAAGATGCCGGTGGTCCGGACACAGGCGAAGGCGCGGCCCTCGAAGGCCGGGTCGCGGGCGGCAAGGGCGGCATAAAGCAGATCGGCATCGGGCAGCATGGCGGACTCCTTTCGCCCCAGCCTGCCACGGCCCGACGCGCGGCCAAAGCCCCACGGCCCCGATTGCGCAGCATCCGGGTCAGATCAGCCCGCGCGCGCCGTCCCAGACCAGCTTGACCGAGATCAGCGCCAAGGCCCAGATCACCAGCCGGAAGAACAGCCGCTCCGGCAGCACCTGCACCAGCCGCACCCCGGCAAAGACCGCGATCACCGCCGGCAGCGCCAGCACCGCCGCCAGTTTCAGGTTCCCCGCATCCAGCTGGCCCAGCGCGTAATAGGGCACCAGCTTCACCGCGTTGATCACCGCGAAGGCAATGGTCGCGGTCCCGGCGAAGACCGCCTTCGACATGCCCAGCGGCAGGGTATACAGCTGATAGGGCGGCGCGCCCGCATGGCTGACGAAGCTGGTGAACCCCGTCACCGCGCCCCAGAACAGGCCCGGCGCGACCTCGGCCCGCCGCGGGATCACCTCCTTCGGCCGGCGCAACAGGATGTTCAGCGCGAAGGCCAGGCCGATCAGGCCGACCAGCAGCGTCACCGCCGCCTCGGGCACCAGGCTGGCCGTGGCCCAGCCCAGCCCGATCCCCGCCACCGCTCCCGGCAGCAGGATCGCCAGCACGCGGGCGTCGAAGGCACGGCGATAGGCATAAAGCCCGAAGGCGTCCGAGACGACATAGACCGGCAGCAACAGCCCCGCCGCCATGACCGGGTTCATCACCAGCGCCATGACCGGCACGCCCAGCATCCCCACCACCGGCACGCCGCCCTTGCCCATCCCCACCAGCGCCGACGCCAGCACCGCCGCCAGCCAGAAGCCGATCCCGTCCATGCCACCCTCCGCACCCGCTACCGCTAACGCCGTTTCGTTCCGGCCGGAAGGGTGGAGATTTCGCATACAATTGTATACCAAACCCGGTCCGAGGCTGGACAGCCGCGCATTTAGGGGCTACGCCTCGCCCCGATTCACCCCCAAGGAGGCTTCCATGGCCAGACCCAAGATCGCCCTCATCGGCGCCGGTCAGATCGGCGGCACGCTTGCGCACCTGATCGCGCTGAAGGAACTGGGCGACGTCGTCCTGTTCGACATCGCCGAGGGCACGCCGCAAGGCAAGGCGCTCGACCTCGCGCAGTCCGGCCCGGTCGAAGGCTTCGACGCGGCGCTCTCGGGCACCAACACCTATGCCGACATCGCGGGCGCCGACGTCTGCATCGTCACCGCCGGCGTTCCGCGCAAACCGGGGATGAGCCGCGACGACCTCCTCGGCATCAACCTCAAGGTGATGAAGTCGGTGGGCGAGGGCATCAAGGCCAACTGCCCGAACGCCTTCGTGATCTGCATCACCAACCCGCTGGATGCGATGGTCTGGGCGCTGCGCGAATTCTCCGGCCTGCCGCACAACAAGGTCGTCGGCATGGCCGGCGTGCTGGACTCGGCCCGCTTCCGCCACTTCCTGTCGCTGGAATTCAACGTCTCGATGAAGGACGTCACCGCCTTCGTCCTCGGCGGCCACGGCGACACGATGGTTCCTTCCGTCCGCTACTCCACGGTCGGCGGCATCCCGCTGCCGGATCTGGTGGCGATGGGCTGGACCACGCAGGAAAAACTTGACGCCATCGTCCAGCGCACCCGCGACGGCGGGGCCGAGATCGTGGGCCTGCTGAAAACCGGCTCCGCCTTCTACGCCCCCGCCGCCTCGGCGGTGGAAATGGCCGAAGCCTATCTCAAGGACCAGAAGCGCCTCCTGCCCTGCGCCGCCCATGTCAAGGGCGCCTACGGGCTCGACGGCCTCTATGTCGGCGTTCCGGTCATCCTTGGCGCCGGCGGCGTCGAGCGCGTGGTCGAGGTCAAGCTCGACGCCACCGAGAAGACCATGTTCGACAAGTCCGTCGACGCGGTGAAGGGCCTCGTCACCGCCTGCAAGGGCATCGACCCGTCGCTGGCCTGACCGTCCGGTCCGATTTGCCTGACTTGAATGCGCGGCCCCTCGCCGCGCATTTTTGTTTCTGTCCCGGTGAAAGGCCTTTGCCGATGAGAATTGCCCTGCTCGCCCTTCTGGCGCTTGCCGCCCCTGCCACCGCCCAGACCCTGTCGCAGGAGATCGGCGCGAACGGGATCGCCCCCACGCTCGCCCGGCTCGAGGCCCAGCCCGAACCCGCGCTCGAGGACATCTTCGCCATCGGCGGGCTGCATTTCCTGTCGGGCATCGAGCGCGCGCTGCAACTGCAATGGCGCACCGGCATGGATCAGGCTGCGGGCGCCGCCGGCGACACGCTCGGCGTGCCGTTCCTGCGCCTGCCGCTGCCGCCGAATCCCGCGCCCGAACCTTTCCAGGGCGCGCTCCTCAGCCAGCTTTTCGCCGGGCTCGACGCCGACATGCGGGCCGCCCGCACCGCGCTTGCCACCCTGCCCGAGGGCGAGGAGTTCGGGCTGGAACTCAGCTTCTCGGACCTCTGGTTCGACGTGAACGCGAACGGCACCCGCGACGCGCAGGAAGAGGCGCTGCTGATCGTCGGCCCGCAGTTGATGGGCTGGCAATGGCAGGACCCCGACCCCGCCGCGCCGCCGCTGGTGGTGCGCTTCGACGCCGCCGATGCCGCATGGCTGACCGCCTACAGCCATCTCCTGTCCGGCATCGCCAACACGATCCTGACCTATGACCCCGCCGCCGGCATCGACCGCGCCCTCGCCGCAAAGGCCGCCTTCGGACCGACGCCAGGACCGAAGCCGGAGTATTTCGACTTCGAAAGCTTCGCCGATGCCTTCGCCATGCTGGAAGGCGCGGTCAATCAGCCGCCAGACGCGGCCCGCGCCAAGGCCGCGAAGGACCATTTCCTGTCTGTGATCACCGAGAACCGCCGTTTCTGGACATTGGTGGCGCGCGAGGTGGACAACGACCGCGAATGGCTTCCGAACGACGCCCAGACCTCGGCCCTCGGCTTCACGCTGCCGCCCGGCACCGGCGACACCTGGCAGGGTGTGCTGGCCGATGGCGAGGCGCTGCTGCAGGGCCGCCTCCTCCTGCCCTACTGGCGCGGCCTCGAGGGGCAGGGCATCAATCTCGGCCGCATGTTCGACGCGCCCGCGCCGATGTCGATCACCGGCTGGATCCAGGGCTGGGCCGCCGTGCCCTATCTGGAGCAGGGTCCGGTCGTGACCTCCGACAGCCTGCGCCGGTTCGAGGCGCTGATGGGCGGCGATGCCGGGCTGATGATGGTCTGGCTGAACTGACGCCGGCCGGGGCCTGGCTCTCTCCGGCCCCGGCGACACCTGGCAGGGCGTGCTGGCCGCTGGCGAGGCGCCGCTGCCGCAAGCGCAGGGTGGGCGCCAACCCACCATTCGTTGAACGACCCGCAAGGAACGGTGGGCTGGCACCCACCCTACTCCCCGAAAGCGCCCTTGCTCTCTGGCCAGGCGAATAGCCCGGTGGACCGCCCCCTCGACAAATCCGAGCTTCACCGGATTCGACCGGATCTGTAGGTCGGGCTTCAGCCCGACTCTTCCAATACTTAGGTCGGGGCCTGCACCGACTCCCCCTCACCCACCCCGCACCACCCCAACCACCGGGCGCCTCCCTCGCCCGCGTGGGGGAGGGCCGGGAAGGGGGGGCCGCACCGCAAAACCTCAAACTCCCAATTCTTAACACCACCCTAACGAAAACTCCCAACCCGCTGAAATCCCTGCCGAACCCGGTTTTGTCCACCGTGGACACCTCCACACCCCCTTGCCCCCGCCCCCCAAATCCGGCATCCCGATAGGCCACCCCATCTCCCGGAGGCCCCGATGGACTATTCGAAATCCGGCAACCCCAAGGGCGCCCGCCGCGCCCCCCGCGGCCCCGACCATGCCCGGAAGGGCGCGCCCAAGGCCACGACCCCGCCACGCGAGAGCAAGGAAGACCTCCTCGCCCGGATGAAGGCGGCGGCGAAGAAGGACGACAAGAGCTGACAAGGCTCGCCTCGCCCTACCTCGCCCCCGGCTTCTACGACGCGGCCATCGCCAAGGGCCGCCACCGCGACATCGTCGGCGGCCGCTGGGACGAGACCGGCCGCGTCCAGATGGCCGCCCTCCTCGCCGAGGGGATGACCCCCGACGACCACCTGCTCGACATCGGCTGCGGCGCCCTTCGCCTGGGCCACAAGGCCGTCCCCTTCCTGAAGCGCGGCCACTACTGGGGCACCGACGCCTCCCTCGCCCTGATGCGGCACGGGCGGATCCACGAACTCCCCGACCCCGCGCGCCTGCCCGAGGACCACCTGGTCGAGGACGCCGCCTTCGCCTTCCCCGGCATTCCCGAAACCATCACCCTCGCCATCGCATTCGGCGTCTTCACCCACCTGCCCGCTCCGATGCTGGCGACGGCCCTCGGGAACCTGCGCCGCTTCCCCAACCTCAAGGCGGCCCTTTTCACCGTCTTTCACTCCGACGAGGCCGGCCCCACCCGCCAGCCCGACGGCGTCGTGACCCATCCCGACCGCCCGCCCTACCATGTCGGCACGGCCGCGACCGAGGCCGCCATCCGCGCCGCCGGCTTCATTCCCCGGCTGAAGCCGATGCTCCTGCCGCGCGGTCAGGTGCTCTGGTCCGCCACCCCGCCCCAGATCCCATAGGCCAGGCGCATGTGGTCGATGCAGGCCCGGTTGGCCGCGTCGCGATCCGCGCCCTCGACGACTGCCGAATAGAGCGGCGCAACCCGCGACAAGGGCAGGATCGCCCGGGCAAGGTTCAGGCGGCGGTCGGCCCAGATCGGGATCCCGCGCCGGGCAAGATGTCCCGAAAGCCAGACGTCATCCACCGACCAGACCACCGGCGGAATATCGAAGGCCGCATCGTCCAGGAACTCGGGACGCAGCGCGACGCCGGCATAACCCTCGGCGATATCGGCATGGCCGGAACGGTCCAGCTTGCGGAACTGCGCCAGCAACCTTGGCTGCTCGGTCCGCGACGGCAGCAGCCGGCCGCCGACGACCTTGCCCAGACGGCGCAGGTGAAAGCCAAGCTGTTCGGGAAAACCCGGCGCGATGACGGCCACGGGCTCGGGGCGTGGCGCGGACCATGGCCGGCCCATGCGTTCAAGGGTCGTGGCCGCGGCACAGACCGCCGCTTCGGGATGCCGACGCCGGACCGCCAGAAACCGCGCGGCCCAGCCTGGCGCATAATGGTGGTCGTCATCCGCATACAGCAGCTCCACCCCCTGCCCCCGCCAGGCCCGGGCCGCGGGCAGGACCTTGGTCGCGGGGCCGAGATCGTCGTTCACCCGCACGATCCGCACCCCTTCCGGCACTTCGGGCAGGCCGCCGCCCCAGTCCGGAAAGCGCCGGTAGGACCGGGGGATATACAGCTCCACCGCCTCGGGGCGCGAGCTTTGCCGCAGCAGCGAGGCCAGGGCCGGGCCGAGCTGGTGGAAGCGCGGCGGAATCGTCGAGAGCGAGATCACATGGCGCATGAGGCCAGTGCTAGCAAGCCCCGCGGGGCAAGGCTATTCCCGACTTGCCCCGCCCCGCCCTCTCCGCCAGACTCGCCCCGACCAAGCCGGAGTTCCCCCGATGCGCGCCCTCACGCTCACCCTTGCCCTGCTCGCCGCCCCCGCCGGCGCCGAAACCCTGTCCGAGGAGATCGCCCGCGCCGGCCTCGCCCAGACCGAGGCCCGGCTGGCCGCCCTGCCCGCCCCCACGAACGAGGACCTTTTCGCCCTTGCCGGCCTGCGCTTTCTCGGCGGGATCGAGGCCGCGCTGCAGCTGCGCTGGCAGACCGGGGTGCAGTCCGACTGGTCGGAACTGCCGATCCTGCGGCTGCCGATCCCCGAGAATCCCGCCGCGCGGCCCTTCGAGCCGGCCGATTTCACCACGCTGCTGAAGGGGCTGGACGCCGACATGGAGGCTGCCCGCGCCGCGCTGGCACAGCTTGGCGACAAGCCCTTCGCGCTGGACATCCGCCTTGCCGACCTCTGGTTCGACATCGACGGCGATGGGGCGCGCAGTGCGGGCGAGGATCTGGGCGCGGTCGCCGGGCTCATCCTGGGCGGCGGGCGGGCCACGGGCGCCCCGGTCAGCGATCCGGTGATCACCTTCGACACCGCCGATGCCGCCTGGCTTTCGGCCTATACGAATTTCCTGTCCGGCTTCGCCTCGGCCGCGCTGGCCTATGATCCCGAACCCGCGATCCGCCGGGTGATGGAGAGTTCGGTCGCGATGCGCGCGCTCTGGGGTGACGTGCCGCCGCCCAATGCCTTCGACATGATGTTCGGCCGCCAGGTCGACCGCATCGCCATGGTCCTGCACGCCCTGTCGCAGACCCCCGACAAGGCGCTGGCCGCCGATGCCCATGCCCACCTTCTGGCCATGATCGCCGAGAACCGCCGCTTCTGGTCGCTGGTCGCGCTGGAAACCGACAACCGCAACGAATGGGTGCCGAACGCGACCCAGGTCTCGGGCCTTGGCCTCTTCGTCCCGCCCGAGACGGCAGAGCGTTGGCAGGCCGTGCTGGCCGATGCCGAAAAGGCCCTGAACGGCGAGCTTCTGATCCCGCACTGGCGCTATGGCGGCGCGGCCGGGATCAACCTGAAAAAGGCCTTCGAGAACCCGCCCGCCGTCGATCTGGTCAGCTGGATCCAGGGCGAGGGCCTGCTGCCCTATGCCGAGACCGGGACCCGGCTTTCCACCCAGTCCTGGCGCGACTTCGAGACCCTGGTCTCGGGCGACGGGGTCCTGTTCGCCATATTCCTGAACTGACGGGCGGGGCGACCCAAAATCCTTGCGGAGAGGGTTTTGACAAATTCCTTGCTCAAGGATTTTGGCCTTCTGCATGCGGCGATTCGCCCGGCAAATCCTCTGTCACCGCGCCATGTGATCACACGCTTCCCGCTTGTGATCACACGCCGCAAAACTGTGATCACAAGCGGCATTTTTCCGCCGGTTTGGCGGCAAAACCCCGTGATCCAAGTAGGAAAGCGCCGCGAACCATGCGATGAGGCGGCAAGCTTCTCCAACGGACAGGTGCTGCGCCATGAACATCCACGAATATCAGGCCAAGGCGCTGCTGCGCAGCTACGGCATCCCGGTTTCCGACGGCCGTGTCGTCCTGCGGGCCGAAGAAGCCAAGACCGCCGCCGGAGAGCTTGACGGGCCGCTCTGGGTGGTCAAGGCGCAGATCCACGCCGGCGGCCGCGGCAAGGGCCATTTCAAGGAGGCCGAGGCCGGCGAGAAGGGCGGCGTCCGCCTGGCGCGTTCGGTCGGCGAGGCCGCCGAATTCGCCCGCCAGATGCTGGGCCGCACCCTTGTCACGCTGCAGACCGGCGCGGCGGGCAAGCAGGTCAACCGCATCTACATCGAGGACGGCTCGGACATCGAGCGCGAGTTCTACCTCGCGCTGCTGATCGACCGCCAGACCAGCCGCGTCTCCATCGTCGCCTCGACCGAGGGCGGCATGTCGATCGAGGACGTGGCGCATGAGACGCCCGAGAAGATCCTGACCATCACCGTCGATCCCGCGACCGGCTTGCAGGATTTCCACGGCCGCCGCGTGGCCTTCGCGCTCGGCCTCCAGGGCCAGCAGGTCAAGTCCTGCGTCCAGATCGTCAAGAAGCTTTACCAGCTGTTCCTGGACAAGGACATGGACATGCTGGAGATCAACCCGTTCTGCGTGCTGAAGGACGGCACGCTGCGCCTGCTCGACGCCAAGATGGGCTTTGACGGCAACGCGATCTACCGCCACCCCGACATCGCCAGCCTGCGCGACGAGACCGAGGAAGACCCGAAGGAACTCGCCGCGTCGAAGTTCGACCTGAACTATATCGCGCTGGATGGCGAGATCGGCTGCATGGTCAACGGCGCGGGGCTGGCCATGGCCACGATGGACATCATCAAGCTTTACGGCGCCGAGCCCGCCAACTTCCTCGACGTGGGCGGCGGGGCGACGAAGGAGAAGGTGACCGAGGCTTTCAAGATCATCACCTCCGACCCGAACGTGAAGGGCATCCTGGTCAACATCTTCGGCGGCATCATGCGCTGCGACATCATCGCCGAAGGCGTGATCGCGGCGGTGAAGGAAGTCGGCCTCAAGGTCCCGCTGGTCGTGCGGCTGGAGGGGACGAACGTCGAGCTTGGCAAGGACATCATCCGCAAATCCGGCCTGAACGTCATCGCGGCGGACGACCTGAAGGACGGGGCCGAGAAGATCGTGAAGGCGGTGAAGGGGTGATCCGAGCCCCCCTCCTTGTCGGGCTTCTGGCCCCCCTGCCCACGCTCGCGCAGGACGCCGATCCCTCGAATCAGCTGATCGAGGGCTACACGGCCTGCGCTCTGGGTGAGGGATTGGCTGACAAGACCGTGACGGCCCTCGGCCTTTATGGCTGGACCTCGCAAGAGGACACAGAAATGGGCGTCGTCAACTTCCAGCCCGGGGTGGGCAAGGACACCTTCGCCTACATGTCGCCGACCCCCGGCTACTGCCATGTCGAAAGCACCAGCCTCGGCACCGCCCGGGCGCTGGAACTGCTCGGCTATCTCTCCTTTTCCGGCCAGGTTTCGGTGGACACCACCGAGACCGACGAGAACGGCTGCACCACCGCGACCCTGTCGAACGGTGTGGTCGCCGTCATCACCTCCGGCGGCAACGATCCCGTCTGCACCTCCGAAACCGACTCGGGCGTGCGCTTCTACTTCGGAGAGGGGCAATGACCCGCTCCGCCCCGCTCACCCTCGCGCGGCTTGCCGCCGTCCCGACCTGTCACTGAAGGAGGCCCCGATGGCCGTTCTCGTCAACAAGGCTACGAAAGTCATCTGCCAGGGCTTCACCGGCAGCCAAGGCACCTTCCACTCCGAACAGGCCATTGCCTATGGCACGAAAATGGTCGGCGGCGTGACCCCCGGCAAGGGCGGCACCGAACACCTCGGCCTTCCGGTCTTCGACTCGGTCCATGAGGCCGTCGCCAGGACCGGCGCCGATGCGACGGCGATCTATGTCCCCCCGCCCTTCGCCGCCGACTCGATCCTGGAAGCCATCGACGCCGAAATCCCGCTGATCGTCTGCATCACCGAAGGCATCCCGGTCCTCGACATGATGAAAGTGAAGCGCGCCCTCATCAACTCGCGCTCGCGCCTGATCGGCCCGAACTGCCCCGGCGTCCTGACCCCCGGCGAATGCAAGATCGGCATCATGCCGGGCAGCATCTTCTCCAAGGGCTCGGTCGGCGTCGTCAGCCGCTCCGGCACGCTGACCTATGAGGCCGTGAAGCAGACCACCGACGTCGGCCTCGGCCAGACTACCGCCGTCGGCATCGGCGGCGACCCGATCAAGGGGACCGAGCACATCGACGTGCTGGAGATGTTCCTGGCCGACCCCGACACCCATTCGATCATCATGATCGGCGAGATCGGCGGGTCGGCCGAGGAGGACGCCGCCCAGTTCCTCGCCGACGAGAAGAAGAAGGGCCGCTGGAAGCCCACCGCCGGCTTCATCGCCGGCCGCACCGCCCCCCCCGGCCGCCGCATGGGCCATGCCGGCGCCATCGTCGCGGGCGGCAAGGGCGACGCGGGATCGAAGATCGAGGCGATGAAACGCGCCGGGATCGTGGTGGCCGACAGCCCGGCGGGCCTGGGCGAGGCCGTGCTGAAGGCGATCAAGGGCTGACATGGGACCGGCGCAAGCCATAAGGACGGGCCTTGCCAAGTCCTTCCAGTTCTCAGGGCGAGCCTCTCGCGCCGAATTCTGGTGGTTTGCGCCGTGCGAGTTCGCGCTTCCGGCCCTTGTAATTGGCGTAGGCTATCCGCGGGTTGACGATCACGAAGCGGTGGCCTCTCTGCTTCTTGCTGCCGCACTCGCCGCCTTGCCTGTATCTGACGCTGCGGTCAGACGCCTGCATGACGCGGATAGGTCAGGAATCATGTTTCTGTCAGGTCTCGTTTCGGTCTTCATCACTGCCGCCGGCTTGCTCGTCGTGTTCATTGGGCTTTTTGGCCTCGCGACCATCATATACGCAGCCAAGGGCGTTATGTTGATTGGCCTCGGACTGGCAATTCTATCATTCAATGCTGCTGGCGGTCCCGGGCTCTTGGACCTCCTACGCGGCTTGACCGCACCCTCCACCCCCAATGCAAACCGTTACGGCCCCCTCCTTTCCGAGGTAACCCCATGACCGACCAATCCCCCACCGCCGCCTTCGCCGCCTCGTCCTTCCTTGACGGGGCCAATGCCGATTACGTCGACCAGCTGGCCGCGCGCCATGCCGCCGACCCCGCCAGCGTCGACCCGCAATGGGCCGCCTTCTTCCAGTCCCTCGGCGACAGCGAGGTGGACACCAAGCGCGCGGCGCATGGCCCCAGCTGGGCGCGCGCCGACTGGCCGCCGGTCCCGGCCGACGACCTTACCGCCGCGCTGACCGGGGAATGGCCGACCCCTCCGGCGAAAGAGGCCAGGGCCGCCGGCGCGAAGATCGCCGCCAAGGCCGCCGAACAGGGCGTCCAGATCAGCGAGGAGCAGATCCAGCGCGCCGTCCTCGACTCGATCCGCGCGCTGATGATCATCCGCGCCTACCGGATCCGCGGCCACCTCGCCGCCGACCTCGACCCGCTCGGCATCGCCGCCAAGCCCCCCCATCCCGAGCTTGACCCGGCCTCCTACGGTTTCACCGACGGGGACATGGACCGGCCGATCTTCATCGACAACGTGCTGGGCCTGACCCATGCCTCGATGCGCGAGATCATCGACATCCTGAAGCGCACCTATTGCGGCACCTTCGCGCTGCAATACATGCACATCTCCGACCCCGAGCAATCCGCCTGGCTGAAGGAGCGGATCGAGGGCTACGGCAAGGAGATCGCCTTCACCCGCGAGGGCCGCAAGGCGATCCTGAACAAGCTGGTCGAGGCCGAGGGCTACGAGAAGTTCCTTCACGTCAAGTACATGGGCACCAAGCGTTTCGGCCTGGACGGCGGTGAGGCGCTGATCCCGGCGATGGAGCAGATCATCAAGCGCGGCGGCGCGCTGGGGGTCAAGGACATCATCATCGGCATGCCGCACCGCGGCCGGCTGAACATCCTCGCCAACGTGATGCAAAAGCCCTACCGGGCGATCTTCCACGAATTCCAGGGCGGCAGCTACAAGCCCGAGGACGTGGACGGTTCCGGCGACGTGAAATACCACCTCGGCGCCTCCTCGGACCGGGAATTCGACGGCAACAAGGTCCACCTCTCGCTGACCGCCAACCCCTCGCACCTCGAGGCGGTGAACCCGGTCGTCCTCGGCAAGGTCCGCGCCAAGCAGGACCAGATGAACGATGTCGCGGAGCGCGTGGCCGTGCTGCCGATCCTCCTGCACGGCGACGCGGCTTTCGCGGGCCAGGGCGTCGTGGCCGAATGCCTGCAACTCTCGGGCATCAAGGGCCACCGCACCGGCGGCTGCATCCACATCATCGTCAACAACCAGATCGGCTTCACCACCGCCCCGTCCTTCAGCCGCACCTCGCCCTATCCGACCGACATCGCGCTGATGGTCGAGGCGCCGATCTTCCACGTCAACGGCGACGACCCCGAGGCCGTGGTCCATGCCGCCCGCGTCGCGACCGAGTTCCGGCAGAAATTCCACAAGGACGTGGTCATCGACATCTTCTGCTACCGCCGCTTCGGTCACAACGAAGGCGACGAGCCGATGTTCACCAACCCGGCGATGTACAACCGCATCCGCAAGCAGAAGACCACGCTGCA
>NZ_JAYRUJ010000010.1:0-121515 GCF_041919135.1 Tabrizicola sp. | reverse complement strand
GGGAAAGAAGGGCTGCAGCCGTGCCATCTGCACGTCCGTCAGCCAAAAAAGGTTGGTCATAGGTCAGTCTCCTTGCGGAGCCTGAATCACGCCGAAAGTGGAAGATCAATGGGTCCTGACCCTAGATCATCCGTGCGCTCTGGTGCTGATCTTCAGTAGATGATCTCGATCCACGGGATGCGGACACTCCGCCCTCAGTTCAGCTGCACCGACGCCCCCTGCACCCGGTTCGGACCCTCCGACCGGCTCAGGACCTGGGTTCCCCGGATCGTCACCCGCCCGTCCGCCGTCATCGTGATCGACGCCTTCCCGCAGCGCAGCACCATCTCCCGCCCGGCCTCAATCACCAGCTTCTCCCCGTCCGCCTCCACCTCCGCCCGCAGGGGCTGGACCAGCCCCAGGATCAGCGGCTGGTCGTCCATCATCGTCACCGCCGCCACCCGCCCCAAGGCAGCGGCCGGGACCGGAACCAGCGAGAGCGCCCAGTGCAGGCCCTCGCCCAGCGCCGCGACCCGCACCTGCGTCCGGCCGTCGGGCCCGATCCCCACCACCTCGGCCCGGTGGACGCCCGGCAGCCCAAGGAAGGTTCCGTCATGCATCGCCGCCCCTCCTATTCGAAGGCATAGCCGAACCCGGCGTCCGAGCCCGTCACCGTCACACGGGTCAACTCCGCCCCCTCCAGCTTGCGGTTCAGCACCTGGCGGGAGAGTTCCGGCAGCAGCGTGTTGGTCAGGATCGCGTCGATCATCCTTCCGCCGCTTTCGATTTCCGTGCAGCGGGCCTTGATCGTCTCCATCACGCCCGCGCCGATCACCAGTTCCGCGCCATGCCCCGCCTCCAGCCGCCGGGCGATGCCGCGCAGCTTGTGGCCGGCGATGGCCTCGATCATCGCGTCCGAGAGCGGATAATAGGGGATCGTCACCACCCGGCCCAAGAGGGCCGCGGGGAAGACCTTGAGGAGCGGCGCGCGAAGGCTGGCGGTCAGCTCCTCCAGATCGGCGCCGGACTTGCCGTCCCCGGTCATCGCCATGATCTCCTCCGACCCGACGTTGGAGGTCAGAAGGATCAGCGTGTTCTTGAAGTCGATCCTTCGGCCCTCGCTGTCGTCCATCATCCCCTTGTCGAAGACCTGGAAGAAGATTTCATGCACGTCGGGGTGGGCCTTTTCCACCTCGTCCAGCAGGATCACCGAATAGGGGCGGCGGCGGACGGCCTCGGTCAGGATGCCGCCCTTGCCATAGCCGACATAGCCGGGCGGCGCCCCCTTGAGGGTGGAGACGGTATGCGCCTCCTGGAACTCGCTCATGTTGATCGAGATCAGGTTCTGCTCGCCGCCATAAAGCGTCTCGGCCAAGGCCAGCGCGGTCTCGGTCTTGCCGACGCCGGAGGGGCCGCAGAGCATGAAGACGCCGATGGGTTTCTCGGGGGCACCAAGACCCGCGTAACTGGTCTGGATGCGGTTGGCGATCATGCCCATGGCGTGATCCTGGCCGACGACGCGCTCCGAGAGCGTCCCGGCCAGTTTCAGCGCGCGCTCGGTCTGGCTGGCAAGCATCCGGCCCATCGGGATGCCGGTCCAGTCCTGCACGATGGCCCCGACCGCCAGCCGGTCGACGGCGGGCAGGATCAGCGGGCGCTCCCCCTGCGCTTCGGCGAGGGCCGCCATCTTGGCGCGCAGCTTCGCCAGCATCTCGGCGCGGGCTTCCGGCGTCAGCGCGGCGGGTTCGGCGGTGTCCTCGCTGGCCTCGGGCGGGGTCTCCCCGGTCGCTCCGGTATCATCCACCGGCTGCCCCGCGCCGCGCAGGGTGGCGCGCAGCGACAGGACCTCATCGACCAGCGCCTTCTCGGCCTCCCACCGCGCCTTGGCGGCGTCCAGCTCGGCGGTGGCCTTGCCAAGCGCGGCCTCGACCTCGGCCTTGCGCTCTTCCACCTCGATCCCGATGGCTTCCTCGCGGGAGATGATCCCCTGCTCCACCTCCAGCGCGGACAAACGCCGCTCGATGTCCTCCACCTCGGCCGGCGTCGCATGCTGGGACACCGCCACACGGGCGCAGGCGGTGTCGAGCAGGCTGATCGCCTTGTCCGGCAACTGGCGCGAGGGGATGTAGCGATGCGACAGCGCCACCGCCGCCTCGATCGCCTCGTCCAGGATCTCCACCTTGTGGTGCTTCTCCAGCACCCCGGCCACGCCGCGCAACATGCGGACGGCGGCCTCCTCGGCGGGTTCCTCGACCTTGACCACCTGGAAGCGGCGGGTCAGGGCGGGGTCCTTCTCGATATGCTCCTTGTATTCCGACCAGGTGGTCGCGGCGACGGTGCGAAGCTCGCCCCGCGCCAGCGCCGGCTTCAGCAGGTTCGCCGCATCCCCCGTCCCCGCTGCGCCCCCGGCCCCGATCAGGGTATGGGCCTCGTCGATGAAGAGGATGATCGGCTTCTCCGAGGACTGCACCTCGTCGATCACCTGTTTCAACCGCTTCTCGAACTCGCCCTTCACGGATGCGCCCGCCTGCATCAGGCCCACGTCCAGCATGTGCAGGTCCACCGCCTTCAACTGCGGCGGCACGTCGCCGCGCGCGAGGCGCAGGGCAAAGCCCTCGACCACGGCGGTCTTGCCCACCCCGGCCTCGCCGGTCAGGATCGGGTTGTTCTGGCGGCGGCGCATCAGGATGTCGATGATCTGGCGGATTTCCGGGTCGCGGCCGATCACCGGGTCGATCTTGCCCGCCTTCGCGCGTTCGGTTAGGTTCGTGGCATATTGGTCCAGCGCCGACTTGCCGCCGGGGGCCTGCTTCGGCTTGGCCGCCTCGGGCGCCGCCCCGCCGCCTTCCACCGACTCGGCCAGCAGGTCGCCCAGCTGCCCCGCCATCGCGGCCGGGTCCAGCTTGTCGAATTCCAGGCTGATCTTGAACAGCAGCCCCTCCAGCACCGGCACCTTCAGCGCGCCGAGCAGGATATAGGCCGAGCGCACCGTGTCGTCGCCGAATTCCAGGCTGCCGAAGGTCCAGCCCTCCTGGATCGCGCGGAAGATGTGGTCCGAGAATTCCTCGACCGAGCCCGCGCCATGCGGCAGGGCATCGACGGCGCGGGTGATGTCGGCGGCCAGGCGCGCCGCCTCGACCCCGGCCGAGGCGCAGAGGATCTCGAAATCCGACCGCGCCGACCGCGACAGCGCCTCGATGAAATGCACCAGCTCGACGTAAGGGTTGCCGCGCGCCTTGGCCGCCTGGGCCGCCGCCGAGAACGCCTTCAGACAGACCGGGTTCAGCTTGCCGACCAGCTCCTTGCGCTTGATCGTCTCGGTGCCGCCACGCGGGGCCATAATCCATCCCCCTCAGCCGATTTGAATATGCTTGCTCATCCGGGCGGAAAGACGCAGGCTTTCCGCAAGGTCAATCTAATCCGGAAACCTTCGCATGGCGAATGTTTTGGTGACCGCCGCCGGTGGTGGATGCGCGACCCCGGTCCGCTGCGGGGGCCGGGGATGACCGGACCTCTGCCCGGAGACATCTTCCGCCAGGGCCAGGTCCTGAACCACACCTACGAGATCGAGGGCGTGCTGGGCCGCGGCGGCACGGGCGAGGTCTACCGGGCGAAGAACCAGATCTCGGGCCGGATCGTCGCGATCAAGGCGCTGAACGCGCGGTTCTCCGGCAACGACGACTATATCCAGCTGATGCGCCGGGAAGAGCAGATGCGCGACGTCGTGAACGACGCGGTCGTGCGCTATTCCGAATGCTCGCGGACCGAGGCCGGCCATGTCTTCCTGGTGATGGATTTCATCGACGGCCCCTCGATGAGCGACGTGATGGCCCGCCGCCGGATGGACCCGCGCGAGCTGATGATCATCGCGCACCGGGTGGCCGAGGGGCTGGTCGCCGCCCATGCGCGCGGGATCGTGCATCGCGACCTCTCGCCCGACAACGTCGTCCTGCGCGACGGCGAGGCCGGGCGGGCCACGATCATCGACTTCGGCATCGCCAAGGACACCTCGGCCGGGGCGCGGACCATCGTCGGCAACGAATTCGCCGGGAAATACGAATATGCCGCGCCCGAGCAGCTTGAGGGCCGCGCCGAGAAGCGGTCGGACCTCTATGCCCTGGGCGCGACCTTGCTGGCGGCCTTTCGCGGCCAGGTGCCCTTCGCCGGCTCGACGCCGGGAGAGATCGTGCGCCGCAAGCAGTCGCGGCTGGATACCGAAGGCCTGCCCGAGCCCTTGAAGGGCCTGGTCGACTGGCTCACCGCCCCGGCGCTGGCCGACCGCGCCCCCAGCGCCGAGGCCGTGGTCGCCCGCCTGAACGATCTGCTGCGGCCCGAGTCCCGGCGCGCGGGCCGGCAGGTGCCCCAGCGCGGCGAGGCGCGGAAGCGTGGAAGCCTGGCGCTGCTTCTGGTGCTGCTTCTGGGCCTGATCGGGGGCGGGGCCTGGTATGTCGGGCTGCTGGACGGGCTGGGCCAGCCGCCCCTCCCCGTTGCCGCGCCCTATCTCCTGACCGCAAGCGCCGGACCCCAGGGCGCGGCGCTCTCCGGCAATGCCCCGGACGCCGAGGCGGCCCAGCGCCTGCGCCAGGCCTTTGCCGGGGCCACCGGGACCCCCCCGCCCGAGACCGCGCTGACCCTTGCCGCGGGGGTGCCGGGCGAAAGCTGGGTCGGAAACGTCGCCGCCGGGCTTGGCCAGATGCGGGGGCTTGCGGAATGGACGCTGGCCGTGACCGACAACACGGTCGCCGTGACGGGCCTTGCCGACAGCCGCGACCTTGCCGCCGACCGGACGACGGCGATCTCCGACTGGGCCGGACAGGCCGGGATGACCGCCCGCATCGACATCGCCATCGGCCCGCGCCTTCTGCCGGTGCAGGCGGTGCGCGACATCGCGCAGCCCTTCGCCCTCTGCGGCCCCCTCGGCCCCGACGCGCCGCCCGAGGCGGGCTATGCCCTGGGCGACACCATCGTCATCACCGGCGCGTTCGAGACCGAGGCGGCGCGCGGCAAGCTCCAGCAGGCGCTGGAGGATGCCATCGGCGACCGGCAGCTTCGCATCGACGCCACGATCCTGAACGCCGACCTCTGCGCCATCCGCCGCGTCCTGCCCCCGCTCGAGTCGGACCGGCTGTCGATCTGGCTTGGCGACGGCGCGACCGGCCAGGTCAACCTCTCGGGCATCTACCACGCCGGCGAGAACCCCATCGTCGAGGTCCTGGCCCCGGCCGATCTGACCGGCCTGTCGCTCTGGGTCGTGGTCGTCGACAACACCGGGGCCGTCTACAACCTCCTGCCCAACCTCAGGCAAGAGGCGCATGACCTCGCCGATGTCGGCGTGGTGGAAAACGGCCAGCGCCGCATCCGGGTCCTGCATTCGCTGGACGACCTCAAGAACGGCATCGGCATCTTCGCCACCACCGTGGACAAGGACAGCTTCGGCAAGTCCGAGGTCATCGCCTTCCTGTCGAAAACCTCGCTTTTCGGCATCCGACGGCCCAAGGACGAATCCGTCGCCTCCTTCGCCGAGGCCCTGGCCCAGATCCTCCGGGACGAGCCCGGGAACATCCTGTCAATCGCCAGCCGGGTCATTGATGCAAGACCTTGACTTTAGGTCAAGTGGTGCAAGACTTGCAGCCATAGTCACCAGTTTGCGCGTTTTGAAGAAGGCCTTGGAAGATGGACCTAGAACCATTTCTGGTTCCGGTGGGCCAGGACAATGCCTCCGGCCTGGAACTCAGAAACGACCCGCGCTTTCACGGCATCGAGCGGTTGCTGGACCCGGCCGCACGCAGCCTCCGGCTGGAGAATGTCCGGGGCGGCGGCACCGGCAGCGTCGACATCGACTGGTCCGGCGTGCTTGACCAGGCCGCCGAACTGGCCCGCTCGGGCCGCGACCTCCGGCTTCTGGTCATCGTCGCCCGGGCCCTGGCCAATGCCGAGGGCTTTCCCGGCCTGCGCGACGGTCTCGATCTTCTGACCGCCACGGTCGAACGCTTCTGGGACAGCGCCCATCCCGCCCTGCGCGACAGCCCCTCCCCGCGCGAGGCGGCGACGCGGCGGATCAATTCGCTGTTCCAGCTTGAAAACGCGGACAACGGCCTGCTGTGCGATCTGGAATTCACCGTGATTCTCGCCCCGCGCGGCATCGGCCCGGTCACCGGCGGCGACCTCTGCGCCGGCGGGCTGAGCCGCAACCAGGCCCAGGCCGAGATGCCCTCGGGCCTGGGCGACAAGGAGATGGCCGAACTGCTCGCCCGCCACGACGCCAGGGTGAGCCGCGTCACCGCCGCCTGCCGCGCCCAGGCCATCGAACGGCCCGAGGAGACGGCCGCCCTGGTCCGGTCGATCGAGGCCGCCCGCGCCGCCCTGGCCCGGCTCGAAGCCGCGCTGAACGGGCGCGTGATGGAAAACGGCGTCGGCGTCCGCTTCAAGGAGCTGGACAAGATGCTGGCCCGCGCCATCGCCCCGCTGGCCGCCGCCCAGGCCCAGGGCGACCCCGCCCCCCCGGCACCCGAGGCCCCCGCCATGGCAGACCCCGCCCCCGCCCTGAACGGCGTCCACGCCGCCCCGGCGCCCGCCGGCATCCCCGCCGCCGTCACCTCGCGCCGGGACGTGGAACGCTGCCTCGACCTGATCATCGACTTCTACGAACGCACCGAGCCGTCCAGCCCGATCCCGCATCTGGCACGGCGGATGCGGAAGATGGTCCCGATGAACTTCCTGCAGCTCATGGAAGAGATCGCGCCCAGCGGAATGAAGGAATTCAAGAACATAGCCGGAGTGGACGACAAGAAATCCGCCGCCCAATAGGGCAGCACCACATAGGGAAAGGCCCGACAGATGAGTGAGAGCAAGGCGAAGGTGATCGAACGCAACCGCGCTCCACGGGTGCAGATCGCCTATGATGTCGAACATTACGGCAGCCCGACGACCATCGAACTTCCCTTCGTCATGGGCGTGATGGCCGATCTCGCCGGCAAGTCCGAGACGCGGGAGGCGACGAAGCCGGTCAACGACCGCACCTTCGTCGACGTCGACGCCGGCCGCTTCGGCAAGTTCATGGAGGCGCTGGCCCCCCGGGTGAAGGCCCGGGTGCCGAACCGCCTGCCCGGCAAGGACGGCGCCGCGGACGAGGAGATGTTCGTCGACCTGACCTTCAGGCACATGTCCGACTTCACCCCCGACAAGGTGGCCGAGCAGGTCCCCGCGCTGGCCGAACTCCTGAAGATGCGCCGCCAGCTCGAGGAACTGCTGGGCTACATGGACGGCAAGGTGAACGCCGAGAAGCGCATCGCCCAGCTGCTGCAGAACGAGCCCCTGCTGCAGCAGGTCGCCGAAGAAGCCGTGAAGAAGGAGGGCTGAGCCATGGCCGAACAGGAAAAGCAGGCCACCGCCGCCCCCGAGGCCCAGGCCGTCGACCTCGGCGAATTCAGCGACCTGCTGGAAAAGGACTTCCGCGTCAAGGAGGACGAGAGCCAGAAGCTGCACAAGCTGGTGCAGAACCTGGCGCTGGCCGCCACCGAACGCTCGGGCACCGCGACCATCTCGGGCAATGCGGTCAAGTCGATCAAGAACCTCATCGCCGGCATCGACAGCCTTCTGACCACCCAGATGAACGAGATCATGCACGCCCCCGAGCTGCGCGAGATCGAGGGCACCTGGCGCGGGCTGCACTACCTGGTGAACAACACCGAGACCGACCAGAAGCTGAAGATCCGGGTGATGAACATCACCAAGGACCAGTTGGCCGACACGCTGGAGGATTTCGAGGGCCAGATGTGGGACCAGTCCCCGATCTTCAAGCGGCTTTACACCGACGAATATTCCATGTTCGGCGGCGAGCCCTTCGGCGCGATCATCGGGGCCTACGAGTTCAGCCACCACCCGCGCGACGTCGGCCTTCTGCGCAACATGTCCGGCGTCTGCGCCTCGGCGCATGCCCCCTTCATCGCCGCCGCCGCGCCGCAGCTTTTCCGCATGCAAAGCTGGCAGGAACTGCCGAACCCGCAGGACCTGCAGCAGATCGTCTCCTCGCCCGACTATGCCAGCTGGCAGTCGCTGCGGGAAAGCGAGGATGCGCGCTACATCGGCCTGACCATGCCGCGCGTGCTGGCCCGGCTGCCCTATGGCGCGGCGACGATCCCGGTCAAGGGCTTCGCCTTCGAGGAGGAGATCGACGGCAAGCACGACCATTACGTCTGGATGAACGCGGCCTTCGCCATGGGCGTGAACATCAACCGCAGCCACAAGCTCTACGGCTGGGGCAGCCAGATCCGCGGCGTGGAATCCGGCGGCTCGGTGATCAACCTGCCGGTGCACAGCTTCCCCACCGACGACGGCTCGATCGCGATGAAATGCCCGACCGAGATCGCCATCGACGACCGGCGCGAGGCCGAACTGGCCAAGCTCGGCTTCATGCCGATCCTGCACCGCAAGAACACCGACATCGCCGCCTTCATCGGCGCGCACAGCCTGCAGGACGACGAGGCCCGCGCCGGCCGGCTGGTGGATCCCGACGCCCAGGCCAACGAACGGCTGTCGGCGAACCTGCCCTATCTCTTCCCGGTCAGCCGCTTCGCGCATTACCTGAAGGCGATGGCGCGCGACAAGGTCGGGACCTTCAAGGAACGCGCCGACATGCAGGTCTGGCTGTCGGAATGGATCAACCGCTATGTGCTGTCGAACACGGCCATGGCGGATGACAAGGCCAAGGCGAAACGGCCCCTGGCCAAGGCCGAAGTACAGGTCGACTCGGTCGAGGGGCGCCCCGGCTATTACAACGCGCGCTTCTACCTGCGGCCGCATTACCAGCTCGAGGGGATCAACGCGAGCCTGCGGCTCGTCTCCGAACTGCCCTCGGTGAAAGCCAAGTGAATAGCAATGGAGCATCCGCAATTTAACAGATGAAAGGGTAAGGAAATGGCTGTTTCCGGTTACATGAAGATCGAGGAAATCCCCGGCGAAAGCGGCCGCAAGGACCACGAGGGCGAGATTTCCATCGCCTCGCTGTCCTGGGGGGCCACGCGTCCCGCGATCAACACCCCCGGCGTGGGCCGCAGCACCGGCATGGCGAACGTGACCTCGCTGACGGTCTCCAAGTTCTACGACAAGTCCTCGCCCTACCTGGCGCAGGCCGTGCTTCTGGCGACCGCATTCCCCGAGATCGTGGTCACCCTGCGCAAGGACTCGGGCGAGACGCATCTCGACTACCTGACCGTCACGCTCTCGGACTGCATGGTCGAAGGCTACAACTTCGCCGGCAGCAGCGATGTCGAGACCCCGCCGATGGAAACCATCTCCATCGTCTTCAACAAGATGAAGGTCCTCTACATCGAGCAGGCCAGCGACCATTCGGCCGGCGGCGAGCACGAATTTGAATATGATCTGGTTGCGGGGGCCTGAGCGCGGGCCTCTCCGGCAGGGAAAGGACACCGTCGGTGGCTGATCCGATCCTTCAATCCCGGACCGAAGCGGTCCAGCCCAGCCTGTGGGACCGCCTCGTCGATGACTTGCCCGGCATCGTCTCCGAGACCGACCGGCAGCGCGCGGACCTGGCGGCGCGGATCGGCGCCGCCAGGGTCGAGGCGGTGCTGGCCGGCGGGGCGCGCGTCATCGAGGCCGACCCCGGCCTCGATGACGACACCCGCCGCGACCTGCACCTGTTCCTGACCCGGACCGCCCGCCGCGCCTTTCTGGAAGAGCGCGGCATCGTCGTGAACGCCGCCGTCCTGCGCGAGGCGGTCCGGCGCGACATCGAGGCCCTGTTCAACGTCGAACGCTTCGAATCCGGGCTGCAACTGACCGACCGCGAGGCCAAGGGCTACGAGACGCCCCAGGAGCTGATCGCCGATTTTCCCCATGTCCGCCGCTCGGTCCTGAACTACGGCGTCCCCTCCTTTTCCGGCCGCGCCATCTCCGACTTCGACCTTGCCGCGCTGGCCCGCGAACTGCGCGAGGTGATCGCCGTCTTCGAGCCGCGCCTGAAGCGCGACTCGATCCGGGTCAAGGTGGCCCAGGGCGACCGCACCGGCATGCGGATCGAGGTCGACGCGATGCTCATGCTCTCCCCGGTCCCCGAACGCCTGCGGCTCTCCACCATGATCGACCTGGACAACGGACGCGCCACCACGGCGGTCGAGGACGCATGATGGACCGCAACTTCCTCAGCTATTACGAAGACGAACTCGCCCATATCCGCGAGCTTGCGACCGAATTCGCCGCACTCCACCCCACGGTCGCCCGCAATCTCTCGCTCGACGCGGTGCCCTGCCCCGACCCCTATGTGGAACGCCTGCTGGAAGGCGTGGCCTATCTCGCCGCGCGCACCCGGCTGAAGGTCGACGCCGAAAGCAGCCGCTACGTCCGCAACCTTCTGGACGAGCTTTACCCCGACCTCGTCTGCCCCGCCCCGGCGATGACCATGGCGATCCTGCATCCCGGCCCGCAGGTCCAGACCATGCTCGACGGCCATCGCGTCCCGCGCGGCACCCGCTCGGTCGCCGCCTACCGCGAGGGGATCTCCACCCGCGCCACCTATACGACCGCGCAGGACGTGACGCTCTGGCCCGTCGCGCTGGACGCGGCCGACTACCTGCAGGACAAGGGCGCGCTGAACGCCGCCGGGCTGGACCGGCCCGAGGCCGAGGCCGCGATCCGCCTGACGCTCGCCCGCGTCGGCCCCGGCTCGCTGGCCGAACTGTCGCTTGACCGGCTCGACCTCTGGTTCACCGGCGGCCCGCGCGGTGGCGCGATCTTCGACGCGATCTTCGGCCATGGCCATGCCGCCATCGCCCGGCCCGCGAAAGGCCCCGCCCACCCCGTCCACCCCCTCGCCGGTCCCGCCCTCGTCGGCATCCCCGACCGCGAGGGCCTGCTGCCCCGCGTCCGCCCCGCCTTCGAGGGCTACCGGCTGATGCGCGAATATTTCCTGATGCCCGACCGCTTCCACTACCTGCGGCTCGACGGCCTCAACCCCGCGCTGCGCGCCTGCACCAACGGCCCCTGCGAAATCGTCGTCTACCTCGACGCCCCCCGCCCGGAACTCTCCGACCTTGCCGCCAGGGACTTCCGCCTCTTCGTCACGCCGCTGGTCAACCTCTTCGAGAAAGAGTGCAACGTGATCGAGATCGACGGCCGTTCCGCCGCCCATATCGTCCACGCCGACCGCACCCGTCCGCGCGACTTCGAGATCTACCGCCTGACCCGGGTGGAGGACGCCGACAGCGACGGCCCCGACGCCACCGTCGAGCCGCTCTATTCCGTCGGCCGGCACCGCGGCTCGGGCCTGGTCTACACCACCGAGCGCAGGCCGCGCCGGCCCGGCGAGGACGAGATCCGCCGCGGCCAGACCCGCACCAGCTATGCCGGCGACGACCTGTTCCTGTCGATCGCCCGGCCCGCCGACGTGACCGTGACCAGGGCGATCCGCCGCCTCGACATCCGCGCGCTCTGCACCAACCGCGACCTGCCGATCCTGGACGACAGCCCGAAACTGTCGCTGGAAACCGGCGATCCCGTCGGCCGGATCGAACTCCTGTCCCCCTTCCGCCGCCCGCGCGCCTCGGTCGCCTCGGCCCTGCCGAACATCGTCTCGGGCGGGGAAAGCCAGCTTGACGACCTCGCCTGGCGGCTGGTGGCGCAGCTGTCGCTCAATCACCTGTCGCTGGCCGAACCGGGCCAGGAGGCCGAACCCCTGCGCGCCATGCTCGACCTCTACGCCGGTCGCGGCGATCCCGCCCTCGCCCGTCACGCCCGCTCGATCACCCGCCTCCGCTCGCGCCAGGTGGTCGAACGCCTCGGCATCCCCGGCCCGATCTGCTTCGGCCACGGCGTCGAGATCACGCTGGACGTGGACGAGACGACGCTGGCGGGCGGCTCCACCCTCCTGCTCTCCGCCCTCCTCAACCAGCTTTTCGCCCGCCACGCCGCGATCAACTCCTTCGTGCGCGCAAAGACCCATCTCATGCAAAGACAGGAGGAGGTGTCGTGGCCGATGACGCCGGGCAACCGCGCCCTGATCTGACCGGGGATGTGCCCACGCCCGAAACCATGGGCTTCTTCGAGCTTCTGCGCCGCCTCGAACGCGGCCAGATGCGCTTTGGCCGCTGCGGCGGGCCAGCGCGCGAACCCGCCCGCCTCGGCCAGCGCGCAAGGCTGACCTTCGGCACCCGCGACGTGGCGGGCTTCCACCCCGGCAGCCCGCCAAAGGTGGATGTCGAGGTCCTGGGCCTTCTCGGCCCCGAGGGCGCGCTGCCGCTGCACCTCACCCGCTGGGTCCTCGCCCGCCTGTCCGACCGCTGGTTCACCCAGGGCAGCGATGCGGCCTCGGACACCACCTTCCTCGACTTCTGCAACCTTCTCCAGCACCGGATGATGGCGCTCTACTGGCGCGCCTGGGCCGATGCCCGGCCCGAGGTGCAGATCGAGCATGAGGCGGCCAGCCGGGTCCGGGCGCTGGTCGAGGCGCTGGCCGGCACCGCCCTGCCGGGGACCAAGCCGAAGGTCCCCGACACCCAGACCCGGCTGAAGCTGCGCCACGCCACCTCGCTGGGCCGGCAGGTCTTCAGCGTCGAACGGCTCACCGCCTATCTCTCCGACGTGGTCGAGGCCCCGGTCTCGCTGGTCGAATTCCTCGGCACCTGGACCGAGATCCCGCCGCATCTGCAATCCCGCCTCGGCCGGGCCCATGCCGGGCTGGGCCGGTCCGCCGTGGTCGGCGCCCGCAGCTTCCAGCGCCAGACCCTGGTCGAGCTGCGCATCGGCCCCCTGCCCCTTGCCCGCTTCGCCCGATTCCTCGCCGACCCGGACCTGACCGCCCGCCTGCGCCATGCGATCCGGCACGCGATGGGCCGCGAGATGGAATTCGACCTGCGCCTCGTCCTGGCGCGCGAGGAAATCCCCGACGCGCGCCTCGGCCAGTGCCGGCTTGGCCGCAGCACCTGGCTTTCCCCCCGCCGCGAGAAAGACGCCGACGACCTCCGCCTCACCGGCGTCGCACAGGTGGAGGCCGCATGACCCTCCGCCTGATCATCGAGCACAGCCCCCATCCCCAGGACCGGCACGAGATGCGCCATCCCGGCGGCGAGCTTTCGATCGGGCGCGGCGCTGATTGCTCGTGGCAGCTGAACGATCCCGACATGTATGTCTCGCGCAAGCATTGCGTGATCACCGGCGAGGCCGGCCAGTTCATCGTCACCGACGCCAGCCGGGGCGGGCTTTTCATCGACGGCCGCGACCAGCCGCTCGGGCCGGGCAACGCCGCCCGGCTGGAAACCGGAATGCGCCTGCGCCTTGGCGACACCGTGATCCGGGTCGAGATCGAGGCCCCCGCCCCCGCCGCCGCGCCCCGCACCCAGGCCCCGGCGCCGCGGCAGATGACGCATGACGACTTCTTCTCGCAGCCCGTCGCCCCGCCCCCGCCGGTCCAGCGCCCGCAGGGCCTGCCGCAGCCCTTCGACACCGGCCCGGCCGACGCGCGGCGCTTCGACCCCACCCCCGACCGCGCCGCGCCGCCGCTCTTCGACGACCCCTTCACCCTCGACCGCTCCGTCGCGGCCCGCCCCACGGGCAGCGTGCCCGAGCCCATCGCACCGCGCGGCGGCGACTTCGGCTTCGGCTCCTTCTTCGACGAACCGGCCAGGGCTCGCCCCGCCGAGCCGACCGCACCCGCCGGGCCTGCCCCGGTCGCGCCGGTCGCCGCCCCCGCCTCCGACGACTGGTGGTCCATGCCGCCCCCCGCGGCCGCCCCCGAACCGCCGCCCCCCGCCCCCGGTCCCCCGCCGCCCGACCCCCTGCGCCCGACCCCCGAAGCGCCCGCCGCGCCTCCGGTCGCGGCCGACGAGAACCGCTCCCGCCAGCGCGGCGAACCGGCCCCGCCGCCCGCGGCCGAACCTCCTGCCGCCGCCCCCGCCAGGCCGGATGCCGCGGCGGATCCCGCCCTGCGCGCGGCCTTCTTCCGCGGCCTCGGCCTCGATCCGCCTGCCGCGCAGGACCCCGCCGCCGAGATGGAGGCGATGGGCCAGCGGTTCCGCCTGCTGGTGGAAGGGCTGATGCTGATGCTGCGCACCCGCGCCAGGGAAAAGCAGAACGCCCGCGTGGCGCAGACGGTGATCAGCAATACCGAGGTCAACCCGCTGAAATTCCTCGCCTCCACCAACGAGGCCATCGCCGCCCTGGTCGCCGCGAAGGGCCCCGGCTACCTCGACCCGGAAACCGCGATCAACGGCGCCTTCCGCGACCTGGCCGACCACCAGCTGCGCTCCTGGGTCGCGATCCAGTCCGCGCTGCGCCGGATGATCGACCGCTTCGATCCCGCCGCCGTCGAGAAGGATCTCGACGACCTCGGCCTGCTGGAAAGCCTCCTCTCCGGCGGCCGCAGCGCCAAGCTCTGGAAGGCCTATACCGACCGCTACAAGGACATCGCCCGCGCCGCCGAGGACCGTTTCCTTGGCGAAGTCGGCGCGGACTTCCGTGACGCATATGAAGGCAACAGGGAGAAGACCGATGACACATGAGTTTCCGCGCCGTGCCTTTCTGATCACCGGCACCGCCCTTCTGGCGACCGCCTGCGCCCCCGCCGGCCCCGGAGCGGTCACGCTGGTCGCCCAGGGCACCGCCGGCATGAACCCCGGCCCGGATGGCGCCGACCGGCCGCTGACGCTGCAGGTCCTGCAACTGCGCGGGGCCGGGGCCTTCGACGGGGCGGATTTCTTCGCCCTGCAATCCCCCGCCACCGCGCTTGGCGGCGATCTGGTGAAGGCCGACACCCTCACCCTCGCGCCGGGGGCCAAGACGACCAAGACCGTCACGCTCGATCCCGCCACCGCGCTCATCGCCGTGGTCGCGGGCTACCGCGATCCGGCCGGCAAGCAGTTCCGCGCCAAGTCCTCGGTCTCGCCGACCGACTCGGTGACCTTCGCGCTTGACGTGACCGCCAGCGGGATCAAGCTGACCCCGATGTGACCTCGGCCAGTGCAGGAACAGGACGCAAGAATGAATGACAAGAACAAGGTCGTCTGGTCCGAGGGGCTGTTCCTGCGCACGCAGCACCTGCAACAGCAGGACCGCTATACCGAAGGCCTGGTGCGCGGCGTGCTCCAGGCCGCGCCGCTGCAGGCCTGGGGGTTCCGCTCGCTCACCCTCGACAAGCCCGCGCTGGACGCCGGCCGCGTCGCCATCGCGTCAGCTTCCGGCATCTTCCCCGACGGCACCCCCTTCGCCATTCCTGACACCATGTCCGCCCCCGCCCCGGTCCCGATCAAGGCGGACATGGCGGGTCATGTGTCACTTGCCATCCCGATCGAACGCCCCGGCTCCGCCACCATCGACCCCGCCCATGCCGAGCCCGCCGGCTCGCGCTATCGCGGCACGATCCAGACCGTCCGCGACACCGTCCGCGGCGGGGCCGAGCCCGAGGAACTGGAGGTCGCCCGCCTTGCCGCCCGCCTGATCCTGCCGGGCGAGGAGACCGCCGGCTACGTCGCTTTGCCCGTCGCCCGCGTCGACGGCTTGCGGGCGGAAGGCTCCGTCGCCCTCTCCGACGGCTATCTCGCCCCCGCGCTCTGCCTCTCCGCCGTGCCCTGGTATGCGGGGCTGGCGCAAGAGGTCGTCACCGGCCTCGACCGCATCGCCGAGGCGCATGGCAAGCTGGTCCTCGGCGGCGCGGGCCGGTCGATCGAGAACCTCCTGCTCCTCGAACTCGCCAACACCGCCCGCCCCCGCGTCGCGCATATGCTGGCGCAGAACCTGCACCACCCGTCCGAGCTGTTCATGGAACTGGCGGGCCTCGCGGGCCGGATGGCGACCTACGGCTCCTCGTCCCGCCGCCTCTCCGACCTGCCGCCCTATGACCATCTCGATCCGCAGCCCGCCTTCGCCGCGCTCGCCGACACGCTGCGCTCGCTGATGCTGTCCCTGCGCCATGTCGAGCCAAAGTCGCGCGCCCTTCAGGTCGCCCGCCACGCCCAGAACATCTGGAAGGTCCGCATCGACAATCCCGACCTCCTGAAGACCAGCCGCATCGTGCTGCGCGTGGGCTCGGACATGTCGGACGAATCCCTGCGCCGCATCTTCGTCTCCCAGGCCACGGTCGGCGCGGCGGATGCCTTTGAAAAGCTGTGGAAATCCCGCCTCCCCGGCATCCCGCTGAAACCGCTGCACTCCCAGCCGCGCGAGATTCCCTATGACGGGGAACGCCTCTGCCTCGAACTCGACCAGAGGTCCGAACATTTCGCCCAGCTCACCGATGCGCCCGGCTTCGTCATCGGCGTCTCCGGCGCGCTGGAGCGGGAGCCCGAAATCGACTGCTACGCCGTGAACCGATGAGCGACCAGGACGACCCCTTCGGCCTCTCCAACGACGCCGGGCGCACCCGCATCCGGCCGGTGAAGGCGAACCCGCCGGCCACCGCCCCGGTGCAGCCGACCTTCGGCGGCGGTCCCGCACCGACCCAGGGCTACGGGGCGCAAGGCTACGGCGGGCAGGGCTACGGCGGGCAGGGCTACGGCGGACAGGGCGGCGGCTTCGGCGCCCCGCCGCAGGACTACGGTCAGGGGGCGGCCCGCGGCCCCAGGCCCCGCCTCGCCCGCGCGCATCCGAACCCGCTGATCGTCGCCTTCGCCCCGCTTCTGGAACTCGCGCCCGAACTGGAACGCGCCCTTCCCCCCGCCAATGCCGAAGGCTTGCGCCTGCGCCTGCAGGAGAACCTGATCGACGCCCGCGACAGCGCCGTCGGCATGGGCGTGCCGATGACCCGCGCCAACCAGGCCGCCTGGTTCGTCGCCGCCCTGATCGACGACATCGCGCTCAACACCCCCTGGGGCGGCCATTCCGGCTGGCCCCGGCAACCGCTGGTCACCGGCCTGACCGGCGAGGTCGACGCCGGGACCCGGTTCTTCGACCGGCTGGAGGAACTGCTCCGCCACCCCAACCGCGACCCCGAGCTGCTGGAACTGGGCTTCCACTGCCTGAACCTCGGCTTTCGCGGCAAATACCGGGTCGAGGGCCGCACCGGCGACGCCGCCCTTCTCGCCATGCGCGCGGCGATCGCGCGCACGATCCGCAACCCCGAGGCCGAGGCCGCCCCCCTCTCGCCGCACTGGCAGGGCGTGATCGCGCCCGACGAAAAACCCCGTTTCGCCGTGCCGCTCTGGACCATCGGCCTTGCCGCCGTGGCCGTCATCACCGCGCTTTACGTGGGCCTCGGCATCCAGCTCTCGAACAAGGCGACGCAGCTTTACGCCCTCGCCCGCCTGTTGCCGCCCCCCGAACGGGCCGAGATCTTCCGCCCGGTCCGCACCAACGCCGAACCCGCCGCGCCCGAGATCAAGATCGAGCCCGTGGTGCTGGAACTGGTCCCCGCCTGCCTGGCCAAGGCCCCCGCCGACACCGCCGCCGCCCTGACCGGCAAGGATGACGTCTCCCTCGCCTTCCTCACCCTGCGCGGCTCCGACCCCGAGGTCTTCCGCTCCGCCAAGGCCGACATCAACCAGGTCTACGGCCCCCTCGTCACCGCGCTGGCCGACTGCATCAAGGAGAATATCGAGGTGATCGGCAAGGTCACGGTGATCGGCCATACCGACAGCGTGCCGGTGCAGGCCTCGAACCCCTTCGCCTCGAACCAGGGCCTGTCCGAGGCCCGCGCCAGGACCATCGCCGACCTTCTCGCCGCCGCCGGGGTGCCGCCCGACCTGCTCGCCGCCGAGGGCCGCGCCGACAGCGAACCCGTGGGCGACAACGGCACGAAACAGGGCCGGGCCGAGAACCGCCGCATCGAGATCAAGATCGAGAAGAAGCTCTAGATGAAAGTCCTGAAAGCCATCTTCCGCTTCCTGTTTTCCCGCCGGCTGTGGGGCTTCATCGGCATCCTCCTCCTCTGCGCGCTGATCTGGCTCTTCGGCCCGCTGGTTTCGGTCGGCGACATGGTGCCGCTCGCCGATGATCTGGTGCGGATGATCGTCATCGCCGTCATCCTGGTCCTCTGGCTCTTCTCCCTCCTCCTTGCGCAACTGCGGGCCGCGAAGAAGAACCAGCTTTTCGTGACCGAACTGGCGACACCCGAAAAGCCCAAGGCCGCGCTTCCGGGCGAGGCCAATGTCGCCGAGATCAACACCAAGTTCGCCTCGGTCCTGACCGAGATGAAGCGGTCGAAGCTCGGCGGCAGGAAGTTCCTCCGCGACATGCCCTGGTATGTCATCATCGGCCCCCCCGGCTCTGGCAAGACTACCGCGCTGCGCCAGTCCGGCCTGCATTTCCCCATCGACCTCTCCGACGACCTGAAAGGCGTCGGCGGCACCCGCAACTGCGACTGGTTCTTCACCGAGGATGCCGTGCTGGTCGACACCGCCGGCCGCTATGTCCAGCAGCAAAGCGACCCCGAGATCGACTCGGCCGAATGGCTTGGCTTCCTCGACATGCTGAAGAAGCACCGCGGCAAGCGGGCGCTGAACGGCGTGATCCTGACCCTCAGCCTCAAGGAACTCCTCGCCGGAGAGGCCGCCGTCCGCGACCATGGCCGGGAAATCCGCAAGCGCCTGGCCGAGCTGCGCGAGCGGTTGCAGATCCAGCTCCCGGTCTACCTGATGCTGACCAAGGTCGACCTGGTCCCCGGCTTCGAGGCGTTCTTCGGCACGCTCCCCACCAAGGACCGCGAGCAGGTCTGGGGCGCGACGCTCCCCACCGACGCCCGCATCGACCGCACCCTGATCGAACGCGAGGTCAAGGCGCTGCTCGCCAACCTGGAGACCCGCCTCACCACCCGCATGGCCGAGGATGTCCCCCTCGACCAGCGCGCCGAGGTCTTCCGCTTTCCCGCCCAGGTCGAACGCCTGGAGGCGCCGCTCAAGCTCCTCATCGACACCGTCTTCGGCGAAAGCCGCTATGAGGAAAGCCCCTGGCTGCGCGGCTTCTATCTCACCTCCGCCACCCAGGAAGGCTCGCCCATCGACCGGCTGGTCGGCGAACTCGCGGGCTCCCTCGGCCTGAACGCCGACACCCCCTCCCGCCGCCCCTTCGGCGAGAAGCGGTCCTATTTCCTGCGCAACATGCTGACCGACCTCATCTTCCCCGAGGCCGGCCTCGGCACCTTCGACGCCGCCGCCGAGGAGCGCCGGAAATGGCTCTGGCGCGGCTCCATCGCGGGCGCGTCCCTTATCACCCTGATCGCCGGCCTCCTCTTCCTCTTCTCCTTCCTGCGCTACTCCGGCGGCATCGACGACCAGGAGCGCCTCCTTGCCGACCTCTCCGGCCGCCTCGCCAATGTCGCCGCCCGCCAGGCCCCGACCGACCCGCTCGACCTGGAACTCGCCCTCGACGGCGTGACCGAGGTCAAGGCCGCCGCGACCAAAGTCCCGCCTTCGCCCCTCACCTGGATCGGCCCCACCGCACGGTCGGAACTGGCCGAGGCGCAGCGCATCGCCTATGACCGCTCGCTCCGCAACATCCTGGAGCCCCGCATGGTCGCCCTGCTGGAGGCCACCATGTGGCGCCAGATCCGCGACCCGGAATACCTGCTCGGCGCGCTCAAGGTCTATTACATGATGACCGGCCTCGCCCCCTATGACCGCGGGTTCGCGGCGCAGTGGTGGCAGGACCAGCTGCCCCTCAACGCCCCCGCCGACCCCTTCCCCACCGAAGCCGCGCTGGAGCACCAGCTTGCCGCCATCGACCGCATGGGGTCCGAGGAACGGAAGATCGCCCCCGACCAGGATCTCGTCCAGCAGGCGCTGCAATCCATCTGCACCATCCCGCTGGCCGCCCGCGCCTATGCGGCGCTGATCTCCGATCCCGCCGTCACCGCGCTCCCCGACTGGATCCCGGCCGAAAAGGCCGGGCCCAACGCCACCCGCGTCCTGACCCGGATCTCGGAAAAGACCCTCCGCGTCGGCCTCCCCGGCGCCTTCACCTACCAGGGCTTCCACACCACCGTCCTGCCCCTGATCCCCGAGGTCGCCGCCACCGCCGCGCTGGACCAGCAGGTCTTCGCCGGCGGTTGCGCCGAAAGCTCCGACGCCTCGGTCGCCACGCTCGAGGCCGACATCCTGAAACTCTACCAGGACGATTTCATCGCCCAGTGGAACGGCTTCCTGCGCGACATCCGCCTTGCCCCGATCGCCGACCTGCCCACCGCCACCGCGAACATGAAGGACCTCGCCAGCCCCGACAGCACCCTCCGCCGCCTGGTCCGCGCCGTGGTGGATGAGGTCGACCTGACCCGCGTCATCCCCGAGGACGAAGCCGCCGTCCCCGAGGGCCTGGTCACCAAGGCCACCGCCAAGCTCGGCAAGGTCGGCAAATTGCTGAAGGCGGGCAGCAAGCTTGCCACCTCGACCGGCGGGGTTGCCGATGGCCCGCCGCCCGGCAGCGACGTCGCCCTGCATTTCGCCCCCCTGAAAGCCGCCATCGAGGAGGTGGATGGCGTCCCGCCGCTTCTCGACGACGTCGGGCTGCAACTCGACGGCCTCGCCAAGGAGCTTGCCAGCGCGATGAATTCGCCCGACCCCGAGGCGACCCTCCTCGCCCGCGGCGGGCTGGCCGAACTGACCGGCGCCGTCGCCAATGCCGCCCGCTCGCTCCCGGACCCGCTGGACGACTGGGTTGCCGGCATCGCCGGGGATACCATCGCCGTGACCCGCGACGCCGTGATCTCCCAGCTCAACGACCGCTGGCGCGCCGATGTCCACGACTTCTGCGTCAAGGCGACCGAGGGCCGCTATCCCTTCGACGCCGCCTCCGCCATCGACGTCAACGTCGCCGATTTCCGCGAGTTGTTCGCCCCCGGCGCGCGGATCGACAAGTTCGTCACCGACAATCTCCTGCCCTACATCGACACCACGGTGAAACCCTGGGCCTGGCGCGCCGACTTCGGCCTCGACGGCTCCCTCCTGGCCCCGTTCGAGCGGGCGCGTTCCATCCGCGACGGGCTCTTCCCCGGCGGCTCCGGCCCGGTGATGGCCTTCACGCTGGAGGCGAAGGACCTGACCCCGAACGCCGCCAGCGTCACCCTGAACGTCGACGGCCAGGTGCTGACCTACCTCAACGCCGCCACCCGCCCGATGCCGATGACCTGGCCCGGACCGGACGGCACCAACCTGATCTCGCTGTCGTTCCAGCCCGCCGACGGCAGCGGAGAGCTTCTGACCTCCGAGACCGGCTCCTGGGCCTGGCTGCGGCTGATCCGCAAGGGCAGCCTCGCCCCGACCGACCTGCCCGAGGTCTTCCGGCTGAACCTTGGCCTCTCCGGCTTCTCTGCCGCCTTCGAACTCAGGGCCGCCTCGGTCGACAATCCCTTCGACCTGAAGATGTTCGGCAACTTCAAATGCCCGACGAAGTTCTGACCCCGGAAGAGGAGCGCCGCCCCCTGGCCGGTTTCTTCGGCAAGCTTCCCGCCACCGGCGATTTCGTCTGGCGCGGCTTGCCCGATGCCTTCCGCCGGAACTGGGATGCCTGGCTCACCCGCCACATCGCCCCCCTCCTGCGCGACGGCGCGACCTTTCCGCCCGGTGGCCTGCGCTTCCGCCTGCCCTCCGGCGGCCGCCTCGCCGCCGGGGTGATCCTGCCCAGCCGGGACAGCGCCGGGCGGCGCTTCCCGCTCTCGCTCCTCCTCATCGCCGAGGGCGAGCTGACCCCCGCGCAGATCGACCGCTGGTCCGACGCCGCCCTCGCGCTTCCCCGCGAAACCCCCGACGACCTCTGGCTCGCCCTCGACACCCTGCCAGCCCCCGACCCCGGCCCGCCACCCGAAGGCCCCCCCCTTCTCTGGACCCTCGCCCACCCGCCCCTGCCGACCAAGGCGTCCGACCCGGCCGCGACCCTCGCCGCTCTCCTTCCCCGCCTCTGACTTGCTCTTTTTCCAAATACTCCCGCCGGAGGCCGCCCGCCCGAGCGGCTTCTCGTCCTTCACGAGAAGCCGCGAGAGAAAGGCACGCGCGGAACGCGCTCGATTCAATACCCGCCCGCAGCCCACGGGCGATTCGCCAGACATGGTAATGACCACCAGGGCCGCCCCCGCGTCGGGACGGATGCCAGACCGATGCCAGACGCATGCCAGACCAAAGCGGCGGGGCGCCGGACCCCGGTTATTCCAGCGCCCGCAAGGGCTTGCCGCATTCCCCGCGGACCGGCCCCGGAAATCCCGTTTACCTCTCCTCAACCATGTCAGTTCTGGTTGATCTTCGCCCCCTTGATGGTGACGTTCCCGTCCGCCTTGGCGTTGATCTTGCCCGAGGCCACCAGGCTGATGTCCTTGCCCTGGATGGTGATGGTCCCGTCCTTCTTCATCGTCACCTGCGCATCGCCGCATTTCAGGGTGATCTCGTCGGTCACGTCCAGCACGAACTTCTTGCCGACCTTGACCCCCATGTCCTTGCCGACATTGACCATTTCCGCATCGGTGATGTCGGTCTTCCGCCCCTTCGATACCTTCAGCGCCACCTCGCCCGTGACGTTTTCGCTCTGGTTTCCCGCCACCGACATCGACTCGTTGCCGCCGACCGTAACCGTCCGGTTGCCGCCGATGGTCCAGCCGTCATCCGACCCGATGGAATGCGTCTGGCCCGCCCCCACCGTCACATCGCGCGAGGCGCCGATCGTATTGCTCTGCGCCGCCCCCACCACCCGCGTCTCGGCGGCCCCGACCGTATCCACCCGCGCCGCGCCGACGGTGATCGCCTGCGCCGCCGCGACCGTCTGGCTATGGTTCAAACCTATGGTTTCACTTGAGTTTTTCCCCACGCTGATCGTCTCGTTCGACCCTACCGTCAGCGCCCGGTCGACCCCCACCGTCTCGGTGTCGTTGTTGCCGATGCTGGTGGACTGGTCGTGCCCCACCGTCACCGCCTTGTCGTTGCCCACCGTCTCGGTCCGGTCATGGCCGATGTCCTGCTTGGCGTCATGGCCCACGCCCTCGGCGAAGTCGTTGCCGATGGTGCGGGATTCGTTGTTCTTTATCAGCTCGTTATGGTCCTTCTCGGCCTGGAAGTAGACCTCCTCCGAACCCTTCTTGTCCTCGAAGCGCATCTCGTTCCAGCCCCCGCCGCCGGGCGAGGAATTGGACTTCCACCCCGATTGCGTGGCGCTTCCCGGCAGGCCATAGGGCGGCATCTGCGCGGCGTTGTAGACCCGTCCGGTGATGATCGGCTGGTCGGGATCGCCTTCCAGGAAATCGACGATCACCTCCTGCCCGATCCGGGGGATCTGGATGAACCCCCAGCCCGACCCGGCCCAGACCGAACTGACCCGGACGAAGCAGCTGGAGTTCTCGTCCTTGCCGCCCAGCCGGTCCCAGTGGAACTGCACCTTCACGCGGGAGTATTCGTCGGTGAAGATCTCCTCGCCCGAAGGCCCCACCACGACGGCCGTCTGCGGGCCCGACATCAGCGGCTTCGGCGTCCGCCGCTCGGGGCGGAAGGTCAGCGCAAGCGGTTGAAGTTTCAGGTGAACCCCGAAGCCTTCGCCCTGCCGCTGCATCCCGGCGCGGTACTGGTCGTCCCACATCTCGTAATCCGACCGCAGCACCAGGTATCTCACGTTGTCGGCCTCGCGCTCGAACTCCTCCAGCTTGAAGCCGACCCCGGACCAGAGCCCCCGCACGTTCCCCGCCGCCTCGACCCGCACATGCGGCGCCTGGGCTTCCTCCAGCCGGATCGCGGCCAGCGGCTCGCCCGCGCCGACCTCGAGGTAGGCGCCGGGATAGTGGTAAAGCTCGCCCTTCGCCGCCTCGTGCGCCTTGGGGGCGTCGGACTTGGTCATCAGGTCGGTGGCAGGTTTGGTGAAGTCATAATCGGTATGGACATAGGCCCCCGACCGGACCGAGGCGCGGGGCAGCAGCGAGGTGATCACGTCGTCCTGGCCGATCACGTTCCCCGCCTCATTGCGGAACTTGATCGTCTCGAACCCCTCGGCATCCTTCACGCTGGCATTGGCGTCCGACAGGACCAGCCTGTGCCCGTCCTCGGCATGGTCGAAGTGGTAGAAGATCCCCTCGTGCTCCATCAGCCGCTGCACGAAGTCGAGGTCGCTTTCGCGGTACTGCACGCAATATTCGCGCGGCGGATAGGACCGTTTCAGCCGCTTTTCCACCTTCACATGGGCATGGGGCTTGAACACCTCCTCCACGATCTCGACCACGCTTTTCTGCTGGAAGATCCGGTTGTCGCTGCGGTGGCTCAGGAACCACAGCCAGGGCCGCAGCACGGCGCGGTAATGGGCATAGTCCTCGCGATAGTCGTGAAAGGCGAATTCGGCGACGATGCCGTGGAAATGCCGCTTGGCGCTGTCGGTGCGGAGGCTGATCGTGGCGGGCGTGCCAAGGATGTCCTCGGCCTTCAGGTTGATGTCCTTGCTCACCAGCCCGACCTCGTAGCGGAAGCACCGGCTGATCTCGTCGAAGCCCTCCATCTGCGCGAAGAGCAGACTGTCGCCCAGGGCCGTGCCGACCGTGATGTTGCGACCATCAGCCATGCTGATCTCTCCTGTCCGAATGCATCGTCAAACCGGGTCGGGGCAATGCGGACAGTCTAGCCGAAAATCGCGCCGCGCGGGGCCGAAAAGCGTTCAGAGGGCGGTGGGGCAGACCAGACCCTTCAGCAGCCGCCAGCGCGACAGGGGATTGGCCTCGGCCTGGAAGCCGACCTCCATGAAAAGCCGCGCCCCGCCCGAGCGCAGGTCGACCAGGAAACGCTTGCCGCCGTCGCGTTCGCGCAGGCGGATGCCGTCGAGAAGGCGGAACAGCCCCCATTCGCCCGGCTGGGCCAGGGTCGCGCCGCCCTCGGCGGTGGTAAAGCGCACTTCGGCCCCGGCCTGCGGGTCGGCGCCGGGCCAGGCCAGGGTCAAGGGATCAAGCGCCGTCTCCACCGGCCCGCCCGCGCCGCCGATGGCGACGAAGGTCTTGCCGCGTTCCGCCAGGGCGGCCAGCGTCAGTTCGGCCCCCTGCGCGGTCAGGCCGGCCGCGATGGCCTGGGCGCGTTGCAGGAATTCGGCGCTTTTCGGGTCGAGCCCGGCGAAACGCGCGTCCGGTTTCCAGCGCCAGGGCGTGCCGGTGGTGTCGAGGAAAGGTTCGGCCCGGCTGCGGAAGAAGCGGTCGACCGCCCCGCCCGGGCCGAGAAGCGCGGCCACCTCGGCAAGGCTGGCGTCCGCGCCCTCGGCAAAGGGATAGCGGGCGGTCGTCACCTTGTTGCACAGGGGCAGGACCTCGGCCTGCCAGGCGCGCGTCAGGGGGTTCGAGAGCGGATCGGCCTGCGCGGCGCTGGTCTGGACCAGCACGTCCTCGACGATCTGGACCAGCATCGGCGGAGCGGTGCGCAAGGCGGCCAGCGTCGTCCCCCGCGCCTGCGCCGACATCAGCCGCTGGATGCCGCGCGGCTCGTCCCGGTCCAGCGCGCCAAGCGCCACGTTCAGGCCGGCGAACAGGCCCGCGATCTCGTCCATCCTTCCGTCCTCGGAATACTGGATCATCGCCGCGAAGTCGGAGGCGATGCGCAGCTGCATGGCATGAGGGCGGGCCCGGTCCCGGCCGCCGACCTGGGTCCAGACCTCGGGGAACAGCGCGGCCAGCGGCGAATCGCGGGTAGAGAGGCGACCGGAGACCAGGACCGCCTGATCGGGATCGGCGAAGGGGCGGACCTGGAGGTCGGCGAGGAAGGCCTTCCAGCGGGCAAGCGTCTCGCGCTGGAGGAGGTCCAGCACAAGGTCCGGCGCGTCGTTCGTGCTGGCGGGAGCGGTGTCGAACAGCCGCGCGGCCTCGGCCCGGGCGGTCTGCACGGCCAGGCCCGCGCCGGTGCGGCGGGCATGGTCCCAGCCCGCCTGGGTGAAAAGGCCGGGGATCGGCCGGTCCATCGCCCCGCCCGAGCGTCGTTGCAGGACGATGGACAGGCCCGGAACCGCCGCATCGGGCCGCCAGGGGGCCAGCCCCGCCGCACCCGGCGAGCGTTGCAGTTCCAGGAAGGCCCGCGCCGCTTCGGTGGCCTCGGCCGCGAAGCCGCGGGCCTGGTCCAGAAGCTCGGCATCGGGCTGCGGCAGCGGCCCGGCGGGCGGGTTGAGGCGGCCGATATGCGGGACCAGCGGTTGCAGGTCGGGCATCGCCCCGGCCCGGTCGGAAAGCCAGCCGGCCAGATAGGCGGGCGACCAGTCGGCCTGCCCCGAGAGTATCGCCCAGGCGCGGAGCGTATCATAGAGCGGCAGGCTTTCCCCCTCGCCGGCAAGCGCGGCATCTATGGCGCGGACCAGGGCGGCGGGCAGATGCCGTTGCACCGCCGCGTCATGGACCGCATCGGCATGGGCGGCGGCGTCAAAGCCCAGGGGCCCGGCGAACAGCCGGATCGGCGCCTTCGCGGCCGACCGCGCCACCCCCTCGGCCGCCCCGCCCAGCCGGGTCAGGCGCTGCGGCAGGTCGGGGATCACCCCTTCGCGGTCAAGGCCGATCGCCAGGGCCTCGGCATCGAACAGCCGCGTGAGGTCGCGGTGGAAGCGCCATTCGACAAAGCCCGCCCAGCCCGCCACCAGAAGCGCGAAGGCCAGGATCAGGACCAGGGTGATCCCGGTCCAGCCCGCGCCCATGTCGCGGTCAAGGCGGGTGCGGCTGCCGTCCAGCGTGGCGAGGCGGCGTTCCAGGAAGATGCGGATTCCGGCGAATTCGGGGCCGGCCTCGGCGGCCTTGCGGATGAAGTCGCGAAGCGAGGCCGCCGAAAGGTCGCGCCCGTCGAAGATCAGCCGGTGCGCCCCCGCGCCCCAGAGCGCCACGTCCACCGCGCGGTTCGCCCGCGCCGCCCGGTCAAGCAGCAGGCCAAGCGCATAGCGGGCGGGCAGCACGGTCGAGGGCGGCACCCCGGCGCGCTGAAGCTCGGCGTCGAAACGGTCCAGCGCCTCGGCCGCGCGCTGCAGAAGGAGGGGCGCGTCCTGGCCCCGGATCGTCGCCAGCTGCGCGGCCATGCGCAGGACCGGCCCTGCCGCCTGTTCATAAAGCTCCGGCTCCGGGATCGCCCGTTTCCCGGGCGGCAGGACCGTGCGCGAAGGGTCCGGCCGGTCGCTCATTGTGCCGGGATCAGCCCGTCCTCGACCCATTTGCGCAGCGTTTCTTCGCCCACCTCGAAATGCATCCCGTCCTCGCGGTTGTAGCCGCCGCCCCAGTACCAGCCCTCGGCGTTGAAATGCTCGGCCAGGATGACCAGGCCGATCTGCATGGTCCCATCGGCGAAGGGGTCGAGTTCGCCCTGGAGCGTGATGTCGATCGCCGTGCCGAAGGAATGGTTCGAGACCGCGCTGGCCGAGCCGCGGATCAGCCGGACGCAGAGCGATCCCGCCGTGCCGAGCTTGGCCGCGATGTCGGGCTCGTCCTCCTTCAGCCGGGCGAGGATCCGCTCCAGGCTGTCCAGGGCGGGCTTCAGCATGGTGGCCTTGACCGGGCCGATCTGCCGGGTCTCGACCAGGTCCTTCAGCCGGGGGTTGGTGATCGTCCGGCAATCGGAGCCCAGATCCTCGCGCGGGCGGCCCAGAAGCGCCAGCATGGTCTTGTTGCGCGGCTGGGTGACGCCCTTGTTGAACCTTTCCCGCGCGGCCCGCATCTGTTCGGTCAGCGCCTCGGTCTCGGGCAGGTGCTGGCCGTCCTCGGGCAGGGAAAGCCCGTCGTCGACGGGCGCGGTCGCCTCCACCGCCGGGGCCGCCGGAGCGCGGTTGGCGATCAGGCTCATCTCGTCGCGCAACCGGGCGAGGTCGGCCTTGAGCGTGCCGATCTCGGCCTCGAGCCGGGCGCGCTGCGCGGCTTCGGCGGCGAAGCTTTCCTCAAGCCGGGTCAGGCGCAGGTCGGCGCCGCCGTCGGCCGTTTCCAGAAGCGTCGTGACCATGGCGAAGGCGACGGCCGCGATGATGACGCCGATGGCGACGATGATCGGGGCGACAAGGTTGCCGGGCTGCATGTCAGCCGTCCCGGATCACGATGGCGATGGCCGAGACATTGTCGGGCGCGCCGCTGTCCAGCGCCTCGCGGATGAGCTTCTGGCAGGCCTCCTCGGGGCTGGCGGCCTCGCGCAGCAGGGTCTCGACCGTGGATTCGTAGACGCAGCGGGTCAGGCCGTCGCTGCACAGAAGCAGCCGGTCCCCGACCGCCAGGGGGACGCTGACCAGATCGACCTCCAGCTCGGCCCCGCCGCCGACGGCGCGGGTGACCATGTGCGATTCCGGATGGCTCTCGGCCTCGGCGGGGGTCAGCTCGCCCCGGTCGACCATCTCCTGCACCACCGAGTGGTCCCGGGTCAGCGGCCGCAGATGCCCGCCGCGCAGAAGATAGGCGCGGCTGTCGCCCGCCCAGGCGACATGCGCCACCGCCCGGCCGATCAGGACGGCGACCACGGTCGCGCCCATCCGGCCCATGCCCGGCGCGCGCTGGCGTTGCAGCACCAGCTCGTTGGCCTCTTTCAGCCGGGCCACCAGCGCGGGTCCGGGCTCCACCCCGTCGGGAATCCTGGCCAGGCAGTCGATCACGATGTCCGAGGCCAGGTCGCCGAAACCATAGCCGCCCATCCCGTCGGCCACCGCCCAAAGCGCGCCGGAGGGATCGGTCAGGATCGAATCCTCGTTGCGCTCGCGCACCATGCCGCGATTGGTCAGCCCGGCCCCCACGGCGACCGGCACCCTTGGCCGCGCGGTCGGGACGACTGTGATCGGCGTGCTCATCCCCGGCCCGCGCGCGGGGAGGTCGGAGGTTCGGTCGAGATTTGCAGCATCGTGCAGCCCGCCCAAAGGTGTGAATTGAATACCGGGACAGCATACCCTAATCTTTGCCATGGCAAGACTCCGATTTTCACGAAAAGGGGGTTCGACCATGCGCAAGATGCTGGCAGGCCTTGCAGTCTGCGCCGCGCTGGTTCCGGCGGCAGGATCGGCGCAGGACCTCTCCGAACAGGAGCTGCTGGAGCTGTTCCTGGCGCAGCGCGACGCCTACAAGGCCGCGGTCGAGGGCAAGACCTCGCTGACCCGGGGGTTGACGCTGGTCACCGCCGAAGACGTCGAGATCGCCACCGAAGTCGCCGCCGAACCCGCGACACCGACGACACCGACGACATCGACGCCGGAAGGCACCGAAGTCGCCGCCGTCGAGCCGGCCGAGCCCCCCCGGGCCGATACGGTGGTGTCCGAGAACGCCACCGCCACCCTGGTCAAGATGCCGGCGGATCTTGGCGTGAACATCCGGATCGAATTCGCCTTCGACAGCGCGGCACTGGACGACGCGCAGAAGCCGAAGCTGCAGAAACTGTGCAACGTGATGCGGGCGGCGGACATCCAGCTGTTCCGCATCATCGGCCATACCGACGCCTCGGGGTCGGACGACTACAACGAGCGCCTGTCCCGTCTGCGGGCCGAGGAAGTGCAGCGCTATTTCGTCGGCGACTGCGGCATCGACCCCGGCCGTCTGGAGGCGGTCGGGCTGGGCGAACGGTTCCTGCTGGAGGAGTCCGATCCCGATTCCGACCAGAACCGCCGGGTGGAGTTCCAGGCGCTGAGCTAGGGGCCGTCGCGCAGGAGGTTGTGTCCGGCCGGCGCGATTCGGGTCGTGAATTTCGCCGCGTTTGGTGCGATACTTCGACAGCGTGAACCCATGGGTGCATCCATGCCGGCAATCCTTTCCCGTTCCATGCTGCTCGTCTCTGCCCTGGGCCTTGTCGCGGCCTGTGACGAGATCGTCCCGCCGGAAGAACCCGCCCCGGCGGTCGTCCCGGTCCCCGCCCCCGCCCCGGCTGCCACGCCGGCCGCGCCCGCCCCCGTCGCCAAGAAGAAGCCGGTCATCGACTTCGACGACTCGGGCTCGGGCGGCGGCGGCTGGTCCTGAAGGATGGGCCGGCGGACCTGGTCGCGCGGCGGCCTGTCCGCCGTGATGCTCGTCGCTACGGCGTCGCTGGCCTTGGCGCAGGACGGCGAGCTGGGCGCCTATCCGCAGGGGCATGTCCCGGCGGTCGCGCGGAAGCTGGCGGAAATCCAGGGGCCGCGCCAGAAATACGCCGTCGTCATCGGCAACCAGAGCTATGCCCACGCGCCCCGCCTGCCGAACGCCTGGAACGACGCCGTGGATGTCGCCGACATGCTGGCGGGCCAGGGCTATGACGTCACGCTGCTGAAGGACGCGACCAAGCGCGACTTCGAGGCGCTGATGCAGCGCATCCTGTTCGATGCCGACCGCCGGACCGAGGTGCTGCTCTATTACGCGGGCCACGGGGTGCAGGTCGGGTCGGAAAACTATCTGATCCCGACCGACGCCCGGCTAGACCAGGCCGACGACCTGCCGTTCGAGACCGTCTCGGTCGGCAGCCTGGTGTCGATCCTGGGGGCACGGGCGCGGTTGCAGATCGTCATCCTGGACAGCTGCCGCAACAACCCCTTCGCGGGGGTGAAACTGCAGGATTCGCTCGGCCCCGACATGCGCGAGGTCGAGACCGGCTTCGCCTCGCTGGCGGCGCCGGTGAACTCCTACCTGGTCTTCTCCACCTCGCCCGGCGAGGTCGCGCTGGACGGCGCGGGCGAGAACAGCCCCTTCGCCAGCGCCTTCCTGCAATCGGCGGCGCTGGGGGCCGTCCCGGTCACCGATGTCTTCGACGAGGTCCGCCGCAAGGTCTTTGTCGAGACCAAAGGCGCGCAGGTGCCCTGGGACAGCTCGACCATGATCGAGGAGGCCAGGATCGCCGCGTCCGCCGGGGGGAGCGGTCCCGCCGCCCCGGCAACCGAGGATGGCGGCTCGGTCGGGCGGGGGTTGACGCTGTTTGCCAGTTCGGCCGGCGCGGTGCCGATCGGGGCCGGGCTTGCCAAGGCCGACATCGTGATCCGCGCCCCCCTCGCTCCCGCCGTCCCGATCGGGGCGACCCTTGCCGAAGGGCTGGCCGCCGGTCCGACGGACAGGATCGAGCTGATCGAACCACCGCGCGGCGGCCGGCTGGTGCTTCTGGACGCGGCGGGGGTCCAGTCCGCGCCGCTATTCCCGCTTCCCGCGGCCGACCTGGACCGGCTGGCCTTCGCCACCGTGAACGGCCTTGCGATGCCGGTGGGGCAGGAGGCGGTCCTGCGCTCGCAATTCGAGATCGGGCTGAACGGCAGCGCGAAAGTGGTGGAGGTCGAGCTGGCCCCCGATCCCTGCGATCTTGCCGCGGCGGATCACCTGGACCCGGAGGGCGTCGGCTTCGCCCGCTTCGCCAACGAGATCGAGCCGGAGGTGGCGCTTCAGGCCTGCGAGGCCGCCCTTCGGCGCGAGCCGCAGAACGCGCGCTTCCACTACCAGCTGGGCCGCGCCCTTGCCGCGCTGCGCCGCCATGACGAGGCCCGCGCCGCCTGGGAAACCGCGCGCGAGATGGGCCATACCCGGGCCTCCTATGCCATCGGCAACGCCATCCTGAACCAGGCGCGCGCAACCGGCGGCGCGGCGCTGGAAGCCGCCCCGGACGAGGCGCTTGCCTATTACCGCGAGGGGGTGGAACTGGGCGATCCCTATGCCTTCTACGCGCTCGGCCGCCAGCTGGTGCGCTTCGGCAAGACCCGCGACGAGAAGCTGCGCGGCCATGACCTGCTGATGCGCGCGCTGGAGGTCGGGCATACCTATGCGATGAACGAGCTGGGGTTCTTCTACCTGGATCAGGACAGCGAATATTACGACCCCGCGCGCGGCCTGCGCTATCTGACCGAAAGCGCCGCGCGGGGCGACATCTACGGCTACAACAACCTGGGCCTGGTCTACATGAACGGGCTTGGCGGCCAGGAGAAGGACGCGAAGCAGGCGCTGGACTGGTTCACCAGGGCGGCCGAGGGCGGGCATCCCAACGCGCCCGGCAATATCGGCACGCTGATCGCCAGCGGGGCGCTTGGCAAGGCCGACCTCGGCCAGGCGGTGGAGTGGTTCGACAAGGGGCTGGAGCGGGGCGATGCCAATGCCGGGGCCCATGCCGCCTATCTGATCCTGACCGAGGGCGCGGGCGGCCTTTCCCCTGCCGACGCGGCCCTGCGCGCGGGCCGCGCCGCCGCGCTGCGCGATCCGGTCGCGGTCGAACGCGCCCGCAAGGTGCTGGCCGCGACCCCGCGCGAGGCCGTCGACATGGCGGCGCAGCGGCTGTTGCAGGAGCTTGGCGCCGACATCACGGCGGACGGGGCCTTCGGCGCCGGCAGCGCGGCCGCCTATGAGGCTGCCGCCGCACGGCACGGCGGCGGCAGGATGGAGACCGATCCGGTCGAGCGCCTGGTCGACATCGCCCGCATCCACTGGTCGACCACGCCCTTCCGCGTCGATCTCTACTGACCGGCCAAAGGGGCCGCGCCGGATCAGGCCGAGCGCAGGATGACCAGGTTCTCCTCCACCGCGGCGGCGATGTCGGTGTAATGCTGGGTGCGCCGCGCCGGATCGCCGCCGGAGCGGATGATGATCAGTTCCGTCTCCTCGACCACCTTCGCGGCTTCGGCGGCGGCCGCGGCGGCCGATTCTTCGGTGACCGCGCGGATCGGCGGCATGCGCCTGGCGGCGGGCTTGTGCTTCTCGCGCGGGCGGATCGCCGGGGCGGTCGTGTCGAGGTTGGCCGTCACGATCGCATCCAGCCTGGCGGCCGCGTCCAGCATCGCCTTCTTGACCGGCAGGTAATCCCCGTTGTCGGGCAGGAGTTCGGCGACCTTCAGGTAATAGAGCCGCAGGCAGTCGATGCGGTAGCGCAGCGCGATCCGGTCGTCGTCGCAGGTGTCGTTCGCGCCCTCCAGGAGGCGCACGATGATCCGGGTCGAGCCGGCGTTCAGCGCCGGTCCCGGCGCGACCGGGTCCACCCGGGAGTGTTCCGGCGGGCATGCGGGCTCCTCGATGCCGCCGCAGGATTGCGCCAGCGCGGCGCCAGCGGGCCACAGGACCGCCAGCCCCAGGGCCAGCAGGGCGGATGTCAGAAATCTTCGCATCGCTCAATCCTCCGTTTCGAAAATGCCATAGGCGGCCAGGATGGCGCGCCGCGTTCCGGGGCCGAACGATCCGTCGACCGCGCCGTCGTAAAGGCCCTTCCCGGCCAGGATGTCCTGCAACCCGGCCCAGGTCTCGGCCGGGAACTTGTCGGCGTTGTTCAACAGCGCATCCAGCGCCAGCTCGCTGCCGCCCCGCAACGCGCGGTAGAGCAGGTCGGCGGCATCCTTCGGGCCGAGGTCCGGCACCAGCCCGTTGGCAGCGAAGGACGCCAGGTTGAACATCGCCTCGGTATGGCCCTGGGCGGCGGCCTCGCGGAAGAGGGCCAGCGCCTTGTCGCGGTCCTTGGTCAGGCCCAGCTCGCCGGTGAACTGGAAATAGCCCATGTCGTTCAGCGCGGCCGGGATCTTGGCCTCGGCGGCCTCCTGATACAGTTTCAGCGCCCGCGCCGGATCGGGATCGACGCCGATCCCGCCCTCCAGCACCTTGGCCAGCCGGTATTTCGCATCCGCGTCGCCCGCCGCCACGGCCTTTTCCAGAAGCTCCTGCGCCTCTTGCGGGGCGTAATCGGTGCTTTGCCGGTCGAGCTTGGCCAGCGCGAGGCCGACCAGCGAACGCGAATCCCCGGCCGCGGCCGATTTCTCCAGGCTGGCGCGGTCGGCCGCCACCACGCGCTGCCAGGCGACGGCAAGGTCCTCGAGCCCCGGTTCGGCCGGGGTCGCGGTGCCGCCGGTCAGATAGAAGGGCTGGCCGGGCAAGGAGCCGTAGGTGGTCGGCTCCTGCCGGTTGCCGGTGGCGGCCAGCACCTCGTCGCGCACCTGGCGGAAGAGCAGGCTGATCTCAAGCTCGGGCTTCACGATATTGTCGCGCAGCGCGATGTTGAACGGGCTGTTCGCCCCGTCGCCGTCCAGCGCCACCTCGCCGTCGCGGGCGGCATAGGCGACCAGCGTGCCGCGTTCGGGCGACGGCGCGGCCAGCCCGCCCTTGCCGGTGGTCAGGCCCTTGGCCACCTCGGGATCGCGCAGGTCGATCACCTCGGGGAATGGGTTGTCGCGGCAGCTGTCCAGGATCAGGATCGACATCTTCCGCGCCCCGTCCACCGCGGCCAGCATCTGGTCCATCGTGACCGAGGCCGCGACGATATCCCTGGCGGCGCGCACCTGGGCGTCGACCGGGATCAGGAAGGTCGTGCCCTGCACCGAGACGCCATGCCCGGCATAATAGATCAGCGCGATATCGGCCGTTTCCGCCTTGAAGGCGAAGTCGGACAGCGCGGCCAGCGTCTCGTCCCGGGTGGCGTCCATCAGGACCTGGACCTGGAAGCCGATGCCTTCCAGCGTTTCGGCCAGCGCGCCGGCGTCGTTCACCGTGTTCCGCAGGCCCGGAATGTGCTGGTAGGCGGCCAGCCCCAGCACAAGCGCGACCCGGTCGCTGGCCCGCGTCTCGGCCAGGGCCGGGAAGGCCAGAAGCAGCAGGATGAGCGGCAAGGCCAGGAAACGGCGAGGCATGGCGGTATCCGGCGGCATCGGGAAATGACGTTGCGTCAAATGCTACGCCCGATTGCCGGGTGCGGCAAAGCGCAAACCGAGCGGCAGGGGTCAAAACCGCATGAAAGGCCGGTCGGAAAGAAGGACTTGACGCGGAAAGGGCGTCCGGCCGGAGCCGGGCGTCAGATCACGGCTATCCCCTGTCCGGGGGCGCCTGGCCCATCAGCCCGACCTCGCGCGCCCGGCGGGGACGGAGATAGGCCCAGTTCAGCAGCGCCGCGGGAAGGCCGACCGCGAGGCCGATCGCGGCCGCCCAGAGGAAGGTGGCCCATTCGTAACGGCCAAGGACGAGACCGGCGATCACCACCGCGCCGGCGACGGAGGAGGCCCAGAGCGCGATGAGCCAGAGGCGAAGATGCGGGACCATGGCGTTCTCCTTTCCTGCCGGGGATCGGAAAGGGAACCCGCCGGGCCCCGCCGGGGTTCCCGCGCCCTAGCCGATGTCGAGCGCGATGGCGTGAATGCGCTGGTTGAGGTCCCCCAGCGCCCCCTGCACCGCGCGGTGCCGGGCGATGCGGGTCATCGTCGCGAAGGCGGGCGCGCGGATCACGACGCGGAAATGGCTTTCGCCCGAACCGTCGTCGCCCGCATGGCCCTGGTGGCGGTGGCTTTCGTTGATCACCTCCAGCGCGGTCGGGCCGAAGGCCTCGGTCAGCCGGGCCTCGATCTCGTCTTTCACGGCCATGTCAGTGCCACCCCCTTCAATCTGCCGCGAAAACACCTAAACTCGTGGCCCCGAGTCGGAAAGGCCCCCTTCGCATGACCAGTCGCCCGCCCTTTGATTTCAACCTCAGCGCCGCGGCGGACAAGAGGCGCAAGAAAACCGGGCGGCGCGGCATGTCGGGGGCGTTCGAGACGGCGGACCGGGCCTGCGACTATCCGGGCTGCAAGGAAAAGGGCGCCTATCGCGCGCCGAAATCGCCCGATCTCCTCGACGAGTTCTTCTGGTTCTGCAAGGATCATATCCGGGAATACAACCTGAAGTGGAATTTCTTCCAGGGCACCTCGGACGAGGAGTTCCAGAAGTTCCTGGACCGGGACCGGGTCTGGGAGCGCGAGACCAAGCCCTTCTCCAGGATCGGCGACGGCAATGCCTGGGCCCGGCTGGGGGTGAACGACCCGATGGCGCTGCTGGGCGAGAAGGCGACGCAGAACCCCGGCAAGGTGCTGTCGACGGCCACGCGCAAGCTGCCGCCGACCGAGCGCAAGGCGATCGAGATCCTGGACGCGCGCGACACCTGGACCAAGGCCGAGATCCGCAGGCAGTACAAGACCCTGGTCAAGGACCTGCACCCCGACATGAACGGCGGCGACCGGCGCGACGAGGAGCGGCTGCAGGAGGTGGTCTGGGCCTGGGACCAGCTGAAGGACAGCCGGCATTTCCGCGACTAGGGCGGAAGGCGAAAACCGGCGCGAGGCCGTCGCGGGCGGCCCTTCCCCTTGAACCCCCCCGCGATATGTTCCAAGGATGCCGGAATGGGCGCGATGGGGCGCGGGCGGCTTAAGGTGGGCAGGCGATGCTGGATCAGGTGATGAAACCGACCGAGGAAATCTCGGTCCGCGATGTATTCGGGATCGACACCGAGATGCGCGTGAAGGGATTCGCCGAGCGGACCGACCGCGTGCCCGAGATCGACCCGACCTACAAGTTCGACCCCGATACCACGCTCGCGATCCTGGCGGGCTTTGCCTATAACCGCCGGGTGATGATCCAGGGCTATCACGGCACCGGCAAGTCGACCCATATCGAGCAGGTGGCCGCGCGGCTGAACTGGCCCTGCGTGCGGGTCAACCTGGACAGCCACATCAGCCGGATCGACCTGATCGGCAAGGATGCGATCAAGCTGCGCGACGGCAAGCAGGTGACCGAGTTCCACGAGGGCATCCTGCCCTGGGCGCTGCGCAACCCGGTGGCGATCGTCTTCGACGAATACGATGCGGGCCGGGCGGACGTGATGTTCGTGATCCAGCGGGTGCTGGAGCATGACGGGAAGCTGACGCTCCTGGACCAGAACGAGATCATCACCCCGCATCCCTGCTTCCGCCTGTTCGCCACGGCGAACACGGTGGGCCTTGGCGACACCACGGGGCTGTACCACGGCGTGCAGCAGATCAACCAGGCGCAGATGGACCGCTGGTCCCTGGTGGCGACGCTGAACTACCTCAGCCATGACGCCGAGACCGCGATCGTCCTGGCGAAGAACCCGCATTACAACACCGAGAAGGGCCGCAAGACCATCAGCCAGATGGTGGCCGTGGCCGACCTGACGCGGACCGCCTTCATGAACGGCGACCTCTCGACGGTGATGAGCCCGCGGACGGTGCTGAACTGGGCGCAGAACGCCGAGATCTTCCGCAACGTGGGCTATGCCTTCCGGCTGACCTTCCTGAACAAGTGCGACGAGCTGGAGCGGCAGACGGTGGCGGAGTTCTACCAGCGCTGCTTCGCCGAGGAACTGCCGGAATCGGCCGCTTCGATGGCGATGAAGTAAGGAACCGGCCGGATAGCTCCGGTGTTGGGGATGATTGCCGTGGACGAGCATAGATGACGCCCCAGAGCCTGATTGCCACGCTGGAAGACCAGTCGCTGATGGTGCCACTCGCCTTCAGCCTGGCGGCGGGCCTCCTGATCGGCATCGAGCGCGAGTTGCGCCGCAAACCCGCGGGCCTGCGCACCCATGCGCTGGTCTGCGTCGCCTCGGCGTTGATGACGCTGCTGGGACTGCGGATGGAGGATTGGGCCGCGGTCCTGCCGGACGGCACGCAGATCGTCAGCGACATGGCGCGGATGCCGCATGCGATCCTGACCGGGATCGGCTTTCTCGGCGCGGGCGTGATCTTCCGCGAGGGCCCCTCGGTGCAGGGGCTGACCACGGCGGCGACACTCTGGATGACGGCGGCGCTGGGGATCGTCTTCGGCGCGGGGCTGCTTGAACTCGGGGTGATTGGAACGGTGGCGGCGCTTCTGGTGCTGATCCTGTTCCGGCTGGTGCAGCGGGTGATGCCGCCGAAGCCGGTGATCCGGCTGGATGTGGTGGTGCCGGCGACCAGCACCCTGGACGGAACGCAGCTAACGGCGGCGCTGGCGGGGATCGGTCTCACCGCCGGGCCGATCTCGCTGGCGCAGGACATCGGGCTGGGGCTGCGTCGCTACAAGCTGATGGCGGCGGGCCAGGACCAGCGCATCGACTGCGACGCCGTGGCGAGCGCGCTTCGCAGCACCGCGGACCTGCAGAAGCTGACGGTGGTGCCACTGGACCGCGATACGGGGACCTGAGAGAGAGGACCCTGCGCGGCGGGACCAGGAAACCGGCCCCCGCAACTTGCTCTTTTTCCAAATACTCCCGCCGGAGGCTCCTGCCCCGTCAACCCGCACGGGCCGCGCAGGGGAAAGCCGCGGCAGCGCCGCCCGAGGGGCTCGATGCCCCGAGGGCGGCCCTCCGGTCAGAAAAGGCTGCCTTGCCCGCCCTCCCCCTCGCCCCGCGCCTTGCGCGCCGGGCGCGTCAGGGCCAGCCGCCCGTCCCGGAACTCGATCTCCAGCGCGCTTGCGCGTTCCGCCCCGGCCCTTGTCGTGACCACCGCCCCGTCGCCCCGCACCACCGCATAGCCGCGTTTCAGCGTCTCGGCATAGCCGAGCGTCACCCGCGTCCGGTCCAGCGCCTCGAGCCGGTCGGCCAGCCGGGCCAGCCGCTGCGCGGGCGCGGAGTCCAGCCGGCCGGAGAGCCGGACGAGGGCAAGCCGCCCTTCCCCCAGCTTGCGCTCGGCATCGCCCAGCATCCGCCCCAGCGCGGGGGCAAGACGGGCCGCCAGATGCGCAAGCCGGTCCTGCCGCTGCTCGAAGCGGCGCAGGACCGCCCGGCCCAGCCGCTCGTCGCGCGCCGCCAGCAGATCGCGCTGCCGCGCCAGCCCCGCCCGCAGGGTCGCAGGCTGCATCCGCCCCGCCAGCCGGTCGAAAGCGCGGTGCTTCTGCGCCACGGCCAGGCCCAGCCCCGCCGAAAGCCGCATCGCGCAGCCGTCCAGCCGCTGCCGGGGGGTCTGAAGCAGCGCCTCGAGCCGGGGCAGCGCGCGCGCAAGGTCGCGCAGGCGCTGGCGGCGCAGCATCACCCCCTGCCCGACCCCGCGCGTCAGCCGCGCGGCCAGGGCGTCGAGCGTGGCCAGCAGCTCCAGCCGCACCGGCACCGCCAGTTCGGCCGCCGCCGTCGGCGTGGGCGCGCGCAGGTCGGCGGCATGGTCGATCAGCGTGGTGTCGGTCTCGTGCCCCACCGCGCTGATCAGGGGGATGCGGCTTGCCGCCGCCGCGCGCACCACCACTTCCTCGTTGAAGCCCCAGAGATCCTCGAGCGACCCGCCGCCGCGCGCGACGATCAGCACGTCGGGGCGCGGGATCGGCCCGCCCTCGGGCAGCGCGTTGAAGCCCCGGATCGCGGCGGCGACCTGAGCCGCGCAATCCTGGCCCTGCACCGCGACCGGCCAGACCAGCACATGCCGGGGAAAGCGGTCGCGGAGGCGATGCAGGATGTCCCGGATCACCGCGCCGGAGGGCGAGGTGACGACCCCGATGACCCTGGGCAGATAGGGGATCGGCTTCTTGCGGGCCGGATCGAACAGCCCCTCGGCCCCCAGCGCGGCCTTGCGCCTTTCCAGCATCGCCATCAGCGCGCCCGCGCCCGCCGGGGCGAGGTCATCGACGATCAGCTGGTATTTCGACTGGCCGGGAAAGGTGGTCATCCGGCCGGTGGCGACGACCTCCATCCCCTCCTCGGGGCGGACCTGCATCCGGGCGACCTGGCCCTTCCAACTGATCGCGGCGATCACCGCGCGGTCGTCCTTGAGGTCGAAATAGAGATGCCCGGACGCCGGACGCGAGACCCGCCCCACCTCTCCCCGGACCCGGACCAGGCCGAACTCGCCCTCGATCACCCGCTTCACCGCGCCCGAAAGCTCGGACACCGTGTATTCCGGCTGGTTGCCCTGCGGTGCCGGGCCGTCTTCGAACATGTCCATCAGTCGCCGTCTCCAGAGGAATCGCCGTCATCGTCCGGGGACGCACCGCCCGGTCCCGGTCCGGGCGCCGGACCGTGCTGCCAGCGGTAGACCGCATAGCTGCCCAGTATCATCGCCCCACCGGCCAGAGCCAGCCCGTAGCGCGCCGCCGCAAGACCGTAGCTTGCCGTCCCTAGCCCCGCCATCTCCAGGCCCCGCAGCAGAATCGACGGACGCGGCCGTGGGGCGGGTCCATTCCCGCCCCCGGTTCCGATGCCGATTCCAAACTCAGGATCCATGGCTTGCCTCCCTGCCAGAGGAACCCTATGACGCCGGTGACAGAAGTCCAAGCCGGGGGCGCCGATGAACATCCTCATTCTCGGAAGCGGTGGCCGCGAACATGCGCTGGCCTGGGCGGTGAAGCAGAACCCGAAATGCGACCGGCTGATCGTGGCGCCGGGCAATGCCGGGATCGCGATGCTAGCGGAATGCGCCGATATCGACATCCTCGACGGGGCGGCGGTGGTCGGCTTCTGCGAGGAGAACGCGGTCGATTTCGTGATCGTGGGGCCCGAGGCGCCGCTGGCCGCGGGGGTGGCGGATGCCTGCCGGGCGGCGGGCCTGCTGACCTTCGGCCCCTCTGCCGCCGCCGCGAAACTCGAGGCCTCGAAGGCCTTCACCAAGGAAATCTGCGACGCCTGCGCCGCGCCCACCGCCGCCTGGGCGCGCTTCACCGAGGCGGCCCCGGCAAGGGACTACATCCATCGGCACGGCGCGCCCATCGTGGTCAAGGCCGATGGCCTCGCGGCCGGCAAGGGGGTGATCGTGGCGATGACTGAGGCCGAGGCGCTGGCCGCCATCGACGACATGTTCGGCGGCGAGTTCGGCGCGGCGGGCGCGGAAGTGGTGATCGAGGAGTTCATGGCAGGAGAGGAGGCAAGCTTCTTCATCCTGACCGATGGCGAGACCGCGCTGCCGATCGGCACCGCGCAGGACCACAAGCGGGTGGGCGATGGCGACACCGGCCCGAACACCGGCGGCATGGGGGCCTATTCTCCCGCCCCGGTGCTGACGGACGCGATCCAGCGACAGGCGCTGGACGAGATCGTCCTGCCCACGATCCGCGAGATGGCCCGGCGCGGCACGCCCTATCAAGGGGTGCTCTATGCCGGGCTGATGATCAGGGACGGCCGGGCGCGGCTGGTGGAATACAACTGCCGCTTCGGCGACCCGGAGGCGCAGGTCCTGATGATGCGGCTTGGCGCGCAGGCCCTGGACCTGATGCTGGCCTGCGCCGAGGGGCGGCTGGCCGAGGTGCGGGCGAACTGGGCCGAGGACCATGCGCTGACCGTGGTCATGGCCGCGAACGGCTATCCGGGGGGCTACGCCAAGGGCAGCCAGATCCGGGGGCTGGAGGAACTGCCCGAGGACAGCCGCCACATGGTGTTCCACGCCGGCACCGCCGCCCGCGAGGCGCAGATCATCGCCTCGGGCGGGCGGGTGCTGAACGTGACCGCGCGCGGGGCCAGCTTGCGCGAGGCGCGGGAGGCGGCCTATGCCATGGTCGCCCGGATCGACTGGCCCGGCGGCTTTTGCCGCAGCGACATCGGCTGGCGGGCGCTTTCCGAATAGCGCGGCGGCGGCGCAAGCCGTCGTCGGGGGGGTCACCCCCGAACCCGCGAGAGCATTTGCGCCAGGAGGAAAACTCCGGGCGGCGGCGAAGCCCGATGACGAGACAGGGGACTTGCGCGTCAGCGCCCGTTTCGATGCGACCGATTGTGCGGGGCACAAGATTGCCGTGGTCCCGGTCCGCGGCTTTCGCTAGGGGGAAGACATGAGCGATGCGACCCAACCACCCCCCGCGCCGCAAGGCGGGGACAGCCTGCCGGGCTTTCTCTTTGCGACATCGGCCTATGTGCTCTGGGGCTTCCTGCCGCTTTACATGAAGGCGCTGGCGCATGTCTCGCCGGTCGAGGTGATCGTGCACCGGGTGGTCTGGTCGCTGCCGGTGGCGCTGGCGCTTCTGTGGCTGCTGGGGCGGACGCGCGATCTGAAGGCCGCGCTGCGCAGCCCCCGGATGCTGGGGATGGCGGCGATGACGGCGGCGATCATCAGCGTCAACTGGGGGATCTACATCTGGGCGATCGGCGCGGGCCGGACGCTGGATGCGGCGCTGGGGTATTACATCAATCCGCTGTTCTCGATCTTCCTAGGGGCGGTCCTGCTGCGCGAGCGGATCGGGCGGCGGCAGGGCGTGGCCATCGCGCTGGCGGCGGTGGCGGTGGCGATCCTGACCTGGGAGGCAGGGCGGCTGCCGGTGGTGGCGCTGGGGCTGACGGTGACCTGGGGCTTCTATGCCTTCCTGAAGAAATGGCTGCCGATCGGGCCGAACCAGGGTTTCGCGCTGGAGGTGCTGATCCTGTTTCCGCCGGCCCTGGGCTGGATGCTGTGGCTTGGCGCCTCGGGTGGCGGGCATTTCCTGGCCGGGAGCCCGGGCGACAATGCGTTGCTGTTCGGTCTTGGCATCGTCACGGCGGGGCCGCTGATCCTTTATGCCAACGGGGCGAAGAAGCTGCGGCTGTCCACCATCGCGGTGCTGCAATATATCGCGCCGACGATGATCTTCCTGACGGCGGTCTTCGTCTTTCACGAGCCCTTCAGCACGGTGAAGGCCGTAGCCTTCGCGCTGATCTGGACGGCGCTGCTGATCTACACCCTGCCGATGCTCGTGGCGGGGGTCAGGGATCGGGCCGGCTGATCTGGCCGCCGCCGACCAGGGTCGGCGCGCCGGTGGTGCCGGGGGCCGAGGTCGCAAGCTTGCGCAGCACGCGCACGGCGAGGAAGGCGAAGGCCTGGGCCTCGAGCATGTCGCCGTTCAGGCCCACGGCCTCGACCGGCTCGATGGCGGCGGGGATGCGGCGGCGCAGTTCCGCCATCAGCACCGGATTGAGCCGCCCGCCCCCGGTGACCAGGATCCGCGAGACCGGGGCGGGGAAATGGATCTGCCCGGCCGCGACCGAGGCGGCGGCGACGGCGGTCAGGGTGGCGGCGGCGTCCGCGTCCGAGAGCATGTCCAGCCGGTCGACCAGCCCCGCGAAATCGTTGCGGTCGAGCGACTTCGGCGGCGGGGCGTCGAACCAGGGGTCGCGCAGGACCGAGGCGACGAAAGCCTCGTCCACCTCGCCGGTCGCGGCCAGCGCGCCGTCGTGGTCGTGGCTTTGCCCGAGGCGGGCGCGCATCAGGTCGTTCAGCGGCGCGTTGGCCGGGCCGGTGTCGAAGGCGAGAAGCGCGCCCTCCGCCTCGGGCCCCGGGGCGGAGGGGTCGATCCAGGTGAGATTGCCGACGCCGCCGAGGTTGAGGAAGGCCAGGGGCAAGGTCGCGCCGATGTGGCGGGCCAGAGCGAAGTGGAAGAAGGGGGCAAGCGGCGCCCCCTGCCCGCCCATGGCCACGTCGGATGTGCGGAAATCCCAGACGGTGGGCAGGTCCAGCACCTGCGCCAGCAAGGCACCGTTGCCGCATTGATGCGTGCCCCGCCCCTGCGGATCGTGGGCGAGGGTCTGGCCGTGGAAGCCCAGGACCTCGGCCCCGGTGAAGCGGGACAGAAGCTCGGCATGGGCGGTCTCGACCACTTCGGCGGCGGCGGCCACGGCGGGATCGCCCGGCCATCGGCCAAGGGCGGCGCGGATCACCTCCTGCTCCCCGGCGGTATAGGGACGGTAGGCCGAGGGGCCGAACGCCTCGATCGTGAGGCCGTCGGTCCTGACCATGGCAGCGTCCACCCCGTCGAGCGAGGTTCCCGACATGGCGCCGAGCGCCCAGAGTGCTCCGTCCTTCCGCATCTTCCCTTGGCACCCTCGCGACGATATACCGCGCACATCCTAGACCGAGGCGGCCATGCACTACCATCCGAAATCCGACTTCATGCGCGTGATGTTCGAGCGCGGCTTCGTGGCCGATTGCACGGATTATCAGGCGCTTGACGAGGCATTGGTCAAGGGCGTGGTGCCCGCCTACATCGGCTATGACGCCACGGCCGCAAGCCTGCATGTCGGGCATCTGATGAACATCATGGTGCTGCGCTGGCTGCAGAAGACCGGGCACAAGCCGATCACGCTGATGGGCGGGGGCACGACCAAGGTCGGCGATCCCAGCTTTCGCAGCGAGGAGCGGCCGCTGCTGACGCCCGAGGCCATCGACGCCAACATCGAGGGGCTGAAGCAGGTCTTCGCGCGCTACCTCTCCTATGGCGACGGGCCGACCGATGCCGTCATGCTGAACAATGCGGAATGGCTGGACCAGCTGAACTACCTGGATTTCCTGCGCGACATCGGGCGGCATTTCAGCGTCAACCGGATGCTGTCGTTTGAAAGCGTCAAGTCGCGGCTGGACCGGGAGCAGTCGCTGTCCTTCCTAGAATTCAACTACATGATCCTGCAGGCCTATGATTTCCTTGAAATCCATCGCCGCTACGGCTGTCTGTTGCAGATGGGCGGGTCGGATCAGTGGGGCAATATCGTCAACGGGATCGACCTTACCCGCCGGGTGATCGACGCCGAGATCTACGGGCTGACGACCCCGCTTCTGACCACCAGCGACGGGCGGAAGATGGGCAAGTCGGCCTCCGGCGCGGTCTGGCTGAACGGCGAGATGCTGAGCCCCTACGAGTTCTGGCAGTTCTGGCGCAACACGACGGATGCGGACGTGGGCCGGTTCCTGAAGATCTTCACCGAGCTGCCGGTTCAGGAATGCGACCGGCTGGGCGCGCTTGGCGGGTCGGAGATCAACCAGGCCAAGATCATGCTGGCGAACCTGGCGACGGGATTGCTGCACGGGGAGGCGGCGGCGGCGGCGGCCGAGACCACGGCGCGGGAAGTGTTCGAGAAGGGCGGGATCGGCGAGGACCTGCCCACCGTGGCGCTGGAGGCGAGCGAGCTGGCCGAGGGCGTGGGGATCGTGCAGCTTTTCGTGCGGGCGGGCCTCGCGGCCAGCGGCAAGGATGCCAAGCGGCTGATCGCGGAAGGCGGGGCGAAGGTGAACGACGAGATCGTCACCGATCCCGCTTTGCGCTTCGGGGCCAGCCATCTGGTCGAGCCGATGAAGCTGACCGCGGGCAAGAAGCGGCACGCGCTGGTGGTGCTGGCATGATCCGGCTGGCGGCCGGCCTGCTGGCCCTGTCGGGGTCGGCTGCCGCTGCCTGCCCGATGTCCCTGGCGATCTACACCGAGCCGCAGAGCGGATTCGAGCTGCGGTTCCGGGTTGCCCAGCCATGGGAGCAGATCGGCATGGTCGATCATGCGATGGAACTGGCGCTGACGGATGGGCGTGTCCTCTGGGGCCTGGTCGCGCAGAACATGGGCGTGAGCCGGCAAGAGGGCACGCTTTACGCAGGTTGCCCGCGGCATTCGCAGGACGGGCCGGTGCCGAACGAGGTGCTGGACGCCTGCCAGGCCTGGCAGGGTGTGGTCTATGCGCTGAAGGACGGACGGATCGCCCCGGTGCCCTATGCCGGGGAGGAGGCTCCGCCGTCGCTGGTGCTGGCGGACCTGGGGCGGCAGCTGCGCTATTCGGTGATGGAGGGCCCGGAGGTCGAGATCTGGGACCAGCTGGACCTGACCGCCTGCGCGGAATGAATCGGAGGTGCAGGGCGGGCCAGTATGGCCGCCCTGCGCTTGCGCTCAGGGCTGGACGGTGACCTTGGTCATCACGTCCGGCGCATCGGTCACCTCGCCGTTCTGGCCGGCGCCGCGCTTGATCGCGTCCACCACCTCCATCCCCGAGACGACATTGCCGACGATGGTATATTGGCCGTCAAGGAATTCGCCCGGGGCGAACATGATGAAGAACTGGCTGTTGGCCGAGTTCGGGTCCTGCGCCCGGGCCATGCCGACGACGCCGCGCTGGAAGCTGAGGTCATCGCTGAACTCGGCCGGGATGTCGGGCTTCGACGAGCCGCCCATGCCGGCCATCGAGAGGTCGCCCCCTGCCCTGCCGTTCGACACATCGCCGGTCTGGGCCATGAAGCCGTCGATCACGCGGTGGAAGACCACGTTGTCATAGGCGCCTTCGGTCGCCAGCGCGGTGATCTGCGCGACATGCTTCGGTGCGACATCCGGCAGAAGGTCGATGACCACGGTGCCGTTGGCCTGGCCCGCGACCTCGATCACCAGGTTCGGGCCGGGGCCGTCGGTGGCCTGCGCGCCGGCGCTGGTGGCGAGGGCCGCGAAGGCGGCGGCGAGGGCGAGCTTACGCGACATCGGCGGCCACCCGGACGGTGATCATGCGGTCGGGGTTCGCCGGCGGCTCGCCGCGGGTGATCTTGTCGACATGCTCCATCCCGCTGACCACCCGGCCGTAGACGGTGTACTGGCCATTCAGGAAGTGGTTGTCGCGGAAGTTGATGAAGAACTGGCTGTTGGCCGAGTTCGGGTTCTGCGACCGCGCCGCGCCCAGCGTGCCCCGGTCATGCGGCAGCCTGGAGAATTCCGCCGGCAGGTCGGGATATTGCGAGCCGCCCGTCCCGGAACGGCGCGGGTTGTAGTTCGGGCTTTCCATGTTGGCATTCTCGACATCGCCGGTCTGGGCCATGAAGCCGTCGATCACCCGGTGGAAGGCGACGTTGTCATAGGCCTTGTCGCGGGCGAGCTGCTTCATCCGCTCGGCATGTTTCGGCGCCACGTCGGCGAGCAGTTCGATCACCACTTCGCCGTCCTTCAGCGTCAGGATGATGGTGTTTTCGGGGTCCTTGATGTCGGCCATCGGAGTGCCTCTTGCGGTTTCGATCGGGCGTGACCGTAAAGGCGGCATCCGCCCAAGGGAAGGGCAAAGCGTCGGAAGCGGTTGACGGGAGCGTGATCCGGGGGCCAAAAGCGGAAAGGCTTTCAAGGATGGAGACGGCGATGCCCTGGAAAACTCTGGACGACATGGACCTGGCCGGCAAGGTGGTCCTGACGCGGGTGGACATCAACGTGCCGATGGAAGCCGGACGGGTCACGGACATGACCCGGATCGACAAGATCCGGCCGACGGTCGAGGACATCATCGCCAAGGGCGGCAAGCCGGTGCTGCTGGCGCATTTCGACCGGCCGAAGGGCAAGGTGGTGCCGGAGATGAGCCTTTCGCATGTGGTCGAGGCGCTGGCGGGTTCGCTGGGGCGCAAGGTGGTGTTCGGGGCGGATTGCGTCGGCGACAGGGCCGCGGCGGCGATCGCCGAGGCGGGTCCGGCGGACGTGGTGCTGCTGGAGAACACCCGCTTCCACCCGGGCGAGGAGAAGAACGATCCCGACCTGGCCCGCCAGATGGCGGCGCTGGGGCAGGTCTATGTGAACGATGCCTTCTCGGCCGCGCACCGGGCGCATGCCTCGACCGAGGGGCTGGCGCGGCAACTGCCCGCGGCGGCGGGGCGGCTGATGGAGGCGGAACTCAGGGCGCTGGAGGCGGCACTGGGATCGCCGGAGCGGCCGGTGGTGGCGGTGGTGGGCGGGGCCAAGGTCTCGACCAAGATCGAACTCTTGGCGAACCTGGTGACCAAGGTCGACCATCTGGTGATCGGCGGCGGGATGGCGAACACCTTCCTGGTGGCCGAGGGGATCGAGGTCGGCCGCTCGCTGGCGGAACGCGAGATGGCCGAGACCGCGCGGGAAATCCGGCTGCGGGCGCAACGGGCCGGGTGCCGGATCCACCTGCCGGTCGATGTTGTGGTGGCGCGCGAGTTCAAGGCGGGGGCCGAGAGCCAGACCGTCGGGGTGCACAAATGCCCGCCGGATGCGATGATCCTGGATGCGGGGCCGCAGACGGTGGCAGAGCTGGAGGCCGTGTTCGCGGGCGCGAAGACGCTGATCTGGAACGGGCCGCTGGGCGCCTTCGAGATCCCGCCCTTCGATGCCGCGACCAATGCGGCGGCGCAGGCGGCGGCGCGGCTGACCAAGGCGGGAAGCCTGGTGTCCGTCGCCGGCGGCGGCGATACCGTGGCGGCGCTGAACGCGGCCGGGGCGGCGGCGGATTTCACCTTCATCTCCACCGCGGGAGGGGCCTTCCTGGAATGGATGGAAGGCAAGGAATTGCCGGGCGTGAAGGCGCTGATGGCTTGAGCGGCGAGGCCCCTCGGGCTATGCCGGGGGCCAAGGATCGGGAGACGGACATGACCAACGCGAAGATGACCGAGCAGGTGAAGAACGGGCGGGGCTTCATCGCCGCGCTGGACCAGTCGGGCGGCTCGACCCCCAAGGCGCTGCGGCTCTACGGGGTGGCCGAGACGGAATATTCCGGCGAGGAACAGATGTTCGACCTGATCCATGCGATGCGGGCGCGGATCATCCAGTCCCCGGCCTTTACCGGCGACAGGGTGGTGGGGGCGATCCTGTTCGAGCAGACCATGGACCGCAAGGTCGACGGCGTGCCGACCGCGACCTATCTGTGGGAAAAGCGCGGGGTGGTGCCGTTCCTGAAGATCGACAAGGGACTGGAGGCCGAGGCCGATGGCGTCCAGCTGATGAAGCCGATGCCGGGGCTGGACGCGCTGCTGGCGCGGGCGGTCAAGGCGGGGATCTACGGGACCAAGGAACGCTCGGTGATCAATGCGGCGAACCGCAAGGGGATCGCGGCCATCGTGGCGCAGCAGTTCGACGTGGGCCGGCAGGTGGCGGCGCATGGGCTGATGCCGATCCTGGAGCCGGAGGTGACGATCTCGATCGCCGACAAGGCCGAGGCGGAGGCGATCCTGCAGGAAGAGATCCTGAAGGCGCTGGACGGATATGAGGGGCAGCTGATGCTGAAGCTGAGTCTGCCGACGGTGCCGGACTTCTACCTGCCGCTGGTCAAGCATCCGAAGGTGCTGAAGGTGGTGGCGCTGTCGGGCGGCTACAGTCGCGACGAGGCGAACCGGATCCTGGCGCAGAACCACGGGATCATCGCCAGCTTCAGCCGCGCCCTGTCGGAAGGGCTGTCGGCGAAACAGACGGATGCCGAGTTCGACGCGGTGCTGAAGGGTGCCATCGACAGCATCCACGCGGCCTCGATCACCTGACGGGGCCGGCCAAACCTCTGGCCGGCGTGCATTTTCAGGATTCACAAGCCCGCGCGGCTGTGACATGATTCGCGGAACGGCCCCCGGCTGAACGAGGGGCTTCGAGGCGGGCATGGCTGTAGTGCAATACAATCGGAGTCTGGGCGGGCGGGGCCTGGGCGGGGCGATCTATCTGGTCCTGGCCTTTGCCCTGGGGATCTATTTCACCTTTGCCGCCGTGCAGGGCGATTACGGCATGTTCGCCCGCGTCGCCATCAAGGCCGAGGCCGCCGCCCTCTCCGAGGAGCGCGACCGGCTGGCGGCTGAACTGGCCGAAATGCAGAACCTGACGCACCGGCTTTCGGACGATTACCTCGACCTTGACCTTCTGGACCAGCAGACCCGCGACGTCCTGGGCTACATGCGCGCGGACGAGATCGCGATCCGCTGATACCCCCGGCAGCTTTTCGCCAGACGCAGGGCCGCATTCCGGCAACGCATGACGCATGGGAAATTTGCATTGGCCCTTTTTTCGCCGATGCTGTATGGATGGTTTAACGCTAAACCATTCTGACCCCTGGGAGGAGCCTGATGGCGAAGAAACCGGACGCGAGGCCGAATGTCTCGAAGGACGAGTTGCTGAAGTTCTACCGTGAAATGCTGCTGATCCGGCGCTTCGAGGAAAAGGCGGGCCAGTTGTACGGCATGGGCCTGATCGGGGGTTTTTGCCACCTGTATATCGGGCAGGAAGCGGTGGTCGTCGGGCTGGAGGCGGCCTCGAAGGAAGGCGACAAGCGGATCACCAGCTACCGCGACCACGGGCATATGCTGGCCTGCGGGATGGACGCCAAGGGCGTGATGGCGGAACTGACCGGACGCATCGGCGGCTATTCCAAGGGCAAGGGCGGCTCGATGCACATGTTCTCGAAAGAGAAACATTTCTACGGCGGGCACGGGATTGTCGGCGCGCAGGTGCCTCTGGGGGCGGGTCTCGCCTTTGCCGACAAGTATCTGGGCAACGACAACGTGACCTTCACCTATTTCGGCGACGGCGCGGCGAACCAGGGCCAGGTCTACGAGACCTACAACATGGCGGAACTCTGGGAACTGCCGGTGATCTTCGTGATCGAGAACAACCAGTATGCGATGGGCACCAGCATGAAGCGGTCGACAAAATCGACGACGCTGTTCGGCCGCGGCCTGGCCTACGGCATTCCGGGCGAGCAGGTCGACGGCATGGACGTGCTGGCGGTGAAGGCCGCGGGCGAGAAGGCGGTGGCACACTGCCGGGCGGGCAAGGGGCCGTATATCCTGGAGATGATGACCTATCGCTATCGCGGGCATTCGATGTCGGACCCGGCGAAATACCGGACGCGCGAGGAGGTCGAGAAGATCAAGACCGAGAAGGACTGCATCGAGCATGTCCGCGATTTGCTGACGCAGGGGGGCCTCGCCTCGGACGAGGAGTTGAAGGCGATCGACAAGGAGATCAAGGCCATCGTCAACGAAAGCGCCGAGTTCGCCAAGGACAGCCCGGAGCCGCCGAATGCGGAACTCTGGACCGATATCTACGCCTGAGGGGAGGAGAAACCTATGGCAACTCAAGTGCTTATGCCCGCGCTTTCTCCGACCATGGAGGAGGGCACGCTGGCCAAATGGCTGGTGAAGGAAGGCGATGCGGTCAAGTCCGGCCAGATCATCGCCGAGATCGAGACCGACAAGGCCACGATGGAGTTCGAGGCGGTCGACGAGGGTGTGGTGGGCCGCATCCTGGTGGCCGAGGGCACGGGCGGCGTGAAGGTGAACACGCCGATTGCCGTGCTGGTGGATGAGGGCGAGAGCGTGACCGACGCCCCTGCCCCGGCGGCGGTGGCTGTTGCCGCGGCGGTGGCCGAGGTTCCGGCGACGGTGGCCGCGGCCCCGGTGGCGCCCTCGCCTACCCCGGCCCCGGCCGAGGTGCGCGGCTGGCCGCATACCGACCTGCCGGTCGGCCCGACCAAGACGATGACGGTGCGCGAGGCCCTGCGCGAGGCGATGGCCGAGGAGATGCGCGCCGATCCGAGCGTCTTCCTGATGGGGGAAGAGGTCGGCGAGTATCAGGGGGCCTACAAGATCTCGCAAGGGCTTCTGGACGAGTTCGGGGCCAAGCGGGTGGTCGATACGCCGATCACCGAGATGGGCTTTGCCGGGATCGCGACGGGCGCGAGCTGGGGCGGGCTGAAGCCGATCGTCGAGTTCATGACTTTCAACTTCGCCATGCAGGCCATCGACCATATCATCAACTCGGCCGCGAAGACGCTGTACATGTCGGGGGGCCAGATGGGCTCGCCCATGGTGTTCCGCGGGCCGAACGGGGCGGCGGCGCGGGTGGGCGCGCAGCATTCCCAGGACTATGCGGCCTGGTATGCGGCGATCCCCGGCCTGCGGGTCTGCATGCCCTATACGGCGGCGGATGCGAAGGGGCTGCTGAAGAGCGCGATCCGTGATCCGAACCCGGTCGTGTTCCTGGAGAACGAGATCATGTACGGGCGGTCCTTCGAGGTGCCGACGGATGGGGATTTCACCATTCCGTTCGGCAAGGCCAGCATCCTGCGGCCGGGGACGGATGTGACGGTGGTCAGTTTCGGGATCGGCTGTTCGCACGCCATGGCGGCGGCCGAGGAACTGGCCAAGGAGGGGATCAGCGCCGAGGTGATCAACCTGCGGACGCTGCGGCCCATCGACTATGACACGGTGCTGGCCTCGGTGATGAAGACCAACCGCTGCGTGACGGTGGAGGAAGGCTTCCCGGTGGGGTCGATCGGCGACCACCTTGCCAGCACGATCATGCAGCGGGCCTTCGACTATCTGGATGCTCCGGTCGTGACCTGCACGGGCAAGGACGTGCCGATGCCCTATGCCGCGAACCTGGAGAAGTTCGCGCTGATCACCCCGGCGGAGGTCGTCACCGCCGTCAAATCCGTCTGCTACAGGTAGAGGTGAAGCCATGGCTACCGAAATTCTGATGCCCGCTTTGTCTCCGACGATGGAGGAGGGCACGCTGGCGAAATGGCTGGTCAAGGAAGGCCAGGCGGTGAAGTCCGGCATGGTGATCGCCGAGATCGAGACCGACAAGGCGACGATGGAGTTCGAGGCGGTCGACGAGGGGGTCGTGGGCAAGATCCTGATCGCCGAGGGGACCGCCGGGGTGAAGGTGAACACGCCCATCGCGGTGCTGCTGGACGAGGGCGAGGATGCGTCCTCGGTTGCGGCGCCCAAGGCGGCGGCTCCGGTGGCGGCGGCGGAGAGTCGGGCTGAAGCCCGACCTACGGAAGCGGCGCCGGTTGCTCCGGCAGTCGCGGAACCTGCGCCGGTTTCCGGTGGTGCGCGGGTGTTCGCCTCGCCCCTGGCGCGGCGGATCGCCAAGGAGAAGGGGCTGGACCTGGGGGCTGTGAAGGGCTCGGGGCCGCATGGGCGGATCGTTCGGGCGGATGTGGAGAGGGCTCAGCCGGGGGCGGTGAAGCCTGCTGCGGCCCCGGTGGCTGCGGAGGCCCCGAAGGCGGCCCCTGCCCCGGCGGCGGCTTCTGCGGCGATGCCGACAGGGCTGGCGACCGAGGTGGTGCTGAAGATGTATGCCGACCGGCAATACGAGGAAGTGCCGCTGGACGGGATGCGTCGGACGATTGCTGCCCGGCTGACCGAGGCCAAGCAGACCATCCCGCATTTCTACCTGCGCCGCGAGGTGCGGCTGGACGCGCTGATGGCGTTCCGCGAGCAGCTGAACAAGCAGCTTGAGGGGCGCGGGGTGAAGCTGTCGGTGAACGACTTCATCATCAAGGCCTGCGCCATGGCCCTGCAGGCGGTGCCGAATGCCAATGCCGTCTGGGCGGGCGACCGGATGCTGCGGCTGAAGCCGTCCGACGTGGCGGTGGCGGTGGCGGTGGAAGGTGGCCTGTTCACCCCGGTCCTGCGCGATGCCGACAAGAAATCGCTGAGCGCGCTGTCGGCGGAGATGAAGGACCTGGCGGGGCGGGCGAAGTCGAAGAAGCTGGCGCCGCATGAGTATCAGGGCGGGTCCTTCGCGATCTCGAACCTGGGGATGATGGGGATCGAGAACTTCGACGCGGTGATCAACCCGCCGCATGGCTCGATCCTGGCGGTGGGGGCCGGGGTCAAGAAGCCGGTGGTCATGGCGGATGGGACGATCGGGGTGGCGACGGTGATGTCGATGACGCTGTCGGTGGACCACCGGGTGATCGACGGGGCCCTGGGGGCAGAGTTCCTGAAGGCGGTGATCGAGGCGCTGGAGAACCCGATGGTGATGCTGGCGTGATGCCGAGGACGGGGGGCTTCGCGCCCCCCGCACCCCCCGCGGGATATTTGCACCAGTGTGAAATTGGGGGGCTTCGGTCCCCCTTTTCTATCGGGACTTCAGTTTGTCGATCAGGGTCCAGGACCGGCGGATCACGGTGGCGGCTGTGCCAAGGGCGATGATCCAGAGCGTGACGATCAGGGTCCAGTCGGTCGCGTAGAAGGCGGCGAGGACGGTGCCTGCGGTGAGGACGGCCATGCGCTGCGGCTTGGCGAGGGGGCCGGAGAAGTCGGGCGGGAAGCCCTCGGCGCGGCCAAGTTCGCGGATATAGGCGGTGACGATGGCGAGCGCGGCGGCGAGGAGACCTAGGGCGGGCTGGTGGGCGGCGAGACCGGCGCCGGCGAAGAAGAGGAGGTCGGAGACGCGGTCGGGCGCCTCATTCCAGAACGGGCCGTCCTTGGTGCCTTTACCGCCCTCGATGGCGACCATGCCGTCGATCAGGTTGCAGACGAGGCGGGCTTGCACGGTGGCGGCGGCGAGGATCAGGCAGAGGAACTGGACGACGCCGGGGCCGTGGGTCGAGAGCGCGTAGAGGCCGAAGCCGAGGACGGCGAAGCCCATCGAGGCCTGGCTGATCTGGTTCGGGGTGAGGCCCTTTTGCACCGCCCAGGAGGCGAGCCGCGCGGCCCAGGCGGAGTTGCGCGAGGTGAGGGGGCGGCGGTTGTCGCTCATGTGGTGGACCAGAGCCAGCGGGTGATGTGGAAAAAGATCGGGGCGGCGAAGATCACGCTATCCAGCCGGTCGAGGAAGCCGCCGTGCCCGGCGATCAGGTGGCCCCAGTCCTTGATCCCCCGGTCGCGCTTGATCGCCGACATGACGAGGCCGCCGAAGAAGCCCATCAGCGTGATCAGAAGGCACATGCCCGCCGCCTGGAGCGGCGAAAACGGCGTCATCCACCAGAGCGCCGTTCCGACGGCGCTGGCGGAGAGGGTGCCGCCGATCAGCCCCTCCCAGGTCTTCGAGGGCGAGAGGTTCGGGGCGACCTTGGTGCGGCCGACGAGCTTGCCCCAGACGTATTGCATGACGTCCGAGAGCTGCACGACGAAGATCAGATAGGCGATGAGGATGACGTTCCGACCCTCGAACCCCGGGATCTGGAGATAGAGGAGCGCGGGGACATGGCTCACGCAATAGACGCAGATCATCAGCGCCCATTGCGTTTCGGAGACGCGGACGAGGAAATCCCGGGTTGACCCATGCAGGGCCGAGACGACGGGCAGGAGGAGGAAGGCATAGACCGGGATGAAGACCGAATACATGCCATACCAGTCGGTCAGGACGAAGTAGTACTGCAGCGGAAGCACGAGGAAGAAGCAGCCGAGGAGCGACCAGTGATCCGCGCGGTCGTAGCGGGTCAGCGTCAGGAACTCGCGCAGGGCGGCGAAGGAGGCCAGCGCGAACAGGAGGACGACGCCGGGCTTGCCGACCAGGAAGGCGAGGCCCAGCAGAAACACCATGACCCACCAGGCGTTGATCCGGGCGTTCAGGTTCTCGATCACCGGATTGTCACCGCGGGGCGACAGGCGGCGGCGGAGCATCTCGCCCAAGGCGGAGGCCAGGACCAGGATGGCGGCGACGCCGGAGAGGAGCCAAAGAAGATGCGGCGAGGTCATGGCCGATCCGGAGGCTGCAGGGATCGCAGCGCCTGCGCGGCGCGGATGAGGAAGACCTCCTTGCCCTCGCCCTCGGTCAGGCGGAGGGGCGCGCCGAAGGTCAGGGTGCAGATCAGCGGCACGGGGATGACCTCGCCCTTGGGCATGACCTTGTTGAGATTGGCGATCCAGACTGGGACAAGGTCCACCCCGGGGCGCGCCTTCGCAAGGTGGTAAAGCCCGGACTTGAACGGCAACAGCACCTCGTCCGAGCTGTTGCGCTTGCCTTCGGGGAAGAGGATCAGCGAGGCCCCCTGATCCAGCGCCGCGACCATCTGTGCGACGGGATCCTCGGTCCGCGCCTCGGGGCGGCGGTCGATCAGGACGGCATTGAAGACCTCGCGGCCGATGAAGGCGCGGAGTGGCGAGGCGAGCCAGTAGTCCAGCGCCGCGACGGGCCGGGTCCGGCGGCGCAGCGGCGCCGGCAGGACGGTCCAGAGGAGGACGAAATCGCCGTTCGAGGAATGGTTGGCGTAATAGACGCGCTGGACGGGTATCGGCTCGATCCCCTGCCAGATCGCGCGCGGTGCGGTCATGAACCGGGCAAAAAGGGAGATGGCCTGGCCGGTGACCCTTGCGGCAACGGAACGCAGGACGTCTTTCAACCCTGGTCACTCACCCTGCAGGATCTGGTCCATGGTGAGCGCCGGCTGCGCGCAGCCCGCCTTGCCCACGACCCGCGCGGGCACCCCCGCAACGGTGGAGTTCGGGGGAACGTCCTGCAGCACCACCGAACCGGCCGCGATGCGTGAGCATCGGCCGACCGAGATGTTGCCCAGAACCTTGGCCCCCGCCCCGATCAGGACGCCGTTGCCGATCTTGGGATGGCGATCACCGTCCTCCTTGCCGGTCCCGCCGAGGGTGACCGAATGCAGCATCGAGACATTGTCGCCGACGACCGCTGTCTCGCCGATGACGATGGAATGGGCGTGGTCGATCATGATGCCCTTGCCGATCCGTGCGGCGGGGTGGATGTCGACGCCGAACATCTCGGACACGCGCATCTGGACGAAATAGGCCATGTCGGTCCGGCCGGTCTGCCAGAGCCAATGGCCGATGCGGTAGGCCTGCACGGCCTGATAGCCCTTGAAGAAAAGCAGCGGCTGCATGAAGCGGTGGCAGGCCGGATCGCGCTCATATACCGCCATGAGGTCGGAACGTGCGGCCGCTCCGATCTCGGGGTCGGTCTCATAGGCCTGATCCGCGATCTCGCGCAGGATCTGCTCGCTCATCTCGCCCGAGGCGAGTTTCAGCGAGAAGCGGTAGGCCAGCGCCTTCTCGAGCGTCGAGTGATGCAAAAGGCCGGAATGGATCAGCCCGCCAAGCAGGGGCTCGTTGCGGATGGCTTCGACCGCCTCTTCCCCGACACGCCGCCAGACGGGATCGATTGCGGTCACCTTTGATCTGGTCTCGAGCATGCGACCTCTCCTTGATCCGCCCTTTCTAACACAATCGGTCAGAGAGAGACGACTGGCAAAATGGGGATCGCGGCATCAGGTTTCCAGATGCCGGACGAGCGCAGCACAGGCCAGTTGCAGCGCCCGAAGGAACTGGGGATCGCAAAAGCTCTCGGAAGGCGGGAAAAGCCGCAGACAGCGCGCCGCGATGGAGCCGTCGCCAAGCTGGGGATGCGGACGTCCGTGGCGGTCGAGATACTCGGCAGCAATCTGCGTTTCCGCAAGTATTCCGGCGGCAAGTCCGGGCCGGTCCTGTTCTGGCGCGGGCACCAGGACCCGCGCCAGCAGACAAAGCTCGCCAGTCGTGACGGGACGGATCATGCGACCTCCACAGACCGGAACGGCCCCGGCCCGAACTGCCGCGACAACAGGGCCACGGCGATCCGGTAGGCGCCGCCGACCCCATCCTGGAGCCGCTGCGCGGTGGTATAGGCAAAACCAGGCGCCTGGGTGCCGTAGTCCGCGACGACCGCATCCCCCTGAATGATCCGCACCAGATAGGCTTCCTCCTCCTCGCCCAGCGGCACCTCCGCCGATTGCCAGCTGTCGCCGTCGATCCGGGTCCGGCGCTTCCAGCTTGCCACCAGCGTCCCTGCCGCATCCGTGGCGGCCCGCAGATGCGCGACCGGATATGGCCGCAGCCCGATGCCGTCGAAGGCCTCGATCCGCATCACGACATTGGCATCGTCATAGCCCCGGGCGGTCGAGCCGATCCGGTAGTGGCGGGCCAGGCCTCGGGCCGAAAGCGGCAGCTCGATCTGCGACAGCGCAAGGTCGACCAGCACCACCGTGCTGCCGACAGGCCATTCCGGCGGCATCACCCCATCGGTCCCGGCCTGGCCGCGCAGTCGCAGCGAGAGATCATAGGTGTCGGGCGCGACCAACTGTGCTTCGGCAAACTGGAAGACTTCCCAATTGCCCGCCGACCCGTCGCCGATCGCCATGACGTTCGTCCCGTTCAGCACCGCCTCCCTGCTGGCGGAAGCAAGCTCACCCGTCGAAAGCCGCACCCGCAGCGGTTCTCCCCGGTCCCAAAGCCCGACCGGAGCCGCCCGCAGGACAGTTTCGGTGAAGCCGACCACCGCCGGCGCCGCCACCAGCCGGTTCAGCTCGTATCCGGCATCCGCGACCGCCGACCAGACCGCCACCGAGCCCGGCCAGGGATCCGAGGTCACGGCGACATGCGGCGCGTGCGGCACCTCGCCCCCCGTCAGCAGCGGCAGGTCCAGGAAGACCGGCAGCACCGGGACCGGCGCCACGAAATCCCGGATGACCATGGTGTCGTCGCCCGTTGCGGGCCTGTAGATTCCCGGCTCGATCCGGACCGCCTCGATCAGCTGCGCCTCCGATTGCTCGATCCGGTCGATCCGGTAGCGCAAGCCCCGGTATTCGATCACATCTCCCGCCCCGACGCCCAGCCGCGACTTCGGCAGGGCGAAGCGCGCGGCATCACGCGCCACCCGCGCCTCCGAGAGCCAGCGGTCCACGGTCGCCTGGCCTTCGGGCCGAGTCAGCGCCAGCGGCATTTCGGTCTGGGACACGCCCCGCGCGACCTCGTCCGGGAACCGGGCCTCGGCCGAACGGGTTTCATAGCTCGACTGCGCGTCGACAAAGCCGATGCGGACCTGCCCCGAAACCTCGACTTCGGCGGCGCGGGTCGTCTCGAAACTGCCGTTCATGTCGGGCAGCAGGACCAGATCATCGTCATCGACCCGCCCATCCGCCTGCCCCGTCCGGTTGCGGAAGGCAAGCCTGCCGTCGCGCTCGATCACGTCAAAGCCGAAGGTCAGCATCAGCGGTTGCAGCGCCGCCCGCGCGCTGGTCACCTCGGCCTGCTGATACCCGCGCACCACGCCGAAAAGACCAGAGGTATCCACCTCCGCCAGGCCCGAGCCTTCGCAGATCTCGGCCACCACCTGGGCCAGCGGCTGGTTCGTCGCCCGGCCGTTCAGCCAGTGCCCCCGACCATAATTGCCGCCATCGCCCCAGACCTCGACCTGGCCCGGAAACTCGGGGAAGGGGCGTGCATCCCAGGCCCAGGCATGGGCACGGTCGAAATCGACCATCGGCCCATCATAAAGCATGGACCGCGGGTTGTTCGCCGGGTCGGTCCAGTAGGCCCGCATCGCCAGCAGATACTGCATCTGCATCAGGTCGTCGCGGCGGCCGCTCGACCAGACCGGCAGGCCGGATTCGGAGGAGGCCGGATCCAGAAAGCGGTTGGGCTGGTTGGTCCCCTTGTCGATCGCCGCGCAGCCGTATTCGGTAAAGCGGATCGGCTTCGATCCCGGAACCCAGGCCGTCGGGGTCGCGCTGCGGACGCCCGCCACGCGATCATGGTGCAGGTTGGACCACCAGGACCGCAGGTCCTTGACGCGAAACACCCAATCCTCGCCGAACGCGCCATCGGTGATCGGCAACCGCTGCTGCGCCGCAGCGCCTTCGGCGCTGTCGTAATACCAGTCGAACCCCTCGCCGCCCGCGATGTTGGCCTTCAGATAGTCCAGGTCATGCACCGCCCCCCAAGGCGCATCCGCATGGTCCTCGCCCTCCCGCCAGTCCGAGATCGGCATGTAGTTGTCGATGCCGATGAAATCGATCTCGGGGTCGGCCCATAGCGGATCGAGGTGAAAATACACGTTCCCGTCGACATGCAGGCCGAAATACTCCGACCAGTCGGCCGCATAGCTGATCCGGGTCTCGGGCCCCAGGATCAGGCGCACGTCCCGGGCCAGCTGCCGGAATGCCTCGACCGCCGGAAAACTGTCGCCCGCGCCGCGGATCTGGGTCAGCGACCGCATCTCCGAGCCGATGCAGAACGCCTCTACCCCGCCCGCCGCTGCGCAAAGATGGGCGTAATGCAGGATGAACCGTCGATACCCCCAGTCCTGCGGACCGGAATAGGAAACCGTCTCGCCCTGCACCGAGAAATGGCCGGCCTCGGCCGCGCCGAAGAAGGCCGCGACTTCCGCGGCCGCCGCAGCCGAGCGATCCGGGCTGCCCTCGCGTCCGGGGGCGACGGACAGCGTGACCCGCCCGCGCCAGGGCAGCCTCGGCTGGCCCATGGCCCCGGTCCAGGGATCTGGCAATGTGTTACCCTCGATCTGGTCCATCAGCAGGAAGGGGTAGAACATCACCTCCTTCCCCGCCGTTTTCATCGCTCGGATCGCCTCGATCACCGAGGCATCCGCCGGGCTGCCGCCATAGACCGATTTGCCCTCGACCTTCGGCACCTCCTCGGCCCCGGCGCGGGTGATGCCCCCTGCCCGCCACGCCATCGGAACGCCCTCGCGCAGCTTCTGCTCGACCTTCGGCCGCACCGCACAAGAGCCGCAGCGCAGGTCGCTGCCGAACCACGACACCACCAGCGAGACGGAGCCCGCCATCGGCAGCTCGCTGTCCAGCTGCTCAAGGCTTGTCGCGAAATCCGTCATCCCCGAGGGCGAGTGCACATTCGCCGAACGATTGCGCCCCGGCGCCTCGGCATAATGCACCGGCGTCGTCGCCAGCCCGTATTCGCCGGTCCCCGGGATCAGCGCCACCGCGCGAACCGCCGTGTCCAGCGTCGCCCCCTGTGCCACCGCCGGCCCCTGGGCAGCGCGAACGACCTCGAAGTTGAACTGCGGCACCCTGTTGCCATAGGGTGTTAGATCCAGTTCCTCGATCACCACATAGGCCAGGCCGCGATAGGCCGGCGCGCGGCCCGCCCCCTCGACCGCCTCGATCAGCGCATCGGGCAACTGCGTCTCGCTGCCGGGATAGACCCGCAGGTTCAGGTCGCTGGCCGAGATCTCGTTGCCATCCGCCCAGATCCGCCCGACCCGCAGGATCTCGCCCTCGCACAGCGCAATCGCCAGGCTGACCGAGTAGCTGTATTCGTTGACCTTCGGCTTCGGCGCCCCCTTGCCCGAGCGTCGGCGCTGGACCGACTCCTTGAACTCGGTCGCCCAGATCACCTGCCCGGCCAGCCGCATCCGGCCCCAGACCTGCCCGATCGCCGCCCCCTCGCCCGCGCCGGTCAGTCGCAGCCGGTCGATGCGGCCCACATCCACAGGGTCGGACCCCGCACCCAGAAGGCGCTGGTCGATCGCCCGGCCCAGCGTCGCGCCGATGGCCCGGCCGATGACCGCCCCCGAAAGGCCCAGCACCGTGCCGCCGAAACCCGCGCCGACGGCTGCACCGGCGGCCGAGAGAAGTAGAGTTGCCATCAATCGGCTCCTTCAGGAAAAGCGAACCGGGCGGCGATCCTGCGCCGCCAGGGCTGCGACAGCGGGCTTTCGACGACGCCCTGCCCGCTGTAGGAATGGATGAACCGGGCCTCCGCGCCGATTTGGGACTGGATTCCCAGATGCTTGGCGATGCCACCGCTCCGCATGCGGAACAGAAGCACATCGCCCGGCGCTTCCGGGACCAGCGGCCGCTCGACCAGCCAGCGCCGCGCGGCCTCCAGCAGGACCTCGCGGTGATCCGGTTCGGCCCAGTCCTCGGTATAGGGCGGCACCGCCTCGGGCTCCGTGCCATGGATGCTGCGCCACAGCCCGCGCAACAGCCCCAGGCAATCTGTCCCGGCCCCCTTGACGCTGGCCTGGTGCAGATAGGGCGTGCCGATCCAGCGCCGCGCCTCGGCCACGACAAGGCAGGTCACCGACCACCCCCCGAGACCCTGCGCCCGCCTGAATTGGGCCGCCCGGAAACCGGATAGGATGCCAGCCAATCCTCGCCGGGGATATGCGGAAAGCCCCTGAAATTCAGGAAGTTGGCGAACTTTTCCCGGCAGGTCTCGACCGCCTTGTCGCAGCCCGCGACCAGCCGCAGCTGATCGCCCGCCACGACGTCGGCCCCGATCGACTGCCACAACTCGATCCGCCGCCCCCCGCCCTCCAGCCTGTCGCTTTTCACCAGCCCCACCAGTCCCGCAGCCGCGCCCGAGGTCACCTCGAACCGGCCATGCGTGAACCAGCCATCGTCGAAGCCTGCGAAACCGGCAAAGCGGAACACCCGCCCGTCCTCGACCTCCTCCGCCGCCCTGACCGCGAAATATCCCGGCTGACCGGCCTGGAACCGGCAGCGGTCATCGCCCAGCACGGCCGAGCAGCGCGGCATATAGGCCTGTCCCTGCGGCTGGTTCAGCACCTCGGTCAGCCCGCGCAATTCGGCCCGGAAACTGCCGCCCGCCCGCTCGATCTCGCCCAGCGAGCCGCGGAACTGTTCGACATGGTCCTCGGGCGCGGCCCAGTTGACCAGGAAGGCCCGCACCTCCGCCCCGTCGAACCGTCCCGCCAGGATATCCGCCTCGGTGATCGCCGCCGCACTCAGCGCGCCCATCGCCTCGGAGTTGTCCACCGAAAGCCCCGTCGTCTGCTGCAGGGCCCGCGCCGTCATGCCGGTGTCGGCCCGGCAGGTCACGCCCCGGAGCATCAGGTCGCGGTCATGGTCGGTGAAGCCCAGCACCGCCCCGTCCCGCCGCGTCACCATCCAGGCCCGGCAGACAGTCGTCGCGCCGCTGGCCAGATGCGCGTAAAGCCCCCCGGAACTCATAGCCGGATCTCCACCACCGGGACCGTCGGCACATCGCCCGCCTGAAACGAGGCGACCGAGGTCCGGATCGCATCCGTATCGAACCTGACCGGCACGTCGAACTCGAACCCCGCCGTGATCCGCACCCCCAGATCCGGCGGCACCGCAAAGGTGATTTCGCCGGTCTCGACATCGACGTCGAACTCGATACCCTCGACCTTCGGATCGCCCGCCAGCGCCACGACCACCGTGCCCGCTACCGGCTTCAGGATCGGCCGGGCATAGCTCTGCAGACCCGAGACATAGGTCTTCTGCAACCGGAACACCGCCGTCTCCCCGTCGCCGATGCCGACCAGCTGGTCCTCCGGTCCCGGAGTGGCCGAGGGCGCACCGGACCGGAAATCCGACCAGTCCTTCCAGCGGAACCCGTGCAGCTGCCCCGCCCGCGCCTCGAAAAAGGCGATCAGCACCGCCACATCGTCCAGCGAGCGCAGGCCCACCCCGGCGTCATAGCGCCGGCGCGAATGTGCCCAGGGGGTGTTCCGCTCCTCGAACCCGTTCGCCAGCGTGACGATCTCGGTCCGCCGCTCGGGCCCCCCGACCGAGCCGAAGCTCAGGTTCGCGGGGAAACGTATCTCGTGAAATGCCATGTCTTCCCTCAGCGGTTGCGTTGCCCGCGCGACAGCGCGCGGCTGACCTGGGCGGCGACCTGTGATTGGCTGCGCTGGAAGCCCTGGACGTCCGGCGTCGTGATGTTCATCACCACGTTCACCGCCCTGCCCCCGCCCGCCTGCACGCCCAGCCTGCCATCGGGACCACGGGCCAGCGGCATGATCGCCTCCGGCCCCGCCTCGCCCATCAGGCCCATGCCGCCCCGCATCGGAAAGCCGGTGGGCGCGGACACGACGCCCCCTTTCGCGAAGGGCATCACCCGGCCCTGGCTGAAGGCGCCACCCTTGGCAAAGGGCATCCCGGCGCCCATCACCCCGGCCACACCCTGCGCCAGCAACCCGCCCAGCGCCCCCGTCACCGGCTTCATCGCGATGGAATAGACCGTGTCGACGATGGTGTTCGCCACCGACTTCAGCGCGTCGTTCAGCTTCATCCCGTCGAAGACCAGCCCGTCGAAGGCCTTGCGCAAGCCCCCGCTGATCCCGCTCGACAGCGTGTTCACCTCGCGCCCCGTGAACACCATCGTCTCCCGCATCCGCGCGAGTTCCCCGTCGAACGCCGCCACCATCGACACCGAGGACCCCAACTGCGCCTCAAGCGCCTGAAGCTGCTCCTGCATCGTTCCGATATCCGCCATCGCGCCCATCCTTCCTCACATCCGGGAACGCCGCCGCCAGCTCCGCCAGCCGCGCGCGTGTCAGGGGCGGGACCAGACCCTCCCGCCCCAGCATGATCCGCAACTCCACCGGCGTCAGACGCCAGAACACCGCCGGCTCCAGCCCCAGCCCGTGCAGGCCCGCCTGCATCAGCCCGCGCCAGTCGATCCCGGGTCCCGGCCCGCTCACGGCTCGCCCGGCAAGGCGAAGGCCCGCGCCAGCAGCTCCGCCGCCGCCCGCGCCGCCTCGACCGGCCCGCCGCCGATCTCGACCCGCAACAGGTCCGCCGCCGACCCCTGCCAGCCCCCGCCCCGCAGCCCCGCCACGATCAGCGCCAACACGTCGCGCGTGGAAAACCGCCGCTCCTCGAACCGCTGCACCAGGTCCAGCAGCGACCCCGTCTCCAGCGCCTCTTCCAGCTCGGCCAGCGCACCCAGCGTCAGCTTCGCCACATGGCGCTGGCCATCCAACCAGATCGCCACCTCTCCCGCCCAGGGGTTCGCCATGTCAAAGCGCCGTAAACGTCAGCGCACCGGCCGAGGCCATCGCCATCTCGTAGCTCGCCTCGTCGTTATGGCTGCCCGAATACTCGATGGACGTGATCTGGAACGGCCCCTCGATCACGCCAAAGCTCGGGATCACCACCTGGAAATCCGGGATCTCGCCGTTGAAGAACACCTGCCGCGCCCGCTCGTCGGTGTTCTCGTCCCGGAACACGCCCGAGCCCGAGATCTGGGCCGATTTCACCCCCGCCCCCGCCAGCAACTCGCGCCAGCCGCCCTGGCTTTCCAGGCTGGTGACATCCACCGATTCCGTGTTGAAGCTGATCCGCGTCGCCCGCAGCCCCGCGATGGTGACGAACTGGCCGTCCCCGGTCTGGTCGATCTTGATCAGCAAGTCCTTGCCGCTTTGCACAGCCATGTCCGCTCTCCGTAATGAGATGTTGCTTGGCGCCCCCCGTGGGAGGGGCTGGGGTGGGGGGCAGGCCGCTACAACTGGACCCGCGCCCGGAAGGTCAGGTCGATCCGCCGTGTCTCGCCCTCCTCGATCCGCCGCGCCGAGGCCCGGAGGAAGATCAGGCTCACCAGTTGCCCGCGGCTTAAGGCAAGGGGCGCCCCGACCAGCGCGTCCGAGATGTCGGCCGCAATCGTCTTGATCGTGAGAAACCCGGTCGCATCGGTGATCACGCTGATCACCAGCTGATGCTCGGCCCCCGCACCCGACTTGTCCGACTGGTCGCGCGCTTCCTCCGGCCCGATCAATACGAAAGTCCCGGTCACGTTCGGCGGCACCGCGTCATAGGTCGCCACCCCGGCCAGCGCAGGCCAGCCCGACAACCGCTGGAACACCGCCGTCTGCAGGGCGGGTGCTGCACCATAGCTCATTTCGGCACCTCCTCGCGGGCGAAACAGGTCAGGTAGCGGCCGAACGGATCGCGCTCGGCCACCGCCTGGATCAGGAACAGCCGCGTCCCCTCGCGGAACCGCTGCCCCGCCTTCGGGCGCGAGGGCGACCCCACCGGCGTCCCCCGAACCGTGATCCGGTAGGGCACCGCCGACAGCATCCGTTCCTCGCCCAGCGTGTCGCTGCCCGATCCCGGCAGCACCTCGGCCCAGAGCGTGCCCAGAGCCGTCCAGACCTCGGTGAAACCGCCCGCCCCGTCCGGCGTCCGCACCACGCCCTCCAGCACCAGCGCCCGGTTCAGATGCGGCGCGTTCATTTCCGCCCCCCGCCCAGGATGCGCACCGTCCGCCAGCGTTCGATCAGCGTCACCACGCCGAAGGGCAGCCCCGCCGCCTGCGCGCCATCGTCATGCCGATGCTCGTAATATTCCCCGGCCAGCAGCAGAACCGCTTGCCGCAGGTCCACCGGCACATCGGTCCAGGCCGCGCCGAAGCCCGCCTCGAACACCACCTTCACCGCCCCCTCGCCCGGGATGGCCGGCAGCGAAGCCCCCTTCCCCGCCAGACGCGGACGATGCAAATCCTTGATCAAGCGATAGGCACCCGAAGGCACCACAACCTCGCCCCCCGCCGCATCGACCAGCGTCACGCTCACCACGCCCGTCACCGGAGCCACCGGCAGCGCCTGCTCCTGCTCGCGCCAGCACTCCAGCACCCAGAGGAACCGGCGCTGGAACAGCATCTTGCCGATCCGTCCCTCGATCGCCGCCAGGGCGGCACGAAGGTAGGTCTCGATCAGCCCGTCCTGCATCCCGTCATCGGCAAAGCCCGAACCCATCCGCAGATGGTCCTTCATCTCCTCCACCGGCAGCGCCGCCTGCGGCACCGGGGTTTCTTCGGTCAACATCATGATCAGATCTCCGCCAGCGGCCGCGTCGTTGCATTGGGGCAGGCTGGCCCGGCCCCCCGGAAGGGACCGGGCCGAACCGTCAGGACACCGCGATCTTCAAGAGCTTGACCGCCGCATAGTCGGTGATGTCGCCGCCCACGCGCTTGTTGGCATAGAACAGGACATTCGGCTTGGCCGAGAACGGATCGCGCAGGATGCGCAGGTCCGGGCGCTCCGCGATGGTATAGGCCGCGCGGAAATCGCCAAACGCGATGGCATAGGCACCGGCCGCGATGTCCGGCATGTCCTCCGACACCACGACCGGATAGCCCATCAGCCGCGAAGGCTCGCCCGCCGCCAGACCGTCCGACCACAGGAAGCGGCCATCGGCGTCCTTCATCTTGCGCACCGCGCCCACGGTCTTCGAGTTCATCAGGAAGGTGCCGTTCGCCCGGTAGTCCGCCCCCAGCGCATAGACCAGGTTGATGATGCAGTCCGCCGCGTTGGTGGTGGCAAAGTCCGCCGCCGCGCCGGTGGGCACATAGCCGATGTTGCCCCAGGTCCAGGAGGCATTCGCCACCTTGGTCGGCAGCAGGATCCCTTTCGGCTTGTCCACCCCGTCGCCGTTGATGAAGGCGGCAGCCTCGGCGCGGATGAAGCGGGTGGCGATCTTCTCGGCCAGCCAGCCCTCCACGTCGAAGGCGCTGTCATCCAGCAGGCGCTGGCTGGCTTTCGGCATCGCCGCCAGTTCGTGCAGCTTGATCGAGATGCGCTCGATCACCGGCGTCGCGGTCTCGGTGGTCGCCGCAGCCTCGGTCGCCCAGCCCGAGCCCACTTCGCTGCGATCCACGATCACGTCGAACGAGGTCGCCTCGACCTGCACCACATTCGCCACCGACCGCAGGCTGGAGGTCGACAGCAGCAGCGACTGGATCCGCTCCGAGGTCTGCGGGTCGACCAGATAGCCGCCATCGGCGGCCACCGCGGTCGACATCGCCTTGCCTTCCAGGGTCAGGCCGCGCAGGCCGTCATCGTCGCCCGACCGCAGATAGGCGTTGAACGCCTTCTGATGCGGGACTTCCACCTCCGCGCGGGCCGAAAGTGCGGGGCGGCCATAGGCCATCGTCTTTGCGTTCAGCATGGTCAGTCGCTCTTCCTGATGTTTCAGCGTTGATTTCACTTCGTCCTGAAAGCTGCTGAATTCTTTCAGGAAACCCGCCATGGCGGCCTTTGCCTCCGCAGCCGGCGATTGGGCGGGGGAAACACCTTCCCCGGCCCGAGCCTTCGTCTCGGTCATCGTCTCGTTCCTCTCGCTTTCAACCAGAACCCGGCGTCGGAACCCGCGCCTCCCCTCCCCCTGGTGGGGAGGGGATGGGGGTGGGGGGACGCCTGAAGAACCCCGCGCTATAGCCCGGCCAGGCTGCGCCGCGCGTCCTCGAAGACCGCCGCAATGTGACGCCAGCCGTCGTCCAGCGCCTCCGCCTTGGCCGCGACCCGCGCTTCGGGAAGCATAGGGAAGGTCACCAGCGACACCTCCCAAAGCTCCAGCTCCGACAGCAGGCGCTGGCCCTTGCCGTCGCGTTCCGCCCTGACCGTGCGATAGCCGATGGACAGCCCGTCGATCGCCCCTGCCTGGACCAGCGCCGCCACCTCGCGTCCCTTCTCCACCTGCGGAAGGATGCGCCCCTTGACCCATAGGCCCGTGGCATCCTCGCGCACCTCGTCCCAGACGCCGATGGGCTGGCCCGGATCATGTTGCCACAGCATCTTGATCCGGCCCTGCCGTGCCGCCAGCCGCTTCAGGCTCGCCGCATAGGCGCCCTTCTGCACGATGTCGCCGCCCTGGTCGGCCTTGCCGAACAGCGAGGCATAGCCCTGCACCACCTGCCCCTCGCTCACCACCAGCCCCGCCTCGGGCCGATGGAACTTGCGCTCGGGCGCTCCCCAATCTCTCATCGCCTCACCTCGTCGCCGCTTGAATTACCGTCTCGGCCATCTGGGCCATCAGGAAGGCCGCCACCCCGTAGACGCCGACCCAGATCCGTTTCTCCAGCCGCTCCAGCGTCGCCTCGATCAGCCCCAGCCGGTATTCGAGGCCCGCCCAGCGTTCGTCCGCGACCCGCTCGTTCGCCTCGATCCGCGCCGCCGCCGCGTCGAAACTGTCGTAAAGGAACCGCGAGCCACCCTCGCCCCGCCGCGCCGTCATTCCGCCTCCGCCAGCTTCGGCAGCCCCAGCAGCATCCGCTTCTCGGCAACCGTCAGGAACTCGGCCGCCGCCACCCGCGCCCATTGCTGGTCCCGCTCGCTGGCCAGCGCCGGCACCTGGTCAAGGTCCGGCTTCAGCTCCACCGCCTCGCCCGCGAAGCCCGACAGCCAATGCGCCAGGTCCGCCATCACCTTGGTCGCCAGGGGCAGCACCGTCAGCCGATAGAAGGCCCGGTTGGCCTCCTGATAGTTGGAATAAGTCGCGTCCCCGGGGATCCCCAGCAGCATCGGCGGCACGCCAAAGGCAATCGCGATCTCCCGCGCCGCCGCCTCCTTGGTCTTCTGGAACTCCATGTCGCTGGGGCTGAACCCCATCGGCTTCCAGTCCAGCCCCCCCTCCAGCAGCATCGGCCGCCCGGCATTCCGCGCGCCCTGATGATGCGCCTCCATCTCGCTCACCAGCCGGTCATACTGGTCCGAGGACAGGGCCGATGCCCCATCCGCCCCCTTGTAGACGATCGCCCCCGAAGGCCGCGCCGCATTGTCCAGAAGCGCCTTCGACCAGGCACTCGCCGAGTTGTGGACATCCACCGCCACCGCCGCCGCCTGCATCGGCGAAAAGCCATAGTGGTCGTCCTGCGGATGGAAGGTCTTCAGATGGCAGATCGGGCTCATCTCGCCCGTCACGTCATAGCGGTGCGTCCGCCCGCCCACCGTGTAGTCATAACCCACCGGCCAGCCATCCGCCCCCGGCACCAGGTTCATCCGGTCCGACCGCAGCACATGCAGCTCCCCCGGCACCGCCGACGCTCCCGGCACCGCCTCGACATAGGCATTTCCCGACAGCAGCAGATAGCCATAGACCGCCTCCAGGAACTCCGCCCGGCCCTGCGCCCCGTTCGGCCGCCCGATCAGCCCCAGCACCGGATGCGTCTCGAAGCGTTGCGCATGCGTCTGGCAGACCAGCGGCAGCGCCGCCGCCGCCTCGGCGATCAGCCGCACCACCCGGAACCCCACCGGATTGCCCTGGAACCCCGTCCGCGTCAGGCTGGCGGTGTCGCGCGGGCTCCAGGCCACGCGGCCCGCATTGCCCCAGGCGATCACCCGCCCCACCGCACTGGCCTTGCGCTCCGGCACCGCTACCGGCGCCTTCCGCAGAAAATCGAACACCATCTCGCGCTCCCTCATGCTTCAGGCAATGCCTGCCCGGCCCGGGCTGCCTGAAGCGCCCGGCCATATGACCTGTCGATCGAGAAGATCCCCTAAAGCGACCGAACGCTCGGCCGCCCGCCCTGCAACGGGTTCAGCATCAGGTCGGTCAGCGCCCAGACCAGCGCATCCAGCCGGTCGGGCGATCCCGTCCCCTTCCAGCCTTCCGGCGTCATCCGGACCATCTGGTCCTCCAGGGCCCCGAGGCCCCGCACATGGCCGACCCGCCCCTGCTCATACAGCGCCGCCACCGGCTCGGCCCGCAGCATCTTCGACCGCGTCGCATGCACCCCGCGATAGGGCACCAGAGGGTCCACCATCCGCACCAGCCGCTCCACCAGATCGCCGCCCTGGTTCACCTCGGCCACCAGCCGGTCCGCCCCGTGCCGCTCCATCGCCGCCAGCGCCGCCCTTGCCCAGCCCTCCGGCGAGGCCCCCTGCACCGAGGCATCCTCCAGTACCACCGCGCGCCAATCCTTCGGCTCGCCGCGCGTATCGGCACCGACGACCACGATCCCGCATTCGTCGCTCGACTTCATCGACGTGACCGGCGGGTCCACCGCCACGACCACCCGGTTGAACGCCGGGACGGCATCCATCCGCGCCGCCTCCAGCATGGCCATGGTCCACAGCGCCCCTTCCTCCTCCTCGACCAGCACGCCCTCCAGCTCCTGCCGGCCCAGATGCGACCCGCCATAGCGCGCCTGCACCTCGGTCAGGAAGCTTTCCGCCAGATAGGCCCGGTTCGCCTCGGTCGGGGCATGGGTCACCACCGAGGACGGGTTCTTCAGGATCGCCTTCAGCACCCCGACATTGCGCGGCGTCGTGGTCACCACCGCCTGCGGGTTCTGCCCCAGCCGCAGCGCGAACTGCAGCTGGTCCCAGGCCTCGGCCCCCTTCTTCCACTTGCCCAGCTCGTCCGCCCAGGCCGCGTCGAACTGCGGTCCCCGCATCGCCTCGGGATCATGCGCCGAAAAGACCTGCGCCACCGCGCCGTTCGGCCAGATCAGCTGCTGGCGCGTCGCATGCCATTCCGGCCGCCGGTCGGGGGGCGAGCAGGCGATGATCCCGCTTTCGCCCATCACCATCACCTCGCGCACCTGGTCCACCGTCTCGCCCACCAGCGCCACCCGCTTGCAGCGCCCCGGGTCCGCGGGCCCCGCCCCCTCGACCTGCGCCCGCACCCATTCCGAGCCCGCCCGCGTCTTGCCCGCGCCGCGCCCGCCCATGATGACCCAGGTCTTCCAGGCCCCCCTTGGCGGCAACTGATGCGGCAGCGCCCAGAACTCAAACACCCAGGGCAGCGCCAGAAGCGCGTTCTGGCTCAGCCCCGAGAGGAACTCATCCACCTCCTCCGGCGTTGCGGAGGCAAGCCAGGCGGCGCCCGATTTCAGCTCGGGCCCCGTCAAGGTCGAGTGCCCCTCCGGCCCCGACATGGCCGGCAATCTGCTTGCGGAGTTTGTCAACTTTGCCCCTTTCCTCCAGCACCTGCACCGCCGTCGCGCGAAGATCGCGGATCGCCGTCTGCGCTGCCCTGACCTCGGTGAATTCCCCGGCCCGGATCGCGCCGATGGTGCGGTAAAGCTCCATCACCGCCAGGCCGTAAAACTGCTCTGTCGCCCCCAGCACGTCTTCCGGGCTGGGACACTCACCCGTAAACCTCAGCGTCATCCAGACCTGTCCACCCCCATGCCGCCCCCGCAGGACGTGAAAAAGCGGCCGACGGGGGGACCCCGGGCCGCTTCGACACCTCTTCCAGCATGCCACGAGTCCTACATCGGACCGCGCGGCAAGTCAAGCGAAAACTTCAATCGTATCAATGGGTTGGCGATCTCTGCGTTAACGCTTCGTCAACCTATTCCCCCTGCACGCCGCCCTCGTCCGCCGCGCCCTGCTCGGCCTCGATCTTGCGCCAGGCGGCGACGTTGCGGTTGTGCTCCTCCAGCGTCTCGGCAAAGGCATGCCCGCCGCTGCCATCGGCCACGAAGAACAGATAGTCCGTCCGGTCCGGGTTCAGCGCCGCCCGGATCGCCTCGGCGCCGGGGTTGGCGATCGGGGTCGGCGGCAATCCGTCGATCACATAGGTGTTGTAGGGCGTCTCGCGCCGCAACTCGCTCTGCCGCAGGCCCCGGCCCAGCACGCCCTCGCCCTTGGTGATGCCGTAGATCACCGTCGGGTCGGTCTGCAGCCGCATCCCCTGCGCCAGGCGGTTGAGGAAGACGCTCGCCACCCGGCCCCGTTCCTCGGCGATGCCGGTTTCCTTCTCGACGATCGAGGCCATGATCAGCGCCTCCTCCGGCGTGTCATAGGGCAGGCCCTCGGCCCGCTTCTCCCAGGCATCGGCCAGGATCGCCGATTGCCGCGCGGTCATCTCGGCGATCAGCGCCCCGCGTTCGGTCCCGCGCACCGGCTCGTATCCGCCGGGCGCCAGCGTGCCCTCGGGCGGCACGGTCTCCAGCGAGCCCTGCAGGAAATCCGCCTTCTTCAGCGCATCCGCCACCTGCCAGCTGGTCACGCCCTCGGCCACCGTCACCCGGAAGACCAGCGCCGGATCATCCGCGACCTCAAGGTATTCCGGCGGCAAGGCCTCCACCCCGGCATCGAAGCGCGCGACCTCGACATAGGCGTTCGAGGTCAGGTCCAGTTCGCTCAGCACCACATCGGCCTTGGCCACCCCGATGCGGAAGTTCAGGTCGCGCCCGCAGGTCGACTTGCCGGTGGCGGTGATCGCCTCCAGCACCTGTTCCATGCTCGCCCCCGCCGGGACCATGTAGCTCCCGAACTTCAGGTCATCCGCCCGGTCGGCATATTCCGCCCCGATCCGGAAGATGCGGGCGTCGGTGATCGCGCCCCGCTCCTCCAGGTTCCGGCTGACCGCCGACAGGCTCGCCCCCCGCTCCACCTGCAGGCAGATCGGCCCGGCCAGCGGCCCCGGCTTCACGAATTCGTTCCGCCCCCAGGCCACCAGCGCCGCCAGCGCGATCAGGATCACGATGAACAGCGTCAGTGCGTTCGAGGCGACGGACCGCCACATGCCTCAGCGCACCTTGCCTAGGACAAGGCTCGCATTGGTGCCGCCGAAGCCGAAGCTGTTCGACAGCGCCACGTCGATCCGGCGCCGCACCGCCTTGTTCGGCGCCAGGTCCAGCTTCGGCGTCACCGCCGGGTTGTCCAGGTTGATGGTCGGCGGCGCCACCTGGTCGCGGATCGCCAGCACGCAGAAGATCGCCTCCACCGCCCCGGCCGCCCCCAGCAGGTGCCCGATCGACGACTTGGTCGAGGACATGGTCGTATTCGACGCCGCGTCGCCCAGAAGCCGCTCCACCGCGCCCAGTTCGATCGTGTCGGCCATCGTGCTGGTGCCGTGGGCGTTGATATAATCGATGTCCGCCGGCTCCAGCCCCGCCCGTTTCAGCGCCGCCGCCATGCTGCGATACCCGCCATCCCCGTCCTCGCTCGGCGCGGTGATGTGATAGGCGTCGCCCGACAGGCCATAGCCCAGAACCTCGCAATAGATCTTCGCGCCGCGGGCCTTGGCATGCTCGTATTCCTCCAGCACCACCACCCCTGCGCCCTCGCCCATCACGAACCCGTCGCGGTCGGCGTCATAGGGCCGGCTGGCCTTCTCGGGCGCATCGGCCCGCTTGGTCGACAGCGCCTTGCAGGCATTGAACCCGGCGATGCCGATCTCGCTGATCGGGCTTTCCGTCCCGCCCGCGACCATCACGTCGGCATCGCCCCACATGATCAGCCGCGCCGCGTCGCCGATGGCATGCGCCCCGGTCGAGCAGGCCGTGACCACCGCATGGTTCGGCCCCTTGAACCCGAAGCGGATGCTCACCTGTCCCGAGACCAGGTTGATCAGCGCCCCCGGGATGAAGAAGGGCGAGACCCGCTTCGGCCCCTTCTCCTTGATCAGCACCGCCGTCTCGGCGATCGAGTTCAGCCCCCCGATGCCCGAGCCGATCATCACCCCCGTGCGCAGCTTCTCCTCCTCCGAGGGATCTTCCCAGCCCGCATCCCGCACCGCCTGCACGGCGGCGGCCATCCCGTAGATGATGAAGTCGTCGACCTTGCGCTGCTCCTTCGGCTCCATCCAGTCGTCGGCATTGAAGGTGCCGTCGCTGCCGTCGCCCATCGGGATCTCGCAGGCATATTGCGTCACCACGTTCGAGGTGTCGAACTTCGTGATCAGCCCCGCCCCCGATTGCCCGGCCAGAAGGCGGCTCCAGGTCTCCTCCACGCCCGAGGCAAGAGGGGTGACCATTCCCAGGCCGGTGACCACGACGCGACGCATGCTGCTCTCCCTTTAGGCAAAGGCTTTTCAGGGGTGATACACGCCGGTCCTTGCCCGTGCAACCTTGGCCAGCCGGCATGGGCGGCAGGGCCCGCTGCCTCAGCTCTCCGGGGCGCCGCAGTCCGCCTGTGCGACCTGGCGATGCGGTCCGGGGTTCAGCCGCACCACCGCCAAATTCAGCGCCAGCGAGAAGCTGACCCAGGCGAAACAGGGCAGGAGCATTCCCGCCGCCCAGCGATCGACCTGAAGGAAGGCCAGCGTCGTGGCCGCCACGGCGACCCACAGCACGGCCAGCACCCCCAGCGCCAGCGCCATCCGGTGCAGCCCGAAGAAGACCGGGGTCCAGAGCGTGTTGAACGTCATCTGCAGCGCCCAGAGCGCAAGCCCCGTCTCCGCCCCGCGAAACCCCGAGGCGCGGGCGGCAGCGGCGGCCATCAGCAGGTAAAGCACGGTCCAGGCCAGCGAAAAGACCCGGTCCGGCGGGGTCCAGCGCGGCTTGCGCAAGGTCCGGTACCAGGCGCCGGGCGGAAACAGCGCGCCCGTCGCCGCCGAGGGGACGCAGGCCGCCAGGAAAAGGAAGAAGGATCCGATATCCATGACGGCCCCAACCCGCCCCGAAACGGCCGGAAGAACCATCCGTTCAACGCCAGATTGTCAAGAGAGGCCCGCTTATGGCCGCGAAAGCCCCGACGAACGGCTGGGTCCAGGCCGAAATCCGCCGGAGAGCATGCAAAAGCTGATGTGAATCAATCGCAAGGGCCGGCCGGCCCGACGATCCGGTCCAGATGCTCGGCCAGGTAGATTCGCAACCAGGGCGTGAACCGCTCCGGCTCGCGCCGCACCTCTTCCGTCAGCTCGGAAAGCTCGACCCAGCGCACCGCCTCGACCTCCTGCGGATCGGGCCGCACCAGCAGATCCGGCCCGGCCTCGGCCCGGAAGATCTCGACCAGCTCATGCTCGACCATGCCCCGGCCCACATCGGCCCGGTATTCCACCTGCCCCACATGCCCCGGCGACAGGCCGCCGATCCCCAGTTCCTCCTCCAGCCGCCGCCCGGCGCAGGCAAGCGCCGTCTCCTCCCAGCGCGGATGGGTGCAGCAGCTATTCGCCCAAAGCCCCGGCGTGTGATACTTGCCCGCCGCCCGCTTCTGGATCAGCACGCGCGTCCCTTCCAGCACGAAGACCGAGACCGCCTTGTGCCGCAACCCGCGCCGGTGGACCTCCAGCTTCTCGACCGGCACCAGCCTGCCGTCCACCCAGGCCGGGATCTTCTCCTGCAACGCGCCGCCCATCGCCCAGCCCTCCGATGCTTCCCCCTCCCCCTATCGGGCCGCCTGCCCGCCCGGCAAGCCGGAACATCCCGCGCGCTTGTGCGTTTCCCTCCGGCTGCGGGCCGATGCACCGCCCGCGCCCTGTTCCATCCCTCTGGAACGCCAGCGAACCAAGCCCTCAAGGAGGATATCATGCGTTTCACTCTGACGGCCCTTGCCGTGGCCAGCCTGGCCGCCCCCGCCCTTGCCCAGGACGCCCCCACCGGGGATGCCGAGGCCGGCGCCAAGGTCTTCAACCAGTGCCAGACCTGCCATGTGATCGAGAACGAGGCCGGCGAGGTTCTCGCTGGCAAGACCGCCAAGACCGGACCGAACCTTTACGGCGTGCCGGGCCGGGTGGCGGGCAGCCTGCCCGACTTCAAATACAGCAAATCCCTCGTGGCCCTCGGAGAGAAGGGCGTGACATGGGACGAAGAACACTTCTCGGGCTTCGTCCATGACCCGGCAAAATACCTCAAGGAGGAGTTGGACGACGAGAAGGCGACGACGAAGATGTCCTTCAAGCTGAAGAAGCCCGAGGATGTCGCGAATGTCTGGGCCTTCATCGTCTCGCTCTCGCCCCCCGCGCCTGCAGGCGACGCCGCCGCCCCGGCCGCGGCAGGCACAGAGACCGAAACCGGCGACACCGGGTCCGGCTCCGATTCAAGTTCCGGGTCGGATTGACCCGAAAGGCGATTCCCCCGGCACAGACCGGGGGAAGGGCCTGCCTTTTTAGCGATTCCTTCAAGATTCCCGGCGATCCTGACCCGGAACGAAGGAGGATCAAGATGACCGCGCCCCGCGTCTCGCTTGCCGAGGAACTTGCCGAAATCCGCGACGAAATCGCCCGGTTGCAGCGGCGCGAACTCGCGCTCGCCCGGATCGAGCGGGATTTGCCCGCCATCCCGGTCTTCCGCCCCGGCTGGCCGATCCGGCGCGCCGGGACCGGGGCCGCGGCGCAACCGGCCGGACAGGTCCACGCCTGACACCCGGCCGGCAGGCTCAGGCCCGGAACCGCTCGTCCACCGGAACCGACAGCGCCGTGGCCAGGGCATTGGTCTGGCTGGCCAGCGCGATCACCGCCAGAAGCTCGCCATGCTGGGCCGGCGTCATCCCCTTTACCCGCGCCGCCGCCGTATGGGAATGCACGCAATAGTCGCATCCATGCGCGGCCGAGACGGCGACATAGATCAGTTCCTTGACCAGCGGGTCCAGCGCGCCCGGCGCCATCACCGCCTGCACCCGCTCCCAGGTCGCGCGCAACAGCGCCGGGTCATGCGCCAGCGCCCGCCAGAAGTTGTTGACGTAATCCGTCTGCCGCTTCTCGCGGATCTCGGCAAAGACGGCGAGGGCCTCTGCCCCCGCCTCCTCGTCGCCGAGCAGCGGCACCACCGCCATCAAAGCACCGCCATGACGCGCGCCGGGCCGCCGGTGCCGGTCTTGTGCTTCGGCGCGCCGATGAACACCGTGGCCCCCGTCGCGGGCAGCTGGTCCAGGTTCGCGAGGTTCTCGATCCCGAAGCGCCCGCCGGGCAGCCAGCTGAAATGCACCCCGAAATCGGCCGAATTGCCGGGGTCGAGCGACAGCGTATCCACCCCGATGCAGGCCACATCCATCCCCGCCAGCATGTCGGTCGCCGCCTTCGAGAAGCCGGGGAAGGCCAGTTTGCCATCGGCCGTGTTGCGGAACGAGGGATCGCCCAGCTTGGCCGCCCAGCCCGAATGCATCGCCACGCAGGAGCCCGCCGGAATCGCGCCGTTCGCCGAAACCCAGGCCTCGATATCCGCCGGTTCCACCATCGCATTGGCGTCCTCGGCGGCCTTGGCGGTGATGTCCAGCACGCACAGCGGACAGACCAGCCGCTCGGGCGGCAGATCCGCGACCGAGGTGCCGTCGGCGCTGAAATGCAGCGGCGCGTCGATATGGGTGCCGGTGTGTTCGTAGATCGTCAGCTTCCACAGCTGATAGCCCGATTCGTCGAACTTGACCGCGGGCTCGTACAGGATCCCCGGATTGCCGTCGAAGGTCGGAAACTCCCCGTCATAGGCATGGGTCAGGTCCACCACCTTGCCCGTCGCCTGCGCCAGCGCGGGCCTTGCCGCGGTCAGGCCGCTTGCCACCACGGCGGCGGTGGTCGCCGCCGCGCCGGTGAACAGCGCCCGGCGCGACAGCATGGAATTCTTGATGGACTCGATCAGGCAGGCGTCACACATGGGTCTCTCCCTGTTGGTCAGGCGCCCAGCCTCTCCCCGCACCTGCCCCCGCGTCAAGCGTCAACCCTCGATCACCTGCCGCACCCGGTCCACCCCCTCCGCCACCAGCCCCGCGTCGCCCCGTGCCTCGACGTTCAGCCGCAGCAGCGGCTCGGTGTTCGAGGCCCGCAGGTTCAGGCGCCAGTCGCCGAAATCCAGGCTCAGCCCGTCCGTCCGGTCCTCGCCCCGCGCCAGCGGCCGCAGCGCCGCATGGACCCGGCGCATCATCGCCTCGCGGTCGGTGACGGTGAAATTGACCTCGCCCGAGGAGGGATGCTCGCGCCGCAGCGCGCCCACCATCCCGTCCAGCGCCTCGCCCCGCGCGACGAGGCCCGCCACCAGAAGCCAGGGGATCATCCCCGAATCGCAGGCCATGAAATCGCGGAAATAATGATGCGCCGACATCTCGCCGCCGTAGACCGCGCCTTCGCGCCGCATCGCCTCCTTCAGGAAGACATGCCCCGTCGGCGCCAGCACCGACCGCCCCCCGGCCCGCGCCACTGTGTCCTGCACCGCCCAGAGAACGCGCGGATCATGCACGATCGCGGCCCCCGGATGCCGCGCCAGTTCCGCCCGCGCCAGAAGCGCCACCACATGCTCGCCATCGACAAAGCGCCCCGCGCCGTCGAACAGGAAACAGCGGTCGAAATCGCCGTCGAAGGCCACCCCCATATCCGCCCCCGCCGCCCGGACCGCCGCCTCGGTGACGGGCCGGTTCTCGGGCAGAAGCGGGTTGGGCACCCCGTTCGGAAAGGCCCCGTCGGGCTCGTGATGCATCCGCACCAGATCCAGCCGCGCGCCCCTTGCGCGCAGCCCCTCGTCCAGCGCATCCAGCGTCGGCCCCGCCGCGCCATTGCCCGCGTTGACCAGCACCCGCAGCGGCCCGACCGGCCCGACCAGCCGCGCGACATGCGCCACATAATCCGCGCGCACCGCGCCCGCATCCTCGACCCCGCCGCCCGGCAGCCGGTCCGGCGCCTCGGCCGACAGGGCCTGCAGCCGGGCAAAAGCCGCGTCGGTCAGCGGCACCGCCCCGGCGCCGACCAGCTTCATCCCGTTGTAATCGCGCGGATTGTGCGAGGCCGTGACCATGATCCCGCCCCCTGCTCCCAGATGGGCGGTGGCGAAATACATCTCCTCGGTCCCGGCCATCCCGATGTCCAGCACCCGGACACCCTGCGCCACCAGCCCCGCCGCCACCGCCTCGGCCAGCGCCGGAGAGCTTTCGCGCGGATCCCGCGCCAGCACGACCGCCCCGGCCCCGGTCACCCGGGCAAAGGCGCGCGCGATTCGGCAAGCCACGGCCTCGTCGAGATCGAGTCCCAGCCTGCCACGGATGTCATAACGCTTGAACGGGTTCATCACGGCAGGGGATCATCCCCGCGCGCCGTAGTAAAGCCCCACCACATGCTCGGCCTCGGCAAAGAACAGCCAGCGCGCCGCCAGCGCCCCGGCCAGGTGCAGCACCGCCGCCAGCGCGATCGCCCAGGGGCCCAGCGGCAGCAGCAGCACCAGCGCCGGGCCGACCGAGGCCAGCCCCAGCGCGATCCGCCGCAGCTTGGCCGCATGCTTGCGTCCCACGACGAAGATCATCTCGCGCTTGAGGTAATTCCCCGCCGTATGCGCCGGATCCAGGACCGAGGGCACCCCCAGCCCGCCCAGCCCCGTCGCCGTCCCCAGGCTCTCGCCCGCCTTCGCGAAAGCGCCGTCGCCCACCCGCCAGACCGCCAGCAGCACCACGCCCAGCGCCAGCAGCGCCAGCGGCGCCCAGGCCCGGCCCGACAGCATCGCCCCCCCGGCCAGCGCGAAGGCCAGGAACATCACCGGCGTCAGCCAGTGATGCCAGCGCGGCACCGCCCGGATCTGGGCATAGATCATCGCCGTGGTGAATACCGTGGCCAGCGCCAGGGTGCCCCCGACCTGCCCCACCACCGCAGGCAGGCCCAGCCCGAAGATCCCCGCCAGCGCCACCGGCGCCAGCAGCACCAGCGTCGCGACCGAGGCCCAGGCCTCGCGGCTCAGCCAACTCGTGCGCCACTGGCTGAAGGCCTTCAGCGCGTTCTTCGGATTGCCGAGGTGGAAGGTCGAGGCCAGAAGCCCCGCCACCGCCAGTGCGTAACCGAGGCCCCAGAGGAAGAAGGCCGCCCAGCCCGTGGGCATGATCGCCCCCCAGCCGAGGAAGGCGAGAAAGCCGAATCCCAGCCCCGACAGCGTGGAAAACAGGATGACCGAGGGCGCGGGATGCATTCAGATCTTCCCCAGCATCCGGTCCAGCCAGCCGGCGATCCCGGTGGTCTTCACGTCCAGAAGCGGTGCCAGCGGGCTTGCGTCGCCCGGCCCCTTCTTGCGCGGTGGCAGGTATTTGTTCGTGGGTTGCGTCCCCATCCCCGGCATCAGGTCATAGCCGCCACGCTCGGCCACCAGCCGCGACACATGGCTCTCCGGGTCGGCCAGATCGCCGAAATGCCGCGCGTTGGTCGGACAGGTCCGCACGCAGGCGGGCTCGCGGTCCTCTTCCGGCAGGGTCTCGTTGTAGATCCGGTCGACGCAAAGCGTGCATTTCTTCATCACCCCCTGGGCCGCATCCATCTCGCGCGCGCCATAGGGGCAGGCCCAGGCGCATAGCCCGCAGCCGATGCAGGCGTCCTCGTTCACCAGCACGATCCCGTCCTCGGCCCGTTTGTAGCTGGCCCCGGTCGGGCAGACGGTGACGCAGGGGGCAATCTCGCAATGCAGGCAGGAGCGTGGGAAGGCCACCACCTGCGCCGGACCCTCGGGCACCGCGACCTGATAGGAATGCACCCGGTTCAGGAAGGTGCCCGAAGGATTGGCGCCATAGGGGTCCTGGTCCGACAGGCCGATCCCGGCATCGTTCCAGCCCTTGCAGGCGGTGACGCAGGCCTGGCAGCCGACGCAGGTGTCGAGGTCGATCACCAGACCGAGCTTCTTTGCGGTCGCCCCCGGCAGCGCAGTCATTGCTCCACCTCCGCCAGGCCCAAAAGTTTTCGAAAACTTTTGGCAAAATTCTTCGAAGAATTTTGGCGACCGCCACGGGCGCGCGGGACGTCGGGCAATGCCGGGAAGCCGGGCTCCGAGGCCCCTCGCGGATGATCCCCCGCCGCCACCCGCTCCACCCGCACCCGCTGGTCGAACCAGGCCGCCTGCCCGGTCACCGGGTCGGAGTTCGACAGCCGCACCCCCTTCTCCGGCAGAAGCTCGGAGATCAGGTGGTTCAGCAGGAACCCCGTCGTGGCTTCCGGCGCCTCGGGCGACAGCGCCCAGGCCCCCTTGCGCTTGCCGATGGCGTTCCAGGTCCAGACCGTATTCTCGTTCAAGGCCGCCATATGCGCCACCGGCACCACGATGGTCCCCGCGCGCGAAGACACCCGCGCCCAGTCCCCCTCGGCAAAGCCCTGCGCTTCCCAGATCTTCGTTGGCAGATACAGATAGTTCCGCCCCTTGATCTGCCGCAGCCAGGCGTTCTGGCTGCCCCAGCTGTGATACATGTCCATCGGCCGCTGGGTCAGGGCATGGACCGGATAGCCGAAGGCCGCGTCCTCGTCGCCATAGGGCGCATACCACACCGGCAGCGGGTGCATTGCTTGGCGAAGCCGCTCGCGCAGATGGTCGGGAGGCTGGCGCGACCCGAAGCCCTCGGCCGCAAGCTGGAAACGGCGCATCGGTTCGGACCAGATGTTGAACAGATAGGGCTGCGGCGTCTCGTAAAGGCCAAGGCGAACCGCCCAGTCCTGGTAGGCCGCGTTCCAGGGTTTGTAAAAGGCCGCCTCTTCCGGCACATGCGCCTGATGGAAGGCGCCGTTCTCGATGTAGCGCCGCAACTGCCCGGGGTTCGGCGCGCCCCGCCCGGTCTGCGTCCCGTCCCCCCGGAACCCCATCAGCGGCCCCACGCCGGGCCGCCGCTGGTGGTTCACGATGTAGTCGGCGTAGTCCGCGTATTTCGCCGTCCCGTCCTCCTCCACCATCCCCGGCAGGCCCAGCCTTGCGCCAAGATCAAGCAGCACCGACTGGAAGCAGCGCACCTCGCGATCCGGCTCGACGACCGGCCAGCGGACCGCATCCCCCGCCGCATCGGGCTCCGAGATCGGGCGGTCGAGCAAGCTGATGCAGTCGTGCCGCTCCAGATAGGTGGTGTCGGGCAGGATCAGGTCGGCATAGGCCACCATCTCGGAGGCATAGGCGTCGGAGTAGATGATGCGGGGGATCAGATACTCCCCGTCCCCGTCCTTCTCCGTCAGCGTCTTCATCACGCGGGCGGAATTCATCGAGGAATTCCACGACATGTTCGCCATGTAGAGGAACAGCGTGTCGATCCTGTACGGGTCGCCCGCATGGGCGTTGGGGATGACCATATGCATCAGCCCATGCGCCGAGAACGGGTTCTCCCAGGAAAACCCCTTGTCGATCCGGGCCGGGCTGCCGTCGGGCAGAAGGCACAGGTCGTCGGGCGAGCGGACATAGCCCAGATGCGGCCCGGTCAGGGGCTTGCCGGGCGTGGTCACGAAGTGGGGCGTCGGATGCGCCTCGACCGGCTTCGGATAGGGCGGTTTCAGCCGGTAGCCGCCGGGGGTTTCCACCGCGCCGAGCAGGATCTGCAACAGATGCAGGGCACGGGCGGTCTGGAAGCCGTTGGAATGGGCGGAAATCCCCCGCATGGCGTGGAAACTGACCGGGCGGCCCGGCATGTCGGCATGGTCGTTGCCCCGGAAATCCGTCCAGGGGCGCGGCAGGGAAATCGCCTGATCGAAGGCCGCCTGCGCGAGTTCCGCCGCCAGTTGCCGGATACGCCAGGCCGATACCCCGCAGCGCGCCGCCACCACTTCCGGCGCATGCTCCGGCTTCAGATATTCCTCGACCATGTGCCGGAACACCGTCCGATGCCCCTGCCATTCGGCCCCAAGGTCCGGCTCCACCCCCTTGCCGTCCCAGGGCGCGGGATGTCCCGTCCGGCGGTCGATGACGAAGGGCTGGCTCTCCGCATTGCGGACGAAAAGCCCCTTCTCCGCCCCCTCCGCCGCGTTCACCAGCAGGGGCGCGTTGGTCCATTGCGCCAGATAGTCGAGGTCGATCTTCCCCGCCTCCAGCAGGCAATGGATCAGCGACAGGATCAGGAGGCCATCCGTCCCCGGCGTGATCCCGATCCAGTCGTCGGCCACCGCCGAATAGCCGGTGCGGATCGGGTTCACCGAAATCACCCGCGCGCCGCGCGCCTTCAGCTTGCCGATGCCGATCTTGATCGGATTGCTGTCATGGTCCTCGGCCACGCCGAACATGACGAAGAGCTTCGTCCGCTCCCAGTCCGGCTGGCCGAATTCCCAGAACGCCCCGCCGATGGAATAGATGCCCCCGGCGGCCATGTTGACCGAACAGAACCCGCCATGCGCGGCATAGTTCGGCGTGCCGAAGGCCTGCGCCCACCAGCCGGTGAGGCTCTGGCTCTGGTCCCGGCCGGTGAAGAACGCGAGCTTCTCCGGCGCCGTCTCGCGCAGCGGCTTCAGCCAGGACACCGCCGTCGCCAGCGCCTCCTCCCAGGAAATCTCCTCGAAGGCCCCCGACCCCCGCGGCCCGACCCGCCGCAGCGGCGCACGCAGACGCGAGGGGGCGGTGACCTGCATGATCCCGCTCGCCCCCTTGGCGCAAAGGACGCCCTTGTTGATCGGATGGTCGCGGTTGCCCTCGATATAGGCGACCTTGCCGGACTTCAGATGCACGTTGATCCCGCAGCGGCAGGCGCACATGTAGCAGGTGGTCTGGCGGATCTCGTCGCCGACCGCGCGCTGCGTCTCCATCCGTGGCTGGTTCACGCCCCCTCCCCCGCCCTCACGGCCTGCGTCTCGGCCGACATCACGGCCTGCGCCTCAAGCGCAATCTGCCGCTCCTCGTCGGCCGGCACAACAAGGATAACGACACGGGCAGCCGCGTCATGCAGCACCCTGTCGTTCCGGGCATTGGCCCGAGCGTCGGGAGATACTCCCAGAAACGCCAGCCCGGACAGGATTTCGTTCCGCATCCAGGGATCGTTCTCGCCGATGCCGCCGGTGAAGACCACGCCGTCCAGCCCCCCCATCGCCGCCACCATCGACCCGGCATGGCGCACCGCCCAATAGGCGAAATGCGCCAGCGCGAACCGCGCCTCCGCCGTCCCCGCCGCATGCAGGGCGCGCATGTCGCTGGCCCCCGCAAGGCCCAGAAGCCCGCTTTCCCGGTTCAGGATCGCGCCCGCCCGGTCGATCCCGTGCAGCTCGGCCAGCCGCAGGACGGCGTTGCCGTCGATGCCGCCGGTCCGCGTGCCCATGGTCAGCCCGTCCAGCGGCGAATAGCCCATGGTCGTCGCCACCGACCGCCCGTCCCGGATCGCCGCCAGCGAGCAGCCGTTGCCCAGATGGCAGGCCAGCAGCCGCCCCGGCAGTTCTCCCCGCGCGCGCAGGATGCGCACCAGGGCGGCGAAGCTGATGCCGTGAAAGCCATAGCGGCGGAGGCCCCGCTCCCGCTCGGCCAAAGGCAGCGCATAGGTCGTGGCCACCTCCGGGTTCGTCGCATGAAAGGCGGTGTCGAAGGCCGCATATTGCGGCAGGTTGGGTGCCAGCGCCGCAACAGACTGGATTCCCACCAGATTCCCCGGATTGTGCAAGGGCGCCAGCGGCACGCAGGCCTCGATCTGGCGCAGGACTTCCGGTGTCACGCGGGCCGTCGCGGTCAGCCCCGCCCCGCCATGCACCACCCGATGCGCCGCCGCCGTCAGCCGGTCCAGCGGGACGCCCGTCTCGGCCAGCCCCCGCGCCATCGCCGCGCGGTGACCATCCGGCCCGATCTCGCCCACCAGCGCGCTGCCGACCTCGGCGTCGCCGTCGAAGACCTTCAGCTTCAGCGAGGACGAGCCCGCGTTCACGATCAGCCACATCACAGCACCGCCTTCCCAAGACCCAGCACCGCCAGCCCCGCCAGAAGCCCGATCGCGAAGCGGCGGAAATCCTGCGGATCGGTGCCGAAGAAATGCCGTCCCCCCAGCCAGTTGCCCAAAAGCGTCACCGGCAAGGCGAGCAGCGAGGCCCGAAGCGTATCCCAGCCAACCAGTCCCGCCAGCCAGTAAAGCGGCGCGGAGTAGAGGTCGAGCAGCGGGAAGAAGGCGATCAGCGTGGCCCGGAACACCGGGGCCGGCATCGGCTGCGCGGCAAAGAAGGCCGCAAGCGGCAGCCCCCCCATCCCCGGCGCATTGGCCAGTCCCGAGACCACCCCCGCCACCCCGTTCGCCGCACCCCTGACCTCGCCCGCCAGCCGCCACCCCGCCAGCAGGACGACGCACATCAAGAGGACATAGCCCGAGATCATCGCCCGCGCCGCATCCTCGCTGATCCCGGTCAGGACCCACAGCCCCAGCGGCAGCCCCAGCGCCGCGCCGCCCATCAGCCAGCCGACCCGCCCCCAGTCCACATGCGGCCCGGCCCCCCTGGCGGCCTGCAGCGACATCACCGTTTCCAGGATGACCACAACCGCGACGAAGTTCAGGGGATTGGTCACCAGACTGGCCGCCGCGATCAGCAGGGCCGAAAAGCCGAAGCCGGAATAGCCGCGCACGAAGCCCGCCACCAGACAGGCCAGCGCCAGCCAGGCCAGCGCCCCCGGCCCAAGGTCATAGGGCACCACGCCCGGCCCCTGAAATTTTTCGTCGAAAAATTTCAGGCCCCCTCACCCCGCCACCTGCGGCCGCATGTCCGCCTTGGAAATCCCCGCCACCTCGACCGGCTTCTTCATCGCGTCGCGGCGGAAGGGCTCGCCCAGTTCCTGGTTGATCAGCGCCTCGATCAGCGTGGTCCTGCCCGCCATCTGGTCCTCGATCGCCTTGCGCAAGCTGGCCGTCAGCTCCTCCATCGTCCGCGCCTGCACGCCCTGCAAGCCGCAGGCTTTCGCAATCCCGGCATAGGAGACATCGGTGTCCAGCTCGGTCCCGACGAAATTGTCGTCATACCAGAGCGTCGAGTTCCGCTTCTCGGCCCCCCACTGGTAGTTGCGGAAGACGACCATGGTGATCGCAGGCCATTCCTTGCGCCCGATGGCGGTCAGTTCCGTCACCGCGATGCCGAAGGCGCCGTCGCCCGCGAAGCCCACCACCGGCACATCTGGGCAGCCGATCTTGGCCCCGATGATCGACGGCAGCCCATAGCCGCAGGGCCCGAAAAGCCCCGGCGCCAGGTATTTCCGCCCCGCCTCGAACGACGGATAGGCATTGCCGATGGCGCAGTTGTTGCCGATGTCGGAGGAGATGATCGCCTCTTTCGGCAGCGCGGACTGGATCGCGCGCCAGGCCATGCGCGGGCTCATCCACTCCGGCTTGGCCTTGCGGGCGCGTTCGTTCCAGCTGGTGCCCGGATCGTCCTCTTCGTGGTCCATCCCGGCCAGCGCCTGCGCCCAGGCCGATTTCTTCTGCGCGATCAGCGCCTTGCGCTCCTCCCGCCCGGCATCGCCCGCCGTCTTCGACAGCCGCGCGAGGATCCCTTCAGCCACCTTCCTCGCATCGCCGACGATCCCCACCGTCACCGGCTTGGTCAACCCGATCCGGTTCGGATTGATATCGACCTGGATGATCTTCGCCTCCTTCGGCCAGTAATCCAGCCCATAACCCGGCAGCGTCGAGAACGGGTTCAGCCGGGTGCCAAGCGCCAGCACCACATCGGCCTCCCGGATCAGTTCCATCCCCGCCTTCGACCCGTTATAGCCCAAGGGCCCGGCAAACAGCGGATGCGAGCCGGGGAAAGCGTCGTTGTGCTGGTAGCCGACGCAGACCGGCGCGCTGAGGCGCTCCGCCAGCGCCATCGAGGCCGGGATCGCGCCCCCGATCACCACGCCGGCGCCGTTCAGGATCACCGGGAATTTCGCCGTCGAAAGCAGTTGCGCCGCCTGCGCCAGGGCCTCCTCGCCACCCGAGGGCCGCTCGAACTCCACCACCGCAGGCATGGCAATATCAATGACTTGCGTGAAATAATCCCGCGGCATGTTGATCTGCGCCGGGGCCGACTGCCGCTTCGCCTGCAGGATCACCCGGTTCAGGACTTCCGCCACGCGAGAGGGATCGCGTACCTCCTCCTGGTAGCAGACCATGTCCTTGAACAGCGCCATCTGCTCGACTTCCTGGAATCCGCCCATGCCGATGGTCTTGTTCGCCGCCTGCGGGGTGACGAGGAGCAAGGGCGTATGGTTCCAGTAGGCCGTCTTGACGGCCGTGACGAAATTGGTGATCCCCGGCCCGTTCTGCGCGATCATCATGCTCATCTTGCCCGAAGCCCGGGTAAAGCCGTCGGCCATCATCCCGCCCGAGCCTTCATGCGCGCAGTCCCAGAAGGTGATCCCGGCCTTGGGGAACAGGTCCGAGATCGGCATGAAGGCCGAGCCGATGATCCCGAAGGCATGTTCGATCCCATGCATCTGAAGCACTTTCACGAAGGCTTCCTCGGTCGTCATCCTCATCGCGTCTCTCCATGACTTTCCACGGCCCCGAAGGCCCCCTTGCCCGGCACCCTAGCGCCGCGCCCCGGTCGAGCTTACGGCCAGATGATCCGGCCCGCTATATCCAACCGGGCCCTCCTCGTTCGACTTCGTCTCCTCGTCGGCAGACCCCGCGAGGAGTGACGAAGTCATCGACGAGCCGCCCCCGGAGCCGAGGCCCGGGCGATCCGCGCCACGCCCTCGGCAATGCGCTGCGGCGCGATCGAGGAATAGGCCAGCCGGTAATAGTTCCGGGGGCCCGCACCGGCAAAGAAGGCCCGCCCCGGCTCGATCAGCACGCCGTCGGCCCGCAGCCGCAGGGCCAGTTCCTCGGTATCCACCGCCGCACCGGCGCGCATCCAGAAGCTCGAGCCGCCGAAGCCGCCCTGCCCCGCGACCTCCAGCCCCTCGGCCGCGATCGCCTCGGCCATCACCTGCCGGCGGCGGCGATAGGCGTTCTTCATCCGGTTGACCAGGGCATCGTAATGCCCGAGGCCCAGGAAATAGGCCATGGTCCGCTGGATATGCCCCGGCGGGTGCTTCAGCATCAGCCCGCGCAAGCTGCGCGCCTCGGCGATAAAGCCAGGCGGGCCAACAAGATAGCCCAGCCGCAGCCCCGGAAACACCGATTTGGAGAACGACCCGGCATAGATCACCCGCCCGCCCCGGTCCAGCGACTTCAGCGCCGGGGCCACCGGCTTCAGGAAGGACATCTCGAACTCGTAATCATCCTCGACGATCACGAAGCCCTGTCGCTCCGCCGCCTCCAGCAGCGCCACCCGCCGCTCCACCGGCATGGTCGCATTGGTCGGGCATTGGTGCGAGGGGGTGGTGAAGACCACATCCCCCACTAGCCCCTCGACCGGCAGGCCCATCGCATCGACATCCACCGGCACCGCCTCGGCCCCGGTGGCCGCGACGATGGCCCGCCAGGCCGGATAGCCCGGATTCTCCACCACCGCCCGCCGCCCCGGCCCCAGAAGCGCCATCGCCGCGATCCAGAGCGCGTTCTGCGCCCCCATGGTCAGCAGGACCTCGTCCTCGCGCGCGGCGATGCCGCGCCGGGGCAGGATCGTGCGCACCAGTTCCTGCAGCAGCAAGGGATCGTCACGCTCGTAATAGTCGCTGGTCAGCGCCGCGAAATCGCGCTTGCCGAGCGCCCGCAACGCGCATTGCCGCCAGTTCTGGTGGTCGAAAAGCGTCGGATCCGCCTGGCCGTAGATGAAGGGCCAGGGATAGCGGTCCCAGTCCTCCGGCCGCTCCACCCGCAGGACCGAGGAGAAGCGTCCCCCCGTCAAGCCCTTGAAATCAATGGCCTCCGACTGCGGCGCGCTTTCGGGAAACTCTGGCGCCAGCGGCGCGGTCCCGGAGACGAAATAGCCCGACCGGCCGGCCGAGGTCAGGTAGTCCGAGGACACGAGGTCCGAATAGGCCAGCGTCACCGTGATCCGGCTGACCCCCAGATGCCCGGCCAGCCCCCTGGACGAGGGCATCCGCGCCCCCGGCCGGAAGCGGCCGGCGAGGATCCCTTGCGTCACCATCGCCCGGATCTGCTGCTGGAGCGAGCCGGTGGCGCCGGGGGTCAGGTAGAAGGCTTCGACAGGGATGGTGGCCATGGGAATCGCAACCGAGTGATAAGGCCAGAACAATCCGCCGCATCGGTCCAAAGTCAAGGAATGCCGCCGGGACCCCCGCCCGCCGCACCCCCGCGCCTGCCCCGCAGGCCGCGCCAGAGCGCATCTTCGACCCCAGCAGTTGCCCTTGGCGGCCGGAATCCGCCCATATCTTGCCGCGAACCGCGCACCATTCCCGCCCTGCCCCTGCTAGGCTTTCCTCGACGAGAGGACGCACGACCATGACCAAGACCTATGCCATCCTCGGCTTTGCGATCCTCGCCGAGGTCATCGCCACCACCGCCCTGTCGCGCTCTGCCAGTTTCACCCGGCTCTGGCCCACGGTCGTGACGGTTGCGGGCTATGTCATCGCCTTCTGGCTGCTGTCCTATCCGCTGAAGGTGATGCCCACCGGGATCGTCTATGCGATCTGGTCCGGCATGGGCATCGTCCTGATCAGCGCCGTAGCCTGGATCTGGTATCGCCAGACCCTGGACACCGCCGCGCTGGTCGGCCTTGCGCTGATCATCGCGGGGGTGATGGTGGTGAACCTGTTCTCGAAATCGGTGGGCCATTAGGGCGGCGGTCCGCCGGTCCGGGCAAGCATCTGAGAACGCTGGGTTTACACCGGGGTTCCCGGCCAGACGGCGCGTCTGCCAAGCGTCTGGCACCTGTCTGGCACCTGTCCAGACCGGCGTGGGGCTGGCGGGGCGTTAACCATGCGGGGCGAATCGAAAGGACGGTGCACCGTGGCGCAGCCTGCGGGACGGCGTAGGGTGCGCTACAGCGCACCGCGGCGGTTGCGGGAAGGGCGCCGTCCCCGGACACCCTTCCCGCCCGAAAGACCTAGCCGAACACCCGCGACAGGGCGCCGTCGATCGCTCCGGTGATCTGGTCGATGTCGTCCTTGGTCGCGATCAGCGCGGGGCTGAGGCAGAGCGTGTTGTTCAGGCCGGGGATCGAGCGGTTGGTCATGCCGATGATCACGCCCTGCGCGTTGCAGTCGGCGACCACGGCGGCGACCTTCTTCTCGTCCGCGGGCTCCTTGGTCGCGCGATCCGCAACCAGTTCGGCGCCGAGGAACAGGCCCTTGCCGCGCACGTCGCCGATGACCTTGTGCTTGTCCATCAGCGCCTGCAGGTTCGACAGGCAGTAGTCGCCCATCGCCACGGTATTGGCCAGCAGCCCCTCATCCTCGATGATCCGCATGTTCTCCAGCGCCGCGGCGGGGCCGGAGGTGCAGCCGCCGAAGGTGGAGATGTCGCGGAAATAGCTCATCGGATCGTTCGGGTCGTCCTTGAACATGTCGAAGACGCGCTCGGTCGTGACGGTGCAGCTGATCGCGGCATAGCCCGAGGCGACGCCCTTGGCCATGGTCACGAAATCGGGCTTGATCCCGTAATGCTGGTAGCCGAACCAGGTGCCGGTGCGCCCGACGCCGCAGACGACCTCGTCGATGGCGAGGAGGATGTCGTATTTGCGGCAGATCTCCTGCACCCGCTCCCAATAGCCGTTCGGGGGCACGATCACGCCGCCGCCCGCGGTCACGGGTTCCAGGATCAGGCAGCCGACAGTATCGGGACCTTCGCGCAGGATCACCTCCTCGATCGCGTCGGCGGCGCGCTGGCCGTAGTTCTCCACCTCCCACTGCGCGCGGTATTCCAGGCAATGCGGAACGCGGACGAAGCCGTCCGGGAAGGGCCCGTATTGCATGGCGCGCTGGTCCTGCCCGGCCGAGGCGAGCGCGGCGATGGTGGTGCCGTGGTAGTCACGGTCGCGATACAGGATCTTCCACTTCTTGCCGCCGTGGTGCCGGTGCGCGATCTGGCGCACCATCTTGTAGACCTTCTCGTTCGCTTCCGATCCCGAGTTGGAATAGTAGACCCGCGACATGCCCGGCATCTTCTCGATCAGGCGCTTGGCGAAGACCGAGCCGGGGATCGAGCCCGCCGCCCCGGCGAAGTAGTTCATCTTCACCAGCTGGTCGCGCACCGCATCGGCGATGGAAGTGCGGCCATAGCCGACGTTCACGGTCCAGACCCCGCCCGAGACGGCGTCGATATGTTCCTTGCCCTTCGCGTCCCAGACGCGCAGTCCCTTGCCCTCGACGATCACGCGGGGATCGACGGTCTCATAGGCCTTGTGCTGCGACAGATGGTGCCAGACATGGGCGCGGTCGGCCTCGACCACGGCCTCGATGTCGTTCAGTCCTGCGAAGCCTTCCATGGCTGCATCCTTTCGTCCAAGATCAGACGCCATCATCGGGGATGTGGCGCGGCGGCCTTATGACCAGAGGCACATGCCCGTTAGGTCCAGTCCGCGATTGGCGCTGCCGGCGAAGGAGCGGGGTGGAACGTGCTGGAGATTGCGGAAGCCTGGAAGTCCTACCCCACGGCCGAGGGCGCGGTCGCGGTGCTGAACGGGGCCAGCCTGGGGCTGGCGGCGGGGGAAAGCCTGGCGCTGACCGGCGAGTCGGGCAGCGGCAAGTCGACGCTGCTGCATCTGGCGGGCGGGCTGGACCGGCCCGACCGGGGCGAGATCACCGTCGGGGGGACGGCGCTTTCCACCCTTGGCGACGCCGGTCTGGCGGCGCTGCGCCGGGACCGGATCGGCATCGTGTTCCAGCAGTTCAACCTGATCCCCTCGCTGAGCGTCGCGGCGAACCTGTCCTTCCAGGCCCGGCTGGCGGGGCGGCATGATCCGGAGTGGTGGCGGCATCTGGCAAGCGGGCTGGGGCTGGAGGGCCTGCTTCACCGCTATCCCGACGAGCTTTCGGGCGGCCAGCAGCAGCGCGTCGCGATCGGGCGGGCGCTGGCCGGGCGGCCGGGGCTGATCCTGGCCGACGAGCCGACCGGCAACCTGGACGAGGCGACGGGCGCGGCGGTGCTGGCGCTGATGCTGGCGCTGGTGGCGGAAACCGGGGCGGCGCTTCTGATGGTCACGCATTCCGAGCGGCTGGCGGCGCGGCTGGACCGGCGGCTGCACCTGCGCGCGGGACGGCTGGCATGACCGCGCTGTCCGCCCTTCTGTCGCATTGGCGGCGGCATCCGCTGCAACTGGCGATGCTGCTCATGGGCCTGGCGCTGGCCACCGCGCTCTGGTCCGGGGTGCAGGCGATCAACGCCGAGGCGCGGGCGGCCTATGCGCGGGCGGCCTCGGTCCTGGGGCAGGACCGGCTGGACCGGCTGGTCGGGCCCTTGGGTGTGGACCGCTACGGCGAGCTGCGGCGGGAGGGCTGGCCGGTCTCGCCGGTGCTGGAGGGGCGGACGGGCGGGCTGCGGGTGCTGGGGATCGAGCCCCTGACCCTGCCGCGCGAGGCGGCGGTCAGCGGCCTGCCGGCGCTGGCCGAGGCCGGGGCGCTTCTGGCCGGGGAGGTGGCGCTGGTGCATCCCGAGACCCTGGGCGCCGAGGCGCTGGCCGGGCTCACGCTTCTGACCTCGGACGGGATACCGCCCGGCACGGTGCTGGCCGACATCGGCCTGGCCGAGCGGCTTCTGGACCGGCGGGGCGAGATCAGCGCCCTGATCCTGGACCCCGCGCGCCCCCTGCCCGGCCCGGTCCCGCCGGACCTGCGGCTGCAACCGGCCGCGCCGGAGGACGGGCTGGCCCGGCTGACCGACAGTTTCCACCTGAACCTGACCGCCTTCGGCTTTCTCGCCTTTGCCGTCGGCATCTTCATCACCCATTCCGCCGTGGGCCTTGCCTTCGAGCAGCGCCGGCCGGTGTTCCGCACCCTGCGCTCGCTGGGCGTCTCGGCGCGGGGGCTGGCGGGGCTGGTGCTGGCCGAACTGCTGGCGCTGGCGCTGGTCGCGGGGGTGGCGGGGGTGGCGCTGGGCTATGCGGTGGCGGCGGCGCTGTTGCCGGATGTGGCGGCGACCTTGGGCGGGCTTTACGGCGCGCCGGTGCCGGGCGGGCTGGAACTGCGGGCCGAGTGGGGAGCGGCCGGGATCGGCATGGCGCTGGCGGGCACGCTGGTCGCGGCGGCGGGGGGGCTCTGGCAGGTCTGGCGGCTGCCGATCCTTGCCAGCGCGCAGCCGCGCGCCTGGGGGCGGGCGAATGCGCGGGCGCGGGCGGCGCAGGCCGTGGCGGGGCTGGCGCTGTGGGGGATGGCGGGGCTGGCGCTTGGGCTTGGCGCGGGGCTATGGGCCGGGTTCGCGGTGCTGGCGGGGCTTCTGCTGGGGGCGGCGCTGCTGCTGCCGGCGGTTCTGGCCGGGCTGCTGGCGCTGGCGGGACGGGGCGCGAGGTCGGTGCTGGCCGAGTGGTTCTGGGCCGACACGCGCCAGCAGCTGCCGGGCCTGTCGCTGGCGCTGATGGCGCTTCTGCTGGCGGTGGCGGCGAATGTGGGGGTGGGGACGATGGTCGCAAGCTTTCGCGCCACCTTCACCGGCTGGCTGGACCAGCGCCTGGCCTCGGAGCTTTACCTTACCGCGCCCGACCCGGCGACGGCCCGCGCGATGCGGGACTGGCTTTCGCCGCGCGTGGACGCGATCCTGCCGATCGTCGAGGCGGAACAGGAGCTTGGCGGCCAGCCCGGCAGCGTCTACGGCGTGGCGGACCACGCGACCTATCGCGAGAACTGGCCGCTGCTGACCGCCGCGCCGGAGGTCTGGGACCGGGTCCGCGACGGCGGGGGCCTGCTGGTCAACGAACAGATGGCGCGGCGGCAGGGGCTTGCCCTGGGGGATGCCGTGGACCTGCCCGGGGGGGCCTTGCCGGTGGCCGGGATCTATTCCGACTACGGCAACCCCTCGCCGCAGGTGATCCTGGGCCTGACCGCGTTCCGCGCGCGCTATCCCGATGTCCCCGAGCTGCGTTTCGCGCTGCGGCTACCCGCGGAGGCGGTGGCGCGGCTGGCGGCTGATTTGCGCGCGCGCTTCGGCCTGGGCGAGGAGGCGGTGGTGGACCAGGCCGGGATCAAGGGCTTCTCGCTGCAGGTCTTCGAGCGCACCTTCGCGGTCACGGCGGCGCTGAACGCGCTGACGCTGGGGGTGGCGGCGCTGGCGATGCTGGCGAGCCTGCTGACGCTGGCGGGCCTGCGCCTGCCGCAACTCGCCCCGGTCTGGGCCATGGGGCTGACGCGGGGACGGCTGGCGCGGCTGGACCTTTTGCGGACGCTGGTGCTTGCCGCGCTGACCGCGCTTCTGGCGCTGCCGCTGGGGCTGGCGCTGGCCTGGGTGCTGCTGGCGGTGGTCAACGTCGAGGCCTTCGGCTGGCGCCTGCCGATGCAGGTCTTTCCCGGCGACTGGCTGGTGCTGGTCCTGGCCGCGCTTGCCGCCGCGCTGGTGGCGGGCGCGCTGCCGGCGCTGCGGCTGGCGCGGACCTCGCCCGCCGCGATGCTGAGGGTTTTCGCCAATGAACGCTAAGGCTTGCCTGCTGTTCCTGATCCTGTCCGGCCCTGCCGCCGCGCAGGGATTCGCCGACATGGGCGCCCCGGCCGGGGACTTCGCCCTGCCCGATCCCGCCACGGTGCCGGAGTTCCCCGCCGACCACCTGCCGCATCCCGGCTTTCGCATCGAATGGTGGTACCTGACCGCGAACCTGACCGCCGCGGACGGCAGGGAGATGGGCGCGCAATGGACGCTGTTCCGCACCGCGTTGGCCCCCGGCTGGGGCGAGGGCTGGCAGAGCCCGCAGCTCTGGATGGGTCATGCGGCCGTCACCACGCCCGAGGCGCATCACGTCGCCGAACGGCTGGGGCGCGGCGGGGTCGGCCAGGCGGGGGTGACGCTGGACGGCGGCTTCCGGGCCTGGATCGACGAATGGCAGATGCTCTCGACCGCCGGGCCGGGCGAGGATGCGCTGGCGCGGCTGGCCCTGACGGCGCGGGGCGGGGATTTCGGCTATGCGCTGGACCTCGTGGCCGAGGGGCCGCTGGTCCTGCAGGGCGAGCGCGGCTATTCGGTCAAATCCGCCGGCGGGCAGGCGAGCCACTACTATTCGCAGCCCTTCTACCGGGTGACGGGCCGGCTGGACCTGCCCGAGGGCGCGGTGGCGGTCACCGGCAATGCCTGGCTGGACCGGGAATGGTCCTCGCAACCCCTTGCGGCGGACCAGACCGGCTGGGACTGGTTCTCGCTCGCCTTCGACGGGGGCGGCAGGCTGATGGGCTTCGTGCTGCGCGACGGGGCGGCGGGATTCGCCTCGGGCACATGGATCGACCCGGACGGCACGCCGCATCCGCTGGCGCCCGGAGCCTTGCGGGCCGAGGCCCTGGAGCGGGCCGAGGTCGCGGGGCGCGCGGTGCCGGTCGTCTGGCGCCTGCGGCTGGCGGAGCGGGGGCTGGACGTCACCCTGCGCGCGCTGAACCCCGGGGCCTGGATGGCGGTCTCGGTGCCCTATTGGGAGGGGCCGGTGCGGGTGACGGGCAGCCATCCGGGGCGGGGCTATCTGGAGATGACGGGTTATTGAGGACCGGACGCCGCGCCACCGCGGCGGGGACAGCCCGTGGCCGCATCTGCCCCTTGCGGCCCCGGCCCTGATCCGCTATCCCCTCCCCACCTCCGGCGGCGGGTTGGCGGAGAGGTTACGCAGCGGATTGCAAATCCGTGAAGACCGGTTCGATTCCGGTACCCGCCTCCACAATCCCGGCAAAGAAAAGGCGCGGCGGTCCGGTGGGCGCCGCGCCTTTTGCGTTCGGGGGCCGGCGCTTGCGGCGCTGGCCCGGATCCTCAGCGCGCGGCCTTGGTCGCCTTGGCCCACCAGAGGATGTCGTCCAGCAGCGCCTTGGCCGAGGGCAGGATCGAGGCCTCGATGTCGGCCATGTTGCCCGAGCCGCCGAAGCCCGGATGCACCTTGAAGAAATCGCCGCCGCCGATGCGGACGTTGTTGCGCACCGGGGCCATCTGCAGCTCGACCCCGATGTTCTGCAGATGGCCGAGCGCATTCGCCCCGCCCATCGAGCCGTAGGAGACCGCGCCGAAGGGTTTCCGCGTCCATTCGACATAGGCCTGGTCCAGCGCGTTCTTCAGCACGCCGGGGAGCGAGCGGTTGTATTCCGCCAGGACGAAGACATAGCCGTCGAACTCGGCGATCTTCTTCTGCCACTTCTGTGCGGTCGGGTCCTGCGTGGGGGCCCAGGCGTTCGAGGCCACCTCGTCGAAGAAGGGCATCGGGTAGTCGCGCAGGTCCACGACCTCGATATCCATGTCGCCGCGGGCCTCGGCCTGGGCCTTGATCCAGGCGGCGGGAATGTCGGCGAAACGGGTCGGGCGGGTCGAGGAGACGATGATCGCGATTCTCGGATTGGCCATGGTAGGTTTCCTTGAAAGTTGGAAAATCTCTGCCCCACTATCCGGCAGCGGGGGGCGGGATGCAAACTCCCCAAACCCGCGCCGGTTCTGTGCGGGGACGCACGGCGGCGGCTTGCCGCCTGCCGCCGGGGATGGTTAAGTCGGTGCTCTGGCGGGGGGCTTCATGCATATCGGTCTGATCGGCGGCATCGGCCCCGCGGCGACGGTGGTCTATTACCAGAGGCTTTGCGCGGCGATGGCGGCGCGGGGGAAGCGGCTGGACCTGACCATCGTGCAGGCAGACATCCACGAGCTGATCGCGAACAACCTGGCCGACCGCCGGGTCGAGCAGGCGGTGGTCTATGCCGGGCTGATCGACCGGCTGAAGGCGGCCGGGGCGGAATGCGCGGCGATCACCTCGCTGGGGGGACATTTCTGCCTTGACGAGACGGTGGCGCGGTCCTCGCTGCCGCTCGTCTCGGCGGTGGAGCCGCTGGATGCGTTCCTCGCGGCCCAGGGGATCGGCTGCGTGGGGCTTCTGGGCACCCGGGTGGTGATGCGGACGAAGCTTTTCGGCCAGCTTGCCCGGACCCGCGCCATCGCGCCCGACGACGAGATCGAGGAGCTGGGCCAGCTTTACCAGGAGATGGCGGTTGCCGGGGTCTGCGACGCGGCCAGGCGGGCGCGGTTCCTTGACGCGGGGCGACGGCTGGTCGGGCGGGGGGCGCAGGCGGTGGTGCTGGCGGGGACGGACCTGAACCTGGCCTTCGACGGGCGGGAAACCGGCTATCCCGTGATCGACGCGCTGGATGTGCATGTGGCGCTTCTGGCCGATCTGGCCTCTGGCAGCCGCGCGATTGAGGGATTAGGCTGACGACATGAGCAAGCCCAGCGACAACCCCGCCGATCCGTTCAAGAAAGCCCTGGCCGAGGCCACCCGCACCATGGCGGATGACCCGGAGATGACCGTCACCTATTCGGTCGATCCCGCGGGCATGAACAAGGAGGGCGTCCGCCTGCCCCAGATCAGCCGGAGGATGACCCGGGACGAGGTGCTGCTGGCGCGCGGGACGGCGGACAGTTTCGCCCTGCGCCGCAAGTACCACGACGACGGGATCGCGGCGCGCTATGCCCCGGCCGGCCCCCTGGCCCGCGACATCTACGAGGCGATGGAAGCCGCCCGCTGCGAGGCGGTGGGCGCCCGCGCCATGCCGGGAACGGCCGGGAACATCGACGCCAAGATCGCCTATGAGGCCGACCGCAAGGGCTATGGCCAGGTGACCCAGGCCTCGGAGGTGCCGCTGCCGGTGGCGGCGGGCTATCTGGTGCGGCAGATGGCGACCGGGCGGCCCCTGCCGAAATCGGCCGAGCACGCGGCCGAGCTTTGGCGCGGCTTCGTCGAGGAGCAGGCGGGCGCGACGCTGGCGAACCTTGACCATGTGCTGGCCGACCAGGCCGCCTTTGCCCGGCTGGCGCGGAAGGTGATCGCCGACCTCGGCTATGGCGACCAGCTGGGCGAGGATCCCGATGCGCCGGACGAGGATGCCGGCGAGGACCAGGCCGAGGAGGACCAGGACGCGCCCGACACCTCGGGCGAGGACCAGGAGGAGGGCGAGGAGGCCGAGGCCACGCCCGAGGAGAGCCAGGAGGAGCAGCAGGACCAGTCCCAGGCGCAGGTCACGATGGAAGACAGCGCCGACATGGAACAGGGCGACGAGACGGAGCTGCCGGAAGGCGAGGCCCCGCTGGAGCCGCCGCCGCCTGCGCCGCATTCCGATGCCGACCCGAACTATGCCGTATATACCACGGATTTCGATGAGGAAATCCGTGCCGAGGAACTGGCCGAGCCGGCCGAGCTGGAACGGTTGCGCGCCTATCTGGACCAGCAGCTTGACCCGCTGAAGGGCGCGGTCAGCCGGCTGGCGAACAAGCTCCAGCGCCGGTTGCAGGCGCAGCAGAACCGCAGCTGGGAGTTCGACAAGGAGGAAGGCATCCTTGACGCCGGGCGTCTGGCGCGGGTGGTGGCGAACCCGACCATGCCGCTGTCGTTCAAATGGGAGAAGGACACCGAGTTCCGCGACACGGTGGTGACGCTCTTGCTGGACAATTCGGGCTCGATGCGGGGGCGGCCGATCTCGATCGCGGCGATCTGCGCCGACGTGCTGGCCCGGACGCTGGAACGCTGCAACGTCAAGGTCGAGATCCTGGGCTTTACCACCCGGGCCTGGAAGGGCGGGCAGAGCCGCGAACGCTGGCTGGCGCAGGGCCGGCCGCAGATGCCGGGGCGGCTGAACGACCTGCGCCACATCATCTACAAGTCGGCCGACGCGCCCTGGCGGCGGGTGCGGCCGAATCTTGGCCTGATGATGAAGGAGGGCCTGCTGAAGGAGAACATCGACGGCGAGGCGCTGGAATGGGCGCACCGCCGGATGCTGGCCCGGCCCGAGGCGCGCAGGATCATGATGGTGATCTCGGACGGGGCGCCGGTCGACGATTCGACCCTGTCCGTCAACCCCGCGAATTACTTGGAGAAACACCTGCGCGACGTGATCGCCATGGTCGAGCGCCGCCGCGCGGTGGAGCTGATCGCGATCGGCATCGGCCATGACGTGACCCGCTATTACCAGCGCGCGGTGACGATCACCGATGTCGAGCAGCTGGCGGGCGCGATGACCGAGCAGCTGGCCGCGCTGTTCGAGGTCGATCCGAAGAAGCGCGCCCGCGCCCTGGGGATGCGGCGGGCGGGCTAGGCTGGCCGCGCCGCTGCCGGGATGGCGCAGAATGAGTATCTTTGCCAAGAGGAAGCCGCATGTTCCAGAGCTTTGACAGCCCGGCCTCGCCCGACCAGGGGCCGCCGCGACTGGCCCTGCTGCGGACTCGGCTGGCGGGGTTGGGGCTGGACGGCTTTCTTGTCCCGCGCGCGGATGCGCATCAGGGCGAATATGTCGCCGCGCGGGACGAGCGGCTGCAATGGCTGACCGGCTTCACCGGCTCGGCCGGGTTCTGCATCGTGCTGCCGGGCGCGGCGGGGGTGTTCATCGACGGCCGCTACCGGACGCAGGTGAAGGCGCAGGTGGACCTTGCGGCCTTCACCCCCGTCCCTTGGCCCGAGGTCAAGCCGGGCGAGTGGATCCGGCAGAACCTGAGCGCCGGGCGGCTGGGCTTCGATCCCTGGCTGCACACGGCGGAGGAGATCGGGAAACTTGAAGCATCGCTTGAAGGCAGCGGCGTAACGCTTTCAAGATGCGTGGAAAATCCGGTTGACCTGATCTGGCTGGATCAGCCTGCCGCCCCCCTGGGCAGGGTCTTTGTCCAGCCCGAAGCGCTGGCCGGGGAAGCTCATGGCCAGAAGCGCGCCCGCCTGGCCGGGGGCTTGCGCGCGGCGGGCCAGCGCGCGGCGGTGATCACGCTGCCGGATTCGATCTCCTGGCTGCTGAACATCCGGGGCGCGGATGTGCCGAAGAACCCGGTGGTGCATGGCTTTGCCGTGCTGCATGACGACGGGAGGGTGGACCTGTTCTCGGAGCCGGCGAAATTCGACGCGGCGGTCCGGGACCATCTCGGCCCCGGGGTGGCGCTGCACCCGCCCGGAGAATTCGCCACCGCCCTTTCCCGGCTGGCCGGGCCGGTGCGGCTGGACCAGGGCTCGGCCCCGCTGGCGGTTGCGGACCTGCTGCGCGCGGCAGGGATCGAGGTGCAATGGGGCGAGGACCCCTGCAAGCTGCCCAAGGCGCGCAAGAACCCGGCCGAGATCGCCGCGACCCGCGAGGCGCATCTGCGCGACGGGGCGGCGATGACCGAGTTCCTGTGCTGGCTGGACCGGACCGCCCCCGGCGACCTGACCGAGATCGCCGTCGTCACGGCGCTGGAGGGTTTTCGACGCGCGACGAATGCGCTGCATGACATCAGCTTCGACACGATCTGCGGCGCGGGGCCGAACGGGGCGATCGTCCATTACCGGGTGACGCGCGAGACCGACCGCCCGCTGCGCGCGGGCGAGCTTCTGCTGGTCGATTCGGGCGGGCAATATGTCGACGGGACGACCGACATCACCCGGACCATCCCGATCGGCGATCCGGGGGACGCGGCGCGCGCCGCCTATACCCGCGTGCTGCAGGGGCTGGTCGCGATCAGCCGGGCGCGCTTTCCCAAGGGGCTGGCGGGGCGCGATCTGGATGCGCTGGCGCGGTTCAACCTGTGGGTCGCGGGGCAGGATTACGACCACGGGACCGGGCATGGCGTGGGGGCGTTCCTCTCGGTGCATGAGGGGCCGCAGCGGATCAGCCGCCTGTCGGATGTGCCGCTGGAGCCGGGGATGATCCTGTCGAACGAGCCGGGCTATTACCGCGAGGGCGAGTTCGGCATCCGGCTGGAGAACCTGATCGTGGTCGAGGAGGCGCCGCCCCTGGGCGACAACCGGGCGCAGCTGGCCTTCGGGACGCTGACCTGGGTGCCCTTCGACCGGCGGCTGATCCTTGCCGGCCGGCTGTCCCCCGATGAGCGTGACTGGCTGGACGCCTATCACGCCGGGGTGCTGGAGCGGCTTGCCGCGCGTGTCTCGGGCCCTGCCCTGTCATGGCTGCGGGACGCCTGCGCGCCGCTTTGAGGGCCGCGATCAGCCTCGCCCCGGTCAGGGTCGGGCGCCGGACCTGCGGCAGGGCGGCAGGTGGCGGTCAGGCGCGGCCCGCGGCTTCCTCGCGGATGCGCTGGACCATGGCGCGCAATCCGTTCGACCGCTGGCTGGAGAGATGCTCGTTCAGGCCGAGGCGGCCGAGTTCCGCCGCCGCGTCCACCGTGCCGACCTCGGCCAGCGGCAGGCCGGAGTAGAGCGCGTGCAGGACGGCGATCAGGCCACGCACGATCATCGCATCCGAGTCGCCCTGGAAATCGAAGCGCCCGCCCGCGATCACCGGGCGGAGCCAGACCTGGCTGGCGCAGCCCTGCACCTTCAGCGCGGGGACCTTGAAACTGTCGTCCAGGGGCGGCATCGTCTTGCCAAGTTCGATGACATGGCGATAGCGGTCCTCCCAGTCGTCCAGGAATTCGAAGGTTTCGGCGATGTCCTCGAAGGCTTCGGTGGCCATGGCTTGCTCCGCTCTCTGCCGCTGAGGTAAGCGCGCGCGGGGCAAAGGTCCAGCCCGGAGAAGTGCTTTTCAAACGCGCCTCCATCGGCTACCCAAGGGCAAGTGTTCAGGAAATCCGCCATGTCCCTTGCCCGTCCCCTGCTGCTGCTGACCCTCTGCGCCACCCTTGCGGGCTGCGGCGGGTTCCGGGAGAGCCGGCTGAACCCGCTGAACTGGTTCGGACGGTCGCAGCCGCGCGAGGCGGTGGTGGTGGCGGCGCAGCCGGGCGATCCGCGGCCGCTGGTCGAGACTGTGGTCGGCATGTCGGTCGAGCCGATGCCCGGCGGCGCGATCCTGCGGGCCCGGGGGCTGGCGCCGACGCAGGGCTGGTGGGCGGCCGAACTGGTGCGGGCCGAGACCGCGACCGAGGGCGCGCTAGTCTACGAGTTCCGCCTGCTGCCGCCGGTGGGCCCGGCCGATGTGAACACCCCGCAGTCGCGGGAGGTGGACGTGGCGATCTTCGTGTCGGACTACAAGCTGGAGCAGGTCCGCGAAATCGTGGTCCAGGGGGCGACCAACGCAAGGTCGGCGCGGCGCTAGCCAGGGCTTCGCGGCGGCTCGTCGTTCGACTGCGTCTCCTCCTCGCGGGACGGTGGCGAGGAGTGACGAAGTCATCGACGAGCGGGGCGGGTCAGAGGCGGACCACCCGCACCTCGTTGCCCTTGGCCGAGAGCGCGATCTCGCCCTTGCAGAGGCGCAGCGCATCCTCGCCGAAGGCTTCATGCCGCCAGCCGGCCAGCGCCGCGACGTCGCGTTCGCCGGCGGCGATCTGGTCCAGCTCCGCGGAGGAGGCGATCAGGCGCGGGGCGACGCCAAGGCTTTCGGACTTGGCCTTGAGCAGCACGCGCAGAAGGTCGGCCAGCGCCGGGTTCACCTGCAACTGGTCGCGGCCGTTCTCGATCCGGGGAATGTCCTCGGGCCGCATCTCGAGCCCCTCCTGCACGGCGGCAAGGATGCCCTCGGCGATCTCGGGCTTTCTCCCCTCGCGCAACAGGAGCCTTGAGCGGCCCAGTTCCTCGACCGTGGCGGGGCGGGTGGAGGCCAGTTCCAGCAGCGCGTCATCCTTCATCACCCGGCTGCGCGGCACGTTCTGGGCCTGGGCATAGGTCTCGCGGAAGCGGGCCAGCGCCTTGACCACGGCCAGGAACCTGCCGCTCGTGGTGCGGGTCTTGATCCGTTGCCAGGCCTCGTCCGGGTCGGTGATATAGGTCGCGGGATCGGTAAGCAGCGCCAGCTCCTCGGCCACCCAGGAGGCGCGGCCGTTCTTGGCAAGCTGCGCCGCCAGGAATTCGTAGATCACCCGCAGATGGGTGACATCGGCGATGGCGTAATCCTTCTGCGCCTCGGAGAGCGGGCGGCGCGACCAGTCGGTGAAGCGCGAGGTCTTGTCCAGATTGGCGCGGGCGATGCGCTTGACCAGGGTCTCGTAGCCGACCTGTTCGCCGAAGCCGCAGACCATGGCGGCGACCTGGGTGTCGAACAGGGGTTTCGGAAAGACATTGCCTTCGACGAAGAAGATCTCCAGGTCCTGCCTTGCGGCGTGGAAGACCTTGACCGTCGCCTCGTGCCGGAAAAGGTCGTAGAGCGGTTCCATCGACATCTCCGGCCCTTCGATCGGGTCGATCAGGACCGCCTCGCCCGCGCCGGGCATGGCCATCTGGATCAGGCAGAGCTTGGACCAGTAGGTGCGTTCGCGCAGGAATTCGGTGTCGAGGGTGACGTAGGGCTGGGTCTTGCACTGCGCGCAGAAGGCGGCGAGGTCTTCGGTCGTGGTGATCGTGCGCATCGGCGGCCTTTCGTCGCGGGGTCGTCCCGCCTTTCGGCCTATAGGGGGCATGGGGCGAAAAGAAAAGGGCCGGGCTTGCGGCCGGGACCGGGCCATGCGTTTCTGTGGCGGATCGGAGTCGATGATGCGAACCCTGTGGCTGGCGGTGGGCCTGTTCTTCCTTGGGATCGGCCTTCTGGGCGTGGCGCTGCCGGTGGTGCCGACCACGCCCTTCCTGCTGCTGGCGGCGGGGTCCTTCGCGAAATCCTCGCCCCGTCTGCATGGCTGGCTGCTGGCGCATCCGCTGTTCGGCCCGCCGATCCGCAACTGGGAGGACAACGGCGCGATCTCGCGCCCGGCCAAGCGGCTGGCGGTGGGGACGATGGCGGCGGTGCTGGTGGTGTCGCTCTGGCTGGGCCTCGGCTGGAAGGTGCTGCTGCCGCAGGCCGTGCTGATCGCGGCGGGCTGCGCCTTCGTGCTGACGCGGCCGGACGGGCCGTCAGGGTAGCGCGACGGGCCGGCGGTCGCCCAGGGCGAAGCGGCGCAGGACGGCCGGGTAGAGCCGGTGCTCCATGGTCAGGACGCGGGCGGCGAGGCTGTCCTCGGTATCGCCGGGCAGGACCGGGACGCGGGCCTGGCCGAGGATCGGGCCGGCGTCCAGGTCGGCGGTGACTTCGTGGACGGTGCAGCCGGCCTCGGCATCGCCGGCGGCAAGGGCGCGGGCGTGGGTGTGCAGGCCGGGGTATTTCGGCAGGAGCGAGGGGTGGATGTTCAGCATCCTGCCCTGGTAGCGGCGGATGAAGCCGGGGGTCAGGATGCGCATGAAGCCCGCGAGGCAGATCATGTCGGCGCGGCTGGCGTCGATCGCTTCGGCCAGCGCGGCCTCGAAGCTTTCGCGGTCGGGCCAGGCGCGGTGGTCGAGCGCGGCGGTGGCGATGCCGAGGGCGGCGGCCTTCGCCAGCCCCCCGGCCTCCGGGTCGTTCGAGGCGACGAGGACGGGCCGCGCCGGATGGTCGCCCGTCATGTCGCGCACGAGCGCCAGCATGTTCGAGCCACCCCCGGAAATCAGGATGGCGACACGCTTCACAGAAGCTTGCCCCGGTAGACGACCCCCTGCCCTTCCACGATCCGGCCCAGGCGGGTGACGGTCTCGCCCTGGTCCTGCAGGAGCTGCGTGAGCGCCTCGGCCCGGTCCCCGGCGACGACGAGGATCATGCCGATGCCGCAGTTGAAGGTCTTGAGGAGTTCGGGTTCCGACATCTTGGCGGTGGTGGCGAGCCAGCGGAAGACCGGCGGAAGCTGCCAGGCGCCAAGGTCGATCTCGCAGGCCAGGCCCTCCGGCAGGACGCGGGGCGGGTTCTCGGTCAGGCCGCCGCCGGTGACATGGGCGAGGCCGTGCACGCCGCCCGCGCGGACGGCGGCGAGGGCCGGCTTGACGTAAAGGCGGGTGGGGGTGAGAAGCGCCTCTCCCAGGGTGCCGGTGCCGAAGGGCGAAGGCGCGTCCCAGCCGAGGCCGGAGAGTTCGACGACCTTGCGCACGAAGCTGTAGCCGTTGGAATGGACGCCCGAGGAGGCGAGGCCGAGCAGGACATCGCCCTGCTGGACGCCCTTCGGCAGCTCCTGCCCGCGCTCCATCGCGCCGACGGCGAAGCCCGCGAGGTCGAAGTCGCCCCGGTGATACATGCCCGGCATCTCGGCCGTCTCGCCGCCGATCAGCGCGCAGCCCGAATCGGCGCAGCCCCGGGCGATGCCGGAAATGATGCGGCTGGCTTCCTCGATCTCGAGCTTGCCGGTGGCGAAGTAGTCGAGGAAGAACAGCGGTTCCGCCCCCTGGCAGACCAGGTCGTTGACGCACATCGCGACGAGGTCGATGCCGATCGTGTCGACATGGCCGGTGTCGATGGCGATCCGCAGCTTGGTGCCGACGCCGTCGGTGGCGGCGACGAGGACGGGATCGCGGTAGCCGGCCGCCTTCAGGTCGAACAGCGCGCCGAAGCCGCCGAGCCCGCCCATGGTTCCGGGCCGGTCGGTCGCCCTGGCGGCGGGCTTGATCCGGTCGACCAGCGCATTGCCGGCGTCGATGTCCACGCCCGCATCCGCATAGGTGAGCCCCTTGTGGTCCGTCGCCATCCCGATCCCCTGCCGCTGTCTCGCCCGTCCGCTACACCAACTGGCGCGCTGCGGCAACTGCGGCTGTTCGCTCTGGCTTGACCCGGGCCGAGGGTCTGCTAGGCAAAGTGCGCTACGGGCCTGTAGCTCAATGGTCAGAGCAGGGCGCTCATAACGCCTTGGTTGGGGGTTCGAGTCCCTCCGGGCCTACCATCGCCCTTGTGGTTTCCTTGCGCATCAATGCGTTATCATGGCATGGGGCAGTCGGGGGCAACCCGTGGAACGGTCACCATCGCGTCAAGCCGGCTGATGACCGATTCAGCGAGCCGCGCACGCTCTGCCGAACGGACGTAGACCCCGTCTCCGGGCTGCCCATTTCATGCCCGAGACGCACGTCGGTTTCGGTGCTTGTGGCCCCTGCCCTGCCAGCACGGCCGGCAGCCCTGCCTCATCCACCACTTGCGGAATCGGTTGCCCGGCCCCGCCACGCCGAGCGGCGCGCCATATCCGGTGATCAGCGCCTCGTGGCCCGCCGGCGCGAAGGCATGGGCGACCCGTTCCGCGTCTGCCCGGCTCCCGCGACGCCGGCGCCCGGCACGGTCACGGCGCAGCCCCCTGCCCGATCCTTGCGGCCGCCGCGAGCAGCAGTCCGAGCCGCCGCTGGTCGGCCCCGTCGGACCGCGAGTTCAGCAGCACGGGCACCCGCGCCCCCATGACGATGCTGGCGGTCCGGGCCTGGCCGTGCAGCTTCCATGCCTTCACCGTGGCGTTTCCGGCCTCGATCGTGGGGAACAGGATCAGGTCGGCCTGCCCCGCCACGGGCGAGGCGGCGAAACCCTTCTTTTCCGCCGCCGCGGGCGACAGGGCCACGTCATAGCCGAAGGGGCCGTCCACCAGAACCGCGCCGTCGCCCGATGCCCATTCCTCGCGCAGGGCTGCGGCGTCGGTGGTCGCGGGTTGCGACGGGTGGATCTTTTCCGAAGCGGCGATCGCCGCGACGCGCAAGGGGGAGACGCCCAGGCCGCGGAACAGCGGCACGGCGTTCCGCAGGATGGCGCGTTTCTGCCCGAGCGTCGGCAGGACCACGATCCCGTTGTCCGTCGCCCCGAGAAGGCGCGGAACCGAAGGCATCTCGGCCAGGGTGATGTTCGACAACACTTCCGATGCGCGCAGGCCCGTCTCGCGGCTCACCACCGCCCGCAGATAGGCGGCGCTGTCCACGCTGCCCTTGACCAGCACATCCGCCGCGCCGTCCCGGATCGCGGCCACGGCAATCGCAGCCGCCTCGGCCGCGCTCGCGGCGGGAAGGAGGGTGACGCGCGGCGCCAGCACGGGCGGCAGGATGGCGGCGATCCGCCCGGGATCGCCGACCAGGATCGCCCCGCCGATGATCCCATCGGCCAGCGCGCCGGCCAGCGCCTCCAGCGTCGCCAGGTCGTCGGCCCCCGCCACGGCGGGACGCAGCGGCGGATGCCCCCCGAGCGCGGCCTCCAGCGCGGCGAAGCTCCGGATCACCATGGCATCGGCTCCACTTCCGGGGCGACGGGCCAGTGGCGGGCGGCCTCGGCCCCGGCCAGCACGCGCGCGGCCCCGGCGGCCAGCGCCTCGCTTTCCTGGCTGCCGGGGTAGCAGGTCACGGGGGCGAAGCTGCCGATCCTGTCGGTCAAGGCGGCCGTCAGGCGCGGCGAATGGGCCATCCCGCCGGTGAGAACGATGCCATCGGGCCGGAAATCCAGGACGGCGGCCATGCTTCCTATGGCCTTGCCGATCTGGTAGACCATCGCCTCCCAGACCAGACGCGCCCTGCCGTCGCCCGCGTCGATCATGGCCTCGACCCGACGCATGTCCTTGGTGCCAAGATAGGCGAAGACCCCGCCCTGCCCGTAAAGCCGGCGCTTCAGCTCGTCCCTGGTGAAGCGGCCCGAATAGCACAGGTCGATCAGCGACATGGGCGGAAGCCCCCCGGCCCGTTCGGGAGAGAAGGGCGCGTTCTCCATCCGGTTCGTGCCGTCGACGATCCGCCCCTTGCGGATCGCGGCAACCGAGATACCCGCGCCCATATGCGCGACCACGGCGTCGAGTTCCGCGAAGGGCTTGCCCAGACGGGCGGCCAGACGCCGCCCGCAGGCGCGGATGTTCAGCGCGTGGACAAAGGAAAAGCGCGGGATGTCCGGGCAGCCCGAGACGCGCGCGACCGGGGGCAGTTCATCGACCGACACCGGATCGACGACGAAGGCCGCACAGCCCGCCGCCCTGGCGATGCGCTGTGCAAGCGGCGCGCCGAGGTTCGAGGCATGCTGGTGCACAGGCCGGTGCAAGGCGAAATCCACCAGCCCGTCATCCACCGCGATGACCCCTGCCGGCACCGGGGACAGCATGCCGCCCCGCCCCGCGACCGCAGCCAGCCTCACCCCGCCGGGGATCGCATCCAGAAAGGACTGGACCGCCGCCGCGCGGAAGGGAAGTTGCGCGGCGATGCTGTCGAAACCAGCCATGACCGTCTCGTCATGGTCGATCGTCTCGTCCAGCACGGGCCGCACCTCGGCCCCCTGCGGCAGGAAAAGGCCGATGCGGGTGGTGGTGGTGCCGGGGTTGATGGTCAGGATGAGAGATTTCGGCACGGTCAGCCCCCGAAACTGTAGGATGTCTTGACGGTGGTGTAGAACTCGACCGCGTGACGGCCCTGCTCGCGCGGGCCATGCGAACTGCCCTTGGTCCCGCCGAAGGGAACATGGAAATCCACGCCTGCGGTGGGCAGGTTCACCATGACCATGCCCGCCCGGATCCCGTGACGGAAAGCACGCGCATGTCTGAGCGATCCTGTGCAGATGCCGGCCGAGAGGCCGTAATCGCTGTCATTCGCGACCGCGAGCGCCTCGTCGAAATCCCCTACCCGGACCACGGCGGCGCAGGGGCCGAAGATCTCCTCGCGGGCGACGCGCATCGTGTTGCGGGCCTTCAGGAACAGCGCCGGACGCTGGAAGAAGCCGTCCGTGGGGCCTTCCGCCATGCCGCCGCCGACCACCTCGCAGCCTTCGGCGGCGGCCAGGGCGACGTAGTCCAGATTGCCCCGCAACTGCGCGGACGAGACGACAGGGCCGATCTGGCTGGACGGATCGAGGGCAGGTCCGACCCGCAGGGCCTGCATCGCCTCGGCCAGGCGGGTGACGAATGCATCATGGATGCCCGCCTGCACGATCAGCCGCGACGATGCGGTGCAACGCTGCCCCGTGGAAAAGAACGCCCCGTTCAGGCAGGCCGGCACGGCGATCTCGAGGTCGGCATCGTCAAGCACGACCATCGGGTTCTTGCCGCCCATCTCGAGCTGGAGCTTCTTCATCCCCTCGGCGGCGCTGCGGGCGATCATCCGCCCCGTGGCGACCGATCCCGTGAACGAGATGGCGGAGACCAGCGGATGGTCCACCAGGGCGCGGCCGACCACCGAACCCGGCCCCATCAGAAGGTTGAAGATGCCGGCGGGACAGCCCTGCTCGTGGATGATGCGCGCCAGGAGATGCGCGGTGCCGGGGACGATGTCGGCCGGTTTCAGCAGGACCGCGTTGCCGAAGGCCAGCGCGGGCGCGACCTTCCAGGCAGGTATCGCGGCGGGGAAATTCCAGGGCGTGATCAGGCCGACCACCCCGACGGGTTCGCGCGTTACCTCGATGTCGACGCCCGGACGCACCGAGGCGATGGCATCGCCGGCGATGCGCAGCGCCTCGCCGCCGTAGAAACGGAAGATCTGGGCGGCGCGACGCACCTCGGCGATGGCCTCGGGCAGGATCTTGCCCTCTTCGCGCGCCAGCATATGGCCGATGGACTCGGCCTCGTCGTCGATGCGGCGGGCGATGCGATCGAGCAGTTCCGCCCGCGCCAGCGGCCCCCTGGCCTGCCATGCCGGCAGGGCGGCATGCGCGGCACGCGCGGCGCGGTCCACATCCTCGGCCGTGGCCGAGGCATAGTGGCCGATCAGGTCGGACAGGTCGGACGGATTGCGATTCTCGGTCAGGTGATCGCCCGGCAGCCAGTTGCCGTCGATCAGGTTCAGATGCGCGTCTGTCATGGCGGGCACTCGGCACGGGATGGCCCCCTGCCCGGGACGGGCAGGAAGGTTCGGTTTGCCGGCAGGGGGCCGGATCAGGCGGCCTGCTTCATCACCGCGGCCTCGAGCGCCGCCTCGAGGATGTCGAGCGCCTCGGCCAGCTGTTCCATGGGAATGGTCAGGGGCGGCAGCATGCGGATGACGTTGTAGCGCGTGCCGCAGGACAGAAGGATCAGCCCGCGCGCCTCGGCCTCGGCCACCACGGCGGCGGTCAGGGCGGCGTCTGGTGCATTGCTGGCGCGGTCGGACACCAGTTCGATGGCGTTCATCGCACCAAGCCCGCGGACGTCGCCGATGCATTCCATGCCCTGCCGCGCCGCGATCTGCGTCAGCCGGGCACGGATCACCTCGCCGATCTCGGCGGCGCGGGCGCAAAGATCCTCGTCGTGGATGACGTCCAGGACCGCATGGGCCGCCGCGACCGCCAGGGGGTTGCCGGCATAGGTTCCACCCACGCCGCCCGGATTGGGCGCATCCACGATCTCGGCCCGTCCGGTCACGGCCGAGAGCGGGAAGCCGCCCGCCAGACCCTTGGCCATCGTCACCAGATCGGGCACCACGGCGGAATGGTCGAAGCCGAACATCCGGCCGGTCCGCGCCATGCCCGCCTGCACCTCGTCCGCGATCAGCACGATGCCGTGGCGGTCGCAGATTTCGCGCAATGCGCGCAGGAAGCTGGCCGGCGCGATGTTGAAGCCGCCTTCTCCCTGCACGGGTTCGATGATGATGGCGGCGACCCGCTCGGGATCGACGGAAGAGGCGAAAAGCCGTTCAAGCTGGCCAAGCGCCTCGGCCTCGGTCACGCCATGGAAGCCGTTCGGGAACGGGGAATGCACGATTTCGGGGGGCATCGCGCCGAAGCCCTTCTTGTAGGGCGCGACCTTTCCGGTCAGGGCCATGCCCAGCAGCGTGCGCCCGTGGAACGACCCGGAGAAGGAAATGACGCCGGACCGGCCGGTGAAGGCGCGGGCCATCTTGATCGCATTCTCGACCGCCTCGGCCCCGGTGGTGACAAGCATGGTCTTCTTGGCGAAATCGCCCGGCGTGGCCGCGTTCAGCCGTTCGGCCAGGGCGATGTAGCTCTCGTACGGGGCGACGTGAAAGCAGGTGTGGGTGAAAGCCTGCGCCTGTTCGGCGACGGCGGCCATCACCCGCGGGTGACGGTGGCCGGTGTTGTTCACGGCGATCCCGGCCGCGAAGTCGATGAAGCGCCGCCCCTCGGCATCCCAGAGTTCGGCATTCTCTGCGCGGGTGGCGTAGATGCCGCGGGTCGCAACACCACGGGCGACGGCGGCGGTCTTGCGGGCGGAAAGCCGGGCTGTTTCGGTCATCGGATACTCCTGGGCGGGCTATGGCTGGGCTGACCGTAACGCCGCTCATTTTCTTGAGCAAGATGTTTTGTTTTATTGCGCACCCCCTGACAAAAGATTGTGCGCTGCGGCACCAGGGCTTATGATCGGCGAAAACGCCAGGATCGTCTGATGAATGAGTTCAGTGTCGGAGACCGGCTGCGGCAGATGCGGCAGACTGCGGGGATGTCGCAACGGCAGCTTGCCGAGGCCTCGGGCGTGCCACATGGTCAGATTTCGATGATCGAGACCAACCGCTCCAGCCCCTCCGTCGCATCCTTGCGCAAGATTCTGGGCGGTCTCTCGGTAACGATGTCGGAATTCTTCGAACCCGACACGCCCATAAGCCAGTCGGTCTTTTTCAAACCCCATGAGTTGCGGGACCTGACCACCCGGCTGTACTCGACCTTCGACGACCCGCGCGGGAAGATCATGTTCCAGCAAGTCGGGGACGCAAAAGCGCATAACCTGCAAATCCTGCATGAACGCTACGAACCCGGGGCGGACACCGGCGCGCAGATGCTGGAGCATGTCTCGCATGAGGGGGGCATCGTCATCGCGGGCGAGATCGAGGTGACGGTCGGCGACCAGTGCGCGGTGCTGAAGGCCGGCGACAGCTATCTGTTCGATTCCACCCTGCCGCATCGGTTCCGCAATATCGGAGACCGCGAGGCAGTCGTCGTTTCGGCCTGCACGCCGCCCTATCTCTGATGCGAAGGGGCGCGGTCCGAACGAACCGCGCCCCCCTGTCCAACCCGTGGAAGGGTCACTTCTTCATCAGCACGTCCAGCGGCACCGGCTGCGAGACGCGCCATTCGTCCGCCCGCGCCGGCTTGCCGCCGGTGATCTCGATGATCTGCATCAGCGCGGTGTTCTGGTGGTGCAGCTCGGCCGTAAAGCTGCGCGGGCCGAAGGCCGTCGGTTCGTCGCGCATCTTCTCCAGTTCGGCCGTGACGGCAGCACCGTCAACCGTGCCCGCGCGTTCCACCGCCTTGGCCCAGAGATCGATCAGCACATAGCCCGGATAGGCATACTGGCTGGCCGGACGGCCGCCGGTCTTGGCCTCGTAGGCCTTGTTGAAGGCTTCGACCTCGGGGCGCGGGTCGTCGCCGTAGATCGAGCCCTGCACCGGGACGACGAAGCCCGACAGGTCCGGGGTCGCCTCGAGCCAGTAGGACCCGTCCACGGCCGATCCGTTCAGGATCAGCGAATTGATTCCCGCCGCGCGAAGCTGGCGCACCGCCGCGGCGGCGCCCGGCATGACGGAGCAGAGCATGATCACATCCGGCTGCTCGGGCAGTTCCTTGATGCGGGTGATCTGGCTTGCGATCGAGGCGTCGTCGTTCTTGAACGTGTCGCTGCCGACGATCTGCGCGCCCTCGAGCTGCGGGAACATCCAGTTGAACCCGGTGCAGATGCCCTTGTTGTATTCGATGAACGTGTCTTCCAGCACATAGGCGGTGCGAGCCTCGCGCTTGGCATGCGCCCATTCCGCCATCGTCGCGCCCTGGACCGGCGCAAGCACCGAGGAGGAGAAGCTGTTCGGGCCGACGCCCTGGATGCCGGCCTTCACGTCCTCGGCGCAGAGGAAGAAGCTGTTCATCCCCTCGCCCTCGGCAACCAGGGCCGCCGGGGCGCCGAAGTCGTAATCGCAGGAGACGACCATCATCTCGGCGCCCTGATCCAGCACGTCCAGCCCCGCCTTGGCGCTTTCGGCACGGTCGGTGCGGGTGTCGGCCTCGACCACCTTGATCTGCCGGCCGAGCAGGCCGCCGGCGGCGTTGATCTCTTCAATGCGGATCATGGCGGCGGTGGCGGCGGGCGTGTCATACGCCTCCATCCAGCCGGATTTCGCGATGGCGAAGCCGATGGTCAGGTCGTCCTCGGCAAAGGCGGGCGCGGATAGCGCCGCCAGGGCCAGGATGGGGCGGACAAGTGTCTTCATTCTCTTTCTCTCCTGTTGATCGGGTCTGTCAGGTTTCGCGCGCTGCCCGTCCCGCGACCCAGCGGGCGGGCAGCATCACCTCGCGCCCGGCCATCAGGCCTGTGGGGCGGAAGATCAGGATCAGGATCATGGCCACGGCGAGGATGATCTCCTGGCTACCGGGGGGCAGCGCGAAGGTGACCGCGCCGACCGAGACGCCCTTCTCCAGACGGACGAGGCCTTCGACCGCGATGGACAGGGCAAGCACGCCGACCACGGCACCGGACAGCGAGCCCACACCGCCGATGACCACCATGGCCAGCATCAGGAAGGTCAGGCCGAGGTAGAAGCCGTCGGGGTTGATCACGCCGATGAAATGCCCCATCAGCGCGCCCGCCGAGCCGCAGAAGAAAGCCGACAGCGTGTAGGCCAGAAGCCGGTGGCGGTAGCGATCGATCCCCGAGGCCGCCGCGGCCACCTCGTCCTCGCGGGCGGCCCTCAGCGCCAGCCCCGAAGCCGATGCCGCGTGAAGCGCGGCAACCAGAATGGCCGCGACCGCCCATCCCAGCGCGACCCAGGGGGTGACATACCGCTCCAGCCCCACGACCGAGGAGGTTCCCCCCGTGACCGAGGTCCAGTTCGCCCAGATCGTGTTCACCATCGCAAGGAAGGCGAAAGTCGCGATCGAGGCCGCGATGCCGGAAAGGCGCAGGATCGCGGCCCCGGTGAGCAGCGCCACCAGCGCGGCGACGCCGCCGCCCGCCACCGCCGCCGGAAGCACATGCCAGTCGGCCGCCGCGATCACTTCGGGCAGGCCGGGCAGCAGCGTGGCCTTCATGTCGGGCCGCAGCGTCAGCCATGCCGAGACATAGGCCCCGATGCACCCGAACGCCGCGTGACCGAAGCTTACCACCCCGGAATTCCCGACAAAGACCCAGAACCCGACCACGAAGGTGACGCGGATCAGGGTTTCGGCGGCCATGCGGGCCATGGCCCGGTCTCCGAGCGAGAGCGCCGCGAGCACGAAGAGCAGAAGGAAGAGCGACAGAACGACCGGCGTCGTGGCCGTCATGCGACGGCGGATCCTGTGCTGGCTGGTCATGGTCACACCCTCGGCTTGGCCCCGACCGGGGCGAAAAGGCCCTGCGGCCGGAACAGAAGGACAAGGATGACGCCGCCGTAGAGGAAGGCGTCACGGAACGGTCGCGCGTCCGCGGGCAGGCCCGCCTGCAGCAGCGCCGAAGCGGCCCCGATGCCCAGCCCGGCCGCGACGGCGCCGGACAGGCTGCCCATGCCGCCCACGACGGTCGCGATGAAGGCGATCAGCATGATCTGTCCGCCCATGCGGACATCGGCCACGCCGGTCTGCGCGACCAGCACCAGCGCGACCACGGCCGCCAGACCGCCCGAAAGCGCGAAGGCGCCGGAAATCACCCGGTTGGACCGCACGCCCAGCATCCGCGCCATGGTGAAGTCCTCGGCGGCGGCACGCATCTCAAGCCCCAGGCGGCTTTTGCGCAGCATCAGCGCGAGACCGGCCAGGATCACGGCCACCGCCGCGATGACGATCAGCTGAAGCAGCGGAACCGACGCGCTTGCGATCTGGACCGGCTGGCCCAGCTCGGCCCACAGGCTGACGGCCTTGGGCCGGCCGCCATAAAGCACCAGAAGCAGGTTCTGCAGCGCGACACCCAGGGCGAAGCTGCCCACCATCAGCGCCACGGGCGAGGCGTTCCGCATCGGCCGGAACACCAGCGCCTCGGCCAGAACGGCCAGTCCCGCGCCGATCAGGAGGATGAGTGGGACCAGCACGGGCGCGGGCAGCGCACCCAGCCCCAGAACGGCCAGGGCATCCGTCGACGGCACGATCAGGGCGAATACGGCGCAGGCGATGAATTGGCCATGCGCGAAGTTGACCAGTCGCATCACGCCGAAGATCAGCGCGATGCCCAGCGCGGCAACGGCATAGATGCCGCCCAGCGCCAGCGCGTCGAACACCAGTTGCAGGCTCATGCCGCACCTCCGAAATAGGCTTCTGTAAGAAGGTCGCGGGCGGCGAATTCGGTGGCGTCGCCATCGGCCACGATCCGCCCGCCCCGCATCAGAAGCATCCTTCCGCCGACACGCGCCGCGCGGGCGGAGGATTGCTCGACGATCACCAGCGTCAGCCCGCGCAGGGCCTGAAGCTGGCAGAGACGCTCATAGACCTCGTCCACCACCTTTGGAGCAAGCCCGAGCGAAGGCTCGTCCACCATCATGACCTTGGGGTTCGTCATCAGCGCGCGGGCGATGGCCAGCATCTGCTGCTGCCCGCCCGAAAGCGCGCCGGCAGCGGAGCGCGCCCGCTCGCGCAGTATGGGAAAGGCGGCAAAGACGGTTTCAAGATCATCGGCGACGGCGCTGCGGTCGCGCCGCATGCCGGTGCCGACCGACAGGTTTTCCAGCACGGTCAGGCCCGGAAAGATGCGCCGCCCTTCGGGCACCATCGACAGGCCACGGCGCGCGATGGCCTCGGCGCCAAGGCCGGACAGGATTTCCCCGTCCATCTCGATCCGGCCATGCGCCGCGCGCACCGCGCCGGCTATGGCCGACAGGAGCGATGATTTCCCTGCCCCGTTCGGCCCCGAGACGAAGACGCGCTCCCCCTGGGCCACCGCAAGGGACAGGTCGGATATGGCGGTCAGCTTGCCGTAGCGCACCGCAAGGTCATAGACGCCCAGCTTTGCCATCATGCGGCCTCCGCATGGACGCCGAGATAGGCTTCGCGGACGACGCTTGACCCGAGGATCACCTTGCGGTCGCCCCTTTCGATGACCCGCCCGCCATCGAGCACGACGACATCCGAACAGATGGACAGGACAAGGCCGACATTGTGTTCGATCAAGAGGCACCCGATGCCGCGGTCGTGGGCGATGCGGCGGATCAGGGCAGCCAGATCGGCCGCCTCGGCCTCGGACATGCCGGCGGCGGGTTCGTCCAGCAGCAGATAGGAAGGTCCGCCCATCAGCGCGCGGGCAATCGCCACCCGGCGTTCATCGGTATAGGGCAGGCCGGCGGCGGCGCGGCTTTCCAGCGCCTCGATTCCCATCCAGCGCAGCAGGTCGCTCGCCTGATGCTCGGCCTCGGCCCGACCGAGGCCCAGGCCGATGCCGGCGCAGGCCAGATTGTCCAGCACGTCCAGCCCGGTGAAGAGGCGCCCCGCCTGAAAGGTCCGCGCCACGCCGGCCCGGCGCAGCCGATGGGCAGGCAGCGCCGAAACGTCACGTCCGTCCAGCAGCACCCGCCCGGTCGATGGGCGCTGGAACCCCGTCAGGACATTCACGCAGGTCGTCTTGCCCGCCCCGTTCGGGCCGATCAGCCCCACGACCTCTGCCGGCGGGACCGACAGAGAGACGTCCGCAAGCGCGCGGAAGCCGCCGAAGGCAACCCCCACCTGTTCCAGCGCCAGCGCCATCTCAGGCCACCTCGACCGCGCGCTCGGCACGCTGCCGGGTGGCGTTGTCGGCGGCCATCGTCACCACATAGACCGCCGAGGCATCGAGTTCGGCCAGCCAGCCCGGCTCGATCACGATGGTCGTCGTCACCTCCTGGATGACGGCGGGGCCGGTAATGCGGTCGCCTGCGCCCAGAAGGGCGCCGTCATAGACCGGCGTCTCGCGCGGGATGCCGTCGGCGTCGAAGAACATCTCGCGCGTGCCCTTGAGAGCGGCATGCGCCCCCTTGCCGGGCGCGGCGGACATGCGGCCGGGCTTGTCGACCGCGCCGGTGATCGCGCTCTCGACGTTCACCACCTCGACCGCGCTGTGCGGTTCGGAATAGGTGTAAAGCTCCTCGTGACGGGCGTGGAAGGCGGCCTTCAGGCGCTCCAGCGCGGCTTCGGTGATCTCGAACGGGTCGATGTTCACCGTGCATTCATGCACCTGCCCGACATAGCGCATGTCGAGGCTGCGGCGCACCGAGATGCGTTCGTCGGTGAAGCCGTCGGCCATCAGGTCGGAGCGTCCCCGGGATTCGAGCTGGGTGAAGAGCGTGTTCAGCCGGGCGGCCGATTCCGTGCCTTCCAGCCGCGCCGCGACCGGGGCCATATAGTTGTACTTGACGTCCGACAGGATCTGGCCAAAGGCGCAAAGGCCCGAGGCGAGCTTGGAGATCAGCACCTTGCGGATGCCCATCTCGCGCGCCAGCGCGGTGATATGCGCCGCCGTCGCCCCGCCCGCGCAGTTCAGCACGAAGTCGCGCGGGTCATAGCCGCGTTCCACCGAGACGCGGCGGATCGCGTTCACCATGTTGTTGTTGACGATGGTGAACATGCCATAGGCCGCCTTTTCCACACTGATCCCCAGCGGGTCGGCGAGATGGGTCTTGATCGCGCGGCGGGCCTTTTCCACGTTCAGCGGCAGGCGACCGCCGACAAGGCCATCGGGGTTCAGGTAGCCGAGCACGAGGTTCGCATCGGTGGTGGTCGGCTTCTCGCCGCCCTGGTCATAGCAGGCCGGGCCGGGTTCCGATCCGGCCGACTGCGGGCCCATCTGCATCAGCCCCATATTGTCGATCCAGCCGATCGACCCGCCGCCCGCGCCAAGGGTTTCGACCTGGATCATCGGGATGCCGATCCGGTAGCGCAGGAAGTCGATGTTCTTCGAGACATTCGCCCGCCCGTCACGGGTCAGGGTGATGTCGAAGGAGGTGCCGCCCATGTCGACGGTGATGATGTCCTTCATCCCCCAGGGCTCGCCCAGCCAGAGCGCGGCCTGCGGGGCCGAGGCGGGGCCGGAGTTGATGGCATAGACCGACTGGTCGCTGACCACATGCCCCAGCGCCAGGCCGCCGTTCGACTGGAAGTACCGCACCGGATGCCGCGCGCCGAGCGACTGGAAATAGGCATCCACCGCCTCGACATAGCGTTGCAGGATCGGGGCGAGGTAGGCGTTGACGATGGCGGTCGAGGTGCGGGTGTATTCGCGCACCTGCGGGTAAAGCTGGCTGCCCACGGTCAGGCGGACATGGGGCATCATCTCGCGGACGATCTCGGCGGCGCGGCCCTCGTGTTCGGGGTGGAGAACGGACCAGACGAAGCTGATCGCCACGGATTCCACCTTTTCGCGAAGGAAATGGCGGCAGGCATCGCGCACGTCCTCTTCGTTCAGGGGCGTGTGGACCTTGCCGTTGGACAGGATCCGCTCGGCCACGCCACGGCGCAGGTAGCGCGGAACCAGCATTGTCGCGGGCGGGTATTCCGGATCGTAGCGGTAGCCGTCTTCCTTGTGGCCCAGGCGGATCTCGATGCTGTCCTCGTGCCCGCGGGTGGCGATCAGGCCGGTCTTTGCCCCGTTGTGGGTGATCAGCGCGTTGAGGCCGACCGTGGTGCCGTTGATGCACAGGTCGGAATTCGACACGATCTGCCCGGGCGTAAGGCCGGTTTCCTCGTGGATGAGGTTCAGGCCGTTGCGGATCGCGGCGGTCGGGTCATTGGGGGTCGACAGCGCCTTGAAGATGCGCACCCCGCCCTTGCGGTCTGCGAGGATGAAATCGGTGAAGGTGCCGCCCGCGTCGATGCCGAGACGATACTGGTTCTGCATGGAAGGGTCCTTTCAGGGTGGCCGGGACCGGGCGGGGACAGGGTCCCCGCGACGGCAAGCCGGTGGAGCGATGGATGGGATCAGGCCGCGCGCAGGCGCGCCGTCGCGTCGTGGTCGACAGTCAGGCTGTCGCGGTCGGTGATGACCACGCCGTAGTCGAGCCGCGCCCCCTCGAGACTGACGAGACCGTTGCGGACATCCTCGACCACTTTCTGGACATCGCGTTCGAACGGGTTGCCATAGCCGCCGCCGCCGGGGTTCTTGTTGGCCGCGCGCTCGCCGGGCTGGATCGTCTCGATCACATTGTCGGTGATGATCTTCTTTTCGCCGTTGCGGGTGACTTCCAGGCGGCCCACCTTGGACGAGACGAGAGTGGACTTCGCCCCCGCCGCGCCCATCGCCGGGATGCGGCGCCCCTCGCCGAAGGTGATCAGGGTCATCGGCGTATCAAGCGGCTCCACCTCCCAGCAGGTGCCCGAGCCGCCACGGTTCCGGCCGGCGCCGCCGGAATCTTCCATCAGCGAGTAGCGGTGGATGATGATCGGATAGCTGTGCTCCAGCATCTCGATGTCACCCGAGGTCAGCGCGCCGAAGCAGCACTCGGGTCCGACCGCGTGCCAGCCGTCGGCCTGGGCCGTGGCCCCGGCGCCCGAGATGATCGAGGCCAGCACCATCGTCACATATTCCTCGTCGTGGCGATTGTCCCAGCCGGCGATGTTGCAGCCATTGGCATGGCCCCAGCTGGCCGAGACCTTGTGCGGCGCGGCCTGTTCGAAGGCCAGACGCACGGCATCGGTCAGCGTCTCCATCGGGGTGGTGGTGCAGTTCATGTGCGGCGCGGGCGACTTCGCGTTGCACAGCGTGCCCTTGGGCCCCATGTCGGTGGTGACGCATCTGTAGAGCCCTTCATTGTAGGGCGGGGGCAGTTGCGCGAACATCATCAGGCCAAGATAGACGCCCGAGTGGCTGTTGCCTTCGTAGCTGTTGATGAAATACGGGATCTGCGGCGGCGAGGAGATGACGATGTGGCAGCCATCGCCCTTGACCGTGACCGTGGCCGTGATCTCGAAGTCGCCGTAGCCGTGGCCCGCGTCCTCAAGGATGGCGGTGCCGGTATAGGTGCCGTCCGGAACCTCGGAAATCAGCTTGCGCATATGCGCCTCGGCCATGTCGAGCAGTTCCGCGATGCAGTCCTGCACGACATCCTTGCCATATTTCTTCATCAGGTTGACCAGGTTGCGCGCCCCCACCTGGCAGGCCCCGATAAGCGCGTTGAAATCGCCTTCCTGGTCGCGGCGGGCCCGCATGTTGGTCAAGAGCAGGTTCATCACGTCCTTGCGCGGCTTGCCGCGATCCCACAGCTTGACGGGGGGAATGCGCAGGCCCTCGGCGAAGATCTCGGTCGCGTTCGGGTTGTAGCCCGCGGGCACGGGGCCGCCGATATCGGTCAGATGGCCTTTGCAGACCGTCCAGAAGACCAGTTCGCCCTCATAGAAGACGGGCATGTACATGCAGGTATCGATGATGTGGCTGCCGCCATAGGCCGGGTCGTTGTGAAGGATCAGGTCGCCCTCATGAATGTCGCCTTCGAAGAAACCGGCGACCGATTTCATGGCGGGGATCAGGCTGCCCAGGTGGATCGGGATATCCTGTCCCTGGAGGATCATCTCCGGCGTATGGTTGAAAAGCGCCGTGGAATAGTCGTGCGCCAGATTGAATACGGAAGACCGTGCCGTCTGCTCCAGCGTCAGCGTCATCTCGCGCTGGGTGGTTTCAAGCACGCCCCGGACGACCGATAGCGTGATCGGGTCCACATTGCGTTTAGCCATTCATTGATCCTCCCGGATGGGAAAACGGGTCGGCATGCCTTCGGAAGGAGCTTGGCTCTTTCTCCCTGTGCGTCCGGGCCGTTTTCCAGCCTCTCGTCGTCACGCCAGACTGACCGAATTCGGCCCGTCGTTCTTGAAGCAGAGGGCATGATGATTTGTGCGCGCGCGCAGAGCGACGGGCCGGTTTGATCCTGGGCGCACGAAGCCTTGTTTCTGGGCGCACAGACTTTCGGCGCGGCCCGAATATGCTTGAAAACAAGCGGCATGGGGCCTACCGATTCTCGAATAGCGCTTTGGGGAGAGGGCGCATGGACATAGCCGCACACAGCACCAGCGACATCCGGCCGAACCAGCGCGCGGCGCACTGGAATCTTGTGATCTCCGAAACCTACTTTCCGTTGCAGCTGACCTTTCGCGAGGCGTCGACCTTTTCCGGAACGCTGGAACGCAGGCAGATGGGAAGCGTGTCGCTTTCGCGGCTTGCGACCGAGCCGCTGCAATACGAACGCAGGCCCACCCATATCTCGCATACCCGCGAGGAAGAATATCTCATCACCGTTCCCCGCCTCAGCCCGGTCGAGTTCAAGCAAATGGGCCGCGAAGTCCGCTGCGATCCGGGCGGGTTCATCCTGGAACGCGGGGATGAGCCCTACCGTTTCTCCTATGACACGGCGAACGAGCTGAGCGTCCTGAAGATCAGCAAGCGTTCCCTGGCGGAAAAGGTGCGCGACCCCGACAGCTTTTGCGCCCGCACGATCGATTGCAGGGGCGGGTTGCCCGCGCTTTTCACCTCGATGATGCACCAGCTTCATGCGCTGCCGATCTCTGCAGGACGCGCGGCCGAGGTCCTGGGGCGGCAGATGGTCGAAGTGCTGGCCCTTGCCCTGGATGAGAACGCAGGAAGCGACGACCACGTCCGCACTTCGGTACGGGCGGGCCATCTGCGGCGCGCCGAACATGTGATCCGGAAAAATCTGTCAAATCCGGCCCTGTCGCCCGAATTCGTGGCCGAGGCTTGCGGGATTTCCAAGCGATACCTGCATGAACTGTTCGGAGACACGAACCAGACCGTGTCGCAGTTCATCAGGGACGAGCGGCTGGTTGCGTCGAGGGACCTGATCGCCTCGTCCCATACCCTTTCCATGGCGGAAATCTCGTACCGCTTCGGCTTCTGCGATCAGGCCCAGTTCTCGCGGCTGTTCAGGGCCAGGTTCGGGCAGACGCCTTCCGAATGGCGCAGGAACGCGGTGCTACCCCGATCGTCCTGACGGCGCAGCGCAGGCAACCCCACTTGTCTCGATAGCATCCGCATGCGGCCTGGCGACCGGCGGCCGACTTCGTTCCGCGTCTTCCGGATTTCGGGGCGCGCGCCAAGGCTGACCACGATGCGGTGGTGCCTCAGATGGCGCGGCCGGGGATTTTTCTTCTGGCGAAGAACAGCGGAACGGCTGCGCCCGGCGCATCGCTCCGTCTCATCCCGAGCGTCTCGAGGCGGCGAAGCGCGGGATCTTCACCGCGTCCCACGCGGTACAGCCAGGACATCAATGTTTCCAGACGGTCCATTTCTCTCCCCAGGATGGCACCTCGATGCCAGATAGCCCCCGGGAGTTGTGCAAAGCATGGCCAGTCTGAGGAAATTTGCGGAAGAATCTTGTCAGGAAATTGGACTGCGTCCGGTTCGTGGACGATCCCGCTTCCGACGGCGCGCTGTTGCGCCAAGACGACAGGCAGGGCTGGGCGACCGCCATCCCAACCAGCAGGATCGAGGCCCGCGACAGGACTTGCCGTCGTGGGCGCGGTCAGGAGGTTCGGCGACCTGCGGCGACGACCAGTTGGATCTCGACCGGGGCATTGCCCGGCAGGCTGGCAACCCCGAGGGCCGCGCGGGCGCAACGGCCTGGCGCGCCCAGCTCCTCGCGCAGGAAGGCCGAGGCGAAGTCGGCAAGCCGGGAATGGGCGGTGAACTTCGGCCCGGTGGCGATGTAGACCGTCATGCTCAGGACCTGGGCAATCGCTTCCCCCGGCGCCAGCAGGGCGCGCGCTGCGGTCAGCGCGTTGCGGCAGGCCAGGACCACCGGATCGCGGTAGTCGCCGATCGGCGCGTCGGCGCGGACTGGCCCGGTGACCATCAGCCGGCCCGCCTGTCGGGGGGTCATCCCGGCGGTGGTGATCAGGTCGCCATGGCGGGTGGCGGGGAGGTAGTCGCCTTGCGGGACGGGCGGCGCATCGGTCATCGGCGATACCGTTCCACCAGCGCGGCCAGGCGGTCCACCGCCGCGACGGCGGCCGCATGGTCCTGCGAGAAGTTCAGCCGGATGCTGTCGGCGCAATGCGGGCTGAACTCCGTCCCCGGCGTCACGGTCACCCCGGCCTGCAGCCGCAGCGCAGGGACGAACTGCGCCGGCGTGAGGGTCAGCGCGGGCAGGCGCGGGAAAAGATAGCTTCCGGCCTCGGGCGCGCGGACGCTGCAGCCGGGGATCGCGGCGAACCGGGCGACGAGGTCGTCGCGGATCGCCTGATGCCGGGCGATCCGCTCGGCCATCCAGCCCTCGGGCTCGGCGAACCAGCCGCGCAGCACCGCCTGCGAATAGCCCGGCGCGCGGAGCGAGACGATGGCCTGCAGCTTCTCCATCCGCGCCACGATCTGCGGCGCCCCGAAGGCCACGCCCAGCCGGTAGCCGCTGAGCGATTCGGTCTTGGACGGCCCCAGGATGGTGATCAGGTTGTCGGCCTCCGGCATCACCGCGCGCAGATGGGTATAGGCGCAGCCGCTGTAGAGAAGCCGCGAATAAAGCTGGTCCACGATCACCGTCGCCCCGTATTCCGCCGCCAGGGCGGCGATGCGGGCGATCTCGGCCGGGGAATAGACCGTCCCGGCGGGGTTGTTCGGGTTCGAGAACAGAAAGGTCCTGGCCCCGGCCCGGAAGGCGGACTCAAGCCCGGCAAGGTCCAGCCCCGCCTCGCCCGGCGCGGCCGAGGCATGGTGCATCCGCACCGGCAGCATCTCGGCCTCGAGGAATTCCACCAGCTTGCGGTTGGCGAAATAGTCGGGCTGCACGATGGCCACCTTGTCGCCGCGCGTCACCGTCGCTCCCACGGCGAGGAACAATGCGCCCTGCGTG
>NZ_JAYRUJ010000009.1:0-157817 GCF_041919135.1 Tabrizicola sp. | reverse complement strand
AGTTGTAGTTGAACATGGCCGCCCCGGAGAGGATGCAGGAAGGCGTGATGCGGGGGCTGCCCCCGCATCACGTCACGTCCGTATCAACGGTAGACGCCGTCGATCGTCAGCTTGGCCGGCTCGCCCTCGCCGACCCATTTCTTGTACAGCTCGGCATAACGGCCGGTGCGGACCTGCTGGTTGATGAACAGGTTCATGTAGTTGATCAGGCCGTATTCCTCGCGCAGGGTGATCAGCGCGACATAGTCGGGCACCATCGGGGCCTTGTCGACGATCTTGATGCCGGGGAAGTTGCCCGATTTCACGTTGGCCTCGGCCACCTCGACGGTGGAGACGGTGGCGTCGAGCTGGCCCTGGCTGAGGGCGAGGAAGACGTCGGCCTGGTTCTGGTAGGGCCGGAACTCGCCCTCGCCCCATTCCTTGACCTTGCCTTCCAGCCAGATCGCCTCGTAGGTGCCGGCGGTGGCGCCTACGACCTTGCCCTTCATGCCCTCCCAGTTCGCCATCTCGACGCCCTCGCTGGCGACGACGGCGTTCTCGAAGGCGTAGTAGGGGATGGTGAAGCCCACGGTCTTGGCCCGCTCCAGCGTGTCGGAGGTCGAGGCCACGGCCACGTCGACCGAACCGGACATCAGGGCCGGGATCCGCTCGGGGAAGGTGGTCTCCACGACTTCGGCGGTCACGCCAAGGGCGGCGGCCAGGTCGTTGCAGTAATCGACGTCAAAGCCGATCGGGTTGTTGTCGGCATCGCGCGAGCCCATCGGCGGGAAGTCCAGCACGACCGCGCAGCGCAGCGTTCCGGCGGCGATGATATCGTCCAGCTTGTCCGCCTGTGCGGGCAAGGCCAGCGCGGCGGCCGCCAAGAGACCAGTCGTGAAGAGTGCCGGTTTCATGTTCTTCCTCCCATGGGTGACGTTCTGATTCCAGTTGTTGCAACAATCGGGTCGCGACGCAAACAAATCAATCACAAAATACAGGCAATATACAAGACTTATTCAAGATTCGGGTGGCCGGCCCCCGGATCGGGCCGAAGGGGCTGGACCTCGTCGCCGATTTGCATTCTTGCTGTATGCACATGGTCGGCCGCATGCCAGACACATGCCAGACACATGCCAGACAGGAGGCAGCGCCATGACACTCTCCGTCGCAACCCTTCAGGCCCGCGTCGAGGCCATCTTCCGCCGGGCCGGACTGAACCAGGTTCAGGCCGCGGCGCTGTCGCGGGTGATCGTCGCGGGCGAGCGCGACGCCTGCACCTCGCACGGGATCTATCGCATCGAGGGCGTCCTGCGGACGGTCAAGGCCGGCAAGGTCAAGGCGGATGCGCTGCCGGTGCTGGACCGGGGCGAGGGGGCCATCGTGCGGGTGGACGCGGGCGGCGGCTTCTCGAACCCGGCCTTCGAGCTTGGCCTGCCGGCGCTGGCCGAGCGGGCGCGCGAACTGGGGCTTGCGGCGCTGGTGGTGAACGATTGCACGCATTTCGCCGCCCTCTGGCCCGAGGTCGAGGCGATCACGGAACAGGGCCTGGCCGCGCTGGTCATGTGCCCGAGCTATGCCACGGTGGCCCCGGCGGGGGGCACGCGGCCGCTGCTGGGGACGAACCCGCTGGCCTTCGGCTGGCCCCGGCCGGGACGCGATCCCTATGTCTTCGACTTTGCCACCTCGGTGGCGGCGCGCGGCGAGATCGAACTGCACCGGCGGGCGGGCAAGCCCCTGCCCGAGGGCTGGGCCATCGACGCCGAGGGGGAGCCGACCACCGATCCGGTGGCGGCGCTTGGCGGGGCGATGCTGACCTTCGGCGGGCACAAGGGCTCGGCGATCAGCACGATGGTCGAGCTTCTGGCGGGGGTGATGATCGGCGACCTGACCAGTCCCGAGGCGCTGGAGGCGCTGGGGACCACGGCCCTTGCCCCCCGGCATGGCGAGCTGATCCTGGCGCTGTCGCCGGAGAAATTCGCCGCAGGCCGTCCGGGAGACCCCTTCGCGCGGGCCGAGGGGCTGTTGCAGGCGATCACGGGACAGGGCGCGCGCCTGCCCTCGGCGCGGCGCTATGCCGCACGGGCGAAGTCGGTGGCCGAAGGCATCGCGCTGACGGCGGCGGAGGTCGAACTGCTGGACCGGCTGCTGGAGCTGGGCCTGGACGGGGTGGCCTGACGGCGGAGGGAAAGGCCCTCCGGGGCGGTGCAATGTGGCAGGCTTGCCTTTCAGCGGCAGGGGCGTATATACGTTCATGTATCCATGAGGCCGCGTCATGTTTGAAACCAAGATCCGGAAAGTCGGCAATTCCGCCGTGATGACCCTGACGACCGAAATGCTCGCCCTCCTCGACGTGAGGGAAGGGGACACGCTCTTTGTCTTGCGCGGCGACGACGGCAGTCTGAAGATCACGCCGCACGATCCGGCGGTTGCGGCCGCGCTGGCCGCGGCGGAGATCGTGATGGACGAGAACCGCGACCTGCTTCAGGCGCTGGCATGAGGGAACCCGTCTGGGTTCCGCTTGCCGCCGTCCTTGCCATCCATGATCGGCAGATCGCCCGGCATGGCGGGGCGTCCGGCCTGCGCGACCAGGCCCTTCTGGAGATGGGCTGCGCCCGCGCGATGAACCTTGCCGCCTATGCCGACCCGGGGCTTGCGGGGATCGCCGCGGCCTATGCCTTCGGCATCGCCAAGGCGCATGCCTTCGTGGACGGCAACAAGCGCACGGCTTTCGTGACGGCGCTGACGTTTCTGCGGCTGAATGGCTACTCGTTCCGCCCCGATGCCATCGAAGGCGTCAGGATGATGGAGAACCTGGCGACCGGGGATGTCAGCGAGGCAGACTTTGCCGGCTGGCTGGCGGCCGGCATGAGCGCGATCTGATTTCCGCGAAGCGGAGATCGGGGCCCCGCCGGATCGCCAGCGGGGCCTTTCGCCAGAGGCTCAGACCTTGCAGGCCTGGACGGCGCCGGGCAGCTTGCTCCATTCCGCATACCAGGTCTTGAACTGCGCCAGTTGCGCCTCGGCCCAGCCGCGCTGGCTGGGGGTCAGGGCATCCGTCGGGTTCAGGTGCAGCGCGTATTCGGCATCGCCCTGCAGGACCATCATGTGCTTGTAGTAAAGCACGAGGTCGCCGCCCTCGTCCCAGGTGGACAGGACCTCCAGCGCCTCGCCCAGCTCCTGCGCGCGCTGGCGGGCATCGACGTCGCCCGCCGCGGCCGCCTTGGCCAGCGCCACGAAATGCAGGATCTCCTTCGGGATCACGTTGCCGATCCCGGTGATCGTGCCGGTCGCCCCGCATTTGACATAGCCGTGGTAGACGCCGGTATCGACGCCGGCCATCAGGATCACGTCGTCATCGGCGCTGGTGATATGCTCGGCCGCATAGCTCATCGCCTTGGCGCCGCCGAATTCCTTGAAGCCGAGGAGGTTCGGATGCTCGGCCCGCAGCGCGAAGAACAGGTCGGCGCGGGTCTCGAAGCCGTAGTGCGGGCTGTTGTAGATCACCGCCGGAAGCTCGGGCGCGGCCGCGAGCAGGGCCTTGAAATGGTTGCGCTGCGCCACGGGCGAGGAGCCGCGCGACAACACGCGGGGGATCAGCATCAGCCCGGCCGCGCCGACCTTCTGGGCATGGGCGGCATGGGCCACGGCGGTGGCCGAGTTCACCGCGCCCGTGCCCACGATCACCGGGACGCCGGCCTTGACCAGGCGCTCCACGCCCTCCATCCGCTGGGCGTCGGTCAGGAGGGGCCAGTCCCCCATCGAGCCGCAATAGACCACGCCGGTCATGCCGGCGGCCATCAGCTCCTGCCCCTTGCGCACCAGCGCGTCGAAATCGGGGGTGCGGTCCGCCTTGCAGGGCGTCATCAGCGCGGGGATCACGCCCCGGAAAATCGCCGTATCCATATCGGAACTCCTTGTCATGCGCGTTGGCCATGCGTCGGCCGGGGCCGAATCTCTCCGCCATGATAGCTTTTGCATTTTTCTTGTCGACAAGAATCCGCGCTAGAGCGGAACCTTCTGGCGTTCGTCGCGGGCGAAGAGCTTCTGGATCTGGCGCACGATCTGATCGGCATGGGCGCTGGCGATCTTGTCGCAAAGCGCCACGTCCCGCGCGGCGATGGCGGCGATCATCGCCTCGTGCTCGTCGACATATTCCCGGGGCAGCCGGTCGTCGAAGGACTGGTAATAAAGCCGCAGGATCCGCCGCCCCTCGTTCAACAGCCGCAGAGTGAGGGTGGTGAAATAGGGATTGCGCCCCGCCTCGGCGATGGCGGCGTGAAGCTCGCGGTTGATGGCGATCATCGCCAGCGCGTCCTGCGCGGCGACGGCGGCGGCATAGTCGGCCTGGTGGGCGCGGATCGTCACGAGGTCTTCGGGCCGGTGATACTGGGCCGCGAGACGGGTGGTGACGCGATACATCAGCGTGATCGCGTCATAGAAGGTGTGCAGGTTCAGCACGTCGATGGTCGCCACCATGGCCGAGCGGTTGGGCAGCGTCTCGACCAGCCCCTCTCCCGCCAGGCGGACCAGCGCCTCGCGGATCGGGGTGCGCGACATGCCGAAACGCTCGGCCAGCTGGACCTCGTCGATATGGGTGCCGGGCGCGAGCTTCAGGTCCAGGATCTCGTCGCGCAGCATCTCGTAGACGACTTTCACCCCCGAGCCGCGCTTGCGCTCGGGCAGGCCGCCCTCACCACCGTCAGTCGTCATGCGAACACCCAAGGCCCGGAAACATTTTGTCGACGCAGAAAATACAACTTTGCCGGGTGGGTGGCAACCGCCGCCCCGCAGGCGGCGGACAGGTCTTGCGGCGGGCTAGAGCAGCTCTGCCGCGAGCGTGATCTTGATGGCGGCCAGTGCGCGCGAGACGGGGCAGGCGTCCTTTGCCTTCTCGGCCAGTTCCTTGAAGCGCCCCTCGGCGATGCCGGGCACCTTTGCCCGGAGCGTGAGGGCGCTGCCGGTGATCCCGGTGCCGGGCACCAGCTCGACCTCGGCCTTGACCTCAAGGTTCTCGGCCGGCGTGCCGTTCTCGGCCAGGAAATGTGCAAGCTGCATCGCAAAGCAGCCGGAATGCGCCGCGGCGATCAGTTCTTCCGGGTTCGTTCCGGACTGGCCAGCCTCGTCCACGAAGCGGCCCTTGTGGGTATAGGGCTGCTTGCGGAAAACGCCGCTCAGCATGTCGAGCGTACCTTGTCCGTCGACCAGCGAGCCCTGCCAAAGGGCGGTTGCCGAACGCTTCATGTGATGCTCCTTCGCAGTTGATGATGCTGTCCCGTGGGATGATGTAGCCCGGCGCCCTGCTGTCCGGCGCCTGATCGACCAGAGGCACGGCGGGCCGCTGATGCCGGGATCATCGCGCATCGGGGCGGTGGTTTCCAGTAACATGTGGCGGGCGCGGCGGCGGAGGGCAGCCTTCGGCCGTTCACATCCGTCCGGCAGGCCAAGATCAGCCTTGACATCCGGGGGCGCCAGTGGTCGATATAGGATGTATGATATATCAAACCAACGGGGACGGGCCGATGGTCACGATCAACTGCGACATGGGCGAAGCCTTTGGCATCTACCGCTTCGGCGATGACACGGCCTGCATGCCCTTTGTCACCCATGCGAACGTCGCCTGCGGGTTCCATGCCTCGGACCCGAACGTGATGTGGAGCACGGTCCGCGCGGCGAAGGCGGCGGGGATCAGGGTCGGCTCGCATCCCGGCCTGCCGGATCGCGAGGGTTTCGGCCGGCGGCCGATGCGGATGTCGCGGGCGGAAGTGGCCGCGCTGACCATCTACCAGACCGGCGCGCTGGCCGGTTTCCTGAAGGCCGAGGGGATGGACCTGTCCCATATCAAGCCGCATGGCGCGCTGTTCGGCATGGCCCAGAACGACCCGGAGGTCGCCGAAGGAATCGCGGATGCGGCCGAGATCTTCGGCGTTCCGGTCATCGCATTCTCGGATTGCTGCATGTCCGAGGTCTTTGCCCGGCGCGGCATTCCGTTCAGCTGCGAGTTCTATGTCGATCTGGACTATGGCGACGATGGCCGCCAGGTCATCTCGCGCGAGCATCCGCCGATCGCGGCCGAGGCGGTGGCCGAGAAGGTCCGCCGCGCGGTCGAGGAGGGCGTGACCCGCGCGATGAGCGGCAAGGATGTCCGCGTGGTGGCCGAGTCGATCTGCGTCCATTCCGATACGCCCAACGCCATCGTCGTCGCCCGCGCCGTGCATGAAGAACTGGGCCGGCGCGGCCTTCTGCCCTTGGGCTGACGATGTTCCGCGCGATCGGGGGCCATGCATTGCAGGAGGATCTGGCTGGGGCGCTTGTCCCGGCCTTTCGCGCGATTGGCGCCTCGATCGGGCCGGATGGCCGGCATGTGGTCTATTCGACCGGCAACCGGGTGGCGACCGCCGCCTCGGGCAGCGAGATCGCGCGGCGGGTCTGCTCGGACCATTTCGCGGCGCGGCTGCTGAAGGAGACGCTGCTCGAGGCCGAGCGCGACCTGGGCGACGGGACGGCGCGGCTTGCGGTGATGGCCGGGGCGGCGCTGGCGGCGGCGCGGCGCGGGATCGCGGCGGGCGCGGTGCCGGAACGGGTGATCGCGGCGCTGCTGGCGCTGCGCCCCGCGCTGGACGAGGCCTTTGCCGCCGAGCGCGCCGAGGCGGTCGATCCGGTCGCGGTCGCGCTGGCCGCCGGGGCCGAGGCAGAGCTGGCGCGGCGGCTGGCCGAGGCCTGCGCCGCAGTGGGAACGGCGGGCCTGGTCGAGGTGGCGGAAGGCCAGGAGCCGGGGCTGAGGCTGGACATCCGGCAGGGCTTCGGCTTCGACGCCAGGCCGGTGGGCGGCGCCGGGCTGGATGCGATGGGGCCGGTCCATCTGATCGTCGCCAACGAGGTGATCCGGGATTTCCGCAGCCTTGCCCCGGTGATCGAGGGCTTTGCCCGCAGCGACAAGTCGCTGGTGATCGCCGCGCGCGGGCTGGAGGATCAGGCGCTGCATCTGATCGAGCGCAACCGGCAGGCCGGGGTGCTGAAGGTCGCGGCGCTGCTGCCGCGCGATGCGGGGCCGCGCGCGGCCGAGATCCTGGAGGACCTGGCCATCGCGACCGGCGCGGTGCTGGTCTCGGATCACGCGGGGGTCTCGCTTGACGCGCTGAGGCCCGCGATGCTGGGCCGGGCGGAAAGCTACCGGCGCGAGGGATCGCTGGTCACCCTGACCGGGGTCGCGGGCGAGCCGGAGCGGATCGCCCCCCGGCTGCGGGTGATCGAGGCCGAGATTGCCGCCAAACGCTATCTGCCGCTGGACCGGGAACATGCCCGGCAGCGCCATGCCCGGCTGTCCGGGCACTGGGCGGAACTGCGGATCGGCGCGCGCGGCGGGGCGGGCGATGCGGTGGCCCAGGCCCGGCGGGCGCTGGCCTCGATGCGCTCGGCCCGCGATGGCGGCGTGATCGACGGCGGCGGGCGCGGGCTGGACCGGATCGCGGCCCGGCTGGAGGCCCGATCCGCCGGAACGGGACCGGACGCCACGGCGCGGGCGATGCTTCTGGCCGCCCTGCGCGCGCCGGGGATCTGCCTGCGGCGGAACTCTGGCGCGGCCGAACCCGTCAGGACCGCCCCGGTCACCGATCCGGCCGGGCTGTCCCGCAGCCTTCTGGATGTCGCGCTTTCGCTGGCCGGCCGTCTTGCCGGTCTTGAAGGCGCGGTCATCCGCCACTGAGACACCGACAGAAAGAAGCGAAAGCCCGATGAAAGACAGCAGCAGGGAGCCGATGCTCGAGGTGGAGGATGTCGTGCACCGCTACGGCATGGTGACGGCGCTTTCGCATGTCTCGCTTTCGGCGGGACGCGGCGAGTTCCTGACCATCCTCGGCTCCAGCGGCTCGGGCAAGACGACGATGCTGCGGGTGATCTCGGGGCTGGAGATGCCGACCTCGGTCAAGGTGCTGCGCATCGGCGGGGCCGATGTGGCGAACCTGCCGGCGGCCAAGCGCAACTGCACGACCGTGTTCCAGAACTATGCGCTGTTCCCGCATATGAGCGTGGTGGAAAACGTGGCCTACGGGCTGCGCATCCGCAAGGTGAACGCGACGGACGCCCTGCGCGAGGCGCGCCGCGCGCTGGCGATGGTGCAACTCGAGGCGAAGGCCGACCGCCGGATCAGCCAGCTTTCGGGCGGCGAGAAGCAGCGCGTGGCGCTGGCCCGCGCGGTCGTGACCCAGCCGGCGATCCTGCTCTTGGACGAACCCCTGGGCGCGCTGGACGAAAAGCTGCGCCAGGACATGCAGATCGAGCTGATGGAGCTGCAACGCTCGCTGGGGATGACCTTCGTCTACATCACCCACAGCCAGGAAGAGGCCCTGACGATGAGCGACCGCGTGGTGCTGATGAGCCACGGCCGCATCGTGCAGAGCGGCGGGCCGCTGGATCTGTTCGACCGCCCGGAAAGCCGTTTCGCGGCCGAGTTCATGGGCTATGAGAACATCCTTCCCGCCCGCCTGATCGGCCGCGAGGGGACGACGGGGATCGTGGAGTTCCCCGGCGGCGCGCGCACCAGGGGCGTGGTCACGGTGGAGGGGCTGAAGGCGGGCGATGCCGTCTGCGTGGCCCTGCGCGCCGAGCGGATCGCCCCGGCGGCGGAAGGCGCGACCGACGCGCTGAAGGCCCAGGTCACGAACCGGGTCTACCGGGGCAAGTACATCGACATCGCGCTGGCGACCGATGCGGGGCCGCTGCGCCTGCGCAGCTGGCACGGCTCGCATGTCGAAAGCGAGGATATCCGGCGGATTGGCTGGAACACGAACGACGCGGTGATCTTCGCCGCCGAGTAGGAACCGGGACGCAACACGGAACCAACAGGAGAGAAGCAATGAAGGACAAATTCTCGACCTACAGCCAGGCGCAGCTGACCCGGCGCAGCCTGATGCAGGGAATGAGCGCCATCGCGGGCCTTGCCGCCCTTGGCGCGGCGGGGCGGGCGGCGGCGCAGGACATGCCGCTGGTCAAGGCCTATGGCGTGCCGACCGCGGCGCTGAAGGACTGGGCGCCCATGGAGAAATCCATCGGCGTCCGCTGCGAGCTGAGCGGCGCCAGCAACGACGTCGGCGTCTTCATGCGCGACGTCATGGGCGCGAACATGGGCGACAGCGTCGACCTGTTCATCTTCGAGTCGGGCACCGAGGACATCCTGGGGCCGCAGGGTCTCTATGCCCCGCTGGACGAGAAGCACCCCGAGCTGACCCTGTGGGAGCGGACCTCGGACGACTGGAAACGCTCGGCCGTGGTGCAGGACACCGAGGGCAACCAGTGGGGCGTTCCGGTCATCGGCAACGCCGACAGCTTCGGCTACTTCCCCGAGAAGCTGGGCCTTGCGCCCGACAGCGAGGAAGAGCTGTCCTGGTCGCTGATGTTCGAGGACGAGGCCACCCGCGGCCGCGTGGCCTATGGCAATGCCTATACCTATTCGATGGGTCCGGCGGCGCTGTATCTGCAGGCCAAGGGCGCGGCGCAGATCGGCAATGTCGCCGACATGACGCCGGAAGAGGCGAAGGTCGTCGCCGACTTCCTGATCGAGCGCAAGAAGGCGGGCCAGTTCCGCACCCTCTACGGCGCCTTCGAGGAGCAGATCCAGTTGCTGACCAACAAGGAAGTCGACGTGATCAACTGCTGGGAACCGGCCGTGCGCGAGGCGAATCTTGTCCTGGGCCCGGACGCGACCCGCTATGCCTATACCAAGGAAGGCTATTTCAAGTGGGGCCACGGCGCCTATATCGCCGCGCAGGCGGTCGATCGCGGCAATCTGGACGCCATCTACAAGGTGCTGAACTACTTCCTCAGCGGCGAATACCGCGCGCTTCAGGCCCGCGACCGCGGCTATGCCGGCCCGAACATGGACCTGGGCGTGGAATATGCCGAGACGAACGGCTGGACCGCCGAGGAGGTCGCCGCGCTGAAGGCGACCGAGGCCAAGGTCAACAAGAAGTTCGCCAAGCCCTATGTCTCGACCACCACGCCGAACAACGCGAGCGCGATGGAAGAGGAATGGCAGCGTTTCCTCAACGCCTGAGCCAATGACAGTTCCGGGCGCGCGCCTGGCGCGCCCGGCTTTGCGCGGAACGGATCACGAATATGCAGCAAATCGCTGGCACCGCCGGCCGGGCGGGAGTCTTCTCGGGCATTCTCCGAAGGCTGGCGACCATGAATGTCGCGGTCTGGCTGATCGTGCTGGCCTGGTTCGTCCTGGTGATCGTGCCGATCATCGTGCTTTTTGCCTTCAGCTTCTTCACGACCGAGCAGTTCCGCACCGTCTATACGCCCACGACGACGACCTGGGTGGAGCTGTTCTCCTCGGGCCGGTGGGAGGTGACGCTGCGCACCCTGCGCATCGCGATGACCGTGACGCTGATCGAACTGGCCGTGGGCTTTCCCTTTGCGCTGTGGCTGGCCAAGGGCCGGGTCGGCAAGGTCGGGCGCGCGGTCTGCCTGGCGATGCTGACGATCCCGTTCTTTCTTGACGTCTCGTCGCGCACCATCGTCTGGCGGGCGATCCTGGGGCAGTCGGGGCTGGTCAATACCGTGCTGATCGGGCTGGGCCTGACCGACGCACCGCTGGACTGGCTGCTTTATTCCGAGGTCGCGGTGCTGTTCGGGATGGTGGTGACGCTGTTCCCGCCCATGGTGATGCCGATCTACCTGGCGATCAGCCTGATCGACGACACGCTGCTCGAGGCGAGCAACGACCTTGGCGCCTCGCCCTGGCAGACGCTGTCCCGCGTCATCATCCCCCTGTCGCTGCCCGGCGTGATGACCGGCATCGTCTTCAGCCTGGGGCCGGCGCTGGCCGCCTGGGTCGAGCCGGGGATGCTGGGCGGCGGCTTCGTCAACCTGATCTCGAACTCGATCGAAAGCGCCTATTCGGCGCTGCGCTATCCGGTCGTCGCGGCGCTGTCGGCCTTCGTGATCCTGCTGCTGCTTCTCATGCTGGGGGCCATGTACCTGATCGCGCGCCGGTTCGGCGATCCGGCCTCCTCGTTCCGCGTCCTGAGGGGGTGACCATGGAAAACCGCATCGCCTTCGCCAGGCTCGCCCCGATCTCGCCAAAGCTTGAAATCAGCCATGCGCCGGTCTGGAAGCGGCTGGGCAAATGGGGCGGCTTCGCGATGCTGGGGCTGATCTATTTCCCGCTTCTGTGGCTGATCCTGCTGTCGATCAGCCGCAATCCGCTGGGCGGGATCCCCGGTGACTTCTCGCTGGAGCATTACCGCGCGCTGTTCGCCAATTCCGAATGGCACATGCCGATGCTGGCCAGCCTGGTGATCGGCGTGATCGTCGGGCTGATCTGCGCGGTGGCCGCCACGATCATCGGCCGGGCGCTGCCCGGGCTGAACAGCCCCGGCAAGGTGCTGTTCCTGTTCGTGATCCCGCTGTTCGTGCCGGGCATGTCGATGGGGGCGGCGCTGCTGATCTTCACCCGCGCGGTGCTGGGGCTGAAGCTGGGGTTCTGGTCGGTGGCCCTGGGGCATTTCGTCTGGGCCTTCCCCTTCGCGCTGCTGATCATCCTGGTCGTGACCACCCGCTTCGACCACCGCCTGGTCGAGGCCGGCCGCGATCTGGGCGCCAGCAACTGGCGGGTATTCTGGGACATCGAATTCCCGATCCTGATGCCGGGCATCGTCAGTTCGGCGCTGTTCGGGTTCCTGATGTCCTTCAACGAGGTGATGCGCTCGATCTTCCTGCGCGGCACGACCGAGACCATGCCGGTCTGGAGCTGGGTCCAGGCCGCGGCCCAGCAAAGCCAGGTGCCGATCATCTTCTCGCTGGCGTCGATCGTGCTTCTGGTCACCCTGCCGCTGCTTTGTGCGGCCTTCTGGCTGCTGTTCGTCAAGCTTGACAAATCGTGAGCCCGGAGATGGATCCCTCAGGGCGCGGCCGAGGCCAGGCGCGGCATCAGCGACCTGGCCGCGAGGGTCAGGTCGCGCTCCATGCAGGCGCGCGCGGCCGCCGCGTCGCCACGCTCCAGCGCAGCGACGATGTGGACATGCTCGTCGTTGGCGTGCTGGCGGAAATGGTCGCTGTCGAAAAGCCCGGTGAAGACCGGCCCGACCTTCAGCCACAGGCCCTGGATCACATGCAGCAGTTCCTCGTTCCCGGACTTCTCGTAGATGCGGAAATGGAATTCCCGGTTCAGCTGCAGATAGGCCCGCGCGTCGAAGGTCTTGGCCGTGGCGGCGATCCGGTCAAGGATCCCGCGCAGCTGGGCGATGTCCTCGGGCACAAGGCGCGGCACGGCCAGTTCGGTCGCCATCCCCTCCAGCGCCACGCGCACCGGCAGAAGCTGCGCGAATTTCTCGCGCGTCATCTGCGGCACCACGATCGAGCGGTTCGGCAGCACCACCAGCAGGCGTTCGGCCACCAGCCGTTGCAGCGCCTCGCGGATCGGCGTGGCCGAGATGCCGTAGGTTTCCGCAAGCGTGCGGATCACCAGCGGCTGCATCGGTGCGAAGATGCCGTTGGTCAGGCCCGTCAGGATCTCCTGGTAGGCGCGGTCGTTCAGCGGCTGATACTCGATCTTGGTCATGCCCATCTTCCTGCATTCATGACGCTTTTAAGACCATGCGCCAGATTTTGCACTTCTTATCACGTTGACGCTGTATTGTATATGATATATCAAATAGCAGGCGCGGGACGGCTCGGGGGGAGGGCGACATGCTGCACGATGAGCTGAGATTCTATCCCGGCGGGGATCGTGCCATCGAGGTCGAGCTGGGCGACGGCATGGACTTCACGCTGAACTTCACGGTTCACCGGCTGGTCGCCGCCGTGCGCGAGGCCCGGATCGCCGCGATCGAGGATCTGATCCCGGAACTGGCCTCGTTCCAGGTGAACTACGACCCGGACCGGATCTCGTATGAGGATCTGACGGCCGAGATTGCCCGGATCTACGCCCGCATCGGCGCCGGCGCCTCGGGGTCGCTGCCCAGCCGGCTGATCACCATGCCGGTCTGGTATTCCGACGACCAGACCACCGCATGCATCGAGGATTACCGCAAGACCTATCCCGACAAGCGCACCGACCCGGACCTGGTGTGCGAGATGAACGGCCTTGCGGACCGTGCGGCGCTGGCGCGGCTGCATTCGGGGACGGAATACTGGGTGGCGGCGCTGGGGTTCTGGCCGGGACTCTGCTCGCTGTTGCCGCTGCGGCCCGGGGCGCGGATCTTCGCGCCGAAATACAACCCGCCGCGCACCTGGACGCCGAAGGGCGCCATCGGGATCGGCGGGGCGCTGACCTGCATCTATCCCGATCGCACGCCCGGCGGCTATCAGCTGATCGGCCGCAGCCCGGCGCCGATCTACGACGGCGCGCAGCGCCTGCCCGCTTTCCGCGACAGCCTGGCCCTGTTCCGCGCCGGAGACCGCGTGCGCTTTCGCCCGGTCACGCAAGAGGAATGTGCCCAGATCGAGGCCGAGGTCGCCGCCGGCCGCTACGAACATGACATCGTCGAATACCAGGTCTTCTCGGTCGATCGGTATCTTGACTGGGCCAAGGGGCAAGGGGGCCGGGAATGAGCCAGCGCAGCATCAGTGTCGTCAAGCCGGGGCTTGAGACCACCGTCCAGGAACTGCCCGGCCGCATCGGCTTTCTCGAACAGGGGTTTCCGGTCTCGGGCCCGTTCGACGCCTGGTCCTTCCGGCAGGCCAACCTTCTGGTCGGCAACGACCGCGACGCCGCCGCGCTGGAGTGCCAGTTCCTGGGGCCGACCCTGCGGTTCGACAGCAATGCCGTCGTCGCGGTGACGGGCGCGGACATGCGGCCGACCCTGGACGGCGTGCCGGTGGCGATGTGGTCCAGCCATGTGGTGCGCGCCGGGCAGGTCCTGGCGCTGGGACCGGCCTATAGCGGGGCGCGCGCCTATGTGGCGATCTCGGGCGGGGTGGATAGCCCTGTCGTCCTGGGCTCGCGCGCGGTGTTCCACATGGCCGGGGTGGGCGGCCGGGCGCTGCTGGCGGAGCAGGTGCTGCCGCTGGGCGCGGCCGACCCGGCCAGGCTGGACGCGCCCGCACTGACGATCCCTCCGGCCCTGCGCCCCGGCTTTGCCACCGACCGCCGCTGGGACATCGAGGCCCTTGCCGGGCCGAACGACGACTGGCTCTCTCCCGAGGCGGTGGAGATGTTCTTCTCCTCCGACTGGGCGGTGCAGGCCAAGAGCAACCGCACCGGCATCCGCCTGACCGGCCCCGAGTTCAGCTTTGCCCATCGCGCGATCCACAAGAACAGCGACCACGGGCAAGAGCCGTCGAACATCATCGACCACGGCTATCCGCTTGGCGCGGTGAACCTGGCGGGGCAGACGCCGATCATCCTTGTCAACGACGCCCCCAGCACGGGCGGCTTCATCAACCCGTTCACGGTGGCCAGCGCCGCATTCTGGAAGCTGGCCCAGGCCAAGCCCGGCGACATCCTGCGCTTTCGCCGGATCGACCGGGCCGAGGCCGGACGCCTGCGCGCCGAACTGGGCCGTGTCACCAGCCCCGGAGTGACCGCACTTGCCTGAATCCATCGCCGAAGCCGCCAGCGCCACCCTGGGAGAGACGCTGGAAAGCCCGCCGCCGCTGATCGACGAGACCGCCGCCGCCGACCTGGTGCGCCGTCACTATGGCCTTGCGGCCGAGGCCCGGACCATCGCCTGCGAGCGCGACGCGAATTTCCAGATCACCGCCGAGGACGGCCGGAACTTTACCCTGAAGGTGTCCAATCCGGGCGAGCCGGCGGTCAACACCAACTTCCAGACCGAGGCGATCCTGTGGCTGGAGCGCGCCGATCCCGGCCTGCCGGTGCCCAAGGTGGTGCGGGCGCTGGACGGGCAGAGCGAGTTTCCCCTGCGGATGGCCGACGGGCGGACCAGCATCGTGCGGATGCTGACCTGGCTGGATGGCGTCCCGGTGGTCAGGGTCGGCGTCTCGGCCGCGCTGCGCCGCGACATGGGGCGGACCCTGGCGCGGCTGGGGGCGGCGCTGCGCGACTTCGACCATCCGGGCGCGTCGCATGACATCCAGTGGGACATCAAGCATGCCGGGCGCCTGCGCCCGCTGGTCGTCTCGCTGCCCGACAATGCGCTGCGCCGGCAGTTGCTGGCCGAACTGGACCATTTCGATGCGGTCGTGCAGCCCGCGCTGGCGGGATTGCGGCAGCAGGTGGTGCACAACGACCTGAATCACCACAACGTCCTGCTGGATCCGCGCGAACCCGACCGGGTCTCGGGCGTGCTGGACTTCGGGGACATGGTGAAGACGCCGCTGGTCGCGGATCTGGGCGTCGCCGCCTCGTACATGACGCATCAGGAGGACGGCGCGCTGCGCTGCGTGTCCGAGATGGTGGCGGCCTATCATGCGGTCGTGCCGCTGACCCGTCAGGAGATCGGGCTATTGCGCGACCTGACGGTGGCCCGGCTGGTGACCTCGATCGCCATCACCGAATGGCGCGCGGCCCGCTATCCGCAGAACGCCGATTACATCCTGCGCAACAACGGACCGGCGCGGACCGGGATGGACCGCTTTGCGACCCTGCCGCGCGAGGATGTCACTGCCGCGCTCTTGCGCGCCTGCAACATGGAGTGAAAGCGATGGTAACCGACACCGGCATGGTCAATGCCTTCGTCGAAGGCGCGGCCGAACTGGACGCGGCGACGGCGGCGATGATCGCGGACCGCAAGAAGCTGCTGGGGCCGGCCTATCGGCTGTTCTACCAGCGGCCTGTGCATTTCGTCCGGGGCGAGGGCGCCTGGCTGTACGATCCCGAGGGGAACGCCTATCTGGACGCCTACAACAACGTCACCTCGATCGGCCATTGCCACCCCAAGGTGGTCGAGGCCGTCAGCCGCCAGATGGCGACGCTGACCACCAACACGCGCTACCTGCACGAGTCGGTCCTGCGCTATGCCGATCGGCTGCTGGCGACCATGCCGGACGGGATCGGGCATTTCATGTTCACCTGCACCGGCTCGGATGCCAACGACCTCGCGGTGCGGATCGCGCAGTCCTATACCGGCGGGCAGGGCATCATCGTGACCGAGACCGCCTATCACGGCATCACGCAGACGGTGGCGGCCTTCTCGCCCTCGCTGGGCGAGAACGTGCCGCTGGGGATGCATGTGCGGACGGTCCGGGCGCCGGATTCCTATCGCAGCGCGACGGGCGATGTCGGGGCCGAGTTCGCGGCCGGCGTCCAGGCGGCGATCCGCGACCTGCAGCGCCACGGGATCAAGCCCGCGCTGTTCATCTGCGACGGCATCTTCTCCAGCGACGGGGTCTTCGACGGCCCGGCCGGGTTCCTGCAAGGCGCGGTCGAGGCGATCCGCGCGGCGGGCGGGGTCTATGTGGCGGACGAGGTGCAGTCGGGCTTTGGCCGCACCGGCGAGGCGATGTGGGGCTTCCAGCGGCACGGCGTGGTGCCGGACCTGGTGACGATGGGCAAGCCGATGGGCAACGGCTATCCGGTGGCCGGTGTCGCCGGGCGGCCCGAGGTTCTGGCGGAATTCGGCCAGAAGGCGAGGTATTTCAACACCTTCGGCGGCAATGCGGTGGCGGCCGAGGCGGCGATGGCGGTGCTTGAGGCGATCCAGTCCGAGGGGCTGGTCGAGAATGCCCGCAAGACCGGCCGCTATCTGAAGGACGGCATCAAGGCGCTGGCCTCGCTGCATCCCTGCATCGGCGACCTGCGCGGCGCGGGGTTGTTTCTGGGGGTGGAGATCGTCTCGGACCGCGTCGCCAAGACGCCGGACGCGGCCATGACCACCCGCATCGTCAACGGCCTGCGCGACCAGCGGGTGCTGATCTCGGCCTGCGCCAAGGCGGCGAACGTGCTGAAGATCCGGCCGCCGCTGATCTTTACCCGCGAACAGGCCGACATTCTGGTCGAACGGCTTGACCGCGTGCTGTCGCGCTGCGCCTGAGCCATGCCAACCCGTCACATGATCCGAGGATAACCAATGGCCATCAAACGCATCGAGTCGCCGCTTCCCGGCGTGGTCTATCTCTCGCCCGCCCCGGGCGAGCCCGTGTTCAAGGCCCCGGGCGACAGCGTCGCGGTGGGCGACACCCTGGCGCTGGTCGAGGTGATGAAGTCCTACATGCCGGTCGAGGCCGACGAGGCCGGCACCTTCATGGGCTACCTTGTCGAAAGCGAAACCGTGCTGGAGCCCGGCGAGCCGCTTTGCGAGCTTGAGGTCTGAGCATGGCCCCGATCCGCAAGCTGCTGATCGCCAACCGGGGCGAGATCGCGGTGCGCATCCAGCGCGCGGCGCGCGACCTCGGGATCCGCACGGTGCAGGTGGCCAGCGAGGCCGACCGCGACATGCTGGCCGCCCGCATGGCCGACGAGGTCATCGTGCTTGGCCCGCCCGCCGCGTCGAAGTCCTATCTCGCGGTCGACCGCCTGCTGGATGCCCTGCGCGACAGCGGGGCGGATGCGGTGCATCCCGGCTATGGCTTCCTGTCCGAGAACGCGGATTTCGCCCGCGCCGTCACCGCGATGGGCCGGATCTTCGTCGGCCCCGACGCGGACACGATCGAGCGCATGGGCGACAAGGTGAATGCCCGGCAGGCCGCGATCGCGGCGGGCGTGCCCGTCGTGCCCGGCAGCGACGGGCGGATCGAGGGCCTGGAACAGGCGCTCTCCCTGGCCGCGGAGATCGGCTATCCGGTCATGGTGAAAGCCGCCGCCGGCGGGGGCGGGCGCGGCATCCGCGTCTCGCATACGGCCGAGGAACTGGCCGCCGCCATTCCCACCGCCATGGCCGAGGCGAAGGCGGGTTTCGGCGATCCCGGCCTGTATCTGGAGGCCTATATCGAGAAGGCCCGCCATATCGAGGTGCAGGTCCTGGGCGATGGCGAGGACGTCATCCACCTGCACGAGCGCGAATGTTCCCTGCAACGCCGCCGCCAGAAGGTCTGGGAGGAAGCCCCGGCCGCGATGCTGGACCCCGGCCTGCGGGCGGAACTCTGCGCCTCGGCGGTGCGGCTGTCCAGGGCGGTCCGCTATCGCGGCGCGGGCACGATGGAATACCTTTACGACCCCGGCCGGCGAGCGTTCTATTTCATCGAGATGAACACCCGCATCCAGGTCGAACATCCCGTGACCGAGATGATCACCGGGATCGACCTGGTGCGCGAGATGCTGCTGATCGCCGGGGGCGGCAGGCTGCGGATGACGCAAGAGGAGGTCCGCTGCACCGGACATGCCATCGAGGTCAGGATCAACGCCGAGGACCCGGCCCGCAACTTCATGCCGAATCCGGGCCATGTCGAGACCCTGCGCCTTCCCGAAGGCCCCGGAATCCGCTTCGACGAGGGGATCTATGCCGGCTACCGGGTTCCGCCCTTCTACGACTCGCTTCTGGGCAAGCTGATCGTGGCGGGCGCGTCGCGGGACGAGGCGCTGGACCGGATGGCGGCGGCGCTGGACGGGCTGGAAATCGGCCCGATCGCGACGACGACCGCCTTGCACCGCGCCCTGGTGCGGGACCCGGCCCTGCGCGCCGGCGAGGTTTCGACCCGCTGGCTGGAGAGCTGGCTGGAAGGACCGGGAGTTGCGGCCATCAAGGCCGGGAGCGGAAGCTGACCGGGCGCGTCAGCTCAGGTAATGATTCACCGGCCGCAGGGGTTCGGGCGGGTCCTCGCCCAGATGCGGGGCCAGGCTGATCTCGGCGGCGCGGCAGATCGCATCCAGGGCGATGCCGTTCAGGCTGGTGGCGAAGGGGTGGCTCAGCTCCTCGGTCACCTCGGCCAGGCCAAGGAACATATAGGCCACCACCGCGACGAAGACGGGCGTCATCCAGCCCGTCGTCCCGATCAGCGCCAGCGGCAGGAGCAGGCAGTAGAGATAGGTCGTGCGGTAGATCAGCAGGGAATAGACGAAGGGCAGCGGGCTGTTGGCGATCCTTTCGCAGCCCGCCTGCTGCAGCGCCATGCTGGCCAGGCGGGCGGACAGCGCCCTTGCGCCGAAACCGTCCAGCCGCCCGTCGCGATGCGCTGCCGCAAGGGTGGCGTTCACCAGGTCGAGGGCGGCGTCCGGCGGGTGGGCGGCGGTTGCCACCTCCTCTTGCCCCGACGCGCGGGGCGACAGGCGGCGCAGGTTCAGCCGGTGGGCATGGAGGAAGACCAGCGCCTCGCGCAGGACCCGGTCGCGCGTGGGCCTGTCCGCCAGGAACACCTCGACCTCGCGCGCGAGGCTGCGCATGTCGGCCAGCAGCCCGCCCCAGAGCCGCCGCGCCTCCCACCAGCGGTCGTAGGCGGCGTTGTTGCGAAAGCCCAGGAAGAGCGACAGGCCGATGCCGAAGACGGCGAAGCTGGACCCGTCCAGATGCGGGGCAAGTCCGGTCATCCGGTCCAGGAACACGACCAGCGCCGCGACGATGCCGAGGATGAGGACCGGCCCGACGACGCGCGGCACGATCGAGCCGCGCAGGGCGGTCAAGAGGTCCCAGAGGCCCGGTTTTTCCCTGACGATCATGCGTGCCTCTTGCCTGCCCTTGCGCCCATGGTGTCCTGCCCGGCCCGAACAGTCAAATGCCGGGCAGGTCAGGGAAGTCGCGACGGCCCTGGCTCCAGCCTCGCCACTTCCCGGCGGAAGCGGGGGGTGTCGCCGCGGTCGTCTGGCATGTCCAGCTCCTCGGCAAAGCGGCGGCCGGCGTAGGTGGCCCAGGCGATGGGGCCGGGTGCGGCGGCATCGCCGATCAGCCTGACCGAACGCAGGCCGGCGCCCTCCCATTCGCCCTGCCGCGCGGCGAGGTCGTGGTAAAGGGCATCGTGCGGAATGCGCGAGGTGACCATGACCACGGCATCGGCGGGCAGGGTGGACGGCGCGCCGGTCCAGCAGCAGGCCAGGGTGACCTCGGCCGCGCCGATCGCCTCGGGCGCTTTCGACAGGTGGATGCGGACGCCGAGGTCCATCAGGCGGCGCATGATGATCGCCTGCTCCAGCGTGTTTTCCGCCCATTCGGCGACCTTGGCGGCGGGCGTCACGAAATCCACCGTGCAGCCGCGCGCGGCCAGGACCTCGGCCGTCAGCGAGCCCATGTAGAAATGGTCGTCGTCATAGACCGTGACGCGCCCGCCCGAGGGCCCCTGCCCCGCCATCAGGTCGTCGGGCGAAAAGACCGGCATGGCGGGATCGGTCGGGATCGGCAGCAGGTGCAGCCGGGCGACCGCATCGCGCCGCCAGCTGGAGCCGGTGGCGATGGCGACATGCTCGGCCCCCATCGCCAGCACGTCATCGGCGCTCAGACGGCTGTCGCGGTAGATCTCGGCGTTGGTCAGGGGCGCAAGCTGGCCGATCCGGTAATCCGCGACCCGTCCCCAGGCCGAGAGGCCCGGCAGGCCGCGTTCGCGGGCGACCCGGCCGCCCAGCACGGTCGTCGCCTCGGCCAGGGTGACCTGATAGCCCCGCCGCGCCGATTGCAGCGCCGCCTCCAGCCCCGTCGGACCGGCGCCGACCACCAGCACGCTGGACGAAGGCCCCTTGGGCCGCGCCCGTTCGGGATGCCAGCCCTTGCGCCATTCCTCCATGAAGGCGGTGTTCTGGGTGCAGCGGCTGATCCCGCCGGTCATGTCGCCCGAGACGCAGATGTTGCAGCCGATGCATTCGCGGATGTCCTCGAAGCGGCCCTCCTCGATCTTCCTCGGCAGGAAAGGGTCGGCGATCGAGGGCCGGGCCGCGCCGATGAAATCCAGGATGCCGGACCGGATCTGCCGCACCATCGCATCGGCGCTGGTAAAGCGCCCCACGCCGACGACGGGGCGCGAGGTCAGCGCCTTGATCCCGCGCACCAGATCCTCTTGCGCGCCCTCGGGCCGGAAGCGCGAGGTGCCCGAGCAGGCCTCCCAGGTGCCGTGGGCCAGATCCCAGAGGTCGGGCAGGTCGCCGTGCATCTCGATGAAATCGCGCACCTCGGCGTTGGAGAAACCGTGGGTCCCGGCCTCGTGCAGCGACATGCGGTAGGTGATCCCAAGCTCTCCCTTCGTCGCTTCCCGCGCCTCCTCGATCACCTCGCGCAGGAAGCGGCCGCGGTTTTCAAGGCTGCCGCCATATTCGTCGCTGCGGTGGTTGGTGGCGCGCGAGAGGAAGTGCTGGAAGATGCCGAAGCCATGCGCGCCATAGAGGCAGATCAGGTCGAAGCCCGCCTGCTGGCTGCGGCGGACGGCGTTGCGGAACCAGCGGCGCAGGTCGCGGATATCCTCGCGGTCCAGGGTGCGGGCCTGCACCGGATCGGAGGTGAAGGTCAGGATCGGCCCGCCCGTCACCGCCAGCGGCACGTCGCGGGAATAGAGGTTCGGCCCGTTGATCCCGGAATAGGCCAGCTGGATCCCCGCCAGCGCGCCATGGCTTTTCATCGCCTCGGCCATGGCGGCAAGCGCGGGGATATCCTTGTCCTCCCACAGGTGCTGCTCGATGAAGGGGGTGATCTCGGACGAGGGGTGGATCTCGGTCTGCTCGGTGAAGATCACGCCCCAGCCGCCCTCGGCCTTGGTGCGGCGCATCTCGGCGGCGGCGGAAGGGTCGCGGTAGCCGCCGCCGTTGCAATGCGGGACCTGGTAGAAGCGGTTCTTCGCCAGTTTCGGCCCGATCCGCAGCGGTTCGAAGAGGATGTCATAGCGGCTGTCGCGGGGCATGGCGTCAGACTTTCCGGAAATCAGTGATCTGGGTGGAGACGCGGGCCGGATCGACGGCGGGCACGTCGGCGATCAGCAGCGCCGGATGCTCGCCCGCCTGGGCCAGCACCTCGCCATGGGGGCCGGCGATCAGGCTGCCGCCGGCATAGGTCAGGTCGCCCTCGCTGCCGCAGTAATTGGCATAGGCGATGGCCAGCCCGTGATTGGCCGCCATCGCGGGCACGGTATGGCGCGCGACATGGGTGAAGGGCATCATGTTGGCGGTGGGGACCAGGATCGCCTCTACCCCCTGCCCGGCCAACGCCGCGACATGGGGGGCGAATTCGATGTCGTAGCAGATCAGCAGCGCCAGCCTGCGCCCGGCGAGGTCGAAGGTGACGTAGGCATCGCCGGGGGTGAAGATCGCCTTCTCGCGCGGGCCGTAAGGCTGGATCTTGCGGTAATGCGCCAGCACCCCGCCGTCCGGGCCAAGGCAGAGCGCCGCGTTCCAGACGCGCCCCGCCGCCGCCTCGGCATAGCCGAAGACCAGCGCGGTTCCCGCATTGCGCGCCGCGTCGGAGAGACGGGCCAGCGGCGCGGACCCCTTGCCAAGGGCGCGTTCGGCGATGCGGGGATGGTTGTAGCCCGGAAGAAAGACCTCGGGCGCGACCAGCACCCCGGCGCCGGCGGCCGAAGCCGCCCGCAGGGCGGTCGCAAGCACGGCGCAGGCCGCGTCGATGTCGCCCGCGGGCGAGGGGGTTTGCAGGACGGAAAGGCGCATGGGAGTACCGGGGCTTCAGGCCCCGCGCCAGGGCGGCGCGGGGCGGGTTGTCGTCATTTCTTCAGGTTGATCCAGATCGCATCGTAAAGCTTCTGGGTCGCCTCGTCGCAGACCAGGACGAAGCTGCCGGTCGGGGCCGAGGCCGGGGGGTTGGTCTCGGGGCTGGACTTGATCGCCTCGTCCAGGAAAGGCTCCACCCCCATGACGCCCGAGGTATAGGCGGCATAGTTGGTGACGGCGGCGGCATTCTCGGGTTGCAGCAGGAAATCCATGAACTTCAGCGCGTTTTCCCGGTTCGGCGCGTCCTTCAAGAGCACCATGTTGTCCATCCAGACCACCATGCCCTCCTTCGGATAGGCATATTCGACATTCGCCCCCTCGGCCCGGGCCTTGGCGGAAAAGCCGTTGTAGATCATCCCCGCCGCCGCATCGCCGGAGACCAGCACGTCCTTGGCCGTGTCCGAGCCGAAGCTGGCCCAGTTCGCCTTGGCCGCCACCAGCATGTCGGACAGGGCCTTGAGCTGCGTCTTGTCGGTCGAGCATTGCGGGATGCCCATGTAGATCGAGGCCAGCGCCAGAACCTCGCCCTGGCTGTCCAGCACGTTGATCTTGCCCTTCAGCTCTTCCGGCGGGTCGAAGATGATGGAAAGGCTGCCGATGTCGCCCTGATAGACGTCGCGGTTCACGCTGAAGGCGGTCGTGCCCCATTGATAGGGGATCGAGGACTGGCGGCCCGGGTCGAAGGGCACGTCGATCCATTTCGGGTCGATATTGGCGAAGTTCGGCAGCTCCTCGCGGGTGAAGCTGTCCAGAAGTCCCTCGCTTCCCATGATCTGCACCATGTAGTCGCCCGGGACGGCCACGTCATACTGGCCCAGTTTCCCGGCCTTGAGCGAGGCGAGCATCGCCTCGTTGCTGTCATAGGTGTCGATCGTGACCTTGATCCCGGTCTCGGCGGTGAACTTGTCCACCAGTTCCTGCGGGATGTATTCGAACCAGTGGTAGACCTTCAGTTCGCCCTCGGCGAAGGCGGGGCCGGCCAGCAGCAGGGCCAGGGTGGTCAGGCGGATTCTCATCAATGCGTCTCCTTGTCGGTTACGGGCTTCTGCGGCCCTTGCGGTTGATCAGGTAGGACAGGGTCACGAACAGGATCGAGACGGCCAGCATCAGGGTGGAGATCGCCATGATGTTCGGCTTGATCCCCTGCTTGACCGAGCCGAAGATCGCGGTCGGCAGCGTCTCCATTCCCGCGCCCTTGACGAAGTTGGTGATGATGAAATCGTCCAGCGAGATGATGAAGGCCAAGAGGAAGCCCGACACCACCCCCGGCGCCAGGAGCGGCAGGAGGATCAGGCGGAAGGCCTGCCAGCGGCTGGCGTAAAGGTCGCGGGCGGCCTGCTCGTAATGGCCCTCGATCCCTTGCAGGCGCGCGGCGATGGGCAGGTAGGCGAAGGGGATGCAGAAGGTGACATGGGCGATCAGAACGGTCAGATAGCCCGTGGTCAGGCCGATCATGGCGAAGAAGATCAGCGTGGCGACGGCGGTCACGATCTCGGGCACCATCAGCGGCATGTTGATCAGCGCGAAGGTCGCCCGCTTGCCCCGGAACGCCCCGCCCCGGATCATCGCCACCGCCGCCGAAGTGGCGATCATGGTGGAAAGGCTGGCCGCGATCGCGGCGATGCTCAGCGAATTCCACGCCGCCTGACCAAAGCGCGCCGACTCGGGCCCGGTGAAGACATCGGCATACCAGCGCAGCGAAAAGCCGCCCCAGCTGGTGATCGAGGTCGAGCCGTTGAAGGAATAGGCCATGATCACCAGGAGCGGCGCATACAGCACCACGAGGCACAGGACGGTGATGGCCAAAAAGCCGGGGTAATGCCGCACGCCCCTCATGCCGCGCCGCCTTTCGCGGCCGAGCGCGCATAGAGCAGAAGCGCGACCATCACCAGCGTCATCAGGATCATCGACACCGCCGCCCCGAAGGGCCAGTTGCCCAGGCTGCCCTTGAACTGCTCGTCGATCAGCGAGCCGATCATGAAATTCTTCGCCCCGCCCAGCAGGTCGGGCGCGAGGAAGGCGCCAAGCGAGGGGATGAAGACCAAGAGGCAGCCGGCGACGATGCCCGGCTTGACGATGGGCAGGACGATCTCGCGCAGGGTGACCCAGCGGCTGGCGTAAAGGTCCGCCGCCGCCTCGGACAGGGCAAAGTTGTAGCGTTCGACCGCCGCATAGATCGGCAGCACCATGAAGGGCAGGTAGCTGTAGAACAGGCCCAGCTGCACCGCGAGGTTGGTGTTGACCAGCGGCAGCGGCCCGTCGATCAGGCCAAGGCCCATCAGCGCCTCGTTCAGGGGGCCGTTGTCGCGGATCAGGAACTTCAGGCTGACCGTGCGGATCAGAAGGTTGACCCAGTAGGGTATGGTGATCAGGAATAGCCAGACGCCCCGGCTGTGCGGGGGCCGCGTGGCGATGAACCAGGCGGCCGGAAAGCCGATCGCCAGGCAAAGCAGCGTCGCCACCACCGCCTGCCAGATCGAGCGCCAGAAGATCGTGACATAGGTCCATTCCAGGACCGGCGGTTCATCCCCGAACAGGCCGCGGTACAGGAAGAACTGGTCGTAGGCGGCCAGCGAGAACTGCCAGTCGACGCCGCCGCGGAACTCCTTGGTCAGGAAGGAATAGACCGCCATCAGCCCGACCGGCAGGACCAGGAAGATCCCGATCATCGCCCAGGTCGGCACAAGCAGCGGCGCGACGATGCGGCGATAGCTGTCGTCGCCGGTGGCCGGGGTCTGGTCCGCGATCCCCGCCATCAGTCGGCCAGAAGGCGCGCCGCGCCCTCCTCGATCCGCAGGCCCAGCGGGTCGCCGGGCTGCGGCACCTGTGTCCGGGCCGAGTTCTGGATGCGGACCTGAATCTCTGCCCCGCCCCCTAGCCGGGTCAGCAGTTGCAGGTCGGTGCCAAGATAGACCACCCGCTCGACCGTCACGTCGAGATCCCCGCCCGTGGCCACCGGCGTCAGCCGCTCGGGCCGGATCGACAGGGCGTGCCGGCCGAGGGTATCGCCGGCCGAGGGGCAGGTCAGCGCCTGCCCGCCCGGCAACACCACCCGCGCCTGCCCGCCCGCGACCGAGGCGACCTCGACCTCCAGCAGGTTGGTCTCGCCGATGAAATCGGCCACGAAGCGGTTGACCGGGGCCTCGTAGATCTCGCGCGCGGTGCCGATCTGCTGGACATGGCCCGCGCTCATCACCGCGATGCGGTCGGACATGGTCAGGGCTTCTTCCTGGTCATGGGTCACGAAGATGAAGGTGATGCCGGTCTCCTCCTGCAGCTGCTTCAGCTCTACCCGCATCGCCTGCCGCAGCTTCAGGTCCAGCGCCGACAGCGGCTCGTCCAGGAGCAGCACCCGAGGCTCGGGCGCCAGGGCGCGGGCCAGCGCCACCCGCTGTTGCTGGCCGCCGGACAGCTGCGAGGGCAGGCGGTCGGCAAAGGCCGACAGATGCACCATCTCCAGCATCCGGCCCGCCCGTTCGCGCCGGGCCCCGGCCGCCACGCCCTTCATCTTCAGCCCGAAGGCCACGTTGTCGAGGACCGACATATGCGGAAACAGGGCATAGTTCTGGAACACCGTGTTGACCGGCCGCCGGTCCGGCTCCAGCCCCGCGATGTTCTGGCCGAACAGCAGGATCTCGCCCTGGGTCACATTCTCGAACCCGGCGATCATCCGCAGAAGCGTGGTCTTGCCGCAGCCCGAGGGGCCAAGCAGGGTGAAGAACTCGTTGTCCCGGATCGCCAGCGAGACGCCGTGCAGGGCGGTGAAGGTGCCATAGCGCTTGACCACGCGGCGGATCTCGATGGCATCGCTCATTTGGCTGGATCATACCCCCGGATTCTGTACATTCAGCATGGTCGCCGAAAATGCAGGGGTATATACCCCCAGAGAGGTATCGCCATGCCGCCGCTGCCGAACCTGGCCGAGGTGCGGATTGCCACGGTGATCCGCGCCCTGCACCAGCCGGAATTCGAGGCGGCGCTGGCCCTGCTGTTCCAGACCCTCGCCGCGCCGGACAACCTGATCTGCCTGGCCTATCGCGACGCCGGGCCGCCGCAGGTGCTGCACCGCGAGACCAGGGATCCGACCGTCTTTACCCAGCTGGAAAGCACCTACCTGCCGGGGGCCTATCGCCTGGACCCTTTCTTCGAGCTGCATCTGAACCGGGTCGCCGCCGGGGCCTATCGGCTGACCGACATCGCCCCCGACGCTTTTCACCGCAGCCGCTATTTCAGCGAATATTACGAGCAGACCACGCTGGTGGACGAGATCACCTTCGTCGCCTATCCCGCCCCCGGCGTCACGCTGAACCTCTGCCTCGGCCGCGACATCTCGTCCCGCCGCCTGTTCTCGAGCCGCGAGGTCGAGACCTGCCAGCGCCTTGCCCCGGTGATCGCCGCCCTGTCCGAGGCGCATTGGGCCGACCTCTCCCGCGCCTCCGGCCCGGCCGAGGATACCGCCGCCCTCCTGGCCCTGGCCGCGCGGCGCCAGCGCGGCATCCAGCTTTCCGCCCGCCAGGCCGAGGTGGCGCTGCTGATCCTGCGCGGCCATTCCACGGTCTCGATCGGCCTCCGCCTTGGCCTGTCGCCGCAGACGGTGAAGGTGTTCCGCAAGCAGCTTTACAGCCGCTGTGCGATCAGCTCCCAGGCCGAGCTTTTCGCGCTGATGCTTCCGCTCTTGCGGGATCATGCGCCGCCGGCCTCTGGTCAGGGCTTTCAATCCGGGCTTGTCGATTGACAGGCTTTCTTGCCTGACCTTCCATCGGAAACCGGCTTAGATAAGGCGTTTTGGGAAAGGACGAGGCAATGAGCGACATCAAGCGCAATTTCATCGGTGGCGAATGGCAGGCGGCGGCGGATGCCAGCGAGAACCGCAGTCCCGCCAACCCGGAGGATCTGATCGGCCTCTATGCCCGGGGAACCGCGGCGGATGTCGCGGCGGCGGTGGCTGCGGCCCGGGCGGCGCAGCCCGGCTGGGGTCGCGGCTCGCCGCAGCTGCGGGCCGATGTGCTGCGGCGGGCGGGCGACCTTCTTCTGGCCCGGAACGACGAGCTTGGCCGGCTTCTGGCGCGCGAGGAGGGCAAGACCCTGGCCGAGGCGAAGGGCGAGGCCATGCGCGCGGCGCAGCTGTTCCATTTCTACGCCGGCGAGGCTGTCCGGCATCCGGGCGAGAAGCTGGACTCGATCCGCGAGGGCGTCGAGGTCGACGTGATGCGCGAGCCCCTGGGCGTGGTCGGCCTGATCACGCCCTGGAACTTTCCGATCGCCATCCCGGCCTGGAAATCCGCCCCGGCGCTGGCCGCCGGAAACGCCGTGGTGCTGAAGCCCGCCGACCTGACCCCGGCCTGCGCGCATCTTCTGGCCGAGGTGCTGCAGGACGCGGGTTGCCCGCCCGGTGTGTTCAACCTGGTCATGGGGCGCGGCTCCGAGATCGGGGCGGCGCTGGTGCAGAACCCGGATGTGGCGGCAATCTCGTTCACCGGGTCCGAGCGCGTGGGCCGTGGCATCGCGGCCGGCTGCGCGGCGGGGATGAAGAAGGTCCAGCTGGAAATGGGCGGCAAGAACCCGATGGTGGTCCTGGCCGACGCCGACCTGGACCTGGCGGTCAATGCCTGCCTGAACGGGGCCTTCTTCTCGACCGGGCAGCGGTGCACCGCCTCGTCGCGGCTGATCGTCGAGGATGCGATCCATGACGCCTTCGTCGAACGCCTGTCCGCCGCCATGGGCGCGCTGCGGGTGGGCGATCCGCTGGAGGCCGGGACGCAGATGGGGCCGGTGGTCTCGGAAGGCCAGCTGGCGGGCAACCTCGACTATGTGCGGCTGGCGGGCGAGGAAGGCTGCGAGGTTCTGGGCGGCCAGCGGCTGAACCGGCCGGGCAGCTTCCAGGCCCCTGCCCTGTTCCTGGGCGCCCGCAACGACATGCGCACCAGCCGCGAGGAGATCTTCGGCCCCTGCGCCAGCGTGATCCGCGTGGCCGATTTCGACGAGGCGCTGGCGGTGGCCAATGACACGCCCTTCGGGCTTTCGTCGGGCATCTGCACCGGATCGCTGAAACACGCCACCGCCTTCCGGCGCGGGTCGAAGGCGGGGATGGTCATGGTCAATCTGCCGACGGCGGGGGTGGATTACCACGTCCCCTTCGGCGGGCGCGGCGGCTCCAGCCTTGGCGGGAGGGAGCAGGGGCGGATGGCGATGGAGTTCTACACCAGCGTCAAGACCGCCTATACTTTCGCGGGGTGAGCATGGACCTTGCCTCGGAGCTTGCGCTGATCCTGGGGCCGGGAGGCTGGGTGCCGGGGGCCGAGGCCCGGCCCTGGTCGCGCGACTGGCTGGACCGGCATGGCGAGGCCCCGCTGGGCGTCGCCCGGCCCGGGACGACCGAGGCGGTCTCGCGCGTGCTGGCGGCCTGCCATGCGGCGGGCGTCCCGGTGGTGCCGCAGGGCGGCAATACCGGCCTGTGCAGCGCGGCGGTGGCGGGCAGGCCGGGGGCGGTGATCCTGTCGCTGTCCCGGATGGCAGGGATCGCGGCCCCGGACCTTGCCAGCGGCAGCGTGACGGTCGAGGCGGGGGTGATCCTCGCCACCCTTCACGCCGCGCTGGAGGGGACGGAGATGATCTTCCCCCTCCACCTCGGCGCGGAAGGCAGCGCGCAGATCGGCGGGCTGATCGGCACCAATGCGGGGGGCAGCCATGCCTTTCGCCATGGGATGATGTCCGACCTGGTGCTGGGGCTGGAGGTCGTCCTGCCCGATGGCCGCGTCTGGAACGGGTTGCGCTCGGTGCAGAAGGACAATGCGGGCTATGCGCTGCGCAAGCTCTTTTGCGGGGCCGAGGGGACGCTGGGCGTGGTGACGCGGGCGGTCCTGCGCCTGGCCCCCCGGCCCCGCGCAAGGGCGACGGCGCTGCTCGCCCTGCTCGACATCGGCGCGGCGGTGGCCTTCGGAGGCCGGCTTCGCGCCGATCTGGGCGATGTGCTGACGGGGATCGAATTCTTCTCGGACCTCGGCCTGGACCTTGCGCTGCGGCATGTGCCGGGGCTGGCCTGGCCCCTGGACAGCCGCGCCGGGGCCTATCTTCTGGTCGAGGTCGCCAGCACCTCGCCGCTTGTGCCGCTGGACGGGATGCTGTCCGACAGCCTGGAATGGGGCATGGCCGCAGGGCTGGTGACCGATGGCGCCCTTGCCGCGAACGAGGCGCAACGCGCGGCCTTCTGGCGGCTGCGCGAGGAGCAGCCCGAGGGGCAGCGGCTGGAAGGGGTGCAGCTGAAGCACGACATCTCGGTCCCGCCGGGCCGGATCGCCGAGTTCGTGGCACGGGGGGCCGGGCTTTGCGAAAGCCTGCTGCCGGGGGTGCGGATCAACCCCTTCGGCCATCTGGGCGACGGCAACATCCACTACAACCTCTCGCCCCCGGCCGGGCAGGCGGATTTCGCGGGGCTTGGCCCCGGGATCGGGATCGAACTCGCCCGGCTGGCCGACGGCATGGGCGGCAGTTTCGCGGCCGAGCATGGGCTGGGCCGGACCAAGGTCGCGCTGGCCGACGCGCTGCGCGGGCCGGCGGAGCGCGGGCTGATGGCAAGCCTGAAACGGGCGCTGGACCCGGCCGGAGGGATGAATCCGGGCGTGATCCTGCGCGGGGATCGGCAAGAATAACTTGCCGATTGCCCGTCCTTCTTGCTTCCGCCTCGGCGCGGAAGGGCGCAGGATGAACGTCAAGGCAGATTGGAAAGACGCATGATGCGAAACGGCGGTCGGCTATTGGTGGAAAGCCTTGCGGCGCTTGGCGCGACCAGGGCCTTCGGGGTTCCGGGCGAAAGCTATCTGGCGGTGCTGGATGCGCTGCACGACACGGGCGGGCGGCTGGACTTTGTCCTTTGCCGGAACGAGGGCGGGGCCGCCTTCATGGCCGCCGCCTGGGGCAAGCTGACGGGCAGTCCCGGCATCTGCATGGTGACGCGGGGGCCGGGGGTGACGAATGCCTCGATCGGCATCCATACCGCGATGCAGGATTCGGCGCCGATGCTGTGCTTCGTGGGCCAGGTCGGCACCGACATGAAGGGCCGCGAGGCATTCCAGGAGATCGACTATCGCGCCGTCTTCGGGACGATGGCGAAATGGGCGGTCGAGATCGACCAGGTTCAGCGCATCCCGGAAATCCTTGCCCGCGCCTGGGTCACGGCGACCACCGGCCGCCCCGGCCCCGTGGTCATCGCCCTGCCCGAGGACATGCTGACCGCACTCACCGCTGCCGCGCCCCTGGCTGGCCCGGCCCGGATCGCCGAAGCCGCGCCCGCCCCCGCCGCGATGGAGGAGGCGCTGGCGCTGCTGGCCGGGGCCTCGCGACCCCTCATCCTGATCGGCGGCTGCAACTGGACCGGACAGGGCCGCGCCGATCTGCAAGCCTTTGCCGAGGCCTCGGACATCCCGGTCATCGCCGCCTTCCGCTATCAGGACCAGTTCGACAACCACTCCCCGGTCTATGCCGGCGAGGCGGGCGTCGGCATGCCCGCGAACGTCAAGCGGCTGGTCCGCGAGGCGGATGTGATCCTGGCGATCAACACCCGCTTCGGCGAGATGACGACGGATGGCTACACGCTGCTGTCGGTGCCGGTGCCGTCGCAAACCCTGATCCATGTGCATGGGTCCGACCGCGAGATCGGCAAGGTCTATCAACCTGCGCTTGGGCTTCCGGCCGGGCCGAACGCCTTTGCCGCCGCGCTGCGGCCGGTCAGGGGCGGCTGGTCCGGCTGGCGCAAGCAGGCGCGGGCCGAGTGGGAGGCGGGGTTCGAGCTTGGGCCCCAGCCCTCGCCCGTGGACATGGGGCTGGTGACGGCGCATCTGCGCGAGGTCCTGCCCGAGGACGCGATCCTGACCAACGGGGCGGGCAATTTCACGGTCTGGCCGAACAAGTTCTTCAAGTTCGGCCCGAAGGCGCGGCTGCTGGCGCCGCAGTCGGGGGCGATGGGCTATGGCCTGCCCGCCGCCGTGGCCGCCAAGATCGCCCATCCCGACCGCACGGTCGTCTGCTTTGCGGGCGACGGCGATTTCCAGATGAACTGCCAGGAGCTGGGCACGGCGATGCAGGCCGGGGCGCAGCCGATCGTGCTGATCCTGAACAACGGCATCTACGGCACGATCCGCGCGCATCAGGAGCGGACCTATCCCGCCCGCGTCTCGGGCACCTCGCTGGAGAACCCGGATTTCACCATGCTCGCCCGCGCCTATGGCTTCCATGCCGAGCGGGTGGAGCGGACCGAGGATTTTCCCGCCGCCTTCGCCCGGGCTTTGGCCTCGCGCACGGGGGCGGTGCTGGACCTGAACATCAGCCCCGAGGCGCTGACCCCGCGCCAGACGCTTTCGCAGATGCGCGCGGCGGGGCTGGCGGCAAGGGGCAGGAAATGACCCCGCAGATCCGATTGGGCGCCGACATCGGCGGCACCTTCACCGACATCGCGCTGGATGTGCGGGGGCAGATGCACTCGACCAAGGTGCTGACCAATTACGCCGCGCCCGAACAGGCGATCCTGGACGGGATCGACCTGGTGCTGGCCGAGGCGGGGCTTGCGTATTCCGACCTCGACATCGTGATCCACGGCACGACGCTGGCCACCAATGCGCTGATCGAACGGCGCGGCGCGCGGACGGCCTTCGTGACGACCGAGGGCTTCCGCGACGTGATCGAGATGCGGACCGAAAGCCGGTTCGAGCAATATGACCTGAACCTGCGCCTCCCCACCCCCTTGGTCCCGCGCGAGGACCGCTTTCCCGTCGCCGGCCGGATCGGCGCGCAGGGGCAGGAGTTGCAGCCCCTGGACGAGGCCGCGCTGACGGCCCTCGCCGGGCGGATCGCGGCGGGGGGCTACGGCGCGGTCGCCATCGGCTTTATCCATTCCTACATGAACCCCGCGCATGAGGAACGCGCCCGCGCGATCATCGCGGCCCGGGTGGACCTGCCGATCTCGATCTCGTCCGAAGTCTCGCCGCAGATGCGCGAGTTCGAGAGGTTCAACACCGTCTGCGCCAATGCCTATGTCCGGCCGCAGATGGCCGATTACCTGGGCCGGCTTCAGATGCGGCTGGCCGAAAAGGGCGCGGCTTGCCCGGTCTACATGATCCATTCCGGCGGCGGCCTGATCAGCGTCGAGACGGCGGCGGAGTTCCCGGTGCGGCTGGTGGAATCCGGCCCGGCCGGCGGCGCGATCTTCGCCGCCGACGTGGCCCGCCGCTTCGGGCTGGAGAAGGTGGTCAGCTATGACATGGGCGGCACCACGGCCAAGATCTGTCTGATCGAGGATTTCGCCCCCAAGACCGCCCGCAGCTTCGAGGTGGCGCGGACCTATCGTTTCGCCAAGGGCTCGGGGATGCCGGTTTCCATCCCGGTGATCGAGATGATCGAGATCGGCGCCGGCGGCGGGTCGATCGCCTGGGTCGATGCGATGGGCCGGATCCAGACCGGCCCGGAGAGCGCGGCCTCGGAACCCGGTCCGGCCTGCTATCAGCGCGGCGGCCAGCGCCCGGCGATCACCGATGCCGACCTGGTGCTGGGCAAGATCGACCCCGAGAACTTCGCGGGCGGGGCGATCCGGCTGTCGGTGGAACAGGCAAGGGTCGCGATTTCCCGCGAGGTGGGCGACCGGCTGGGACTGGCGCCGGAAGCCGCCGCCTTCGGCATCTGCGAGGTGGTGGACGAGAACATGGCCAATGCCGCCCGCGTCCATGCGGTCGAGAACGGCAAGGACATCTCGGACAACCTGATGATCGCCTTTGGCGGGGCCGCGCCTTTGCATGCCGCGCGGCTGTGCGAGAAGCTGGGGATCGACCGCTGCCTGATCCCGCCGGGCGCGGGCGTGGGATCGGCCATCGGCTTCCTGAAGGCGCCCTTCGGCTATGAGGCGCTGGCCTCCAGGATCGTCCGGCTTGCGGATTTCGATGCGACTGCGGTGAACGCGCTGCTCGACGGGCTGAAATCCACCGCCGAGGGTTTCGTCCGCGCCGGTGCCGAAGGCCCGATCCGGCGCGAGATCACCGCCTTCATGCGCTATGTCGGCCAGGGCTGGGAGATCCCGGTCCCCCTGCCCGACCGCCCCTTCGCCGCCGGGGACGGCCGGCTTCTGCGCGACGGCTTCCGCCAGAATTATGCCCGCTTCTTCGGCCGCGCCATCGACGGGCTGGATGGTCTGGAGATCGAGATCGTCACCTTCTCGGTCAGGGCCGAGGACATCCGTCCCGCCCCCGACCGGCACGAGCTTGCCCTGGGCCGGGAGGGGGCGGGTGCCCCGCTCTCGCGCCCGGTCTTCGACCCGGCCCGGGGCGAGGCCCTGGCCTCTGCCATCGTGGCCCGCGACAGCCTGCGGGCCGGGCAGCGCGTCTCTGGCCCCGCCGTGGTGGTCGAACGCGAGACCGCGACCGTGGTGACCTCGCCCTTCGATGTGGTGATGCAGTCCGACGGCTCGCTGCTGCTGCTGCGCAAGGAGGCCGCGCCATGAGTGACGCAACCCTGGAAATCCGCATGCAGGTGATGTGGAACCGCCTGATCTCGGTGGTCGAGGAACAGGCGATGACGCTGCTGCGCACCGCCTTTTCCACCAGCGTGCGCGAGGCGGGCGACCTGTCGGCGGGCGTCTTCGATCCCCAGGGGCGGATGCTGGCGCAGGCCGTCACCGGCACGCCGGGCCATGTCAACACCATGGCCGAGGCGGTGCTGCATTTCATCGCGGAAATCGGCCGCGAGAACATGTTCCCCGGCGACACCTATGTCACCAACGACCCGTGGATGGGCACCGGGCACCTGCACGACATCACCATGGTCTCGCCCAGCTTCCGGGGCGAGCGGCTGGTCGGCTTCTTCGCCTGCACCGCGCATGTGGTCGACGTGGGCGGGCGCGGGTTCGGGGCGGATGGCAAGTCGGTCTACGAGGAAGGGATCCAGATCCCGATCATGAAGTTCGCCGAGCGCGGCCGGGTGAATGCCGACCTGATCCGCATCCTGCGCGCCAACGTGCGCGAGCCCAACCAGGTGGTGGGCGACTTCTACTCGCTTGCCGCCTGCAACGACGTGGGCCACCAGCGCCTGATCGCGATGATGCAGGAGATCGGGCTGGAAAGCCTGGATGCGCTTGGCGACTTCATCTTCTCCCGCACCCGCGCGGCGATGCTGGAGCGGATCCGCGCCCTGCCCAGGGGGCGGTGGGAGAATGACCTGCTGACCGACGGCTACGACCGCCCGGTGCGGCTGGCCTGTTCGGTCGAGATCGGGGACGAGGTGGTGAACGTCGATTTCACCGGGACGGACCCGATCAGCCCGCAGGGCATCAACGTGCCGATCATCTATACCAAGGCCTATGCCTCCTACGCGCTGAAATGCGTGGTGGCGCCGGACATTCCGAACAACTGGGCCTCGCTGGCGGCTTTCACCATCTCCTCGCCCGAGAACATCCTGAATGCCCCCCGCCCGGCGCCGGTCTCGGTGCGGCATGTGATCGGGCATCTGGTGCCGGACCTGGTGCTGGGGGCGCTGGCCAGGGCGCTGCCGGGACAGGTCCTGGCCGAGGGCGCGGCGGCCTTGTGGAACATCCACATGTCGGTGCGCCCGGTCGCCGGGCAGGCGGGACGGCGGGCCGAGATCCTGATGTTCAACTCGGGCGGCATGGGCGCGCGGCCGGGGCTGGACGGGCTGTCGGCGACCGCCTTCCCCTCGGGCGTGATGACCATGCCGATCGAGGCGACCGAGCATACCGGCCCGGTCGTGGTCTGGCGCAAGGAACTGCGCCCGGATTCCGGCGGCGACGGCCAGTATCGCGGCGGCCTTGGCCAGGTGATCGAGATCGAGGCCCTGCCGGGGCATGAGTTCGACTTCTCGGCCATGTTCGACCGGATGAACCATCCGGCACGGGGGCGCGAGGGGGGCGCTCCGGGTGCTGCGGGCCGGGCCGCGCTGGACGACGGCACGGTGTTTAGGCCGAAGGGCTGGCAGCATGTCCCGGCCGGGCGGCGGCTGGTGCTGCACCTGCCGGGCGGCGGCGGATTCGGCGATCCGGCCCGGCGCGACCCCGCCGCGCGGGCGGCTGACATCTCGAAAGGCTATGTGGGCAGATGAGCTATCTCGCAACGCGCCTGGCGGCGGTGAAACCCTCGGCCTCGATGGCCGCGTCCATGGCGGCCAAGGCCCTGCGGGCCAGGGGCCTTGACGTGATCGACCTTGGCCTGGGGGAACCGGACTTTCCCACCCCGCCGCATGTGGCCGATGCGGCGCACAGGGCCGCATTGGCGGGAGAGACGCTGTATACCCCCGCCGCCGGAACCCCTGCCCTGCGTGCCGCCGTGGCCGAAAAGTTCCGGCGCGAGAACGGTCTGGACCTTTCGCCCGACGAGATCGTGGTGGCGAACGGGGCGAAGCAGATCATTTTCAACGCCCTGATGGCGACCCTGAACGAGGGCGACGAGGCGATCCTGCCCGCGCCCTGTTTCGTCAGCTATCCCGAGATGGTGAAGCTTCTCGGCGGTGTCCCGGTCACTCCGGTCTGCGGGGCGGACACCGGCTTTCGCCTGACGCCCGAGGCGCTGGAGGCCGCGATAACGCCCCGCACCAGATGGCTGTTCCTGAACACCCCCGGCAACCCCTCGGGCGCGGTCTATTCCGGGGCCGACCTCAAGGCACTTGGCGCGGTGCTGGCCCGTCATCCGCAGGTGCTGGTCCTGTCGGACGAGATCTATGAGCATATCCTGTTCGACGACCGCGAATTCGTCTCTTTCGGCAGGGCCTGCCCAGAGTTGCGCGACCGCATGCTGATCGTGAACGGCGTGGCCAAGGCCTATGCGATGACCGGCTGGCGGGTGGGCTATGCCGCCGGGCCCGCACCGCTGCTGAAGGCGATGAACACCGTGCAAAGCCAGTCCGTCACCTCGGTCGCGGCCCCGATGCAGGCGGCGGCGCTGGCCGCGCTGACCGGGCCGCAGGATTGCATCGCGCGGTTCCGCGCGGCCTTCCAGCGCCGCCGCGATCTGGTCGTCGCAGGGATTGCGGAAATTCCCGGCCTGACGCTTTCCCCGCCCGAAGGGGCCTTTTACGCCTATATCGGCTGCCAGGGCCTGATCGGCCGCAGCACGCCCGCGGGCAAGGTGCTGGCCGACGATGCCGCCGTCACCGATTACCTGCTGAACCACGCCCATGTCGGCGCGGTGCCGGGCGCGGCCTATGGCCTGTCGCCCTTCTTTCGCATCTCGACCGCCACCTCGGACGCGATCCTGACCGAGGCCATCGCCCGCATCGCCCGCGCGGTGGCCGCCCTTTCCCCCGCAAAGGCCGCATGATGAGCAATCCGCGTTTCGACCGCATCCTGCTGACCGGGGCCGCCGGTCGCCTGGGCACGGAACTCCGCCGGGGTCTCGCGCCGCTGTGCCGCCAGCTGCGCCTGGCGGACGTGGTGGGGATCACCGACCTCGCCCCTCACGAGGAGGCCCTGCGCTTCGACCTTGCCGACATGGGGGCGACCATCGCCGCCTGCGAAGGGGTGGACGCCATCGTCCATTTCGGCGGCGTCCCGCTGGAGCGGCCATGGGACCAGATCCTGGATGCCAACATCCGGGGCAGCTATCACATCTACGAAGGCGCGCGGAAACATGGCGCCCGCCGGGTGGTCTATGCCAGTTCGGTCCACGCGATCGGCTATCACCGGCTGGAGGACCAGATCGACGCCGACGCGCCCCACCGCCCCGACGGGCTTTACGGCCTGTCGAAATGCTTCGTCGAGGACCTTGGGCGTCTCTACTGGGACAAGTTCGGGATCGAGACCGCCGCCTTGCGCATCTTCTCCAGCTTCCCCGAGCCCGCCGACCGCCGGATGCTCTGGTCCTGGCTGTCGTTTCAGGACTGCAACCGCCTGGTCACCGCCGCCCTGACCGCCCCGCGCGTGGGTTTCACCCTGTCGTTCGGCCTGTCGGACAATGCGGTCAAGCCGGTGGACAACCGGCTGGCCGGTCATCTCGGCTATGTGCCGCAGGACGACACCGAAGCCTTCCGCGCCGCGGTCGAGGCGAAGCACCCGGTCCCCGATCCGAAAGCCCCCGCCGTCCGGCATCTGGGCGGCTGGTTCGTCGATCTCGGCCATCCCGACGACGAGGGCGCGAAATGAGGTCCGGCTATGACGTCGTGATCGTGGGCGGCGCGGTGATCGGATCGGCCGTCGCCTATTTCCTGAAGGCCAACCCGGATTTCGCCGGCAGTGTGTTGGTGGTCGAACGCGACCCGACCTATCGCTTCGCCTCGACCTCGCTGTCCTCCTCCTCGATCCGGGTCCAGTTCTCGAATCCGATCAACGTGCGGATCAGCCAGTTCGGCTCGGCCTTCATCAGGGACTTCGCCCGCACGATGCAATGCGCCGGAGAGGCCCCGCCCGACCTGAACTTCCACCAGGGCGGCTACCTCTTCCTCGCCAACAGCGAGGACGGCGCCCGCACCCTGCGCGAGAACCACGAGGTCCAGCGCGCCTGCGGGGCGGATGTCGTGCTTTGGGGGCAGGAAGACCTGGCCCGCGCCTTTCCGCATCTGCGGGCAGAGGACATCCTGCTGGCCAGCTATGGCCGGTCGGGCGAGGGCTGGTTCTCGAACACCGGGCTGATGAACGGCTTCAAGGCCAAGGCGCGTGAGCTGGGGGCGGAGTACGCGGCCGACGAAGTGGTGGCGATCGGCCGCGACGGCGCGCGCGTCGCCTCGGTGACGCTGCGATCCGGCGCGGTGATCCGGGCCGGAACCATCGTCAATGCCTCGGGCCCCCGCGCCGCGCTGACCGCCCGGATGGCCGGGCTGGACGTGCCGGTCGAGCCCCGCAAGCGCACGCTCTTCGTCTTCGACTGCGCCGCGACGCCGGAAGGCTCGGCCCGCGTCAACCGGGGCCGCCTGCCGCTGATGATCGACCCCTCGGGCGTCTTCTGCCGCCCCGAGGGCCGCTTCTTCCTGTCCGGCGCGCCGCCGGTCGAGGATCCGGCGGCGGACTGGGATGATTTCGAGCCCCGCTGGGAGGAATTCGAGGATCTGATCTGGCCCGCCCTTGCCGCGCGCTCGCCCGCCTTCGAGGCGATCAAGGTGGTGAACCAATGGGCCGGGCATTACGACTTCAACACGCTGGACCACAACCTGATCGTGGGCGCGCATCCCGAGGTGGGAAATTTCATCTATGCCAATGGCTTCTCGGGCCACGGGTTGCAGCAGGGGCCGGCGGCGGGGCGGGGCGTGTCCGAGCTGATCACCTATGGCGGCTTCCGCACGCTGGACCTGTCCGAGGTGGGCTACGAGCGCGTCGTCGAGAACCGCCCCTTCCTGGAAAAGGCGGTGATCTGAGGCCATGGCGCGGGGTCCGACATGAGCAACGCCCCTGCCCGGCTGCCGCCGCTGAACGCGCTGCGCGTGTTCCATACCGTCGTGCGGCATCGGTCGTTCCGGGCGGCGGCGGACGAACTCGGCGTCACGCCCCAGGCCGTGAGCCAGCAGATCAAGCTTCTGGAAGACACGCTGGGGGCCGGGCTGTTCGAGCGCCGGGGCCGCGCGATCGAGCCCAACGAGAAGGCGATCCTGCTGGCGCATTTCGTGCAGGCGGCCTTTGACGAGCTGGCCGAAGGCGTGCGCCGGGTGGCGAAGTCCGACAGCCGCAACCGGATCAACGTGAACGCCAGCCCCTATTTCGCGACGCGCTACCTCCTTGACCGGATCACCCGCTTTCGCGAGACCTGCGCGGATGCCGACCTGCGCCTGACCACGATGGTGGAACTGCCGGATTTCGTCGCCGATGACGTGGATGTGGCGATCCAGTGGGGCTATGGCGGCTGGAAGGGCTGCGAGGCGACGCTTCTCTTGCGCGACTACAAGGTGATCTGCTGCACGCCGGGGCTGGCCCGCCAGATCGCCGGCCCGGAAAGCCTGCGCGACATGCCGCTGCTGCACCCGGTCCTTTCGCCCGAGCTGTGGCCGAACGTCCTGCGGCACCTTGGCATTGCCGGGCGGACCGGCAAGGCGGACATGCAGTTGCAGGACGCGGCCACCATGCGGCGGGCGACGCTGGCGGGGCTTGGGATCGGCCTGATCTCGACCATCGACGCGGCCGAGGACCTGAAGCTGGGCAAGCTGGTCGCGCCCTTCGGGGCCGAGGCGATGCACCGGATGCCCGAGGAGCAGATCCCCGGCTTCTACCTTGTCCTGCCCAAGGCGCACCGGCGGGTGAAGACCATCGCCGCCTTCTGCCGCTGGACCCTTGCCGAAAGCTGGGACAGCCCGGACGAGGACGAGATCCGCCGGCTGGCCGGGGGAAGGGATGGCAAGTAATTCTTGTTCTACGGACGTTTTTCCTGATTTGGTCCGGCGCCGTTCTGGTGCAGCTTTCTTCAGAGGCAGGGGGATGACATGCCACGGGCTTTGGTAACAGGGGCAACAAGCGGGATCGGGCGGGCCATCGCCCTGGCGCTGCATGCGGCGGGCCACCGGGTCATCGCGACCGGCCGCAACCCGGCGGCGCTGGAGGAGCTTGCGGCGCAGGGCCTGAGGACGCTGGCGCTCGACCTCTCCGATCCGGGCGGCCTTCCCTCTGCCCTGGCGAAGGCCCTTGCCGGGGAGGAGGTGGAGATCCTCGTGAACAATGCCGGGATGGTGACCGCCCCCGGCAATTTCTGCACCATGGCCGAGGCGGACATTCACCGCATGGTCGCCACCAACCTGACCCAGGCGCTGCTGGTGACCCATGCCGTCGCGCCGGGAATGCAGGCGCGCGGCCGGGGGCATGTCTTCTTCACCGGCTCGGTCGCGGCGCATACGCCCTATCCCAACATGGCGGTCTATGCCGCGACCAAGGCCGCGCTTGGCGCCTTCGCGCAAAGCCTGCGGCTGGACCTCTCGGCCTCGGGCGTGCGCGTGACCGAGATCGTCGCGGGCCGTGTCGAAAGCCCGCTTTACAAGGACGTGCTGACGGCCGGGGCGCGGGCAGCGATGTATGCCGGCCAGACCGCCGTCCAGCCCGAGGACGTGGCCGCCATGGTGCTGGCCGTCCTGAACCTGCCCGCGCATGTGGATGTCGCACGCTTCGACATCCTGCCCACGCGCCAGCCCGTCACCCCCCAGGTTCCCGCAGCGGAGAAATCGAAATGAAGGGCTTGTCCGTCGTGATCGTCGGCGGGGGCGCCGGTCTCGGGGCGCTTCTGGCCCGGATGGCCGTGGCCCGGGGCGCCTCGGCCCTTGGCATCATCGACCTGAACCCAGAGGGGGCCGAAGCCGCGCTGGAACCCGCCCGCGCCGCCGGCATCCCCGCGGCATCCGCCGCCTGCGACATCCGCACCGCCCCCGCCGCGCATGAGGCCTTCGACCGCATCGCCGCCGCGCTTGGCCGGGTGGACACGCTGGTGAACTCGGCCGCGATCTATCCAAGGAAGCCGATCCTCGAGATCACCGATGCCGACTGGGACGCCTCGAACGCGATCAACGTCAAAGGCACCTATCACATGATGGTCGCCGCCATCCGCCACATGCAGGCGCAAGAGGTGAAGGACCGGGTTCGGGGCCGGATCGTCAACATCACCTCGGTCGATGCGTTCAAGGCCCATCCGCAGAACGCGCATTACGCCGCGACCAAGGCCGCCGTGGTCAGCCTCACGAAAAGCATGGCCCATGCGGTCGCGCCGGACGGGATCCTGGTGAACTCGGTCGCGCCCGCCGGGATGGCGACGGAAAAGGCCCGCGAACTGGGCTTCCTCGGCGAACTGGCCAAGGCCAGCCCCCTCGGCCGCGGCGGCGAGCCCGAGGAAATGGCCGAATGGGTGCTGATGGCCGGGGGCCCGCGCAACACCTACATGACCGGCGAGAACATCATCGTTTCGGGCGGCTACATCTACGCCTGACGGAAAGACCCCGACATTCCAGCGACCCCGACCGGCGGACACCGCAACGCGGCTGTTTCTGGCGCTGGCGCATTGGCGGCGGCGGCCGGCGAAATGATTGCACTTGTCCACTAAAATTAGTTGTAATTGTCCATCATCCGGACGAGCCTGAGACAAGCGAATCGAAGGCGGGATGGGGCACTGCGCATGAACGGTCCTGACGTCAGCACGGCCACGCGGGTCGATCATGTCGACCTGGACGTGCTGGAAAACGTCCTCAGCTTCTATATCCGCGTGATCGACACCAAGGTCTCGCGCGACCTGGACCAGCGCCTGGCCAATCTCGAGGTGGCCAAGGGCAAGGGCAAGATCACCGCGCTGCTGCTGATCGACAGCCATCCGGGCATCCGGCCCTCGGTGGTGGCGGATCTGGCGGCGCGGGATCGTTCGGCGATGGGACGCATCCTGGACACGCTGGAGCAGCAGGGGCTGATCACCCGCCAGACCAATGCCGGGGACAGCCGGGCGCAGGAGTTGTACATCACCCCCAAGGGCGCGGCGCTGGCGGTCAAGGTGCGCGAGATCGTGGTCCAGCAGTCCGAGGATTTCTTCGACCGCATCATCCCGCAAGACGAGCAGAAGGTCCTGATCGACATCCTGAAACGCGCCTACCGGCGGCTGCAGGAGGCCGGGAAATGACCCGGGTCGCGATGATCTCCGGCGCCAGCCGCGGGATCGGGGCGGCCCTTGGCCGGCGGCTGGTGCAGGACGGCTGGGCGGTCTCGCTGGGGATGCGGCAGCCGGCGCTGCCGGACTGGGCGACGGATGCGGTGCATGTGCAGGCGCACGACGCCTCGGATCCCGCGTCGGATGCGGCATGGGTCGGGGCGGTGGCGGACCGTTTCGGGCGGATCGACGCGGTGGTGGCCAATGCGGGGGTGATGACCCCGAAATCGGTGATCGAGGCCAGCGACGACGACATCCGCGCGATGATGGACGTGCATGTCATGTCGCCCCGGCGGCTGGCGCAGGCGGCCTGGCCCCTGCTGCGGGCCAGCGGGCGCGGGCGGGTGGTCATCCTGGCCTCGCTGTCGGGCAAGCGGGTCAAGTCGGCCAAGGCCGGCAGCTATTCGCTGTCGAAATTCGCCGCCGTGGCCCTGGCCCACGGCCTGCGGCACGAGGGCTTTGCCGACGGCATCCGCGCCACCGCCGTCTGTCCCGGTTTCGTGGCCACCGACATGGCGCGGTCGATCACCGATTTCCCGGTCGACCGGATGACCGACCCGCAGGACCTGGCCCGGATCATCGCCCTGCTTCTCGACCTGCCGAACGAGGCCAGCGTCGCCGAATTCGCCGTGAACTGCCAGTTGGAGGAAAGTTTCTGATGCCCGGCCCCCATGTCGTTCCCGTCCACGGCGATCCCGACCTTCCGCGCGAGGTGGATGTGGTCGTCATCGGCGGCGGCATCATCGGCGCTTCGACCGCGCTGGAACTGGCCGAGGGCGGGCTGCGGGTGGCGCTTTGCGAAAAGGGCGGCATCGGCAAAGAGCAGTCCAGCCGCAACTGGGGCTGGGTGCGCATCTCGCGCCGCGACCCGCGCGAGGTGCCGCTGATGGCCGAGGCGCTGCGTATCTGGTCGGGTCTCGACCAGCGCATCGGCCGCGACACCGGCTATCGCCGGGCGGGCATCCTGTTCACCTGCGCGACCGACCTGCAATATGCCCAGCACGAGCAGTGGAACCGCAATCTGGAAGGCTACCAGCTGGACAGCCGGATGCTGTCCCAGCGCGAGTTCAAGGACATGTTCCCCGGCGCGGACATGCCGCTGAAGGGCGCCCTCTACACCGCCGCCGACGGTCGGGCCGAGCCGCAGAAGGCCGCCCCCGCCATCGCCGAGGCCGCGCGCGACCGCGGCGCGCATGTGCTGACCGAATGCGCCGTGCGCGGGATCGAGACCTCGGGCGGGGCGGTCAGCGGCGTCGTCACCGAACGCGGCCCGATCGCCTGCAAGGCGGTGGTGCTGGCGGGCGGGGCCTGGTCCAGCCTGTTCGCGGGCAACCTGGGAATCGACTTTCCGCAGCTCAAGGTGATGAACTCGGTCCTGCGCACCAAGCCGCTGGAGGGCGGGCCGGAGCAGGCGATCTGGCACGGCGACTTTGCCGTGCGGCGGCGGCAGGACGGCGGCTATACCATCGCCTCGGGGCACGAGAACATCGTCGACATCGTGCCGAAATCCTTCCGCTACGCCTGGAACTTCCTGCCCGCCTTCCGCAAGGAATGGCGCTCGCTCAGCTTCCGTTTCGGCTGGCGCTACTTCGACGAGGCGCGGATCCCGAACCGCTGGGCGATGGATGAGCCGAGCCCCTTCGAATACAACCGCGTGCTTGACCCGGTGCCGAACCGCAAGCTTTCCGACCGCGCGCTGGCCGCCGCCCGCCGCGCCTTCCCGGTCTTCGCCAGGGCCGAGATCGCGCAACGCTGGGCCGGCTATATCGACGTGACGCCGGATGCGGTGCCGGTGATCTCGGCCATCGACCGGGTGCCGGGGTTCTTCATGGCCTCGGGCTTTTCCGGCCACGGCTTCGGCATCGGCCCGGCCGCCGGTCGCCTGATGGCCGATCTCGTCACCGGGCGGACGCCGCTGGTCGATCCCGCCGCCTTCCGCTTCAACCGTTTCAGCGACGGCTCGAAGATCGAACTGATCAGCGGGTTCTGACCCGTGCTTCACCCCGCCCCCGGCCACGGCCCGGGCGGTTCCCCCCTCGGACAGCGGCCGGAAGAGCCGCGCCGGCCCACACCCAACAGGGACCAAGCAGATGACCGAAGACAACCGCCTTACCACCACGCGCCGGCAAGCCTTGCTGCTGATGGGGGCCGCCGGCGTGACGACGCTGGTGCCGTCGCTTTCCGGCCTTGGCGCCGCCCATGCGCAGGAAGCGCCCAAGGGCCAGATCGTCCTGGGCTTCTCGCAGGAACCGACGGTGTTCAACCCGCACCTGCCGCATATCGAGGTGGACGAGGGCATCCACTATGCCGTCTTCGACCCGCTGTTCGACGTGGCCCCCGACGGCAGCTTCTTCCCGCTGCTCGCGACCGAGGTTCCGACCGTCGAGAACGGCGGCATTTCGGCCGACGGCCTGAACTGGAAGATCACCCTGCGCGATGACGTGAAATGGCACGACGGCACGCCCTTCACCGCCGAGGACGTCAAGTTCACGCTCGAGCTTCTGCTGGACCCGAACTTCCGCAGCTGGCGCAAGACCGGGCACGAGCATGTGCGCAACCTGACCGTGGTCTCGCCGACCGAGATCACCTGGACGATGGACAAGCCCTTCGCCCCCTATGCCGCGATCCTGGCCTCGACCTTCATCGTGCCGAAACATGCCTTCGAGGGCGTGGCCGACAAGAACGAGGCCCCGTTCAACAATACCCCGATCGGCACCGGCGCCTTCAAGTGGAAGGAACGGGTGGCGGGCGACCATATCGAGCTTGAGGCCAACGCCGACTACTTCGGCGACGGCCCCTACCTGGAGCGGCTGGTGGTCAAGTACATCCCCGACCTGACCGTCCTCTATACCCAGTTCAAGACCGGCGACATCGACGTGGTGGGCCTGCAATGGATCACCCCGGATCACTACGAAGAGGCCAAGACGCTTCCCGACCGGGTGGTCGAGGTCGTCGGCACCGCGACCTTCGAATCGCTGACCTTCAACATGCAGCGGCCGCAGTTCCAGGACCTGAAGGTCCGCCAGGCGCTGTATCACGCGCTGGACAAGCAGGCGATCATCGACGCGCTCTACTACGGCGTGCCGACGCCCACCGAAACCTACATGCCGAAGGAATCCTTCTACTTCAACGCCGACCTGCCGAAGCACGAATATGACCCGGAAAAGGCCAAGGCCCTGCTGGACGAGGCGGGCTGGGTGCCGGGCGACGATGGCATCCGCGCGAAGGATGGGGTGCGGCTGGCCTTCACCAACTCCACCACCGCCGGCAACCACCTGCGCGAACAGGCGCAGCAGTTCTTCCAGCAGTCCTTCAAGGACATCGGGGTCGAGATGACGATCTCGAACCTGCCGCCCGCCGTGATGTGGGGCGACTACTGGATGCTGTCGCAGTTCGACTCGGTCGTCGTCGGCCTGAACACGCTGACCGGGCCGGACCCGGATACCTCGGACTTCTTCCTGTCCACCTCCTCGCCCGCGACGGGCGGCTCGGGGCAGAATACCTGGGTCTACAACAACCCCGAGGTGGACGCCCTTCTGAAACAGGGCGGCGAACTGGTGGCCCCCGAGGAACGCCGGCCGGTCTACCTGAAGATCCAGGAGATCATGCGCGCCGACCTGCCGTTCCTGCCGATCTTCCAGTATGCCACCATCCCCGGCTGGAAGGTGGGGGTCGAGGGCAAGACGCCCAACATCAACAACCGCATCGACACCTGGAACGTGCGCAGCTGGCGCTGGGTCTGACGCGCCGCCGCGCCATCCTCCGCAGCCCCCGACCGGGGCTGCGGATCCTGCCCCTGTGACGGAGGTGCCCCGTGTTACGCTATCTGCTGCTGCGTTTCTGGCAGAGCATCGTGCTTCTGTTCCTGGTTTCGCTGATCGGCTTCATGGTGCTGAACCTGGCGCCCGGCGGCCCCTTGTCGCAATACGCGCTGACGCCGGGGATGACGAAAGAGGCGCTGGACCGCATCGCCGAGCAGATGGGCCTGAACCGGCCCTTGCCGATCCAGTATCTCGACTGGTTCTGGAACCTGTTGCAGGGCGACTGGGGCAAGTCCTACCGCGACGGCCGCCCGGTGCTGGAGATCATCGGCGGCCACCTCTTCGCCACGCTCTTGCTCATGGGCTCCTCGACGCTGGTCGCCGTGCTGATCGGCACCTGGATCGGGATTCACAGCGCGGTGCGGCAGGGTTCGGCCTTCGACTATGTGACGACCGTCGGCGCCATGGTGGCGCTGTCGATCCCGACCTTCTGGTTCGGTCTGATCGCGATCTTCGTCTTCTCGCTCTGGCTGGGCTGGCTGCCCGCCGGCAACATGTATACGGTCGGCGACGGCTCGGCCGCCGATTATGCCATCCACCTGATCATGCCCAGCCTGGTCCTCGCGCTGGTCAACGTGGCGACCTGGAGCCGCTACATGCGCTCGGCCACGCTGGACGTGATGAGCCAGGATTTCGTCCGCACCGCCCGCGCCAAGGGGCTGACGCCGCGCCGGGTGCTGATGAAGCATGTCGTGGGCAACGCGCTGGTGCCGATGATCACGCTGGCCGGGCTGCAACTGCCCACCCTGCTGGGCGGCGCGCTGGTGACCGAGACGGTCTTCACCTGGCCCGGCATGGGGCGGCTGTTCCTGGATAGCCTGGGCTACAACGACTATCCGGTGGTGATGGGCCTCTTGATGTTCTCGGCCGTGCTGGTGCTGATCGGCAACCTGGCGGCCGACCTGCTGGTAGCGCTGGTCGACCCGCGCATCCGGCTGGAATGAGGGGGGAGAGCGCATGACCCTGCTGACCGAGACCCCCATGCCCCCGCCCGAAAGCTGGTGGCGCAGCCGCACCATGCGCCGCTTCCGCCGCAACCGGCTGGCCATGGTCGGCGTCGCCCTGATCGTCGGGCTGACGCTGGCCTGTTTCGTCGGGCCGTATCTTCTGCCCTTCGACGACCTCTACATCGACCTGCGCGCCCGCTTTGCGCCCCCCGGCACCGGGGCGCATGTCTTCGGCACCGATCCCCTGGGCCGCGACATCGCCGCGCGGCTGTTCCAGGCCGGGCAGATCTCGCTTCTGGTCGGGTTCTTCGCCATGCTGATGTCCACCGTGGTGGGGACGGCGGTCGGCGTGGTCGCGGGCTTTCGCGGCGGCTGGATCGGCGCGGTCCTGATGCGGGTGGTCGACGCCTTCCTGTCCTTCCCGTCGATCTTCCTCCTTCTCGCGCTGGCGGCCTTCATCGAGCCCAGCCCGATCATGATCACCATCATCATCGCCGTCACCAGCTGGATGGAGGTGGCCCGGATCGTCGAGGCCGAGGTGAAATCCCTGCGCGACCGCGATTTCGTCATGGCGGCGCGGATGCTGGGCCTGCCCGCCTGGCAGATCATGTTCCGCGAACTGCTGCCCAATGTCATCGGCCCGATCATCGTGGCCGCGACCCTGACGGTGGCCCGCGCCATCCTGCTCGAGGCCTATGTCAGCTTCCTGGGCTATGGCATCCAGCCGCCGCTGCCCAGCTGGGGCAACATGCTGAACGGGGCGCAGCAATACCTGGACAAGGCCCCCTGGCTGGCGATCGTGCCGGGCCTTGCGATCACCGCCGCCGTGGCCGGGTTCAACTTCATCGGCGACGGCCTGCGCGACGCGCTGGATGCCCGTTCGGACCAGAGGTAGTGCGATGATCCGCTTCTCGCCCTTCGACGCCTCGCTCTGGTCGGTCACCGCCGCGCCGCCGCCCGAAACCCAGCCGCTGGCCGGAGAGGTCCGGGCCGATGTCTGCATCGTCGGCGGCGGCTATACCGGGCTGACCACCGCGCTGGAACTGGCCCGCGCCGGGGTCCGCGTGGTGCTTCTGGAGCGTGAGGAGATCGGCTTCGGCGGCTCGGGCCGCAATGCCGGGCATTGCACGCCGACCTTCACCCATTACAGCCTGGCCGAGCTGCGCCGGATGCTGGGCGAGCCCTGGGCCGAGCGGCTGATCCGCCGCCAGACCCGCGCCAACGACCGCGCCGCGCAGATGATCCGCGACTACCGGATCGACTGCGAATGGGTGCAGCACGGCTATGTCATGGGCGCGCTGCGGCCCGGCCAGCGGGCGGCGCTGGCGGAGAAGGCCGAAAGCTACAACGCCGTCGGCGCGCGGACCCGGCTTCTGGACCGGGACGAGGCGCGGGCCGTCACCGGCAGCCCGCGCTTCTTCGGCGGCTGGCTGCACGAGGAGGCCGCCCATCTGAACCCGCTCGGCTATGCCAGGGGCCTCGCCCGCGCGGTAATGCAGGAGGGCGGCGCGATCCACACCGGATCGGCCGTCATCGGCTGCGAGCGGCAGGGCGGCGGCTGGCGGGTGAAGACCGGGGCGGGCAAGGTGCTGGCCGACAAGGTGATCTTCGCCACCGGCGCCTATACCGTGGGCGGCTGGCCGCAACTGGACCGCAGCTTCCGCATCCAGCGCGTCTTCGTCGCCGCGACCGAGCCGCTGGACGCCGCGACCCGCGCCACCATCCTGCCGCGCAACACCACGCTGCACGACGGGCGGGGCGACATCTTCGTCTGCAAGTTCGACGCGGCCGGGCGGATCGTCGCCTCGATGTTCCCGATGGGCCGGCGGGGCCGCGACCTGGACTATACGCGGCAGGTGCTGACCGACCGGCTCTGCTGGCTTTACCCGCAGCTTGCCCGGCCGGTCCGCTGGGCCCATCTCTGGTTCGGCGAGCTGGACATGCAAAGCCGCACCGTGCCCCGGCTTTACGGCCTGGCGCCGGGCGTCGTCGCGCTGACCGGACTGTCGGGGCGCGGCGTGCCCACCGGCAGCATGCTGGGCGGCATCCTGTCGGACTGGGCGCTGGGGGTGGCGGAGCAGGACCTCGACCTCCGCGTCGAACCGCTGCGCCCCGCGCCGCTGTGGATGGCCGCCGCCCCGGCGCTCAAGCTGCGCCAGATGCGGCTGGCCGACAACCTTGCCACCAGGCGCGACCGCGCCCCCCTTCCCCCCCATGCCTGAACCGGAGACCCCATGACCCTGATCACCCACATCACCGCCGATACCGGCCTTACCCCCGGCCTTGCCGCCGAGGATGGCGCGAAATCCTTCCGCCGGATGATCTGGGAGGATGACGGCGCGCCCGAGACCGCGACCAAGGTCGCCGTCTGGATCGCCGAGCCCGGCATCTATCCCTACCCGCCCCGCGACCTGGAGGAGACGTTCGTCGTCCTGGAAGGCGAGGCGATGTGCAGCCTTGGCGGCGCGGCGCCGCAGAAGATCGGCCCCGGCTCGATCGTGCGCGTGCCCAAGGGCGTGGCGCCCTGGCTGCATGTGCTGACCCCGTTCCGCAAGCTGGCCACCGTCGTGCCCAAGCCCTGACCGCCGGAGTGCCCCATGACCGACGCCCAGCCCGTCCTCTCTGTCCGCGACCTGACCGTAAGCCTGCCGAAGGAGATGGAGCGCCAGCACGCGATCCGCGGCGTCTCCTTCGACCTGAACCACGGCGAGATCCTCTGCATCATCGGTGAATCCGGATCGGGCAAGTCGGTCACCGCCAGCACGGTCATGGGCCTTCTTTCCCCGGCGATGAAGGTTGCCGGGGGCAGCATCCGCTTCAACGGCGCCGACCTCTTGCAGATGCCCGAGCGCGAGCGGCGGTCGCTGCGCGGCAAGTCGCTGTCGATGATCTTCCAGGACCCGCTCTCGGCGCTGAATCCGCTGATGACCGTGGGCGCGCAGGTGGACGAGGTGCTGGTCGCCCACGGCTGGACCGACAAGGCGAAGCGCAGCGCCAAGGTGCTGGAACTGCTTGAGGAAGTGGGCCTGCCCGAGCCGCGGCTTCTGTGTCACCAGTATCCCTTCCGCCTGTCCGGCGGCCAGCGCCAGCGGGTGATGATCGCCATCGCCCTCGCGCTCGACCCCGACGTGCTGATCGCGGACGAGCCGACGACCGCGCTGGACGTCACCACCCAGGCGCAGATCCTGGAGCTGATCCGCCGCATCCAGCGCCGCAAGTCGATGAGTGTGCTGTTCATCACCCATGACTTCGGCGTGGTGGCCGACATCGCCGACCGGGTGATCGTGATGGAGAAGGGCCTGCTGGTGGAACAGGGTCCGGCCTCGCAGGTGCTGACCGCGCCCGCGCATCCCTATACCCAACGCCTGATCGCCGCCGTCCCCCGCCTGCGCGAGGCGGATACGGCCGCCGGCCTTTCGGCCGAGGCCCCGGTCGTGTTGCAGGTCGAGGGCCTGGACAAGACCTACCGCACCGGCACCGGCTTTTTCGGCAAGCATCGCACCGTCCATGCGGTGAAGAATGTCAGCTTCACCCTGCGGCGCGGGCAGACGCTGGGGGTGGTGGGGGAAAGCGGCTCGGGCAAGTCCTCGATGGGCCGGATCCTGATGAAGCTGATCGAGGCAGACGACGGGCGCATCGTGCTGGACGGCACCGACATCCATCCGATGACCGAGGCCGAGCTGCGCCCCCTGCGTCCGCGGATCCAGATGGTGTTCCAGGATCCCTATGCCTCGCTGAACCCGCGCCAGACGGTGGGCACCTCGCTGACCGTGGGTCCGGTGGCGAGAGGAATGTCCCGGCCCGAGGCGCGGCGGAAGGCGCAGGCGATCCTGGCGCAGGTCGGGCTGGAGGCCGCCGCCTATGACCGCTTTCCGCACGAATTCTCGGGCGGCCAGCGCCAGCGCGTCGGCATCGCCCGGGCGCTGATGTTCGACCCCGACGTGATCGTCGCGGACGAGGCGGTCTCGGCGCTGGACGTCTCGATCCAGGCGCAGATCCTGCAGCTTCTGGCCAGGGTGCAGCAGGAACGCCACCTGGCGCTGGTGTTCATCACCCATGACCTGCGGGTGGCCAGCCAGATCTGCGACGAGGTGCTGGTGATGCACCGGGGCGAAGTGGTGGAATCCGGCCCCCCCGCCCGCATCTTCCGCGCCCCGCAACAGGACTATACCCAGCGCCTGGTCGCCGCCATTCCCGGCAGCCACTGGGAGGGCGCGGCCTGAGAGGCGGCAGGATCAGACCGTGGCCGGGGCCACCACCCAGATCACCTCGCAGGTCTCCTCGCCGATGGTCCAGAACCGCACCAGGCTTGACGCGGGAAAGGCGAAACTGTCGCCGGTGTTGATCTGCATCTCGACCCCGTTCAGCTCCAGCCCCAGCGTGCCCGCGACCACGAGGCCGCACTTGCCGCCCTCGGCATTGCTGTAGGGTTCGCCCGAGGTGGCGCCGGGCTTCATCACGAAGCGCAGCATCTGGATCTGCGGCTGTGTGTCCGGGGTCAGCAGCTCCTTGGTCAGGGCGCCGTCCAGATAGGTCAGCGACCGCCGCGCATTGGCGGGAACCACGAACTCGGCCGCCTGGCCGCCGTTCTCGCCGTCGCGGTGGAACAGCCAGTTCACCGGCATGTCCATCGCCGCGCAGATCGCCCGCAGGGTCTTGATCGACGGCGCGACGAGGCCGCGTTCGACCTGGCTCAGCATCCCGACCGAGATCCCGGCAGGCTCGGCCACCTGTTTCAGCGACATGCCCCGCATCTGGCGGCGCAGCCGCAGGGTCTCGCCGACCTGGCGGGTATCGCTGTGGTCTCCGGTCGGAGCGGTGTCGGCAAGTGTCTGTGCCACGGGCAATCCCTGTCCTGCAATCGTCACGCCGCACCTGAGGGGCGGGTGTTCCATTATAGGGCCTGTGCCGTTGGACATAAGACCCTGCGAAAGCCTGCCGGCCTCAGATCAGCGTCAAGAGCTTCGCCGCCCGCGCGCCCGATTCCAGCGCCCCGTTCAGCGAGGCGAAATGGGTATGCTCGCCCGCAAAGGCGATGGCCCCCGCCTTCTGGTCGAAGGCCCGGTCCTGCTCCGGCTCCCAGTCCAGGCCCGGCATCGAATAGGCCCCTTCGGTATGCGGGTCGCTGCCCCAGTTGGTCAGCACGCAGGTATCGCTGACCTCAAGGTCGGTGCGATAGGCGCGCGTCTGTTCCAGCCAGTAGGCCGGTCCCTCCTCCAGCTTCAGGCTGGCCATGGTCGCCCTCCCCCCGGCGTAAGAGGTCAGGCTGCCCCGGGCATGGTCCCCCGAATTGTCTGCCGTGCTCCACGACCACCAGGGCGCGTTCGGGGCCTGGATGCCCCTGGGCGGGGCCTTGCCGCTGACCATGGTGTTCAGCTTGGCCGCCGCCCCCATCACCCGCCCCTCGATCGCCTTGCGCATCGGCGCGGGCAGGTCCAGCGTGCCGATCAGCCGCTTCAGCTTGGGCAGCGGCACCGCGATGACGGCGGCATCCCCGGCGAACTCCTCGCCGGTGGCGCTGCGCATCGTCACCTGCCCCGGCGCCTGGCGGACCTCGGTGATCGGGGTGCCGAAACGCACCACGCCGCCGATCCTGCGGTGGATTTCCCTGGCCACCGCGTCATTCCCCGCCATCACCCGGCCGCGATGCTCGACATAGCCCTTGCCGTGGCCCTGGAACATCCGGGCGATGGCGATGCCGTTGACCTGGTCCGGGTCGCAGGTCGTGGTGGCGAACAGCTTCTGGCAATAGGGCAGGCTTTCGCAATCCGGCCCATAGGCCTCACGCGCGACCTCGCGCAGCGAGACGCGATAGCCGCGGGCCCGGCACAGCCGCTCGGCCGCGGCCGAAAGCGCGGCGATATGGCCGGCCAGATCCTCCTCGGACATGATCGACCCGTCGACCTGCCAGCGCCGGTCGAAGCTGATCCCCAGCCCGACGATCGGCAGGCCGAACTCGGCGCAGAGACGGCGGATCGTGTGGTCGTTCACGTCGATGAACTCGCCGCCATGCTCGAACACCTCGCCGTTCGGCAGCCGCTCGGACCAGCAGCGCCCCCCGACCCGCGTGTTCGACTCGAACACCTCGACCTCGTGGCCTGCCTTCTGCAATTCCCAGGCGGCATTCAGGCCGGCAAGACCGGCACCGGCGACCAGAACCTTCATCTTGGATGCTCCTTCTGTTTCATCGCGCCCGCCCCTGCCACATGGTCAGCAGCGCGCAGCAGATCAGGACCAGCGTTCCGGCGATGGTCACGCTGTCGGGAAACTCGTTGAAGAACCACCAGCCGGCGAGGATCGCGCCGATCATCTCGGTATAGGTCAGCGGCGCGATCAGCGAGGCCTCGGCCAGCTCGTAGGCCTTGATGATGAAATACTGCACCGCAAGCCCGATCACCGACAGTTCCAGGATCAGGATCCACTCGGCCGCGCCCATCTCCTTCCACAGGAACCAGGCCAGCGGCGCCGCCAGCAGGGCCGAGGCGAGATGGGTGTAGAACGTCGTCGCCAGCGCCGAGAGCGTTCCGGCCGCCTTGCGGATGGTGATGACATAGACCGCCATGCAGCCCCCCGACAGCACCGGCAGGATGCTGGCGGGCTGGAACCCCTCGGCCGCGGGGCGGATGATCATCACCACCGCCGCGAAACCGGCCAGGACGATCAGCCAGCGCAGCGGGCCGACCCTCTCGCCCAGCAGCAGCCTGGACAGGATCACGATGAAGAACGGCTGCACGAAGCTCAGCGCCAGGGTATTGGCGATCGGCAGATGCTCCAGCGCCAGCACATAGCAGGTGATCGCCCCCAGGATCGAGGCCCCGAGCAGCAGGAGAGGCAGCGGACGCCGGGCATGCGGCAGGACCTCGCCCCGCCGCAGCCAGACCAGGGGCAACAGGAACAGCACGCCCAGCGTCATGCGCTGGAACGTGCTCTGCAGCGGCGAATAGCCGTCCAGCACCAGCACCTTGGCCACCACGTCCGCCAGGGGCACCACCAGCATGGCGATGCACATCAGCACCGCCCCCAGCAGGGGCCGCGAGGCAGGCAGGGGAAGTGTTCCCGCCTGGGATGCCATCTCAGCCCGCCCGGTCGAACAGGCGCGCGGACCTGTCCAGGAAGCGGTAGTAGCTGCCGACCGCCGGCAGAAACCAGGGGTGCCCGTTGTAGAAGTAAAGCCGCGGGAAATGGCTGTTGACGATGCCCCGGTCGTGGCCCGGCACGCCCAGCATCATCTCGGCCGCGCGGTGGCCCAGATAGGTCATCATCGAGATCCCGCCGCCGTTGCAGCACGAGACATAGTTGATCCCGTCCTCCATCCGCCCGACATGCGAGCAGAAGTCATAGGCGAAACAGACGTTGCCGAACCAGGAATGCGTCAGCTTCGCCTTATCCAGCGAGGGGAAGGTGTGCAGCATGAAGCGCCGCAGCCCGACCGCCGACTGCTCTGCCGTCGAGGTCTGGAATCGCGCCCGCCCGCCGAACAGGATGCGCCGGCCGTCGGGCGAGCGGCGGAAATAGTAAAGGATATGCTTGGTATCGCCCGCGACCCGGTTGCCGGGCATCAGCTCCTCCAGCTGGTCGAAGGGCAGCGGCTCGGTCGCGATCATGTAGCTTTGCACCGGGATCGTCCTGTGCCGCAGCCAGGCCACTTCGGGGCCGACATAGCCGTTGGCGGCCATCAGCATCTTCTCGGCCGACACCTTCACCTCGGCCCCGGTCTGGACATCCTGCACCCGGATCTCGAACCGTCCGGCACCCCGGCTGGCGCCCAGGTAACGGAAGCCGGTGAAGATCCGCACCCCCAGCGCCCGGGCGCGATTGGCCAGCGCGCGCACGTATTTCGCCGGATGGATCGAGCCGGTGTCATGCTTGACCAGCGCGCCGCGATAGATGTCGGTCTTCAGCACCTTCTGCATCGCCTGCGCGTCCAGCACGTCCACCGTCGCGCGCTTCTCGGGCGCCAGCCCGTCGCGATAGGCGTGGAAGGCCTTCAGGTCCTTGAAGGAATGCGCCCCCGAGACCGAGCCCGAGAGGTTCAGGTCGAAATCGTCGGCCAGCGTTGCCGCCCGTTTCAGCATGAAGGGCATCGCCCGGTCGTAATCGTCCAGGATCTCGCGCGCCCGTTGCATGCCGAAACGCCGGGCCGCCTGCTCCAGCGAGAATTTCGCGCTTGTGCCGATCTGCCCGCCGTTGCGCGAACTGGCGCCCTCGCCGATCCGCATCGCATCGACCACGGCAATATCGGTCACGCCGGCCTCGGCCAGGGTGATGGCCGCGCTCAGGCCCGCATAACCCGAGCCGACGATCACCACCGCGAACTTGCGCGCGTCGAACTGGCGTTCGCCATGCGCGGGCTCGGCCTCTTCCCACCAGAACGGCAAGGTCTTCATCGCTTTCTCCTGACTCCCTGTTGCCTGCGCCGAAGGTCCCGCTCAGGGATCGACGTAGAAGAACACCTTCCGGACCGGCGAGATCGTGCGCCATGTCCCCTGGAAATCCGGGTCGATCCGCACCAGATCGCCCGCCGCGAACCGCCGGGGGGCCGCGCCTTCCTCGGTCAGCTCGATCTCGCCCTCCAGCAGGTAGAAATGCTCGATCCCGCTGCCGGTCCGGTCCATCCGGTGCAGCCCCGGCGTGGCGGCCCAGAACCCGGCCTGCACCGGATCGTCGCCGCTGCAGGGCCAGGACCGGAACTCGGGTTTGCCCTCCAGCAGGCGGGCGGGTTCGGGGCGGTCGATGACCGGCTCTGCGGGTTTCAGATGTTTCAACTTGGACAAGGGGAAGGCTCCTTTCGAAATTCAGTCCAGAACGATGGCGTTCTCGGGGGCGAAGATGGCGAACAGCGCCGCGCCGTCCGGGTGCACCCCGCTGCGGGCGCTGCCATAGGCCAGGATCGGGGCGCCCGTGGCGGTGCCAAGCGTGTAAAGCGCGCGGTCCCCGGAATAGGTGGAACTGGTCACCGTCACCGGCAGCGCGATGCGGCCATCCGTGGGCGCCCGTTCGGCGATCTCGACATCCTCGGGCCGCAAGAGCGCCAGCGCCTCGCCCTGGGCGCAGTCCGGCACGGGCATGGTGAAGCCCGGACCGCTGAACACCTGTCCACCGGCTGCGCGGCCGATCTGGCCGGGGAAGATGTTGGACTTGCCCACGAATTCGGCCACGAAGCGCGAGACGGGCCGGCGATAGAGGGCATGGGCGGTGTCGAACTGCTCTACCCGGCCCTGGTTCATCACGGCGATGCGGTCCGACATGTGCATCGCCTCCTCCTGGTCGTGGGTGACGTTGATGAAGGTCGTCCCCAGCGTCCGGTGGATCGCGCGCAGTTCCTCCTGCAGGTCGTGGCGCAGCTTCTTGTCCAGCGCCGACATCGGCTCGTCCAGAAGCAGCAGGTCCGGCTTGAACACCAGCGCCCGCGCCAGCGCCACGCGCTGCTGCTGCCCGCCCGAAAGCTCATGCGGCTTGCGCCCGGCGAAGCGGTCCAGCTGCACCAGCTTCAGCAGCGCGTCGACCCGCTCGGCGATCTCGGCGCGCGGGCGGCGGCGCACCCGCAGCGGATAGGCGATGTTGTCCTGCACCGTCATGTGCGGGAACAGCGCATAGCCCTGGAACACCAGCCCGAAGTTGCGCTTTTCCGGCGGCACCCGGGTGATGTCGCGCCCCTCCAGCAATACCCCGCCCGAGGAGACCGGCTCGAACCCCGCCAGCACCTTCAAGAGCGTCGTCTTGCCCGAGCCGGAGGGGCCCAGCAGGGTCACGAACTCGCCCTTGGGGATCGAGAGCGTCACGTCATGCAGCGCCTGGAACAGGCCGTAATGCTTTGAGACCTGGGTGATTTCGATAAAGGACATCAGACGGTTCCGGGATCAGGATTTCGGGGCCGCGACGCGCAGCTGCAGGCGGCGCAACAGGGCAAGGAACAGCAGGCTCAGCAGCGACAGCAGCACCGCGACCACCACGATCGAGGGTTGCAGCCGGTCGCGCAGGCCCGCGAACAAGGCGATGGGCAGGGTGGTCGATCCCGGATCGGCCAGGAACAGCGCCACGACCACCTCGTCGAACGAGGTGATGAAGGCGAAAAGCGCGCCGGCGGCGAAGCCCGGCAGGGCCAGCGGCAGGGTGATGGTGCGAAAGCGAAAGCTGCGCTAGGCCCCCATCGACGCCCCCGCCAGGTCCAGGTTCGGGTCCAGCCCGCGCAAGGAGGTCAGGACCGACAGGAAGACCAGCGGCGCGCCAAGCACGGCATGGGCCAGCACCAGCGAGAAATACCCGCCGCCGATCCCCGCCCGGCCGAAGGCATAGGCGAAGGCCACGCCCACGACCACCGTCGGCACGACGATGGGCGAGACGAACAGCCCCGTCAGCACCACCTGCAGCGCGGGCGGCACCAGGATCACCCCCGTCGCCGCCAGCCCGCCGATCACCAGCGCCAGCAGCATCGCCCCGACCGCGACCTTCAGGCTGTTCAGGAAGGCATTGACCCAGGTCGGCTGCGTCAGCACCTGGTGGAACCAGTCCAGCGTCAGCCCCTCGAGCGGATAGGTCAGGAACGAGCTGGTGTTGAACGCCAGCGGCCAGACCAGCAGCAGCGGCAGCGCCAGGAAGGCGGTGCAGAAGGTGACGGTGCCCCAGAAGATCACGCGCGACATCAGGCGGCCTCCAGCTTGCGCCGCGCCGTCGCCCAGCGGGCCAGCCCGGCCAGCGCCACCAGCACGGCGACCATGGCCAGCAGCAGCACCGACAGCGCGGCGGCCATGCCCCAGTTCAGCGTCTTGTTGACGAAATCGGCGATGAACCAGGCCAGCATCTGGTCCTCGGGCCCGCCGGTCAGCGCCGGGGTGACGTAAAAGCCCAGCGACAGGATGAAGACCGTCCCGCCCCCCACCGCTACCCCGCGCAGCGTCTGCGGGAAATAGACCCTGAGGAAGGTCTCGACCGGCCCGGCCCCCAGGCTGCGCGAGGCGTCGCCCTGCGAGGCGGGGATGGTCCGCATCACGTTCAGCATCGGCAGGACGGCAAAGGGCAAAAGCACATGCGTCATCGCCAGAAGCGCGCCGAAGCGGTTGAAGATCAGCTGCACCGGCTCGGCCACCAGGCCCAGGCCGACAAGGAGGGTGTTCACCAGCCCGTTGGTCTGCAACAGCACCACCCAGGCCGTCGTCCGCACCAGGATCGAGGTCCAGAACGACAGGAGCACCACCGCCAGCACGAATGTTCTGATCCCGGGCGAACCATGGGCGGCGGCATAGGCCAGCGGATAGCCGACCAGAAGCGTCAGGATCGTCACCTGCAGCGTGATGACCAGCGTGCGCCCCATCACCCGCAGGTAAAGATCCTCGCCCGAGGCAAGGCTGCCGTCCTCGGCCACCGTGATCCCCAGCGCGCGCTGATAGTGCTTCCAGGTGATCGGCGCGGCATTCTCGCGGATGATCGCCCAATAGCCCGGCTCGGACCAGCGGGCGTCAAAGGCCACCAGCCCCGCCATGGTCGGCGCGATCGCCTCCGCCTCCTTGCCGGTGGTCATGATCAGCGAGCGGAAGCCGCTGCGCTGCTGGTTCAGCATCCGGGCCACCTCGCCCAGCTGCTTCTTCTCCATCGTTCCCAGGTCGGCCAGCAGGGCCGCCGCCTCGTCATCCGGCGTCGCATCCGCTGCCAGCGCCGACAGGTTCCCGAACCGGCCGGACAGCGCCGAATTGTCCACGCTCAACGTCACGACCGAGGACAGCGGATAGACGAAGACCAGCAGATACAGCGCCACCGGCAGCATCAGCATCAACAGCGCAGCCGCGCGGCTGCCGTAGGGACGGGCAGGTGCAGAGGACATGGGAAAACTCCGTCAGGGGCGCCGGCCCGCCGCAACGGGCCGGTGCGCGTCACGCTTCGGCGCGGGTCACTGGACGATCCAGCTGCTCCAGCGTTCCTTCAGCGCGTCGTAGTTCTCGATCCAGAAGGCGTCGGAATAGGCCAGCGCGGTGGCGATGTTGTCGCCCATCGGCAGGTTCGCCACCACGTCCGGCGGCATCATCGCCGTGGCGCCGGTGTTGGTCGGGCCATAGGGCATCCGCTCCGAGAAGGTCACCTGCGCCGCGGCGTCATTGGCGATCTTCAGGAATTCCACCGACTGGTCCTTGAACGGGCTGTCCTTCGGGATCGCCCAGACATCCATGTTGTAGACATGGTTGTTCCAGACGAATTCCAGCGGCTTGCCTTCCTTCTTGGCGCTGATGATGCGGCCGTTGTAGGCGGTGCTCAGCCCGACGTTGCCCGCGACCAGCCATTCGACCGGCTGCGAGCCGGCTTCCCAGAGCTGCAACTCGGACTTGATCGTGTCCAGCTTCGCAAAGGCCCGGTCCACGCCCTCGGGCGTCGACAGCACGGCATAGACCTCGGCCGGGGGCACCCCGTCGGCCATCAGCGCATATTCCAGGTTCATCGTCGGGTTGTTGGTCATGCCCCGCTTGCCGGGGAACTTCTCCAGGTCGAAGAAATCCGCCCAGTCCTTCGGCGCCTCGGGGAAGGCCGAGGCGTTGTAGGCAAAGCCGTTGCCGATCACCACGTTGCCGACCGCGCATTCCTGCACCGCCTCGGGCAGAAGCCCGTCCCCGCCGCCAAGCGCCTCCCAGTCGATCTCCTCCAGCAGGCCCTCGTCGCAGGCCAGCTGGGCATCGGTGCCGCCCATCATCACCAGGTCCCAGGTGACATTGCCGGTGTCGCCCATCGCTTTCAGTTCGGCCAGGCCGCCCAGATAGGTGGTTTCCAGCAGCGTCAGGCCCTGCGCGGCGGCGAAGGGCTCGAAATAGGCGGCGCGTTGGGCATCCTGATAGTTGCCCCCCCAGGCCGCGATGGTGAAGTCGCGGGCGATGGCCGGGCCAGCAGCGCAGATGATGGCCAGGGCGCTGATCGTCATGGATCTTGTATGTCGCATTGCTTCCTCCCTCGGTTCTCCTGCCGGTCACGTCGCATCCTGCAAACCGGGATCACGGATCGATTCGCCGGGGCGCACACGCCGCCGATGGCCTAGATTTGCATCTGTCATAAAATTTTGCCACATATTTTTTACTATTATTGCACATCTTGCGGGATGATTGCGCGCACCACCGATCGCGCCCCCTCCCCCGCCGCCGTTGCCCGGCCGGCCGGGGGTGATCCATGTCAAAGGAAATTCCCCGCGGGCCGGCTATGGTCCCGCAGCCTTTCCGGAGGAGTCGATGGATCTCGTCGCGTTGCTGGATCATGTGGACGAAACCACCCTTGCCACGGTCATGGGCCTCTTGACGGGCGCGGTCTTCGGCATCGCGGCCCAGCGGTCCTCGTTCTGCCTGCGCGCGGCGACGGTCGAGTTTGCGCGAGGCTCCCTCGGGCCGCGGGTGGCGGTCTGGCTGCTGGCCTTCTCGACCGCGCTGGTCTGGGTCCAGTCGGCGCATCTCTTGGGCCTGTTCCGGGTCGAGGAGGCGCGGATGATGGCGGTCGCGGGCTCCTGGTCGGGGGCGATCCTCGGCGGGCTGATGTTCGGCGCGGGGATGGTGCTGGCGCGGGGCTGCTCGGGTCGGCTGCTGGTGCTGGCGGCGACGGGGAACCTGCGGGCGGTGATCTCGGGGCTGATCTTCGCGGTGGTGGCGCAGATGTCGCTGCATGGCTGGCTGGCGGGGTTGCGGGGCTGGCTGGCGGGGCTCTGGGTCACGCCGGGCGGGGCGAATGTGAACCTGCTGCACGCCCTCGGCCTGCCGGATGCGGCGGGTCTGGGGCTGGGGCTGGCCATCGCGGCGCTGGCCGTCGTCCTGGTCCGGGTCAACCGGCTGGGCTGGTCGGCGATGGTCTTCGCCTCGGGCGTGGGCTTCGCGGTGGCCCTGGGCTGGGTGCTGACCTTCAGCCTGGCCCAGGTCGCCTTCGAGCCGGTCGCGGTCACCTCGGCGACCTTCTCGGGGCCCTCGGCCAGCACGCTGATGTTCTTCCTGACCGAGGAGCCGGCGCTGGGGTTCGACATCGGGCTGGTGCCGGGGGCCTTCCTGGGGGCGCTGGTCGCGGGCTGGGTGGGGCGCGAGTTGAAATTCCAGGGCTTCGAGGGCGAGGGCCAGATGCGGCGGTCGATGACCGGGGCGGCGCTGATGGGGTTCGGGGCGATGCTGGCGGGGGGCTGCGCGATCGGGGCGGGGGTGACCGGGGGGTCGATCTTCGTGGCCACCGCTTGGCTGGCCCTGTTCTGCATGTGGGTCGGCGCGGGGGTCACCGACTGGCTGGTGGACCAGGCCGGGGCGCGGCGGCAGGTGGTGGCCTGACGGTCTGTCCACAGTGGACAGAGGGTGGAGGTCGTTCAGGATCAATGGCTTGGCTGCGGGCGTTTACCAGTTCGCAACCGTCTCCATAGCGGCGCGGCGGCATCGGGCGTCTGGCGACGGCCGGGGTCACGGTCGCTGCGGCGGATGCTTCGGGGGGCGACGTGCGACGGGCACGCCTGGCAAGCGGACGGGCGAGCGGACCCTGCCGCCGCTTGCGGGACGGCGGTGGTTACTGGCCCGCGGCCTCGCGCGAGATCGCGTCCAGAAGGGCCTGGACTTCCTGCATCGGGCCTTCGGGCATCTGGCGGTAGCCGACCGAGACCACGCCCTCGCGGTCGATGACGAAGACGCCGTAGGGGCAATGGGCGATGTTCAGCGGGTCGGCCTCCATCATCTTGCGCGACAGGACGGCCGAGCAGAACAGGAACACATCGGCATTGTCGTAGACCTTCACCGCGCTGCCGACATCGGCGGCGGTGCGGTTCAGCATCTCGCCGACATGGCTGCGATAGTCGATCACCAGGCCCTTGCCGATGATCGCGGCCTCGACGGCCATGGTGGCCTCGTCGAAGGTGCCGTCGAAGGGATAGGTGGTGGCCTCCTCGGCTGAGGCGGTGGTGGCGGAGAGGCCAAGGGCGACGGCGAGGGCGAAAGTCGTTCTGGTCATGGGAAACCCCTTTCTGTCGGATGCTGCGCGGTCAGCCGGGAACGAAGCGATAGCCGGTCCCGGCGCGTTCGACCCGGCCGATCCCGCCTTCGGGCAGGTGAAAGCCGATGATCGCATGGCCATCGGCGGCGAGACGGTCGAGAAGTGCGGCGCGGGTGGCGGCCGCCAGCGCCGGATCCTGATCCGAGCCGGAGGCCCAGTCGGGACGCTCGAAAGCGACGTGATGGTTGGCGATGCAGTCGCCAAGGATCAGGGCCGGGGTCGGCCCGGCGATCTCATAGGCGAGGTGGCCGGGGGTGTGACCCGGGGTCAGGCGGGCGGTGATGCCGGGCAGCGGTTCCTCGGCATCGGCCAGGAGGCGGACCGAATCCGCGATCACGGCCAGCCGGCGCGAGGCGCCCGCCGCGAAACTGGCCCGCGCCTCGCCGATGGTGTTCGGGGTCTCGGGGTCGGTCCAGTAGTCGTATTCGGCCTGGCCGATCATGTGGCGGGCGTTGGGAAACAGGGGTTCGTCGAACTCGTCCAGGAGGCCCCAGAGATGGTCGGGGTGGCCGTGGGTGAAAAGGACATGGGTCACGTCCTCGACCGTCAGGTCCATGGCGGCCAGCGCCTCGGCCAGCTTGCCGGCGGAGGGCTGGAAATCCGGGCCGGAGCCGACATCGAACAGGATGGTGTTGGTCCCGTCGCGCAGGAGGGTGACGTTGCAGGGCGGGGTCAGCCGGTCGGTCGGCAGCGCGTGGCGGGCGACGATCGCCTGCGCCTCGGCCTCGGGCATGCCGCCAAGGATGAAATCGGCGGGCAGGACGAGGTTGCCGTCCGACAGCGTGTCGATCCGGGTTTCGCCAAGGGTAAGCGTGCTGGCGGCCCAGAGGCGGCGGGGCGCGAGGGGCATCGCGGCGGCGGCGGCGCTGGCGGTCAGGAAATGGCGGCGGGTCAGCATGGCGGGGCCTTTGCATAGGGCCCCCGGAGAAGGTCCGGGGGGCTGTCGCCTCAGTCGGCGAAGGTGGAGAGCCAGGCGATGACGGCATCGCGGTCCTCGGCCTTCTTCAGGCCGGCGAAGGACATCTTGGTGCCGGGGGCGAAGCCCTTGGGGTCTTCGAGAAAGGCGTGCAGCGCGGCCGAGTCCCAGATCCCGCCGCCCGCGCCCAGGTCGATGAGGGGCTTGGAATAGCTGAAGCCCCCGGCCGAGGCGATGGCCCGGTCGACGACGCCGTTCAGCGCGGGGCCGACGGCGTGCTTCGCCCCCTCGCCGACCTTGTGGCAGGCGGCGCATTTGCGGAACACCTTCTCGCCCGCCTCGATCAGGGCGGGGTCGGCTGCGGCGTGGTCCTCTGGCTCCTCGGTCTCCGGCTGTGCTGCCTCGGGTGCGGTCGCCTCGGGCGCGGGGTCCGCCATGGGTTCGGCGGGGGCTGCTTCGGCCGGGGCGGTTTCGGAGGCGGGGGTCAAGAGCGGCAGCGTCCCGGCGGGCTTGCCGTCCTCGTCCTTCGGGGTGACGTTCAGGTCGGCCGCGCGCTTGGTGACCTGGGGCGGGGCGGTGCGGCAGTCCGCCATGCAGGGTTCGGCGCGGAACAGCGGGTATTCGGTTTCGGGCCGGTCATCGGGATAGAAGCCCCCGGCGTTGGGCATCACGATGCTGACGAAATTGTCCCTGGTGAGGGTGAAGTCATCCTCGACCAGCCCGTTGGAGTAGAGCAGGAAGGCCGTGATCGCATAGGTGTCGTCGGCCGACAGCGTCTGCGCCTGGCCGAAGGGCATCGAGCGGTGGACATAGTCGTAGACCGTGGAGAGATGGGGCCAGTAGCTGCCGATGGTCTTGACCGGGCGCGGATCGGTGAGGGTGCCGCCGGCGAGGACGGGCCAGCTGTCCAGGCCCTCGGCGAATTCGCCGTGGCAGGAGGCGCAGTTCGCGCCGAAGACCTCCTCGCCCGTCAGCACGTCGCCCTGGCCTTCGGGCAGGCCGGTGCCGTCGGGCAGGACGGTGGCGTCCCAGGCGGCGATCTCCTCGGGCAGGGCGGGGCGGCCCAGGCCCAGGGGCTCGGCCGCGGCGGGGGTGGCGAGGAGGAGGGCGGCGAGAAGGATCTCAGGCGATTTCGACATTCTCGACCTCTCCGTCGGCGCGCACCCACCAGACCTGGATGCCGTTGTTGTGGTAGACGTTGTTGGTGCCCCGGATCTCGCGCAGGGCCTGTTTGGTGGGCTGGACATAGCCGGTCTCGTCCACGGCGCGGGACATGATGAACATCTCGGACCCGTCCCAGGCCATGTCGTGGTGAAAGCGGGTCAGCGCCTTGGAACGCGCCTCGCCGGTGATGCGGGCGGGGGTCCAGCTGTTGCCGCCGTCGGTCGAGATGTCGACGCGGGTGATCCTGCCGTTGCCCGACCAGGCAAGGCCGGTGATGACCAGCGGGCCGGCGCCGTGGCGGATCGGGGCCTGCGGGCTGGGGGAGGTGATGACGGATTTCGCGTCCATCACCCAGGTCCATTTCCGCGCCCGGCCGTCGGGCATCATGTCGGTGTATTTCGAGGTCTCCTCGCGGCTTTCGACGGCCTGGTCATAGACCGAGATCCGGCGCAGCCACTTGACCCACATGTTGCCCTCCCAGCCGGGGACGACGAGGCGGACGGGGTAGCCGTGTTCCTTGCGCAGGGCCTCGCCATTGGCGAAGAAGGCGACCATGACGTCGTCCAGCGCCTTTTCCAGCGGGATCGAGCGGCCGTTCGACGAGGCGTCGGCGCCTTCGACATAGACCCATTTGCCTTCCGGCTTGACCCCCGCCTCGGCCAGGAGGTCGCGCAGCATGACGCCGGTGTATTCCATGTTGTGGATCATGCCCTGGGTGAACTGGCAGCCTTCCAGCTGCGCGCCGCCCCATTCCATGCCGCCGTTGGCCGCGCATTCGCAGAAGGCGATGGAGATCTGGCGCGGGAAGCGGAGCAGGTCCTGGAAGGTGAAGACGAGGGGCCGGTCCACCAGCCCGTTGATCATCAGCCGGTAATCCTGCTTGGACAGGGTGATCGCGCCGGAATGGTGGCGTTCGAAGGCGCAGCCCTGGGGGGTGATCGTGCCCTCGAGCGCGTGGATCGGGGTGAAGTTGATCGAGGAGGCGGTGCTTTCGGTCAGCCATTCGACGTTGCGGCGGACGACATGCGATTCGAACTCGATCGGCAGGCCGTAGGGGGTGGCATCGACGGGATCGCCGAAGATCGAGGCCCAGTCCTGCACCTCGGTGATCAAGGGGTCGGGGGTCTGCGCGCTGGCGGCACTGGCGACAAGGCCGGCGCCGGCGGCGGCGGTGCCGGCCAGGAAGGCGCGGCGGCTGGGTTTGGGTTCGTCGGTCATCTGGCGAACGCGCTCCTTCAGAGTCCAGTCACGGCGACCGGGGTGTCGGGGGCAAGCGCGATGGTGCCCTTGCGCTTGATGTAGGCCTCGACCAGGTCGTAGATCGCCGGGCCTTCGGTGTTCTCGTTGATGCTGGCCCAGCCCGAGACGACATAGGTCTTCGCCGGGTCCAGCGCCTCGCCGGTCCTGAGCAGGGTCATGTTGGACAGGCGGCTGCCCTGCGGCTTGGTCACGTCGATGGAATAGGCCATGCCGCCGACGCGGACCATGTCGCCGCCCTGCTGGTAATAGGGGTCGGGGTTGAACAGGTTGTCGGCCACGTCCTCGAGGATCGTGTGCAGCATCTCGCCGGTCATCTCGGAGCGGTAGGCGTTCGGATAGGTGATGGCGGTGCAGTTATACAGGTCCTCGCGCGTGATCGGCTGGCCGGGCAGCAGCGAGGGGCCCCAGCGGAAGCCGGGCGAGAGGGCGATGTCGGCCTCGCGTTCCTCGATCAGGGCGTTCAGGATCAGGTCGTCCCAGGTGCCGTTGAAGTTGCCGCGCCGGTAAAGCAGGCCCTCGGTCTGGCCCAGAACCTCGTCGAGTTCGGCCTTGAAGGGCGCGCGCTCGGCGTCGATGGCGGCGGCGACCGCGGCGTCGGGGGTGATCACGTCCGAGAAGATCGGGATCAGCTTGTGGCGGAAACCCATCATCCGGCCCTCGCGCACGTCGAGATCGACGCGGGAGACGAACTTGCCGTTCGAGCCCGAGGCGATCAGGAGGGTCTGGCCGACCAGCACCGGCTCGGGCAGGGCGTCATGGGTGTGGCCGGTCAGGATCACGTCGATGCCGGGGATGTTGCCGGCCAGCTTCTTGTCGACGTCGAAACCGTTGTGCGACAAGAGGACGACCAGCCCGGCGCCGGCATCCCGGACCTCTTGCACGACCTCGGCCATCCGTTCCTCGCGGATGCCGAAGGAGAGGTTGGGGAACATCCAGGACGGGTTGGCGATCGGCATGTAGGGGAAGGCCTGGCCGATGACGGCGATCTTCACGCCGCCGCGCTCGAACATCTTGTAGGGCTCGTAGGCGGGTTCCTCCCATTCGGCGTCGAAGATGTTCGCGCCGAGGAAGGGGAAGTCGAGCGTCTCGACGATCTCGGTCACGCGGTCGATGCCCAGCGTGAATTCGAAATGCGAGGTCATCGCGTCGGGCTTGAGCAGGTTCATCACGTTGACCACATCCTGCCCGGCGGTCTTGAGGCAGGTGTAGGAACCCTGCCAGGTGTCGCCGCCGTCCAGCAAAAGCGCGTCGGGCCGGGCGGCGCGGATCGCCTTGACCACGGTGGCGACCCGGTCGAGCCCGCCCATCCGGCCATAGGATTTCGCCAGCGCCTCGAAGTCGGAATAGGTCAGGGCATAGGCCTCGGGCGTGCCGGGCTTGATCCCGAACATCTCCAGATAGGCGGGGCCGACGACATGCGGCGGGTTGCCCTTGGCGCCGCCGACGCCGATGTTCCACTCCGGCTCGCGGAAGTAGAGCGGCTTCAGCTGGGCGTGGATGTCGGTGATGTGGATCAGGGTGACATTGCCGAAATCGTCGAATTGCAGGAGCTGGTCCTGGGTCAGCGCCTGCTGGGCCGCCAGCCGCGACCAGTTGCCAAGGCCGGATGCGCCGTAGACCGCCGAAGCGGCCAGCGAGGCCTGAAGAAATTCGCGCCGGGTGATCATCCCGCTCTCCTTGGTCGTGAGGGTAGAAAGACCCGGCCGGCCATGCCGGGCCGGGTCTGTCATTCGTTCTGCATGTCGGGCCGGCGGTCGGGGGTCAGTGGCGGACCGAGACGCCCTCGACCGACAGGCCGTTGCCGCGCGAGGCGACGTAGAGTTCAAGCGCCTTGAACTCGTCCGAGTTCGGCTTGAAGGTCTCGGCCCTGGTGTCGCGGACGCAGCCGACGAAACGCTGCTGCGCCGAAAGGATGCCCGCATCCTTGAGACGGTAGGTCGGGAAACCGTTGATCTGGCCCTGCGACAGGTGGTCGGCGCGGATCATCTTGCCCTGGTTGTCCTCGTGGCAGTTGGCGCAGGACATTTCGAGCTGGCCGAAGCGGGTGTAGTAGATCTCCTTGCCCTTTTCCCAGAAGGGCGCGGCCGCGCCGTCGATGGCGATGTTCACCGCCATGCCGCGCGACTGCATCGCGATCAGGGCAAGCATGTCCTTCATCTCGTCCCCGGTCCATTTCCAGGATTCCAGGCCCATCCTCTCGGTCACGCAGGTGTCGATGTAGTTCTCGACCGTCATCAGCTTGCCGGTCTTTTCGTCGACGCGCGGGGTGACGGCGCGCAGCCCGGCCATGGACTCGGGCCCCTCGTGGCAGCCGGCGCAGCTTTCGCCGCCCTTGCCGATGGCCGAGTTCCACAGGTCGAGGCCCCGATCGACATAGACCATGCCGGGATTGTCGAAATCGTCGCGTTCCAGATCGCGGGTCTCGTCCTCGCGGTAGTGCCAGCCGGAGTAGATGGTGTCCATCGTATCCTTCAGGAAGGCGGGCGCGGGGGCGGTGGTGACCAGCTCGACGGTGCCGTCCTCCGCTTCGACGACAAGCCTGTCCTCGACGGGATCGGCGAAGGCCGTGCCCGCGAGGGCAAGACCGAAGGTCAGCGCGACAAGCGATGTGGCTGTGCGGTGCATGGCTTCTCCTCCCCTATGCTGTCAGGCGATCGCGATCGGCTTCACGTCCTCGTAGACAGAGCCGTCGTCGTCGTACCAGGTGAACTTGAACTCTCCCGCCGCATCGACCCTGGCGTCGAATTCGAAATAGGGGTTGGTCGAGACCGCGGGTTCGACGGTCACGTCGATCACGTTCACCCCGTTCAGGTCGCAGGTGAAGCGGTTGATGATCTGGCGCGGGATCAGGTTGCCGTCCGAGCCCTTGCGCTGGCCGGATTCCATCTTGTGCGAGATCAGCGCCTTGATGGTGACGACCTCGCCGGCGGCGGCGGACTTGGGGACTTTCACCCGGGGTTTGACTTCTTCGACCATGGTGTCTCTCCTGATGTCTCAGCCGCCGCAGCCGCCGATGGTGACCTTGACGGTGGCCTGGGCCTGCTTGATCGAGCCGTCGGCCATCCTGGCCATGGCGATGACCTCTTGCGTCTTGGCCAGGCGGATGCGGGTGGCGGCGAACTGGCGGCCGGCGGCGGGGCCGAAGGTGAAGGTGGCGACCGCGGGCTCGGGGTTGCCCGAGGCGAGGAGCAGGATCGCCACCGCGCCGGGGGCGTCGACCGAGACCGGGACGGTGTTGCCGTTCTCGGCGATCTCCGGGGTGGTCAGGGTGATGCCGTCGGTGCCGGGGGCCGCGCCGGCGGTGAAGGCGGCGGTCAGTTCCTCTACCGTCGATGCGGCGGAAAGGCCGGGGATCGCGGCAAAGGCGATGCCGCCGAGGCCGAGGGTGAGTGCCTTGCGTCTGCTGAGGGTCACGGGGTTCTCCTGTCTGTAAGCGCCTTCGGCGTCATTCCTTGAGGGTGAGGAGGTAGGCCACCACATCCTCGACCTGTTGCGCGGTGAGGATCGGCGGCAGCTCGCCCTCGGCCGCCTTGCCGGTGTAGCCGTCGCCGGGGCGGATGTAGCCTTCGGTCTTGTAGAAGGCGGGCATGAAGCTGCCCTCGAAGGTCATCTTGGCGTTGCTGACGATGCCGCGCAGCTCGGCCTCGGTCCAGCGGTCGGCCGCGCCGTCGAGGGCGGGCGCGATGGTGCCGGGGAACTGCACGTCGGGCAGGGCCGCGATGGTGTGGCATGCCACGCAGTTGCCAAGCGCGTTGGTGGTCATCACCTTGACCCCGTTCGCCGGATCGCCCGGGACGCCGGTCAGGGAGTCCGCGATCTTGCCGGCGTCGAAATGCACCTCCTTCGGCGCGGTTTCGGCCAGGGCTGGCGCTGCAAGCGACAGCGCGACGGCTGCCACCAGACAAGTCTGGCGTGTCATTCTGATCCTCCCCTGTATTCCTCCGTGAATTCACTATGCGACGATATGCCGCTTACGGCAAGGAAAAAGATAGGAGAAAACCTATATACCTATATGCCTAGATAAAGCTTGCCGGGTCACTGGTTTTCGGTCATGCGCTCGGCCACGAATCGCTGAAAGTTCTCGCCGCTGTCGTAGCCGCGGTCGCGCACCCAGATCAGGAGCGACTGGAACATGCCCTTGCCGATGGCGCCGGGCATCATGGCGACGGCGGCGTCGGGGGCCGGCACGCCCTCGGGCACATTCTCCGGCAGGAAGATCAGCGTCGGCGTGAACATCACGCCCCAGCGCAGCGCCATGTCCTTTTCGGACAGGACCGTGCCGTCGAAATCGGTCACCTCGACATCGCCGAAGAGGTTCAGCTGCACGACGAAATAATGGTCGCGGATCAGCTTTTCGATCGCGGGATCGGTGAAGACCTTCTCGTGCATCTCGGTGCAGTAGATGCAGCCGCGCTGTTCATAGACCAGCATCAGTCGCTTGCCCTCGGCATTGGCCTCGGCCAGGTCGTCGCGCAGGTCCTTGAAGGTCTCGCGCAGCCAGGCGGGCTTGTGCAGGCCGTCGTCGCCCAGTTCGACCGCCAGCGCGGGGGTGGAGAGGGCAAGGGCGGCAAGAAGGAAAAGACGGCGCAGCATGGGGGCTCCTGTCAGGTCAGGGTCGCGGACCAGTCGAAGGTGCGGATCATCCAGTCGGCGATGAGGTTGACGGTATTGGTCGCGATGAGCAGGCCGAAGACGATGAGCATCACCCCCATCGCCTTTTCGACATGGCCCATCAGCGCGCGGTGGCGGGCGACCCAGGCCAGGAACGGCCCAGCGAAGAAGGCGGCCAGCACGAAAGGCAGGGTCATCGACAGGCCGTAGACCAGAAGCAGCATCCCGCCGCGCCAGAGGTCGCCCATGCCGCTGGCGACCATCAGGATCGCGGCCAGGGCCGGGCCGACGCAGGGGGTCCAGCCAAAGCCGAAGGCCAGGCCCATGACATAGGCACCGGCCAGCGTGCGGGGGTTGGACGCGCTTTCCACCCGCGCCTCGCGGTAGAGAAAGCCGATGCGCAGGATGCCCAGGAAATGCAGGCCGAACAGGATCAGGACGGCGGCCGCGACCCAGGAGAGCGGTTCCTTCCACTGGGCGAAGCTGCGGCCGAGGGCCGTCGCGCCAAGGCCGAGCAGGACGAAGATCGTCGTCACGCCGATGGCGAAGGCCAGCGCCTGCACGACCAGCCGGCCGCGCGCGCCGGGGGCGATGGTGTCGCCGTCGCGCAGTTCGCGCACCGAAAGCCCGGCCATGTAGGACAGGTAGAAGGGCACCATCGGCAGGATGCAGGGCGACAGGAAGGACAGAAGCCCCGCCAGTGCCGCACCGCCGAACGTGATGTCGAGCATCGTCCCCCTCCCCCGGAGAAGCGCCGTCTTGCCGGAAAGGCAAATGTAGATTACGATAGTTCTATGTTTCTATGAGGCTGTCAACGTGACTCGTCCCGGCCTTCTGGCAGCGGCCGTGCTGGCCGTCCTTCCCGCCATCGCCGTGGCGGGAGAGCTGGAGCTTTTGATGTTCGAGCAGCCGGGTTGCATCTATTGCGCGGCCTGGACCGCCGAGGTCGCGCCGGAATATCCCCTGACCGCGGAAGGCAAGGCCGCCCCCCTGCGCCGGTTGCAGCTGCGCGACCCGCTGCCCGAAGGGTTGGAGCTGGTCGCGCCCCCGGTCTTTACCCCGACCTTCGTGCTGGTCGAGGACGGGGCCGAGACGGGCCGGATCGAAGGCTATCCGGGCGAGGATTTCTTCTGGCCGATGCTGGCGCTGCTGATCGGCAAGGCCGAGCGGAACTGAGGCGCGGGAGACGCGATCCCCGGCAAAGCCGACGGCCAGGCAACAGGTGGGTTGCCCTTTGCGGATCGCGGAAGCAATAACGGGGCCAGGGCAATCCGGGGCGGGCGCTTGGTGGAGGACGAACAGCTCAACGGCGGACAGGCGGAGGACGCCGTGTCGGACGCGCATCCCGACCTTGACGGGTTGGTTGCCCGCGCCGAAAAGGCCGCCACGCTGCTCAAGGCGATGGGGCATGACGGGCGGCTGGCGATCCTGTGCCACCTGCGCACCGGGCCGAAAAGCGTGACCGAGCTTGAAAACCTCTTGTCCGCGCGGCAGGCTATCGTGAGCCAGCAACTGGCGCGGCTGCGGCTGGAGGGCATGGTCAGCGCCCGGCGCGAGGGGCAGGCGATCTATTATTCCCTGCTGGACCCGAAGGTCACCGCGGTGATCGAGGTCCTGGCACGGCTTTACGGACCAGAGCAGGGCTGAACGGCCGGAGGAGGGCGGATGCTGGAGACGGTTCCGATCGGAGTGCTGGCCGCCCTGGTGGGCCTGGCGGGCGGGGTGGTCCTGGGTCTGGCGGCGCGGCTGGGCGATTTCTGCACCCTGGGCGCGCTGGAATCGGCGGTCTATGGCCGCGACCAGAGGCGGTTGCGGCTTTGGGGTGTGGTGCTGGCGGTGGCGGTCCTGGCGACGCAGTTCGGCGCGATGGCCGGGGTGATCGACCTGGGCGGCACCTTCTACCATGCGATCCAGTGGAACGCGCTCGGCTCGATCGTCGGCGGGCTGGTCTTCGGCTATGGCATGGCGATGGCCGGAAACTGCGGCTTTGGCGCGCTGGTGCGCTTTGGCGGCGGCGACCTGCGCTCGCTGGTGGTGGTGGTGGTGATGGGGATCTTCGGCTTCATCGCGCTGTCGGGGCCGCTGGCGCCCCTGCGGGTGACGCTGTTCCCGCAGCCCGAGGCGACGGGGCCGCAGGGCATCCTGCATGACCTGGGCCAGCTGGGCCTGCCGCCGGTCGTGGTGATCCTGGCGATCGCCGGGGGGTTGCTGGCCTGGGGGCTGGCGCATCCCGGCCTGCGGCAAAGCCCGCGCCAGATCGCCTGGGGCGTGGCGGCGGGGCTGGCGGTGGCCTGGTGCTTCCTGGGCACCTCCTGGCTGGCGGCGGAAAGCCTGGGCGAGATCACGGTGGAGGGCCCGTCCTATACCGCGCCGGTCGGGCGGACGCTGATCTTCCTGATGACCTCGACCGCCGGGGGGATCACCTTCTCGGTCGGCTCGGTCGTGGGGGTGATGGTCGGCTCGCTGATCGGCTCGATCCTGCGCGGGCTGTTCCGCTGGGAGGCCTGCGAGGACCCGCGCGAGCTGGGCCGCCAGGTGGGGGGCGCCGCGCTGATGGGCGTGGGGGGCGTGGTGGCGATGGGCTGTTCGGTCGGCCAGGGCGTCACGGGTTTCGCGACGCTGGCCTGGTCGGGGCCGGTGACGCTGGCCGCCATCATCGCCGGGGCGATGCTGGGCCTGCGCCAGCTGATCGCGGGCTATCAGCCCGAATGACGATGCCTCAGGTCTCGCGCTGGCTGGTCAGCCGCACGTCATAGCCCCAGAGCCGGCGGCAATGCTCCAGCGTCTTCCTGCGGTTGCCGTCATCCAGCGGCACGCCGTCGAACATCCGATGTTCCAGGTGCAGGACCCGGTCGCCCAGCAGGTCGACATCGGCGACCTGGATCACCGGCTCGGTCAGGGCGGGGTCGTTGGCGCGCTGGAGCGTGTCGCGCACCCGGTGGTAGCCCGCCGCGTCATGGATGGCGGACACGCGATACCAGGTCTGGTTCTCGTCCTCGGTCAGGGCGAAGAGGCGCAGGTCGCGGATCACGCGGGGGCTGAGGAACTGCTGGATGAAGCTTTCGTCGCGATAGGCGGACCAGGCCTCCTTCAGCACGCCACGCCAGTCGCCGCAGCCCGCGACATAGGGGAACCACTCGCGGTCCTCCTCGGTCGGGTCGGTGCAGATGCGCTGGATGTCGCGCATCATGGCGAAGCCGATCGCATAGGGGTTCAGGCCCGTGAAATGCGGCGCGTCGAAGGCGGGCTGGGTCAGCACGTTGGTATGGTTCGCCAGCACCTCGAGCATCGCGCCATCGCCGATCCGGCCGGTTTCGTGCAGGCGGTGCATGATGTGGTAATGCACGAAGGTGGCGCAGCCCTCGTTCATGATCTTGGTCTGGCGCTGGGGATAGAAATACTGGGCGATGTGGCGGGTGATGGACAGCACCTCGCGCTGCCAGTTCTGCAGGACCGGGCTGAACCGTTCCAGGAAATACAGCAGGTTCTCCTCCGGCAGGTGCATCTCGCGCTTGCGCTCCTGCATCTGGCTCTCGGCCTCCGAGCCCGGCTGGGCGCGGTCGAGGCCCGACCAGATGTAATGCACCTCGCGCTCGCGCTCCGCCTCGCGGCGGCGGGCGCGTTCCTCCTGCTCGCGCGCGGTGGGGGGCGGCGGGCGGCGGTGGCGGAAGACGCCGCAGGACATCAGCGCATGGGCGGCGTCCAGGATGCGCTCGACCTCGGCGGGGCCGTGCTGGTCCTCGCAGCGGCGGATGTAGGCGCGGGCATAGGCCAGGTAGTCCAGGATGTTCTCGGCATCGGTCCATTGCCGGAACAGGTGGTTGTTGCGGAAGAAATGATTGTGGCCAAAGGCGGCATGGGCCATCACCAGCGCCTGCATCGGCATGGTGTTCTCTTCCAGGCAATAGCTGACGCAGGGGTTGGAGTTGATGACGATCTCATAGGCCAGCGCGCTGTGCCCGGCGGAATACTGGCGTTCGTGGTGGATGAAATGCTTGCCAAAGGACCAGTGGCCATACATCAGCGGCATGCCGATGGCGGAATAGGCATCCAGCATCTGCTCGGCCGAGATGATCTCGATCTGGTTGGGATAGATCTCGAGCCCGAGGTCCCGAAGCGCCACCGCCTCGATCGCGTCATGGGTCCTGCGCAGCAGGTCGAAGCTCCAGTCGCTCTGGTCGAAGAGGAGGCCGCTGTCAGCCATGGCCGGTCTCCCTGGCGAAAAGCTCGCGGAACACGGGGTAGATGTCGGCCGGCCGGGCGATGCGCTTCTGCGCGAAATTCGGCCAGGCCTCGGCCACCGACAGGTAGGTGCGCCAGAGTTCGGTGCCGGTCTCGGGGCTGCGGAGGATCGCGGCCTCTTCGGGGGCCATGATCTCGACATAGGCGAAATACTGGCAGTGGCGCATCAGCTCGTCGCGCAGGATCGTGCCGCATTTCTCGGAATCGCCGGAGAAATTCTCTCCGTCCGAGGCCTGGGCGGCGTAGATGTTCCAGTCGGCGGGGGAATAGGTCTCGCGGATGATGCGCTGCATCTCCTCCAGCGCGGTGCTGACCACGGTGCCGCCGCTTTCGGCGGAGTGGAAGAAGGTCTCCTCATCCACGGCGCGGGCCAGGTGGGTGTGGCGGATGAAGACCAGTTCCACCCGTTCGTAGTTGCGTTTCAGGAACAGGTGCAGAAGGACGAAGAAGCGTTTCGCCAGGTCCTTCTCGCGCTCTCCCATCGAGGCGGAGACATCCATCAGGCAGAACATCACCGCATTGGCCGTCGGATCGGGCCGCATGTCGAAATGGCGATAGCGCAGGTCGACCGGGTCCAGGTAGGGCACCCGGCGCTGGCGCAGCCGCATCCGTTCCAGCTCGTGCCGCAGGCGGTCCAGCTCGCGCCGGGTGGCGTCGTTGCGCGGGGCGTTGCGCTCCAGATCGTCGATGCGCGCCGCAAGGTCGGCCACCGCCCGCAGCCCCGGCCGTTGCAGCGCGATCCGGCGGCCGATGGCCTTGCGCATCGTCCGCGTGACGCTGAGGTTGGCGGGCGGGCCCGTCACCGAAAAGCCCGCGCGGTGGGGATGGGTGGATTCGATCCGCTTCAGCGAGCGTTTCACCAGGTCGGGCAGTTCCAGGTCCTCGAAGAACAGGTCGAGGAATTCTTCCCGCGAGAGGGTGAAGACGAATTCATCCTCGGCCTCGCCCGACATCGAGCCCTCGCGCCCGGCCCCGCCGCCGCCACCGGGGGGCGGCTTGTCGATGCGGTCGCCGGTGCGCAGGGCGCGGTTGCCGGGCAGGACATGTTCGCGGTGTCCGCCCTGGCGGGCATTGCGGAAGGACGGTTCGTGAATGTCGCCGGCCGAGACGGCGACCGCGTCGCCCTGATCGACATCGGCGATGGCCCGCGCCTTGACCGAGCGGTCCACCGCCGCCTTGACCGCCTCGCGCACCCGCTTGATGAAGCGCCGGCGGTTGCCAAGGCTGCGGTCCTTGGGATTGGCGCGTCTGTCGATGAAATGGGTCATGGCGCGGCCCTTCCGCCTAGCCCGCCTTGCTGACGCGCATGTACCATTCCACCAGCCGCCGCACCTGCCGCTGCGTATAGCCGCGCGCCATCATGCGATCGACGAATTCGGCATGCTTGGCGTCGGTATCGCGGTCGCGCTTGGCGCCGAAACTGATCACCGGCAACAGGTCCTCGACCCGGCTGAACATGCGCTTTTCGATCACCCGGCGCAGCTTTTCGTATTTGCGCCAGTCGGGATTGCGCCCGTCATGCTCGACCCGCGCGCGCAGGACGAATTTCACCACCTCGTTGCGGAAATCCTTGGGATTGGCGATGCCCGCCGGCTTCTCGATCTTTTCCAGCTCCTTCTCCAGCACCTCGCGGTCGAACATCTGGCCGGTGTCGGGATCCTTGTAGTCCTGGTCCTCGATCCAGGCGTCGGCATAGGCGATGTAGCGGTCAAAGAGGTTCTGGCCGTAGTCGGAATAGGATTCGAGATAGGCCTTCTGGATCTCTTCCCCGATGAATTCGGCAAAGCGCGGCGCAAGGCCGGACTTGATGAAGTCCAGATAGCGGCCCTGGGTCTCTTCGGGGAATTGCTCGCGCAGGATGGTGTTTTCCAGCACATACATCAGATGCACCGGATCGGCGGCGATCTCGTCGGTGTCGTGGTTGTAGGTCTCGGACAGGATCTTGAAGGCGAAGCGGGTCGAGGTGCCGGTCATCCCCTCGTCCACCCCGGCCTTGTCGCGGTATTCCTGCAGGGATTTCGCCTTGGGGTCGGTGTCCTTGATGCTTTCGCCGTCATAGACCCGCAGCTTGGAGTAGAGGGTCGAATTCTCGTGGTCGTGCAGGCGGGTCAGGACCGAGAACCGCGCCAGCATCGGCAGGGTCTCGGGCGCGCAGGGCGCGGTGGCCAGCGTGCTGTCGGCGATCAGCTTCTGATAGACCTGCGCCTCTTCGGTGGCGCGCAGGCAGTAGGGGACCTTGACCACGGTGATCCGGTCCAGGAAGGCCTCGTTGTTGCGGTTCGACTTGAACTGCAGCCATTCCGCCTCGTTCGAATGGGCGAGGATCAGGCCCTGATAGGGCATCGCGCCGATGTTCTCGGTGCCCATGTAGCTGCCTTCCTGCGTGGCGGTCAGCAGCGGGTGCAGCACCTTGATCGGGGCCTTGAACATCTCGACGAATTCCAGAAGGCCCTGGGTCGTGCGGTTCAGCCCGCCGGAATAGCTGTAGGCGTCGGGGTCGTTCTGGCTGAACTCCTCGAGCTTGCGGATGTCCAGCTTGCCGGTCAGGGTCGAGACGTCCTGGTTGTTGTCGTCCCCCGGTTCGGTCTTGGCGACGCAGATCTGCCGCAGCATCGAGGGGTAGATCCGCGCCACGGTGAATTTCGCGATGTCGCCGTCGAATTCCGCCAGCCGCTTGGTCGCCCAGGGCGACAGCGGATAGCGCAGAAGGCTGCGGGGGATGTTGTACTTGTCGGCCAGAAGGTCGCCGAAGCGTTCGGCGTCGAACAGGCCCAGCGGCGATTCGAACAGCGGGCTGACCTGGTCGCCGGCCTTGAGCACATAGACCGGCTGCTGCTCCATCCGGCGTTTCAGGATCTCGGCGATGCTGGATTTGCCGCCGCCGACCGGGCCCAAGAGGTAGAGGATCTGCTTGCGCTCCTCCAATCCCTGCGCGGCGCGCTGGAAGAAGCCGACGATGCGCTCGATCGTCTCCTCGACGCCATACATCTCGTCGAAGGCCGGATAGCGCCGGATCGTGCGGTTGAGGAAGATGCGCCCCAGCCGCTGGTCCTGGCTGGTGTCGACCAGCCGCGGCTCGCCCAGGGCCTTGACCATCCGTTCCGCCGCTGTGGCGCGCATCGTCTGGTCGCTGCGGCACCCCAGGAGGTAGTCCTGCAGGGAGAGTTCCTCGATCTTCTGCCGTTCGAAAACTTCGGAAAAGCGGGTGAAGACCTCCATTGCTAAAGCTCCTTCGCTTGATCGGCATCCGGACGCGCCGATCGCGCCCCGCAGACCGAAAGACGCTTTGAATTCAACGCGACGCATCACGGGCCCGGCCCGGTCGTCTTGTCGAAATCGAAACCATGTCACTGTGGGAAACGAGATGCCTTCGCAGTGGTTCCGGCAATTCGACAAGGCGATGGAGTTTTCTTCATCCGCGGGTTGCGAAGTCTCAGTCGAGCGCCGGAAAGTAGTCGGCAGGCGACAGGTCGATGCCTGCCGGGGCGGTGCCGCCTTCCTTGACCACGATCCCGGGGCCGATCGGTGCGGTCGCCCGCTGCCCGGCAAGCGCCGCCGCGGCCGCATCCACGGCCAGCCTTCCCTGCGCGATCGGATCGTCGAAGGGGGCGGCCATGACCCTGCCGCCGACCAGACCCCTTGCGACCGTGTGGCTTACATAGGTCGCGGCAAGGCGGGGGCGGTCCCGGCCCCTCGGGAACAGGGCCATCGCGGCTTCGATGGCGGGGGCGCTTCCGATCACCAGGTCGATGTCGGGATAGGCCGCGATGGCCTTTTCCAGCAGGCGCAACTGTTCCGCCGTGCCGGTGTCCGCCCCATAGGTCGCGACGATCCTGACCGAGGACTGTTCCAGACCGCGCCGCAGGCCGGATTCAAGCGGCGCGACCCATCCCGCCCCGGCCGGCCCGGACAGCAGGACGGCATCCAGCGACGGAGAGCCGGCGGGGAAGCGGCTGGCGAGGTTCCGTCCCAGCGCAAGGCCCATGTCGGCCCAGTCGACCCCGACGCGGGCGGTCAGGACATCCGTGTGCAACTCGTTCACCAGCCCGATCACCGGCTGGTCCCCGGCAGCCGCCTGCACGGCGGCAAGCACGTCCGGCGCGTCGGAGGAAACGGTGCCGATCAGGATCGCGCCGGGCCGCAACGCCCGGCAGGCGGAAATCTGGTCGATCTGGCTTTTCTGGGCGTCATAGCCCCCGGCCTCGAAGAACCGCACGGAAAGCCGCCGTTCCGCCGACTGCTGCTCGATCCCGTAGGCGACGCTAAGCCAGTATTCGTCCTTGAAATGCGGCACCAGCACGCAAAGCAGGGGCTGCTCCGCCCGCGCCTCGGCCGCGAACAGGGCGCCGAGGGCAAGGATTGCCGCAGCGCCAAGCCGACGATAAGCAGATCCCATGCGCTCCAGACGGTTCGACAGGCAGCTACAGTCGGTCTTCATGGTCCTCTCCGGGCTGATCATGGTTGTCGGCCTCGCCTCGTTCGGCGTCAACCGCTTCCTCGCCCGGACCCAGCAGCGCGTGCTGTCGGAAAGCATCGCGATCATCGAACGGACCGAGAGGGTCGCGCAGGAAGCGGAACTCGCCGCCTCGCTGGCCGGGCGGTTGCGGGATGCCGAAAGCGCGGCCGCCGTGGCCGAAACCTCGTCCGGCCTTGCCGAGCGGGTGGCCGGGATCGAGGCGGACCTCGACGCGATGCGCCGCTTTCTTGCCCAGCCTGCGGGGCCGGGTTCGGCGACGGTCGTGGGCGACCTGGCGACGGCGATGGGTCGCCCCGTCGCCCGCCGGATCAAGGCCGGGGAAGCCCTGCGGGCGGGACGGGACCGGCTGGCCGCCTCGGGCGCAAGGCTTGCGGCGATGATCTCGACCGAGGCCGAGCTGGCGCGGCTCCGGATCACCGCCGGCATCTGGGAGCTTTACGCGCTGCCCGGCGGGCGCGATCCGAGGCCGGGGCTCGACCGCCTCGCCGACGCGAACTTCTTCGCCTATGAACGGCTGGCCGAGATGGCCGAGGCCGTGGCGACGCTGGACCGCCTGGCCGCGCGCATCCCGGTGGCGAAGGATGCGGCGGAACTGCAGCGGCTGGGCACGGATTACACCGCGGCGCTGACGCTGGCGCGCGACCGCGCGGGCTTCATGCTGTCGCAGGCGGCGACGGACCATGCGCAGGCCGAGCTGAACGTCCTGGCGCAGGGCGGCGCCCTGATCGCGCAGCGGCTGGCCGGGCTGGCGGCAGAGGCCGAACTGGACAGCCTTGCGCTTCGGCTTGGGCGCGAGCTGGATCTCTTGACCTCGGAGGCGCAGCGGGGCCGCGACGAGACGCGCGTCCGGATGAAGGCGGGCGTGGCCGATGCCGGCTGGCAGGCGACATCGCTGCTGGCGGCGCTGGCGGGCGTGATCCTGCTGGCGCTGCTGGCGGCCTATCTGGTCTGGGCGCGCACCCGCCGCAAGGTCGTGCTTCGGCTGGAGGACGTGGCCGAGCGGATGATCCTGGTCGCGGATGGCAGCCTCGGCCAGCCGATGGCGATCAGCGGCCAGGACGAGATCGGCCGGCTGGAGCAGGCGCTGAACGTGCTGCGCAACCGCACGGAGGAGGCGGCCGGGCTGCGCGACCGGCTGGAAGCGGCGGTCATCGACCGGACCGCGGATGTGGTGGCCGAGATGCAGTCGGCCAACGCGGCCCGGGCGGATGCCGAGGAATTGAGCCGCGCCAAGACGCATTTCCTGGCGCGGATGAGCCATGAGATCCGCACGCCCCTGAACGGGATGATCGGGCTTCTGGACCTTCTGGCCGGAGAGGAGGCCGATCCGGCGCGGCGGGGGCGGCTGGAGGCGGCCCTGACCTCGGCGCGGGATCTGCAGCGGCTGACCGAGGATATCCTGGCCTTCTCGGCCGGCGAGGAGGGGCAAGGCGGGCAACGCCGCGAGGTCTTCGATCCCGAGGCGCTTGCGCGGGGCCTTGGCGAGCTTCTGGAGGTGATGGCGACAACCCGCGGCCTTGCGGCCGTGGTGGAGATTGCCGCCGGCCTGCCCCCGGCGGTGACCGGCGAGGCGACGAAGATCCGGCAGATCATGATGAACCTGCTGACCAATGCGGTGAAATACACCGAAGGCGGGCGGGTGGAGCTTCGCGTCTCGTCGCGCCCGGTGGCGGAGGGGCACGAGATCAGCCTTGCCGTGCGCGACACCGGACCGGGGATGACGGCCGAGGAAACGCGGCAGGCCTTCGACATCTACGGGCGCAGCGTGACCGCGCGGCGCAGCGGCGTGCGCGGCGTCGGGCTGGGCCTGGCCATCGCGCGGCAACTGACCGATGCGATGGGGGCGGAACTGCGCGTCTCGACCGCGCCCGGACGCGGCAGCGTCTTCACGCTGGTCCTCTGCCTGCCCGAGGCGGACCCCGCGCAGGTCGCGCCGCCCGCCGCGCTGGCGCCTGCGGCGGAAGGCAGGCGCGTGCTGGTCGTGGACGACCACCCGGTCAACCGGCTGGTGGCGCGGGGCTATCTTGAACGGATGGGATGCAGCGTGACCGAGGCCGCGACGGGAAAGGCGGCGCTGGAGGCCGTGCGCGAGGGACGGTTCGAGGCGATCCTGGTGGACCTGGGCTTGCCGGACATGACCGGCGAGGCGGTCATCGCTGGGCTGGGGCGGACGGGTGCCAAGGTGGCGGTCCTGACGGCGGATCTGGTGCGCGACGATGCGGCGACGCGGGCGAAGTTCGGGGTGGACCGCGTGCTGACCAAGCCGATCTCGCCGCGCGCGCTGGCGTCCTTCCTGGCAGAGGCCGAGGCGCCCGCGCCGGTCGCGGAACCGTGCGACCCGGAAATCGAGGCGGCGCTGCGCGAGGACATCGCCAGCCTCGGCGCGGCGCAGACGGCCGCGATCGTCGCGGCCATGCTGGCCGAGCTGGCGGCGGCGGCGGCGCGGCTGCGGGCCGCACCCGACGCCGAGGACCGCGCCCGGCTGGCGCACCGGCTGAAGGGGGCGGCGGCGAATTTCCACCTTTCGGACTTCTGCGCGCTGATGCAGCGGCTTCAGTCGCGGGACGGCAGCGCCCTGCCGGCGCTGGAGGCGACGGCCGAGGCGGCGATCCGCGACCTTACGGCGGCGGCGCGGCGGGCCGGGCTTGCGCTTCAGCCGGGGACCGGCGCGGCGAAGCAATAGCCTTCGCCCATGCGGGTCAGGATGTGGTCGGGACGGGCGGGGTCGGCCTCAAGCTTCTTGCGCAGCCGGCCGACCAGAACGTCGATGGTCCGGTCGCCGGGCCGCAAGTCCCCGCGGCCGACGATCTCGCTCAGCCGCGGGCGGCCGAAGGTGACGCCGGGGTTGCGGGTCAGGGCATCCAGCAGGTCGAACTCCTGCGCGCTGAGCGTCTCGACCCGCGCGGCCGAGACCAGGCGGCGGCGGAGGCGGTCGAAATGCCAGGGGCCGAAATCCTCGACCGCGCCGGCGGTGGGGGCGCTGCGGCCGATCTCGGTGATGCGGAACAGCAGGTTCTTGATCCGCGCCGCCAGCTCGCGCCGGTCGAAGGGCTTGGTGACATAGTCGTCCGCCCCCATCTCCAGCCCGATGATCCGGTCCACCTGCTCGTCGCGCGAGGTCAAGAGGATGATCCCCACCCGCGATTTCGCCCGCTGCTCGCGCGTGATGGTCAGGCCGTCCTTGCCCTCGAGCCCGATGTCCAGCAGCAGGATCTCGGGCGGGTCGGTGTCGATGACATCCTGCATCGCCTCGGCATCCTCGACCTCGGTCACGCGATGGCCGAGGCCGCGCAGATAGCCCGCCAGCCGCATCCGCGTCACGCGGTCGTCTTCGACGATGAGGATATGCGCGGTCATGGCGCGGCCTTCACATCCCTTTACACCTCTTCACCGGACCGATTGAGGGCCGTCAAGGCCCCAGCGCCCGCATCCGGCCATTGTCTGGTCGCAGACAAGACGGAGGTCCGCCATGACATTGATCAACCCGACCAGACGCAGCTTCCTGAAGGGGGGCGCCGCCCTTTTCGGCTCCGGCTGGCTTCTGAACTCGACCGCGCTGGCCGCCGTCGATCCGAACTCGTTCTCGGGCCGCGTGTTCAGCGCCAGCCACTACGGCCCGTTCGAGGCCGTGGTGCGCGACGGCAGGATCGTCGGCATCTCGCCGATGATCGAGCTGGACCAGCGCCCGACCGAAATGCTGATGCATGGCGTCCTGGACCGCGTCTATGACAAGAGCCGGATCGACTATCCGATGGTCCGCAAATCCTATCTGGAGAACTGGAAGTCCGGCGACGTGAAGCCGGAGCTGCGCGGCAAGGAGGAATATGTCCGCGTCGACTGGGATACCGCGCTGAAGCTGACGGCCAAGGCGATCACCGACACGATCGTCGAACACGGCCACCAGGCCATCCTGTCCACCTCCTATGGCGGCTGGAGCCATGCCGGGATCATGCGGCCCAACGTGCTGCAGGGCAAGTTCTTCAACATGATCGGCGGCTGCACCAATACGGTGGGCGACTGGTCCGGCGGCGCCAGCCAGATCTCGCTGCCGCATGTGATCGGCGACATGGAGGTCTATTCGGCGCAGACCGCCTGGGAAGTCATCCGCGACAATACCGAGGTCTTCGTCCTGGTCGGCTGCGACCCGATCAAGAACAACCGCGTCGAATACACCGTGGCCGACCATGGCATGTATACCCCCTGGGAGCAGATCCGCGACAACGGCACCAGGTTCATCTCGATCAACCCGCAGCGCACGGCGTCGGACAAGGTGCTGAACGCCGACTGGGTTCGCATCATCCCGAACACCGATGTCGCGCTGTTCCTGGCCATGGCCTACCACGTCCTGGAGCAGGGCCTGGACGACAAGGACTACCTGGCGAAATACGCCACCGGCGCCGACAGGTGGATCGCCTATGTGAAGGGCGAGGGCGAGGACAAGACGGCGAAGACGCCGGAATGGGCCTCGGCCATCACCGGGATCGAGGCGGCGAAGATCCGTGAGCTGGCGGAACTGCTGGCCAAGTCGAAAACCGAGATCGCCGGCGCCTGGTCGCTGCAACGCGCCCATCACGGCGAGATGACCCATTGGGCGATCATCAACTTTGCCGCGCTGACCGGCAAGATCGGCAAGCCGGGCGAGGGCGTGGGCTTTTCCTGGCACTATGGCAACGGCGGCATGCCGCAATCGGGCGGCAAGACCCCGGCGGGCCTGAGCCAGGGCAAGAACTTCGTCACCGAATACGTCGTCCCGGCCTCGCGCCTGACCGAGGCGCTGGAGAATCCGGGCGCCGAGGTGGTCTACAACGGCAACGTCCGCAAATACCCGGACGTCCACATGATCTACAACGCCGGCAACAACTTCATGTCCCACCAGCAGGACACGAACCGGCTGATCAAGGCGTTGGCCAAGGTCAGGACCATCGTCAGCCAGGACGTCTGGTGGACCGCCGCGACACGTTGGGCGGATATCGTCCTGCCCGCCTCCTCGCCGCTGGAGCGGGACGACATCTCGGTCGGCGGAACCTATTCCAACGACCGCATCTACGCGATGAAGAAGGTCATCGAGCCGATCGGCGAAAGCCGCAGCGACTTTGACATCTTCGCCGCGCTGTCCGACCTGTTCTATCGCCAGTCGCAATACATCGAGGACCAGGCCTATCCGGAATATATCGACATCATCAAGAAGGCCTACAACGGCACCACCGCCGCCGAGACCGTCCCGTTCGAGCAGTTCTGGGAGCATGGCTATGCCTTCCAGCCGGCGCCCGAGGAGGCCCGCGCCTGGGTCCGCCACGGCGCGTTCTACACCGACCCCGAGGCGAACCCGCTGCACACGGCGTCGGGCAAGATCGAGATGTTCTGCGAGACCATCGCGAACATGGGCCTTGAGGACTGCCCCGGCATGCCGATGTGGCTGGAGCCGGCCGAATACCTGGGCAACGCCAAGGACGGCCAGCTTCACGTCGTGAGCCCGCACCCCTGGCACCGCCTGCACAGCCAGATGGACCAGTCGCAATCGCTGCGCGACCTTTACAAGGTGCAGGGCCGCGAGCCGGTGCGGATCAACGCCGAGGACGCCGCGGCGCGCGGGATCGCGGACGGCGATCTGGTCGAGATCTGGAACGACCGCGGCACGGTCATCGCCGGGGCTGTCGTCTCGGACGAGATCATGCCGGGCGTGATCTCGATCTACGAGGGCTGCTGGCCCAGCCTCGACAGCAAGGGGCGCTGCAACTCGGGTCTGGTGAACTTCCTGACCTCGACGCAGAAGTCCTCGGGCCTGAGCCAGGCGACCACGGCGAACACCTGCCTCGCCTCGATCCGCAAATGCGAGGACCCGGACGGTCCGAACATGGCCTACGAAAAGCCGCCGATCCTCGAGGGCATGGAACTGGCCGCGATCGACGATGCGGACCTGGGGCTGGACCGGCTGGATGCGGTGATCGAGGCGCTTTATGCCGAGATGGGTCCGGGCGAGAAACTGTTCTACGAACGCTGCACCGTCTGCCACGGGCCGCGCGACGTGGGCGCCTTCACCCAGCTGCAGTGGAAGGCGATCACGCCCTCCATGTTCCCTCGCGCCGGGCTGGACGACGACGAGGCCGCGCTGATCATGGAGTTCCTGATGGCCAATGCCTCGGACGCCGCGAAGTGACGCCAACCTCTGCGGCCGGTCTCCCCGGCCGCAGATCCCTTGAAGGACCGGACCGATGAACGCCTCCAGTGCCATGCCGCCGATGATCGACGTGACCGCCGCGCGCGAGATCGCCGTCGCGCAGATCACGCCTGTCCGCGCCGTTCGGGACCTGCCGCTGCACGCCGCGCCGGGCCGGATCTGCGCCCGCGACGTGACCGCGACCAGCGCGATGCCCTTCTTCACCAATTCCGCCATGGACGGTTTCGCCCTGCGCCATGCCGACCTTGCCGGCACGGGGACGCTGTTGCCGGTGGCCGGAACCGTGGCAGCCGGCGCGGCTGGAACCTTCCTGCCGCCGGGCGCGGCCCTGCGGATCTTCACCGGGGCGCCCCTGCCCCTCGGCGCGGATAGCGTCGTGGCGCTGGAAGACACCAGCGAGGCGGGCGGCCGGGTCCGCATCGACGTGATGCCCGACATCGGCGCCAACCTGCGACTTGCCGGCAGCGACCAGCCGCTCGGCGCCTGCCTCGTCGCCCGTGGCGCGCGGATCGCGCCGCAGCATGTCGGCCTGCTGGCCGCGAACGGGATCACCCGCATCGCCGTCACCCGCAGGCCGCGGGTCGTCGTCCTGTCGACCGGCGACGAGCTTGCCGCCTCCGGCGCGCCACGGGCCGAGGGCCAGATCCACGACGCCAACCGCCCCATGCTGCTGGCGCTGGCCCGGGCGGCCGGCTGCGAGGCCGTGGACGGCGGCACGATGCCGGATGACGTCGACGCGCTGTCGCAGCGGCTGGCCGGGCTTTGCGCCTCGGCCGACCTGGTCCTGTCCTCGGGCGGGGTGTCGATGGGCGGGCGCGACCCGCTGCGACCCGCCTTTGTCCGCGCGGGCGGCGAGATCGCGGGCTGGCGGGTGGCGGTCAAGCCGGGCAAACCCGTGATGTTCGGGCGCCTGGGCGGGACCGCCTTTACCGGCCTGCCGGGCAATCCGATGGCGGCCTTCGTCGGCTTCCACCTGTTCGTCGCGCCGCAGATCGACCGGCTTTCCGGGGCGAACCCCCTGCCCTTTGCCCGCTGGCCGGGCAGGGCCGCATCCCCCTGGCCGCACCGTCCCGGCCGCCAGGACATCGTTCCCGTCCGTTGCCTTGGCGCGGACGGGACCGGCCTTCCGCTGCTGGAACGGCTGGGCAAGGGCGTCTCGGCCACCCTGTTCCCGCTGGCGGCCGCCGATGGCCTTGCCGTGATCCCCGCCGCGTCCGGGGGTATCGCGACGGGAGAGCCCGTCGACTGGCACCCCTTCCGGCGCGAGGGCTGATCATGCTGCAGACCCCCGACGCCTTCCGCGCGACCGCCCTGCCCGTCCGCGCGCCGCTGACCGACGGCTTCTGCCGCAAGATCCGCTATCTGCGCGTCTCGGTCACCGACCGCTGCGATTTCCGCTGCACCTATTGCATGGCCGACCGGGTGCGGTTCCTGCCGCGCAAGGAGCTTCTGTCGCTGGAGGAGCTGGACCGGCTCTGTTCCGCCTTCGTCGGGCTGGGCGTCACCAAGCTGCGGATCACCGGCGGCGAGCCCCTGGTCCGGCGCGACATCCTTGAGTTCTTCCGCGCGATGTCGCGTCACCTTGCGACCGGCGCGCTGCGCGAGCTGACGCTGACCACCAACGGCAGCCAGCTTGCCCGCCATGCCGAGGCGCTGGCCGCCTGCGGGGTGCGGCGGGTGAATGTCTCGCTGGACACGCTGGACGCGGATCGGTTCGCCGCCCTGACGCGCCGGGGGCAACTTGCCCCGGTGCTGGAGGGGATCGGCGCGGCCAGGGCGGCCGGGCTGCGGGTCAAGATCAATGCCGTCGCGCTGAAAGGGGCAAGCGAGGACGAGCTGTTCCCGCTGGTCGACTGGTGCGCGGCCGAGGGCCATGACCTGACCTTCATCGAACTGATGCCGATGGGCGAGGACGGGATCGAGGACCGGATCGCGCAGTACCTGCCGCTCTCCGACCTGCGGGCGCGTCTTTCGCAGCGGTTCACGCTGGAGCCGCTGGCCGAAAGCACCGGCGGCCCGGCGCGCTATGTGCGGCTGGCCGAGACCGGGCAGAGGGTCGGCTTCATCGCGCCGCTCAGCCACAGCTTCTGCGAAAGCTGCAACCGCGTGCGGCTGACCTGCACGGGCGATCTCTACACCTGCCTGGGCCAGGAGGGCGCGACCGCCCTGCGCCCGGTCCTGCGCGGGACGCCGGACGCGGCGGGGCTGGAGCAGGCGATCCGCGCCGCCATCGCCCGCAAGCCGCGCGGGCATGACTTCGACTATTCGCGCGGGGCGCCACGCGGCGCGATGGCGCGCGGCATGAACCATACCGGGGGATGACCGATGGCGACCGTCGACGTGCTCTACTTCGCCTGGCTGCGCGAGCGGATCGACACCCCGCGCGAGCGGATCGAGACCCAGGCCGAGACCGTGGCCGACCTCATGGCGGAGCTGGCCGCCCGCAGCGACCGCCACGCCGCCGCCTTCGCCGATCCGGCTTCGGTGCGGGTGGCGCTGGACCAGCAGCTTGCGGATTTCGCCGCACCGCTTGGCGGCGTGGCCGAGATCGCCTTTTTCCCGCCGATGACGGGGGGCTGAGCGATGCAGATGACGGCACCTCTGTTCGCCGAGGGCGAGCTGCCCCGCTATGCCCGCCACATCGCATTGCGCGAGATCGGCGGGCCGGGGCAGGCACGTCTGAAACGGGCCTCGGTCCTGGTGGTGGGCGCGGGCGGGCTGGGCGCGCCGGTGCTGATGTATCTCGCGGCGGCGGGGGTGGGCCGGATCGCGGTGGTGGATGATGACAGCGTCTCGCTGTCGAACCTGCAACGGCAGGTGATCCACAGCCAGGACCGGCTGGACATGCCCAAGGTCGCCTCGGCCCGCATCGCGCTGGCGGGGATCAATCCCTTTGTCTCCGTGACCGCGGTCGAGGCCCGGCTGGATGCGGGGAACGCCGCCGAAGTGGTCGCGGGACAGGATCTGGCGATCGACGCGACCGACAACCTGCCCGCGCGCCACCTGCTGAACGCGGCCTGCGTGGCGGCGCGGGTCCCGCTTGTTTCCGGCGCGATCAGCCAGTGGGAGGGGCAGGTGACGCTGTACGATCCCGCGCGGGGGGCGCCCTGCCTCGCCTGCCTGTTCCCGGCGATCCCGGCCGGGGGGCTTGCCCCGGACTGCGCCAGCGCCGGCGTCATGGGGGCGCTGCCCGGCATCATCGGCGCGATGATGGCGGCCGAGGCGATCAAGCTGCTTGCCGGCGCGGGGCGCAGCCTGCGGGGGCGGCTCTTGATGCAGGACGTGCTTTGGGGCGAAAGCCGGGAAATCGCCGTGCATCGCCAAAAGGACTGCCCCGTCTGCGGCGCGATCAAGGGAGAGGACGCATGACCCTGACCCATTTCGACGCCGAGGGCCGGGCGCATATGGTCGATGTCTCGGACAAGCCGGTGACCGACCGCATCGCCGTGGCCGAGGCCGTGGTCCGCATGACGGCAGAGACGCTTGCCCTTGTCACCGAGGGGCGGGCGAAGAAGGGCGATGTGCTGGGCGTCGCGCGGCTGGCCGGGATCATGGCGGCAAAACGGACGGCCGGGCTGATCCCGCTCTGCCACCCGCTGCCGCTGACCCGCGCGGCCGTCGATCTGGTGGCCGACCCGGCGCTTGCGGGGGTGCGGATCCGCGCGACGGTCAGGACCACGGGCACGACCGGGGTTGAAATGGAGGCGCTGACGGCGGCTTCGGTTGCCGCCCTGACGGTTTACGACATGCTCAAGGCGGTGGAAAAGTCGATGGTGGTGGACGCGATCCGGCTGGTGCTGAAGGATGGCGGCAAGTCCGGGCGCTATGTCGCCCCGGAAGCGGAGGACAAGGCATGAGGCTGGCGCATGTAAGCATCGGCGGGCGGGGCGAGACCGACCGTTTCCTGGCCGCGGTCGCCAGACGGCTGGAGACCGCTGGGGTGCGCCTGGCGGGGACGGTGCAGACCAACATCAGCCGCGCGGATCGCACCCGCTGCGACATGGACCTGCGCGTCCTTCCCGACGGGCCCGTCGTGCGGATCAGCGAGGATCGCGGGGCCGCCGCGCGGGGCTGCATGCTGGACCACGGCGCGCTGGAGCAGACCGTGGCCGAGGTGGCGCGGCGGCTGGACGGCGCCGGGGTGCTGATCGTCAACAAGTTCGGCAAGGCCGAGTCCGAGGGGCGCGGACTGGTCCCGGTGATCTCGGAGGCGCTGGCGCGGGGGATGACGGTGCTGGTCGGGGTGAACGGGCTGAACCTGCCGCTTTACCTTGACTTCGCGGGCGGATTGTCCGAGGCGCTGCCCCCGGACGAGGCCGCGGCGACCGGCTGGTGCCTGGCGGAGGTGTGCGACCATGTCGAGTGACGATCCGTTGATCTCTGTGCTGGTCGTCTCGGACCGGGCCTCGCGCGGGGAATATGAGGACAAGGGCGGGCCCGCGGCCGAGGACTGGCTGCGGCGGGTGGTGACCTCTCCGGTCCGCATCACGCGGCGGATCGTGCCGGACGGGCAGGAGTCGGTCGCCTCCGCGCTGCGGGAGCTGGCGGACGGCGATGGCGCGGACCTGATCCTGGTCACCGGGGGGACCGGCCCCGCCCCGCGCGACCAGACGCCCGAGGCGCTGGACGCCGTGATCGACAAGCGCCTGCCCGGCTTTGGCGAGGCGATGCGCCTGGCCAGCCTGGCCGAGGTGCCCACGGCGATCCTGTCGCGGCAGGATGCGGGCATCCGGGGACGCTGCCTGATCATCACGCTGCCCGGCAAGCCCTCGGCGATCGCGACCTGTCTCGCGGCCGTGTTCCGCGCGGTGCCCTATTGCCTCGACCTGATCGAGGCGGCGCGGATCGAGACCGACCCCGCGCTTTGCGAGGCCTTCCGCCCCAGGGGCGCATGACGGCGCGGCCCCTGCCGGAGGAGGAATAGGCCGGGGGCCCTGCGGGAACGAATGGCGTCGCCGGACGTTGGAGGGGTTCCCAGCAGAAGGCGCCCCGCGTGACCCGGTCCGACTTGCGGTTTTCAGGTTCCTGTTGCGGACCGCCCGACGGGCGGGCCGGGCCGTGAGCGGGTGGGAGGGCCTTTATTGCGGCCCCGCGCCCCTTCCGGCCGAGCTTCCGTGGCGCTGGAATTTCGATCCCTGGGCGCTGGTGCTGCTGGCCCTGCTGGCGCTTTGGGCCGGGCGCAGCCGCGCGGGCGGCGCGGCGGTCCTGGTGCTGGCGGTGGCCTTCCTCTCGCCGCTTTGCGCGCTGTCCTCGGCGCTGTTCTCGGCCCGGGTGGTGCATCATGTCCTGCTGGTGGCGGTCGCCGCCCCGCTCCTGGCGCTAGCCCGCCCGGCGCGAGCGGGACGGGCGGCCGGGGTGCCGCTGCTGCTGGCGACCGCCTGCCTGTGGCTGTGGCATGTGCCCGCGCCCTATGACGCGGCGCTGGGGCACAAGGCGCTGTACTGGGCCATGCAGGCAAGCCTGTTCGGATCGGCCTGGGCCTTCTGGCGCGCCGCCTTCTCGCTGCGGGACGGCGCGGGGCTGGGCTGGGTCTGCCTGGCCTTCCTGGCGATGGGGATGCTGGGCGCGATCCTGGCCCTTGCGCCCGGCGCGCTTTACGCGACCCATGCGACGGCGCCGCTGCTTTGGGGCCTGTCGCCGCTGGCCGACCAGCAGCTTGGCGGCCTGATCATGTGGATGCCCGCCGGTCTGCCCTATGCGGTCTGGGGCGGGATGCTGGCGCGGCGGGCCTGGCGCGCGACGGGAGCGTGGCCGTGAGCGGGGCCGCGACCTGGGCCGAGGCGATCGTCCCGCATCTCAAGGCGCTGCACCTCGGCTTCCTCGCGCTTTGGCTGGCCGGGCTGTTTGCCCTGCCGCAGATGCTGGCCCGGCATGACCGGACCGACCTGCGGGCCGAGTTCGCCCAGATCCGCCGCGCCACCCATTACGGCTATGTCTGGGCCATCACCCCCGCCGCCGTGCTGGCCATCCTGACCGGCGGCATCCTGATCTTCCTGCGCGAGGTGTTCACCGTCTGGCTTTTCGCCAAGCTGGTGCTGGTCGCGGGTCTGGTCGCGGTCCATGCCTGGGCGGGCCATACGATCATCGCCGTGGCCGAGACCGACGGACGGCACGAACCGCCGGGACCGCTGGCGCCGACGCTGCTCACCGCCGCGCTGGTGCTGGGGATCCTGGTCCTGGTGCTGGCGAAGCCCGGGCTTGCCGGCCTGCCCCTGCCCCAATGGTTGCTGGCCCCGCTGGGGCATCAGCTGCCCTTCGATGTTCCCAGCCGATAATCGAACACCAGCTTGCCGCCATGCCAGCCCGTCGCAATCACCACCAGCACCGCAAAGCCCGAGATCAGCAGGCCCCAGGGCAGCACGGCCGTCTCATAGCCTTGCAGCCGCCGGCCCCAGTTCAGCCCGAGCAGCGACAGAAGCAGCACCGCGATCACGAAATGCGTCCAGGAGGCCGCGCGGATGCGGATGCCGGGGACCATCAGAAGCTCGGCCGTGCCGGTGACCCCGGCGAGAAGGCCGAACAGGAAGGCGGTGCCGCTGGCCCAGAGCGCGGCCCAGGCCCAACGCTCCTCGCCCGACCACCAGTAGAACAGGTCGGCCCCGAAGGCGCAGAAGGTCAGCGCCACCGGGAAGGCGACGGTCATGGCATGCAGGGGATGGCCCATGATCGCCATGCGGGTCTCGGTCTGGTGAAAGGCGGGCTCGCTGGCGATCGGGTCGCCCGAGGTGGCGGCCTCGTCCGGCACGGAATCCCTGGTCTGGGTCATGGGAGGCTCCTTCGCGCGCTTGGCTGCGGGACAACGCCGTCGGCCCTTGCCGGTTGCCAGGAGCGGCTGTCGATGCTGCATCCGGCGGGACCGGCCTCGGAGGCGATCGCGGGGCTGTGGTGGGTCATGCTGGCCGGTGGCGCGGCGATCCTGGCCTTCGTGCTGGGCCTGCTGGCCGTGGCCATCCTGCGCCGCCCCTCCGCCCCGCCCGCCGCCGGCGGGAATGGCGCGGCGCTGTGGCACCATGGGCTGGGCCTCGGCTTTCCCCTGGTCGTTCTGGCGGCGCTGACCGTCCATGGCCTGATGGTCGGCGAGCGGCTGCTGCCGCGCCAGGCCGAGGGTCTGGTCACCGTGCGGGCCGAGGCGCGGCAATGGGCCTGGACCTTCGCCTATGCCGGGGCGCCCGGCCTTGCGACCGAGGATGTGCTGCACATTCCCGCCGGCCGCCCGGTGAATGTCGAGATCACCAGCCGCGACGTGGTGCATTCCTTCTGGGTGCCGCGTCTGGCGGGCAAGCTGGACGCGGTGCCGGGGCATGTGAACGTGCTGCGGCTGCAGGCCGCCGCCCCCGGCACCTATGCGGGCCAGAGCGCCGAGTTCAGCGGGCCGGGCTACAAGGGCCATGTCTTCACGGTCAGGGCGCATGACGCCGCCGCCTGGGACCGCTTCCTGCGCGGGGAAACGCCATGACCGCCCGCCGCAAGACCGCGCTGCGCCTGCACCGGGAGCTGGCGCGGATCTGGGCGCCCGACCCGCGCTTTCGCGGCTGGCTGACCACCAGCAACAACAACGACATCGGGCGGTTGTTCCTGGCGGTCGCCACCGCCTTCTTCGTCATCGGCGGCCTCCTGGCCATGCTGATCCGCGCGCAGCTGGCCACGCCGGGGTCGGCCTTCATGGGGCCGGAAGCCTATGACCAGGTCTTCACGATGCATGGCACCGTGATGATGTTCCTGTTCGCCATCCCCTTCTTCGAGGCGCTGTCGATGCTTGTGTTGCCCGGCATGCTGGGCACGCGCGACCTGGCCTATCCGCGGCTCGGGGCCTATGGCCTCTGGGTCTATGTCTTCGGCGGCAGCGCGGTGATCGTCGCGATGCTGCTGGGCCTTGCCCCGGACGGCGGCTGGTTCATGTATCCGCCGCTGACCTCGGCCGCCTTCTCGCCGGGGATCGGGGCGGATGTCTGGCTTCTGGGCATCACCTCGATCGAGATCTCGGCCATCGCCACGGCGGTCGAGATCATCGTGACCGTGCTGCGCTACCGCGCCGCGGGGATGAGCCTGTCGCGGATGCCGATCTTCGCCTGGTACATCCTGGTCGTGGCGGTGATGATCCTGACCGCCTTCCCACCGATGATCCTGGGCTCCTTGCTGCTGGAGCTGGAGCGGGCGCTGGACTGGCCCTTCTTCCAGGTCGAGAATGGCGGCGACCCGCTCTTGTGGCAGCACCTGTTCTGGCTGTTCGGCCACCCGGAGGTCTACATCATCTTCCTGCCCGCCGCCGGGATGATCGCCACCATCCTGCCGGTGATGGCGCGGACCACGCTTCTGGGCTACGGCTGGGTCGTGGCGGCGGCGGTGTCGCTGGGGGTCCTCAGCTTCGGGCTCTGGGTGCACCACATGTTCACCACCGGCATCCCGCATCTGGGGCTGGCGTTCTTCTCGGCCGCCTCGACGCTGGTGGCGGTGCCGACCTCGGCGATGATCTTCGCCTGGATCGGCACGCTGTGGCAGGGCCGGGTGCGGATGGAGCTGCCGATGCTGTGGATCATCGGGTTCTTCGCCACCTTCGTGATCGGCGGCCTGACCGGGGTGATGATCGCCATCGTCCCGTTCAACTGGCAGGTCCACGACACCCATTTCATCGTGGCCCACCTGCATTACGTCCTGATCGGCGGCTATGTCTTTCCGATGATCGCGGCGGTCTACTACTTCCAGCCGCTGCTGACCGGGCGTTTCCAGGTCTTCCGGCTGGGCGGGGTTGCGTTCTGGCTGGTGGTGCCGGCCTTTCACGTCACCTTCCTGGCGGTGCATGTGGCGGGCCTTCTGGGCCAGCGCCGCCGCACCTGGACCTATGACGAGGGGCAGGGCTGGGAGGTGCTGAACCTCGTCGCCTCGGTGTCGTCCTTCGTCATGGCGATCGGCTTTGCCCTGGTGCTGCTGGACGTGGCGATCAACACCTTTTCCGGAGCGCGGGGGCCGCGCAATCCCTGGGGGGCGGGGACGCTGGAATGGGCGACGCCGATCCCCTCTCCGCCCTATGGCCTGGCCTCGATCCCCATCGTCGGCAGCCGCTATCCGCTGCTGGACGACCCCCGGATCGACCTGAAGATCGCGCGGGGCGAGGGCTATCTGGCCGACACCTCGCGCAACCGGCGCGAGACGCTGATCGTCAGCACCGCGCAGGGCGCGCCGGCGCAGGTTGCCGTGCTGCCCTGCAACTCGGCCCTGCCCTTCCTTCTGGCGGTGGTCACCAGCACGGCTTTCCTGGCCCCGCTGGTCAAGGCCCATGCGGTCTCGGTCCTGGCCCTGGTCGGCCTGGTCGCGTTGGCCCTGGTCTGGGTCTGGGGGCTGGCCCCGGCGCGGGCGGAGGGGCCGATCGACGCCGGGCATGGCGCGATGCTGCCGCTGGCCTCCGAGGCGCCGGACCCGCCGGGGTGGTGGGGCTCGCTGTTCCTCCTGCTGGCGGATGGCGTCCATTTCGGCGCGCTCCTGTTCGGCTATGCCTTCCTGTGGACCGTGGCGCCGAACTGGCCGCCGCCATCCTTCCTGCGGCCGGAGCCGGCGGGCCTGGCCCTGGCCCTGGGCGGAGCGGGCGCGCTGGCGCTGGCACCGCGTCTGGCGGTGCGCCTGATCGCGGCCGGGCGCGGGGCCGGTCCCGCGGTCGGGCTGGCGGCCCTGGCGGCGCTGGCGCTGGCGGGGGCGGCGGGCAGCGTGATGCTGGGGCGGCCCGATCCGGCGGGCCATGCCCATGACGCGACCCTGTGGATTCTGGCGGGGCATGTGGCCTTTCACGCCGGGCTGGTGCTGATCATGCTGTTCTACCTTGCCCTGCGCCTGGTCGCGGGGAAGGCCCTGCGCATCGGCGAGGCGCGGATCGTCGGCCTCTGGGCCGATTTCACCGCCGCGACCGGGCTCTTGGCGCTGGGGGCGGCCTGGCTGCCGGGGGTGCTGGCATGACCGGGATCCTGCGCATCGCGCTGCCGCTTACGGTCTGGCTGGCCGGATTCTGCGCGGTCTACGCGCTTCAGGGCCTGGGCTGTTCGCGGCACTGGCCCGAGGGGCTGGACCGGCGCGCGATCCTGATCGCGGCGGCGGCGCTGTTCGTGCTGGTCCAGGCGCTGATCCTGCTGGGGTTCCTGTATCGCCCGTCGGGCGTCCGCTTCGTGCAGGCGACGGCCAGCCTGCTGGCGGCGGCCGCGCTGGCGGCGGCGGTCTGGACCTCGCTGCCGGTGCTGGCGCTGGAGATCTGCGGCTAGGGCGCAGCGGGTTCCGGGCTGCCCGTGGCGGGCGGCGCTGCGGGTTCGGCGCCGGGCGCGGCGGCGACGCGGTCGGTCTCGACCGGGGCCTCGCTGACCCGGCCATCCGCCGCCGCGACGCGCCAGACGGTGTTGCCGGCGTCATCCGCGACCAGCAGCGCGCCGGTGCCGTCCAGCCCCAGGCCGACCGGGCGGCCGCGCACCTTGCCGTCCACCAGGAAGCCGGTCACGACATCCTGCGCCATGCCATCGGGAACGCCGTTGGAGAAGGGGATGTAGGACACCTTGTAGCCGTTGAACTCATCCCGGTTCCAGCTGCCGTGCTGGCCGACCATGGCGCCGTTGCCATAGGCCTCGGGCAGGGCCGAGCCGTTGGTGAACACCAGTCCCAGCGCCGCCACATGGCTGGAAAGCGCATAGTCCGGCGCGATCGCCGTCGCCACCAGGTCGGGCCGCGCCGGGCGGACGCGCTCGTCGACATGGGCGCCGTAATAGCTGTAGGGCCAGCCGTAGAAGGCCCCCTCCTGCACCGAGGTCATGTAGTCGGGCACCAGGTTCGGCCCCAGTTCGTCGCGTTCGTTGATCACCGCCCAGAGGACGCCGGTCTCGGGGTGGAAGATCAGCCCGTTCGGGTTGCGCAGGCCGGTGGCGTAAGGCTTCGCGGCCCCGGTCGCCCGGTCGATCTGCCAGATCGCGGCGCGGCCACGCTCGGCCTCCATCCCGTTCTCGCCGGCATTCGAGTTCGAGCCGACCGAGGCATAGAGCATGGTCCCGTCCGGGCCGAGGGCCAGGTCCTTGGTCCAGTGGTGGTTGAGCGGCCCGCCAGGCAGCGGGGTAAGGAGTTGCGCGGCGCCCGCAATCGCGGTGTCGCCCAGGATATAGGGATAGCTGACCACGGCATCGGCAAGGGCGACGTAAAGCCTGTCGTCGATCCAGGCCACGCCGAAGGGCGAATTCAGGCCGGTCAGGAGGTCATGCCGCTCATCCACCACCCCGTCGCGGTTCGGGTCGCGCAAGAGGGTGATCAGGTTGCTGTCCTGCTGCGGCCCCTTGCCGCCCCCTGCGGCGATCGACATGATCCAGCCGCGGATAAAGTCCTTGGGGCGGTATTTCGGCTTGCCCTCGGGCGCGCGGGACTGGATCACCAGCACATCGCCGTTGGGCAGGGTGTGGACGGTGCGGGGATTGACCAGATCGGTGGCATAGGCCGAGATGGCCAGCCCCTCGGGGACCTCGGGCATCTGGCCTTCGGCCCAACCGACGACCTCGGCCACGTTGAGGTCGGGCGCCAGGCTGACATAGACCGGATCGGGCAGGACCGGATCGGGTCCGATCTGGCTGGTGATGTCGAAGTCCTGGGCCTGGGCGGCAAGGCCGGTGCCAAGGAACAGAAGCGCGCGCGTGGCAAGGCCGATCGGGGTCATGGCACTCTCCTTCAGGCCGCGTGGATGCGGTGGAACGCCTGGCGCCGCAGGACAGCCGAGGCCAGCATCAGGACGCAGGTCACGAGGGACAGCCCGATCCCCCAGGGGACGATGGCAGTCCAGCCGTCGCCCGCATGGACCAGGCTGTTCAGGAAGGCGGCCGCCAGCACCAGGGCGTTCAGGATGGCGATGATCCAGACCGGCCGCTGCCGATAAAGCGCAAGGCCGACCAGCCAGAGCAGGACCGCGACCCCGCCCGCGACCAGCCCCGCCAACAGAAGCCAGGACGAGAAGTCCTGCCAGGTCAGGATCATGGTCTGGACATAGGCCCAGTCGGTGAGGAGCGCCAGCGTGAAGAAGGCCGCCGCGAAATAGGTCAGGGTCTCCTGGCCGGGAAGCGCGGCGGGACCGACCCGCAGGGGCGCGCGAAGGGGGGAATGGGCGGGGGGATCGGAATGCTGCAACGCCATCTGTCCACCTTGCTGGAAACCCCCGTCAAACGCGGCACGGCCGGAATTTGTTCCCCCGTCCGGCTTCAACCCCATGCCGCCGCCAAGGCGCTGCTCGGGTGAAGGCCGGGATGACCTTGCATGACCGGCCGCCCCCGCCCAAGGCGGGGTGGCATCATCCAGGCCGGAAAGCCATTTCAGATCAGCACCTTGCGCAACCCGGCCATCCCCTTGCCGACAAGTCGCCCACGCGCCGCGCCCGGCCGGGCGTCAGGGCATCTGGTAGCCGGGGGTCGAGCGCATCAGCGCGATCTCTTCCTCGGTCATGCCGGGTTCGATGCCGTCGAACAACGGCGTCGAAAGGTAGCGTTCGCCGGTATCGGGCAACATGCACAGAATGCGTGCGCCTGCGGGGGCGGTTTCGGCGACCTTCAGCGCCACCGCCAGCGTGGCCCCGCCCGAGATGCCGGTGAAGATGCCCTCCTGCCGCGCCAGCGCCCGGGCGGCGGCCATCGCATCCGGGCCGGAAACCGGGATCAGCCCGTCATGGCCGTTCCGGTCCAGCGCCTCCTGCAGCACCAGCGGGATGAAATCGGGCGTCCAGCCCTGGATCGGATGCGGGTTGAAGGCGGGATGGCTGGCGGCGGGCGCGCCCTCGGCGTCGCGCTCCTGTGCCGTCCCGCTGGCGACGAGGGCCGCGTTGGCCGGTTCGGCCAGGATGATGCGCGTGGCCGGGCTTTCCCGGCGCAGCACGCGCGAGACCCCGGTGATCGTGCCGCCGGTGCCGTAGCCCGAAACGAAGTAATCCAGCTTTCCGTCGAAATCGGCCAGGATCTCGCGCGCGGTGGTGGCCTCGTGGATCTCGGCATTGGCGGCGGTCTCGAACTGGCGGGCAAGGAACCAGCCGTTCCGTTCGGCCAGCTCGCGCGCCTTCTGATACATGCCAAAGCCCTTCAGCTCCTTCGGCGTCAGCACCACCTTCGCGCCCAGGAAGCGCATCAGCCGCCGACGCTCGACCGAGAAGCTCTCGGCCATGGTCAGCACCAGCGGATAGCCCTTGGCGGCACAGACCATCGCCAGGCCGATCCCGGTATTGCCGCTGGTCGCCTCGACCACCGTCTGCCCGGGACGCAGCGCCCCCGAAGCCTCGGCCGCCTCGATGATGTTCAGCGCCAGCCGGTCCTTGACCGAGCCGCCGGGATTGAAGGCCTCGACCTTGACGTAAAGCGCGACATGCGGCGGGGCCAGGCGGGCGAGGCGCACCGCGGGCGTGTCGCCCACGGTATCGAGGATGCTGTCGTAAAGCCGTCCGCGTCCGGCGGTGCTGCGTGTCATGCTGCGTCACTCCTGTCCCGCGTGGTCATGCCGATACTGGACCAGAAGCGGAGGTGCGGGGCAACCGCCGCTTTCCCCGATGCGGCGGAATGCAGCGCCCGCCGCGAGGGGGGGCAAGCGGGCCAACCCTAGCCGTCCTGGCCCGTCTTGTCATTCTTTTCAAGGATTTGCCGCAGGTAGTCGCGCAGCACGATGGCGTTGTTTTGCTCCTCCTCCTTCGAGGCGTAAAGCAGCGTCACCACGCCGTCGGCCGTCAGTTCGGCAAGCCCGCGCAGCAGATCGGCCTTGTGGGAAAGCTCCTCGCGGTAGCGGGCGGTAAACTCCTGCCAGGCATCGGGGTTGGCGTGATACCAGCGGCGCAATTCGTCGCTGGGCGCGATCTCCTTGCACCAGGAATGCAGGCGGACGCGGTCCTTGGCCAGGCCGCGCGGCCAGAGCCGGTCGACCAGGACCCGGCTGCCGTCCGACACCCGGACCGCCCGGTAGATCCGCTTGACGCGGATCCGGTCGGCGGGACGATCGGGAACAGGCGGCACCGGGGGCATCACCCTGCCCCGCCGCCCATCGCCTGGATCGCCTTCAGCGCATGGGCATAGGAGGCCCCGGCACGCATCTCTGCCGCGACCCAGATCGCTTCCATGACCTGCTCGGGGCTGGCGCCTTCACGCCCCGCCGCCTTGACATGGCCCTCGATGCACCAGGGGCATTGCGTGACATGGGCCACCGCGACCGCGATCAGCTGCTTGGTGCGCCTGTCCAGCGCGCCATCGGCGAAAACCGCCGCCGAGAAGGCGCGGAACGCCGCCTCGGGTTCGGGCGCAAGCGCGCGGCGACGTTCGGACATTTCCAGGGTGCCGCGCGGCAGCGAGGGGTCGGACATCGGCGCTCTCCTTCCGGAAGGGTGATATACGTCGCCTTCGGAGGACCCCAGCACCGCCGGGCATCCGGTTGGGCTTGCATTCCGGTTTAAACCTGCTAATTGGTATTGTAAATACCTATTAAGGACGGACCATCCCGGATGCGCCTTACCTCGTTCACCGATTATGGCTTGCGGATGTTGATGCGCATGGCGGGCACGCCCGGACAGGGGGTCTCCACGGCCGAGATGGCGCAGGAATTCGGCCTTTCGCGCCACCACCTGACCAAGATCATCCAGCGGCTCGCCCAGGCCGGCTATGTCGCCACCCGGCGCGGCAGCGGCGGCGGCGCGATGCTGGCCCGTCCCGCCGGCGAGATTCGCCTGGGCGCGATCATCCGCCTGCTCGAGGAAGGGCAGCCGCTGGTCGAATGTTTCGGACCGGGCGGCGGCGACTGCAGCATCGACGGGCGCTGCCGGTTGAAGGCGCGGCTGCGCGCGGCCGAGGCGGCCTTCCTGGCCGATCTCGACCGCTCGACCCTGGCGGATATCGCGCTGCGTCCGGACCTTCTGCTTGCGGAGGAATTCGTGTGACCATGCCCGCCTCGCTGACCACACTGGAACGGCAGATCGGCATCGGCCTTTCGGCGGCCCTCGCGCTGATGGGGCTGGCGATGGCCGCCCTCGCGCAGGACAGCGTGATGGCGCTGCACGGGACGATGGCGCTGGTGCTTGGCCTTGGCCTGGTGTTCCGGCTGGGCGGCGTGCTGTATGACGCGGACCCCGCCGACCGCGACCGCGTCCTGCGCTATGACGACGGGCCGACGCGCTTCGGCATCTGGATGACGCTGGCCTGGGCCATGGTCGGCATGGTCGCGGGGGTCTGGGTGGCGGCGCTGCTCTACTGGCCCGAGGCGACGCCGCTTTGGGGGGCCACCAGCTTTGGCCGGCTGCGCCCGGTGCATACCACCGGCATCATCTTCGGCTTTGGCGGCAATGCGCTGATCGCGACCTCGTTCTGGGTGCTGCAACGCACCTCGCGCGCGCGGCTGGCCGATGCGCTGAGCCCCTGGGTCGTGCTGATCGGCTACAACCTGTTCTGCGCCTGGGCGGTGACAGGCTATCTGATGGGCGCCACCCAGTCCAAGGAATATGCCGAGGCGGAATGGTATGCCGACCTCTGGCTGGTCGCGGTCTGGGTGCTTTACTTCACGCTTTACATGCGCACCCTGGCGCGGCGGGCCGAGCCGCATATCTATGTCGCCAACTGGTATTACCTGGCCTTCATCCTGGTGGTGGCGATGCTGCACATCGTCAACAACATCGCCCTGCCGGTCAGCTGGGCGGGATCGAAAAGCTATACGGTCTGGGCCGGCGTGCAGGATGCGATGATCCAGTGGTGGTATGGCCACAACGCGGTGGCCTTCTTCCTAACCGCCGGCTTCCTGGGGATGCTCTACTACTTCCTGCCCGTCCGCTCGGGCCGGCCGATCTGGTCCTATCGCCTCTCGATCCTGAGCTTCTGGGGCATCGTGTTCTTCTACATCTGGGTCGGCTCGCACCACCTGCATTACACCGCCCTGCCCTATTGGGTGCAGACGCTGGGGATGACCTTCTCGGTCATGCTGCTGGTGCCCTCCTGGGCCTCGGCCGGCAATGCCATCGCCACGCTGAACGGCGCCTGGGGCAAGGTGCGCGACGACGCGACGCTGCGCTTCATGTTCGTGGCGGCGGTGTTCTACGGCCTGTCCACCTTCGAGGGGTCGTTCCTTGCCATCCGCCCGGTGAACTCGCTGTCGCATTACACCGACTGGACCGTGGGCCACGTCCATTCCGGCACGCTGGGCTGGGTCGCCATGATCATCTTCGGCGCGATCTACACCCTGGTGCCGCAACTGGCCGGGCGCGAGACCATGGCCTGGCCGCGCGCGGTGGAATGGCACTTCTGGCTCGCCGTCCTCGGCACGCTGGTCTACGTCATCGCGATGTGGAACGCCGGCATCACCCAGGGGCTGATGTGGCGGGCCTATGACGCGAACGGCGCGCTGTCCTACAGCTTCCTGCAATCGGTGCAGACCATGGCGCCCTATTACCTTCTGCGCGCCATCGGCGGCGCGATGTTCCTGACCGGCGCCGTGATCTGCACGCTGAACTGCCGCGCCACGTTGCGCGCCTCGTACAGCCGCGACCTGCGGAACGACCGGCCCCTCGTGGCGCAGGCGGCGGAGTAGTCCCATGGTCCTGCGCCTGCATTACAACCTGGAAAAGCTGTCGATGGGCCTTGTCGGCGCGATCATCCTCGCCGCCTCGGTCGGTGGGCTGGTGGAAATCGCGCCCCTGTTCACCATCGACGAGACGGTGGAGATTCCCGCCGACCTGCGGCCCCTCACGCCGCTGGAACTGGCCGGGCGCGAGATCTACATGCGCGAGGGCTGCTATGCCTGCCACAGCCAGATGGTCCGCAGCCTGGCCGACGAGATCGACCGCTACGGCCCCTATTCGCTGGCCTCGGAAAGCGCCTGGGACCATCCGATGCTCTGGGGATCGAAGCGCACCGGGCCGGACCTCGCCCGGCTGGGCGGCAAGTATTCCGACGCCTGGCAGGTCGCGCATCTGACCGATCCGCGCGCGGTGGTCCCCGCCTCGATCATGCCGGCCTATCCCTGGCTGATGCAGACGCTCGACACCTCGGGCCTGCCCGGCGCGCTGGCCACGCTGGCCCGGCTGGGCGTGCCCTATGACGCGGCGATGGTCGCCGGGGCCGAGGCCGACGCGAGGGCGCAGGCCGCCCCCGACGGCGCCGGCACCGACGCCTTCCGCGAGCGGCACGGCGACCGCCCGGTCCAGCGTGCCTTCGACGGCGATCCGGCGCACCTGACCGAGATGGACGCGGTGGTCGCCTATCTGCAATCGCTCGGCACTCAGACCGAGGCCGCGCGGCTGGCGCAGGAAGGGACCGCGCCATGAGCCATGACATCCTTGTCCTTCTGGCAAAGACCTTCGGCCCGATCTGGATGATGGGCTTCCTGGCGATCGTCGCCATCCGCGCCTATGCGCCCTCGCGCCGGGCCGCGCATGAACGGGCCGCGCGCTCGGTGCTGGAGGGGGAGGCGCGGGAATGACCAGGACCTCCGACCCGCACGACCTGCCCGGCGCCGACCCGCATACCGGCAACCGCCTGATCGACCCGGTCACCGGCTACGACACCACCGGCCACGACTGGGGCGGTATCCAGGAGCTGAACACCCCCTTCCCGAAGATCGCGGCCATCGCGCTTTTGCTGACCTTCGTCTACGCGGTGGTCGCCTGGATCCTGCTGCCCGCCTGGCCCACCGGGCGCGACTATACCCGCGGGCTCTGGGGGCTGGACCAGGGCCGCATGGCGCGCGACGGGTATCAGGCCGTGGACGCGGTGCGGCAGGGCTGGCTTGCCCATTTCACGACCCCCGATTTCGCCGCGCTGAAGTCCGACCCCGTGCTGATGGCAAGTGCGATGCCCGCCGCCGCCCGCCTATTCGCCGACAACTGCGCCGCCTGCCACGGTGCCGCCGGTGCCGGCGGTCCGGGATTTCCGGCGCTGGACGATGCCGACTGGCTTTGGGGCGGCGAGCCCGGGACCCTGGCCGAGACCATCGCCATCGGCATCAACGCGACCGAGGACAGCCGCGCGGCCGAAATGCCCGCCTTCGACTGGCTGGAGCCCGCCGACCGCCAGGCGCTGGCCAGCCATGTCGCCGCCCTGCCGTCGGGCAAGGCCCCCGCCGACAGCCCCGGCGCCGCGCTTTTCGCCGAGAACTGCGCCTCTTGCCATGGCGACGGCGGCAGCGGCGGCCTTCTGGCCGGGGCGCCCTCGCTGACCGACGATTCGGTGATCTACGGCCAGGACGAGGCCACGATCCTGACCACGCTGAAACACGGCCGCCGCGGCTTCATGCCCGCCTGGAACCAGCGCCTCACCCCGGCCGAGGTCAATCTCCTCGCCCTCTACGTCTCGACCCTGCCGGAGGCGAAACCATGAGTCCCGCCCGCCAGCGCAGCCTCGCCCTTGCCGGGGCGGCCGCCGTGATCGCGGTCTTCCTTGCGGCGAACATCCATCTGGTCATCGCGGCGGTCGGGTCGCAGCCGGCCTGCACCGCCCTGGCCGATGGCCCCGCCCCCGCCCGGCACAGTTGCTGAGGTCCCGATGCTTGAACCGCTTCCCACCCTGCACAAGCCCCTCGCCGTCGAAAGCCCGCACGCGCGCCATCTGCCCGCCCGCGCCGCGCTGGACTGGCTGGCCGCCGGCTGGCGCGACCTGAGCCGCGCGCCCGGATCGAGCCTGGCCTATGGCGCGGCGGTGCTGGCGCTGTCCTGGGCCGTGCTCTGGGCGCTGGCGCTCTGGGGCCTGCTCTACCTCGCCCTGCCCGCGCTGTCGGGCTTCCTGATCGTCGGCCCCTTCCTGGCCGTCGGCCTTTACGAGAAAAGCCGCCGCCTGGCCCGGAACGAGCCGCCGACCGCCTTCATGGTCCTGCGCCTTGCCCCCGGCGCGGCCGGGCAGATCGCCATGGCGGGCCTCCTCCTTGGCCTCCTGGTCCTGTTCTGGCTGCGGGCGGCGGACCTGCTCTATGCCCTATTCTTCGGGCTTCAACCCTTCCCCGGCGCGGCCGAGGCGTTCGAGAACGCGCTCACCACGCCAAGGGGATGGGCGCTGATCGCGACAGGCATGCTGGTGGGCGGGCTGTTCGCAGCCTTCGCCTTCGCGATCAGCGTCTTCTCCTTTCCGATGATGGTCTCGACCCGGCGCGACGCCCTGACGGCGATGGGCCGCAGCTTCGCGATGACGGCGCAGAACCTGCGGCCGATGCTGGCCTGGGGCGCCATCGTCAGCGCCGGGCTGGTCCTGTCGCTGCTGACCGGGCTGGCGGGGCTCCTCCTGATCTTCCCGCTGCTCGGCCACGGCACCTGGCACGCCTGGCGGGCCATCGACGGCGCGGCGCCATGAACATCGGCTTTCTCATCCCGCTCTCGATCGGCATGGGCCTGACCGGACTGGCCGCCTTCTTCTGGGCCCTGCGCCACGGCCAGTTCAGCGACCCCGAGGGCGACGCCTGCCGCATCCTGATCCCGCAACCCCCGCTGCAAGGAGAGCACCATGTCCGACTGGCTGCCCAGCCTGATCACGAAGACCCCGACCGAAGGCTATGACCTTGCGGTGAAACTGGCCCGGGTTGCGGTCAAGCTGACCCAGCCCGACGCCGCGGTGCGCGACCGGCTGCGCCCGGAATATGCCGAGGATGCCGATGCGCTGATCGCCATCAGCCAGGTGGTGGCGACGCATTTCGCCACCGTGGCCGCGGCCAACGACTACTGGCGGCAGGGCTGACGGCGGCAGATCAGCCCCGGATCGGGTGCAGGGCGTGGAAGGCGACGCTCAGCCGGTTCCAGGTGTTGATGATCGACACCGCGACCGTCAGCTTCACCAGCTCGCTTTCCGAAAACTGCGCGAGGGCCGCCGCATACAGCGCATCCGGCACTCCGCCATCGGCGACCCGGGTCAGGGCTTCGGTCCAGGCGAAGGCCAGGCGTTCGCGTTCGGTGAACAGCGGCGATTCCCGCCATGCCGCGACCAGCAGCACCCGCTGCAGGCTGTCGCCATCCTCCAGCGCCTCATGCGCATGCATGTCGACGCAATAGGAACAGCCGTTGATCTGCGAGGCGCGCAGCTTGATCAGGTGCAGCAGGCTTTTCTCCAGCCCGCAGGTCTCGACCGCCTCGTTCAGGGCCAGGACCGAGGTCATCAGCTCCGGCGCCTTCGCGAAATAGTTCATCCGCTGTTCCATTCCCGGCTCCCGCCCGATGCTGCATTCCCATGCAGTCTGTGCCCTCGCCGCGCCTTGCGCCAGTCCCGATCCGGCTTGACTCCGATTCGCGCCGAAGTCCTGAATGGGCCCGGACGGCCGCCCCGGGCGAGGAGGACAGGATGACCACGCTTCACGCCGCCGAATGGCTGAACACCGACCACCCCCCGGCGCTGGCGGATTTCCATGGCCGCGTCCTGGCGGTCGAGGTGTTCCAGATACTCTGCCCCGGTTGCGTCAGCCACGGCCTGCCGCAGGCGGGGCGCATCGCCAGCACCTTCGCGCCGGACAATGTGGCGGTGATCGGGCTGCATTCGGTGTTCGAGCATCACGCGGCGATGACGCCGGTCGCGCTGCGCGCCTTCCTGCACGAATACCGCATCCGCTTTCCGGTGGCGGTGGACCAGCCCGGCGATCCCGGCCCCCTGCCCCGGACCATGGCGGAATGGCAGCTCGAAGGCACGCCGACGCTGGTCCTGTTCGACCGCCAGGGCCAGATGCGGGCGCGGCATTTCGGGCAGGTCTCGGATCTGGCGCTCGGGGCGCAGATCATGGCGCTGATGCTGGAAGGCCGGGAATGAGCGGCTTTCGCATCCTGGAGGTGCGCTCCGGCCGCGCCCGCCCCTTCGGCCCGCGGGGGCAGCCCTCGGCCATCGACAAACAGCCGGTCTCCGGGCCGGTCGCCGTGGCGGCGCCAGGGCTGGACGGGGACGAACAGGGCGACCGGCAGCGTCATGGCGGGCCGGACAAGGCGGTGCATTGCTACCCGGTTGCGCATTATCCGCTCTGGGCCGCGGCCTTGCCTGCGGGAACCCCCAACCTCCGGCCCGGCGGCTTTGGCGAGAACCTTGTGGCCGAGGGCATCGACGAGGCCGGCCTTTGCCTGGGCGATCTCTGGCGGGTGGGCACGGCCCTGATGCAGGTCAGCCAGTCGCGTCAGCCCTGCTGGAAGCTGAACCTGCGCTTCGCCCGGCCCGACATGGCGCGGCGGGTGCAGGACAGCGGGCGCACCGGCTGGTATTTCCGCGTGCTGGAGCCCGGCGTCGTGGCGGCAGGCGACGGCGCGGCGCTGGTCGCGCGGCCGCAGGCCGGCTGGCCGCTTTCCAGGGTATGGCGGCTGCTTTACCGCGACATGCTGGACCGCCCTGCGCTGGCCGACCTTGCCGCCCTGCCCGGCCTGCCCGAAAGCTGGCAGCGGCTGGCCCGCGCCCGGCTGGAGAACCGCCGGGTCGAGGATTGGGCCCCACGGCTGGAAACGCCGGCCTGAGCCGACGGCTGTCCTTCCCCTCCGCCTTCCCCTATCCTCTGGCGCTGCTTGTCCATCCCGCCCGCAGGAGATCCTTGATGCCCGGACCCGAACGCCCATTCAGCCCCCGTCGGACAAGGGGCTGCGCGCCGTGACCCTGGCCGATGCGCTGATCCTGGGACTGGCCGCCTTCGGGGCCGGGGTCCTGAACACCGTCGCCGGGGGCGGCACCTTCCTGACCTTCCCGGCGCTCGTCCTGGCCGGAATCCCGCCCGTCATGGCCAATGCGACCAGCGCGGTCGCGGTCTTTCCCGGCTATCTGGCGGGGGCCATCGGCTTTCGCGCCGAACTGGCGCAGGTGCCGCGCGCCCGGCTGGCGCGGCTGTCCGTGGTGACCCTTGCCGGCGGGCTGGCGGGCTCGCTTCTGCTCATGGTCTCGTCGAACGAGGTCTTTGCGCGCATCGTGCCGGGGCTTCTGCTGTTCGCCACGCTGGTGTTCCTGTTCGGCGACCGGCTGCGCCGCGCCGGAGCGCGGTCCGGGACCGGCGAGGGGGCGGCGGGCATGGCAGGTCTCCTGCTGGTCTCGATCTATGGCGGCTATTTCAACGGCGGGCTGGGCATCATGCTGCTGGCCCTGTTCTCGCTTTGGGGGATGCGCGACCTGCACCGGATGAACGGGCTGAAAAGCGGGCTGTCCTTCGTTCTGTCCGCCATCTCGGTCGCGGCCTTCGCGGTGGCGGGGCTGGTTGCCTGGCCCGAGGCGGCGCTGATGATGCTGGCCTCGGCGCTTGGCGGCTATGCGGGGGCGCCGGTGGCCCGCGCGATGCCGCGCCGGGTGCTGCGGGCATTGATCGGGATCGTCGGCTTCGGCATGACGCTGGTCTTTGCCCTGCGCGCCTGGGGCTGACCTGTCCGGCCCGGAGGCGATCTCCGGGCCGGACCGGACTTACGGGCGCACCAGCCCCTCGACGGCCGCCTTGTCCAGATCGGCCAGCGAGTCATGCAGGAGTTGCAGCACATAGGGCGCGTTATGCGCATAGGCCCCCGGATCCTTGGCGACGAACTGATAGTTGTAGGCCGCGCGCAGCAGCCGGGGGGTCCAGCTTGCGTATTTGTTGTCCCCGACCGCCTCGCCTTCCTCGACCCCGCCGCTGCCGTCCCGGTCGATGAAGAAATAGGGATGCGCATGGCCATCATAGGCGATGGCCGTGCCGGCCACATCCTTGCCATAGGCCTTGATCGCATCGAGCAGGCGCTCGTGCAGGGCGGCGACTTCCGCCGCGATCCCCTCGGCCACGTCGCCGTCCCCGTCGTAGTCCACCTTGTCCTTGCGGATAGTCCGCAGCGACTTGCGGTCGGTCACCCCGTCATGGCAGGCGGCGCAGGGTTCCACCTTCGGCTGCACGGTATGCAGCTCATGGCAGGTGATGCAGCTGTCGAAGGGCTCGGCATGCCGGCGGCGCGAGGCATAGGCCTGCCCGTCATATTCATAGCCGCCCCGCGCCAGCGTGCCCATCAGGGTCGCCCCGGCCGCCCGGTAATGGACATTGATGAAGGCAAGGTCCGGCGACACCGTGTCATCGCCGATCCCGGCCACCGCGCGGTTCACGCCAAGCGTGGATTCCCGGCCCTGGTGGCAGGTCATGCAGCGCGCCTCGGCGCCCAGATCCTCGACCCGCTGGCCCGAGGGGAAGCTGACGCCGGACATCCTGCGCGTCGTCTCGTTGTGGCAGGCCATGCAGCCGATGACCGTGCCCGTCGGCGCCTTCGCCTCGACGCTGCCCACGGCCGAGCCATCCGCACCGATGTAATCCAGGAAGCCGGGGGTCGAATGGCACCGCGAGCAGGCTTCGGGGATCTCGCCCTTGTCGTTCCAGTTGGTGAAGGCGCGGGCATCCGCCTTGGCATGGGGCGATGACTCCCAGTCGTGGAAGAACGGCACCCTTTCGGCCGGGATCGTCGCCGGGGCCTCTGCGGGCGCGGCCTCCTGCGCGGCCCCGGCAAGCGGGAGCAGCGCGGTCGCGGCGGCGAAACCCAAGGCCGACAGGGCCCGCCGGACCCGATACCGGGACCACAGGCGATGGTGATACAAGCTGCGCATAACTCCTCCTTCCACACATCCCGTGTGTCTGCATGAGCCGATGACTGCACCCGATTGCGGGCTGCGCGCTTTCCTGTCCGGCGCGCCGGAACAAGCCCCTTGATCACGGCAAGGTGAATGAACCACCGCTTCCTGACGGCAACCTGAAGCAGAATGCCCCATGCCGTAAGTTTCCGCTCATCCGGGCAGGCCAGTCTTGGCGGATCAGGAGAGAGGAGAGACCGGAATGCACAGGATCATCATCGCCGCTGCAATCGCGGCACTGCCCTTGCCCGCGCTTGCGGCACCCTTCGAGACCCCCTACGCCCTGCGCAGCGCCCATGCGGATTTCCAGGCCCAGCTCGAGGCGGTCGGCGCAAGGCAGGACGATATCGGCGAAGCCGCCCGCATGGCCGCCGCACTGATGGCCCCCAACAACGCCGCGCAAGAGGCGACCATCCTGCCCATGCTCGGCTGGACGGACACGGCCAGCTCCGGCTCGCGGCAGGCGCTGCCCGACATGCCCGATGCCGCGGCCCTGCAGGCCGAACTGGCGCGGCTTTACGACGGCGATGTCGCGGTCGTCACCGCCCTGGTCGAGCTTTACGCCGAGGCCCTGGACAAGGGCGACACCGACACCGCCCGCCTGGCCGAGCGGATCATCTGGCACCAGACGGCCGACCTGGAGGTCTTCTATCCGGCGGCGCTGCTTGTGGCCGCTTCGCTGCGGGCGCCGGCCTATCCGGTGGAACCGATCGCGCTCCGCCTCGGGCCGGGGCCGCTTTATGGCAGCGAGATGCTGCCGATGATGGGCATCGGCAACCCGCACGGACCCGTGGACAATTGATCCCGGACCGGCGCGCGCCCCGGATCAGGGCTGCGCGCCCCCGGCAAGGCGGACGACCGCGGCAAGGATCGCCTGAAAGCTGCGCCGGGCGCGGTCGCTGTCGCGGCGGGCCCGCAGATAGCCATGCGGCAACTCGGGCTCGTTGCGCCATTCCGCCGCCACGCCCGCCTGTCGCAGCCGCGCCACATAGTCGCGCCCGTCATCGCGCAGGGGATCGACATCCGCGCTGACGACGAAGGCCGGGGCCAGACCGCCAAGCTCGGGGGCCCGCAGCGGCTGTGCCAGCGGGTCCGTGACCGGCCCCTCGCCATGCAGCGCGCGCTGGTAGCCGTCCAGATCGACGCTGCGCAGCAGCGGTGCCTCGGCGTTGACGGTATAGGAAGGCGCGCTGCGGTCGCCGCCAAGGCTGGGGTAGATCAGCACCTGCCCCAGGGGCTGCCGCCTTTGCCGGCAGGACAGGCAAAGAGCGGCCGCCAACAGCCCGCCCGCACTGTCGCCCGCCACCACCGCGGGCCGGTCCAGCGCCTGCCAGACCGCCTCGACATCGCGGATCGGTGCGGGCCAGCGATGTTCGGGGGCCAGCCGGTAATCCACCGCGACCAGCATCAGCCCGGTGGCATCGGCGATCTCGGCGCAGACGTCATCATGGCTGTCCAGCCCGCCGACCACGAAGCCGCCGCCGTGGAGATAGAGCACCGCCACCGGCGTCTCCTCCCCGTAGATCCGGCAGGACACGCCCCCCAGATCCCGATCCCTGACCGGCAGGCCGGGCGGGCGCGGGGCGCGGAAGCGGGCGCACATGGCGTCGTAATATCTGCGGTTGTCGGCGGCGCTGGCCCCGTTGGCCTCGGCCGGATAGGCTGCTTCGGTCCGGCGGATGAACTCCAGCACCTGGGGATCGGCAATCATGGCGCACCTGCATCGTCTCGTGCCCATCTGCGGCAGCGATGGCGGGGCCTGTCAAGCGCCGGCGCGAGGCTCAGCCCGGCATGGGCAGGACATCGGGATGTTGCAGCGGCGCCGCCTTGACCCAGATCCGCGCGCCTTCGGGACCGGCCAGGGCCGACAGCGCCTGACCTGCGGGCAGGCGGCCCCAGCTTTGCGCCGCGCAATCCTCGCCGTTGATCCTGGCCTTGCCCTCGATCAGCAGGAACTCGAGCCCCGCCACATTCCCGATCCTGATTTCGGCATCGGGGCCCCAGTCTTCGGTCCAGACCCGCTCGGCCTCGTCCTCGAACAGCAGGCGCGCCGCAGTCGCTCCGGGGCGGGGTGCCAGGGCCTGGCCCTCGCCGGGCTGCCAGTTGACCTGGGCCGTGTCGCCGCTGCGGTATTGCCAGAGCCGGACAAGGATGGTGCAGCCCCCGGCCGCGGCGGGACTGTGCGCGGTGCCGGGCGGGTTGCGGAAATAGGACCCAGCAGGATAATCGCCGTGTTCGTCCTGGAACGTGCCTTCCAGCACCAGGATCTCCTCGCCGCCGCCATGGACATGTTCGGGAAATGCGCTGCCCGGCGCATAGCGCACGATCGAGGTGGCCCGGGCGACCTCGTCCCCGTCGCGATACAGCATCCGGCGCTCCACCCCCGCGGCCGGGCTGGGCACCCAGTCCAGCCGGGCCGCGTGGACGATCACGGGCTGGTCGAGATCGGCATTCAGGCGCATCACGCTTCCTTTCCCGCAGACAGGGATGAGACGTGCCCGGGCAACGAAGGTTCCGCCACAAGGCCCGCCCTGACCGCTGAACGCAGAATAGCACATCCCGCGGGCGCCGCACCCGGACGGAGGCGGACTCGTTCCGCACAGGCAGACGAAGCGGCACCATGGCGGGGCGGTCGCAGCGAAAAACTGGTGCCGGGCCATTTTACCCCTTGCCCAGAACCCCGCCCCGCCGGATGACGAACCGATCAGGAGAAGACCGCAATGACTGACGCCCCCCTGCGCCGCGTGCTGATCACCGGAACCGCCGGCTTCATCGGCTTCCACCTCGCGCGGCTGCTGCTGGCCGAGGGGTTCCGGGTCCATGGCTATGACGGGATGACCGACTATTACGACGTCACGCTCAAGCAGCGCCGGCATGCCATGCTGCTGCAAAGCCCGAACTTCACCGCGACCGAAGCCCTGCTCGAGGATCAGGCACGCCTCGATGCCGTCGCGGACGAGTTCCGCCCCGGGATCATCGTCCATCTCGCGGCCCAGGCCGGGGTGCGCTACAGCCTCGAGAACCCGCGCGCCTATCTGGATGCCAATGTCATCGGCAGCTTCAACGTGATGGAGGCCGCGCGCCGCCTTCAGGTGCGCCACCTCCTCATGGCCTCGACCTCCTCGGTCTATGGCGCCAATACCGAGATGCCCTTCACCGAGACCGAAAAGGCCGACACCCAGCTCACGATCTATGCCGCGACCAAGAAGGCCAACGAGAGCATGGCCCATGCCTATGCCCATCTGTGGAACCTGCCGACCACCATGTTCCGGTTCTTCACCGTCTACGGCACCTGGGGCCGGCCCGATCTCGCGCTGTACAAGTTCGTCGATGCGATCCTGGATGACCGGCCGATCGACATCTACAACCACGGCGACATGTATCGCGACTTCACCTATGTCGACGATCTGGTCCGCGGCATCCGGCTTCTGATCGACGCCGTGCCCGAGCGCCCGGCGGACGGAATCGTGCCCGAGGGGGACAGCCTCTCGCCCGTCGCGCCCTTCCGGATCGTGAACATCGGCAATTCCGACAAGGTGCGGCTCATGGATTTCGTGGATGCGATCGAGGCGAGCCTCGGCAAGACGGCGATCCGCAACTACATGCCGATGCAAAAGGGCGACGTGCCCGCCACCTGGGCCGACGCAAGCCTGTTGCAGCGCCTGACAGGCTACCGGCCGCAGACGGATTTCCGGGACGGGATCGCGCGGTTCGTCGAATGGTTCCGGGATTACTACGGAAAATGACCCCCTTCGCGACCGGGTTCACGGCCGGGATCCGTCCGGTTTCCCGCTTGCGCCATGGGCAGTGAAGATGCGCGTGCCGGACCCGAAGGTTGGCCATTGACTCCTGCCCCCCGCTTTCATCCAATCCGGACAGGAACTGGCGCCTGTCGGCTCCTCAGCGAACAATCACAGGGAGATGGACGATGCACCTGAAGCATGGATTCGGCCGTGCGGCAGCCTTTGCCGCGCTGATGACCGGCACCGCACCCATGGCACTCATGGCCGAGACGCCGGCCGATACACTGGTGGTGGCCGATGCCATCGACGACATCGTGTCGATCGACCCGCATGAGGCGTTCGAGTTTTCGGGCGTCGACCTGAACAACAACCTCTACGATACCCTGATCGAGCTTGATCCCACCAAGCCGGGCGAACTGGTTCCCGGCCTGGCCGAAAGCTGGGCGGTCTCGGACGATGGCCTGACCTATACCTTCAAGATCAAGTCCGGCATCACCTTCTCCAGCGGCAACCCGCTGACGGCGGAAGATGCGGCCCTGTCGCTGCGCCGGGTCGTCAAGCTGAACAAGACGCCGGCCTTCATCCTGACCCAGTTCGGCCTGACGCCGGAGAATGTCGACCAGACGATCACCTTCGAGGGGGATACCGTCACCCTGAAGACCGACAAGGCCTATGCGCCGTCCTTCGTCTACAACTGCCTGACCGCGGGGGTCGCCAACATCGTCGACATCAAGACGGTGATGGCGAACGAGGTCGAGGGCGACATGGGCAATGCCTGGCTCAAGGCCAACAGCGCCGGAACCGGGGCCTATGTGCTGAAGTCGTTCAAGCCGAACGAGGGTTACGTGCTCGAGGCGCGGCAGGGCCACTGGCGCGGCGATGCCAAGATCAAGAACGTCTTCATGCAGCATATCCCCGAAGGCGCGACGCAGCGGCTGCTGCTGGAGAAGGGCGACATCGACATTGCCCGCGAACTGACCCCGACCGATATCGAGGGGCTGGCCGGCAATGCCGACATAACCGTCCAGAACGACGTGGGCGGGCAGATCTACTATCTGGCGCTGAACCAGAAGAAGCCGGAACTGGCCAATCCGAAGGTGCAGGAGGCGATGCGGTGGGCCGTCGACTATGCCGGGATGACCGACACGATCCTGAAGGGCCAGTGGGTCGTGCACCAGGCCTTCCTGCCGCAGGGCTTCCTCGGCGCGCTGACCGAGGCCCCATACAGCCTGGACGTCGAGAAGGCCAAGGCGCTCCTGGCGGAATCGGGCGTGACGCTGCCGCTGGAAGTCGGCCTCACGGTCCGCAACAACCCGGAGCGTCTGGATATTGCGACCTCGCTGCAGAACACCTTCTCGCAGATCGGCATCAACCTGGTCCTCGACGTGGGCGACGGCGCGCAGGTGCTGGAGAAGTATCGCGCCCGCCAGCACGACATCACCATCCAGACCTGGGGGCCGGACTATCCCGACCCGCATACCAACGCCTCGACCTTCGCGATGAACCCCGACAACAGCGACGAGGCGGGCAATACCGGCTATCTCGCCTGGCGCACGGCATGGGATCCGGGCGAGCTGCACGCGATGACCGAGGCGGCGGTGCAGGAGAAGGACACCGAAAAGCGCAAGGCGATGTATGAGGAAATCCAGCGCAAGCACCGCGACGGATCGGCTTTCGTGATGATGTTCCAGCAGGCGCGGCAGGATGCGATGCGCACCAACGTGGCGGGCTTCTATGCCGGTGGGGCGACCGACTCGGCGTCCTACTGGACTGTCACCAAGTAAGCGACAGGGCCGCCGCCGGTTCGGGCGGCGGCCCAAGCCCTGCATGACCGGAATACCCGCACCGCCGCCGCGCAATCGTCTGCTTCCCCTTCTGGGGCAGATCGCGCTTGGCCTTGGCACCCTGGCGATCACCTTGCTGGGACTGCTGCTGATCACCTTCGTCATCGCCCGCGTCGTGCCGACCGACCCCGTGCTGTCGATCGTCGGCGAACGGGCGACCCCGGCCCAGATCGCCGCCATCCGCGACAAGCTGGGGCTCGACCTGCCGCTCTGGCAGCAGTTCCTCATCTACGTCCGCGATGCGCTGCAGGGCGACCTCGGCAATTCGATCCGCACGGGCCAGAGCGTCACCTCCGAGATCGCGCGCTATTTCCCCGCCACGTTGGAGCTTGCCACGCTCGGCACGATCTTCGGCACGCTGGTCGGGGTGCCCGCGGGCGTGCTGGCCGCCACCCGGCCCGGCAGCATTGCCGACCAGGTGGTGCGGGTGGTGGGGCTGATGGGCTATTCGATGCCGGTCTTCTGGCTGGGGCTGATCGGCCTTCTGGTCTTCTACGGCCAGCTCGACTGGGTCGCGGGGCCCGGCCGGCTGGACCCGACCTATGACATGATGATGGAATTCACCCTGACCAGCTATACCGGGATGATCCTGATCGACGCCACGCTGAACGGCGCCTGGGACGTCTTCGGCAACGCGGTCAGCCATATCGTCCTGCCCGCGGGGCTGCTGGGCTATGTCTCGATGGCCTACATCAGCCGGATGACCCGCAGCTTCATGATGAACGAGCTTGGCCAGGAATACATCACCACCGCCCGCGTGAAGGGCATGCCGGAATGGCGGGTGATCTGGGTCCATGCCATGAAGAATGTGATGGTGCCGCTGATCACGGTCATCGCACTCTCCTACGCCTACCTGCTGGAGGGGTCCGTCCTGACCGAGACGATCTTTGCCTGGCCGGGCCTTGGCAGCTATATCACCGATGCGCTCTTTGCCGCCGACATGCCGGCCGTGCTGGGGGGCACGGTGGTGGTGGGGGTGGCCTTCGTGACGCTGAACATGGCCTCGGACATCCTGTACCGCCTGGTCGATCCGAGGGCGCGGGCATGACGACGCTGCGGGCATGGCTGAGCGACCCGAACCCCGCCTCGCGGCGGCAGGCGCGGCTGGGGCAGGCCTGGCTCGCCTGGCAGCGCATCCGGCGCAACCGGCTGGCGATGGCGGGGCTGGTCATCGTCGGGCTTCTTCTCCTGGTGGCGCTCCTTGCCCCGCAGATCGCGCCGCACGACCCGCTGGCCCAGAACCTCTCGCGCCGGCTGTTGCCGCCCGGCACTCCCGGCAACCTTCTGGGCACCGACGATTTCGGCCGCGATATCCTGTCGCGCATCATCCATGGCGCGCGGATCACGCTGTATATCATCGCGCTGGTGGCGGTCACCGCCCCGGTCCTGGGGCTGCTGATCGGCACCGTCGCCGGATATTTCGGCGGCTGGATCGACGCCGCGCTGATGCGCCTGACCGACATCTTCCTGGCCTTCCCCCGGTTGATCCTGGCCCTGGCCCTGGTCGCCGTCCTGGGGCCCGGGATCGAGAACGCCGTCCTCGCCATCGCGCTGACCGCCTGGCCGCCCTATGCAAGGGTGGCGCGGGCCGAGACGCTGACCGTCCGCTCCTCGGACTATATCGCCGCGATCCGGCTGCAGGGGGCCTCTGCCCCGCGGATCATCGCCGGGCATGTGGTGCCGATGTGCCTGCCCTCGGTCATCATCCGTGTGACGCTGGACATGGCGGGCGTCATCCTGATCGCGGCCGGCCTCGGCTTTCTCGGCCTCGGGGTCCTGCCGCCCACGCCGGAATGGGGGCTGATGATCTCGTCCGGCCGCAAATACCTGTTCGAGCAGTGGTGGGTCGCCACCATGCCCGGATTGGCGATCTTCATCGTCAGCCTTGGCTTCAACCTTCTGGGCGACGGCCTGCGCGATGTCCTCGACCCGCGGAGCGCCGCGCGATGAGTCTCCTCGAGGTCAAGAACCTGCGCGTCACCTTCGAGACCGAGACCGGCCGGGTCCAGGCGGTGCGGGGCGTGTCCTTCTCGCTCGGGCATGAGCGTCTGGGGATCGTGGGCGAAAGCGGCTCGGGCAAGACGATGACGGGCCGGGCCGTGCTGCGCCTGGTCCGCCCGCCCGGCCGGATCGAGGCGGATGCGATGACCTTCGACGGTCGGGACATCCTGCATGCCCCGGAGCGCGAGATGCGCGCGCTGCGCGGCAAGCGCATCGGCATGGTGATGCAGGACCCGAAATATTCGCTGAACCCGGTGATGACCGTCGGCCGCCAGCTGACCGAAGGCTTGCGGCTGCGCGACGGGCTGGGCCGGGCGGATGCCACCGCCAAGGCCATTGCCGCGCTGGAGGCGGTGCAGATCCGCGACCCGGCCCGCGTGATGGACGCCTATCCGCACGAACTCTCGGGCGGGATGGGCCAGCGGGTGATGATCGCGATGATGCTGATCCCGGAACCCGACCTCCTTATCGCCGACGAACCCACCAGCGCGCTGGACGTCACCGTGCAGGCCGAGGTCCTGTCGATCCTTGACGGTCTGGTGCGGAACCGTGGCATGGGCCTGATCTTCATCAGCCACGACCTGCGGCTGGTCGCGCGCTTCTGCGACCGGGTGCTGGTGATGCACAAGGGCCTTGTCGTGGAGGAAATCGAGGCGGCCCATCTTCTTGAGGCCCGGCATCCCTATACCAGGGGCCTGCTGGACTGCCTGCCCCGGATCGGCGGACCGCGCGGTCCCCTGCCGGTTCTGGACCGGGCCGGGATCTGACATGACAGCTTTGATCGAGATCGAGAACCTGACCGTGACCTTCCGCTCCAAGGGCCGCGAGGTGCGCGCGGTGGAGGGTGTGAGCCTTTCGGTCGATGCGCGGGCGAGCCATGGCCTCGTGGGCGAAAGCGGGTCGGGCAAATCCACGATCCTGCGCGCGATCTGCGGCATGGCGCCGGTCACGGGCGGCAGCATCCGCATCGGCGGGCGGCCCGTGCCCACGCCGCGCGGCCGCGCCTTCTCGACCGAGGTGCAGATGGTATTCCAGGACCCCTACGCCAGCCTGCATCCGCGCCACACCATCGACCGCACCCTGTCGGAACCCCTGGCGATCCACGGCCTGCCCGGGGCCGATGCAAGGGTGGTCCAGGCCCTGACCGAGGTGGGGCTGCCCCCCGCCTTCCGCTTCCGCTATCCGCACCAGCTCTCGGGGGGCCAGCGCCAGCGCGTGGCCATCGCGCGCGCCCTGATGCTAAGGCCGAAGATCCTGCTTCTGGACGAACCGACCAGCGCGCTTGACGCCTCGGTCCAGGCCGAGGTCCTGAACCTGCTGAACCGCCTGCGCGCCGAACAGGGGCTGACCTTCCTGATGGTGTCGCACGATCTGGCCGTGATCGACCACATGTGCGACCGCATCATGGTCCTGCAGCATGGCCGCAGCGTGGAAGAGATCACGCGCGACGCTCTTGCCCAGGCCAGAATGACAACCGCCTATGCCCGCAGCCTGTTCGACGCCAGCGCCGACCGGATGCTAGGCGGCACCACGGAGCCCGCCCCATGATCCCGATATTCGACGGCCACAACGACCTCCTGCTCCGGCTGCTGCTGGACCCGGCCCGGCGCGAGGAGATCTTCCTGACCGGCGAGGGCAAGGGTCACCTCGACCTGCCGCGGATGCAGGCCGCCGGATTTGCCGGCGGGTTCTTCGCCATCTACATCCCCTCCCCGACCGCGCATGACGATCCGGACTACCAGGCGCTGATGCAGAACCCGCCCTACAGCCTGCCGCTGCCGGACCTGATCCCCTTCTCCGGCGCGATCGCGCCTGCCGCGACCGCGGCGGGCCATCTTCTGTGGATGGAACGCGCCTCGCAGGGCGCCCTCAAGGTCTGCCGCACCGCGCCCGAGGTCCGGGCCTGCCTTGCCGACGGAACCATCGCGGCGATCATGCACATGGAAGGCGCCGAGGCGATCGACGAAAGCCTGGATTCGCTCCACCTGTTCCACGCCATGGGCTTGCGGTCTCTGGGGCCGGTCTGGTCGCGGCCGACGATCTTCGGCCACGGCGTGCCCTTCGCCTTTCCCTCCGGTCCCGATACCGGGCCGGGGCTGACCGACGCGGGCAAGCGGCTGGTCAGGGAATGCAACCGGCTGCGGATCATGCTGGACCTCAGCCACATGAACGAGGCCGGGTTCAACGACGTGGCCCGCCTCTCCGACGCCCCGCTGGTCGCCACGCATTCCAACGCCCATGCCATCTGCCCCTCGTCGCGCAACCTGACCGACCGGCAGCTGGCGATGATCCGCGACAGCGGCGGCATGGTGGGCCTGAACTTCTCGGTCTCCTTCCTGCGCCCCGACGGGCGGCAGCTGGCCGAAAGCGGCTGGGACCCGATCCTGCGCCAGATGGACCATCTTCTGGAGCGGCTTGGCGAAGACCATCTCGGCTTCGGTTCCGACTACGACGGCTGCACGACTCCTGACGTGATCGGCGACGTGACGGGCCTGCCGAGGCTGGTTCAGGCGCTGGCCGATCATGGCTATGGCCGGCCGCTGCTGGAAAAGCTGTCCCACGCCAACTGGCTGGCGCTGCTGCATCGCACGCTTTAGGTTCTGGCCTCAAGGCGGGGCGGCCGATCCGAAACCGGCCGCGCCGCCCGCGGGCAAGATCCCTCAGAACCGCCGGTGGAGCAGATCGCCCATCGTGCCGAGCAGCCCCTTGCGGAAGGCCAGGATGCAGACCATGAAGACAAGGCCCTGGACGATGGTGACCCAAGCCCCGAAGGCGGCCAGCTCGTTCTGCATCCAGACCACCAGGATCGCACCGATGATCGGGCCGAAGAAGGTTCCCATCCCGCCGATCAGCACCATCAGCACCACCTCGCCGGACATGCCCCAATAGACATCGGTCAGGCTGGCCAGCTGGAACGAGATCGCCTTCATTCCGCCGGCAATCCCGGCCAAACCGGCCGCAAGCACGAAGGTCAGCCATTTGTAGCCGTTGACCCGGAAGCCAAGCGAAACGGCCCGAGCCTCGTTGTCGCGGATGGCGCGAAGCGTCTGGCCAAAGGGTGAATGGGTGATGCGGTACAGCGCGAGAAGCGCCAGCAGGAACAGAACGGCGACCAGGGCATACATGGACAGATCGCTTTCAAGCGACATCAGTCCGAAGAGTTTCCCGCGCGGAACGCCCTGGATTCCATCCTCGCCGCCGGTGAACGATGCCTGCAGGCAAAAGAAGAAGATCATCTGCGCGAAGGCCAGCGTGATCATGGCAAAGTAGATGCCCTGCCGGCGCACCGCCAACACCCCGATCGCGGCCCCCAGCAGCATGGCCACGACGATGCCGAACAGGATAGCCAGTTCGGGGGTCAATCCCCAGACCTTGGCCGCATGTGCGGCGGCATAGGACGACAGGCCGAAATAGGCCGCATGCCCGAAGGACAGCAGGCCGAGATTGCCCAGCATCAGGTTCAGCGACAGCGCGAAAAGCGCAAAGCACAGAACCTTGATGACGAACAGCGGGTAGGCCAGGAAAGGCGCCACCACCACGGCCGCCACCACCAGCAACATGACAAGTCCGTGGAAAGCGCCCATGCCCAGACGGGGCTGCACTGCAGAGGAGGACATCGCGTGGTTTTCCCTGAAGCTGGTCGTCATGTCATGCCTGCTTGCCGAACAGACCCGCGGGCCGCAGCAATAGGACGATCGCCATGATGAAGAAGATCACGGTGCTGGAGACCTGCGGCCAGAAGACCTTGGTCAGGCCTTCGACCAGCCCCAGCATGAAGCCGGTCAGGATGGCGCCCGAGATCGAGCCCATGCCACCGATCACCACCACGGCAAAGACCACGATGATCAGGTCGCTGCCCATCATCGGGTTGACCGAATAGATGGGCGCCGCCAGCACCCCGGCAAGGCCCGCAAGTCCCACGCCGAACCCGTAGGTCAGCGTGATCAGCAGCGGCACGTTGATGCCGAACGCCTCGGTCAGCTGCGGCTTCTCGGTCGCCGATCGCAGCCACGATCCCATGCGGGTCTTCTCGATCGCCAGCCAGGTCGCAAGGCAGACGAAGACCGACACGATGATCACGAAGGCCCGCGAGGCGGGCAGGAACATGAACCCCAGGTTGAAGCCGCCTTGCAGCGCCGGCGGCATCGAATAGGGCAGACCCGTCGCGCCGTAATGGTTGCGGAACAGCCCCACGATCACCAGCCCGAGGCCAAAGGTCAGGATCATGCCGTAGAGGTGATCCAGGTCGTAGATGCGGCGCAGGATCAGCCGTTCCACCACACAGCCCAGAAGGCCGATGACCAGCGGCACGATGATCAGCGCCAGCCAGTAGTTGATGGCAAGATGGTCCAGCAGCAGCAGGGCGCCGAACGCCCCCAGCATGTAAAAGGCACCATGGGCGAAGTTCACGATGTTCAACAGGCCGAAAATGATCGCCAGCCCCAGGCTGAGCAGGGCGTAGAATGCGCCGTTGATCAGGCCAAGCAGGATCTGGGTCGACAATAGCTGGATTGGCATTCCGAAGATCAGCATGTTCTCTCAGACTCCCAGGTAGCCGTTCAGCTTTTCGGTGTTGGCGGCGATTTCGGAATTCGGGATCATGTCGATCACCAGGCCATGTTCCATCACGTAATGGCGGTCCGCCACGGTGGCGGCAAAGTGGAAATTCTGCTCTACCAGGACGACGGTATAGCCGCGCTTCTTCAACATCCGGATCGTCGCGCCGATCTGCTGCACGATGACGGGCGCCAGCCCCTCGGTCGGTTCGTCCAGAAGCAACAGCCGCGCGCCCGTCCGCAGGATGCGCCCGATCGCAAGCATCTGCTGCTCGCCGCCCGAAAGACGCGTGCCCTGGCTGCGGTGGCGTTCGGCGAGATTCGGGAAAAGCTGGTGGATTTCCTCCAGGCTCATCCCGCCTTCGGCGATCACCGGGGGCAGCATCAGGTTCTCATGCACCGTCAGGCTGGAATAGATGCCGCGGTCCTCGGGGCAAAAGGCGATGCCGGCCCGCGCGATCTTCCGCGAGGGCTGGCCGCACAATTCCGACCCGCGCAGCCTGACCGAGCCGCGACTCCGTTTCATCATGCCCATGATCGTCTTCAGAGTGGTGCTCTTGCCCGCCCCGTTGCGGCCCAGAAGCGTGACGACCTCGCCTTCATGGACGTCGAAGTTCACTTTGTGCAGGACATGGCTTTCGCCATACCAGGCCTCGAGATCCCGCACCTCGAGCAGGGCGGGGCCGGTGGAACGGGCGGCGTCAGGCATGTGGCACCCCGATATAGGCTTCGATGACGCGCGGGTCCTGCGAGACATCCTTGTATTCCCCTTCGGCCAGCACCTTGCCGCGCGCAAGCACGGTGATGCGGTCGCACAGCGATGCGACGACCGACAGGTTGTGTTCGACGATCAGGACGGTCCGCCCGGCCGCGACCTTGCGGATCAGTTCGGTGATGCGATGGACGTCGTCCTGGGTCATGCCGGCCATCGGTTCGTCCAGCAACAGGACCTTGGGGTCCAGCGCCAGCGTCGTGGCGATCTCCAGTGCGCGCTTTCGGCCGTAGGACAGGTCGTCAGCCACATGATGGGCATGGTCTTGCAGGCCAACGGCGACGATCAGTTCCATCGCCTCCTCGTGCAGGCCGGCCAGGACCTTCTCGGACCGCCAGAAATCCCAGGAATCGCCATGGCGGCGGCGTTGCAGCCCCATGCGGACGTTCTCGATCGCCGTCATCGACCCGAACACCGCGGAAATCTGGAACGAGCGCACCACGCCCATCCGCGCCACATTGGCCGGGCTGGTCCGGGTGATGTCCCGCCCGTCATACAGGATCGTCCCGGCACTGGGTTGCAGGACCTTGGTCAACAGGTTGAAGCAGGTCGACTTTCCGGCACCGTTGGGGCCGATAAGGGCATGGATCGATCCGCGGGCAATCTCGAGGTTGACCGAGTCGACCGCGCGGAAACCGCGAAAGTCCCTGGTCAGCCCGATGGCCTTGAGGACATTGTCAGCCGCCATTAGGAGCCTCTTCTCATCTTCCGTGCAAGTTCCACTGACCAGAGGAGGCCGGCGGCAGGTCACCCCGCCCCCGGCCCGGTGATGCCCGGGGCTACTTCTTGACCAGTGGGCAGGCGCTTTCGGCCAGCGGGCGGAAAGCGGCTTCGCCGGGGATCGTGCTCAGGATCTCGTAGTAGTCCCAGGGCTCCTTGGAATCCGCGGGCGCCTTCACCTGTGCCAGATACATGTCGTGCACCATGCGGCCATCCTCGCGGATCACGCCATTGGTGGCGAAGAAGTCGTTGACCGGGGTTGCCTTCATCTGGGCGACCACCGGCTGGGCCTGGTCATTGCCGGTTGCGGCAATGGCGCTCAGATAATGCGTGACCGCCGAATAGACGCCGGCCTGCGACATGGTCGGCATGGCGCCGTGCTTCTCGAAAAAGCGGCGCGACCATTCACGGCTTTCCTCGGTGCGGTCCCAGTAGAAGCCGGTCGTAAGGTACAGGCCCTGCGCGGCCTCAAGCCCGATCGAATGCACGTCGGTCAGGAAGATCGCCAGCCCCGCCAGCTTGGCCTGCTGGGTCAGCCCGAACTCCTGCGCCTGCTTCAGCGAGTTGATCGTGTCGGTGCCGCCGTTGGCCAAAGCGATGACGTTCGCGCCGACCGAAGGCGCCTGCAGCAGGTAGCTCGAGAAGTCGGCGGTGTTCAGCGGCGCGACCGCGTTGCCCGCGACGGTTGCCCCGGCGGCTTCCACCACGGCGGTAACATCCTTCTGCATCGCATGGCCAAAGGCATAGTCGGCCGTCAGGAAGAACCACTTGTCGCCGCCCTGTTCGACCAGCGCCTTCCCGGTCGAGACCGCGACGGCATAGGTGTCCCAGGTCCAGTGGATGCCGTTGGGCGAGCAGGATTCGTTCGTCAGACCTGCGGTCCCGGCGCCGGACACGATCAGCACCTTGTCCTTTTCGCGCGCCAGCTCCTGCACTGCCAGAACCACCGATGAGTTCGGGACGTCGACGATCACGTCGACGCCTTCGACGTCGAACCACCGGCGGGCGATCTGGGTGCCCACATCGGCCTTGTTCTGGTGGTCGGCGCTGACCAGTTCGACCTTGGCGCCAAGACGGTCGCCGAAATCGTCGATCGCCATCTGCGCCGCGACGATCGAGCCGGTCCCCGCCAGCGACGAGAACACGCCGCTCTGGTCAGTCAACACGCCGATCCGCACGGTGTCGTCGGTCAGGTCCGCCGCATGCACGGCCGTCGCCGACATTGCCGCGACTGCACCGGCAAAGCTCAATACTCTCATGTGTATTCCTCCCTCGTTCGTCATCGAGACTAGCCAGTTTCCCTCCACTAATCATTACCGCATTGCAGTAGATTATTCCGCACAGCAAAAATCACAGCAGCGCGCGGGCAAGCCCGCCATCGACCGCGATGTTCTGGCCGGTGATATAGCCGGCATGGACCGAGCAGAGGAACGCGCAGATCGGCCCGAAGTCGTCGGCCTTGCCCAGGCGCCTGGCGGGGACCGATTGCGCCAGGGCGGCGGCGGCCGCTTCCTCGGTGATGCCCTCGCGCGCGGCCCGGGCGCGGATCACGCGGTCCAGTGCGCCGGTGGCCATCAGGCCCGGCAGCACGTTGTTGACGGTAACGCCGCGGTCGATCACCTCGCGCGCCAGCGTCGCCATCGCGCCGGTCAGCCCGGCCCGCACCGAATTGGCCAGCGCCATGTTGGGATAGGGCTCCTTCACGGCGAAGGAGGTGATGTTCACGATCCGGCCGAAGCCCTGCTCGATCATCGCCGGCAGCAGCGCCTGCGTGGCGCCGATGGCGGACAGCATGTTCACCTCAAGCGCCGCGCGCCAGGTGTCGATGGAATGGTCGGTGAACTGGCCGGTGGGCGGGCCGCCGGCGTTGGTCACCAGGATCGAAATCGCGCCAGCCCTTGCCTGCGCCTCGGCGATGACGCTGCCCACCACGCCCGGGGCCGAAAGGTCGCCCTGCAGGAACAGGGCGCCATTGCCCAATTCGGCCGCGGCCCTTTCGCCCGCCGTCGCGTCGCGCCCGTTCAGGACCACACGCACCCCCGCCTGCGCGAGGTGCGAGGCGCAGGACCGCGCCAGCCCCTTCGAGCCGCCCAGAACCAGCGCAACCCTGCCAGAAATCCCCAGATCCATGCGATCCTCCGCCGCAGCAAAATCAGGGCCGGGGCATCAGATCATCCGCCCCGGCCGGTTTCAGTCATTCGCCGGAATAGACAGGGCGACGCTTTTCCAGGAAGGCCGCCATCCCTTCGGCCTTGTCCCTCGTGGCGAACAGGATCTGCAACGCCTTGCGTTCCAGCGCCAGGGCCGCCCCAAGCGATGCATCCTGCCCCTGCAGGATCACTTCCTTCACCTGCGCCACGGCGATCGGCGGCAGCCGCGTGATGCGCTCGGCAAGCGCCATCGCGTGCGGGAACACCTGGCTGTCATCGACCACCTCGCTGACCAGCCCGATCTGCGAGGCTTCCTCGGACGAGATCATTTCGCCGGTCAGGCACAGACGCATCGCCTTGAACTTGCCGACCGCGCGCAGCAGGCGCTGTGTGCCGCCCGCCCCCGGCATGATGCCGACCTTGACCTCGGGCTGGCCAAAGCGGGCGGACCGTCCGGCCACGATCACGTCGGCATGCATGGCCAGCTCCATGCCCCCGCCCAAGGCAAAGCCGTTCACCGCGGCGATGACCGGCAAAGGGCAGCGCGCGATGGCTTCCCACAGCCGTTCATTGTGGCGCAGGTACATGTCGACGGCGCTGGTATGCGCCATGTCGGCGATGTCGGCCCCCGCCGCAAAGGCGGTATCGCTGCCGGTCAGCACCACGGCGCGGGTTTCGCCGCCGTCGGTGATGCCCTCGAATATCTCGGCCAGCCGGCGCCGCAACGGCATGTTCAGCGCGTTCAGCACTTCGGGACGGTTCAGCCGCACCACGGTGACCGGCCCGACCGTCTCGACCAGGACGAGGCTCTCGTCTGCGGACATCACGCGGCCTCCAGTGCAAGGGCGACGCCCTGTCCGACCCCGACGCACATGGTGCAAAGCGCGCGGCCCTTGGCGGCGGCGGCAAGCCCCAGCGCGGCCGTCAGCGCAAGGCGCGTGCCGGACATCCCCAGCGGATGCCCCAGCGCAATTGCGCCGCCCTTCGGATTGACCTGCGGCGCATCGTCCGGAACCCCCAGCTCGCGCAGGCAAGCCAGGGCCTGGGCCGCGAAGGCTTCGTTCAACTCGATCCGGTCGAAATCGTCGATCCGCAGACCCAGCCGCGCCATCAGCTTCCGGCTGGCCGGAACCGGGCCGATGCCCATGATCGCGGGCTCGACCCCCGCCGTCGCCATGCCGCTGATCCGCGCCAGAGGGGTCAGCCCGAACCGCCGCATCGCATCGGCAGAGGCGACCAGGACCGCGGCGGCGCCGTCGTTGACACCGCTGGCATTGCCCGCCGTGACCGAGCCGCCCTGACGGAACGGCGTGCCCAGGGCCGCCAGCGCCTCCAGCGTGGTCCGGCGCGGATGTTCGTCCCGGGCGACGATCACGGGATCGCCCTTGCGCTGCGGAATCGTGACCGGCATCAGCTCGTCGTCAAAGCCGCCGCGGGCCTGCGCCTCGGCGGTGCGGTCTTGCGAGCGCAGGGCGAACAGATCCTGATCCTCGCGCGAGATGTTGAAGCGCGCGGCCACGTTCTCCGCCGTCTCGGGCATGGAATCGACGCCGTACTGCCTTTTCAGCACCGGGTTGACGAAGCGCCAGCCGATGGTGGTGTCGAAGATCTCGGCGCTGCGCGAAAAGGCCTGGTCGGCCTTTCCCATCACGAAGGGCGCGCGCGACATGCTTTCCACGCCAGAGGCGATGATCACCTCGGCGTCGCCCGCCATGATCGACCGCGCGGCCAGGCCGACAGCGTCAAGGCCCGATCCGCACAGCCGATTCAGGGTGGTGCCGGAAACGGTTTGCGGCAGGCCGGCCAGCAGCACCCCCATGCGCGCCACGTCGCGGTTATCCTCGCCGGCCTGGTTGGCGCAGCCGGTCAGGACATCGTCGATCGCCGCCGGGTCAAGTCCCGGCGCGCGCCGCATCAGCTCGGCCAGGACCAGGCCGAGCATGTCGTCCGGACGCACCCCGGACAGGGCACCACCGTAGCGGCCGATGGGCGTACGCACACCGGCGCAAATGAAAGCCTCTTTCATGTGCAATCCTTAAAGCGGGCAGGTGTCGGTAAAGTTCGGCCGACGCTTTTCCTTCAGCGACTGCAGACCTTCACGGGCATCCGGGCCGGTAAAGCCCATGAACTCCAGCGCCAGCGAGGTGTCGAAGGTCGGCCCCGCCATCCGCAGCCAGTTGTTCAGCGCATATTTCGTCCAGCGGATCGCCGTCGGCGAACCCTTGGCCAGCTTGCGCGCCACTTCCAGCGCGCGGTCGTGCAACTCATGCTCTTCGGTGCAAAGCGAGATCAGGCCGATCCGCTCGGCCTCCTCGCCCGACACCGCCTCGCAGGTCAGCAAGTAATACTTGGCCTTGGCCATGCCGCACAGCAGCGGCCAGACGATGGCCGCATGGTCACCGGCGGCAACGCCCAGCCTGGTATGGCCGTCGATGATGCGCGCGCTCTTCGAGGCGATCGAGACATCGGCCAGCAGCCCCGCGACCAGACCCGCGCCCACCGCCGGGCCCTGCATGGCCGACACGATCGGCTTCGAGCAGTTGATGATGTTGTAGACAAGGTCGCGCGCCTCTTTCCAGACGCGGGTAAGCGTGTGGAAGTCCTCGGTCATGTCCTTGACCAGGTCCAGGTCGCCGCCCGAGGAGAAGGCCTCGCCGGCGCCGCGGATGATCACCGCGCGGACATCGGCCGAGGCGTCTATATCGCGCCAGACCTGGACCAGTTCGCCATGCATGATCGCATCGGCCGAGTTCAGGCGACCGGGATTGTCCATGGTGATGCGCAGGATTCCCGCGTCGGGCCAGTCGAACTTGAGGCGGCGGTAGGCCGAGGTATCAAGGCTCATATCTTCTTCTCCCGTTCGGCCCAGTAGGGCTCTCGCAATAGGTTCTTCTGGATCTTGCCGATCGGCGTCTTGGGGAAACTGTCGACGAACTTCACCAGCCGCGGGCGCTTGAAGCGCGCCAGATGCGCGTCGCAATGGCTGACCAGTTCTTCCTCGGACAGCGCGGCGCCCGCGTGCAGCAGCACATAGGCCGCCGGCACCTCGCCCCATCGGTCATCCGGGATGCCGAACACGGCGCATTCGCAGACCGCGGGATGGACGTAGATCACATTCTCGATCTCCTTCGGGTAGATGTTCTCGCCCCCCGAAATGATCATGTCCTTCGATCGGTCGACCAGGGTGACGAAACCATCCGCGTCCATCACCGCAAGGTCCCCGGTCCAGCCCCAGCCGTGCTTGAAGAACCTGGCCGTCTGTTCCGGCTCGTTGTAATATTCCAGCATGACGTTGGCCCCGCGCGAGACCAGCTCCCCCACCTCGCCCGCCTTGACCGGGTTGCCCTCCGGATCGAGGATCGCCAGGTCGACGTTATAGGCCTGCCTGCCGATCGAGCCAAGCCGCGCCGGCAGATGCCAGTGGTCCAGGACGGTGATCACGCCCACCTCGGACTGGCCATAGGTCTGCGTCAGCTTCAGTTCCGGCATCTTTTCGATCAGCGCCCGCTGCACCCAGTCGGGCATCGGCGCCCCGGCAAAGGCCAGCTTCCGCCAGCGGGGGTAATCGGCCACGTCGAACTCGGGGTCGGACACGACCTGCGACGCCTGCGTCGGCACCATGAAGCAGGCGGTCATTCCGCTGCGCTTCGCCATCGCGGCAAAGTCGCGCACGTTCCATTTCGTCAGGAAGGTGCAGGTCGCCCCCGCCAGGATTGCCGGCTGGAACATGATGTTCAGCGCGGCGACATGGAACAGCGGCGTCACGATCCCGACCACATCGCGTTCGTCGATGTTTTCGTGGACCATCACCGTATGCGCGGTGATCGCCCGGTTGCGGTGGCTGGCCAGCACGCCCTTCGGTCGGCCGGTGGTGCCGCCGGTATAGGTCATCGAGAAGGGATCGTCCTCGGAAATCTCGACCGCCGGCGGCATGTCCGACGCCTGCGACACCAGATCCTCGTAGCGGATCGCACCGGGGGTGCCGGCGCCGATGACGACGAATTCCCGGATCTTCGGCAGGCCGGCCCGAATCTCGGCGATCCGTTGGGCGAAGGCATCCTCGAAGACCAGAACCTCGACATCGGCCCGGTCAAGCACATAGGCCAGTTCCTCGGGCGCATAGAGGACCGAGATGTTCACCAGGACGCCGCCGGACCGCGCAGCGCCAAAGAAGATCTCGCCGTATTCCAGGCGATTGCGGCACAGGATGCCGATCTTCGATCCCTTGGCGATGCCAAGGCCGATGACCGAATTGGCAAAGCGATTCGCCGCCAGGTCAAGCTCGCGATAGCTGACCGACCTGTCCTGCCACAGGATCGCAGGCTTCGACGGAAAGCGTTCCGCGGAACGCCGCAACATGTCTCCGGTGAGCATGTTCCTCCCTTCCCCCCAATTCGAATGAATCTCGCAGTCGCACGCGGCAGACCGCCCACTGCGATGGACACTGGATTTTGGCGGCAGGATATGCAATCCCGTTTTGCGGAAGGTTATTCTGCTGTGCGGAAGATTGGGAAAGCGATGAGTCACGAAGATCGCCAGTTTGTCGAGGCTTTCGCCCGCGGGATCCTGCTGTTCGAAGTCCTGTCCAAACACCGCAAGCCGATGAGCAACGGCGATCTGGCGCGCCACACCTCGCTGCCGCCCTCGACGGTAAGCCGCCTGACATATACGGCGATGAAACTCGGGTATCTGCGCCATGCGGATACCGGCCGCGCCTATGAACTGACGCCGAAAAGCCTGAACCTCGGGTATTCCGTTTTGTCCGGGATGGCGCTGATCAACCGCGCGACACCCGTGCTGAAGGCGATGGCCGAGAAGACCAGCCAGACCGTCGCCCTGTGCGTGCGCGACGGGCTGCATGTCACCTTCGTCCATGTCGTCGCCGGAACGGACCTGCTGGCCGTGCGCTTCGCCGTGGGCGGGCGGATGCCGATCGCCACTTCGGCCGCGGGGCACGCGATCCTGGCCGCCCTGCCGGAAAAGGACCGCCGCAACCTGGCCAACCGGGTGCGGGCGGAACTGAAGCAGCACGAGGGCAATATCGACGTCTTCAACGCCCAGCTTCAGCAATGCATTCAGGAGGGCGTCGCCTCGGCCCGCGACAGCTGGCGGCGAGGAATCGGCGGCATTGCCATGGGCCTCTCGGCCGAGGGCAAGCCGGCGGCCATCACCATTCCGTTTTCCACCGGCAGCATTTCCGATGCACAGGTGCAAGAGGTTCTGCTGCCCGTCCTGCGGCAAGGGGTTTCGGACCTCTTGCGCGATCTGTGACCGGCCGGAACGGGCAAGGGGCGGCCCGCACGGCCGCCCCTGTCCTTCATCGGGTCCAGATGTCGCAATCCCCCGCCGCGCGGCGGCGCAGCCAGGCGCTTGGGCGATAGCGGTCATCCCCACTCAGCGCCTGCATGTTTTCAAGAATGCGCAGCATCCGGGCCGGCCCCACCCAGTCGGCGTATTCCAGCGGCCCCATCGGATAGTTCAGGCCGATCCGCATCGCCCTGTCGATGTCGCGCGGCGCGGCCAGGCCCATCTGCGCCATCTCGCAGCCCAGGTTCGCGACCGCCGCGACCAGCCGCTGCGCCACGAATCCCAGCGATTCGGCGATCAGGCTGACCTGCCGCCCGGATTTCTGCACCGCGGCGCCGACAGCCCCGACCGAGCGGCCATCGCTTCCGACGCATCCCATCAGCACCACCCGGCGCGTCAGGCCGAAGGTCAGGTCCACCGCCACCAGCCGGTGCCTCGGCAGGCCAAGCCGCGCCGCATGGGCCGATGCATCCTCGCCCAGCGGAAAGCCGATGACCGGGCTTTCCCCGTCATCCGCCAGCCGCGCCTCGCACCCCAGCGCGGCGGCGAAGTCGCGCAATTCGGGCAGATCCTCGGCCAGCACCAGCCGCGTGGCGGGCGCCACATCGAACACCGGATCGGGCGCCGAACGGTCGCCGCCCTCCGCATAGGAATGGAACCCCTGCCCGGTCTTGCGCCCCAACTGGCCGGTTTCCAGCAGATAGCGATGGTAGGTCGTCGACCGCAGCCGCGGCTCGGCGAAATAGCTCTGGTGCAGGAACTGGCAGACCGTGAAGTTCACGTCCATGCCGGTCAGGTCCATCAACTCGAACGGCCCCATGCGAAAGCCGCAGCAGTCGCGCATGATCGCGTCGATCTCGGCCGCGCTGGCCACGTTTTCCTGCAACGCCAGCGCCGCTTCGGTCGGATAGGCGCGGCCGCCATGGTTGACCAGAAAGCCGGGTGTGTCGCGGACCTCGACGGGTTCCTTGCCGATGCCGCGCGCAAAGGCCGTCAGCGCCGCCAGGGTTGGGGCTGCGGTCTTCGGCCCGGCAATCACCTCGACCAGCTTCATCAGCGGCACCGGGTTGAAGAAATGCAGGCCGGCAAAGCGTTCTGGCCGTGCAAGCGCCCGCGCGATCACCCCGATCGGCAGCGACGAGGTGTTCGAGACGATCAGCGCATCCGGGGCCACCACCGCCTCGACCTCGGCAAAGACGGCCTGCTTTGCCGCCAGATCCTCGATGATCGCCTCGACCACCAGGTCGCAGCCGGCCAGGTCCGGGATGCCCGCCCCGGCCGACAGCGCACCGGCCAACACGGCATATTGCTCCTCGGTAAGCTTGCCGTTGTCGCGGCGCTTCGCGGCGCCTGCCCGAATCCGGGCGATGGCCTCGGAGGCCGCCCCCGGCCGGGCGTCGGTCAGCACGACCGGAATGCCCCGGGCCGCCGCCGCCTCGGCGATGCCCGCCCCCATCGCGCCGGCGCCGATCACGCCCAGCCGTTGCCTGGCCGCTGTCTCCATTCGCATGTCCTTCCGTTCCTTCGGGCCGGACGGCCCCCCTTAGCGGCCCGTGAAGACGGGCTTCCGCTTCTCCAGAAAGGCGGTGACGCCTTCGGTGTAATCGGCCGACCGTCCCAGCATCGCCTGGGTGTCGCGTTCGGCGTCGAGCTGGGCCTCGAAGCTGTTGGTTGCGGCCGACTGGATCAGCATCTTGGTGTGACCCAGGCCCAGCGTCGGCCCCTCGGCCAGCCGCGCCGCCAGTGCCCGGGCCTCGGGCAGCAGGGCCTCGTCGTCGCAGACCTTCCAGATCAGGCCCCAATCCAGCGCCATCTCGGCCGAAAGCGGCTCTCCGGTCAGGGCAAGGCCCTTGGCCCGCGCGGCGCCCAGCAGCTGCGTCAGATGCCAGCTGCCCCCCGCATCCGGAGCGAGACCGAGCTTCGAGAACGACTGGATGAACCGCGCCGAGCGCGCCGCAAGCACGATGTCGCAGGTCAGCGCCAGGCTGGCCCCCGCGCCGGCGGCAACCCCGTTGACCGCACAGATCACCGGCTTGGGCAGGCTGCGGATCAGGCGCAGCGTCGGGTTGTAGAAGGTGCCAAGCGTATGTCCCAGGTCTGGCGGGCCGTGGCGCCGCGGATCACGGTCGCCCAGATCCTGCCCCGCACAGAACCCCCGGCCGGTCCCGGTCAGCAACACCGCGCGGATCGCCGTGTCCTGATGGGCGCTCTCGATCATCGCCCGCAGGTCGTGGTGCATTTCCTCGTTGAAGGCATTCAGCTTGTCCGGCCGATTCAGCCTCAGCTCCAGAACTCCACCGGCGACGCGGGCCAGCACCGTAGATGAACTGCTCATCGGCGATCCTTGCGCAGAAGACCGACCACGGCGGCGGCCGGGTCCTCGCCCATCTAGTCACATCGACTCCGGCATGTCAGCTTTCCGTCTGCAAGGCGGCACAACTTTACCGCCAGGCGGAAATCGGGCGTTCAGCCCCGGCGCTGCTGAGGGGAGTCATCACTCGCCTCCCTCAGCAGCCGAGGCCTCCGACCAGCCCGCCAGACCGGCATCTGCGAGTTGTTCCGGATCCGGCAGATCGCGCAAGGACTCCATCCCGAACGTGGCAAGGAAGGTCTCCGTCGTGACAAAGGTATAGGGCGCGCCTCGTCTGGGTTCGCGGGGCCCGGTGCCGATCAGGTCCCGCTCCGCCAGCCGCCCGATCAGGTCGCGGCTGATCTCCTTCCCGAAGATCTCCTTCAGCCCCTCGCGGCTGATCGGCTGGTGAAACGCGATCGCCGCCAGCACGGCCAGTTCGTTCGCCGACAGGTTCAGGGCCTGATCCCCCACCTCGGCCGCGGCGCGGATCGCCGGGGCATAGGCGGGCCTTGTCCGCAGACTCCAGCCGCCGCCCACCCGAACCACCTCATAGGGGCGGCCCTCCAGGTCGACCGCCAGATCCTCGATCAGCAGATCGACCGAGGCCCCCTGCCCCACCACCCTTGCCAGATCGTCGCGCGCCACCGGCGCCCCACTCGCGAACAGCACCGCCTCGATCCGGCGCATCCATTCCCGCCAGCGTGAGGCAGGCGCCAGGTCGGCCAGGTCGCGGTCCAGCGTCGGGTCCTCGCGCCGCGCCATGCTCAGACCCCGAACAGGCGGAACGTGTCCCGCCCGGTCAGTTCGCGCAGCACGCCCAGCTCCACCAGCCGCTCGCAGAACCGCCGCGCGGCGCGGTCCGACAGGTTGTCGGGCATTTCCCTGGCCAGGGCCGCGGGGGCCAGCGCATCGCGGGACAGGAACAGATCGACCGCGCGCATCGCCGCCTTGGCCCGCAGCTTCGGCACCACCGCGCGCAGGCGCGCCGCCGCCCGCGCCAGATCGCCCGCCATGGGCAGCGCCTGTCCCGCCCCTGCAAAGACGGCCCGGTGGCAGGCCAAGCGCAGGTCATCCCCCCGCAGGCGCAGGTCCCGGGCCTTCAGGGCCAGCGACAACAGCGGCAAAAGATATGTTCCCCCCAGTGACTTCGCCAGCACCGCATCGGCCAGGATCAGGGCCGCCGTTTCGGCGCGGGGGGTCTCGGTCAGCACGGCCTCGAGGACCAGCGCCGCGCGGTCGACCGGCGTCGGTCCCGCAGCGTCCAGGCAAAGCGCGATCCGTTCCGGCGCGACCCCCGCCAGCGCCCTGGCCAGATGGGCGACCGAGATCGGCCGCGCCGCCGCCTGCGACCATTGCCACAGAACCCGTCCCGCCGGACCGGGATCATCGCCAGCCTTGGTCAGATGCAAGGCATCGCGCAAGCCGCGCGCCCCCTCCCGGCGCCCTGCGATCCCCGCGCAGACCTCGGCCGCCGACAGCGCCAGCCGGTCACGCAAAAGCGCCATCGGCACATCGCCGGCGGCGGTCGCCAGGCCCAGATGCGCCAGCGCCGCGCCCGACCGGAACGCCGCGGCCGCAAGGGTTTCGGCCGGGGCAGCGGTGATCCAGCCCGGCAACGGGGGCAGCATCGGCAAGGCTTCGACGGGCGTCGCGCGCGGTTTCCTCATGCGGCCATCCTAGTCCAGCGCGGCGCTTTTGACTACAGGATTGCACAAACAGCGCCGCAGCTTTCAGCGCGCCATCGTGTCCATTAATCTTGCATTATCGGACGCAAAGGGGATAAGCTCGACCACATGCCCGAAACGCCCCTGAAACCGCCCCCAGACCGGCCGGATGCGGCCAATCCCCATGACCGGGACGAAGGGGTTGCGCCCGAGGACGATCCCCTCGCCCTGCCCGCCCGCATCGCCGGCTCTGGCGCGCTGGATCGGCTTGTCGAAACCGCGCGGAGCTACGCCCGTGCCGCCCTCTCCGAGAACACGCTCAAAGCCTATGCCAGGGACTGGGCGGCCTTCGCGCGCTGGTGCCGGCTGCGCGGGGCCGATCCGCTGCCGCCGTCGTCCCAGGTGATCGGCCTCTACATCGCCGATCTCGCCGCACCTCAGGGGGGCAAGGCCCCCGCCCTCCTGGTCGCCTCTATCGAAAGGCGGCTCTCCGGCCTCGTCTGGTCCTATGCACAGCGCGGCGAAAGGCTCGACCGCAAGGACCGCCACATCGCCTCCGTGCTGGCCGGGATCCGGCGCAAGCACGCCCGGCCGCCGCTGCAGAAAGAGGCGATCCTGCCGGAAGACCTGCGCGACATGCTGGCCACCCTGCCCCACGACCTGCGCGGCCTGCGCGACCGGGCACTCCTGCTGGTCGGCTTTGCCGGTGGCCTGCGCCGGTCCGAAATCGTCGGCCTCGACCTGGGCCGCGACGACACCCCCGACAGTGGCGGCTGGGTCGAGATCCTGCCGGATGGCGCCCTGATCACCCTGCGCGGCAAGACCGGCTGGCGGGAGGTAGAGATCGCCCGCGGCTCCTCCGACGCGACCTGCCCGGTTCACGCCCTGAGCCAATGGCTGCACTATGCCAGGATCGACTTCGGCCCGATCTTCACCGCCGTCTCGCGCAACGGCCTCAGGGCCACCGCCGACCGCCTGTCCGACAAGCATGTCGCCCGTCTGATCAAGACCTGCGCCCGCGAGGCGGGCCTGCGCCCCGACCTGCCCGAGGCGGAGCGGCTGCGCCTGTTCTCCGGCCATTCCCTGCGCGCCGGCCTTGCCAGCAGCGCCGAGGTTGACGAACGCCATGTCCAGAAGCAGCTCGGCCATGCCAGCGCCGAGATGACCCGCCGCTATCAGCGCCGCCGCGACAGGTTCCGCATCAACCTGACCAAGGCGGCCGGGCTTTGACCCTGCCCTGCCGGGCGACTGGACACCTTCCTCGCGGGGAAGGTCCTAGCCGTCCAGCTGGTCCAGCATCAGCCGCACCGCCAGTTCCAGGCGGCGCCGGTCGATGGTGGTGAAGTCGCGGTCCAGCTGGATTTCCAGCTTGCCCACGGCCGCCACGCATTTGCCGCGCCCTTCGGCCCGGTCGAACTGAAAGCTCGTCCTGGCCCTTGCGGGCTTGCCGGGGCGGGCGGGCGGAGGGGGGGCGGACGCCTCCCCTGCCCCGGCCTCCTCGGCCGTCTCGCCGGCAAAGCGGCGCAGGACGGCAAGCTCGTCCACGATGGCGCGGTTGTCCCAGCCCTTCAGCTCGGACTGGATCATCTGCACCAGGCCCGGCACCTCCTCCAGCCGCCGCGCAAGCGCCAGACCCAGCGCGCGCGGGATCTCCTGCGGGTAAAGCAGCGCGCCACCCAGCCGCTCCATCACCGCGATGAAGGCGCGGATATAGCTGCGTTTCTGATAGCCGGCCGACTTGAACAAAAGCGCCACCGCCTTCTCGGGGTCGCTGACCCTTGTGCCGGGGTCGCGGGCATAGTCGAGCGCCAGGAGCGCCATCTCGGCAAAGGAGATATCCTTCCGCACCAGGTTCTCGTCCACCATCTTGCGGTAGAGCGCGTCGAGATCCTCGCCCGGCTGGCTGACGGCGGCGGGGATCCGGCCCCAGGTCTCGGCGTCGCCGGTCTCGGCCAGAAGCTCGCCAAAGGCGGCAAGGCGGCGGTAGCCCTGGATCAGCTCGAACCGGCCATCGGCGCGGGCCTCGAGCCGGATCGGGTTCGACAGGCCCAGGTCGGCGATCGAGGCCTTCAGCTCGGCCAGCTGGTCGTCGGGGCCGGGCTTGCGGTCGCGGACCAGCTTGTACATGTCGATCCGGTCCAGCGGCACCAGATCCAGCACCAGGCCAAGGCGCTTCAGCCGGACATGTTCATGCGCGAGGCTGTCGTTCTCGGCCCGGATCCGCGCCTCGACCTCCTGCCGTTCGCGGGTGGCACCGGCGGTCTCGGCAATCGCGGCGGCCATCGGGCCACGCCGTGCCGGAGGATCGGAAACCTTCCCCGCGGGGAAGGTTTCGGGCACCGGCCCCTCGGGCAGGTCGATGTCGAACATGCGGCGCTTCCTGGACATGGCGGCCCCCTTCAGATCCGATCCCAGGCGGCAAGCACGCTGCCCCGGAATTCCTCATAGGCGCGGTCGAAGCTGGCGCGTGCCCGGCGCCAGGTCTCGCGCGTCATCTCGCGGTAGTCGATCTCGTAGACCGAGGAGAGGAAGCGGCCGGACTGTTCGACGGCGCGGGTCATCTCGATCGGGCTTTCGGCGACATGTGGGCCAAAGACCTTGCGGAAGGCTTCGAACATCGCGCGGTGCAGGTCGTTGCCCGGCTCGTAGCGCGTCATCAGGAAGCGGATGTCGGCAAAGGCCTTGGGCAGCGCAACCTTCCCCGCGGGGAAGGTCGGGCCGAAACCGGAGAGATCCTCCAGCGCCTCGGCGAGCTGGCCGATGAAGCTGGTGGTGGAATCGTATTCCCAATAGCCGGGGCCGGAGGGGATATAGAGCATGTCCGCCGCGAAGACCGCGTTCATCGACTGGTAGCCGATGGCCGGCGGGCAGTCGAAGAGGATGAGGTCGTAGTCGTCGTCGCCGAGGCCGTCGAGATAGCGCGAGACGGCGGCGAAGAAGGACCATTCGGGGTTCAGGTGGCGGTACTGGGCGCTGGCGAACTCGACGAAGGCGGCATTGGCGCAGGAGGGCACGATGTCGATGGTGGACCAGGCGGTCGGCTTGATGAAGTCGCCATGGCGCAGCTCGCCCAGGCCAAGGTCGCGGATCGAGCCGGGGATCTGGCGGCGGGGCAGGGCGGTGCCGCTGGCGGCCCCGGTGGCGGCGGCGTTCATCCGGTCGGTCTCGCGGATGAGGTCGCGGGCCATGATGCCCCAGACGGTATAGTCCTCGGCCACGTCGGTAAGGCCCATGGAATGCGAGAGGGTGGCCTGGGGGTCGAAGTCGACGAGAAGCACCCGATAGCCGTCCAGCGCGGCGGCATGGGCGAAGTGAAGGGCGACGGTCGACTTGCCGGCGCCGCCCTTGAAGTTGGCGACCGCCGCGCGGAAGGCGCGCTTGCCCTGGGGGCGGGGGGGCATCAGGGTCTTGCGGTTGATCTTCATCTTGCGGCGCAGCTCGTTGATCTCGTCCAGGCTGAACCAGCGCTGGCGGCCGTCGGGCTCCACTTCCCCGCCGGGAAGGTCGGGCTCGGCCACGAGGCGGCCGCGGAAGGTGGACTGGTTGATGCGGAAGATCAGCTCGGCCACCTCCCACGAGGAGAACCGGCGCAGCGTCTTGCGGTTTTCGGGGCTGAAGGTCTGCTGGCGGATCCAGCTTTGCATCTTCAGCGACTGCGCCTGCAGGCGCGAGAGATCTTCGTGCGTGTACATGCCGCCTCTTGGAAACGTAAATTCCTGCCGCTTTCCGAAATACGCCGGATTTGCCAGAAATGCAAAAGCGAAGTTATCATCGGGCGGAACCTTCCCCGCGGGGAAGATTCCGGGCCGCGGGCCAGGGTTCCGCCGCGAATCGGCCGGGAGAGGCGGGCAGGGGGTCGCGGGCGGGACGGGGCATAAAATGGGGGACAGCCGGGGAGGGCCTACCGCATATTGGGGGACATTTCCCGGCAATTGGGGGACAGCCAAGGTGTCCTGCAATACCAATGATACCCATTTTCTTCGAAATGGTTTCGGGTCGAACCGGCCCGCCGCGCCAGAGTGCTTGACAGAATCGGAAATGCGGACGCAAATGGCGATCATGCGCCAAAGAGCGTTGCGTTAACCGCTTGAGAACCCGATCACGGGCAGGATGACGAGGCAGGCCGGGACCCGAGGGAAGTCCTGGCGAGGGACAGGAGACGGTCATGCAGCTTCCCCGGCCGGTCGGGCGCGAGGCCGCATCGCGGAAATACGACATCCTGTCGGCGCTCATGGCCTTTGCCCTGTCGCAGGACAAGCATGTGCAGCGGCAGGTCCTGCGGATCATGGCGCTGATCACGACGCGCTACAACTGGCAGCGCGACGAGCTGACCATGGGCCAGGCCGAGATCGCGCGGCTGTGGTCGGTGGACGACCGCACGGTCAAGCGCGAGATGGCGCGGCTCCGGGCGCAGGGCTGGCTGGTGCTGAAGCGGCAGGGGGCGCGGGGGCGGGTAAGCGTCTATGGCATGGACCTGAACCGGATGCTGGAGGACACGCGGCCGGCCTGGCCGCTGATCGGCGAGGACTTCGTCGCGCGGCTGGACCCGGCCGGGACGGCGCCGGCGGGGCAGGGGACCTCGAACGTGGTGCCGCTGCGCGCGGCGCCGTCGCCGGTGGCGGACGGCTCGGTCTGGGCGGCGGCGCAGGCCCGGCTGCACCAGGAGGATGCGGCGATCTACGGCGCCTGGTTCCACGCCCTGACCAGCGCCGGGCTGGAGGCCAATTGCCTGACGCTGGCAGCGCCGACGCGGTTCCACGCGACCTATGTCGCCACCAACCTGAAGGAGCGCCTTCTGCGGGCGCTGCGCCAGATCGACCCCAGCCTGCGCGACGTGCGGCTTCTGGCCTGAGCCGGGCGGCCGGCGGGCGCAGGCGGCCCCCGGAGAGGCGGAAGGGCAGGGGGCGCGATACGGGCGGAGACCAGGCCGCCGTTCATCCGGGCAAGCGATTTCTGTGCTGCGGGCGGCGCGTGTCCGCCGCCCTCGGGGCTAGAGATACATGTGCCGGATCGTGTCGTCGCGCAGAAGGTCGGCGCTGGCCCCTTCCAGCGCGATCCGGCCGCGGACGAGGAGATAGCCCCGCTCGGCGATGGACAGCGCGGTCTCGGCGTTCTGCTCGATCAGAAGGACGGCCTTGCCCTGGTCGCGGATGCGGGCGACGATCTGGAAATACTCGTCGATCAGCTTGGGCGAGAGGCCGAGCGAGGGTTCGTCCATCACCACCAGCCGCGGCTCGCCGATCAGGGCGCGGGCCAGGGCCACCATGGCCTGCTCGCCGCCCGACATGGTGCCGGAACGCTGGTCCAGACGCTCGCGGATGCGGGGAAAGAGCTGCGCCATCTTCTCGATCTGCGCCGCGAAATCCAGCGCGGGGGCGCGGGCGGCGTCGAAGGCGAGGCGCAGGTTCTCGCGCACGGTGAGGGTGGGAAAGAGGCGGCGCCCCTCGGGGACGAAGCCGACGCCAAGGCTGGCCAGGGCCTCGGTGCCGCAGTCGCGGATATCGCGCCCGGCGATGCGGACCTGCCCGCTTTCGGCGCGCAGAAGGCCGCAGATCGCGTTGAAGGTCGTGCTTTTCCCCGCGCCGTTCGGGCCGAGAAGGCAGACCATCTCGCCCTCGCCGACGCGCAGCGAGACCTCGCGCAGCATGGGCACGGTGCCGTAGCTGGTGTTGACCCGTTCCATCTCAAGCATGTTGTGCTGCCTTCTGACCAAGGTAGGCCTCCTGCACGCGCGGCATCAGCCGCACCTCGGCGAACTGGCCGTCGGCGATCTTGCGGCCGTAGTCGATGACGGCCACCCGGTCGGGCAAGGCGGCGACGAGGCGCATGTCGTGTTCGATGATTAGGAACGACAGGCCCGGCCGTTCCGCCATCACCCGGCGCACATCGGCCATCAGCGCGTCGGTATCGCGGTCGTCCATGCCCGAGGAGGGTTCGTCCAGCATGATGACCCTGGGTTCCGAGGCAAGCGCGCGGGCGATCTCCAGCCGGCGGCGATCGGCCTGGGGCAGGGCGCCGGCAAGCATGTGGCGGCGGGCGTAGAGATGCGGCGAGATCGAGCGGATCAGCTCGGAGGCGCGTTCGGCGGCCTCGGTGAGTTCCGCCTTGGCCTTGCGGGGGCGCAGCAGCGCGTCAAGCACGCCGGAGCGGGTGCGCGTGTGCATCCCGATCACCACATTGTCGACCAGCGTCAGGTCGTTGAACAGGCGGCTGGACTGGAAGGTGCGCGCGATCCCGGCCGCGGCGATCCTGTGCGCGGGCCAGCCGGTGATGTCGCGGCCGTCGAGTTCCACCGTGCCGGAGCTGGGCCGGTAGATGCCCGAGATCAGGTTGAAGAGGGTGGATTTCCCGGCCCCGTTCGGCCCGATGATGCACAGCACCTCGGACGGGTTCAGCGTCAGGTCGACATCGGCCACCGCGACCAGCCCGCCGAAGCGGATCGACAGGTTGGTGACCTGAAGGGTGGGGCGGGTCATTGCGGGCCTCCGTATTGGCGCGGACGCTGCGGGAACAGGCCCTGGGGCCGCAGGATGAGGAACAGGATCACGATGACGCCGACGAACAGCAGCCGGTAATCCGCGAAGATGCGCAGCTTTTCCGGCAGGAGGGTCAGGAGGAAGGCCCCGAGGATCACGCCAAGCGTGTTGTCCATGCCGCCGACGATCACCATGGTCATGATCGTGACCGAGACCAGGAAGGTGAAGTTGTCGGGCGAGATGTAGCTGACATAGAAGGCGTAGATCGTCCCGGCGAAGGCGGCGAGGAAGGCGTCGACGCCGAAGGCCAGCATCTTGTACCAGACCACGTCGATCCCCTGGCAGCGCGCGGCCAGCGGATCGGCGCGCAATGCGTTCCAGGCAAGGCCCACCCGGCTGTCGTGCAGCCTTTTGGCCGAAAGGATCGAGAGCGCGACCAATGCGGCGGAGAGGTAGTAGAAATTGGCCTGGCTGGGCAGGCGGAAGCCGAGAACCTCGATCGGCTGGGCGAAGGAATGGCCGAAGATCGTGGGTGCGGGAATGCCGACAAGGCCGTTCGGGCCCCCGGTCCAGCTGAAGTTGTTCAAAAGCTGGTGGACGACGATGCCGAAGGCGATGGTGACAAGGGCGAGATAGCTTTCCCGCGTGCGCATCGAGGGAAAGCCGAGGAGAAAGCCGAAGATCGTGGCGACCACGGCGGCGACCGGCAGCGTCAGCCAGAAGGACACCCCGAAGTTCAGCGCCAGCAGCGCCGAGGTATAGGCGCCGATCCCGTAGGAGGCCCCGGTGGCGAAGTTCGGGATGTTGGCGCTGCCAAGCTGGAAGTTCAGCGCCAGCGCCAGGACGGAATACAGCAGCGCGATGACCAGCAGGTGCAGGGCGTAGCTGGAGCCCTGCATGAAGAAGGGATAGGCCAGCACGATCGCGACGCCGATGGCCAGGGCAGGGCGGCGTTGGGCGCGGAAGGCCGCGACGATGCGCTCTTCCAGGCCGGGGCGCAGTTGCAGCAGAGCGAAGATCGCGCCCATGACGGCGAGGAGGGCCACGACGACGGCGGTCTTCTCGCCCAGGAGGAAGGCGCCGAGCAGCGCGGCGCCGCCCAGCTGGACCCCGGCGACGATGGCAAGGTCAGGTCCGGGGGCCGGGCGCGGCTGGGCTAGCGAAAGCTCGTGGTTGGCCATGGTCACACCTTCTCGAACACGGGTTTGCCCAGGACGCCGCTGGGTTTCAGCACGAGGACGAGGATCACCAGCGCGAAGATGAACACCAGCCGGTAGGAGGCCCCGTCCGGGATCGTCATCTGCACCGTGGTATCCACCCCGGCGATCAGCAGGCTGCCGAGGATCGCGCCCTGCATCGAGCCGAGCCCGCCGATGACGGCGGCGGAAAAGCCGATCAGGCCAAGCTGCACGCCAAAGTCGAAGCGGACCACGCCGGCATGGCTGGCGAAGAACACCGCGCCGACCGCGCCGATGGCCGAGGCGATGAAGAAGGTGATGGCGAAGATCCGGTCGGGGCGGATCGCCATCAGGCGCGCCACGGCGCGGTCCTCGGCCACGGCGCGGATCCGCAGGCCGACGGGCGTGCGGTTCAGAAGCCAGAACAGCGCCGCGACCGTGGCCACCGAGACGAAGATCACGATCAGGCTGAAGACCGGGATCGCCACCTCGCCCAGGCGGACGACCTCGGTCGTCAGCGCGGGGAAGGGCTTGGGGTTGGAGCCTTGCGGATAAAGCGTGCGGATCAGCTCGCGCACCACGGTGCCCAGGGCCACGGTCGCCACCAGCGCCATCATCGCGGGGGCGGCGCGGAAGCGGCGGATCACCAGCCAGTCGACCAGCACGCCGAACAGGCCGACGACCAGCGTGGCGGCGAGGATCGCCAGGATCAGCGTCGCGGCCCCGCCGTCGGGCACCAGGCTGGCGGTCACCGCCTGGATCACCGCCAGCGCCACGAAGGGCGCGGCCATCGACACGTCGCCATGCGAGAAGTGGATGACGTCCAGGACGCCGAACAGAAGACTGAAACCAAGGGCGACAAGGGTATAGATACTCCCGAGCACCAGCCAGTTGAGCAGGTGCTGCGCGACCAGTGCGTCCATCGGACTCCTCCCTGAATTTCGGTGGCGCGGTGCGTTGCGACCGGAATAGTCGGGCGATCGTGTCCGGTGCAAAGGGAAAGCCCCCGACCTTGGCTAGGGTTTTCCGATGCATGATATCGGAAATTGCGACTTTCTGTCGCAGCGCGCTTCCAACAGCTTCCTTCTGGGCCCGGCACCCGCCGGCGGACCGCAAGAGAAGACTCAAAGGGAGTGATGGAATGAACGAACTGAAAACGCGGCGCCGTTCGGTGCTGGCCGGTCTCATGCTGGCCGGGGCGATGGCGGCCATGCCGGCGATGGCACAGGACAAGCCCCTGATCAAGCTGGGGTTCATCGGCCCGATCTCGGGCGGGAACGCGGCGCAGGGCCTGGGCGCGCAGAACGGATTCCTGCTGGCGATCGAGCAGGCGAATGCAAGCGACTATCCCTACAAGGTCGAGCCGGTGGTGCTGGACGACGCCTCGGACCCGCAGACCGGCGTCGCGGCGGCGCTGAAGCTGGTCAACGATCCCGAGGTGATCGCGGCGACGGGCCACTGGAACAGCCCGGTGGCGCTGGCGACGATGCCGGTGTTCAACCGCTTCCAGATGCCGATGATCGTCTGGGGCGCGATCAGCCCGAAGATCACCGAGCAGAACCTGCCCGAGATCACCCGCGTCACGCCCACCCTCGTCACCGAGAACAAGCCCCTGGCGGAATGGGCGGCCACCGGCCTTGGCGCGAAGAAGATCGCGATCGTCGCCGATACCTCGGATTATGGCGTCGCCAATACCGAGGCCTTCCGCGGCTTCTTCACCGAGGCGGGCGGCGAGATCGTGTCCGAGGACCTGTTCCCGGTCGGCACCATCGACTTCCGCACCGCGCTGACCAAGCTGCGCGACGGCGGGGCCGAGGCGCTGTATTTCGGCGGCGTGATCGCCGAGGCGGGGATCCTGCGCAAGCAGATGGCCGAGGTCGGGCTGGACATCCCGATGATCGGGATCTCGGGCTTCTACGATCCCGAGTTCATCGCGCTGGCGGGCGACGCGGCCGAGGGCACGATGGTCAGCTATCCGGCGGCGCAGTCGAACCCGAAGCAGGACCAGTTGATGGCGGACTATGCCGCGCGCGGCTTTGCCGAGGAAAGCAGCCCCTATACGAAATATGCCTATGACGCGACCAACATCCTGCTGGAGTCGATCGCCGCGACGGGGATCGAGGACAAGGCGGCGCTGGCGGCGGCGATCCGGGGCATCAGCCATGACGGCGCCCTGGGCGTGACCACCTTCGACGCCAACGGCCAGACCCAGATCCCGGTCGAGATCGAGATCAAGGAAGTCAAGGGCGGCGCCTGGGTGACCCGCACCGAGTGACGCGCCCGCCGGTGCCGGGGCGCGACCCCGGCATCGGATTTCCTGCGGCAGGGCCACGGAAACGCATATTTTCCCCGGCCCGCCGCGACTTGCTACCAGCAGGGGACCCCGGGCCACGGGCCTGACGGCAGAACCGAACATCCGAAACGAATGAGGGATCAGCGATGATCAGAACAGGTCAACAGTACAGGGACTCGATCCGGGATGGCCGGCGCATCTGGGTGAATGGCGAGCGGGTGGAGGACGTGACCACCCATCCGCAGTTCAAGCCCCTGGTCGATATCCGCGCCCGCATCTTCGACATGCAGCACGAGGCCGCGCATCAGGAGCTGATGACCGTGGTCGAGGACGGCGAGCGCAACGCGCTCGGCTCGGCCCTGCCATACAGCCAGGACGACTGGTGGGCCAAGCGCCGCGCCACCGACCACATGCTGAACGAGGTGGGCGGCGTCGTCACCCGCGTCGGCGACGAGACCGTGGGCGAGATGTGGTCGCTGTATGACGGCCAGGACGTGCTGAACGAAGTGGATCCGCAGTTCTCCAAGAACATCAAGGCGCATATCACCCGCGTCCTGCGCGAGGATCCGTTCCACGTCTCGGCCAACACCGACCCGAAGGGCGACCGTTCCAAGGCGCCGCAGGACCAGGACCCCGACATGCTGCTGCATGTGGTCAAGGAGACCGACGCGGGCATCGTGGTGCGCGGCGCGAAATACGAGACGGCGGCGGCCTATGCCAACCAGGCCTTCACCAAGCCGACCATCGCCAACTGGGGCAACAACGCGCTGTCCGACTATGCCGTGGGCTTCATCTGCGACCTGGGCAGCCCGAACCTGCGCTTCATCTGCCGCACCGGATTCGCCGGCCGGGCCGATGCGCGCGACTATCCCCTGGCCAACAAGTTCGACGAGGTCGATACCATCGTCATCTTCGACGACGTGCTGATCCCCTGGGAGAACGTGCTGTTCTACCGCCACACCAAGGCGGCGACCTTCATCCGCGCCACGCTGCACCGCTATTCCGCCTTCGCCTTCGTGCAGCGGAACCTCAAGCTGGCCGACATGATGATCGGCGCGGCGCTGTTCAACGCGCGGCAGACCGGCCTGGACAAGCAGCAGGCGGTGCAGGAGAAGCTGGCGCAGCTCGCCGTCTACCGCGAGGGGATCAACGCCCATCTCACCGCCGCCATCGCGCTGGGAGAGCGGTCCCCGGCCGGGCTGATGATGCCGAACCAGTCGCTGCTGTATACCGGGCGGGTGCTGGCCTGTTCGCAGCTGCACGAGATGATGCATATCGCGCGCGAGCTGTGCGGCGGGCAGATCTGCGTGACGCCGGATGTCGGGTCCTTCGAGAACCCCGAGACCAAGCCCTGGCTGGACAAGTATTATACCATCAACGACGAATGGCAGGCCGAGGATCGCCGCAAGCTGCTGGCCTTCGCCCGCGACATGCTGAACTCGGACTATGCCGGGCACCGGCTGACCTTCCAGCTGTTCGCCCAGTCGCCGCCCTTTGCGCATCTGGCGGCGGTCTACCGCAACTTCGGCTGGGACGGGCCGCTGGCTTTCGTCAAGGAGGCGGCGGGCCTGTCGGACCGGGTGATGGGCGGCAAGACCCTGTCCCCCGGCGACAGCGCGGTGTCCAGCTGGTTCTCGACCGACATCAGCACCCACGCCCGGCGCACCGCCGCCGAGTGACCGAAACCGGCGGCGCCCGATGGGTGGCGCCGCCCGCCAATGGAAACGGAACGATGATTCACAAACGCCTTCGCCCCTTCAACACCAAGAAGACCTATCCCGAGCAGAAGCTGGACAACGACCTGAGCCAGGGCGTCGTCGCCCGCGGCACGATGGTGTTTCTGCGCGGCCAGGTCAGCCAGGACCTGGACACGCGCGAATGCCTGCATGTCGGCGATGCCGGCCGGCAGACCGAAAAGACCATGCAGAACATCAAGATGCTGCTGGAGGAAGCGGGCAGCTGCATGGACCACATCTGCCGCATCGTCGTCTACCTGACCGACATCCGCTATCGCGAGGCGGTCTATCAGGAGATGGGCAAGTGGATGAAGGGGGTGCATCCCTGCTCGACCGGCCTTGTCGTCCCGGCGCTGGCGCGGCCGGAATGGGTGGTCGAGATCGAGGTGACCGCCGTCATCCCCGATGCCGCCTGACGGGGGCAAGCGATGACCTTCTCGATTTCGGCAAGATGCGAGCGGACGGGGATGCTGGGCATCGCCGTCTCCTCTTCGTCCCCCTGCGTCGCGGCGCGCTGCGCCCATGCCAGGGCCGGGGTGGGCGTGGTGGCGACGCAGAACATCACCGACCCGCGCCTGGGGCCGAAGGGCCTGGACCTGATGGAATCGGGCCTGTCGGCCGAAGCGGCGCTGGAGGCGCTGAAGCGCGACGCGCCGCATCTGGAATATCGCCAGCTGGCGCTGGTCGATGCGCAGGGGCGGACGGCCTCGTTCTCGGGGGCGAACACGCTGGGCACGCATCGCGTGGTGACCGGACCGGGCGTCGCGGCGGCGGGGAACCTCTTGTCCAGCCGCGCCGTGCCGGAGGCCATGGTCGCGGCCTTTGCCGCCGGCGCGGGGCAGGGGCTGGGCGACCGGCTGCTGGCCGCGATGCGCGCGGCCGAGGAGGCCGGGGGCGAGGAAGGGCCGGTGCATTCCGTGGGGATGCTGCTGGTCCGCACGGAAGCCTGGCCGATCGCCGACCTGCGGGTGGACTGGGCCGATGCGGACCCGATCGGCGAGATCACCCGGCTGTGGGAGCGGTGGAAGGGCGAGATGGAGGCCTATGTCTCGCGCGCGCTGAACCCGTCGCAGGCACCAAGCTACGGCGTGCCGGGCGACATGTGAGCCTGCCCCCGGCCGGGCGTTCCGGCCGGGGGATCGGGCCGGGGGATCGGGAAAGCCGAGGCCGAAGCTCTGATCTTGCGATTTTCCCGGCGGGCCGAAAGGGCGCATGCTCGGGCCACAACAGCAAGGGAGCCATGCGATGAACGGGTTCGGACGTCTTCTGCGGCGGATCATCGACCGGATGCGGATCGAGCGCGGGCTTGCCGCCCTGCCCGCGGACGGGGCCGCGGATTTCGGCAGCACGGCGGGGGACCTGGCCGCGGCCTCGCGGATGAAGGCGGACGTGCCCGAGCGGATGGGCCGGATGGCCGAGAAGCTGGGCGCCGCCGAGGCCTTTGCCGGGGTGGACCGCTACCGGGTGCTGGACATGGCGCGGGAATGTGACCGCTGCGGCGCGCGGCGGATCTGCGGCCATGTGCTGTATGAGGACGGCGGGGCGGATCCCGCGGATTTCTGCCCGAACGCCGCGAATTACCGCGAACTGGTCGCAGGGCAGGCCTGACGGCGGTCGCGCGCCTCCCTAACCTCGTGCAACATGGGGCCGGGGCCCCGCCCCGGTCAGGAGACGGCATGCGCTTTACCCTTCGCCAACTGAGCTATTTCGTCGCGGCCGGCGAGACCGGCAGCGTCACCCGCGCCTCGGAGCAGGTGAACATCTCGCAGCCCTCGATCTCGGCCGCGATCTCGCATCTGGAAACGGAATTCGGCGTCCAGCTTTTCGTGCGTCACCATGCGCAGGGCCTGTCGCTGACCCCGGCGGGCCAGCGGCTGATGGTCGCCGCCAAGGAGGCGCTGCGCAGTTCCTACAGCCTGTATGAGGTCGCAAGCTCGGCCATGGGCGCGGTGGCGGGGCCGATCAACGTGGGCTCGTTCCGCACCTTCGCGCCGCTGATCATGCCCGAGTTGTGGCGCGGCTTCGTCGCGCGCCATCCCGATGTGCGGATGCATGTGACCGAGGGCAGCGAGGCCGAGCTGCTGGAGGGGTTGCGCACGGCCCGGATCGACCTGGCGCTGACCTATGAGATCAGCATGACCGCCGAGATGGAATTCGTGCCGCTGGCCGAACTGCCGACCTATGTCCTGCTGGCGGCGGACCATCCGCTGGCCGCCCGGCCCAGCCTGAAGCTGGCGGATCTGGAGGCCGAGCCCTTCGTCCTTCTGGACCTGCCGCTGACCCGGCAGTATTTCCTGTCGCTGTTCGACCGCGCGGGCTGCGCCCCCCGGATCGCGGCCGAGACCAGCGCGCCCTCGGCGCTGCGGTCCTATGTGGCGGCGGGGATCGGCTATTCGCTGATGACGGTGCGGCCGAAGAACATGGCGGCCGAGAACGGCCTGCCGCTGGCCTATGTCGAACTGCTGGAGGACTGCCCGCCGATGAAGGTGGGCCTGGCCTATCTGAAGGAGCTGCGCCGGTCGCGCGTGGCCGAGGAGTTCGAGATCTTCTGCCGCGAGCTGATCCGCGAGGGCGGGTTGCCGGGCATGGTTCCCGCCGGGGGGACCGCATAGCTTTTTCCGGTCCAAGGCAGCGGAAAAGCGTTCTTTCGCCAAGGCGGTCCCTGTTGGAAACATGGGCCGGAGGGGGCGACGGAAGCCCCGGCGTGAAGGAGTCGCTATCTTGGACATGCAGCCCGACCAGGCCATCCGCAGCAAGTTCCTGGAAGGCATGAGCCACGCCGCCTGCACGGTGAACATCGTCACGACCGACGGGCCCGCCGGGCGGGCGGGGGTGACGGTCTCGGCCATGGCCTCGGTCTCGGCCGACAGCGCGCGGCCGACGCTGCTGGTCTGCGTCCACCACCTGAGCCCGGCGGCGTCGAAGATCGTCGAGAACGGGGTTCTCTGCGTCAACGTGCTGCGCGACGACCAGTCCTATATCTCGGACACGTTCGCCGGCCGCTTCAAGGACGAGGTGGGCGACAAGTTCGACTGCGCCGAATGGACCGCCATGCCGTCCGGCGCGCCGCGGATCGTCGATCCGCTGGTCGCCTTCGACTGCCGGCTTCTGTCGGCCGAACGGGTCGGCACGCACCACATCTTCCTGTGCGAGGTGCATGACCTGCATGTGACGCGCGGCGGCTCTCCCCTGATCTATGCCAACCGGGCCTATGGCGCCTCGATGCGGATCGAGGGGGCGAGCAACCTTGCCGTGGGGCGGGCGCGGGCCGGGGCGGGGCTGACGGTGGGCTGTTTCCACACCTTCGCGCCCTATGTGATGCCCCGGCTGATCCGGCAGATGGAGACCACGCCCCTGCGCCTGATCGAGGGCGACCAGCGGCGGCTGCGGGAGAGCCTCGCCTCGGGGGAATGCGAGGTCGCGCTGCTGTATGACATCGACATCGAGCCGGAGTTCGAGCGTCTGCCGCTGGCCGAGCTGGAGCCCTATGTGCTTTTGCCCGACAATCACCGGCTTGCGCGGCAGTTCGAGGTGATGCCCGAGGACCTGGCCGAGGAGCCGATGGTGCTTCTGGATGCGCCGCCGAGCGCGGAATATTTCCTGGGCCTCTTGCGCGCGGCGCGGGTAGAGCCGCTGGTGGCCTACCGCTCCTCCTCGTTCGAGATGGTGCGGGGCATGGTCGGGCATGGGCTGGGCTATGCGCTTCTGTCGACGAAGCCGGCGGCCGACATGACCTATGACGGGATGAAGCTGGTGACGCGGCCGCTGATCGGCGGCAATGCGACCTCGCGCATCGTGCTGGCCCATGCCAGGGGGGCGGAGCTTTCCCCGGCGGCCGAGCGGTTCGCCGCGCTGTGCCGCCGGGTGTTCGGGCCGGAGATGCCGCAGGGCTGAGGGTCAGGCGGGCGCGACCGGGACCACCAGCGCGCGCGCGCCGGGGCCGGGGGTGGCCAGCACCTCGCCCGCGGCGATGGCGGTGTCGCCCGGTTTCAGCCTCAGCGTCGCGGCGGCGCTGGCAAGGGTCCAGCCGCCAAGCGCATGGATCACCGCAAAGCCGCCGGGGTCGGGATGGATCGGCCCGGCGGCGTCCTGCATCCGCGCCTCGCCCAACTGCCAGACCGACCTGGCGACCATCACGTTCAGCACCCGGATCCCGCCGCCAAGCGGGATGCCGACCGGCGTCAGGCCAGAGTCGAAGCGGCAGGGTTCGCCCGGCGCCAGCAGCCTGGAATGGTTGGCGAAGTCCAGCCGCAGGCCCGCGCCTTCGATCACGGTGATGATCCGCTCCACCCCCGGAAAGGCCGAGAAGGGCGCCTCGGCGGCGATGGTGGCGCGGCTGACGCGCAGATCGAATGCGTCGCGGTCGGCGGTCTCGGGCCTCAGGCAGATCTCGTCGGTGGTGCCGAGGCCGTTCTTCCAGGGCAGGGTGACATAGCCCGTGGCGGGCAAGTGCTGCAGGGGGGTCATGGCCGGTCTCCGTGGTCAAGGCCGCAGGCGGTTCGTTCAAGGCGGGCGAATTCGGCGGCGGACAGAAGCCCGGCCCCGGCCACCCGTTCGGCCAGCGGCGGCCCGCCGGCCAGCACCTCGGCGGCCAGCGCGGCGGCGCGGTCGTAGCCGATCACCGGGGCCAGCGGGGTGCACATGGCGGTCGAGGCGTCCAGATGCGCCCGGCAGCGGTCGGGCCGGGCGGTGATGCCGGTCACGCAGCGCGTGGTGAGGGTCGTGATGCCGGCCGTCATGAGCTTCAGCCCATCCAGCAGGCTGTGTGCGATCACCGGCTCCATCGCGTTCAGCTGGAGTTGCCCGGCCTCGGCCGCCATGGTCACGGTCACGTCATGGCCGATCACGCGATAGGCGATCTGGCTGACGACCTCGGGGATCACCGGATTGACCTTGCCCGGCATGATCGAGGAGCCGGCCTGCACCGGCGGCAGCTCGATCTCGCCCAGCCCGGCGCGGGGGCCGCTGGCCAGAAGCCGCAGGTCGTTGCCGATCTTCGAGAGCCGGATCGCCAGCCGCCGCAGCGCGGCCGACAGGCCGACCAGGGCGCCCATGTCCGAGGAGGCGTCGATCAGGTCGGCGGCCCCCCGGACCGGCAGGCCGGAGATTTCCGCCAGATGCGCCAAAGCGGCCGCGCGATAGCCGGGGGGTGCGTTCAGCCCGGTCCCGATCGCGGTGCCGCCGAGGTTGACCGTGGCGAGGTCGGCCACCGCCTGCCGGAGGGCCAGCCGGTCCTGTTCCAGCCCGGCGGCAAAGCCCGCGAACTCGGCCCCGAGCGACATCGGCACCGCGTCCTGCAACTGGGTGCGGCCAAGCTTGATCACGCCCGCGAAGGCCTGCGCCCGCCCGCGCAGCGCGGCGGCAAGGGCGGTGGTGGCCGCCAGCAGCGGGGCCGAGGCGAAGCTCAGCGCAAGGCGCAGCGCGGTCGGATAGACGTCGTTGGTGGACTGCGAGCGGTTGACGTCGTTCAGCGGATGCAGCGCGGCATACTGGCCGCGCGGCTGGCCCATCGCGTCAAGGCCGAGGTTGGCGATGACCTCGTTCGCGTTCATGTTGGTCGAGGTTCCGGCCCCGCCCTGGATCATGTCCACCACGAAGGCGTCGAGATGCGCCCCGGCCAGAAGCCGGGCGCAGGCCGCCTCGATGGCGGCGTGGCGGTCGGGGGGAAGGGCGCCGAGATCGCGGTTCGCCCGCGCCGCCGCAAGCTTGACCATCGCCAGGGCGCGGACCAGGTCGGGGAAGTCGCCCAGAACCACGCCCGAGATCGGAAAGTTCCGGACCGCGCGGAAGGTGTGGATGCCATAGGGCAGGTTGGCGGGAAGGGTCACCGCGCCCAGCATGTCGGTCTCGCTGCGCAGCGGGGCGGTCAGGGTCTTGTTCATCTGCGATCAGCCTTTTGCGAGCAGGTGCCAGGGCGCCGGGCCCGGGATCTTCCGTCCCGGCAGGTGGAACTCTCCCGCCGCGCCGATGAGGACGCGAACCGGAGCCATCCCCTCCTGCCGGGCAAGATAGCGGCCGGGAGGCGGGCGGCAGAGGTCGGGGTGCAGGCCGGCGCCGTCGGCGGTGGTCTCGACCAGCCAGGGCGCGCCGAGAAGCCGGTTGGCCGCCTGGATGTCGCCCGCGCGGATATGGTCGCGGATCGCGGTAGACGAGGCGCGCGCGCCGGCCAGCGTCACCTGCGCCAGGCTGCCCACGGCAAAGCCATGGTCGCGGCCAAGGGCGCAGAGCAGGGCCATGTCGCCCGAGCGGCGGTGCCCGAAGCGGAAATCCGGCCCGGCATGGACCGCATGGACGCCAAGCCCCGCGACCAGCACCCGGTCCACGAACTCCTGCGGCGAGAGGCTGGCGAAGTCGCGGTCGAAGCGGGGGGCGAAGATGTAGTCGATGCCATAGGGCCCCAGCAGGAGCGGCTTGAGCCCCGCGGTCGTCAGGCGGAAGGGCCGGGTCTCGCTGCCGAAAAAGCTGCGGGGATGCGGTTCGCAGGACATGACGGCCACGGGCCGCCCCCCGGCCCGGCGCCGCGCCGCGCGCAAAAGCGCCTGGTGCCCAAGGTGGAAGCCGTCGAAATTCCCCAGAAGGAGGACCGCCCCCCGCAGTGGATGCCCTTGGGGCAATGCCCCGGAGACCACTTGCGGCAGAAGCGGGCCACAGGCGACCGGGAACGGGGCAGGCAGGGACATGGGCTGGACGCTTTCACACGGGATCGTCCGACCCTAGGCGGCTTCCGCCGCGCGCCATAATCGGATGTTGCTTGGCAGTGGATCAGGAAGTCCGATCCGCCGCCAGCCAGTCCGGCAGTATCCGGGGCGCATGGCCGGTCAGGGCCGCCTCGGCGCAGGCGGCAAGGCCCCCGAACCGGACGGCGCGGCCCGAGAGGCCGGGGCCGTAATGCGCGTATTTGCCGGAATTGGTCATCAGGGCGCGGGTGCCGGGGGGAAAGACGGGCTCCGAGATCGAACACCAGCAGAGATCGGGCAGCACCTGCACGCCTGCCCCGGTCAGCCGGGCAAGGGTGCCCTCGGCCTCTGCCTGCTGCATCACCGCGCGGCCGGCCGTGACGATGGTGGCGACCGCGACATGTCGTCCGGACAGCGCATCGGCCAGCGCGCGGCATTCCAGGATCGAGGCATGCGGGCTGCCGATCGCGATCAGTTCCACCTCCTCGGGCCCGTCGTTCAGGGTGCGCCAGCCCGCGGCCATGTCGGCGCGGGTGATGCGGGCATGATCGGCATCCGGGGCGATGCGCTGCGCCTCGGGCGTCACGCCCTCGACATGCAGCATCGGCGCGGCGGAAGTGGTGCCGAAGGCGGCGCAGAGCGCCTTGAGGTTTTCCGGCGAGGGCCGCGCCGCCGCCAGCCCGCGCAGAAGCGGGATGCGGTCGGGCGCGGCCTTGCCGGCCAGCCAGCCGATCAGGGGCCAGACGGCATCGTCGGCCCCATCCGGCAGGTCGATGTCGAGGATCCGCCTGGCCTGCCGGTTCTCGTCCAGATAGACGCCGGACAGCGGCGCCCGGCCGGTCATCGCGCTGCAAAGGTCCAGGAAATCCGGGTGCTTGGCGGTGCGCGCCCCGAGGACGCTGTTGGCATAGATCACCGCGTTGGATTCCGACCAGGCGATGGCCTCGCCCTCGGCAGGGGCGGTGTCGAGCAGATAGGGTGAGCAGGTGAAGGTCGGCTGGCAGCCCATGCGGACATAGGCATCGGCCAGGCGCTGCGCCGGGCCGCCGAAACCGGGCGGCACGCCCTGCACGCGCCAGTTCGCGCGATCGACCGAGATCGCGTTCATCGTGGTCGGGATCCGGACGCGGGCGCCCATGTCCGCCATCTTCTCGGCGAAGGTCAGGTTGGCGGGGCTGGCGTAGATGCAGCCGTCGATATGGCCCTGGCTCACGTCGATCAGCCGCGTCGCGCCCTGGTTCACCGCCATGGCGCAAAGGATGCGCATCGCCTGCGCCGTCGCCTCGCCTTCGGCGCCGTCCAGCATGGCGCGGTCATGGTCGGTCAGGGTCAGCGCCCCGGTGGCCGGCGGGTCGATGGCAAGGGTCAGGCCGTCGGCCGCAAGCCCGGTCTCGGTGATGCGGGCGGTTTTCGCCATGGCCAGCCGGGCATGGGCCCCGGGCGACAGGCGCAGGACGGGCAGGGGCCTGCCGAACATCCCGGCGGCGATCAGCGCGCCGAGGGTCACCACATCCTCGGGCTCGCTGAAGACCAGCGCCGCCGGGGCCTTGCCGTTCAGCGCCATGTCGAGAAGCACGCCCGAGCCGGTGCAGGAGCCGCGGGTGCCGGGCATCACCAGGATGCGGCCGGCCATGCTTTGCCCGGCGAGCGGGTGATGCACGTCGATGACCTGGCCCGTCGCCGGATCGACCCCGCCCCAGAAGCTGAGCGGTTCGGTGGTGGCGAGGATCTCGCCCTCGGCCCGGCCGGAGAGGATGAAGCGGGCCGAAAGGGTCATTTGACGACGAAACCGTGCGCGAAGGGGTCGCGGTCGTCGATGAAGATCGTGTTGTAGCCGGTCATCCGCGCCCATCCTGCCACCGAAGGGATGATCGCGTCGCGGCCCGCGACCGAGGCCGCCGCCTCGACCCGGCCCTTGAAGATCGAGCCGATGATGGATTCGTGGTGGAAGTCGTCGCCCACCTTCAGCCTGCCCTTGGCGGCAAGCTGCGCCATCCGGGCCGAGGTGCCGGTGCCGCAGGGGCTGCGGTCGATGGCCTTGTCGCCGTAGAACACCGCGTTGCGGGCATGGGCGCCCTCGACCGTGGGCTTGCCGGTCCAGAGGATATGGCTGAGCCCGGTGATCGCGGCATGTTCGGGATGGGTGAAGTCGTATTTCGCGTTCAGCGCCGCGCGGAGTTTCGGCGACCAGCCGATCAGCTCTCCCGCCGTGTGGTCGGCCATGTCGCGGAAATTCTTCTGCGGCTCGACGATGGCGTAGAAATTGCCGCCATAGGCCACGTCGACCACGATCTCGCCCAGGCCCTCGACCTCGGCGGTCAGGCCCTCGGCATAGAGGAAGGCGGGGACGTTGGTCAGGCGCACCTCCTCGACGAAGCGGCCTTCCTGGCGGTATTCGATGTCCACCTTGCCGGCCGGCGCGTCGATCGACAGGCGGCCGGGGGTGCGCGGGGTGATCAGGCCGTTCTCGATCCCCATGGTGATGGTGCCGATGGTGCCATGGCCGCACATCGGCAGGCAGCCCGAGGTCTCGATGAACAGGACCGCCACGTCGCAATCGGGGCGCGTGGGCGGGTAGAGGATCGAGCCGGACATCATGTCATGCCCGCGCGGCTCGAACATCAGGCCGGTGCGGATCCAGTCGAATTCGCGCAGGAAATGGGCGCGGCGCTCCAGCATGGTCGCGCCCTCCAGCCGGGGGCCGCCGCCCGAGACCAGGCGGACGGGATTGCCGCAGGTGTGACCGTCGATGCAGGAGAAGGTATGCGTAGCCATGGGGGCCTCAGAAGCGTTGCGGCGAGAAGGGGGTCAGGTCGATGGCGGGGGGTGCGCCGGTAACAAGGTCGGCGACCAGGCGGGCGGTCGCGGTGGCCTGGGTCAGGCCAAGGTGGCCGTGGCCGAAGGCATAGGTGACGCGGGGCGTGGCGCGGGCCGGGCCGATGGCGGGCAGCGTGTCGGGCAGCGAGGGGCGGAAACCCATCCACTGCCTGCCGCCGGCGGGCTTGAGGCCGGGGAGGAAGCTCTGCGCCTTCTTCAGCATCGCCTCGGCCCGGGCGAAGTTCGGCGGCAGCTTCAGCCCGCCCAGCTCCACCGCGCCGCCGACGCGGATGCCGCTGGCCAGGCGGGTGACGACAAAGCCATGCCCGCCGAATGTGACCTGGGTGCGCAGGTCGAAGGCATCGGGGGGCAGCGTCGTGTTGTAGCCGCGTTCCGTCTCCAGCGGGATGCGGTCGCCAAGGCCGCGCGCGAGGTGGTGCGAATGGGCGCCCGCGGCCAGGACCACATGCCCGGCGGTGCGGGTTTCGCCGCCGGAAAGGGCAAGCGTCACGCCCTCGCCGGCGGGGGTGAGGGCCAGGACCTCGGCCCGGACGATCTGGCCGCCGTTCGCCCGGAAGCGGTCGGCCAGGGCCAGGGTGAACTCCTTCGGCTCGGTGACCGACTGCCAGCCCGGCGTGAAGGTGCCGCGCAGGAAGCGGGGCGCGAGGCCGGGTTGCAGCGCGTCCATCTCGGCCCGGTCCAGGTGGCGGACCTCGATCCCGTGGTCCAGGCGCACCTGCCAGCCGGGCAGGGCGGCGCGGAACTCGGCCTCGGATTCGTAGACCTGGAGGTTGCCCTCCTTGCGCAGCATCGGCAGGGTGCCGGTCGCGGCGAGGAAGGGTTCCAGTTCGGCGCGCGACAGGTCCATCAGCGCGGTCTGCGCCACGGTCGAGCGCCGGACCTGCGCCGGCGAACAGGCCCGCCAGAAGCGCAGCATCCAGGGCGCGATCCGCAAGGCATAGGCCGGCGGCACGCTGAGCGGGCCAAGCGGGTCCAGCAGCCATTTCGGCGCCTTGCGCAGGATCCCGGGCGAGGCGAGCGGCAGGATGTCGGAGAAGGCCAGCGCCCCGGCATTCCCGGCCGATGCGCCTGCGGCCGGGCCCTCGCGGTCAAGCACCATGACCGAAAGGCCGCGCATCTGCAGGGCGAGGGCGGCAGACAGGCCGACGACGCCGGCGCCGACGACGATCACTTCGGGGGTGGGGGACATGATCGGCCTAATGCGTGGCGGCGAGGAACTTCTGCAATTCGGGGTCTTTCGGCGCATCGAACAGCTGCTCGGGCGCGGCGATCTCGGCCATGACGCCCTGACGGAAGAAGGCGACGCGATCCGAGACCTCGCGCGCGAACTTCATCTCGTGCGTGACGCAGATCATCGTCATGCCTTCGGAGGCCAGCATCCGCAGCGTGTCCAGCACCTCGCCCACCAGCTGCGGGTCCAGCGCCGAGGTCACCTCGTCGAAGAGCATGTAGTCGGGCGACATCGCCAGGGCGCGGGCAATCGCCATGCGCTGCTGCTGGCCGCCCGACAGGCGCGAGGGATAGACCTTGAGCTTGTCGCCAAGCCCGACATGGTTCAGCTGTTTCGCCGCCTCGGCCTCGGCCTCGGCCTTCGACCGCTTCAGCACCTTGACCTGGGCCAGCATCACGTTTTCCAGCACGGTCAGATGCGGGAAGGCGTTCCATTGCTGGAAGACGATCCCGATCTTCTGGCGCAGCTTGTTGAGGTCGGTGGACTTGGCGTGGACCTCGATCCCGTCCACCAGGATGCGGCCGGAATCGATCGGCTCCAGCCCGTTGATGCAGGTCAGAAGCGTCGACTTGCCCGAGCCCGAGCCGCCGATCACGGTCAGCACCTCGCCCTTGGCCACGGTCAGGTTGATCCCCTTGAGGACCTTCAGGTTGCCGAACGACTTGTGGACGTTTTCGATTTCAATCATTGGACCACCGTTTCTCCAGATAGCCGCCGAACCGGGCAATCGGGAAGGAGATGAGGAAGTAGAACAGGCCGCAGATCATCAAGAGGAACAGGGGTTCCTGCAGGCGGGTGATCAGGATCTGGGTGGATTTCAGAAGCTCGACCACCTGCACGATGAAGACCAGCGCGGAATCCTTCATCACGCCAAGCGCGAGCCCGATCCACGAGGGCAGGGCGACCCGGGTGGCCAGCGGCAGCACGATCGAGGTCATGTCCTGGCCCCAGGTCATGCCCAGCGACCGCGCGGCCCGGCGCAGGGTCTGCGGCACCGATTCGATCCCGCCGCGGACGATCTCGGCGCAATAGGCGGCGGTATAAAGCGACAGCACCCCGCAGGCGATGGCAAAGCCCGAGATGCGCCAGCCGATGATCGTGGTGACGAAGGCATTGGCCAGCACCAGCTGGATCAGCAGCGGGATCGACCGGAAGATGTCCAGCACGAAGGTCAGCGGCGCGGCCCACCAGGGGCCGACCTGATAGCGGAAGACGCCGAAGACGATCCCCAGGATCGTGCCGAAAAAGACCGAGATGCCGGTGACGATCAGCGTCATCCCGGCGCCCTTGGCCAGGAAGATCAGGTCGTTCGTCGTGAGGGCGGTGTCGAACATCATTGCCCCCTCAGTAGCGGAAAAGCCGGGCCGCAAGCAGCCGGGCCGAGATGGTGATGACCTTGGTGATCACATAGAAGATCACCGCGGCGATGGCGAAAAGCTCGAAGGTGCGGAAGCTGCGCGCGTTCAGGTCGCTGGTCACGCCGTAAAGGTCGGTGTTCATCGCAACCACCGCCCCGAGCGAGGTCATCAGGATCGCCCAGACCATCTGGTTCGTCATCGGCAGGAAGGAAATCCGCAGCATCTGCGGCATGATCACGTTCTGGAAGGCCTGGACCGGGGTCATCCCCAGCGAGCGGGCGGCGCGGGTCTGGGTCTCGGGGATGGCCTTCAGCGCGCCGCGGAAGTTCTCGGTCAGGTAGCCCGCATTGTTGAAGGCGATGCCGATCAGCAGCGACAGGTAGGGCGAGAGATGGACGCCGAAGCCGCCCAGCCCGAAATGCACCATGTAGATCTGGAACAGGGCCGGCGTGTTGCGCGCGATCTCGACCCAGGTGGTCGCGATGGCGGACAGGATGCGGTTGCCGGACAGCCGGAACAGGGTCAGCAGGATGGCGACGCCGATGCCGATCGCCATCGACAGGATCGCGATCTCCATGGTGACCAGCGCGCCCTCCAGCATCTGGGGCAACGAGCCTAGCGCCTGGTTCCAGCGGAAGTTGTAGTTGAACATGGCCGCCCCGGAGAGGATGCAGGAAGGCGTGATGCGGGGGCTGCCCCCGCATCACGTCACGTCCGTATCAACGGTAGACGCCGTCGATCGTCAGCTTGGCCGGCTCGCCCACGCCCACCCAATTCTTGTA
>NZ_JAYRUJ010000008.1:0-160615 GCF_041919135.1 Tabrizicola sp. | reverse complement strand
CGCTCGGATCAGATCCCATTCGAAGTCCGAAAGATCAAAACGCGCCATCACCACCTCCATCGAGGCGAGTGAATCACGCTTCAGAACCCGCGGAAATCCCGTTTATGAGTTCACAGCCTAGACCTCGCGCGCCAGCGCCTCGAGCTGCGGGCGCAGATGCTCCAGCTGGTAGCCGTGGCGCGCGGGCAGGCCGATCAATTCCTCCACCGGGCGCTTGCCGGCATGGGCCAGCGCCCAGCAGATCGAGGAGCGGTTGCCCGAGGCGCAATAGGCCAGCACCGGCCCGGTCGCCGCGGCGATGGCCGCGCCCTGGGCCGCGACATTCTCCATGGTCAGCGCGCCGCCGATCACCGGATTGGCGATGAAGGCCAGACCCAGCGCCTCGGCCGCGGCGCGCATGGCGGGGGTGTGCAACTCGGCCGGGATCTCGCCGTCGGGGCGGTTGTCGAGGATGGTGGTATAGCCCGCCGCCTTGATCGCCGGCAGGTCGGAGGGGGCGATCTGCGGCGAGACCGCGTAATCGGGCGTGAGCGGGCGGATGTCCATCATTCTGTCCTCGGGCTGCGGCTGGCGCCTGTTTAGCGGCCGCGGGGCGAAAGCGGAAGCGGAAGCTTGACGTGGGTCAAGGCGGCGGGCCGGGTTTCGTGCGATGGTTGCAAAGTTGAAGGAGGACCGAATGACGGCCAGCGGAAAGACCCCGATCCCCCAGCGCAAGGCGCAGCTTGAACGCCGCCTCGCCGAGCTTGGCGCCCGGCTCGAGGCGATCGAGGATGAACTCGAATCGCACCAGAACCCGGATTGGGACGATCTGGCCGCCGAGCGGGAGGGCGACGAGGTGCTGGAGGCGACGGGCGAGGCCGGGCAGGCCGAGATCCGCAAGATCCACGCCGCGTTGCAGCGGATCGAGGCGGGCGAATATGGCGAATGTGTCCGCTGCGGCGCCGAGATCCCGGAGGAGCGGCTGGACGCCCTTCCCTGGACCCCCCTGTGCAGGAGTTGTGCGAAATGACCGGAAAGACTTCGGAAGACCTGATTCAGGCGGAAGCCGAGCTGCTCTCGGCCGGGATCGCGTTGCAGGAACAGGGGCTGGCGTTGCTTCTGGCCGAGATGCAGGCCCTGAAGGGGGTGATGTCGGGCAGCGTGCCCCTGGCCGAGCCGAAGACGGATGCCGAGACGGAAGCCGATTTCGACAACATGCCGGTCTAGCCGAAGAAGATCCCCACCACGACGAACATCAGCCCGAGGATCGAAAGCCCGAGCGCCGCGAGGTTGATCGCCACGATGCGTTGCAGTTCGGCGCGCATCGCATCGTCCGGCAGCCCCGCCCGCCGGGCCTTGAGCGCGCGCCGGACGCACCAGACCAGGCCCGCCACGCCCAGAAGCGTCAGGACCGCGCCGCCCCAGATCAGTGCCTGCATCACCCGTCCCCCGATTATCGCCCGGCGTCGCTACCGCTTTGGCCCGCGCGGCGCAACCCTTCCCGCTTGAACCCCGGGGGCCGGGCGGGGTAGGAAGCCCTTCATCCCTTTGGAGACCGCCATGGCCGATGCGAACGACCCCTATGCCGTGACCGCCGACGAACTGCGCCAGTTCATCGAACGCTACGAACAGCTTGAATCCGAGAAGAAGGACGTCACCGAGCAGCAGAAGGAGCTGATGGCCGAGGCCAAGGGCCGGGGCTATGACACCAAGGTGATGCGCAAGGTGATCGCGCTGCGCAAGCGCAAGCCGGACGAGATCGCCGAGGAAGAAGCGGTGCTGGAGATCTACAAGGCCGCGCTGGGAATGAGCTAAGGCTCGAGGAAGGTCACCCGGCCCATCCGGCGGATGTGGTTCACGTCCGCGTGGTAGCGGGCGGTCAGCGCGTCGACGGTGCCCTGGGTCCAGCCCGGCATGTCGACGACGGTCTCGATCGCCTCGGGCCGGGCGAACCTGTCGAGGAAATCGCTGACGATCCGCCGGCGCTCGGCGACGCTTTCCGGCGGGTGTTCGGCGCAATGGGCCCGCAGCTCGGCCAGGCCCGGCTCGGTCAGCGTCAGCGCCAGCACATCCTCGTTGTCCTGCAGGACGGTGCCCGGGCGATGGCCGGAGACCGCCTGCAGCACCTCGGGCCAGATCAGCGGCGTATCCTCGTCGCACCAGACCGTCAGCGGCACGCCGGGATTGCAGGACAGGATCTGCCGGATCGCATCGGACCAGGCAAGCGCGAGCGGATCGGCCTCGACCAGGGCGGGATCCTGGCCGCGCTCGGCGACCCTGGCCTTCAGCGCCGGAAGATAGGTCGCGGGGTTGCGGATCGCCAGGTGGAACTCGGGCTGGAAGTCGGGAAAGATCCGGGTGAAGGCGCGGATCCGCTCGCCCGCGGAATCGTAGAGCCTTCCGCGCACCGCCCAGGCCGGAAAGGACATGAAACTGTCCCAGCTGAGCACCAGCCGCCCGGCCCCCTCGGCGTCCATGATCTGGTCCAGGATCATCGCCTGGGTCTGGTCCGAGGCGGCGGCCCCCTTCAGCTGCAGGGCGGTGTCGCGCAGCAGCTTGCGGTAGCGGGTGGGCGAGGGGACGACGATTCCCTGTTCGGCCAGCAGCGCGCGGTTCTTCAGAAGGCAGCGGACCAGCCGGTCCTCGTCGGTGCAATGGGCCCCGAGATGAAAGACGATACGCATTGGCCCCGATTCACTCCGGCCGCATCCGGGCCGCATCCGGGCGCGACTATACGGGCTTTTCTGGACAGTCCAACCGCTTTCCGCTAGAGGCATCGGGCGATGACCGAGCGTTTCAGTCAACTTGACCAGTCCCCGCGCCGCATGCGCCCCGACCTCTGGACTCCGGGGGCGCTGGCGATTGCCGTCGTCGTGCTGGCGCCGGTGGTGTCGATCCTGTGGCTGGCGCTGACGCCGACCGAGAACATCTGGCCGCATCTGATGGCCACGGTGCTGCCGCGCTACATGGCGACGACGCTGGGGCTGATGCTGGGGGTGGCGGCGCTGACCGCGATGATGGGGACGGGGGCGGCCTGGCTGGTCAGCCAGTACCAGTTTCCGGGACGTTTCTGGCTGAAACATGCGCTGCTGTTCCCGCTGGCGATCCCGGCCTATGTCGGGGCCTATGCGCTGGTGGATTTCCTGGACTATGCCGGCCCGCTGCAATCCGCCCTGCGCGCCGCCTTCGGCTGGAGCACGGCGCGCGACTACTGGTTCCCCGAGACGCGCTCGCTCTGGGCGGCGGTGCTGGTGCTGTCCTTCGCGCTGTATCCTTACGTCTATCTCCTGGCCCGGGCCGCCTGGCGCGAGCAGTCGGGCCGGAGCTACGAGGTCGCGCGCGCGCTTGGCTGCGGGCCGGTCGCGGTCTTCCTGCGGGTGGGCCTGCCGCTTGCGCGTCCGGCGGTGGCGGCGGGGGTGGCGCTGGCGCTGATGGAGACGGTGGCCGACTACGGCACGGTGCAGCATTTCGGGGTGCAGACGCTGACCACCGGCATCTTCTCGACCTGGCTGAACGGCGGCAATGCCGGGGGGGCGGCGCAGATCGCGCTGGTGATCCTGGCGCTGATCCTGCTTCTGGTCGGGCTTGAGCGGGCAGGGCGGGGCAAGGCGCGGTTTCACCGGCTGGGCCGCGGCGCCCGCGCGGTCGAGCCGCAGCCGCTGACCGGGGCGCGGGCCTGGCTGGCGAGCGCGCTCTGCCTGTTCCCGGTCGCGGGGGGGTTCCTGCTGCCGGTGGGGGTGATGGCGGCGCAAAGCCTGGCCGCACCGCAGGGCTGGCTGGCCCCCGGCCTGGTCGAGGCCCTGCGCAACACGCTGGTCGTGGCCGGAGTCGCGGCGCTGGCGACGGTGGGGGCGGCGCTCTACCTCGTCTATGCGCTGCGGATGGCCGGCAGCCGGATCGCCGCCATGGTGCTGCCGGTGACGCTGATCGGCTATGCCGCGCCGGGGGCGGTGCTGGCGCTGGGGCTGCTGGTCCCGCTGGCCGCGCTGGACCACCGGCTTGCCGATGCGGTGCTGGCCGCGACGGGCCGGGACCCCGGCCTTCTGATCACCGGCACCGCCTTCGCGCTGGGGCTGGCCTATCTGGTGCGATTCTTCGGCATCGCCCAGGGCGCGCTGGATGCGGCCTATGGCCGGGTGGCGCCCAGCCTGCCGATGGCCGCGCGCTCGCTGGGGCGGACGCCGGGGGGGACGCTGGCGGCGGTCTACCTGCCCCTGATGCGCGGCTCGGTCCTGACGGCGCTGTTGGTGGTCTTCGTCGATTGCGTGAAGGAACTGCCGGCGACGCTGCTCTTGCGGCCCTTCGACTATAACACGTTGGCCACCCGCGTCTTCGAACTGGCCAGCCTGGAGCGGCTGAGCGAGGCCGCCCCGGCCGCGCTGGTGGTGATGGCGGTCGGCATGGCGGCAGTGGCGGTCCTGGCGCGCGAGCAGAAGGACTGAACCCTTGCGCGGGGGGGCGCGCGAGGCTATCTGGAAGGCCGGTGGCCCCTATAGCTCAGCTGGTAGAGCATCTGATTTGTAATCAGAGGGTCGGGGGTTCAAGTCCCTCTGGGGGCACCATTTCCGCCGATCTGCCATAGGCTGGCGATTCGCCCGGCTTGCGGTCCTCAGCCGCGTTCGACGACGCCGAGGAAGCCCAGCATCGCCTCCATGTCCGCCCGCAGCTTCGCCTCCGAGCGGTTGAACCCGGCGCAGAGGGTGTCGAAGCGTTTGCGCAGCGCCTTCTTCTCCTCGCCCTTGCAGTCGTTCCAGGGCCGGCCCTGCAGGCCCATGACCAGGACGTAATAGCCGATGAAATGCGGCCTGGAGCCGGCGGCCAGGAGGCGCCGGTAGGCCTCGTCGGGGCCGAGGGCGCGGATCTCCTCGGCGCTGGCGATGCCGGCGCGGGCGAAGGCCTGCTCCGAGGCGGGGCCGAGGTTCGGGATCGAGGAGACCGGGCTGGGCATGGGCGCAGGACGCGGGGACAGGACGGGGGGCTGGAACGACGAAGGCCAGCCTTGCGGCTGGCCCGAAGACTGTCAACGGGGCTTGTGCCTCAGATCGCCGCCCAGTCGCGGAAGATCGGCTGCCCGGCCTGCTGGCCCGGCTGCTGCGGCGCGCTGCCGGCCTGTTGCTGCTGTTGCTGTGACTGACCCGAACTGCCGCCTTGCTGGGGGTTCGGTTGCTGGGTGGCCATCTGACTGCTCCGTTCGCTGGCTCTGTCGCCTTCCACCGATGTTGCGTCGCATTGCGGCGTTTGCAAGGCGCTGGATGGCGGATTTGCGAGGAAATGGCAGGAATGTGAACTTGCGGCAACAGAATTCGCCAAAAGCGCGGGTCTTTCCGACCTGGCGTCGCGCCTATGCCATGCGGAACTGCTTGGCGAGCTTCAGGCCCTGGCCCTGGTAGTTCGAGGAAATCCCGGCCCCGTAAAGGGTTTCGGGGCGTTCCTTCATGTGTTCGTAGACCAGGCGGCCCACGACCTGGCCGTGCTCCAGCACGAAGGGGGCCTCGTGGCAGCGCACCTCCAGCACCCCGCGCGAGCCTGCGCCTCCGGCGGCGGCATGGCCGAATCCGGGGTCGAAGAAGCCGGCGTAATGGACGCGAAATTCGCCGACCATGGCAAGGTAGGGCGCCATTTCGGCGGCATAGTCCGGCGGGATCGTCACCGCCTCGCGGCTGACCAGGATGTAGAAGGCGCCGGGGTCCAGGATGATGCGGCCGTCGCGGCTGTGCAGCTCCTCCCAGAAATCGGCGACCGGGTAATGGCCGATCCGGTCAAGGTCGATCACCCCGGCATGCGGCTTGGCGCGGTAGCCGACCAGCGTGCCGCTGGCGGGCTTCAGGTCGACCGAGAAACCCAGGCCCTCGGAGATCACCGCCTCGCCGGTGACCAGCGGCTCGCGCGCGTGGAGGGCGGCAAGCTCGGCGTCGGAGAGGGTGGCCTGGCCCTGGCGGAAGCGGATCTGGTTCAGGCGCTGGCCCTCGCGCACCAGGACCGAGAAGCTGCGCGGGCAGACCTCGGCGTAGAGCGGGCCGTGGTAGCCTTCGGCGATGCGGTCGAACTCGATCCCGCCGTCGGTGATGGTGCGGGTCAGGAGGTCGAGCCGGCCGGAGGAGCTTTTGGCATTGGCGACGGCGGTCAGGCCGGGGGGCAGGGCGAGGCGCTCGGCCAGGGGAATCACGTAGACGCAGTTCTTCTCCAGGACGGCGCCTTCGGCCAGGTTCACCCGGTGCATGGTGAATTCCTGCAGCCGGTCCCGCACGCTGCGGCCATGGCCGGCCAGGAACGAGGCGCGGACGCGATAGGCGACGGGGCCGAGGCGCAGGTCGAGGCTGGCGGGCTGGATCTGGTCGTCGCGGATCGCGGGATCGGCGGCAAGCGCGCCGGTTCCGATCAACTGGCGCAGGTCCTGCGCGGGCAACACCCCGGATGTCGTCACGGCGTCCCCCCGACGGCCAGAAGTGAAACCGCCCGCACTGCCAGGGGGCAGGCGGGCGGGTTTTCGATGGTCGGGCCGGAGAGATTCGAACTCTCGACCTCCCGCCCCCCAGACGGACGCGCTAACCAGGCTGCGCTACGGCCCGACACGGGGCGATACATACCCGTATTCCGGGCCGGCGCAAGCGGGAAAGCGCATCATTCTTCACGCGGATCCGCCTTCGGCGCGATCGGCCAGCCGGGCGCGCAGCGCCGCGAGCCGTCCGGCGATCCGCGCCAGTTCCGGCCGGGCCGCCGCGAGGCTGCCGGCGGGCAAGCGCCTGATCCGGCTGGCAAAGGTCGCGTCGTCGCGGGGCGAGGCCGGGGGGCGCGGTTCCGGCGCGCGGGCCGCGGCGGCCTCGAACAGGGGCAGGACGGGCTGGACCGGCGGCGGGCGGGGCCGGGGCGGGGGCGGAGGCTCGGGGAGCACGACCTCGTCCTCGTCCTCGTCCTCGATGGCGATGAAGGCGGCCTCGGGGATTTCCCCGGCGGTCTCCGCGGCGGTCGCCTCGGGGGGCGGGCCTTCGGCTGTGGCCTCCGCGGCCTCGGGCATGGCGATCAGGCTGTCCAGCGCGACCGTCTCGTCCGACAGGCCCGCCACATGCCGCACGCCATGGTCGCGCAGGATCTTCTGCACGCCGCGAATCGTCAGCCCCTCGTCATGCAGCAGACGCTTGATCCCGGTCAGGAGCGCCACGTCCGAGGGCCGGTAGTAGCGCCGCCCTCCGGCCCGCTTGACCGGGCGGATCTGCGGAAAACGGCTTTCCCAGAAGCGCAGCACATGGGCGGGCGTCTCCAGCTGGTCCGCGACCTCGCTTATGGTGCGGAAGGCGTCCGGCGACTTGTCCATTCCGGGGGTATTCCTCAGCGTTTGGTGCCCGCTGCCACGCGGTCCTTCATCAGATGCGAGGGCCGGAAGGTCAGCACCCGGCGCGGCGAGATCGGCACTTCCTCGCCCGTCTTGGGATTGCGGCCGACGCGGGCGGATTTCGCGCGCACCGAAAAGGTGCCGAAGGAGGAGATCTTCACCGTCTCGCCCTGGGCCAGGGCGTCGGACATGTGTTGCAGCACGCTTTCCACCAGATTGGCGGATTCGTTGCGGCTGAGCCCGACCTCGCGAAAGACGGCTTCGCTGAGATCCATCCGGGTCAAGGTCTTCTCGCTCATCACGTCCCCCACGTGGCTGTTTTGGCGAGATTGGGCCGGATGGATTATCGAGTCAATATCAACCACTTGCGGCACGCGGTTGAGAGGCGGCTACCAGCGCAGGACGACCGAGCCCCAGGCCAGCCCGCCGCCGATCGCCTCGGTCACCAGAAGGTCGCCGGGCTTGATCTGGCCGCGCGCCTTGCCGACCGAGAGGGCGAGGGGAATCGAGGCGGCCGAGGTGTTGCCATGGTCCTGCACGGTGACGACGACACGCTCCATCGGGACCTGCATCCGCTTAGCCGTGCCCTCGATGATGCGCAGGTTGGCCTGGTGCGGCACGATCCAGTCGACATCGTCGGGCGTCAGCCCGGCCTTGTCCAGCGCGTGATGCGCGGTTTGCGCAAGCTTTTCAATGGCATGGCGGAAGACTTCCTTGCCTTCCATCACCAGATGCCCGGTGGTTCCGGTCGAGGTGCCGCCATCGACGTAGAGGATGTCCTTGAAGCGCCCGTCCGAATTCAGGTCGGTGGACAGGATCCCCCGGTCGGCGGGCGTGCCCGCAGCCTCGGCGGCCTCGAGCACCAGCGCGCCCGCGCCGTCGCCGAAGAGGACGCAGGTGGTGCGATCCTGCCAGTTCATCAGCCGGCTGAAGGTCTCGGCCCCGATGACGAGGATGCGGCGGGCCTGGCCCGAGACGATCAGCGCATTGGCATTGGCCAGCGCATAGACGAATCCGGCGCAGACGGCCTGGACGTCGAAGGCGAAGCCGCGGGTCATCCCGAGTTCGGCCTGGACCATGGTGGCGACCGAGGGGAAGGTGAGGTCGGGGGTCGAGGTCGCGACGATGATCGTGTCGATGTCGCCGGCCGCGATCCCGGCATCGGCCAGCGCGGCGCGGGCGGCGCGGGCGGCGAGGTCGGAGGTCAGCTGCCCCTCGGCCGCGAAATGCCGCCGCTCGATCCCCGAGCGCGAGCGGATCCATTCGTCCGAAGTCTCGACGATCGCCTCGAATTCGCTGTTCGGCACAATGCGGTCGGGAAGATAGTGCCCGACGCCTTTCACTACGGCGCGTATCGTCATTCGGTCGGACTGCTCCCCGTCCCGTTGGCGGGACCCACACGGCCGCCATCCTGCCCTGCGGCCTCGGCGGATGCAACCCGCGCGGCCAGACGCTCGAGAAAGTGGACCTGGGCCAGCTGGTAGGCCAGCCCGATCGCCGCCGCGATCCCGGTCGAATCGGCCGAGCCATGCGACTTGATCACCGTGCCGTTGAGGCCGAGGAACACCCCGCCATTCACCCGGCGCGGGTCGATCCGGCGCTGCAGCCGCCCCAGCGCGCCACGCGCCATCAGCGCGCCGAGCTTGGCCATCAGCGTGCTGGTCAGGGTCTGCCGCATGAGGTCGCTCACCAGACGGGCGGTGCCCTCGATCGCCTTCAGCGCGACATTGCCGGTGAAGCCGTCGGTCACGATCACATCGACCCGGTCCGAGAGGATGTCGGTGCCCTCGACGAAGCCGACATAGTCGAAATCCCCGGCCCCGGCGCGCTTGCCCAGAAGCGCATGCGCCTCCTGCAGCTCGGCCCGGCCCTTGTGCTCTTCGGTGCCGACGTTCAGGAGGCCGACGCGCGGGCGCGGCAGGCCAAGGCCGTTGCGGGCGTAGGAGGCGCCCATGAAGGCGAATTGCAGGAGGTCCCCCGGATCGGCCTTCACGTCGGCGCCCATGTCGAGCATGACGTTCATCTTGCCGGGCTTCGGGGTGGGAAAGAGGCTGGCGATGGCCGGGCGGTTCAGCCCCGGCATCTTGCGCAGGCGCAGCATCGACACCGCCATCAGCGCGCCGGTATTGCCGCAGGAGACGGCGGCCGCCGCCTCGCCCTCGCGCAGGGAATCGATCGCCGACCACATCGAGGTGCCCTGGCCGTGGCGCATGACCTGGCTGGGCTTGTCCTCCATCGTCACCGCGCGGTCGGCGTGGCGCAGCGTGATGCGGGGGGCAAGGTCGGGATGGCGGTCCAGCAGCGGCCGGAGCGCCGCCTCGTCGCCATGCAGGATCACGTCCAGCCGGTCATGCTGGGCCAGCGAGTCGACAAGGCCGGCAACCACCGCCGCCGGCCCCCGGTCGCCACCCATGGCGTCCACCGAAATGACGACACGCTCGGAAGCCGTGGCAGACACAGACGAGGGTCCGGTGGCCATGGGAACGTCGCGCGGGGCGTGGATTACGCCGCGTCCTCGTCCAGGTCCACTTCGCGCGCCATCGAGACGACTTCGCGCGAATCGTAGTGGCCGCAGGCGCTGCAGACGTGGTGCGGGCGCTTCAGCTCGCCGCAGTTCGGGCAGTCGTTCGGATTGGCGGCAACAAGGGCGTCATGCGCGCGGCGCATGTTGCGGCGGGATTTCGTGGTGCGGTTCTGCGGGACAGCCATGTCTCAACCTTCGGGCAGTGGGGACGGGAGGCCCCGGTTTTCCTTTGTTCCGCAACAGCCTGGCCTGCCCTGTGGACAATAGCCGACGCATGCTGCTTCACAGCTTGAATAAGGCGCGGAACATACTCGGATTCCGGGGCGGTGCAAGCCCCTTTTCGCCGGCGCCTAAGCCTCGTCCTCCGGGCCGCCGCCGGGCTTGGCGGCAAGCTTGCCCGCAAGCCCGGCAAGGCCGGCGAAAGGCTTGAGCGCGGCATCGGTCAGCGGCTCGACCCCCGGCGCGGCATGGACCGCCTCGCCCAGTTCGGCCCCCGGCGCGCGGGGATATTCCGGCAGGGCCAGCGCCAGGGCCTCGGCCGCAAGCTCGGCCAGGTCGATCACCTCGGGCAGGGGGTCGAGGCTGTCGTCCCCGGTCATCTCGACCTCGTCGCCCTCGGGCGTGGCGAGGCCGGCGACATAGCGCCGCCGCACGGGTTCGTCCAGCCGGGCGGGGACGGGGGCAAGCGTCACGACGCAGGCCTGGGTGGCGCTGGCCAGGAGCCGGGCCTCGAGCACCAGCTCGTCGCGGCCCGCGGGGCGGATCTCGCCCTCCAGCGCCAGCCGGTCGAGCGCCAGGAGCCCGAGGTCGCCGGCGAGCGCGGTCCGCTCGGCACCGTCGGCCTCATGGCGGAAGCGGGTGGGCTTGCGCGGGCTGAGGGTCGCGGTGCGCAGCCGGGTGGGGCGGTCTTTGTCGGTCATGGCGGATCCGGTCTGGGGCAAGGGGCAACGCGCGGGGCAGGTCCGGCGTTCCATTCTTGAACATGGGCCTGTGCATCTGTTATCCCGAAGCCCAGGGGTTTTGAAGAACCCGCGTTCGGAGGGGCCCCGGCCCGCCGATCCAGCATTGGGCATGAGGGCAGGCATGGCAGTAATCCGGTTGGCGCACGCGGTCCTGGCGGCAGGCCCAAGCCTGCGCAGGAGCGGCCTGGCGCTGGTTCTTGGCGTCGCGATCGCCGCCTGCTCTCCGGTGATCCGCAACCACGGCTATGTCCCGGCCGAGGACGAGCTGGCCCAGGTCGTGGTCGGCACCGACACGCGCGAGACGGTGGGCCAGAAGATCGGCCGGCCCTCGACCTCGGGCCTCTTGAACGACGAGGGCTGGTACTACGTCCAGAGCCGCTACCGCCATATCGGCCCGCGCCAGCCGAAGGAGATCGAGCGCCAGGTGCTGGCGATCACCTTCAACGAGGCCGGCGTGGTCGAGAACATCGGCCGCTTCGGGCTGGAGGACGGCAAGGTCGTCGAGATCTCGCGCCGGGTGACCGAGACCAACGTCAAGGGCCTGAACCTGATCCAGCAGCTTCTGGGCAATATCGGCCAGTTCAATCCGGGCATGCTGCAGGAGTGATCAGGCCTCGGGCTCGAAGCGCAGCGCAACGCCGTTGACGCAGTAGCGCAGGCCGGTGGGGGCGGGGCCGTCGGGGAAGACATGGCCCAGATGCGCCTCGCAGCGGGCGCAATGCACCTCGGTGCGGCGCATGAAATGGCTGGTATCGGACTGCTCGCCCAGCCGTTCGGGATCGAGGGGGGCGTAGAAACTGGGCCAGCCCGAGCCGCTGTCGTATTTGGTGGCGGCGTCGAACAGCGGCGCATCGCAGCAGACGCAGCGGAAGGTGCCGGGGCCCTTGGGGAAATTGTCCTGGGTGAAGGCGCGTTCGGTGCCGTGCTGGCGGGTCACCCTGTAGGCGAGGTCGGACAGTTCGGCCTGCCATTCGGCATCGGTCTTGACGATCTTTTCCATGCGGGTCTCCTTTCAGGGTAATCTAGGCGCGGCAGGCGCGGGGGAAAAGGGTGGAGCCGATCCGGACAGGCGGGATGGTGGCGCGGCTGGCCGAGGGGCCGGTCGACATGGCGCGGGTGATGGCCCTGCGCCGGGCGGCCTTTCCCCGCGCCTCGGGCCAGGAGGAGGACGCGCAGGACGCGCTCTCGGCGCATCTGATGGTTGAGGACGGCGGGCAGCTCTTCGCCTATTTCCGGGTGATGCTGTTCGGCTGGGGCGCGGGTCTCGGGCAGGGCTATGCGGCGCGGTTCTACGATCTCGGCCCGCTTTCGGGCTATGCCCGGCCCATCGCCGAGATGGGGCGATTCTGCGTGGCGCCGGGGGGCGTGCATCCGGACGTGCTGCGGCTGGCCTGGGGGGCGATGACGCGGATCGTGGACGAGGGGCAGGCCGGGCTGATCCTGGGCTGCACCTCGTTCCGGGGCGCGGGCTGGCAGGTGCATCGGGCCGGGCTGGCGCTGCTGGCGGCGGAGTTCATCGGGCCGGAGGACCATCTGCCGGGGCGGAAGGCGGCGGAGGTGGTGGACTATCCGGCGCTGGCCGGGCCGGTGGCGGATCGCAGGGCCTCGCTCGCCGGGTTGCCGCCGCTGCTCAGGACCTATCTGGGAATGGGGGGCTGGGTCTCGGATCACGCGGTGGTGGACCGGGAACTGGACACGCTGCATGTCCTGACCTGCGTCGAGGTGGACCGGGTGCCGCCCGCGCGGGCGGCGAGCCTGCGGGCGGTGGCGGGATAGCGTCCACGGTGGACAAACGCCGAAGTCTGGTTGTGGGCGTTGGGGTGTTGCCAAGGATTGGCGGTGCCTGCCTTGCGCCCCACGCCCGCAGCTTTAGTCGGCCATCCGATAGCAGATTTCCCCGCGTTGGGCGGCGTAGCAGTCGAAGCCGTCATGCACCCCGGTCGCCTCGAACTGGCCGAAGGGGGTATGGGCGTGGCCGGAGCCATCCTCGCCATAGGACACATCGGCCGTGCCGCCGTCCTTGATCAGGTAGAAGAACTGCCCGTAGTGCAGCGATCCATCGGCATTCTGCGTGACATCATGGATGATGAGCACGGTGGAATCGGACCGATCGACGAAGCAGGGCCCCTCCATCATGTCCTTCGCGTCGACATTCGCGCGGCAGGTGGCGTTGGGCGGGGCGTCCTGCGCCATGGCGGCGCCGGTGCAGAGCAGGATCAGGGCGGCGGTGAGGGGGCGGAGGGTCATCGGCAAGATCTCCAATATGCAGAATGAAGCATGAGGCGATGGAAGCCGGGCGCGCCGGCCCGTGTCAATGCGGCGAACCTTGCCAAGCCGGGTTTCGGACGCGCGCCGGGGCGCGGTGTCGGGAATCGCGGCAGGCGCTCAGCCGCCGCCGTGCAGCGCCTTGAGGGCCGCGCCGATGGCGTAGGCGTCGCGCTCCACCGCGTCGTGGTCGCGGAGGTAGCGACGGGCGAAGCCGTAGACGCCCCAGGCGCGGAATTGCTCGACATGCTTCACCTCATGGCCCCAGAGGGCGATGTTGTTCTCGGCGTCCCAGGGGTCGGCGAAGGTGATGGTGTCGATTGCCGCGACCGCGGTCGCCTCGCCGTAGCGGATCGAGAAGGATTGGACGGTGGCCGTCTCGGTCGTGCCGATGCGGTAGGTGATGCCGTCCAGCAGATCGGCGGGATACCAGTCGAGGAGAGCCTCGCGGATCCGGGGCGGCATCGGAAGGGTGCCCTCGGCCCGTGCCTGATCCCGGGAGTGCCGAAGCGCGCCGGCGAGGGCGGAGGCGGCGAGGTCGAGGCCGGTCTCGACGGCGGTGCGTCCGGTGGCGGCGAGCGGCAAGCCGAGGTCCTGCGCGCTGGCGGCTGCGGCTGCGAGGAGCCAGAGAGCGGCAATGCGGGACGGGGTCATCTGGTCTTCCGGCAACTGGCCAGGGCAGGGTGCCAAGGCCGTTCGGCGGGTGCAACCGGGCCCGGCGCGCGGTGCCGCAAAGGTGAAGGCCGGCGCGGCGGGGTGGGTGAGACAGCCCGGGCCCCAGAACCGGCGGTGCGGCGGGTGGGAGGCGTCGGAGCCTCCGGCGGGAGTATTTGTCAAAAGAGCAAGCGCGGGGGCGGGATGGGCGATGGCCGCGCCGGGTCCGGCCGGGGGGTGGGGCAGGGTGGGCGTGTCGCCCACCCCGCAGGGGTCAGGCCCGGCCGCGACGGCCGCCGCGACGGCCACCGGCGGCTTGCGCGGCGGCGGCGGAGGCTTCGGCGAAGCTCATGCCGGTTTCCACCGTCTCCAGCACCTTGGCGAAGCGGATCCATTCGCCGCCGTTCGCGTCGTGGTTCATCAGGAAGTTGGCGGCGCGGATCGCCTCCATCTCCTGCTGGCGGACGGGGTTCATGATCGCCGAGGTCATGCCCGCACCGATCGCCATCGGCAGGAAGGCGCCGTTGATGCCGTGGCGGTGCGGCAGGCCGAAGGAGATGTTCGAGGCGCCGCAGGTGGTGTTGACGCCAAGTTCTTCCCGCAGGCGGCGGACCAGGGCAAAGACCTGCTGGCCGGCCGAAGCCATGGCGCCCACGGGCATCACCAGCGGGTCGACGACGATGTCATGCGCCGGGATGCCGAAATCGGCGGCGCGCTGGACGATCTTCTTCGCCACGGCGAAGCGGACGTCCGGATCGGGCGAGATGCCGGTGTCGTCGTTCGAGATCGCGACGACCGGCACGTTGTATTTCTTGACCAGCGGCAGGACGAGTTCCAGCCGTTCCTCCTCGCCCGTGACGGAGTTCAGGAGCGGGCGGCCTTCGCAGGCCATCAGCCCGGCTTCCAGCGCGCCGGGGACCGAGGAGTCGATGCAGAGCGGCACGTCGGTCACGCCCTGGACGATCTCGATCAGCTGCTTCATCAGCGGCGGCTCGACGAAGTTGTTGTCGGCGTAGCGCGGGTCCTTGGCCATCATGTTGGTGAAGACCGCGCCCGAGTTGATGTCGAGGACGGTGGCACCGCAGGCGACCTGTTCCAGCGCGTCCTTGATGACGGTCTCGAAATTGCCGGCCTCAAGCTCGGCGGCGAGCTTCTTGCGGCCGGTGGGGTTGATGCGTTCGCCGATCACGCAGAAGGGCTCGTCAAAGCCGATGGTGACGGTTTTCGTTTTGGATTCAACGACAGTACGGGTCATTCCTGAACCTTTTTCTCAGGCGGTTGCGCTGGCCGGGGTGCCCGAGGCGCCGCCGTTTTCGGTGACCCACTGGGCATTGGTCTTGATGCCGCCCAGGGGGAAGAAATGGACCTGCTCGATGCCGAAGCCGGGGTTCGCGGCCTTGTGGGCGGCGAGGCCCTCCAGCACTTCGGTGGGCTCGTAGGGCAGCAGGAGCTTGGTCACGTCCATCGCGCGCTTCTGCAGCACGCGGAGCGAGGGGCCGACGCCGCAGGCGATGGCGAACTTGATCAGGGTCTGCAGCTTGGCGGGGCCGGCGATGCCGATGTGGACGGGAAGCTTGATCCCCTCGGCCTGCAGGCGGTTGACCCAGTCGATCACCGGCTGGGCCTCGAAGCAGAACTGGGTGGCCATGGCCATCTTCGCGTCGGTCCGTTCCATGAAGGCGGATTTCCAGCGGGCGGCTTCCATCACCATGCGGTCCGATCCGTCGGGGTCGATGTCCTTGTTGCCTTCCGGGTGGCCGGCGACATGCAGGCGCTTGAAGCCGGTGAAGGCCCCGGATTCGAGAAGTTGCATCGAGGTGGAGAACTCGCCCACCGGGGTGGCGACGCCGCCGGCGAGGAGCAGGCCCTCTTCGACGCCGACGTCGCGGTAACGCGCGACCCAGTCGAGGAGCGTGGCCTTGTCCTTGATGATGCGCGCGGGGAAATGCGGCATCACGTCGAAGCCCTCGGCGCCGATGCGCCTGGCGGTGGCGATCATCTCCTCGACCGGGGTGCCGTCGATATGGGCGATGTAGACGCGGGTCCCGGTCGGCAGGATGTCGCGGAAGCTTTCCACCTTCTCGGCGGTGCGCGGCATGACCTCGATCGAATAGCCCTTGAGGAAGCCTTCGAGCGGCTGGCCGGTGGCGGGGGCGTCGTCCTTGCGGCGGAAGTTGAACAGGGCCATGACGGTCTCCTTAAGGGTCATGATGGGCTCAGGCCTTGGCCCAGCCTTCGGCGTCGATCAGCGCCTTGAGGCGCGGGGTGTCGAACTCGGCCTCGAGGCGGGCGGCATGGGCGGCGGCGAGGGCGTCGGGATCGCCCTCCTCCTCGGCCACCACGGCCTTGCGCCATTCGGCGAGATAGGCATCGGTGTCGCGCGCGCCGACTTTCATGGCGCAGCGGTCGATGGCCTGTTCGAAGCGTTCGGGAAGCTGGACCTTCGATCCGCGCCGGCCCTTGCCGACGATGACCTGGGCCGGAATGTCGCGCCAGAATACGACGGTGATTTCGGCCATTTCCGCTGATTCCCCTTGGCTGCTGTGCCCCAGTTGATAGTCGCGCGGTCGCGACAGGCAGTGTCGGTTTTCGACATGGCGAAGGATGTAAGCGACCCCTGTCAACTTGTCGCGATCAGGAGGACTTGGGAAGGGGGCGCGAGGGGCTGGGGGCCGGAAAAATCTTCATGCAGATGATGAAGGGGGCAGGACCGCCCCGGCAAGGCTGCGGACAGGCCACTTGCGCCCTTGCCGGTTCGCGACTACCTTTCCCGCAACCACATATGGAGGGCGGTCATGACGCCCGTGCGTCCCCGTAGGGCGGACGCGACTGACGCGCAGGTCGAGACGGTCCGGGAGATTCCGGCACCCGTTTCCCGCGCCGATGGCCCGTCGGCCCTTCCCGACCCAGGGTCGGCACCGCTTTACGCGGCGCTGGACCTTGGCACAAACTCGTGCCGGATGCTGATTGCCCAGCCGATGGGCAGTCAGTTCTCGATCGTCGACAGCTTCTCCAAGACCGTGCAGCTGGGCGTCGGGCTGGAGGCCACGGGGCGGCTGTCGCGGCCGTCGATGGGGCGGACGATCCAGGCGCTGCGGATCTGCGAGAAGAAGCTGATCAAGAACGGGGTCGGCCGGATGCGGCTGGTCGCGACCGAAGCCTGCCGGAGGGCGCGCAACGCCCGCGACTTCATCCGCCAGGTCCGGCGCGAGACCGGCCTTGCGCTGGAGATCATCACCCCCGAGGAAGAGGCGCGGCTGGCGGTGATTTCCTGCGCGCCGCTGGTCAGCCCCTCGACCGAGCAGCTTCTGGTGGTGGACATCGGCGGCGGCTCGACCGAGCTGGTGTGGATCGACCTGTCGGCGGTCCTGGCCGCGGACCGGGCGAAGGCGATCATGCGGCTGCACATGGGGTTCGACGCGCAGGGCGAGGGGCCGGCCGCGCGGGTGGTGGACTGGATCTCGGTGCCGCTGGGGGTGGCGACGCTGAAGGACCAGTTCATCGACGTCGACGACGACGCGGCGCGCTTTGCGCTGATGAGCTGGTTCTTCGAGGAGAACCTGGCCAGTTTCAGCCCCTACAACTCGGACAATCCGCGCGAGGGGTTCCAGATCATCGGCACCTCGGGCACGGTGACGACGGTAGCGGCGAGTTTCCTGAACCTGAAACGCTATGACCGGACCAAGGTGGACGGGTTGCAGATGACCAGCGACCAGATCGACCTGGTGATCCGGGAATACCTAGCGCTGGGGCCGGAGGGGCGGCTGAGCGATCCGCGGATCGGGCGCGACCGCCATGCGCTGATCATGTCCGGCGCGGCGATCCTGCAGGCCCTGATGCGGATCTGGCCCACGGACCGCTTGTCGGTCGCCGACCGGGGGCTTAGGGAGGGGCTTCTCTACGCGCAGATGAGCGCGGATGGCGTGCTGGCGGACGGGCCCTACAGATGAATGACAAGCCGAATTCGGGGCGCGGGCAGCGCGAGCTGCGGGTGCGGGTCAAGACCGCCAAGGGGCGCAAGCTGTCGTCCACGCTGTGGCTGGAGCGGCAGCTGAACGATCCTTACGTCCAGAAGGCCAGGCGCGAGGGCTATCGCGGCCGGGCGGCCTACAAGATCCTGGAACTGGATGACAAGTACGGGTTCCTCAAGCCCGGCGCGCGGGTGGTGGACCTGGGCTGCGCGCCCGGCGGCTGGTGCCAGGTGGCGGTGGTGCGGGTCAATGCCCTGGGGCAGAACCCGAAAAAGCCGGTGGGCACGGTCCTGGGCGTGGACCTGCAGGAGGTGGAGCCGATCGCGGGGGCGGAGATCCACCAGCTGGACTTCCTGTCCGATGACGCGGACGAGAAGGTGAAGTCCTGGCTCGGCGGGCGGGCGGATGTGGTGATGTCGGACATGGCCGCGGCCTCGTCCGGGCACAAGTCGACCGACCATCTGCGGATCGTGGCCCTGGTCGAGGCGGCGCTGGCCTTTGCCTTCGACGTGCTGGAGGATGGCGGAACCTTTGTCGCCAAGGTGCTGGCGGGCGGGGCCGAGAACGAGATGCAGGCGATGCTGAAGCGGAATTTCCGCAAGGTGGCGAATGTGAAGCCGCCGGCGAGCCGGTCGGACAGTTCGGAGAAATTCGTGGTGGCGATGGGCTATCGCGGGCGCGAGATCGAGGGCGGGGCAGGGCTTCCGGACGAAGCGGAGTAGTTCCTCCTCGTTCGACTTCGTCTCCTCGTCGGAAGGTGGCGAGGATGCGGATCGGTGGAGGGCGCATGAAAAAGGCGCCCGGAGGCGCCCTGTTTCAGGTAGATCGAAAGGTCTCAGCCGCCCCAGCTGCGGACCGGGCCGCAATCCATGTGGACGAAGTTCGAGCGCGAATACTTCCCGACGCCGCCGGCGGAGCAGGCCGCGGCCGCCTTGGCCATCTGTCCGACCGAGCGCGACTTGAGCCGCAGGTCGGCCGCCTGGCCCTTCATGTGCAGCGAGTTCCGGGCGACGCCGCCGGATTTCGAGCGCAGCATGGCATTGGTCTTGGGGCTGCGATAGCCGGAGAGGAGCATGTAAGGCTCGCCCACGTCCATCAGCCGGTGCGAGGCGGCCATGATGTCCAGCGTGCGCATGTCCATCCCGACCACGTCGTCGGTGCGCCAGTCGCGCATGAAGTGATTGATTTCCTTCATCACTTCCGGGATGTACTCACCCTCGATCCAGTAGATCGTGTCGATGCTTTCCCCGGTGCGGCCCGAATACATGCGGATCTTCCGGATGTCGCCCGCGCCCTTCAGAAGCCCGAATGCGCTGGAGTAGGTCGGTGCCGCCACGACCGCTGTCGCCGCGAACGCACCAAGAAGGCCGCGCCGCGAGACGCCGATAAGCTTGTTTTCCGTCATTCTAACGCCTGTCCCCGTAGCTGTCCTGGACTGCCTTAGTGCAGCTCTCGTGCCACTTATCCCCAAGTGCTGCCATCTTATTGCACAAGTCGAATCGAAGCCCAAGCGCCGTTTGCCGTCCGGTTCCGAACCTGCGGGTGAATCGGCAAATATTTGCTGAACGCGGTGGAACCTTGCCGACTGTGGCTTCGATGCACCGCTTTTCCCCTGACTGTCACGCAAACGACGACAATGACCCCGGACGGCCGGGGGCAGACGGGTTTGTGAATGGACAGTCACGCGGCTTTCACGATTAGATGAGGAAAAGACCCAAGTATCTGGAATGGGGGCTTAATGTCTGTCTGCGCCGTGTCCGGGACGAATGTCCGGTCCGCCCTGTTGTCGCTTGCGCTGTTGCTGGTCCCGCCGGGGGCGGGGGCCCAGACCTCGGCTTTCACGCAATCCTCGGCTTTCACGCAATCGCTGGCGGCCACCGCCTCGGCCGAGCCGGCGGTCGCGGACTGGTACCGGACGACGGGCTACCGGACGCTGTGGACCGGGCCGGAGGATGCGGCGCGGCGGGCGGCGCTGCTGGCGGCGCTGGCCACGGCCGACCTGCACGGGCTGCCGCGCGCGCGCTATGATGCCGAGGCGATCCGGGCGGCGCTGGCCGCGGCCGCGACCGAGGGCGACCGGGGCCGGATCGAGGTGCAGATGACGCGGGCCTATCTGGCCTGGGCGGGGGACCTGACCTCGGGCGCGCTGGAGCCGAAGACGGTGGACGGCGGCATCCTGCGCGAGATCCTGCGGCCCGACCCGCAGGTCCTGCTGTCCCGGATCGCGACGGGCGAGCCGGAGGCGGTGCTGGCGGGACTGGTGCCGGACTCTCCGGTCTATGTGCAGCTGATGAAGGCGAAGCTCGACCTCGAGGCGGTGATCGCGGCGGGCGGCTGGGGCGAGCCTTTGGCCGCGGTGCCGCTGGAGCCGGGGGCGACCGGGCCGGCGGTGGTGGCGCTGCGCGACCGGCTGGTGCGGCTGGGCTATCTGCGGGCCACGGCCTCGGCCAGCTATGACGCCGGGCTGCAGGCGGCGGTGCAGCGGGTCCAGCTGGACAACGGGCTGGTCGCCGACGGCAGGCTGGGCGAGGGCACGATCGCCGAGCTGAACCGCACGCCGGAGGAGCGGCTGCAATCGGTGGTCGTCGCGCTGGAGCGGGAACGCTGGATGCATATCGACCGCGATGTGCGCCATGTCTGGGTGAACCTGCCGGATTTCAAGGCGCGGATCGTGGACCAGGGCCGGACCATCTTTGAAACCCGGGTGGTGATCGGCAAGAACGTGCCCGACCAGCGCAGCCCCGAATTCTCGGACGAGATGGAGCATATGGTGATCAACCCGTCCTGGGGGGTGCCGCGCTCGATCATCGTCAAGGAATACCTGCCGCTTCTGCAGAAGAACCCCAATGCGGTCGGGCATCTGCAGGTGGTGGACCGGCGGGGCCGGGTGGTGCCGCGCGGCTCGGTCAACTTCGGCGCCTATACGGCGCGGAGCTTTCCCTATGCGCTGCGCCAGCCGCCCTCGGACGACAATGCGCTGGGGAAGGTGAAGTTCATGTTCCCGAACCCCTACAACATCTATCTGCACGACACGCCGTCCAAGTCGCTGTTCGACAAGGAGGTGCGCGCCTACAGCCATGGCTGCATCCGCGTGGCCGATCCCTTCGACCTGGCGCATGAGCTTCTGTCCTGGCAGACCGACGATGCCGAGGGCGAGTTCGAGACCGCGCTGGAGACCGGGCGCGAGACGACGGTGAAGCTGAACCGGCATCTGCCGGTGCATCTGGTCTATTTCACCGCCTATCCGGATGCGAAGGGCCGGATGACCTGGCGGCGCGATGTCTATGGGCGGGATGCGGCGCTGTGGCAGGCGCTGTCGGCGGCCGGGGTGGAACTGCCGGGCGTTCGGGGGTAATTCTGGAGGGAAGATCCCCGCCGGAGGACAGGATGGCCCATACGATCCGCGACATTGCCCAGGCGCTGGGGGCCGAGGCCGAGGGCGAGCTTGACCTTGCGGTCCGGGGCGCGGCCGAGCCGCAGGCGGCGGGGCCGGACGATCTCGCCCTGGCGATGGACCCGCGCTATGCCGAGGGGATCGCCAGGGGCCGCGCGCGGGCGGCGGTGGTCTGGCCGGGGGCGGACTGGCGGGCGATGGGATTGAAGGCGGCGATCTTCGCGCCGCGCGGGCGGCTGGCGATGGCCGGGCTGACGCGGCTGATGGATCCGGGGCCGGAGATCGCGCCGGGTGTGCATCCGATGGCGGTGGTGGACCCTTCGGCGGTGATCGGCGCGGGCGCGGCCATCGCCCCCTTCGTGGTGATCGGCCGGGACGTGCGGATCGGGCCGGGGGCGCGGATCGCGAGCCATGTCTCGATCGCCGAGGGCGCGCGCATCGGCGCGGGGGCCCTGATCCTGCAGGGCGCGCGGATCGGGGCGCGGGTCAGCATTGGCGAGCGTTTCATCTGCCAGCCGGGCGCGGTGATCGGGGCGGACGGGTTCAGTTTCGTCACGCCCGAGAAATCCGGGGTCGAGGAGATCCGCGAGACGCTGGGCAGCCGCGCCGAGATCAAGGGGCAAAGCTGGACGCGCATACATTCGCTTGGGGCCGTAACCATCGGGGACGACGTGGAAATCGGCGCGAACGTCTGCATCGACCGTGGCACGATCCGCGATACGGTGATCGGCTCGGGCACCAAGGTGGATAACCTGGTCCATATCGGCCACAACGTGCAGGTGGGCCGCGATTGCCTGCTGTGCGGCCAGGTCGGCATCGCGGGATCGGCCCGGATCGGCGACCGGGTGGTGCTGGCCGGGCAATGCGGGGTCAATGACAACATCTTCGTCGGCGATGACGTGATCGCGGGCGGGGGCACGAAGATCTTTACCAATGCTCCGGCGGGGCGGGTGCTTCTGGGCTATCCGGCGGTGAAGATGGAGACCCATGTCGAGATCCAGAAGGCGCTGCGCCGCCTGCCGCGTCTGGCGGCGCGGGTCGCGGCGCTGGAAAGGCCCTTGCCGGAGGGGGAGTGATTGGACCGGGCGGGAATCGAGGCGGTCGTGATCGAGATTCTGGCGGCGCAGCTTCTGCTGCCGCCGTCCGAGGTCGCGCCGGATGCGCGGGTCGACGACCTGGGGCTGGACAGCCTGGGCAAGGTCGAGGCGATCTTCGCGCTGGAAGAGCGGTTCGGGATCAGCGTGCCCTTCAACGCCAACGAGCCGGACCAGCCGGATTTCGATTTCCAGAGCGTGGGCAGCATCGTGGCGGGCGTCGAGCGGCTGCTTCGCGGATGAGGCGGGTCGTCGTCACCGGCATCGGCACGGTGAATGCGCTGGCGGGGGATGTGCCGGGCACCTTCGCGGCCTTCCGCGTGGGGCGGTCCGGGATCGGGCCGCTGACCTTTCGCGACGCCGGGCGGCTGACGATCCGGGTCGGCGCCGAGGTCCGCGACTGGGACGAGGCGCGGTTCACCCCCCCGGAGCGCGCGCTTTACGACCGGGTGACGCAATATGCGCTGGTCGCGGCGGGCGAGGCGCTGGCGATGGCGGGGCTGGCCGGGCCGCTCGGGCCGCGCGCGGGCGTGATCATGGGCACGGCGGCGGGCGGCATCCAGACCTGGGAGGAGAGCTATCGGACGGTCTTCGCCGAGGGCCGGAACCGGGTGCCGCCGCTGGTGGTGCCGCGGCTGATGCACAATGCGGCGGCCTCGCATCTGTCGATCCGGCATGGCGCTTCGGGGCCGGTGCTTTCGGTCGCCTCGGCCTGCGCGAGTGCGAACCATGCGCTGGGGCTGGCGTTGCAGCAGATCCGCCTTGGCGCGGCCGATGTGATGCTCGCGGGCGGGGCCGAGGCGATGCTGTGCTTTGGCGGCGTGAAGGCCTGGGAGGGGTTGCGGGTGCTGTCGCCGGACATGTGCCGGCCGTTCTCGCTGGGGCGCAGGGGCATGGTGATCGGCGACGGGGCCGGGGTGCTGGTGCTGGAGGACGAGGCGCATGCCCGGGCGCGGGGGGCGCGGGTGCTGGCGGAACTGGCGGGGTTCGGGATGACGGCCGATGCGGGCGACATCGTCGCGCCCGATCCGGGGGGCGCGGCCGGGGCGATGCGGGCGGCGCTGGCGGATGCGGGGCTGGCGGCCGGGGATGTCGGCTATGTCAATGCGCATGGCACGGGAACGCTTCTGAACGACCGTTCCGAGGCGCGGGCGATCCGGGCGGTGTTCGGCGAGGCGGTGCCGCCGGTCTCCTCGACCAAGGCGATGCACGGCCATGCGATCGGGGCCACCGGCGCGCTGGAGGCGATGGCCTGCATCCTGGCGCTGACCGAGGGCATCCTGCCGCCGACGGTGGGGTTCCAGGCCCCGGACCCGGATTGCGCGCTGGATGTGGTGGCCGATGGCGCGCGGAAGGCGCGGGTGGAGGCGGCGTTGTCGAATGCCTTTGCCTTTGGCGGGCTGAACGCGGTGCTGGCCTTCCGCCGGGCCTGAGACGAAAAGGGCCGGCCCCTGCGGACCGGCCCCGGTTCGCGCGGATCCGCGCTCAGTCGTTCGCGGTGCCTTCGGCGGGCGCGGCGCCTTCGGCCGGGGCAGCCTCGGCCGGGGCGGCTTCGGCGGGCGCGGCATCGGCGGCGGCTTTCGCCGCGGCGTCGGCGGCGGCGTTGGCGGTGTTCACCGCCTCGAGGCCGGCGGTGAAGCCCTTGAGCGACATGGTGAGTTTCACGGTCTGGTCGGGAGCGACGAAGGGAACGATGGTCAGCGTCGCATTCGCGCCGTTCTTCATCTGCGCCAGTTCCTCGGCCGTGAACCCGAGCCGGGCGACGCAGCCGATCTGGGTGCAGAAGGTGAAGGGATAGGCCTTGGGCTTGGAGGTGTCGATCTGCACCTGCATCCCGGCGGTCAGCAGGGTTTCGAGCGGGGCGATGAAGGTGGCGCCGGCCACGGCCGGGCCGCCCGCACCTTCGGGCAGACCGAAGATGGTGAACTCGGCGACCGAATTGCCCTCGCCGTCCTTCAGGAGCTGGTAGAGCTGGCAGGGATCGACCCCGTTCTCGGTGCGGACGCAACGCTGCTCCCAGGAGTCGAAGGTGGCGGCAGTGTAGTTGCTGCCGACGCCATCGCCGCCGCCGACCTCGGCCCCCATGGACAGGTTGTCGGTGCCCGCCGCCGGGGCCGCGCCTTCGGCCGCCGGAGCCGCACCCTCGGCCGGGGCTTCGGTGGTCTGGGCGAGAAGCGGGGTGGCCATCAGCGCAAGGGCGAGGGCAAGCGCGGTGCTCGTGGTCTTTGCCATTTGGGGACAGATCCTTTGGTCGTCTGGCTTGGTCTTGGGGGGCGGGTCTAGCATGGCGACCGGGGCAAGTCAGGTCAGAAAAGCGTCATCAGCATCGATCTGCCGGGCGGTCCCGGGAAATGAAAAAGGGCCGGTGGACCGGCCCTTTTCTGATGTTGTTTTTGCTCCCTGTCGGACTGGCCGACTTCATGGAACCGGACGCTACGGCGGATTTTTCGCGCGGTCAACGGGTTTCTGCGGCCAAGGGTCGCGCGGGCCCGGATAGGAAAACCGCGCCTTTTCAGGGGCGCGACCAGCCGACAGGGAGAATGCGCCATCCGACCGGACCGCCGGCCTCCGATGCGTTCGGTCTGGCACAGGCGGGTCAACGATGTATGTTCGAGGGAACCGTGGTTCGGGTGGCCGCGCCGAGGCGCCCCCCCTAAGGATGCGAGGCGGAAGTGACGGATCAGGCGGACAGCATTTTCCTGGGCGGCGGCGGCGAGGGCTATGGGGTGCCGCAGCGCCTTTTGCTGAAATACGGCAACCGGCACGGGCTGATCGCGGGGGCGACCGGGACCGGCAAGACGGTGACGCTGCAGGTCCTGGCCGAAGGCTTTTCGGCGGCGGGCGTGCCGGTCTTCCTGTCGGATGTGAAGGGCGATCTTGCGGGGATCGCGGCTTCGGGCTCGGCCTCGGGCAAGCTGCACGAGGCCTTTGCCAAGCGGGCGGCGACGATCGGGCTTGACCTGCAGTACCGCGCCTTTCCGGTGATCTTCTGGGATCTCTTCGGCGAGAAGGGCCATCCGGTGCGGGCCACGGTCGAGGAGATGGGGCCGCTTCTGCTCTCGCGGCTTCTGGAACTGTCCGAGGCGCAGGAGGGGGTGCTGAACGTGGCCTTCCGCCTGTCGGACGAGGAGGGGCTGGCGCTGCTGGACCTGAAGGACCTGCAGGCGCTGCTGACCTTCCTCGCGCAGAATGCCGAGGACATCTCGGCCCGCTACGGGCTGGTGTCGAAAGAATCGGTCGGCGCGATCCAGCGGCGGCTTCTGGTGCTGGAGAACGAGGGCGGCGCGGGGCTTTTCGGCGAGCCGGCGCTGGAACTGGCCGACCTGATGACGGTGGACGGCGAGGGGCTGGGGCGGATCAGCATCCTGGCGGCCGAGCGGCTGATGAACGCGCCCCGGCTCTATGCGACCTTCCTGTTGTGGCTGCTGTCCGAACTGTTCGAGATGCTGCCCGAGGTGGGCGACCCCGAAAAGCCGAAGCTGGTGTTCTTCTTCGACGAGGCGCATCTGCTGTTCGACGACGCGCCGAAGGCCCTGGTGGCGAAGGTCGAGCAGGTGGCGCGGCTGATCCGGTCGAAGGGGGTGGGGGTCTATTTCATCACCCAGAACCCGGCGGACGTGCCGGACGCGATCCTGGGGCAGCTGGGCAACCGGGTGCAGCACGCGCTGCGCGCCTTCACGGCGAAGGACCAGAAGGACCTGGCCCGCGCGGCCGAGACCTATCGGCCGAACCCGCGCTTCCAGATCGACGAGGCGATCCGCGAGGTGGGGACCGGCGAGGCGGTGACCTCGCTCCTGGAAGCCAAGGGCGTGCCGGGGATCGCCGAGCGGACGCTGGTGCGCCCGCCCTCCAGCCAGCTGGGGCCGATCGACGCGGCGGCGCGGGCGGCGGTGATCGCGGGCTCGCCGGTGCGCGGCAAGTATGACCGGGTGCTGGACCGCGAAAGCGCCTGGGAGAAGCTGCGCGCCAGGGCCGAGGCGGCGGCGCGCGAGGCGGAGGCCGAGGAGGAGCGCGCGGCGGAGGAAACGCGCGAGTTCGAGCGCGCCCGGCGCTATGACGGCGAGGGCTATCGCGAGGCCAGGCCGAAACGCGGGGCAAGCCGGTCGGATTCGGTCGGCACGGCCTTTGCCAAGAGCTTTGCCCGGCAGTTGGGCTCGCGGTCGGGGCAGGCGCTGGTGCGCGGGATCCTGGGGTCGATCTTCGGCAAGCGGTAACCGGATCTTAACCCCGACGCGGCAGGCTGGCGGCATGTCGATGATGCAGCCCGTCTCGCCGCAGCAATTCCTGGCCGAGCTGTTCAGCTCGCGCGCCGCCGCGACCGGGGCGGTGATCCGGCGCAATGCGCGCGACGTGGACCGTTTCGTCGGACGCGAGGCCTTCCTGGAGGAGATGCGGCGGCGGGGATTCTCGGTGGTGGAGAATGCCGGGCAACTGGTGATCTTCTGCAATCGCGAACCGCTCCGCCGTCTGGCGTGACGCCGATTTCCGTTCGGAAATCGTGTCGGAAACCGTTCGGTTTCCGGTGGCGCCTGGTGACGGGGGCGGAAACTGGGCCGGTGACAGGCGGAGCGAAATCGGGTCATCTCGGCCGATGATTCCCGGGAGGACGCCATGAAACGGTCACGCATCAACCAGATCATGCGGGCGGCGGACGACTTGATCCGCAAGCATGGTTTCGTCCTGCCGCCCTTCGCCCGGTGGAGCCCGGAGGATTTCAGGGCGCGCAAGGATGCCGGGGCCATCGTCGAGGCCCGGCTGGGCTGGGACATCACCGATTATGGCCAGGGCCGGTTCGACGAGATGGGGCTGTTCCTCTTCACCCTGCGCAACGGCAGGCTGGCCGACCTGCGGCGGGGCGGCGGCATGTGCTATGCCGAGAAGCTGCTGATCAGCCGCCAGGACCAGCTGTCGCCGATGCACACCCATGTCATCAAGGCCGAGGACATCATCAACCGCGGCGGCGCGACGCTGGTGGTGGAGCTTCATGGCAGCGACGACAAGGGCGATTTCGCCGGGGACCGGGGCGGCGTGGTGCGCTGCGACGGGATCGAGCGGCGCTATGGCCCGGGCGAGAAACTGCGGCTGGCGCCGGGCGAGAGCGTGACGCTGATGCCGGGCGACTGGCATGCCTTCTGGGGCGAGGGCGGGGATGTGCTGATCGGCGAGGTCTCGACGGTGAACGACGACCTGACCGACAACATCTTCCGCGAGCCGATCGGCCGTTTCGCCGAGATCGAGGAGGACGAGGCGCCCTGGCACCTTCTGGTCAGCGACTACGACCGCTGGCTTTAGGCGGCTCGCCTGCCGCCGCCCCGCCGAGGGGAGGCGGCAGCCGGTGAGGCGGTGGCAACGAAAAGGGCGCCCGCGATACCGCAGGCGCCCTGTCCTTTGTCGGGAAGCCTCAGTCCGTGCCGGAGGCCGGCGGGCACAGCCCGTCGACCAGCGCGGTGGCGCAGGCCGGGGCGGCGGCCGGAGCCGCGGGTGTCGCAGGGACGGTCGCGGGCGCAACGGCCGGGGTGGTGGCCGGGGCAGCGGCGGGGGTCGCGGCCGGGCTCCCGCTCACCACCGCGGGGGGCGGCAGGACCTTGAGCGCCGGGACGGCGACCACGGCCGGCGCGGGCGCGGCCTTCTTCTTCGGCGCGGGCGGCTTGGGGATATGGAGGCCCTTCGGCATCTCGCCCGAGGCGGTGAGGACGACGACCTTCTCGCCCCCCTGCAGGCGGCTGTAGAGGTCGATCACGTCCTGGTTGATCATGCGGATGCAGCCGGACGAGGCATTGCGGCCGATCGACTTCCATTCCGGGGTGCCATGGATGCGGTAGCCATAATCCTTGCCGCCCGAGGTCAGGTAGATCGCGCGGGCGCCGAGCGGGTTGGTCGGGCCGCCGGGCTGGCCGTTTTCCCATTTCGCGAGCTTGGGGTCGCGGGCGATCATCTCTTTCGGCGGGGTCCAGGTCGGCCAGGGTTTCTTCTCGGCCACGATCGCCTCGCCCGACCATTCGAACCCGGCGCGGCCGACGGCGATGCCGTAGCGGATCGCCTTGTTCTTGCCGACGACATAGTAGAGCAGCCGCGTCGAGGGATTGATGATGATGGTGCCGGGGGGCTGGTCGGTCTCGTAGGCGACGACCTGGCGGCGGTGGCTTTCGGGGATCTGCTCGACCGGCAGGGCGGGAATCGCGATCCCGGCGTCCATCGTGGCGACATAGACATTCTCGTCCGCCTTGGGCAGCGGCTGGCTGGTCGAGGTGCTGACCGTCGGATCGACGCAGGCCGCCAGCGACAGGAGCGCAAGGGCCGCGACGGCCTGCCGGGTCTGGGAGGGAGAGATCAGGCGCATGAAGAAACTCGCTTCAAAGGGACACGCATGGGGCGGTGCCGCGGGAAAACTTTCCGCGACGGTAGCTTACGGCAGGTTTGCCGTCAAACCGGCGCGCGGGCACGGCGCGATCACGGCCGCGTGAAACCGACGCCAGACGCGCCGGTTTCGCGGTGGTTTCCGCCGTCCGGGCGTTCAGGTGACGGCGGCGCGGGTCTTGAACTCGGGCCGGTCCCAGCCGGACTGGTCCATGATCCGGCCCAGCACGCCGACCGCGCGGGCGACGTCATCCTCGTCGATGTAGAGCGGCGTGAAGCCGAAGCGCAGGATGTCGGGGGCGCGGAAGTCGCCGATCACGCCCTCGGCGATCAGGGCCTGCATGATCGCATAGCCCTCGGGGTGGCGGAAGCTGACCTGGCTGCCGCGCATCAGATGCGAGCGCGGAGTGGCGAGATGCAGCATCGGGGCGCGGCTTTCCACCCCCTTGATGAAGAGGTCCTGCAGGCGGAGGGACCGGGCATGGACTTCGTGCATGTCGACGCCTTCCCAGACCTCGAGCGCGGCTTCGAGGGCGGCGAGTTGCAGGACGGGCGGGGTGCCGACGCGCATCCGCTCGATCCCGCGGCCGGGGCGGTAGTCCAGGTCGAAGGCGAAGGGCGCCTCGTGGCCCAGCCAGCCGGAGAGGGCGGGGCGGGCGATCTCGGCGTGGCGGGGGGCGACATAGATGAAGGCCGGGCCGCCGGGGCCGGAGTTCAGGTATTTGTAGGTGCAGCCGACCGCGAAATCGGCGCGCACGGCGGCCAGGTCCACCGGCACCGCGCCGGCGGAATGGGCGAGGTCCCAGACGGTGAGCGCCCCCATCTCATGCGCGCGTTTCGTGATCCCGGCCATGTCGTGGCGGCGGCCGGTGCGATAGTCGACCTCGGTGATCAGGGTCACGGCGACCGTCTCGTCGATCGCGGAGAGCACATCCTCGGGCGCGACGGTCTTCAGGCGATACTGCCCGCCGAGCGTGCGGCAGAGACCCTCGGCCATGTAGAGGTCGGAGGGGAAGTTGCCGGTATCGGACAGGATCACCCGGCGCTGCGGGTTCATCTCCAGCGCCGAGGCCAGGGCCTGGTAGACCTTGATCGAGAGCGTGTCGCCCAGGACGACGCTGCCCGCTTCCGCGCCGATCAGCCGGGCAATCCGGTCGCCGAGGGCGCGCGGTTGCGCCATCCAGCCGGCCTGGTTCCAGCCGCGGATCAGCATCTCGCCCCATTCCTGCGTCACGGCCCGTTCCACCCGCGCGGGCGCGGTGCGGACCATCGGACCGAGCGAGTTGCCGTCAAGGTAGACGACGCCTTCGGGCAGGTGGAAGCGGGCCTTGGTCGCGGCGAAATCGGTGGGCATGGGCGGTCTCCTTTCCCGGTGTTATCGGGGCTTCGGGCGAAGTTGCCAAGTGGTTGCGCCGGGGGCGCGGCTCTGCTTGGATCGGGGCGGAGGTGCGACATGGCGAAACTTCTGTCGCGGATCGACCTGCCGCCGGTCTGGCTGGCGCTGCATGTGCTGGCGGCCTGGCTTCTGGCGCCGGTCTCGCCGCCCCTGTTCGGGACGGCAGGCGCGTTGGCGGGCAAGGTGCTGGTGGTCCTTGGCGCGCTGGCCATGGTTGCGGCGGTGGGGCAGATGACCCTGCAGCGCACCACGGTGATCCCGCGCCGCAACCCCTCGTCCCTGGTGACCGGGGGGCTTTTCGCCTGGTCGCGCAATCCGATCTACCTGGCCGATGCGATGATCCTGACCGGGGCGATCCTCTGGCTGGATGCGGTGCTGGCGCTGCCCCTGGTCGCGAGTTTCGTCTGGCTGATCCAGACCCGTTTCATCCGCGACGAGGAGGCGCGGCTGACGCTGGCCTTCGGGCCCGAGTTCGACCTTTGGGCCGCGCGGACCCGGCGCTGGTTCGGGCGGAAATAGCGACGCTTCATGTCGGTAAATGAAGGGTTTGAAAGATTGTTGCGCAATGTTAAGTGCAAAGAGAAAGTTTATGCCGACTGGCATGGAATGGGGGGATTCAGGTGAAGATCGGGGCTTTGACGGAGGTATTTCCGGGCGAGAATCGGGTTGCCATGACGCCGGATTCGGCTATGCAACTGGCGAAGCTTGGACATTCGACCTGCATCCAGTCGGGGGCGGGGGCGAAGGCGGGGTTCTCGGACGCGGCCTATGCGGCGGCGGGGGTCGAGGTGCTGCCGGACGCGGCTTCGGTCATCGGGGCCTCGGACGTGGTGGTCAAGGTGCGGGGGCCGGATGCGGCAGAGCTTGCGACCTTCAGTGACGGGCAGACGCTGATCTCGTTCTTCTGGCCGGCGCAGAATGCCGAGCTGCTGGAGGCGGCGGCGAAGAAGAACCTGACCGTGGTGGCGATGGACATGGTGCCGCGCATCTCGCGCGCGCAGAAGATGGACGCCCTCAGCTCGATGGCGAACATCGCCGGCTATCGGGCGGTGATGGAGGCCGGGAACAACTTCGGCCGCTTCTTCACCGGCCAGGTGACGGCGGCGGGCAAGGTGCCGCCGGCCAAGGTGCTGGTGGTGGGGGCCGGGGTCGCTGGGCTTGCGGCTGTCGGCACGGCGACGTCGCTGGGGGCCATCGTCCATGCCTTCGACGTGCGCCCCGAGGTGGCCGAACAGATCGAGTCGATGGGCGCGAATTTCGTCTTCCTGGACTTTGCCGAACAGCAGACCGACGGCGCGGCGACGGGCGGATACGCGGCCCCGTCCTCGCCGGAGTTCCGCGAGGCGCAGCTGAAGAAGTTCCGCGAACTGGCGCCGGAGATGGACATCGTCATCACCACCGCGCTGATCCCCGGCCGGCCCGCGCCGAAGCTCTGGACCGAGGACATGGTCCGGATGATGAAGCCGGGATCGGTCATCGTCGACCTTGCGGCCGAACGCGGCGGCAACTGCGACCTGACGGTGCCGGACGAGAAGATCGTCACCGACAATGGCGTGACCATCGTCGGCTATACCGACTTTCCCAGCCGGATGGCGGCGCAGGCCTCGACGCTGTATTCGACCAACATCCGGCACATGCTGACGGACCTGACGCCGAAGAAGGATGGCGTGATCCTGCACAACATGGAGGATGACGTGATCCGTGGCGCGACCGTGGCGCATGTCGGGGCGGTGACCTGGCCGCCGCCGCCGCCGAAGGTCGCCGCGATCGCGGTGCAGAAGCCGAAGGAGAAGCCGCGCGAGCTGACTCCGGTGGAACGCCGGGCGAAGGAGGTGGCGGAGTTCCGCGCCCAGACCCGCAACCAGGTGGGCCTTCTGGCGATCGGCGGCGGGCTGATGCTTCTGGCGGGACTTTATGCCCCGGCCAGCTTCATGAGCCATTTCATCGTCTTCGTGCTGGCGGTCTTCGTCGGCTTCCAGGTGATCTGGAACGTCTCGCATTCGCTGCACACGCCGCTCATGGCGGTCACGAACGCGATCTCGTCGATCATCATCCTGGGCGCGCTGATGCAGAACGGCTCGGGGTCCTTCCTGGTGATCCTGCTCGCGGCGCTGTCGGTCTTCATGGCCGGGATCAACATTTTCGGTGGCTTCATGGTCACACGGCGCATGCTCGCCATGTTCCAGAAGTCGTAAGGGGGCCGTCATGGAATTCGGATTTACCACGGCGGCTTACGTCGTTGCAGCGGTCCTGTTCATCCTGTCGCTGGGTGGGCTGTCGGGCCAGGAAAGCGCCAAGCGCGCGGTCTGGTACGGGATTGTCGGCATGGCGCTGGCGGTTCTGGCCACGCTTTACGGGCCGGGCATGGGCCTCTGGTGGCTGTCGGTCGTGCTGATCGCGGGCGGCGGCGTGCTTGGCTGGATCGTCGCGCAGCGGGTCCAGATGACCGAGATGCCGCAACTGGTGGCGGCGATGCACAGCCTTGTCGGCCTTGCGGCGGTGTTCATCGGCTTCAACACCCATATCGAACTGGTCGGCCTGTCGGATCTTCTGGCCATCGCGCATGATCCGGCCGCCGCGGCGGGGCTGAGCATGGAGAAGCTGGCCGAACTCAGCACCAAGGGCGCCGAACTGGGCGGCTTTGCGGCGCTGATCGCGCACAAGAGCCCGACCGAGATCACCATCCTGCGGGTCGAGACCTTCCTTGGCGTCTTCATCGGGGCGGTGACCTTCACCGGCTCGGTCATCGCCTTCGGCAAGCTGGCGGGCCGCGTCGACGGCAAGGCCAAGAAGCTGCCGGGCGGGCATCTGCTGAACGCGGGCGCGGCGCTGATCAGCATCGCGCTTCTGGTGGTCTATCTGCAATCGGGCTCGACGCTGGCGCTGATCGGGATGACGATCGCCGCCTTCTTCATCGGCTATCACCTGATCATGGGGATCGGCGGGGCGGACATGCCGGTCGTGGTCTCGATGCTGAACAGCTACTCGGGCTGGGCGGCGGCGGCGATCGGCTTTTCGCTGTCGAACGACCTTCTGATCGTGGTCGGCGCGCTGGTCGGCTCCTCGGGTGCGATCCTGAGCTACATCATGTGCAAGGCGATGAACCGTTCGTTCATCAGCGTGATCCTGGGCGGCTTCGGCGGCACCACGGGACCGGCGATGGAAGTCACCGGCGAGCAGGTCGCCATCGATGCGGAGGGCGTGGCCGCGGCGCTGAACGAGGCGGACAGCATCATCATCATTCCGGGCTATGGCATGGCGGTGGCGCAGGCGCAGCAGTCGGTGTCGGAGCTGACCCGGAAGCTGCGGGCCAAGGGCAAGAACGTGCGCTTCGCGATCCACCCGGTCGCGGGGCGGTTGCCGGGCCACATGAACGTGCTGCTGGCCGAGGCGAAGGTGCCCTATGACATCGTGCTGGAGATGGACGAGATCAACGAGGACTTCCCGGAAACGGATGTGGCCATCGTGATCGGCTCGAACGACATCGTGAACCCGGCGGCGCAAGAGGACCCGAACTCTCCCATCGCGGGGATGCCGGTGCTGGAGTGCTGGAAGGCCAAGCAGGTCTTCGTGTCGAAGCGCGGGCAGGGGACGGGATATTCCGGGATCGAGAACCCGCTGTTCTACAAGGAGAACACCCGGATGTTCTATGGCGACGCCAAGAAGTCGATCGACGCGCTTCTGCCGATGATCGAGTGAGACGATCATGGGGTGGGCAATATTGCCCACCCTGCCAAGCCCGCCCGGGCGGATACGGCAGGCCCGGGCCCCCATCGAGATCCGAGATGCCGATCCCCGACCATCCCCAGCGCTATGCCACCGTCAACGAGCTGCACGCGCGGCCCTTTCCCGCGCTCGACGTGCCCTCGACGGCGGTCTATGTCGCGATCAAGGAGCCGGTGCAGGCGCAGAACCGCGACCGGACGGCCGATCTGGCGCATCTTCTGGCGCTTCTGGACCGGCACGGCAGCCCGCATCCGCAGCCGGGGGCGACGCATTTCCAGGGGCCGGTCGGGCGGGCCGCGCTGAAATGGGAGAGCCATACCGAGTTCGTCACCTACTCCGCCTTTACCAGGGGCGTCTCGGCCCGGCCCTTCGATCCGGCCGAGGCGGAGGTGCTGCCGGAGGACTGGCTGGAGGCGGCCCCGGGCAAGCGGCTGACCTCGGTCCTGATCCGGGTCGAGGCGATGCCGGACAGCGAGGAGGCGATGCTGGCGCGGCTGGATGAGTGGTTCGTGCCGGAGAGCCTTGCCGTGTCCCGCGTGGTGGACGGGGCGGCGGTGGTGGCGGGGGATTTCCGCATCGATCCGGCCGGGCACATCCGCTTTGCGGTCTTTGTCGCCCCCGGCACCGGCCCGCGCCGGGTGGGGCGGATCGTGCAGCGGCTGTGCGAGATCGAGACCTACCGGGCGATGTCGATGCTGGGGCTGATGCGCTCCCGCGACCTCTCCGGCCGCCTGAATGGACTTGACCCGAAGCTGTCGGCGCTGGTCTCGGGGCTGGACGATGCCGGGCCCGCGCCGGAGCGGGCGCTGCATGACCTGTTGAAGATTTCGGCCGAGCTGGAGAGCCTGGCGGTGCAGTTTTCCTTCCGCTTCGGGGCGACGGCGGCCTATGAGGCGATCGTCAACCAGCGGATCGAGGTCCTGCGCGAGGTGCGGAGCCAGGGGCGGCAGACCTTCGGCGAGTTCATGATGCGGCGCTATGATCCGGCGATGCGCACGGTGAAATCAGCGGAAAGCCGGTTGCGCGCGATGGCCGAGCGGGCGGAACGGGCGGCAGAGCTGCTGCGGACCCGGGTGGACGTGGACCGCAGCGCGCAGAACCAGCGCCTGCTGGAGAGCATGGACCGGCGGGCCGACCTGGCGCTGCGGTTGCAGCACACGGTCGAGGGCCTGTCGGTGGTGGCGATCAGCTATTACGCGGTGAGCCTTGCCGCCTATCTGGCCGCGCCGCTGGCCAAGGCGGCGGGCCTTTCCAAGGAGGTGCTGACCGCCGCGCTGGTCCTGCCGGTGGTGGGGCTGGTCTGGCTGATGATCCGGCGCATCCGCACCCGGCTGCACTGACCCGGCGCGAGGCACCGATTTCCGAACGGAAATCGGCCCGGAAATCGTTCGATTTCCGGCGCTCAGCGCCCCCGGATGCGCGGGTCGAGCGCGTCGCGCAGGCCGTCGCCGACATAGTTCACCGACAGCACCGTCAGCGAGATCGCGAGGCCCGGCCAGACCATCTGCATCGGATAGGTCTGGTTGTAATAGGCCGAATTCAGCATCGAGCCCCAGGTCGAGAAGTCGGACTGGAAACCCTGGCCGAGGAAGGAGACCACCGACTCGGTGATGATCGCATTCGCGACGCCAAGCGCGCCGGCGACCATGACCGGGGCCAGCACGTTGGGCAGGATGTGGCGGGTGATGATCCGGCGCGCGGGCGTGCCGATCGAACGGGCGGCCAGGACGAACTCGCGTTCCTTCACCGCAAGGACCTGGCCGCGCACGATGCGGGCGACATGCATCCAGCTGGTCAGGCCGATGGCGATGATCAGGATGAAGAAGGTGCCGAGGTTCGGGCCGAAGATCTCGCGCAGGTAGGGGCCGTAGAGGAAGGTGAGGACGAGGATCAGCGGCAGGAGGGGCAGCGACAGGAACAGGTCGGTCAACCGCATCAGCGCCCCGTCGAGGCGGCGGAAGTAGCCCGAGAGCAGGCCGATCAGCGTGCCGAGGAACACCGCCACCGACATGGCGACGAAGCCCACCGCCATCGAGACCTTTCCGCCCAGCATGAGCCGGGCCATGATGTCGCGGCCGACCTGATCGGTGCCAAGGGGGCTGTCCCAGGAGGGCGGCAGGTTGCGGGACTTGAACATCTGGGCGGTGTTCGGGTTCACCTTGATCGGCTCGGCCGTCCAGACCAGCGGGCCGAGGAGCACGAAGACGAGGAGGATCCCCAGCACCCAGAGCCCGATCATGGCGCCCCGGTGCATGCGGAACTGGTCCCAGACGTCGCGCCAGAGGCTGCGGGGCGCGTCTTCCCGGTCGGGGGCGGCGGTCGCGGCGGTGGCGTCAGTCATAGCGGATCCGGGGGTCGAGGATGCCGTAGAGGATGTCGGCAACCAGGTTGAAGAGCACGATCAGGATCGCGGTGATGAAGGCGATGGTCTGCACCACCGGCAGGTCGTTGACATGGATCGCCCCGATCAGGGCGGCGCCGATGCCGTTGATCTTGAACACTTGCTCGGTCACGATCGCCCCGGCGAAGATCGCGGGCATCCCGAGGGTGATGACGGTGATCACCGGGATCAGCGAATTGCGCAGCACGTGTTTCAGGACCACGGTCCGCTCGCTCATCCCCTTGGCGCGGGCGGTGCGGGCATAGTCCTGGCTGAGGTTCTCCAGCATCGAGGACCGGGTGTAGCGGCTGAGTTCGGCGGCGTTGAAGAGCGCGAGCACCGCGACGGGCAGGAACATCTGCGTCACCTGCTGCTTGAAGCTTGCCCAGTCCACCACCCGCAGCGACGTGTTGTAGATCGAGGGGAACCAGCCCAGCCAGGAGGTGAAGATGATGATCGCCAGAAGCCCGGTGAAGAAGGTCGGGACCGAATAGCCCACCATCGAGACGAAGGTGCCGATCTGGTCGAACCAGGAATATTGCCGGTAGGCGGAATAGATGCCGATCGGCAGGGCGATCAGGATGGCGATCACATAGGCCGAACCGATCACGATCAGCGTCTGCGGCAGGCGCTCGGCGATGTAGTCGATCACCGGGACCTTGGAGGAATAGGAGATGATGCGCGGCGCATTGTCGGCGAAATCGGTGCCGAAGGCGGCGTCGATGGCGTAGAGCGGCTCGGTCCAGAAGAACTGTTTCAGCCAGAGCAGATAGCGGATGTGCACGGGCTCGTTGATGCCCATGGCCTCGATCATCTTCGCCTTCACCTCGGCCGGCACGGTCAGCGGGATCTCGGACGCGGGACTGCCCGGCGCGAGATCGACCAGGAGGAAGATCACGAGGCTGATGAGGAGAAGCGTCGGGATCGCGACCAGCAATCGCCGGAGCGTGTAGGTCAGCATGGGCGGGCCTGCGGGAAAGGAGGGGAAGGGGTGTCCGCCTGGTCGCGGACACCCCGGGATCAGAGGCTTACTTGATGCGGAACCAGTCCTGGGCGTTCCACAGCTCGGTGTCCCAGGTGTTCAGCACCACGCCGCCCAGCGTGTTCGAGGCCGCCGAGAGCCGGCCGCGGTCCACCAGCGGGACGACGACATAGCTGTCCTTGGTCAGCATCTCGTTCAGGCGGATCGCGATCTCGGCGCGCTTGGCCATGTCGGCGGTCTTGGACAGTTCCTCCACCAGCGCGTCATAGGCCGGATCGCAGAAGCGGTTGATGTTCTCGCCCTGCCACTGGTTTTCCGGGCCGGGGATCTTGTCGCACTTGTACTGCGCCAGATAGGGCTCGGGATCGGTGCCGTCGAAGTTGTTCGCATACATCTCGACATCGGCATAGAACTTCTGGAAGGTGTCGGGCGAGCCCGCGTCACCGCCGAAGAACACCGAGGCATCGACCTGCTTCAGCTCGACCTCGACGCCGATCTCGTTCCAGAACGACTTGATGATCGCCTGGAAGTCCTGGCGGACCGGGTTGACCGAGGTCTGGTAGAGCAGTTTCAGCTTCACGCCATCCTTGTCGCGCACGCCGTCGCCGTCGCTGTCGACCCAGCCGGACTGTTCCAGCAGGGCCTTGGCGCCTTCGACGTCCTGCTTGATGCAGTCGGTGTTCGGGCTGGCGAACATCTCGGGCGCGGGCACCAGGTTGCAGGTGGCGCGGCCGGCGGCGCCATAGCCCACGTCGACCAGCACCTGACGGTCGATCGCCATCGACAGCGCCTTGCGGACGTTGATGTCGGAGAGGATCGGATGCGCGTGCTTGGTGGTCGACCGCTCGCCCTCCGGCAGGGCCGGGTCGGGGTTGGTCATGTTCATCTCGATCCGTTCGACCAGGGTGCCGAAGCCGTTCAGGAGGACACCCTTGCCGGCGGCCGCCATCTGCGCCTGCATTTCCGGGTTGATCTGGGTGTTCCAGGCATAGTCGAACTCGCCGGTTTCCAGCACGGCGCGGGCCGCGGCCTGCGCGTCGCCGCCGCCCTTGACCGTCATCGTGGCGAAGGCGGGCTTGGCCGGGTCGCGGTAGTTCGGGTTGGCTTCCAGCTCGACCACGTCATTGACCTTGAAGTCCTTGACGACGAAGGGGCCGGTGCCGATCGGCTTGAAGTTCTGCTCCGAGCAGGTCGAGGCCGCGGCGCCGAGGCAGTTGGCGAATTGCGCCGCCTGCAGGATCGGCGAGGTGCCGCCGACGAAGGCCTGGTAGGGGTTCGGCTTCGGGCCCGAGAACTTGACCACGATGGTCAGCTCGTCCGGGGTCTCGACCGCGGTGATGCCCTCGTAGCGCGCGGCCTGGGCGCAGCCGCCCTCGGGGTGGGTGCAGTATTCCCAGGTGAACTTGGCGTCGGCCGAGGTGACGGGGGTGCCGTCCGACCACAGCAGGCCGGGCTTCAGCTTCCAGGTGATCTGGGTCAGGTCCTCGCTGATGCCGCCGTTCTCGACGGTGGGGATGGCCTCGGCCAAGCGGGGGATGACCACGCCCTTCTCGTCGAAGCCGGCAAGCCCTTCGAGGACCAGCGAGCCGGTTTCCACGTCCTTGGTGCCCGAGGAGAGGTAGGGGTTCAGGATGGAAGGCGCTTGCCAGTAGAGCACGTTGACATGCCCGTCGGCGCCGCGTTCGGCAAAGGCGGCGGGGGCGAGGCCCGCGACCGCGACAGCGCCCAGGAGGGCGGTTCTCAGTTTCATTGCGTCACTCCTTGTTGGTTGTGCTCGGGAACCTCGGATGCGCCGGTTGCTCCGGCGGCGGTGTTGTCGAACAGATGGCAGGCGACGAAGCGGCCGGACTCGACCTCGCGGAGCGCCGGCTTCTCGACCCGGCAGCGGTCGAAGACACGCGGGCAGCGGGTGCAGAAGTTGCAGCCGACCGGCGGATTGGCGGGAGAGGGCACGTCACCCCTGAGGATGATCCGCTTGCGCGTCGCGGCGCGGACCGGGTCGGGCTCGTTCACGGCCGAGAGCAGCGCCTCGGCATAAGGATGCAGCGGGCGGGCGTAGAGCGCGTCGCGGGGCGAAAGCTCGGCGATGCGGCCAAGATACATGACCGCGACCCGGTCGGCGATATGGCGGACCATCGACAGGTCGTGGCTGATGAACAGATAGGTCAGGCCCAGCTTTTCCTGCAGATCCTCCAGCAGGTTCACCACCTGCGCCTGGATCGAGACGTCCAGCGCCGCGATCGGCTCGTCGCAGACGATGAAGCGGGGGTTCAGCGCAAGGGCGCGGGCGATGCCGATCCGCTGGCGCTGCCCGCCGGAAAACTCATGCGGATAGCGGTTGGCGAAGCGGCGGTTCAGGCCGACGGCGTCCATAAGCTCGTAGACCCGCTCCAGCTTCTTCGCCTTGGGCCAGGCGGTGTGCTCGTCCAGCGGCTCGCCGATGATGCGGGCCAGGGTCATGCGGGGATTCAGGCTGGCCTGCGGGTCCTGGAAGACCATCTGCATCGTCGGCCGCTTCTTGCGCAGCGCCTCGGGCGCGAGGCTGGCCACGTCGTCGCCGTCGATCACCACCCGGCCGGCGGTCGGCTCGTACAGCCGCAGCATGGCGCGGCCGACGGTGGACTTGCCGCAGCCGGATTCGCCGACGAGGCCCAGGGTCTGGCCCGGCAGGATCGAGAAACTGACCCCGTCCACCGCCTTCACGTCGCCGGTATGGCGGCGGAAGACCCCGGTATGGATCGGGAAGTGCATCTTGAGGTCGGTGACCTCGACCAGCGGGCGGGGAGGGGCGTCAAGCATGGGTCACCTCCGCAACGGGGGCAGGGGCGGTCCAGTGGCAGGCGACGTCGTGGCCCAGGCCGATGCGGCGGCCATCGACGGCGCGGCGCAGGGGGTTCTCGCGGTCGCAACGGTCGTGGCGATAATCGCAGCGGGCGCGGAACGGGCAGGCGGCCGGCGGGGCCATGAGGATCGGCGGCTGGCCCTGGATCACCTTCAGCCGGTCCTCGCGCGGGCCGCTGATGGCCGGGATCGTCTGCAGCAGCGCGCGGGTATAGGGGTGTTGCGGATTGGCGAAAAGCTCGCGCACCGGGGCCTGTTCGACGACCTGGCCGCCATACATCACCAGCACCCGGTCGGCGATGCCCGCGATCACGCCGAGGTCATGGGTGATCCAGATGATCGCCATGCCGAGCTTGTGGCGCAATTCCTTCACCAGCTCCAGGATCTGGGCCTGGATCGTCACGTCCAGCGCCGTGGTCGGCTCGTCCGCGATCAGCACGTCGGGGTCGCAGGCCAGCGCGATGGCGATCATCACCCGCTGCCGCATCCCGCCGGAGAACTGGTGCGGATAGGCCTTGAGCCTGCGCCGCGCGTCCGGGATTCCCACGAGTTCCAGCAGCTCCACCGCGCGGTTCGCGGCCGCCTGCTTGTCCATCCCCATGTGCTTGCGCAGGGGTTCCATCAGCTGGTCGCCCAGGGTGAAGACCGGGTTGAGGCTGGTCATCGGATCCTGGAAGACGAAGCCGACCCTGGCGCCGCGCACCTCCTGCAGGGCGCGCGTGTCCAGCTTCAGAAGGTCGCGCCCGCCCAGAAGCACCTCGCCCCCCCGGTTCTCGGCCGGGGGCGAGGGCAGGAGGCCGATCAGCGACATCATCGTCACCGACTTGCCCGAGCCGCTTTCGCCCACGACGCCCAGCACCTCGCCCCGGTCGAGGTGGAAGCTGACGTCGTTCACGGCATGGACTTCGCCGCCGCGGGTGCGGAAGATGGTTCGAAGGCCCTTGACCTCAAGCACAGGCACGGCCCGTTCGGCCATTCAGTACCCCCCCTGCGTCTTTTCTTAGTTATTGTTATCTTTGTATCTTTTGGCAGGAAACCATCGTTGTTGCTCCCTGAAGTGCAACTGTTTCCGATTTTCCAGAGTCTATCAATCCTGTTTCGACGCGCGATTCCACCGCCTCGGCTCGGTGAAATGCACCGGCGGCGCTACAATCTGCCAGATATTGACAGCTTCTTCGCCGCCGGAGAGGCTGGCCACAAGATCTTGGGTCCTGCTTCGGGGGTTAGAAATGCAGCAACTGACGGCACGGCAGATCCTTGACCGGCTGGTCAGCTTTCCGACCGTGAGCCGCGGGTCCAACCTGGCGCTGGTCGACTGGCTGGAAGGCTATCTGACGGGGCAGGGGGTCCGCTGCTTCCGGCACTGGAACGAGGACCGGCAGAAGGCGGCGCTGATCGCCCATGCCGGCCCCTGGGAGGAGGGGGCGGTGGTCTTGTCGGGGCATTCGGACGTGGTGCCGGTGGACGGTCAGGCCTGGACCTCGGACCCCTGGACGGTGACGGAACGCGACGGCCGGCTTTACGGGCGCGGGACCTGCGACATGAAGGGCTTCGTCGCGCTGGCGGTCCGGGCGCTGGTCGAGGCGCAGGCGCGGGGCGTGCGGCGGCCGCTGCAACTGGCGCTGTCCTATGACGAGGAGATCGGCTGCACCGGCGCGCCGCCGATGATCCGCGCCATGCAGGACGTGGTGCCGAAGGGCAGCGCCGCGATCATCGGCGAGCCCAGCCGGATGGGGGTGATCACCGGGCACAAGGGCGGCACCGGCTATCATGTGCATGTGAAGGGGTTCGAGGTGCATTCCTCGCTGCTGCCCCATGGCGTCTCGGCGATCATGGAGGGGGCGCGGCTGATCGACTGGCTGAACGACACCAATGCCGGGATCCGGGCAAAGCCGCCGACCGGGATGGCCGCGCGCTTCGATCCGCCCTTCACCACGCTGCATGTCGGGATGATCGAGGGCGGGACCGCGCATAACATCACCGCCGCCGACTGCCGTTTCGCGGTGGAGATGCGGGTGGTTCCCGGCGAGTCGATCCCGGACTGGGAAGACCGCTTCGTCGCCCGCGCCCGCGAGATCGAGGCGGCGATGCAGGCGGTGCGCCCCGAGGCGGCGATCCATCTCGACCGCTTCTTCGGCGTCCCCGGCCTGCAACCCGAGGAGGGGGGCGAGGCCGAGGCGCTTGCCCGCCGCCTGACCGGCGACAACCGGACAGGTGTGGTGAGCTATGGCACCGAGGCCGGGCAGTTCCAGGAGGCGGGCTATTCCGCCGTGGTCTGCGGCCCCGGCGACATCGCCCAGGCGCACCAGCCGGACGAATATCTGGAGGTCTCGCAGTTCCGGGCCGGGGAGCGGTTCATGGAGCGCCTGCTGGCGGCGCTGGCGTGACATGCCGGCGGATGTGGCGCCGAGCGCCGGCCCGGCCATCGCCACGGGCATGAGCGGGCCTGGCTTCGGGATCGCGCCCGGCCCGCGCCCGGCCCCTGCCTGTGGGCGACGCCGGAAATCGAAGGATTTCCGGGCCGATTTCCGTTCGGAAATCGCTGTCGCGCGAGTTGTCGCGTTCCCCCTTGCCGAAGCGGCGGCAAAGGCCCAGGCTTCAGCAAAAGGAGACAACCATGCCGCCCAGGAACCGCTTCGCCGAACTTCTGCCCGAGATCACCGCCTGGCGCCGTGATTTCCACGAGAATCCCGAACTGCTGTTCGAGGTCCACCGCACCGCCGGCAAGGTGGCCGGACTTTGCCGCGACTTCGGCTGCGACGAGGTGGTCGAGGGCATCGGCCGTACCGGCGTGGTCGCCGTGATCAAGGGCAAGACCGATACGAAAGGCCGGGTCATCGGCCTGCGCGCCGACATGGACGCGCTGCCGATCCGGGAGCAGACCGGGGTGCCCTATGCCTCGAAGACCCCGGGCAAGATGCATGCCTGCGGCCATGACGGCCATACCGCGATGCTTCTGGGGGCGGCGAAATACCTGGCCGAGACGCGGAACTTCGACGGCACCGTGGTCTGCATCTTCCAGCCGGCCGAGGAGGGCGGCGGCGGCGGGCGCGAGATGGTGCAGGACGGTCTCATCAGCCGCTGGAAGATCGACGAGGTCTACGGGATGCACAACATGCCAGGCATCCCGGTCGGGCATTTCGCGATCCGTCCCGGCGCGATGATGGCGGCGGCGGACCAGTTCGAGATCACGGTGACCGGCAAGGGCGGCCATGCCGCCAAGCCGCATGACTGCATCGACAGCACCGTCGTCGCGGCCCATATCGTGGTGGCGATCCAGACCATCGCCAGCCGCAACGTGGACCCGCTGAAGCAGGTGGTGGTCTCGGTCTGCACCGTCGAGACCGACAGCCCGGCGCATAACGTGATCCCGCAGGTGGTGAAGATGAAGGGCACCGTCCGCACCCTGGATGCGAAGGTGCAGGACTTCGTGCAGGCGCGGCTGTCGCAGGTGGTCGAGGGCACGGCGCTGGCGCTTGGCGCAAGTGCCGAGGTGGCCTACCAGCGCGGCTATCCGGTGACGGTCAACGCGGCCGAGAACACCGGCTTCGCCGCCGAGGTGGCGCGCGCGGTCTCGGGCCAGGTCGATACCGAGACGCCGCCGCTGATGGGGGCCGAGGATTTCAGCTACATGCTGAACGAAAGGCCCGGCGCCTATATCTTCCTTGGCAATGGCGATACCGCGATGGTGCATCATCCGGCCTATAATTTCGACGACAATGCCATCCCCTTCGGCGCAAGCTGGTATGCCGGCATGGCCGAGGCGCGGATGCCTGCCGGCTGAGCCCGTGGCGGAGTCCGGCCAGCCTGCGCCCGACCATGCCCGCCCGGCGCGGCTGGAGCTTCTGGTGGTCGAACTGATCAACCGGCTGTTCGACGCCGACAGCCGCACCGCCGATGCCCGGATCGACGCGGTCCTGGCGCGGCTGGGAGCGGCCTGCGGGCTGCGCCGGAGCTTCCTGTTGCAGGTGCGGCTGGACGGGTCCTGGACCGGCAGCCACGAATGGGTGGCCGCAGGCGTGCCGGCCCTGCGGCCGCAGATGCAGGCGATCGCGGCGCAGCGGCATCCGCTCTGGCATGCCGCGTTCCATGCCGGCCGCCCGGTGGCCGTGCCCCGCAAGGAGGAGGTGCCCGAAGGCAGCGGTGAACGCGCCTTCCTGGAGCGGATCGGGGCCCGGTCGGTGCTGATGGTGCCGTTGATGGATGGCCCGCGGCTTCTGGGGATCCTCGGGCATGACAGCCAGGATGCGGGCCGGCCCTGGGAGGAGGACGAGGTGTTCCTGCTGGCCTCGGTCGCCCGCGGGGTGGCCAGCGTGCTGCTGCGCGCCGAGGCGACAGCCGGGGCCGGGATCCACGCCCATCTGGAGGCGACGCTGCGCGCCTTGCCCGACCTGGTGGTCGAAATCTGCCCGGAAGGCAGGATCCTGGCCTGCCGCAACGACAGGCTGCCCTGGCTGTCGGGCCTCCTGCGCGCCGGGATCGGCCGGCCGGTCGGCGAGGTGCTGCCGGATCCGTTGGCCAAGGCCCTGTGCGAACTGCTGGCGACCCCGGCGCGGCGGCGGGTGGGGGTCGCCTCGCCCGTCGCGCCGCATTGGTATGACCTCTCGGTCGCGCCGCTGCCGGTGGCGACCGGCGGGGCGAAGCCCGGCGTGGTGGCGGTGATCCGGGACCTTTCGGCGGACCAAGTCCAGAGCGAGATGGCCACCTACCGCGAGGGGCAGTTCGCCGCCTTCTTCGAGATGTGTCCGCAGCCGATCCTGCTGAACGATTATGACACCGGCGAGATCCTGGATGCGAACGGGGCCTTCAAGACCACCTTCGGCCTGGACCCGCAGGCCTCGCCCGGGTTGCGGGTGCGCGACCTGCTGCCCGCGGATATCGAGCCTTTCATCGGGCAGGCGATCGCCGAGCTGAAGGCGAAGGGCAGCTACGGCCCGCGCGAGGCTTCGTTACGCCGGGCCGATGGCAGCCGCTTTCCGGCCGTCCTGCGCGGATTCCTCAGCGTCGATCCGAACGGGCGGCGCATGGTCTGGGCGCTGATCGAGGACGTGACGGCCCTGCGCGCGCAAGGGGCGGCCCTCCTGGCCGAACGCGAGACGCTGCAGGCCACGCGCCGCCGCTTCCTCTCGGCGATCGAGGCGCTGGACGACGGATTTGCGATCTTCGACGCCGATGACCGGCTGGTCCTGTGGAACTCTCCCTACGAGCGGGTGTTCGAGGGCATCGCCGATCTGATCCGGGTGGGCGCGCTGTATGACGACCTTCTGCGCGCGGCGATCGAGCGGGGTGTCTTCGGCGCCCGGGGCGAGCGCGACGAGGCGGCGCTGCAGCGCAGGCTGGACCGGCCGCTGACCGAGGTCTGGGACGGCGAGGACCAGCTGGGCGACGGGCGGATCATCTGGGTGCGCGAACGCTCGACCCCCGAGGCCGAGACGGTGGGGCTTTACGAGGATGTCACCGCCCGCAGGCTGGCCGACCGGCGGCTGCAGCAGGTGATGGAGGGCGGCGAGGTCGCGGTCTGGGACTGGGACGACGTGCGCGGGCTAAGTGCGATGAACGACCGCTGGCGCGGCATGCTTGGCCTGGGAGACGAGGCCGTCGACGTCGCCGATCTCATGCGGCTGGTCCACCGCAGCGACCGGGCCGCGGTGGAGGAGGCACGGCGCGCGATCCTTCAGGACGGCAGCGACCAGTTCGACCTGGTGTGCCGGCTGCGCCACTCCAGCGGGCGCTGGCTGTGGTTCCTGGCGCGGGGCAAGGTGCTGGCGAGGCGCGCCGATGGCAATCCGCGCCGGATCTCGGGGGTCACGCTGGACATCAGCGCCAGGACCGAGGCGGAGCGCAAGCTGTCGCGGCTGATCGACGGCGCGCGCGTCGGCACCTGGGAGCATGACGTGCGGAACGGCCGCAGCATGGTCGACGAACGCTGGGCCGAGCTTCTGGGCTATCGCGCGGCCGAGCTGAACCCGATCCCGCGCGACCGCTGGCTGGGGATGATCCACCCGGACGATGCGGCCGACATGCTGCTGCGCGAGGCGCAGTCGTTCTCGGCCGGGGTCTGGCGCATCCAGCACGAGATGCGCCTGCGTCACCGCAATGGCCACTGGGTCTGGATCCTGTCGCGCGGCCAGGTGATCGACTGGGACTGGGCGGGGCGGCCGCTGGAGATCACCGGGGTGCATATCGACATCTCGGACGCCAAGCGGCTGGAGGCCGAGCTGGCGCGCGAACGCGATACGCTGGCGCGCCTGATGGAGACCTCGGTCTCGGGCATCATCGCGGTGGATCCGACCGGGAAGGTGGTTTTCGTCAATGGCGCGGCGGCCTTGGTGCTGGGCCGGCCGATCGCACCGGGCGACGATCTGACGGCGCTGATGTGCCAGGCGCAGATCGCCACGCAGGAGGGAATCCGCATCCCGCCCCGCGACCTGCCCTTCGTCAAGGCGCTGACGGGGACGGTCGGCCTGCATGACGTGCGTCACGCGATCCTCTGGCCCTGCGGCACGAGGCGCATCGTCTCGATCAATGCGGCGCGGCTTTCGGCGCCGGGGACCGAGCTGGCGGTGGTCTGCTCGGTCACCGACATCACCGCCGCCGTCGAGGCCGAGGAGCGCCTGCGGGCGGCGATGACCGCGGCCGAGGCCGCCAACCGCGCCAAGTCGGATTTCCTGGCCGCGATGAGCCATGAGATCCGCACCCCCCTGAACGGCGTCCTCGGCATGGCGCATGTGCTGGACCGGCGGATTTCCGACCCCGAGGACCGCGCCATGCTGCAGGTGATCCGCGAATCGGGCGAGCATCTTCTGGGCGTGATCAACGACATCCTGGACCTGGCCAAGATCGAGGCCGGCCATCTGGTGCTGGTGCCACGGCCGATGCAGTTCTGCCAGGTGGTGGCGCGGATCGTGACGCTGCATGCGCTGAAGGCCGGCGACAAGGGGGTGAAGATCTCCACCTCCTGCATCGGCGAGGCCGAGGGCGAACTGCGCTTCGGCGACGAGCAGCGCATCATCCAGATCCTGCACAACCTGCTGGGCAATGCGGTGAAGTTCACCGACGCGGGCGAGATCGTGCTGGCGGTCGATGCCTCCTCGGCCGAGCGGCTGGTGATCGAGGTGCGCGACACCGGGATCGGCATGGCCGAGGAAGAGCTTGCCGCCGTCCTGGAGGAATTCACCCAAGGGCGGGGCGGCCGCTCGCCCCGGCATGGCGGCACGGGGCTGGGCCTTTCCATCGTGCGCCGGCTGGCGCGGCTGATGCAGGGTGAGATCACCTTGCATTCGCGTCCCGGCCAGGGCCTGACGGCGCGCGTCGAACTCGCGGTGCCGGTCGTGCCTGGCGGGCGGACCTCGACCCTGCCGATCGAGGTGCCGCCGGTCCCCGCGCTGCGCGTCCTCGCGGCGGAGGACAATGCGACGAACCGGATCATCCTGCAAAGCATGCTGCGGACGCTGGGCGTCACGGCCGAGATCGTGGTCTCGGGCGAGGAGATGCTGGAGCGATGGCCGGAGGGCGGGCATGACGTCCTCCTCCTCGACATCGCCATGCCCGGCCGGAGCGGGCTGGAAACGCTGCGGCTGTTGCAGGAAAAGGCGCAGGCCAGGGGCCTGGGCCTGCCGCCCGCGGTGGCGGTGACGGCCAATGTGATGACCCACCAGATCGAGGCCTACCTCGCCCAGGGCTTCGCCGCCTGCGTCGCAAAGCCGATCGCGCTGGACCAGCTGGCGCTGGCGCTGATCCACTGCCGGGCGGACGCGACGGCCTAGCCGTCGAATCGGGTCGCGCCGCGTCGCTTTTCGTCGACGGGGCGGGTTAGGATCACCGCCTGATAGGCGCGCTGGTCGCAGTTCGCGCGCGGGCAGATCCGGCAGTTGATCCCGATCGGCACCATGCGCGCGCCCGCGACCGAGAAGGCCTCGGCATAGCCGATCTCGGCCGCATGGGCGATGGTGCAGCCCATGGCCACGGCCAGGCGGTTGTCTTGGGCATGGCGGATCCAGGTCGGGCGGTCCACGGTGCGCGAGAAGACGAAATACTGGGTATTGTCTGGCATTTCAACGAATTGCGGGACGATCTTCCCAGGGGTGCGAAAGCTGGTATGCACGTCCAGCCGCGGACAGGCCCCGCCGAACTCGGCCAGGTGGAAATCGGTCGCGTTGAAGCGTTTGGTGACGTTGCCGCCCTTGTCGATCCGCAGGAAGAAGAAGGGCACGCCCTGCGCCCCCTCGCGTTGCAGGGTGGTGGCGCGGTGGCAGGCCTGCTCGAAGCTGACGCCGAAGCGGGTGGCGATATGGTCCAGGTCGTATTTCGTCGCCCGCGCCTCGGCCAGGAAGGCGGCATAGGGCATCAGCACGGCGGCGGCGAAGTAGTTCGCCAGCTCCACCCGCAGCCGCGCCACCCCGCGCGGGTCGGCGATGCCCGAGCGGCCGACCAGCAGGTCCAGAAGCTCGCGCTGTTCGAGAAGGCCGCACATGTGGACCAGCTGGAAGGTGCGGTTGGTGTGGTCCAGCGCCTCGGACAACAGGATCTCGCGCCGGGCCTCGTCATACTGCCGCAGCGTGCCGGGCAGGTCCTCGACCCGGACCAGCCGGACCGAGATCCCCAGGCCCTCGCGCAGGCGGTGCTTCAGGGTGGTATAGATCTCGTCGCGCTCGACCGGGGCGGGCCAGAAGCGTTCGGCGGCCTCCTCCAGTTCGCGGAAATGGTTGCGGTGGCGGCGGAAGACGGTGTGGACGGCGGCCTCGGGGCTGGCGGCGATGGTGCCGCCGTCGCCCTCGTTGCGGGCGAGAAGCTGATCATTCGCGGCCTGCCAGGACCGATGGAGGCGCAGGAAGGCCGCCGCGAGATCGGGCGCATGCACCAGCGCCGCGCGCAGTTGCGGCAGGTCGGGCCGGGTGTCGAAGATCGGATCCTGAAGGGCCGCGCGCAGGTCGGCAAGCTGGCTGGCCCCGTCCTCGTCCATGATCTCGCGCCAGTCGACGCCATAGGCTTCGAAGAGGCGCAGCAGAACCTGGACCGAGACCGATCTTTCGTTGTTTTCCAGCAAATTGACGTATGAGGCGCTGATCCCCAGCTTGCGCGCCATGCCGCCCTGGGTTTCGCCGCGCTCCAGCCGGAGGCGGCGGAGATGGGGCCCGATGAAGGTTTTCTGCATACCGTCGCACACATTCTGGTTTTGTATGATTTACAATATTACAAAATAACAGAGTTGTAAATTCTCGCATTCACAGCGAAACCCGCTTTGACTTTCAAGAGCTTCGCCAAGGTGACAGCCTTCCTTCAATCGAGGGAGGACGCAATGCGCACAGGTATCAACACGCTATTCATTCCAGGCCCGACCAATGTGCCGGAGGTCGTGCGGCGCGCGATGAACGTGCCGATGGAGGACCAGCGCGGACCGGAATTCGGCGCCTTCGTCCTGGGGATCCTGGCCGATCTGAAGAAGGTCTGCCAGACCGAGACCGGGCGCGTGATCCTGTATCCGGGCTCCGGCACCGGCGCCTGGGAGGCGGCGATCACCAACACGCTGAACCCCGGCGACAAGGTGCTGATGGCGCGGCACGGGCATTTCTCGACCCTCTGGGCCGAGATGGCCACCAAGCTGGGCCTCGACGTGGAGCTGGTCGACCTCGCCTGGGGCGCCGCGACGCCGGTGAACGAGTTCGCCCGCCGCCTGGCCGCCGACCGCAAGGGCAGGATCAAGGCGGTCTTCGTCACCCATAACGAGACCGCGACCGGCGTGACCAGCGATGTGGCCGCGGTGCGCAAGGTGCTGGACGACAGCTTCCACGACGCGCTGCTGTTCGTCGACGGCGTGTCCTCGATCGGCTCGATCGAGTTCAAGATGGATGCCTGGGGCGTCGACCTTGCGGTGACCGGCAGCCAGAAGGGGCTGATGTGCCCGGCGGGCTTCGGCGTGCTGGCGGTGTCGCCAAAGGCGCTGGCGGCCTCGGCCCAGGCGACCTCGAAGCGGGCGTTCTTCGACCTGAAGGACTATGCCATGCTGGCCGACACCGGCTATTTCCCCTACACCCCGCCGGCGCAGCTGTTGCACGGGATGCGCGCGGCGCTGGACCGGATCCTGGCCGAGGGGCTGGAGAACGTCTTTGCCCGCCATGCGCGCCTGGCCGAGGGCATCCGCCGCGGCGTCGCGGCCTGGGGGCTGGAGACCTGCGCCGAGCATTCCTCGATCGCCTCGAACACCGTCACCGCGATCCGGGTGCCCGAGGGTGTGGACGCGCGCGACGTGATCCGCATCGGCTTTGAACGGTACAACACCTCGTTCGGCTCGGGCCTGGCGCGGCTGGGGGGCAAGGTCTTCCGGATCGGCCATCTGGGCGACCTGAACGAGGCGATGTGCCTGACCGCACTGTCGGTCGCCGAGATGGCGCTGGCCGAGGCGGGCGCGGCAGTGGAGTTCGGATCGGGCGTCGCGGCGGCGCAGGCCTGGTACGCACAAGGGCGAACGGTTCGCGCGAACCGGATCGCGGCAGAATAAAAGGGAAGGAAATCAAGGAAATGAGCCACACTCTTCACCCGCTGCGCCGGCAGCGGCTGCAAAGGTCCGAACTTGCGGTCCCCTCGTCGAACCCGACGATGATCGAAAAGGCCGCCGAGAGCGCCGCCGACTACGTCTTCCTGGATCTGGAGGATGCAGTCGCGCCCCCCGAAAAGGAACAGGCCCGCAAGAACTGCATCCAGGCGCTGAACGACATCGACTGGGCGGCCAAGGGCAAGACGGTCAGCGTGCGGATCAACGGCCTCGACACGCATTACATGTACCGCGACGTGGTCGATGTGATGGAGCAGGCGGGCGACAAGGTCCACACGCTCCTGGTGCCCAAGGTGGGCGTGCCGGCCGACCTCTACATGGTCGAGGCGATGGTCAACCAGATCGAGATGGCAAAGGGTTACCGCTCGAAGGTGATGCTGGAGGCGCTGATCGAGACCGCGCTTGGCATGGCCAATGTCGAGGCGATCGCCCAGTCGGCCACCCAACCCGGCAGCAGGCTTGAGGCGATGCATTTCGGCGTGGCCGATTTCGCGGCCTCGATGCGGGCGCGGACGGTGAACATCGGCGGGCTGAACCCGGATTATCCCGGCGACCAGTGGCATGCCGCCATCGCCCGGATGACGACGGCCTGCCGCGCCTACGGACTCCGCGCCATCGACGGCCCGTTCGGCGATTTCTCGGACCCCGAGGGCTACAAGGCCGGCGCCCGCCGCGCCGCCGCCCTGGGCTGCGAGGGGAAATGGGCGATCCATCCCAGCCAGGTGGACCTGGCGAACGAGGTCTTCAGCCCGACCGAGGCCGAGGTGACCAAGGCGCGCCGGATCATCGCCGAACTGAAGGCCGCCGAGGCCGCGGGCAAGGGTGCCGCAAGCCTTGACGGCAAGATGATCGACGCCGCCAGCGAGCGCATGGCGAAGAACGTCCTGGTGATCGCCGAGGCCATCGCCGCTGAATAGCGAGGTGGGCAAATTGCCCACCCTACAAAGGCTTACGGGAGGAAGCTCATGGACATTCACGAATATCAGGCCAAGGAAATCCTTGCCAGCTTCGGCGTGCCGGTGCCGCGCGGCGGGCTGGCCTACAGCCCCGAACAGGCAGGCTACCGCGCCCGCGAACTGGGCGGCAATGCCTGGGTGGTCAAGGCGCAGATCCACTCCGGCGGCCGGGGTGCCGCGGGCGGGGTCAAGCTCTGCCGCGACGAGCATGAGGTGGCGACCTTCGCCGCAAGCCTCTTCGGCAAGCAGCTTGTCACCAAGCAGACCGACGCCAACGGCAAGGGCGTCTACCGGCTGTGGATCGAGGCCGCCTCGGACATCGCGCAGGAGATCTACCTGGGCTTCGTCCTGGACCGGAAGTCCGAGCGCATCATGATCGTCGCCTCGGCCCAGGGCGGGATGGAGATCGAGGACCTGGCCGAGACCGATCCCGAGTCCCTGCGCCGCATGACGATCGACCCGGCCGTCGGCCTGACCGAGTTCCAGGCCCGCGAGCTGGCCTTCCAGCTGGGCCTGAAGGGCGGGCAGATCGCGCAGATGGTCTCGATCCTGCGGGCCTGCTACCGCGCCTATCGCGACCTCGACGCGGTCATGGTCGAGATCAACCCGCTGGTCATCACCGGCTCGGGCGACCTGGTGGCGCTGGATGCGAAAATGTCCTTCGATACCAACGCCTTGTTCCGCCGTCCTCAGGTGGCCGAACTGCGCGACCGCAGCCAGGAGGACCCGCGTGAATCGACCGCCGGCGACCACGGCCTGTCCTATGTCGGCCTGACCGGCGACATCGGCTGCATCATCAACGGCGCCGGCCTGGCGATGGCGACGATGGACATGATCAAGCTCGCGGGCGGCGAGCCCGCAAACTTCCTGGACATCGGCGGCGGCGCCAGCCCCGAGCGGGTGGTCAAGGCGTTCCAGACCGTACTTGCCGACCGCAACGTGGGCGTGGTCCTGGTGAACATCTTCGCCGGCATCAACCGCTGCGACTGGGTGGCCGAGGGCGTCGTGACCGCCTACCGCCAGCTGGGCCTGACGATCCCGGTCGTCGTGCGCCTTGCCGGCACCAATGTCGAGGAAGGGCGGCGGATCATCGACCAGTCCGGCCTGCCGCTGATCTCGGCCGACACCCTTGCCGAGGCGGCCGCCAAGGCCGTCGCGTCGCGTCCCCGCCAAGCCGCCTGAAGGAGGAAACCATGGCCATTCTCATCACCGAAAAGACCAAGGTCATCGTCCAGGGCATGACCGGCCGCATCGGCGCCTTCCACACCGCCGACATGATCAAGCACGGCACCAATGTCGTGGGCGGGGTCACGCCGGGGCGCGGCGGCGACAGCCACATGGACCGGCCGCTCTTCAACACCGTCCGCGAAGCCGTGGAAGCGACCGGCGCCGAGGCGAGCCTGGTCTTCGTCCCGCCGCCCTTCGCGGCCGATGCGATCATGGAAGCCGCGGACGCCGGGATCCGCACCGCGGTCTGCGTCACCGACGGCATCCCGAGCCAGGACATGATGCGGGTCAAGCGCTTCCTGCGCCGCTATCCCGAGATGCGGAAGATGCGGCTGATCGGCCCGAACTGCGCCGGCATCATCTCGCCCGGCAAGGGCTTCATGGGGATCATGCCGCCGCATATCTACATGGCGGGGCGGGTCGGGATCGTCGGGCGCTCGGGGACCTTGGGCTATGAGGCGGCGAGCCAGCTGAAATCGCTGGGGATCGGCGTCTCGACCAGCGTGGGGATCGGCGGCGATCCGATCAACGGCTCCAGCTTCAAGGACATCCTGCATCTCTTTGAAAACGATCCGGAAACCGATGCCGTGATGATGATCGGCGAGATCGGCGGCCCGCAGGAGGCCGAAGCCGCGGCCTATGCGCAGGAGCATATGAAGAAGCCGGTCGTCGCCTATATCGCCGGTCTTTCGGCGCCGAAGGGGCGCAAGATGGGCCATGCCGGGGCGATCATCTCGGCCTTCGGGGAATCGGCGCAGGAGAAGGTCGACATCCTGACCGCCGCCGGGATCACCGTGGCCCCGAACCCCAGCGCCATGGGCGAGACCATGGCGCGCGTGCTGGCGCTGCGTCAGGCGGCGGCCTGAACCGCCCGGGCCAGCGCACAGAAGGCTTCAAGGCCGATTTCCTCGGCCCTCGCGGTGGGCGGAATGCCCACCGCTTCCAGCTTCGCCTCGATGTCGGGCCCAAGCCCCCTGAGACTGGAGCGCAACATCTTGCGGCGCTGGTTGAAGGCCATGGCGGTGATGCGCTGCAACACCGCGAAATCGCAGGGAAAACGTGGGCCGGGCAGGGCGGTCAACTGCACTACCGCCGAATGCACCTTGGGCGCGGGCGTGAAGGCCTCGGGCGGCAGCGTCATCACGATCCGCGCGTCGCAGCGCCACTGGGCCAGCAGCGCCAGCCGTCCGTAATGCTCGGTGCGCGGCCTGGCCACGATCCGTTCGGCGACCTCCTTCTGGAACATCAGCGTCAGGCTGGACCAGATCGGCGGCCAGACGAGGGGCGAGAGCCAGCGGATCAGAAGCTCGGTGCCGACATTGTAGGGCAGGTTGGCCACGATCTTGACCGGAGGCGCCAGATGCGCGGCCAGGTCAAGCTCCAGCGCGTCGCCATGCAGCACCTCCAGCCGGCCGGGATAGGCGGCCGCGATCTCGGCCAGGGCGGGCAGGGCGCGGGCATCCTTCTCGACCGCCACCACCCGCCGCGCGCCCTCGGCCAGAAGGCCCCGGGTCAAACCGCCGGGGCCGGGGCCGACCTCCAGCACGTCGCAAGCCGACAGATCCCCCGCCGACCGGGCGATCTTGGCGGTCAGGTTGAGGTCGAGCAGGAAGTTCTGCCCCAGCTGCTTCTTCGCCACCAGCTCATGCGCCCGGATCACCTCGCGCAGGGGTGGCAGGCCGTCGATCGTTCCCAATACTTCCCTCCAGCTTTCATACTGGTGCAAATATCCCGGGGGTCCGGGGGCTGGCCCCCGGTCCCGCACTCAACACCCGCGCGCCGCCGCCATCTCTCGCGCCATCCGCAGCGCCGCGATCAGGCTGGAGGGGTCCGCCACCCCGCGCCCGGCGATGTCGAAGGCGGTGCCATGGTCCGGCGAGGTGCGGACGAAGGGCAGGCCCAGCGTGACGTTCACCCCGCCCGCGAAGTCGATGGTCTTGATCGGGATCAGCGCCTGGTCGTGATAGGCGCAGACCGCCACGTCGTAGCCCGCCCGCGCGGCAGCATGGAACATCGTGTCGGCGGGCAGGGGGCCGCGGATGGCCATGCCCTCGGCGGCAAGCCGCGCCACCAGCGGGGCCATCCAGTCCAGCTCCTCCCGCCCCATCGCACCGCCTTCACCGGCATGGGGGTTCAGCCCGGCCACCGCGATCCGCGGTCGGACAAGGCCGAAATCCCGGACCAGGCCCGCGCGGGTGATCCGGATCGTCTCCTCCAGCAGCGCCGGGGTCAGGCTGCGCGGCACCGCGGAGAGCGGGATGTGGATCGTCGCGGGCACCACGCGCAGGCCGGGAGAGGCCAGCATCATCACCACCCGCTCCACCCCCGCCAGATGGGCCAGAAATTCGGTATGGCCGGGGAAGGCGAAGCCCGCGCCGTCCTTCAGCGCCTTCTTGTGGATCGGCGCGGTGCAGATCGCCCCGGCCTTGCCTGCCTGCACCAGCCGCACCGCGCGTTCGATCACCGCGACCACGGCCGGGGCATTGGCCGGGTCCGGCTGGCCGGGCGGTGCTTCGGCGGGAAAATCCTGGCGCAGGACGGCGAGCGGGCCATCGCCGGGCGCATCACCTTCCCCGACCTCGCGCCAGTCGACCCCGGCGGGCAGGTGCCGGGGATCGCCAAGCCAGAGGAACCTTTCGCCTTTGGCCCAGGCCTTCGCGGCGATCTCCGGACCGATTCCGGAGGGATCGCCGCAGGTCAGGACGGTGGGCGCGCTCACGGTTCGCGGATGAAGGCGGCGGCGCGCAGCTCTTCCAGATAGCCCTCGGCCAGGCCTTCCAGCTTCTGGTTCGTCACCGCCTCGCGGACCTGGTCGCGGCTGATCGGTTCCTCGCGGGTGACCTCGCGGCCGCACAGCATGATCAGGCGGCGATAGCCATTCCGGGCCAGCGCGACCGAACTTTCGCCGGGATCGAGGCGGGCAAGCTCCAGCCCGACATCGCCCGGAACCTCGCTGGCGGGCTGTTTGGTGATCGTCAGGCGGTCCGCCGGCAGGCCCTTGGCAAGCGCGTTCAGGTCGTTGCACTCATCCGCATTGGCGCGGATGCGGGCCACTTCCCCGGCGCTGTCGGGGATCAGGAAATCCGCCCATTCCACGGTGACGGCGACCGGCTCGGCGCTCTGGTCGACCGCGACCTCGCGCAGTTGGAACAGCACCACCGCACCGGGGACCGCGACCGGGTCCGAAACCTCGCCCGGGCCCAGCGCCAGCACCGCCGCGCCGATCGCGCCTGGCAGGTTGGCAAGCGGCATCCAGTCCAGCCGCCCACCGTTCGCCGCCGTGGGCGAGGCGGAGTGTTGCCGCGCGGCGGCCGCGAAGCCACCTTCGCTGGTGATGGTGTCGGACAGTTGGTTGGCCAGCGCCATGGCGTCGGCCTCGCTGCCCGGCTGGGCGGGGATCACCAGTTCGGAGACCAGGACCTGCAGCGCCTTGCGCCGGGTCTCGGCCTCGAGTGCGCGGTCGATGTCGTTCTCGCTGACCGGGACACGGCCGGCAAAGCGGGCGCGCACCGCCTTGCGCCAGAGCAGGCCCGAGGTCACGAAGTCGCGGAAGGTCTCGGCCGAGAGGCCGGCCTTGGCCAGTTCGCCGACCAGCGCCTCGGCGGTCAGGTTGGCGCGCGAGGCGAATTCCTCCATCCCCTGGCGGACTTCCTCTTCCGAGACGGCCAGGTCCAGACGCTCGGCCTCGGTCTGGCGCAGGCGGTCCTCGATCAGGGCCTTCAGCGCCTCGTCCTCGGGGTTGCCGGGCGCGCGCAGGAGTTGCAGGAACATGGCCCGCTGCGAGATCTCGTATTCGGTGATCACGCGGTCGTTCACATAAAGCCGGGGCGCGAAAAGATCTTGCGCCAGGGCGGGGCCAGCCAGGGCCACCGTGCAGGCAAGCGCCACCGCCTGCCGTTTCAGAACCGAAAATGCCATCGCCTCAGCCGTTCTTCCTGTTCCCTCGCGGGTCTCTGCCCGCCGCCCTGCCGTTCCGGTCACTTCCGGCACGTCCGCGCCGGTCCCCCGGTCACGCCGCTGCCGAACCCGACCAGATCCAGCGACAGGGAGAAATCCGTCGTCGGCGACACACTAGTGGATGACGTGAAGCGACGCGAGAGGGAAACGTCGAAGCGCACGCACTCGTTCAGGAACTCCAGCCCCATGCCGGCCACGGTGCCCTGGTCGGCGACGAAGTCGTAGCGGCCGGAAAGCTTGGCCGTCCAGTTCGGGTTCAGCTTGCGGCGCGCGTCGAAGGTGATTTCCTGCGTGGGATCGGGGCGGTTCTCGGTCGTGTCGGCCACCGCCCAGATCAGCGAGGAGGCGAGCGCCGTCTTCTCGCCGCTGTAGGCGACCCGCGCCTCGCCCTTGGTGAGGTCGAAATCGTCGTCGAAGACGGTGCGCGCGGTCAGGGCGATCCCGTCGGCCAGGTCGAAGTTGACCGCCGCCAGCCAGTCCGAACGGCGCCCGTCCAGGCCCGAGCCGGGACCGAACTGTCCCAGATCCGCCTCGCGGAAGACGCGGCCCAGGGTCACGCCCATCGACCAGCCTGCCGGGTCATGGCGGGTCCAGCTGATCCCGAGGTTGGCGCGCGGCCCGCGTTCCACCGCATCCGCGCCGGGAAAGCGGTCCAGCGCGAAAAGGCTGCCCTCGTCGAATTCGACCAGCACCGAATCCTCGTTCGGCAGGCTTTCCGCATCCGAGGAGGCCCAGATGAATTGCGCCACCGGCTCGATCACATGGGTGGCGCCCGAGGCACCGGCCTTGACCCAGGGCCAGCGAAACTCCACCCCGGCGTTGCCATGGGTGCGGGTGGTGCCGCCATAGAGGTTGTCCTGGGCGATCGAGTAGCTGTCGGCCGAAGCCTCGCCCAGGATGGTGGCCTCGATCCCGAGGGGCAGGATGAAGCTTTTCCGCCAGTCGATCCGGGCCGAGATCCGGCCCAGGTCGCGGCCGTCGGCGATGTCGTCGCTGTCCGAGCCGTCCAGGGGATCGGTCGAACTGCGCCAGTGGTTGTGCGTCTGCAGCCGCAGGCCGCCCTCGCCGCCCAGCGCCCCCAGCGAGAAGCGGCGGTGGAAGGTCAGGTCCGCCACGACCGAGGGGATCGTGGTGTTGTCCTCGTCGTCGCGCAGCGTCTGGAAGCTGATGATCCGGGCCGAGATATGTTCGTTCCGGCGGGTGCGGCTGGCCTCGATCCGGCTGTCGAGCCGGTCGGTGTCGCTGATGCCGTAGTCCAGAAGATAGGCCGGGTCGGTGACGGTCTGGCCCTTGATCGTCAGGCCGAAGTTCAACGGCAGGCGGAAGGCGCCGTCGACGAAGAGATAGCCGCGCGGGTCGCCCGGGATCAGCTGGTCGCTGGTGATCGCGCCGTTCAGCTCGATCCAGCCGGTGGAGAAGGCGTGACGGTAGCGCAACTCCAGCGTCTGGCTGTCGCGGGCGGTGACGTAGGGCGTCAGCGTCAGGTCCGACGCGGGGGTCAGCGCGATGAAATACGGCAGCTTGATCCCGGTCCCGAGGTCCGAGGTGGTGCGGATCGACGGCATCAGGAAGCCGGTCGCGCGTTCGAGGCTGGGGTCGGGCATCCGCAGCCGGGGGATGTAGAAGACCGGCACCCCGGCCAGGCGGAACTGGGCGTTGTCGAAATAGATCTGCCGGGCGATCTCGTCATGCGTGACGCGGCGGGCGCGGATCTCCCACAGGGGCGTGGGGTCGCCGGCGCAGACCTTGCAGGACGAGGCCGCCACGGTATCAAGCTGCGTATAGCGGCCCGAGACGCGGGTCATGGTATTGGCCGCCAGCTGCAACTGCCGGTTCAGCACCAGCCGCGCGCTGGTCAGGATGCCCTCGGCCATGTCGGCGGCAAGATCGGCCTGCGAGGCCAGGATGATCACCTCGCCCGAGTCCTCGGTCAGGATGATGGGGCCGGCGATCTCCAGCCGGTCGATCGCCTGGTCGAAGGTGATGCGCGCGGCCTTCAGGCGGCGGCCCTGGTAGAAGACCTCGACATTGCCGGAGGCGATCAGCCGGGTGTCGCCGGTGATCTGGAGGCTGTCCGAGACCAGCGTCGCCCGGTCCTGCGCGCGGGCGGGCAGGGCGATGGCCAGGGCCAGGCAGAGGGCCAGCAGGATGCGCGCCATGTCAGCCGTCCTCCAGGTGCAGAAGCAGGCCGAGCGAGAACATCACCGCCGCGACCGGCGGGCTCCAGGCGGCAAGCGTGATCGGAATCTGGCCGCTGTCGCCCAGGGCCTGCGCGAAGTTGCGCAGGAAGAAGATGCCGAAGCCCGCCAGCATCGCCATCAGGACCATCCTGCCGGTGCCGCCGAAGCGGACATGGCGCATGGTGAAGCCGGCGGCAACCAGCACCATCGCCGCCATCAAAAGCGGCTGGGCCAGTTCCATCTGGAACCACAGCCGGTAGGACCGGGCCGAGAAGCCCGCGCCCTCCAGATCGGCGATATAGCCCGGCAGGTCCCAGAAGGCGATGGCCGAGGGGGTGCCGAAACTGTCGCGGATCCGCTCGGCCGTCAGGTCCGAGGGCAGGGCGACCGGCCCCTCGTCGCGGCTGGCGGCAAGCTCGGGGTTGGGCTGGGTGAGGTCCCAGGTCTTGGCCCCCGACAGTTCCCAGGCGCCCTCGGTCAGCCGCGCGCTCTCGGATTCGATCCGGCGGGCGGGCAGGCCTGCCGCGTCGAACGAAAGGAAGGTCACGCCGAACAGCTGCGTTCCGTCCGGGTTGGCGCGGGCGGCCTGGATCACCGTCTGCCCGTCCTCGCCCCCCTGCCGCAGCCAGAGCCCGGAATCCGAGACCGACAGCACCGAGTCGCCGCCCCGCGACAGCGCCGCGCGGCGCTGGTCATAGGCCTTGGAGGTGGCGGCGACGAGCGGGTTGAACAGCGCCACCACCAGCGCCCCCAGCAGGATCGAGACCACCAGCGGCGTGACGAGGAAGCGCAGGCCCGACCGCCCCGCCGCCCGCACCACCACCAGTTCGGACGACCGCGCCAAGCCCAGGAACATCGCGATCGCGGCCATGATCATGATCAGCGGCAGGATCCGGTACAGCGTCTCGGGGACGTTCAGCAGCGACAGCAGCGCCGCCTGGCCAAGCCCGACCCCGGCGTCCGAGAAGCGGCGCAACTGCTCGATCATGTCGATCAGCATCAGGATGCCGAAGAAGATCAGGAAGACCCGCCCGACCATGCCCGCGAAGCGCCGCGCGATATAGAGGCTAAGCGTCATGCCGGGGCCCCCCGCCGCAACCGGCGCGGCTGCTGGCCCCACCACAGAAGCCCCCAGGCCAGCGCCATGCCGCCCAGCGGCGCGGCGTAAAGCGCCGGCCATACCGCCGCGGATTGCAGCGCCAGGCTGCCCGCCCAGGTCCAGGCGAGTTGCAGCCCGATGATCAGCCCCACCGCCAGCGCCATCTGCCGCCAGAGCCCGAAGCGCGAGAACCCGCCCAGCATCAGCGCGGCAAAGCCCAGGAGCGGCGCGGCGATCGCCAGAAGCGGCCCGGCAAGGCGGGAATGGCCCTCCTCCAGCATCTCGGCCGGGGTCACGCGGACCGATTGCGCCAGCTCGGGGTCCGCAGCCAGAAGGGTCGGGGTCGAGAGCGTGTCGGTCGCGATCTTGCCCACCGCATCCAGGTTGACCAACCCGGCAAGATCCAGCGTGAAATCGGCAAAGCGCGTGATCGACAGCCGCCCGCTTGCCCGGTCCAGCGTCTGGGTCGCGCCTTCGACCATCACCAGCTTCGGCGCGGCTTCGCCCCGGACGAGAAAGGCCTTGCGCGCGGTATGGACCACCCGCTCGCCACGCGCGCGCTCGTCCGAGAGGAACAGGTCCAGCAGTTCGCCGGTCGGCGTGATCTCGCGGATGTAAAGCGCCAGGCCTGCGCCGGGATGCATGAACTGGCCGGCGTTCAGGAATCGGGCGGTGACGTTCTGCGAGATCTCGGCGCTGCGGTCCGCAAGCAGGCGCTGGCTGGCGGGAACCAGCACATTGGTCAGGACCAGTTGCATCGCCATGACGCAGATCCCGAAATAGAGGACGGGCCGCGCCAGCCGGAATGCCGAAAAGCCGGTGGCCTGCATCACCACAAGCTCGCTTTCCTGCATCAGCCGGTTGACCGCATAGACCGTCGCGGCAAAGGCCGCCACCGGCAGCACCAGGCGCACCGCATTGGGCAGGGTCAGAAGCGAGAACTCCAGGAACACCAGCGCCGACTGGCCGTCGCCGATCAGCTGGTCGAACAGGCCCACCGCCCGGTTGACCCAGTAGACGGCCACCAGAACCAGCGCGAAGAAGCCGAACAGCTGAAGCAGCTGCGACAGCAGGTATCTGTCGAATCTGGACACGCGCCCGTCGGCCCCCACAAGATCTTGCGATGACCCTAACGGAATTCGCGGACGGCGAAAACTGCTATCTGGCCAATCGCCCGGCCCGGATGTAGCGTCCCGGCGAAGGCTTGCCCAATGCGGCAAATCCCCAAGCACGCGAGACAATGATGCCCCAGCCCCTGCCGATCCAGTTCCTTGCCCCCGACCTCGACGCGCTGGCCACCACCCCGGGCCGCATCGCCCTATTGGCCGAACCCGACCAGCCGCCCTCGGCCGCCTTCCGCAAGCTTGACCGGCTGGCGCGCGGCGCGCTGGCGCGGGCCGTCGCCTCGGACGCCTTCGGCAAGCTCAAGCCGGGCGAGGCGATGGAGCTGGCCTGGCCCGCGGGCCTGCAGGCCGAGGCGGTGCAGATCCTGCGCCTCCCCAAGCGCGCCGATGTGACCCAGGCCCGCAAGGCAGGCGCGGCGGTCGGGCGGGCGCATGGCGCGGCCCCGACGCTGGTCCTGGCCGAAGGCCATCCCCGCGCGGCCGAGATCGCCTTCGGTCTCGCGCTGCGGGCCTATGATTTCGACACCCACAAGACCGGCGAGAAGAAGGCGAAGGGCGCGGTGACCGTGGCCGTCGCCAACCCCGAAGCCGTGGCCCGCGCCGCCGCGCCGATGGCGGCGGTGGCCGAGGGCGTGTTCTTCACCCGCGACCTGGTGAACGAGCCCGCCAACGTGCTGACCACCTCCGATTTCGCCGCGCGCCTGGCCGGGATGCAGGAGCTGGGCCTGCAGGTCGAGATCCTGGAGGAGGAGGAACTGCGCCGCCTGGGCATGGGCGCGCTCCTTGGCGTGGGGCAGGGGTCGGAAAGCCCCTCGAAGGTCGTGGTGATGCAATGGCAGGGCGGCGGGGACGAGGCCCCCTTCGCGCTGATCGGCAAGGGCGTGGTCTTCGACACCGGCGGCATCTCGATCAAGCCCGCCGCCGGGATGGAGGACATGACCATGGACATGGGCGGCGCGGGCACCGTCGCCGGGGTCATGCGGACGCTGGCCTTGCGCAAGGCCAGGGCCAATGTCGTGGGGCTGGTCGGTCTGGTCGAGAACATGCCCGACGGCCGCGCCCAACGCCCCGGCGACGTGGTGAAGTCGATGAAGGGCGACACGATCGAGGTCATCAACACCGACGCCGAGGGCCGCCTCGTGCTGGCCGATGTGCTCTGGTACGCGCAGGAACGCTTCAAGCCGACCGGCATGATCAACCTCGCCACGCTGACCGGCGCGATCATCATCGCGCTGGGGCATGAGAACACCGGCGTCTTTTCCAACGATGACGCCCTGTGCAACGCCTTCCTCGCCGCCGCCAAGGCAGAGGGCGAGGGCGCCTGGCGGATGCCGATGGGCGAGGCCTATGACCAGAAGCTGAAGTCCCGCGTGGCCGACATGATGAACGTCGGCGGCCGCGACGGCGGCGCGATCACCGCCGCGCAGTTCCTGGCCCGCTTCGTCAAGCCGGACGTCCCCTGGTGCCACCTCGACATCGCGGGGACCGCGCTGCTGAAGGCCGACACCACGCTGGCGCCGAAAGGGGCGACCGGCTGGGGCGTCATGGCGCTGGACCGGCTGATCCGCGACAGGTTCGAGAGGTGATGCTCCTCCCTCGCGTCGCGTCGGTCCTCGCGGGCGGGCGCGACCGGCGAAGAGCGGTCGAAGACAAGCGATGAGCGGACCCGGAAGGCCACGGGCAATGGGCACGGTGATGTTCTACCATCTGACCCGTTCGACCCCCGCCGATACCCTGGCGGTGAACGCGCCCAGGGCGCTCGGCCAGGGCTGGCGGGTGATGGTGCGCGGCACCGACCGCGAGGCGCTGGACCGGCTGGACGCCGCGCTCTGGCTGAAGGGGGGCGACGGCAGCTTCCTGCCGCATGGGCTGGAGGGGGGGCCGCAGGATGCCGACCAGCCGGTGCTTCTGGGTCTCGGCCAGGCGGTGAACGGGGCGCGGGTGCTGGCGCTGGTCGACGGGGCGGAAGCGACCGATGCCGAGATCGTGGCGATGGAGCGGGTCTGGATCCTGTTCGACGGCAGCGATCAGGCCCGGCTGCAGGCGGCGCGGCAGCAATGGCGCGCGGTCACCGCCGCCGGCCATGCCGCGCAATACTGGTCCGAGGACTCGGGCCGCTGGGAGAAGAAATCCGACAGCCCGGCCCGCCCGTCCTGACCGGCCGCCTTTTTCTTTGACAGGGGGGCCCGCCGGTGGCACCACGGCCAAAGCGGTTTGAACTCCCGGCCCCTGGTTGAAAGTGACCATATCTTGACCCAAGCCCTGCTTGACGCCGGCCCGGCACAGCCTAGCCTTGGCGGGCCGGACAAGACCATGAGCCCAGCGTGACCCCGAACCTTCTGCAGGCCGATGTCCTGCGCCATCTGACCTTCACCCAGGGCAAGGACGCCCCCCACGCCAGCCTGCAGGACTGGCGGCTCGCCCTCAGCCATGCGATCCGCGACCGCATCGTGGTCCCCTGGTTCGCCGCGACCCGCCGCACCTGGGCCGATGACCGCAAGCGCGTCTGCTATCTGTCGATGGAATACCTGATCGGCCGGGTGCTTGAGGATGCGATGATCAACCTCGGCCTCTACGACATCGCCGCCGAGGCGATGGCGGGGCTCGGACTCGATCTGCGCGCGCTGATCGACGACGAGCCCGACGCGGCACTGGGGAACGGCGGGCTGGGGCGGCTTGCCGCCTGTTTCATGGAATCGATGGCGACCATCGGCTGCCCGGCCTATGGCTATGGCATCCGCTACGAGAACGGCCTCTTCCGCCAGCATTTCGAGCATGGCCGCCAGGTCGAGACCGCCGAGGACTGGCTGGCCCATGTCGATCCCTGGGAATTCACCCGCCCGGAAAGCGCCTATACCGTGGGCTTCAAGGGCCGGGTCGAAATCCGCGACGGCCGCGAGGTCTGGTTTCCCGAGGAAACCGTGACGGCCGAGGCGCATGACACGCCGGTCATCGGCTGGCAGGGAAGATGGGCCAATACGCTGCGGCTCTGGGCGGCGAAGGGGACGGCGGATTTCGACCTCGCGCGGTTCAACCGGGGCGACTACACCGCCGCGGCCGAACCCGAGACCCTGGCCCGCACGCTGTCGCGCGTGCTTTATCCCGACGACACAACGCATCAGGGCAAGGAGCTGCGCCTGAAGCAGGAGTTCTTCATGACCTCGGCCGCGCTGCAGGATATCCTGCGCCGCCATCTTGCCAACCACCGCGACCTCGGCACCCTGCCGGCCCATGTCGCGATCCAGATGAACGACACCCATCCCGCGATCGCGGGGCCCGAACTGATCCGGCTCTTGTCGGATGTCCATGGCCTGCCCTTCGACACGGCGCTGGAGATCGCGCGGGGATGCCTGGGCTTCACCAACCACACGCTCCTGCCCGAGGCGCTGGAGAAATGGACAACCTCGACCTTCGGCACGATCCTGCCGCGCCATTTGCAGATCGTCGAGCGGATCGACGGCTGGCACCGCCGCAACTGGCCGGACCGGCCGCATTACCTGGGCATCCTGAAGCACGGTGAGGTGCGGATGGGCGAGTTGGCCTTCATCATGAGCCACAAGGTCAATGGCGTCTCGGCGCTGCATTCGCAACTGGTCAAGACCACGCTCTTTCCCGAACTGGACGCGATGCATCCGGGCCGGATCGTCAACCAGACCAACGGCGTGACCCCGCGGCGCTGGCTGCGGATGGCGAACCGCCCGCTGGCCGGGCTGATCACCCGCACCATCGGCGAGGGCTGGGAGGCCGACCTCGGCCGCCTGCGCGAGCTGGAGCCGCATGTCGAGGACGCAGGTTTCCGCGCCGATTTCGCGGCGGCCAAGCACGAGAACAAGGTCGCGCTCGCGAACTGGATCGGGCGCGAGACCGGCCTGGCGCTGGACCCGCAGGCGATCTTCGACGTCCAGATCAAGCGCATCCACGAATACAAGCGCCAGCTTCTGAACATCCTGCAGACCGTCGCCCACTGGCACGCGATCCGCGCCAACCCCGAGGCCGGCTGGATCCCGCGCGTGAAGATCTTCGGCGGCAAGGCGGCGCCCGGCTATGAAGTCGCCAAGGAAATCATCCGCCTGATCAACGATGTGGCCGAGGTTCTTAACGCGGATCCGGTGACGAACGGGCTGCTGCGGGTGATCTATCCGCCGAACTACAACGTCACCATGGCCGAGAGGCTGATCCCGGCTGCCGACCTTTCGGAACAGATCTCGACCGCGGGGAAAGAGGCCTCGGGCACCGGCAACATGAAGTTCATGATGAACGGCGCGGTGACCATCGGCACGCTGGACGGCGCGAATGTCGAGATCCTGCACGAGGTCGGGGCCGGTAACTTCTTCCTGTTCGGCCTGACCGCCGAAGAGGTCGTCCACCGGCGTGCGGATCCCGAACATGCCCGCAAGGCGATCCAGGCGAGCCAGCCCTTGCTGGACGTGCTGCAGATGATCGCCGAGGGCCGCTTCTCTCCCGGCGAGCCGGAGCGGTACCATGGCCTGGTCCATCGCGTCTGGCACCATGACTATTTCCTCGTCGCCTCGGATTTCGCGGCCTATCACGCGATGCAGGCCGAGGTGGATCGCGCCTATGCCGATCCCGCGCGCTGGTGGAAGATGGCGGCATTGAACACGGCCCGCAGCGGTTTCTTCTCCTCGGACCGCACGATCCGTGGCTACATGGACGAGATCTGGCAGACGACATCCGCGCTCTGAGGCGCTTGCAGGAGGGGGCATGGCCGGAACGACACTGGAGCGGGGCGCGGCCGAGGCGATCGCCGCGGGACGGCACGGCGATCCCTTCGCGGTGCTCGGGCCGCACGAGGTGGCGAAGGGCTGGGAGGTCCGGGCCTTCGTGCCGGGGGCGGAGCGGCTCTGGCTCTTGACCGGACATTCCGCCGCCGAGGCCGCGCCCTATCCCGGCGTCCCCGGGCTGTTCACCCAGCCGATGCCCCGGCGGGACAGCTACAGGTTCCGCGCGCAAGGCCATGGCAACACATGGGAATTCGACGATCCCTATCGCTTCGGTCCGGTGCTGGGCGAAATGGACGAACATTTCCTGGGCGAAGGCACGCACCGCCGCCTCTGGCAGGCGCTCGGCGCGCATCCGATGACGCATGAGGGGGCGGCGGGCGTCCATTTCGCGGTCTGGGCCCCGAATGCCGAACGGGTTTCGGTGGTGGGCGACTTCAACCTCTGGGACGGGCGCCGCAATCCGATGCGCCGGCGGGGTGCGACCGGGGTGTGGGAGATCTTCCTGCCCGGCCTGCACCAGGGCACGGTCTACAAGTACGAGATCCGGGGGCAGGACGGGACGATCCTGCCGCTCAAGGCCGACCCGGTCGGCTTCGGCTCGGAACATCCGCCCGCAAATGCAAGCGTTGTAAGGGAAATCCGGGGCGATTGGCAGGATGCGGACTGGATGGCCGCGCGGGCCGCGAAACAGGCGATCGACGCGCCGATCTCGGTCTACGAGGTGCATCTGGGCTCTTGGCGGCGCGCGCCCGGCAACCGGATGCTCAGCTATCTGGAACTGGCCGGGCAGCTGGTGGACTACGCCGCCGACATGGGTTTCACCCATATCGAATGCCTGCCGATCAGCGAATATCCTTTCGACGGGTCCTGGGGCTACCAGCCGGTCGGCCTCTTCGCCCCCACGATCCGGCACGGCACGCCCGAGGAGTTTCGAGCCTTCGTCGATGCCGCCCATCGCCGCGGCCTGGGGGTCATCCTCGACTGGGTTCCGGCGCATTTCCCGACCGATGCGCATGGCCTCGGCCGCTTCGACGGCACCGCGCTTTACGAACACGAAGACCCGCGCGAGGGGTTCCATCAGGACTGGAACACCCTGATCTACAACTATGGCCGGGTGGAGGTGAAGAACTACCTGGTCTCCAACGCCCTCTATTGGCTGGAGGAATACCACATCGACGGCCTTCGCGTGGATGCCGTCGCCTCGATGCTATACCGCGACTACAGCCGCGAGCCGGGCGAATGGGTCCCGAACCGGGATGGCGGGCGCGAGAACTACGAGGCGATCGAGGTCCTGCGGCAGATGAACGCCACCGCCTATGGCGAATGTCCCGGCATCATGACCGTGGCCGAGGAATCCACCGCCTTCCCGGGTGTCTCGCGGCCCGTGGACTGGGGCGGCCTCGGCTTCGGATTCAAGTGGAACATGGGCTGGATGAACGACACGCTTGGCTACATGCAGAAGGACCCGCTCTATCGCCGCTACCACCACGGCCAGATGACCTTTGGCCTGGTCTATGCCTGGTCGGAAAACTACATCCTGCCGATCAGCCATGACGAGGTGGTGCATGGCAAGGGTTCCATGCTGGCCAAGATGCCGGGCTCCCCTTGGGAAAAATTCGCCAACCTGCGCGCCTTCTATGGGTTCATGTGGGCGCATCCCGGCAAGAAGCTGCTGTTCATGGGCCAGGAATTCGCGCAAGGGGCCGAGTGGAACCACCAGCACAGCCTGGACTGGCACCAGCTCGCCCTGGCCGAGCATCGCGGCGTGCAGGCGCTGGTGCGCGACCTGAACCGGCTGTACCGCGAGATCCCGGCGCTGCATGTGAACGACTGCCGGCCCGAGGGTTTCGACTGGCTCGAAGGCCACGATGCCGAGACGGGGGTCTTCGCCTGGGTCCGCCGGGGCCGGGCCGGGGACAGGCCGGTGGTCGCGGTGGTCAACATGACGCCGGTCCAGCGCAGCTACCGGCTGGGCCTGCCCGAACCGGGCCATTGGCGCGAGATCCTGAACACCGATGCCGCAGCCTATGGCGGCGGCAACCGCGGCAACCTTGGCGGGATCGGCGCCGAGCGGGTGCCGTGGCACGGCCAGACCCAGTCGGCCCAGCTGGTGCTGCCGCCGCTGTCCGCGATCTATCTGCAGCAGGATTGACGATTGCCGGGCAAGCCGCCCGAGGGGAGGACGAGAATGCACCCAAGACCGAACCAGCGCCTTTCATCCCAGGCCATGGCCTTCGTCCTGGCCGGGGGGCGTGGCAGCCGCCTGAAGGAGCTGACCGACCGGCGCGCGAAACCGGCGGTCTATTTCGGCGGCAAGACCCGGATCATCGACTTCGCGCTGTCGAACGCGCTGAACTCGGGTATCCGCAAGATGGCGATCGCGACGCAGTACAAGGCCCATTCCCTGATCCGCCATGTCCAGCGCGGCTGGGGCTTCTTCCGGGCGGAACGGAACGAATACCTGGACATCCTGCCCGCCTCGCAGCGGATGGACGAGGTGAACTGGTATCGCGGCACCGCCGACGCCGTGGCGCAGAACATCGACATCATCGACAGTTACGGGGTGAAATACGTCATCATCCTGGCGGGCGACCACATCTACAAGATGGACTACGAGGTGATGCTGCGCCAGCATGCCGAGGCCGGGGCTGACGTGACCATCGGCTGCCTGACGGTCCCGCGCCGGGAAGCCAGCGCCTTCGGGGTGATGCATGTCGACAAGGCGATGCGGATCACCGATTTCCTGGAAAAGCCGAAGGACCCGCCCGCGCTTCCCGGCGATCCGGACCATTCGCTCGCCAGCATGGGGATCTACGTCTTCGACTGGGCCTTCCTGCGCGACCTGCTGCGGCAGGACATGGGGGATGACGCCTCCAGCCACGATTTCGGCTTCGACCTGATCCCCCGCATCGTGCGGGAGGGCAAGGCCGTCGCGCACCGCTTTGCCGACAGCTGCGTGACCTCGGGCCTCGAGACCGAGCCCTACTGGCGCGACGTCGGCACGATCGACGCCTTCTGGCAGGCGAATATCGACCTGACGGATTTCGTGCCGAAGCTGGACATCTACGACCGGAGCTGGCCGATCTGGACCTATGCCGAGATCGTGCCGCCGGCGAAGTTCATCCATGACGAGGACGGACGGCGCGGGATGGCGGTCTCGTCGCTGATCGCGGGCGATTGCATCGTCTCGGGTTCCGAGGTGCGCAATTCGCTGCTGTTCACCGGGGTCCGGACGCACAGCTTCTCCAGCCTGGAACATGTGGTGGCGCTGCCGCAGGTCACCGTCAACCGCAAGGCGCAGCTGAAGAATTGCGTGATCGACCGGGGCGTGGTGATCCCCGAGGGGCTGGTCATCGGCGAGGATCCGGCAGAGGATGCGAAGTGGTTCCGCCGCTCGGACGGGGGGATCGTGCTGATCACGCAGGACATGCTTGACGCGCGGGCACGGGCATTGTCGTGACGGGATCCTGACGGGTTGCGCCCGGGCGGAGCCCCGGGGGTTTCACACCCCCGGACCCCCGTGGAGTATTTTTGAAAAGAGCAAGACGGGAGCGGTTTGTCATGGGCGGGCGGGTGCTTTCGGTGGCGTCGGAATGTGTGCCGCTGGTCAAGACCGGCGGGCTGGCCGATGTGGTGGGCGCGCTGCCCGAGGCGCTTGCGGCCAAAGGCTGGGAGATGCGGGTTCTCCTGCCCGCCTATCGCAGCCTGCGGGCAGGGGCCGAGGGCTGGCCGGTGGTCTGGGAGGAGGGCGATCTCTGGGGCGGGCAGGGACGGGTCCTTGCCGGCGAGGTGGGGGGGATTTCGGTCCTCCTCCTTGATGCGCCGCATCTCTATGATCGCGAGGGCGGGCCCTATGCCGGGCCGCAGGGCGAATTTCCCGACAATGCGATCCGCTTCGCCGCGCTGAGCTGGATCGCCGCCCGCATCGCGCGCGAGGGGCTGGCGGGCTGGAAGCCCGACATGCTGCACGCCCATGACTGGCAGGCGGGGCTGGCCCCGGCCTATCTGGCCTATTACGGCGCGGGCGGGGTGAAGTCGGTGATGACCATCCACAACATCGCCTTCCAGGGCTGGGCGCCGGGCCACATGCTGGGGATCCTGCGCCTGCCCGCCCATGCCTTCCACCCCGAGGCGCTGGAATACTACGGCGGGATCTCCAGCCTGAAGGCCGGGCTGATGACCGCCGACTGGATCACCACCGTCTCGCCCAGCTATGCGGCCGAGTTGATGCGGCCCGAGTTCGGCATGGGGCTGGAAGGGGTGCTGGCGGCGCGCGGGCGGGTGGTCTCGGGCATCCTGAACGGGGTGGACACGACGATCTGGAATCCCGCGCGCGAGGAGCCGGGCTTCGGCCCGAAGACCATGGCCGGCAAGGCCGCCGCCCGGGCGCGGCTGTGCCAGGAATTCGGGCTGGAGGTTCCCGGCCCGCTGGCCATCGTCATCAGCCGGCTCACCGACCAGAAGGGCGTCGACCTTCTTCCCGCGGTGATCCCCGATTTCATCCTTGGCGGTGGCGGGCTGATCGTCCTCGGCTCGGGCGAGCCGGGGATGGAGGCGGCGATGCGCAACCTTGCGGCGCGCTTTCCCGGTCGGGTCGCCGTCCGCATCGGCTATGACGAGGCGCTGAGCCACCGCCTGTTCTCGGGCGCCGACGCCGTCCTCGTCCCCAGCCGGTTCGAGCCCTGCGGCCTGACCCAGATGTATGGCCTGCGCTATGGCGCGCTGCCGGTGGTCAGCCAGGTGGGGGGGCTTGCGGATACGGTGATCGGGGCCAGCCCGGCAACGCTGGCGGCCGGGGCGGCGACGGGGGTGACCTTCCACCCGGTCGACGCAATGGCCTTCGGCCAGGCGCTGGAGCGGCTGCAGGCGCTATACCGCCAGCCGAAGCTCTGGGCGAAGCTGCGCGCCAATGCCATGGCCCATCCCGTCGGCTGGGAGGCGAGCGCGGCCGCCTATGCCGGGCTTTACGAAAGGCTGGCCGGGTGACGCCGCAGACCGCCCCGCCCCCGGCATGGCTTTCGGGCCATGCGGTCGGCCCCGGTCGCCCCTGGCCGATGGGGGCCAGCCTCACCGGCGACGGGGTGAACTTCGCGGTCTTTTCCGCCAATGCCGAGCGGATCGAACTGTGCCTTTTCACCCATGACGGCCGCAAGGAGCTGTGCCGCCTGCCGATCGTGGAGCGGGAAGGGGACATCTGGCATATCCATGTCGGCGGGCTGACGCCCGGCGCGGTGTACGGCTATCGCGCCCATGGGCCCTATGCGCCGGAACAGGGCCACCGCTTCAACCCGCACAAGCTGCTGCTGGACCCTTATGCCCGCGCGCTGGAAGGGCGGCTGAAATGGTCCGACGCGCTGATGGGCTACCGGATCGGCAGCCCGCGCGGCGACCTCAGCTATGACAGCCGCGACAGCGCCTTCGCCGTGCCGAAGGCGGTGGTGGTGGATCCCTCCTTCAGCTGGGGCAACGACCAGCCGCCGCGCATCCCGCGCACCGATACGGTGATCTACGAGGCGCATGTCAAGTCGATGACCGAACTGCACCCGCATGTCGACAAGGGCCTGCGCGGCACCTACCTGGGCCTCGCCTCCGACCCGGTGATCGAACATCTGCACCGCCTTGGCATCACCGCGATCGAGCTTCTGCCGGTCCATGCCTTCGTCGACGACCGCTTCCTGGTCGCGCGGGGCCTTCGCAACCACTGGGGCTACAACACGCTGGGATTCTTCGCCCCCGAGCCCCGCTACATGTCGAAAGGCGCGCTGTGGGAGTTCCAGACCATGGTCCGCCGCTTTCACGCCGCGGGGATCGAGGTCATCCTCGACGTGGTTTACAACCACAGCGCCGAGGGCGACGAATGGGGCCCGACCCTGTCGTTCCGGGGGCTCGACAACGCGAGCTATTACCGGCTTTGCGACGGCGGGCGGCATTACGTCAACGACACCGGCACCGGCAACACGCTGAACCTGACCCATCCGATGGTGTTGCGCATGGTGATGGACAGCTTGCGCTACTGGGTCGAGGAGGTCCATGTCGACGGCTTCCGCTTCGACCTTGCCACCGTCCTGGGGCGCGAGGCACAGGGCTTCGACCCGAACGGCGGCTTCTTCGACGCGATCCGGCAGGACCCGGTCCTTTCCCGCGTCAAGCTGATCGCCGAGCCCTGGGACATCGGTCCGGGCGGCTATCAGCTGGGGGCCTATCCGCATCCGTTCCACGAATGGAACGACCGCTTCCGCGACGGGGTGCGCCGCTTCTGGAAGGGGGATGCCGGCCTCACGCCCGATCTCTCGGCCCGGATCCTCGGCAGCGCCGAACGCTTCGACCATTCCGGCCGCGCCGCCTCGTCCTCGGTCAATTTCGTGACCAGCCATGACGGCTTCACGCTCGAGGATCTGGTCAGCTACACGGTCCGGCGCAATTTCGCCAATGGCGAGGAGAACCGCGACGGCCATCACGAGAGCCATTCCGACAACCTCGGCGTCGAAGGGCCGACGAAGGATCCCAAGGTGCTGGCCGCCCGTGCCTTGCGCAAGCGCAACCTGCTGGCCACGCTGATGTTTTCGCAAGGGGTGCCGATGCTTCTGGCCGGCGACGAGATCGGCCACAGCCAGGGCGGCAACAACAATGCCTATGCCCAGGACAACGAGACCAGCTGGCTCGACTGGGCCCGCGCCGACCGGGCGCTGACGGATTTCGTCGCCCGCCTTGTCGCCCTGCGCCGCGCCCTGCCGATCCTGCGCCAGCGCCGTTTCCTGCATGCCCGCAAGCGCCAGTGCGACGGCCTGCCGGATGTGATCTGGCACCACCCCGACGGCCACACGCCGCAGTCCGGGGACTGGCACGATCCCGCCTTCCGCTGCCTCTGCGTCGAGTTGCGGATGCAGGCCGAAGGGGGCGATCCGAAACCGGATGCCGTCTTCGCCGTTTTCAACACGGGGGCCGCCGCCGCGCTGCGGTTGCCGGGGACGGTCCCGGCCTGGGAACTTCTGCTCGACACCACCCGGCCCGAATTCCTGCCCGACGGCACCGCCTCGACGCTGCGCGAGGTGCCGGCCCAGTCGGTCCTGCTCTTCCGGTCGCTGACCGGCACATCGAAGGGAGACCCGCCATGAGCCAGATCACCACGGTGCAGACCGCCCCGATCCAGGGGCAGAAGCCGGGGACCAGCGGACTGCGCAAGAAGACGGCGGTCTTCATGGGGCGGCACTATCTGGAGAATTTCGTCCAGTCGGTCTTCGACGTGGTAGGCTGCCAGGGCAAGACCTTCGTCCTGGGCGGCGACGGGCGTTATTTCAACGACCGCGCGGCGCAGGTCATCCTGCGGATGGCGGCCGCGAACGGGGCTGTTCGGATGATCGTGGGGCAGGGGGCGATCCTCTCGACTCCCGCCGCCAGCCACCTGATCCGGCTGAACCGGACCGATGGCGGGATCATCATGTCCGCCTCGCACAACCCCGGCGGCCCGGACGAGGATTTCGGGGTCAAGTTCAACATGCCGAACGGCGGCCCCGCGCCCGAGGCGGTGACCGAGGCAATGTATCGCCGGACGCTGGAACTGGCCGAATACCGGATGCTCGAGGCGCAGGATGTCGACCTTTCGCGCCCCGGCCGGCACCGGCTGGGCGGGATGGTGGTCGATGTCGTGGACCCGGTGGCCGATTACGCCGCGCTGATGGAGGGGCTGTTCGACTTTGCCGCGATCCGGGCGCTGTTCGCCTCCGGCTTCCGGATGCGGATGGATTCCATGTGCGCCGTCACCGGCCCCTATGCGGTGGAGATCCTGGAGAACCGGCTGGGCGCGGCCAGGGGGACGGTGGTCAACGCGACCCCGCTGCCGGACTTCGGCGGGATGCATCCCGATCCGAACCCGACCTGGGCCCGCGCCCTGATGGAGGAAATGTTCACCGCCGGCGCCCCCGATTTCGGCGCGGCCTCGGACGGCGACGGCGACCGGAACATGGTGGTCGGGCGCGGGATCTATGTCTCGCCCTCGGACAGCCTGGCGGTGCTGGCCGCGAACGCGCATCTGGCGCCGGGCTATGCCGGGGGGCTGAAGGGGGTGGCGCGGTCGATGCCGACCTCCGCCGCCGTCGATCGGGTGGCTGCGGCGCTGGGGATCCCGGCCTACGAGACGCCGACGGGGTGGAAGTTCTTCGGCAACCTTCTCGACGCGGGGAAGGCGACGATCTGCGGCGAGGAGAGCTTCGGGACCGGCTCGGACCATGTCCGCGAGAAGGACGGGCTCTGGGCGGTGCTCATGTGGCTGAACATGCTGGCCGCGCGGGGGCAGACGGTGGCGGCGATCCTGCGGGACCATTGGCAAAGGTTCGGCCGGAACTACTACAGCCGCCACGATTTCGAGGCGATCGAGCCCGCGCGGGCCGAGGCGCTGATGGCCGCCTTGCGCGCCGCGCTTCCCGGCCTGCCGGGGCGGGGGGTGGAGGGGCTGGCGATCGCGGAGGCCGACGACTTCGCCTATACCGACCCAGTGGACGGCAGCCTGAGCGAGCGGCAGGGGGTTCGGGTCATGTTCCGGGACGGCAGCCGGATCGTGTACCGGCTTTCCGGCACCGGGACCGAGGGCGCGACGCTGCGGGTCTATCTGGAACGCTACGCCCCCGGTCCCGGGGGGCTGGATCTGGATCCGCAGGAGGCGCTGGCCCCGGTGATCCGGGCGGCGCATCGGCTGGCGGGGATCGCGGCCCATACCGGGCGGGAAAACCCGGATGTGGTGACCTGAAGCCGAGGACTGTCCAGGCGTGGATCCCGACCGCGCAGGGACGGCCCCTTGCGCCGCGCGGGATCCGGCGGAGCGCCGTCCCGGCAAGAGAGCGGTCGATCTACATGCCGAACCGAGGCGGCTGCGCGCCGCCGTTCGTATTGCCATCGCGGCGATTCTTGCGACCTTGGAATAAATGCCGAATGCCAGGTGGATTACGCTGCCGGAACAATCCCTCGACTGCCATGCCTATCGAATGAAACCCACTTTCGATATGTCCCTTCCATTCGACGCGATTTATCCTTCCCTTCGATCATCTCTTTCTGCCCATGTGCCGAATGGATCCGAATTCGCTGTTGACCCAAACCGTCCCGATATGAAATCTGGGCCATGAAACTGATGCCTGTCCCGTTCCGGCACCACGTACCTCAAGGATGGTAAATGCTTAAAATCGTTCCCGGATTGCTGCGCGCGACCGCCTGGTCCACCGCGGCACTTCTGCTGCTTGGGGGCGCGGCACAGGCAGCGTTTTCGGACCTGCAGTTCGGTCGGTATCAGGTTGCCGATACGCAATGGAATGTTTCGAATTGCCAGAACACGACAACCTGCGACATCTACAGCAAAGTCCCTGGAACCGCCTATAAAATTCCATTCAGCGATGGAGAGGTGGATTGGGGTGCGAATTCCGACCGCTATATCGGCTTCACCCCCAATGCGGGCGCCAATAGCGCCAGCTATCCCCATGAGATGACCCTGTTCGAGGCGGATGGGACTGTCGTGCAATCGCTCGGCGCCGGGCGCGTGCTGACGGCGGGGGCCGATGCCAAAGGAGATGCCTATTTCTTCTTCGTCGGCAGCGATGAATTCACCGGCCAGCTGTTCAGCGGCTCGGTGGGCATGGACAGCACGGCGGGCATCTCCTTTACAGGCACGCTGACGCCGACCCTTGCCGAGCTGGACTCCTTCTCGAACGGGCTGTCGACGACGCCGCTTGGCGCGGGCGAGACGGTCTCGCCCCCGCCCACCGACCCCGAGGAGGAGCCCCTTCCCGTCACCAGCCTCTCCGTTCTGGAGCGCGTGCTGAACGCCACGGCCGAAATGGGGACCATGGCGCCGCTTGCCGGCACCTTCGTGAATATCGCAGAGAACGAGGCCTGGATCGACCCGCAGACAGGCACGATCCTGAACCGCATCGACGGATCGGTCACCAATACGCTGACCGGCGTCGCGGCCGCCACGTCCGAGGTTGCGGGCGACGTGCAGGCCATCGGCGACATGACTGTCGACATTGGCGATATGTCCACGACCGTGCTGGGCGCGGTGAACACGGGCACGATCACGCTTGGCGTCAACCAGGACCTGTCCGAGGCGATCTCCGGCAGCTCGGGCGCGGTTTCGGCCAGCATCCGGCAGCTCGGCGGCACCACCGATCAGGCGGCTCTTGTGGCCGATATGGCCAGCAACATGACCTCGGTCATCGGATCGGTCGATACCAGCTTCAACGGGCTGAACGGGTCGATGGGAAATGTTTCGACCACGGTTCTGGGCGCGGTCAATACCGGCACGGTGGTGTCGGGGGTCAACAGCGCCGTCACCGGGATCGTCGGCGGCTGACAGATCCGGGGCGGGTTCGGCCCCGTGGCGCGGGCAGACACCCTTGATCGGGGGGAGCCGGATCGGTCGGACAGCGCGATCCGCGACATGACGAACAATCGTCGGAGAAGCTCAGGCCTCCAGCTCGGCGTCCCAATAGAGGTAGTCCATCCAGCTGACGTGCAGGTGGTTCGGCGGGAAGCGGCGGCCGTGGGCCTGCATCTCCTCGGCGGTGGGGGTCCGAGGGGGGCGGCGGAGGTGGAGGCCGGACTGGCGCAGCGTCCGGGAGCCCTTGCGCAGGTTGCACGGAGAGCAGGCGGCGACGACATTCTCCCAGCTGGTGATGCCGCCGCGCGAGCGCGGGACGACATGGTCGAAGGTAAGATCGCCCCGCGCGCCGCAGTACTGGCAGCAGAATTCGTCCCGCAGGAAAAGATTGAAGCGCGTGAAGGCCACGCGCTTCTGGGGTTTGACATATTCCTTGAGGACGACGACCGAGGGTATCCTGAATTCGTGGCGCTGGCTTCGCACCACATGGTCGTATTCGGCGACGATCTGCACCCGCTCCAGCACGGCGGCCTTGATCGCCTCTTGCCAGGGCCAGAGGCTGAGCGGGTAGTAGCTGAGCGGGCGGTAGTCGGCGTTCAGCACCAAAGCGGGGTAATGCTTCAGCGCCGCGGGATCGCGCACGAACTGGGTTCTGAAATCGCCGTCCATTCCGTCAAAGACTCCACGCTTTGCCCGCTGACCCGGAGGCCATGGGGGGCGGGGGAGTCCGCCCCGGTTGCGGGAACTATATCTGGCGTTCTTGCCATGGCAACCCCCCAGCTAGTGACGGTGCCGTGAAGTTTGCCGAGTCTCCTGATGCCGGATTTCCATGACCCCGGCATGACACCGCGCAAGACCGTGGAAGGACTTGCCGGCCGGGCAAGAGAAACATACCATTTGGTCTGATATTGGGGGGGCAACATGGCCGGTCTTCCGACGATCACCGGATTCCGCCGTTCGCCCGATGGGGGCAGGGGGTTGGCGCGCGACCTGCGGGTCCGCTGGGCGCTGGAGGAGGCCGGGCAGCCCTATGCGGTGGAACTGCTGGACTTCGCCGAGTTGAAGTCGCCCCGGCATCTGGCGCGAAATCCCTTCGGGCAGATCCCGACCTATGCGGCGGAGGGGCTGGTCCTGTTCGAGTCCGGCGCGATCCTCTGGCATCTGGGACAGGAGCATCCGGTCCTGCTTCCGACCGGGCCGGAGGCCAGGGCGCGGGCGGTGACGTGGATGTTCGCCGCCCTGAACACGGTCGAGCCGCCGATCTTCGAGTTCAGCCTGGCGCGGGTGCTGGAACGGGAGCGGCCCTGGTTCGCCGAGCGGCAGGAGATGCTGGCGGCGCGCATCCGGGCGGTGCTGGGGCGGCTTGCCGACCGGCTGGGGCAGGGGGTTTGGCTGGAGGCTGGGTTCTCGGCCGGGGACCTGCTGATGGTCAGCGTGCTGCGCCGGCTGGGCGGAACCGGGATTGTCGAGGATTGGCCGAACCTCGCCAACTATGTCGCGCGGGGCGAGGCGCGTCCGGCCTTCCAGCGCGCGCTGGCGGCGCAGCGGGCCGAGGCAGCCCGCGCCTGAAGATAGCCCCGGGCGCGGGATAAGGGTCAGGCCAGCGCGGCGGCGACGGCGCGGCCGGTCAGCACCTTGACCAGGTTGGCGCGATAGGCCTGGGTCCCGTGCAGGTCGTGGATCATCGCGCCGCTTTCCATCGCGAGGCCCTTGATCGCGGCGGGGGAGAAGTCGGCCGACAGCGCGGCCTCGGCATCCTTCCAGCGGAAGACGCCATCCTGCGACGCCCCGGTGACCGCCACCCGCACGCCGCTTGCGTATTTCGCGACGAAGACGCCGGTCAGGGCAAAGCGGCTGGCGGGCTGGTCGAACTTCACATAGGCCGCCTTTTCCGGGATCGGGAACACGACCGAGGTGATGATTTCGCCATCATGCAGCGCGGTGGAGAACAGGCCCTGGAAGTAGTCGTCGGCCGCGATCTTGCGGCTGTTGGTGACGATGGTCGCCCCCGAGGCAAGGGTAGCCGAGGGGTAGCAGGCGGCCGGATCATTGTTGGCGAGGCTGCCGCCAATGGTGCCCCGGTTCCGGACCGCCGGGTCGCCGATGCCGGCGGCGAGTTTCGCCAGCGCCGGGTAATGCGCCGCCGCCTCGCGCGCGACCACCGCGTGGGGGGTGGCCGCACCGATGTGCAGGCCGCCGTCGCCGAGGCAGACGCCCTGCAGCTCGGGGATGGCGGTCAGGCTGACCAGGGTTGCGGGTGCGGCGAGGCGTTGCTTCATCGTCGGGATCAGGGTCTGGCCGCCCGAGAGCGCCTGCGCGCCCTCATGCGACAGGGCCTGCACCGCGTCGGCGATGGTCGAGGGTTTGACGAAGTCGAAGTTGTGCATGGGGTCCCTCCCTCAGCCGTGCATCGCCTGCCAGACCCGCGAGGGGCTGACCGGCATGTCGATATGGGTGACGTTGGTAAAGCCGCCGCGGTGCAATGCGTCGATCACCGCATTGACCACCGCGGGGGGCGAGCCGATGGCCCCGGCCTCGCCGCAGCCCTTCACCCCCAGGGGGTTATGGGTGCAGGGCGTGGCGCAGCTGTGGTCCACCGAATAGAACGGCACGTCGTCGGCGCGGGGCATGGCGTAGTCCATGAACGAGCCGGACAGAAGCTGGCCGTTCTCGTCGAAGACGCAATGCTCCAGCATCGCCTGGCCGATGCCCTGCGCAAGGCCGCCGTGGACCTGGCCCTCGACGATCATCGGGTTGACCACATTGCCGAAGTCGTCGGCGGCGGTGAAGGCCAGGATCTCGACCTTTCCGGTCTCGGGGTCCACCTCCAGCTCGCAGCCATAGGCGCCGGCGGGATAGGTGAAGTTCGAGGGATCGTAGAAGGCGGTTTCCTCGAGCCCCGGCTCGATGCTTTCCAGCGGGTAGTTGTGGGGAACGTAGGCCGCGAGGGTGATGTCGACCCAGGTTTTCTCCTTGTCGGTCCCCGCGACGGTGAACTTGCCGTCCTTCAGTTCGATATCGGCCTCGGACGCCTCCATCAGGTGGGCCGCGATCTTCTTGGCCTTGTTGATGATCTTGTTGGTCGCCTTGACCATGGCCGAGCCGCCGACCGCCAGGCTGCGCGAGCCATAGGTGCCCATGCCCATCGGCGTATTCGAGGTGTCGCCATGGACGATCTCCACCTGGGAGGCGTCGATGCCGATCATGTCGGAGATCACCTGGGCGAAGGTGGTCTCGTGCCCCTGGCCGTGGCTGTGGCTGCCGGTGAAGACGGTGATCGAGCCGGTGGCGTTCACCCGGACGGTCGCCGATTCATACAGACCGGCGCGGGCGCCGAGTTGGCCGACCAGATTCGAGGGCGCGATGCCGCAGGCCTCGATGTAATGGGCAAGGCCGAAGCCGCGCAGCCTGCCGCGGGCCTTCGATTCCGCCGCGCGGGCCTCGAACCCGGCGTAGTCGGAGAGCTGGAGCAGCTTGTCCAGCGTCGCGTCGTAGTTGCCGGTGTCGTAGACCACCGCGACCGGGGTCTGGTAGGGATACTGGTCGGGCTTGATGAAGTTCTTCCGGCGCAGGTCCACCGGGGAAACCCCAAGCTCGCGCGCGGCCTTGTCGATCACGCGCTCCAGCTGGAAGGTCGCCTCGGGCCGCCCGGCGCCGCGATAGGCGTCGACGGGGACGGTGTTGGTGAAGACCGCCTTGACGTTGGTGTAGACGAGCGGCGTCTTGTAGTTCCCGGCCAGCAGCGTGCCGTGCAGCCAGGTCGGGATGCAGGGCGCGAAGGTGGAAAGATAGGCGCCCATGTTGGCATAGGTCTCGCAGCGCAGCGCCATGAAGTTGTGGTCGGCGTCGAGCGCGAGCTGGATCCGGGTCTGGTGGTCCCGGCCCTGCGCGTCCGAGATGAAGGCCTCGGACCGGGAGGAGGTCCATTTGACCGGACGCTTCAGGATCTGGGCGGCCTTGGTGACGAAGGCCTCTTCGGCGTAGTGGTAGATCTTCGAGCCGAAGCCGCCGCCGACATCGGGGGCGACCACGCGCAGCTTGTGCTCGGGGATCGACAGCACGAAGGCGCCCATCAGCAGGCGGATCACATGCGGGTTCTGGCTGGTCGTGTACAGCGTGTGCTGGCCCGAGTGATCCTCGTAATCGCCGACGGCGACGCGGGGCTCCATCGGGTTGGCGATCAGCCGGTTGTTCACGAGATCGAGGGTGGTGACATGGGCGGCCTTCTTGAAGGCCTCGTCCACGGCGGCGCGGTTCTCCTCGACGAAGCCCCAGTCGTAGCAGAGGTTCGAGCCGATCTCGTCATGTACCAGGGGCCCGCCCTTGACGGCGGCCTTCATGTCCATCACGGCGGGCAGTTCGTCGATGTCGATCTCCACCGCCTCGGCGGCGTCGCGGGCCTGTTCCAGCGTCTCGGCCACCACCACGGCGATCGGATCGCCGACATGGCGGACCTTGCCCTCGGCCAGGACGGGGTGCTTCGGTTCCAGCATCACCTTGCCGTCACGGCTGGTGACCTGCCAGCCGGTCGGGATGCCGCCCACACCGGCGAAATCGGCCGAGGTGAACACCTTGACCACGCCCGGCATTGCCTCGGCGTCGCGGGTGTCGATCTTGCGGATCGTGCCGTGGGCGACCTGGCTGCGGATGAACTGGGCGTAAAGCTGGCCCCGGATGTTGATGTCGTCGGTGTAACGGCCCTTTCCGGTCAGGAACCGCACGTCTTCGCGCCGCTTGGTGCTGGCGCCGATGCCTCCGTCCTTCGGCATGTCGTCCTCCCTGATTTTGTTATTCGGCTGCGATCTTGGTGACGTCCTGCCCCGAGGCCGCCAGCACCGCCTTGACGATGTTGTGGTAGCCCGTGCAGCGGCAGATGTTGCCTTCGAGATGGTGACGCACCTCGGCCTCGGTCGGGGTCGGGTTCTCGGCCAGAAGCGCGGCCGAGGACATCACCATGCCCGGCGTGCAATAGCCGCATTGCAACCCGTGATGATCCTGGAAGGCCTGCTGCAGCGTCGAGAGCGAGCCGTCGGCATTGGCCATGCCCTCGATCGTGCGCACCTCGGCCCCGGCGACGTCCTGGGCGAATACGGTGCAGCTTTTCACCGCCTGGCCGTTCACATGCACCACGCAGGCGCCGCACTGGCTGGTGTCGCAGCCGACATGGGTGCCGGTCAGACCCAACCCCTCGCGCAGGTAGTTCACCAGAAGGGTCCGCCCCTCTGCCTCGGCCGAGACGGCGCGGCCGTTCACGGTCATGCTGACTTTGGTCATTCCACTCCTCCCTTGGATTTCCTGGGTTGGGGGGCCTCAGCCCCCGGTCAGACGCTTGAACCAGCCCTTCTTCGGGGCCTCTTCCGCCTCGTCCGCGGGCGGGGCCTCGTCGGGGCCCTCGACCGCGTCCTGGAAGCGGGTGAAGAACTCATCGGCCAGCTTGCGGGCGAAGCCGTCGATGATCCGGCTGCCAAGCTGGGCGATCTTGCCGCCGACCGAGGCATCGACGGTATAGGTCAGCCGGGTGCCGTCCCCGGCCGGTTCCAGCACCATGTCGGCGCCGCCCTTGGCGAAGCCCGCGACGCCGCCCTTGCCCTCGCCCGAGATGCGCAGGGACCGGCCTTCCACGATGTCGGAAAGCTGGACGGTGCCGGTGAAGGTGGCGCTGACCGGCCCGACCTTCTGCTTGACCACGGCCTGATATCCCTCGGCCACGCTGCCCGAGAGGCTTTCGCAGCCGGGAATGCAGGCGCGCAGCACCTCGGGGTCGAGGATGGCGCGCCAGACCATGTCGGGCGGCGCGGCAATCTCGCGCGTGTCGGACATCTGCATCGGTTTGATTCCCCCCGGCCTTTTTCACGAGACTATGCCAAAGCGCGCATAATCCATCAGGAATTTCGCGCCTTGCCCGGTCAATTTCTTCGGATCCGCGCAAAGGGCCGCCGACGGATGCGGCCGGGACTTGCGGCAAGGCGCGGCCGTCTTTAACGCTTTGCGGCAAAAACCCAGCGGAGCCCCCATGTCCTTCAGCCGCCGACAGATCCTTGTCCTTGCCGCCGGAGCAGCACTTGCCGCCTGCGGCCGCAAGCCCGGGCCCGCCGTCTCGCGCGCAACGATGCAGCCCGGGGCCACGCCCGAGATGAAGGCATTGGTGCGCAAATACGCCCATGTGCACGAGATCCCCGAAGAGCTTCTGCACCGGGTGATCCAGCGCGAAAGCGGCTACAACCCGGCAGCGCGCAACGGGCCCTATTACGGGCTGATGCAGATCATGCCGCAGACGGCGCGGACCATGGGCTATCGCGGCGCGCCCGAGGGGCTTCTGGATGCCGAGACCAATCTGAAATATGCCGGACGCTATCTGCGCGGGGCCTGGCTGGTGGCGGATGGCAACCAGGACGCCGCGGTGGGCTGGTATGCGCGCGGCTATTACTACGAGGCCAAGCGCAAGGGCCTGCTGGAGGAGACGGGCCTCCGGGCCTGATACGGCGACGCTGGACATGGGCGGGCGCAGGCGGTAGAACGCGCCCGTTAGCGCTAACAAAGCGTTGGAGGGAGTTGCCCATGGTTTCGCGCGTGATTCCGGTGGATGTGTTCGATCTGGTGATCTTCGGCGGCACCGGCGATCTGGCGCGGCGCAAGGTGCTGCCGGGGCTGTACCGCCGCTTCCTCGCCGGACAGATGCCCGAGGACAGCCGGATCATCGGCGCCGCACGGGGTGAGCTGACCGATGCCGAATGGCGCGCCCAGGTGGCCGAGGCCATCGCGGAATTCGTCCCGAAGGAGAAGCAGGACAAGACGGCGATCGCGGGCTTCCTGGAGCGGCTGACCTATGTTCCGATCGACGCCAGGGGGACGACCGGCTGGGAGCGGCTGAAGGAGCTGATGCGCGAGAATGTGGTCCGGGCCTTCTATTTCTCGGTCGCGCCGGGCCTGTTCGGCGATATCGCGCAGCGGCTGTCGGACCACGGGATCGCGGATGCCTGGAGCCGGATCGTGGTGGAAAAGCCCTTCGGCCGCGACCTGACCAGTGCGCGCGCACTGAACGAGGTGCTGGCGCGGCATTTCACCGAGGCGCAGATCTACCGGATCGACCATTACCTCGGGAAGGAGACGGTGCAGAACCTGATGGCGGTGCGCTTCGCCAACATCCTGTTCGAGCCCTTGTGGAAGGCCGAATACATCGACCACGTCCAGATCACCGTGGCCGAAACCGTGGGCGTGGACGGGCGCGGGGCCTATTACGACAAGTCGGGCGCGATGCGGGACATGGTGCAGAACCACCTGATGCAGCTTCTGTGCCTGATCGCGATGGAGCCGCCCTGGCACTTCGACCCCGATGCGGTGCGCGACGAGAAGCTGAAGGTGATCCGCGCGCTGAAGCCGGTGCTGCCGCAGGACATCGTGCGCGGCCAGTATGCGGCGGGGGGCGGCGCGCCGGGCTATGCCGAGCATGCCGAGAATTCCGCCAGCCGGACGGAAAGCTATGTCGCGCTGAAGGTCGCGATCTCGAACTGGCGCTGGCAGGGGGTGCCGTTCTACCTGCGCACCGGCAAGCGGCTGCGGGCACGAGCCAGCGAGATCGCGGTCACCTTCAAGCAACCGCCGCATGCGATCTTCGACGATGCGAAGGGCTGGCACGAGAATGTCCTGGTCATCCGGCTGCAACCCGACGAGGGCATGCACCTGTGGGTGATGATCAAGGAGCCGGGGCCGGGCGGGATGCGGTTGATGCAGGTGCCCTTGGACATGTCCTTCGCCGATGCGCTGGCCGAGGTGTCCGAGGATGTGCCGGACGCCTATGAACGGCTGATCATGGATGTGATCCGGGGCAACCAGACGCTGTTCATGCGCGGTGACGAGGTCGAGGCCGCCTGGGCCTGGACCGATCCGATCATCGAGGGCTGGGAATCGCGCGACGACCGGCCGCAGCTTTACGATCCCGGATCCTCGGGGCCGGAAGATGCGTTGATGCTGATGCACCGCGACGGGCGTCGCTGGCGGGAGATACGCTGATGCAGCTGGAGACCTATCCGGACCGCGAGATGCTGATGCTGGGACTGGCGAATGTGCTGGCCGGGCAATTGGCGGATTTCCTGCGCCGCGATGGCCAGGCCACGCTGGCGGTTCCCGGGGGCACGACTCCGGGGCCGGTGTTCGACACGCTTTCGGGGGTGGACATCGACTGGGCGAATGTCGCGGTTCTGCCGACCGACGAACGCTGGGTGCCCGAAACCAGCGACAGATCGAACACGCGGCTGGTGCGCGAACGGCTTGTCCGCGGCCGGGCGGCGCAGGCGCGGCTGATCCCGCTTTACGCCCCGGCCGAGACGCCCGAGGAGATGCTGCCCGCGCTGGAGGACGGGATCCGGCCGCATCTGCCGATCTCGGTCCTGCTTCTGGGCATGGGGACGGACATGCATGTGGCAAGCCTGTTCCCCGGCGCCGACCGGCTGGACGAGGCGCTGGCGGCGAATGCGCCGCTTCTGCTGCCGATGCGGGCCGAGGCGGCGGGCGAGCCGCGCGTGACGCTGACCGCGCCGGTGCTGAAGGGGGCGTTCAACATCCATCTCCTGATCACCGGCAGCGAGAAGCGCGAGGCGCTGGAACGGGCGCAGTCGTTGACCCCGCAGGAGGCGCCGGTGCGCGCCGTCCTGGATGCCGCAACCGTGCACTGGGCGGAGTGAGCCATGGACAAATGGGCGGAACTGCGCCGGCTGCACGGGTTGAACAAGGGCCGGCATATCCTTGATCTCTTTGACGGATCCCGCGCCGGTGATTTCGCGGTCGAGGCCGATGGGATGCGCTTCGATTATGCCAAGACCAATATCGACGCCGAGACGCGCAGGGCACTGATCCGGCTGGCCGAGGATGCGGGCCTGGCGGAAAAGCGCGCGGCGATGTTTTCCGGCGAGAAGATCAACGATACCGAGGGCCGCGCCGTCCTGCATGTGGCGCTGCGGGCGGGCGAGGGTGCGGTGATCCGGGTGGATGACCAGGACGTCCTGCCCGAGGTGCGCCGTATCCGCGCCGCCTGCGCCGCCTTCGCGCGCCAGGTGCGCGAGGGGGTGTTCACCGGGCAGGGCGGCCGGATCACCGATGTCGTGAACATCGGCATCGGCGGCTCGGACCTTGGACCGGCGATGGCCTGGCTGGCGCTGCAGCCCTATGCCGACGGGCCGCGCTGCCATTTCGTCTCGAACGTCGATGGCGCGCATGTCCATGACACGCTGCGGGGGCTGAACCCCGAGACGACGCTGGTGATCGTGGCGTCCAAGACCTTCACCACGATCGAGACCATGACCAATGCCGACACGGCACGGCGCTGGATGGCGGAGAAGGTCGCCAATCCCGCCACGCAGTTCGCCGCCGTCAGCACGGCCGGGGACAAGACCGCCGCCTATGGCATTGACCCGGATCGGGTTTTCGGATTCGAGGATTGGGTCGGCGGGCGCTACTCGGTCTGGGGGCCGATCGGTCTGAGTCTGATGATCGCCATCGGTCCCGAGCGGTTCGACGACTTCCTTGCCGGCGGCCGGGCGATGGACGCGCATTTCATGGGCGCGCCCTTCCCGCAGAACATGCCGGTGCTGCTGGCTTTGGTCGGGATCTGGCACAACCAGATCTGCGGCCATGCGACGCGCGCGGTTCTGCCCTATGATCAACGGCTTGCGCGGCTTCCCGCCTATCTGCAGCAACTGGAGATGGAGAGCAACGGCAAGCGGGTGGCAGTGGATGGCAGCGACCTTGCCACCCAATCCGGGCCGGTGGTCTGGGGTGAGCCGGGGACCAACGGCCAGCACGCCTTTTACCAGCTGATCCATCAGGGCACGCGGGTGGTGCCTTGCGAGTTCCTGGTGGCGCGGCGCGGGCATGAGCCGGATCTGGCGCATCAGCATCTCCTCCTGGTCGCGAACTGCCTGGCGCAGGCCGAAGCGCTCTTGCGCGGCCGCACGCTGGAGGAGGCGCGGGGGATCATGGCGAAGAAGGGGCTGACCGGGCCCGAACTGGAACGGCAGGCGCGGCATCGGGTGTTCCCGGGCAACCGGCCTTCGACGGTGCTGGCCTATGACCAGCTGACGCCGTTCACCCTGGGCCAGATCATCGCGCTTTACGAGCACCGGGTGTTCGTCGAAGGGGTGGTCCTGGGGATCAACTCCTTCGACCAGTGGGGCGTGGAACTGGGCAAGGAACTGGCGCTTGCCCTGCAGCCGGTGCTGGAGGGCAAGGCCGGGACTGAAGGCAAGGACGGCTCGACCGCCGCGCTGGTCCGGTTCCTGCGCGGCTGAGGTCAGCCGGTCGAGCCCATGTCGTCGTCGCCATCATGGCCACCGGCGGTCAGGTCGGTGCCGTCGACGCCGTATTTCGCCCGCGCCCAGGCCAAAGCCTTGGCGCGGTTGAACAGGATCGTGCGGGTCAGCCCATCCTCGCCGACGCGATGGACATGGATCTCGCCATTGTGCCTGACGATCAGCACCGGGACATAGGCGCCGTCGATCAGCTGGTTTGTCCGTTTCACGGTCAGCGCCGAGGCACCATAGGCGGTGGAGAGGATCAGGACGCCGACAAGGAAACTGCGGGTCAGGAGAGGGTTCATCTGCAAGCCTCGGAAAATCAAGGGTTCCGGGGGCAGGGCGCCCCCTTCCCCTTGTGCTAGCGCGGGGGCCGAGGGGGCGCATACTCCAATCGGGTGAAGGGTCGGGAATCCCCGACCGATCGGGGCCGATTACTTCAGCGCGGCGGTCACGATGACCTCGACCTTGTAGTCGGGGGTGGCAAGCTTCGCCTCGCCGGTGGCGCGGGCCGGGGTGTGGCCCTGCGGCACCCAGGCGTCCCAGACCGCATTCATCTCGGCGAAGGTCGAGATGTCGGCCAGCCAGATCTGCGCCGAGAGGATGCGGGTCTTGTCCGTCCCCGCGGCGGCGAGGATGCGGTCGACTTCGGCCAGGCACTGGCGGGTCTGCTCGGCCACCGATGCGCCGGGCTGGCCGACCTGGCCGGCAAGCCAGAGGATGCCGTTGTAGGCCACGCCTTCGGACATGCGGGGGCCGATGCCGTGGCGGGTGATGTCGCTGTTCATGGGATGCTCCGTTGTTGGTCGTTGCGGATTAGCCGGTCGGGCGCGCGAACGGAAGTCAGTTCACGCGGCGGCAGTTGAGCTGGTCGCCCGAGGCGGCCGAGACCCAGGTCAGGCCGGTATCGGTGACGAGGGCAAGGACGATGCGCGTGCCGCCCTGGATGTAGAGGGTGTAACTGTCGCCCTCGCGCGTGACGGCGCGGATCGGGTAGGTTCGCGAGCCGTTGAAGTAGCTGGTGTTGGTGAAGCGGAAGGTCGCGACGCCGCAATCCCAACTGCCGGTGAAAGGGTAGGGCGCCGCAGGCGCGGGCTCTCTGGCGCAGGCCGCCAGAAGGGGCAGGAGGAGGAGAGGGGCAAGCCGCATCGTCGGGCCTTTCAGGGGGCGTCCGGGCATGGGTAGCAAGGCGCTTGGGCAGCGGCAAGCCATGCGGTCTTGCATTGCGCCCCCCATCGGCGCAAAGAGGGGCCGTTTCATTCCGCCGGAGCAGGACCATGACCCATCGCATCGCCATCCTCGGGGCCTCGGGCTATACGGGGGCCGAGCTTGTCCGCCTGATCGCGACGCATCCCTCGATGCGGATCGTCGCGCTCTCGGCCGACCGCAAGGCGGGGATGGGCATGGCGGAGGTCTTTCCCTTCCTTCGGCATCTGGACCTGCCCAAGCTGGTGAAGATCGACGAGATCGATTTTTCCAATGTTGACCTCTGCTTCTGCGCGCTTCCTCATGCGACGACGCAGGAGGTGGTGGCGAAGCTTCCGCGCAACCTGAAGATCGTGGACCTGTCGGCCGACTTCCGGCTGCGCGACCCGGCGGAATATGAAAAGTGGTATGGCCAGCCGCATACGGCGGTCGAGGTCCAGAAGGAGGCGGTCTACGGCCTCACCGAATTCTACCGCGACGAGATCCGGACGGCGCGGCTGGTGGCGGGGACGGGCTGCAACGCGGCGACCGGGCAATTCGCGCTGCGGCCATTGATCGCGGCGGGCTGCATCGACCTGGACGAGATCCTGATCGACCTGAAGGCCGGCGTCTCGGGCGCGGGGCGGTCGTTGAAGGAGAACCTGCTTCACGCGGAATTGTCCGGGGGAACGCATACCTATTCGGCGGGCGGCAAGCACCGGCATCTGGGCGAGTTCGACCAGGAGTTCTCGAAGATCGCGGGCCGTCCGGTGCAGGTGCAGTTCACGCCGCATCTGCTGCCGATGAACCGGGGAATCCTGGCCACGGTCTATGTCAGGGGTGACGCAAAGACCGTGCATCATGTGCTTGGAAAGGCTTATGAAAACGAGCCGTTCCTGAAGGTCCTTCCCTTCGGCGCGCTGCCCTCGACCCGCGACATCGCGGGGTCGAACTTCTGCCACCTGGGGGTGATCGGCGACCGGATTGCGGGGCGCGCGGTGGTCGTCGCGGTGCTGGACAACCTGACCAAGGGCTCGTCGGGGCAGGCGATCCAGAACGCGAACCTGATGCTGGGCCTGCCCGAGACCGAAGGGCTGATGCTGGCGCCGGTCTTTCCGTGAGGGATCGCCGCTCGACTGCGTCTCCTTCTCGCCGGGACAAGCGAGGAGTGGCGCAGCCAATCGACGCGCGGGGGCTTGATAAGGGTCAAGGCGCGCCCAAGTGAAGGCGTGTAGGCAGGGGCCGTGCGAAGAGGTGCAGGCATGAGCAGGGAATTCCGCGGCTTGAAGGGGCTGAAGAAGCAGCGCCGGATCCAGATCATCGCGTTGGCGGCGGTGGCGCTGATCGGCGCGACCGGGCTGGTCGGCTATGCGATGCAGGACGGGATCAACTTCTTCCGCTCGCCCACCCAGGTGATGGAGGAGCCCCCGCGCGAGGGCGAGACCTTCCGTATCGGCGGGCTGGTGGAGGAGGGCTCGCTGAAGCGCGGCGCGGGCACCGAGGTCGCCTTTGCGGTGACGGACACCAATGCGACGGTGCCGGTGCGCTATACCGGGATCCTGCCCGACCTCTTTGCCGAGGGGCAGGGCGTCGTCGCCCTGGGCAAGATGGAAGGCGAGACCTTCGTCGCGACCGAAGTCCTGGCCAAGCATGACGAGACCTACATGCCGAAGGAAGTGGTCGACGCGCTGAAGGAGCAGGGCGTCTACGTCGATCCTGCGGAGCAGCCCGAAAGCTGACCAGCGCACGGCCGGGCAGGGCGGCGTTAACGCCCCGAGGTCAGGCTTCCCCCGGAAAAGGGGGTGCCCATGCCGAATGTCCGCCAGATTGCCGAGGAAATCGTCGCCCGCGAGGGCGGTTTCGTGGACGACCCGGATGATCCGGGCGGGGCCACGAACCATGGCGTCACGATCCATACGCTGCGGCGGCTGGGGATCGACGTGAACCGGGACGGCCGGATCGACCTGACCGACGTGCGCGCCCTCACACGCGCGCAGGCGGTGGAGATCTACCTGGAGCATTACCACAAGCGCCCCGGCATCGCGGCCCTGCCCGAGGCGCTGCAGGCCAGCGTCTTCGACATGCAGGTGAACGCGGGCGCGAATGCGGTGCAGATCCTGCAGCGGCTTCTGACCGACATGGGCTTTCCCTGCGACCCGGATGGCCAGATCGGGCCGCAGACCATCCGTGCGGCGCAGATGGCGCAGGACGCGGCGCCCTCGCATCTTGTCGATGCCTACGGGATCGCGCGGCGGAACTACTATTACGCGCTGGCGGACAAGCGCCCGGCGAGCCGGAAATACGCCCGCAGCCGCGACGGCGGCAAGGGCGGCTGGATCAGGCGGGCCGAGGAGTTCATCTCGCCGCGCTATCACCTGACGGCGGCGCAACATGCGGCACGGGTGGCGGCATGGGAGTGATCGGCAAGTTGATCGGCGGGCCGGGGGCGGTCACCGCGCTGGGAGAGGCGGCGAAGGGGGTGGCCGAGGTTTTCGTTCCCTCCTCCACCCGGCGGATGGAGCTTTCGGCCGAGGCGCAGATGGCGGCGCTGCGGCAGCTGGGCGAGGAATACCAGCATCCCGCGCTCAGCTGGTTCGACCGGATGGTGAACGGGCTGAACCGGCTGCCGCGTCCCTGCCTGGCCTTCGGGACCCTGGGGCTTTTCGCCTATGCGATGGTCGACCCGGAGGCTTTCGCGAAGCGGATGGTCGGGCTCAACGCGGTGCCCGAGCCCCTGTGGTGGTTGCTGGGCGCGATCGTCGCCTTCTATTTCGGCGCGCGGGAGACATATTACTTCCGGACCCGGGGGGTGGTGTCGCCCTTTGCCGGCCGGGGTTCGAGCGAGGAGAATGCGGCGCTGGAGGACTGGCGGCAGGGCTGATCCCGCGCCCATCCTTGACCTCTGGCATGGCCTCTGGCATGGCCTTGCGGATCAGAGGATGTGATCAAATGAACCTGTTCGCCGATATCCGTGAGCTTGTGGTGGCCGAATTGCAGGCCCTGATGGCCGAGGGCGCGCTGCCTGCGGGGCTGGACCTGTCGGCCGTCGCGGTCGAGCCGCCGCGTGACGCGGGACATGGCGACATGGCGACGAATGCGGCCATGGTTCTGGCGAAACCGGCGGGGATGCAGCCGCGCGCGATCGCCGATGCGCTGGCGGCGCGGCTGATGGAGGATCCGCGCGTGGCGGGGGCCGATGTGGCCGGGCCGGGGTTCCTGAACCTGCGGCTGGAGCCGGCGGCCTGGCAGGGGCTGGTGCGCGAGGTGCTGGAGCGCGGGACAGACTATGGCCGCTCGGATCTCGGGCAGGGCCGCAAGGTCAACGTGGAGTTCGTCAGCGCCAACCCGACCGGGCCGATGCATGTGGCGCATGCGCGCGGCGCGGTGGTGGGCGATGCGCTGGCCGCGCTCCTGGGCTTTGCGGGCTGGGAGGTGACGCGGGAGTATTACATCAACGACGGCGGCGGGCAGGTCGACGTGCTGGCCCGCTCGGCCTATGAGCGTTACCGCGAGGCGCATGGCCTGTCGCCCGAGATCGCCGAGGGGCTTTATCCCGGCGACTACCTGATCCCGGTGGGCGAGGCGCTGAAGGCGAAATACGGCGACAGCCTTCTGAACAAGCCGGAAAGCGAATGGCTGGCGGATGTGCGCCTGTTCGCGACCGACATGATGATGGCGGTCATCCGCGACGATCTGAAGGCGCTGGGGGTGACGATGGACGTCTATTCCAGCGAGAAGGCGCTCTATGGCACCGGGCAGATCGAGGCGGCGATCGAACGCCTTCGCGGCCTCGGGCTGATCTACGACGGCGTGCTGGAGCCGCCGAAGGGCAAGACGCCCGAGGACTGGGAGCCGCGCGAGCAGACGCTGTTCCGCTCGACTTCCTTCGGGGATGACGTGGATCGGCCGGTGAAGAAGTCGGACGGCTCCTGGACCTATTTCGCGCCCGACATCGCCTATCACTACAACAAGGTGCAGCGCGGCTTCGACGAGCTGATCAACATCTTCGGCGCGGACCATTCGGGCTATGTCAAGCGGCTGAAGGCCGTGGTCTCGGCCCTGTCCGAAAACCGGGTCGCGCTGGACATCAAGCTGATCCAGCTGGTCAAGCTGTTGAAGGGCGGGCAGATCGTCAAGATGTCGAAGCGGGCGGGGACTTTCGTCACCCTGCGCGACCTGATCGACGAGGTGGGGCCGGATGTCGTCCGCTTCGTCATGCTCACCCGCAAGAACGACGTGGCGCTGGACTTCGACTTCGACAAGGTGACGGAGCAGTCGAAGGACAACCCGGTCTTCTATGTGCAATATGCCAATGCCCGGGTGAACAGCATCCTGCGCAAGGCGCGCGACGCGGGGCTGGAGGTGGGCGATGCCACGCTGTCCGCCGCGCATCTGGGCCATCTCGGGCATGAGGCGGAGCTTGCGGTCATCCGCAAGCTGGGCGAATGGCCGCGCCTGGTGGAAATCGCCGCCAGAGGACACGAGCCGCACCGGGTGGCCTTCTACCTCTACGAACTGGCCTCGGACTTCCATGGGCTGTGGAACAAGGGCAATGATGACGACAGCTTGCGGTTCATCCAGGGGGATACCGCAATCTCTGCGGCAAAAATAGCCCTTGCCCGGGCCGTGGGCGTTGTCATTTGCGCTGGCCTTGGTATCCTTGGTGTCACTCCGGTCGAGGAAATGCGCTAGGCAATGGCGCCCCCGGAGCAGGCGTGAATGCAGGGGTGGACCAACCGCCCCGCAGGGCAGGGGCAGCAGATGGCGGATGCGGACTTCGACGGTCTCGGCAGCGGCTATACGGCCCGCGATGGCGTGCGGCCGAAAGCGCAGCGGTTCGTGCGGCTGGCGGGCGGGCTGACCTCGCTGGCACTGGTCGTGGGCCTTGCGGTCTGGGGCTACAGGCTGGCGGTGCGCGACGTGCGCGGCGTGCCGGTGATCCAGGCGCTGGAGGGGCCGATGCGCATCGCGCCCGAGGATCCGGGCGGCGAGATCGCCGATCACCAGGGGCTGGCGGTGAATGCCGTCGCGGCCGTGGGCATCGCCGCGCCGCCCCCGGACAAGCTGATCCTGGCGCCGCGCCCGGTGGATCTGGCCGAAGAGGATGTCCCCGGCCTTTCGGGACTCGAGCCGCAGGTTCCCGAATTGCCATCGGCCGCGCCGCCGCCGGCCACCGATCTGGCCCTGGCCGCCGCGCCGACCGTGGAAAGTGCCAGCCCGACCGAGATCGCGGTGGATGCGGCCCTGGCCGAGGCGCTGGGTGAGTTCCCGTCCGAAGCGGCGGAGCCGCCCGCACCCTTGCCGGATGTGGTGCAGGATCCCGTTCCGCTGGGCGGGATCGCGGTCTCGCCGCGCCCCAGGGCGCGCCCCGGCAGCGCGGCCGCCGTGACCGAGCCCGCGCCGGTGGCCGCCGAGGCGACCGCGGCCATGGCGGCACCGAACGAGGTGGACCCCGCGACGATCTCGGCCGGAACCCGGTTGGTGCAGTTCGGCGCCTTCGACACCGCCGACGAGGCGCGGATGGAATGGGCGCGCCTCGCGGGGCTATTCGGCGAACTGATGGGGGGCAAGGGCATGGTGCTGCAACCGGCCGAAAGCGGCGGGCGCACCTTCTATCGCCTGCGCGCGCATGGCTTCGAGGACGAGGCCGACGCGCGCCGCTTCTGCTCGGCCTTCGTCACGCAGGGAGCGACCTGCATCCCGGTCCCGCAACGATGAGCGTGGGGCGCGGGGCGGCGATCTTCGGCTGTGCCGGGGCGGAACTTCTGGATGCCGAGCGCGCCTTCTTCCGCGAGGCGGATCCGTTCGGCTTCATCCTGTTCGCACGAAATATCGAGTCTCCGGAACAGGTTAGCCGCCTGACCTCATCCCTGCGCGAGGCGGTGGGGCGCGAGGCCCCGATCCTCGTCGATCAGGAGGGCGGCCGCGTCCAGCGCCTGCGCGCGCCGCATTGGCGCGAGTGGGAGCCGCCGCTGGACACGGTTCTGGCGGCCGGCAGCCTGGAGGCGGCGGCCCGGCAGATGCGCCGGCGGATGGCGGTGATCGGGGCGGAACTGCGCGCCGTGGGGATCGACGCCGACTGCGCCCCGGTCGGCGACGTGGCCCGGCCCGACACGCATCCTTTCCTGCGCAACCGCTGCTACGGGACCGATCCCGAAACCGTCGCCCGGATCGGCCGGGCGGTGGCCGACGGGCTGCTGGAGGCGGGGGTCCTGCCGGTGATGAAGCACCTGCCGGGGCATGGGCTTTCGCATCTGGACACCCATCTCGACCTGCCGACGGTCGACGCCTCTCTCGAGGAATTGCGTGCAGTCGATTTCGCGCCGTTCCGGGCCCTGAACGACCTGCCGATGGCGATGACCGCGCATCTGGTCTTTGCCGCGCTCGATCCCGGCCGGCCCGCCACCCAGTCGCCGGTGATGATCGACCTCATCCGCAAGGAGATCGGCTTTCAGGGCTTGCTCATGACCGACGACCTGAACATGCAGGCGCTGCAGGGCACGCTGGCGGAACGCACGGCGCGGTCCATCGCGGCGGGCTGCGACATCGCGCTGCACTGCAAGGGCGACCTTGCCGAGATGCAGGCGGTCGCCGCCGCCGCCGGCGAGATGACGGACGCGGCGACGTCGCGCGCCCGAGCCGTCATCGCTGCGCGCCCCTCGGCGGGCGTGAGCCTCGCCGCGGCACTGGAGGCGCTGGCCGATGGCTGAGGACTGGGAGCAGCCCGAGCGCCTGTCTCCCGAGGACCGGCTGGCCGCCGAGGCGCTGATCGTCGATGTCGACGGGTTCGAGGGGCCGCTCGACCTCCTCCTGACCCTGTCGCGGACGCAGAAGGTGGACCTGCGCAAGATCTCGGTCCTGCAACTGGCCGAGCAATACCTGGGCTTCGTCGAACGCGCCCGGACGCTGCGGATTGAGCTGGCGGCGGATTATCTGGTGATGGCGGCCTGGCTGGCCTTCCTGAAATCCCGCCTGCTGCTGCCCCCCGAACCCGGCGAGGCGGGGCCGAGTGCCGAGGACCTGGCGGCGCATCTGGCCTTTCAGCTGGAACGCCTGCAGGCGATGCGCGATGCCGCCGCCCGGCTGATGGCGCGCGACCAGAAAGGCCGCGACTTCTTTGCCCGTGGCCTGCCCGAGGACCTGACCCACCACCGCAAGGTGACATGGACAGCGACGCTCCTCGACCTGATGCGCGCCTATGCGATGATCCGCACCAAGGACGAATTCCGCCCCTTCGTGCTGGACCGCGACCATGTCTACACGATGGAGCAGGCGCTGGAGCGGATGCGCGGGCTGATCGGCTATACCGGCGACTGGGCCATGCTGACCAGCTTCCTGCCCGAGGGCTGGGACGTGACGCCGATGGCGCGGCGCTCGGCGCTGGCGGCGCATTTCGCGGCGGTGCTGGAGATGGCCAAGCGCGGCCAGCTGGTGCTGCGCCAGGGCGAGACCTTCGCGCCGATCGAACTGCGCCGGAGGGATGCGTGAGCGAGGAACAGAGCCTTTTCGACGCTCCGCCGATGGGCGAGCAGGAGCGGATGGTCGAGGCGATCCTGTTCGCCAGCGCCGAACCCGTGACCGTGGCCGAGCTTGAGGCGCGGATGCCGCATGGCGCCGACCCGGCCGAGGCGCTGGTGCATCTGCGCCGCCGCTATGAGGGCAGGGGGGTGAACCTGGTCAAGGTGGGCGATGCCTGGGCCTTCCGCACCGCGCCCGACCTCGGCTTCCTGATGCGGCGCGAGACGGTCGAGACGCGGAAGCTTTCCCGCGCGGCGATCGAGACCCTGGCCATCGTCGCCTATCACCAGCCGGTGACGCGGGCCGAGATCGAGGAGATCCGTGGCGTCGCGGTCAGCCGGGGCACCATCGACCAGCTGATCGAACTGGAATGGATCCGCTTCGGCCGCCGCCGGATGACCCCCGGCCGGCCGGTGACCTTTGTGGTCACCGAGGCTTTCCTGGACCATTTCGGCCTGGAATCGGCCCGCGACCTGCCGGGGCTGAAGGAACTGCGCGCGGCCGGCCTTCTGGACAGCCGCCCCCTGCCGGGCCAGACGGCCGCGCCGGACGACGAGGACGGGCCGGTGGCAGGACAGAGCGAACTTTTCGAGGATTGAGCGATGGACTGGAACCGTCTGATCGGCCCCTTGCTGCGCATGTTCCTCCGCACGGCGGTCAACAAGGGGATCGACCATGTCGCGCGCGGCGGCAAGACGGACGCCGCGCTTTCGCCCGAAGAGCGGAAACGCGCCCGCGCCACGCGCGAGATGGCCGGGCGGGCGCGGAAACTGTCACGGATCGCGGGGCGTTTCCTGCGTTAGATCAGGGGCTTGGCGCCGGATCCTCACTGCCGCAGGATCAGCCGGTCGCCGGTGAACTCCATGCGGAACTGGCCGAGGTAATCCATTCCCAGCAGCGAGCCCTGCATCTCGCCCTCGGTCACATAGGCGCGGAAGTCGTGGTTGACGAAGGGGCCAAGCTCGACCCGGGGCAGGGTGACCTGCGCGGTGCGCACGACCCCGTTGGCGGTGAAGGCCTCGCCCAGGAAGGTCAGGCTGTCGGCGGTGATCCCCAGCGCCTCCGCGTCCTGCCGGGCGAGGACGAGACCGCTTGCGCCGGTATCGACCATGAAATGCACGGCCCGGCCGTTGATCATCAGCGTGAGGTAGTAATGCCCGTCGGCCGCGCGCGGCACCTCGACGGCGCCCTGCGTCACGGCCTGGATCGGCGGCACCTCGCGCCGGATGTCGGACCAGAGCCCGTAGCCCGCCGCCACGCCGACGAAGATCAGCCCCCAGGCCATCGCCATCCGCAGGGCCTGGCCCATGCGCTGGCGGAACTCGACCAGGGCCCAGCCGCCAAGCGCGACCAGGATGATTGCCAGATAGCCCACGCGGGCAAGGGTTTCGCCGTCCATTCCGCCTCCGCTTCGGCCAGATATGGGGGCAGGTTGCGGCAAGGAAAAGATCAGCCGATCAGCCCCGTGCCCTTTACCCCGTCGATCACGAACTGCACCGACAGCGCGGCAAGCAGCATCCCCAGAAGCCGGGTGATCACGATGGTCCCGGTCCGGCCCAGCATCCGTTCGAGCGGCGGCGAGGCGAGGAGGAAGGCATAGGTCACGGCCATCATCGCCAGCATCAGCCCCAGCACCGCCACCGAGCCAGCCCAGCCCGGCCCGGACTGTCCGACCAGCAGGATCACCGAGGCAATCGCGCCCGGCCCCGCGATCAGCGGCGTCGCCAGCGGGAAGACCGAAGGGTCATGGTCCGGCTCCGCCTGCTGCCCCTCGCGCCGCTGGGTGCGGCGTTCGAACAGCATGTCGAGCGCGGTGAGGAACAGCAGGATGCCGCCGGCGATGCGGAAGGCCGGCATCGAGATGCCGACGAAGGACAGGATCGCCTCGCCCGCCAGACCGAAGAGCAGAAGCAGCGCCGCCGCGATCAGGCAGGCCCGGCGCGCCATCGCCCGACGGTTCTCCGCCGCCATCCCGCGGGTCAGCGCGATGAACAGGGGGACAAGGCCCGGCGGGTCGATCACCACGAAGAGCGTGGCGAAGGCGGTGATCAGGAAGGCGGTCTCGGGCATCGTCACCTCGCTTTGCCACAGGCTAGGCGGATGGCCGAGGTTTGCATAGCCAGACCTTCGGGCCGGGATGCGACCCCCGCGTCGGAAAGCCGGAGACATGGCCGCAAGGGCCAAGGGCGAGGAACGGCCGTCAAGCCGCTGCCATCTCAAGCTTTTCCTGTGCGTCCAGCCAGAGCGCCTCGGCCTTGTCGAGGGCCTGCATCAACTCGGCATATTTCGCGTTCCAGGTCGCAAGTTCGCCCTTGCGCGCATCCTCGTAAAGCGCGGGGTCGGCCAGCTTGGCGGCCAGCTTGTCGCGCATCTCGTTCAGCTTCTCCAGCCGGTCCTCGCATTTGCGGACCTCGGCCTTAAGCAAGAGCATTTCGTCGCGGCTGGCTTTCTTCGGTTTTTCAACGGGTTTCGGTGCGGTTTTCACCTCGTCCTCGCCAGCCAGAAGCTGTCGGCGATAGGCTTCCAGATCCTCGGTATAGGGCGTGACCGCACCGCCCTTGACCAGCCAGAGCCGGTCGGCCACCAGACCGAGGAGGTGCATGTCGTGGGAAACCAGCACGACCGCGCCGGAATATTCGGTCAGCGCCTCGACCAGCGCCTCGCGGGATTCGATGTCGAGGTGGTTGGTCGGCTCGTCGAGGATCAGAAGATGCGGCGCGTCGATTGTTGCCAGCAGTAGGGACAATCGCGCCTTCTGGCCGCCCGAGAGCCGGGCCACCACGGTTTCCGCCTGATCCGCCATCAGGCCGAACCCCGCCAGACGGGCGCGCAGTTTCGCCTGGCCTTCCTCGGGGCGCAGGCGCTGGACATGTTGCAGGGGCGTCTCGTCCAGGTGCAGCTCGTCCACCTGGTGCTGGGCGAAATAGCCGATCCGCAGCTTGGACGAGCGCGAAATCTTGCCCTCGGACGCTTGAAGTTTCCAGGCCAACAGCTTGGAAAGTGTGGATTTCCCCTCGCCATTGCGGCCAAGCAGAGCGATGCGGTCGTCCTGGTCGATGCGCAGGGACAGGCGGCGCAGCACCGGAGCGCCGCCATAGCCCACCGCCGCGCCGTCAAGGTTGATGATCGGCGGCGGCAGTTCCTCGGGTTCCGGGAAGGTGAAGACGACTTTCTTCGCCTCTTCCGGCGCGGTGATCGGGGTCAGCTTCTCCAGCATCTTCACCCGGGACTGCGCCTGCACGGCCTTGGACGCCTTGGCCTTGAAACGGTCGACGAAGCTTTGCAGATGCGCCCGCCGGGCCTCGACCTTCTTCGCCTCGGCCTGCAGCACCGCGCGGCGTTCGGCCATCTGGCGGGCGAACTGGTCGTAGCCGCCTTGCCAGTAGGTGAGCTTGCGGTTGTCGAGATGCAGGATGCCCTGCACCGCGCGGTTCAAAAGGCCGCGGTCGTGGCTGATGATCAGCACGGTATGCGGGTATTTCTGAAGATAGCTCTCCAGCCAGAGCGCGCCTTCGAGGTCGAGATAGTTGGTCGGCTCGTCCAGGAGCAGGTAATCCGGCTGGGCGAACAGAACCCCCGCCAGCGCGACCCGCATCCGCCAGCCGCCGGAGAAGGCGGAGCAGGGCATCAGCTGCTCCTCGGCGTCGAAGCCCAGGCCCTTGAGAATGCTGGAGGCCCGGCCTTCCGCCGACCAGGCGTCGATGTCGGCCAGCCGGTGCTGGATTTCCGCGATCCGGTGCGGATCATGCGCGGTTTCCGCCTCGGCCATCAGCGCCGCGCGTTCGGTGTCGGCGGCCAGCACCGTGTCCAGAAGCGAGGTCTCGGACGACGGCACTTCCTGCGCCACGCCGCCGATCCGGGCGCGCTGGGGCAGGGTGATCGTGCCGCCCTCCAGCGCCAGCTCGCCCCGGATCAGCCGGAAAAGCGTGGTCTTGCCCGCGCCGTTGCGCCCGACAAGGCCGACCTTGTGGCCGGTGGGGATGGTGGCCGAGGCGCCCTCGAACAGGGGGCGGCCCTCGACGTTATAGGTGATGTCCTCGATCTTCAGCATGCCAGTTGCTTGGCCGCAGGGGCGCGGCTTGTCAACCGGCGGGATCAGTCCATCAGGCCGACCAGCAGGTCGGAGGGCCAGGACTGGAAGGCGATCAGCGGCTGGTCCCCGTCCTCGGAGAAGACGAAGACGTTGATCTGTTCGGCATGGGTGGTCACCCGGCAGAAGCGGCCGGGCGCGGCCAGCGGCACCGGGCAGACGGCAAGGTCGATATGCGGCACCGCGTTCTCGAATTCGAGATAGGTGAAGGGGATCGGCTGATCCGAGGCCAGGGCAGGGAGGGTGGACAGGGCAAGCGCAAGGCAGGCGGGACGGAACATGGGACTCTCCTCGGTTTCAATTTCCGATCAATTCACTCGGATTTGATCGGCCGGGAAGATGACGCTCTGTCGCAGGGCATCTTTTCAACGGCGCGCCTGCATGGTAGCAGCCCGACCACACGAAAAGGGCCGCCTGGCCCCGACAGCATGGAGAGCCCGATGGCCACTGAACGCACTCTCTCGATCATCAAGCCCGACGCGACCAAGCGCAACCTGACCGGCAAGATCGTCGCCAAGTTCGAGGACGCGGGCCTGCGCGTCGTCGCAAGCAAGCGCATCCACCTGACCCCGGCGCAGGCCGGCGCCTTCTACGCCGAGCACAAGGAGCGCGGCTTCTATGGCGAGCTGTGCGCGTTCATGGCCTCCGAGCCGGTCGTGGTGCAGGTGCTGGAAGGCGAAGGCGCGATCGCGAAGAACCGCGAAGTGATGGGCGCGACCGATCCGGCCGCTGCCGCCGCCGGCACGATCCGCAAGGAATTCGCGCTGTCCAAGGGCGAGAACTCGGTCCACGGCTCGGACAGCGAAGCCTCGGCCGCGCGCGAGATCGCCTTCTTCTTCTCGGGCCTCGAACTGGTCGGCTGATTTCTTCCGATGTCACTGCTGCGGCCCGGTCCTTTGACCGGGCCGTTGTCGTTCGGGCGGGGAGCATCGGCGAAGTTCAAAGTCGCATAATCAGTATTATGTAATGTATTGGGTGCTGGAAAGCCCTGACCGCCCGCGATATGACCCCCGAAAGCCGTTTGGAGCCTGCCCGATGTTCAGCCGTTCGATCAAGATCGCCCCCTCCATCCTTGCCGCCGATTTCGCGAACTTCGGCGCCGAATGCCGCGCGATCGAGGCGCAAGGTGCGGATTGGGTGCATGTCGATGTGATGGACGGCCATTTCGTGCCGAACCTCACTTTCGGCCCGGCGATGTGCGCGGCGCTCCGGCCGCATATCAAGGGCGTGATGGACGTGCATCTGATGATCTCGCCGGTGGATGTCTATCTGGAGGCCTATGCCAAGGCCGGAGCCGACGTGATCACCGCCCATGTCGAAGCCGGACCGCACATTCACCGCACCTTGCAAGCCATTCGCGGGCTTGGGAAAAAGGCTGGCGTTGCCCTGAACCCCGGCACCCCGGCCGAGGCGGTGGCCGAGCTTCTGGACATGGTGGACATGGTCTGCGTGATGACGGTCAACCCGGGATTCGGCGGCCAGAGCTTCATCGAGAGCCAGCTCGCCAAGATCGCCCGCCTGCGCCAGATGATCGGCGACCGCGAGGTGCATATCGAGATCGACGGCGGCGTCACGGTGGCGACGGCGCCCCTGGTCTCGAAGGCCGGAGCGGATGTGCTGGTGGCGGGCTCGGCCGTGTTCAAGGGCGGCTCGGCCGAGGCACCCGAGGCTTACGGCGCCAATATCCGGGCAATCCGCGCGGCGGCCGAGGCGGCGCTTGCCTGAGCCGCTGAACCTTGTCTTCGATCTGGATGGCACGCTGATCGATTCAGCGCCGCAGATCCATGCCGCCGCGAACGAGGTCTTTGCCGCCAGGGGCCTGCCCGGCTTTGCCTTCGCGACCGTGCGCGGCTTCATCGGCAATGGCGTGGGCGTCCTGGTCAGCCGGTTGCTGGCGCATCAGGGGCTGGAATGCGAGGGACCGCTGCAGCGGGACCTGGTCGCGGATTTCATGAAGATCTATGAACAGGCCTTTGATCTTACGTCGCTTTATCCCGGCGCAGCCGAGGCGCTGGGGGATCTTGCCGCCGCCGGGCATCAGCTGGCCATCTGTACCAACAAGCCTGAGGCCCCTGCCCGCGCCGTCCTGCATCATTTCGGACTGGCAAAGCTGTTCCCCGTGGTGATCGGGGGCGACAGCCTGGCCCGGCGCAAGCCCGATCCGGCTCCGCTGCACGCCGCGATCGCCGCCCTGGGTCCTGCAAGAACGCTTTTCATCGGCGACAGCGAGATCGATGCCGAGACCGCGCAGGCGGCCGACGTGCCGCTTGCCCTCTTTTCCGGCGGCTACCGGAAGGCGGTCCCCGAGGAGATGGGGGCGAGGCTGGTCTTCGACCATCACGCCGCCCTGCCCCGGCTGATCGCGCAGCTTTAGGGCCAGAGGTCCGGAAAAAGGATGAAATCTTCCGTCATCCGGTCGAAACGACGCTCTTTCCACGGCAAGGACTCTCGACAAGCCGGGAAAACCCGCCTTATCTCTCGCCCAGGTCAAGGTTGCCCCTGCGGCAGGCCGGACAATCAGGGATAGAACCATGCGCGAGATACTTGCACTCCTGAACCGGATCGCCGCCTCCACGAAGATCGACGATGCCTGGGAGCAGGCGACCGGCTGGTTCGCCACCCTGGGCTTCGGACGCGTGAACTACGGGTTCACCCGGTTCAAGCACCTGAAGACCATCGGCGACCCCGAGGATGCGCTGTTCCTGACCACCTGCGACGCCGATTATGTGCGACGCTACTTTCAGGGCGGTTTCTATGCCAAGACCCCGGTTTTCCGCTGGGCCGAACGCAACTCGGGCATCTGCACCTGGACCTGGGTGAAAGAAGCCTACGACGCCGGGCGTCTTTCGGCGGAAGAGGCCGAGGCGGTGCGGCAGAATGCAGCCATGGGGATCGTGGCCGGGATGTCGGTCAGCTTTCCCGCCGTCTCGTCACGCTCGAAGGGCGCGCTGGGGCTGCTGGCCGATCCGGGGCTCTCGCCGGCCGATGTGGAGGCGCTGTTCGCGTCGCGCCGGGACGAGATCCTGGCGGTGGCCAACATGATGCACCTGACCATCGTCCACCTGCCGCAGCTCTCGCGGCACCGGGCGCTGAGCCCGCGTCAACGCGAGGCGCTGGAATGGGTGGCGGACGGCAAGACGACGCAGGACGTGGCGCTGCTGATGGGCGTCTCGCCCGCGATGGTGGAAAAGCACCTGCGCCTTGCGCGTGAGGCGCTGGCGGTGGAGACCACGGCCCAGGCGGTGGCAAAGGGCGCGCTTCTCAACATGATCTTCCAGCGCCTGCCCGAGGTTGCCCACGCGGCGCGTTAGGTAAGGTATTCCGCACTCGCTTGCCCTTGGGTAAGCTGCAACAAGGACTTACCGGATGTGCCAAGCTGCCGGATCGATTGTTTCAGAGTAGCCGCATACTTGCGGCGGTTTCTGCCCTTCCCATCCTCGTCCCCAAGGGGCGGGCGGAACAGTGACGGCGCGGCCCCTCCCCAGGGCCGCGCCGTTTGCATTTGCCGCAAGCCGGAACAGAAGGGCCGGCGCATCGCTGCGCCGGCCCCCCTGCCCCGTTGTCCAGGAAATCAGCCCTGAAGAACCTTGGCCACTTCGGCGGCGAAGTCTTCCTGCTTCTTCTCGATGCCTTCGCCGACCGCGACGCGGGCATAGCCGGTGATCTCGACACCTGCATCCTTGGCGGCCTGCTCGACCGTCAGGTCAGGGTTGATCACGAAGGCCTGGCCCAGAAGCGTGTTCTCGGCGAGGAACTTCTTCATCCGGCCCGGGATGATGTTGTTGTGGATCACCTGCTCGGGCTTCGGCTTGGCCGAGGCGGCGTTCTCCTCCAGCGCCTTGGCGGTCTGGACGGCCAGTTCGCGCTCGACCACCGAGGGGTCGAGGGTGGCTTCGGAGAGCGACAGCGGCGAGGTCGCGGCGATGTGCATCGCGAACTGCTTGCCGATCTCCTCGGCCTTGGCGGCATCGCCCTTCAGCGCGACGAGGACGCCGATCTTGCCCATGCCGGCGGTCGCGGCGTTGTGGACGTAGGAGACGACGGTGTCGCCTTCCAGCACGTGCAGGCGGCGGAAGGTCATGTTCTCGCCGATGCGGGCGATGGCTTCCTGGATCACGGTCTCGACGGTCTTGCCGTTCAGATGCGCGGCCTTCACCACCTCGACCGAGTCGCCGGTGGTCAGCGCGACATTGGCCACGTCACGGACCAGCGCCTGGAAATCCTCGTTCTTGGCGACGAAGTCGGTTTCCGAGTTGATCTCGATCGCGACGCCCTTGCCGTTCGAGACGGCCACGCCGATCAGCCCCTCGGCCGCGACGCGGTCGGCCTTCTTGGCGGCCTTGGCCAGGCCCTTGGTGCGCAGCCAGTCGACGGCCGCTTCCATGTCGCCGTTCGTCTCGGTGAGCGCCTTCTTGGCGTCCATCATGCCTGCGCCGGTCGAATCGCGCAGTTCCTTCACCATCGCAGCGGTGATCGTCATGGTTTCACTCCTTGGAATCGATGGACCCGGCGGAATGGAACCCGCCGGGTGATCTCTGGTGACAGCCGGGGCTCAGGCCTCGGCTTCGGCGACCGCTTCTTCTTCCGGAGCCACTTCCAGCGCGCCCAGGTCGACGCCAGCCGCACCCATCTGGGCCGACATGCCGTCCAGGGCCGCGCGGGCGACGAGGTCGCAGTACAGCGCGATGGCGCGGGCCGCGTCGTCGTTGCCCGGGATGACATAGTTCACGCCCTTGGGCGAGCAGTTGGTGTCGACCACGGCCACGACCGGGATGCCCAGCTTCTGGGCTTCCTGCACGGCCAGGTCTTCCTTGCCCACGTCGATGATGAAGATCAGGTCCGGGGTGCCGCCCATCTCGCGGATGCCGCCCAGGCTGGCCTGCAGCTTGGCCTGGTCACGCTCCATGCCCAGACGCTCTTTCTTGGTCAGGCCCTCGCCGCCGGCGCCCAGGACCTCGTCCAGGTGCTTCAGGCGCTGGATCGACTGCGAGACGGTCTTCCAGTTGGTCAGCGTGCCGCCCAGCCAGCGGTGGTTCATGTAATATTGCGCGCATTTCTCGGCGGCTTCGGCGATCGGCTTCTGGGCCTGGCGCTTGGTGCCGACGAACAGGATGCGGCCGCCCTTGGCGACGGTGTCGCGCACGACCTTCAGCGCCGCGTCCAGCATCGGGACGGTCTGGGTCAGGTCGAGAATGTGGATGCCGTTGCGGTCGCCATAGATGAACTCGCCCATGCGGGGGTTCCAGCGCGCGGTCTGGTGGCCATAGTGAACGCCAGCTTCCAGCAGCTGACGCATGGAGAACTCGGGAAGAGCCATGCTGTATCCTTTTCCGGTTTGAACCTCGGCGCGGCCGTCTTCACCCCTTGCGGGGCAACCGGCGGACCGCACGGGATTTCTCCCCGCATCGGCCCCGACCACACCTGTGAAGTGGCGCGCATATAGACGGGGCGGCGCGCCGGCGCAACCCCTTCCGCACCGGGCCTTGCGCGATGGGCGGCTTTCGGCGATGCAGGGGCCATGACACCCGACATCCTCTGCATCGGCTCGGTCCTGTGGGACATCATCGGCCGCTCGCCCACCGCGATGCGCCTGGGCGCGGACGTGCCTGGACGGATTACCCGGCTGCCGGGGGGCGTGGCAATGAACATCGCGATGACGCTGCGGCGGTTCGGGATGACGCCGGCCCTCCTCACCGCCATCGGCCGCGATGCCGAGGGGGAGGAACTGACCCATTCCTGCGAGCGTCTTGGGCTGGTGACGGCGCATGTCTACCGCTCGGACGACCTGCCGACCGACCGCTACATGGCGATCGAGGGCGCGAACGGGCTGATCGCCGCCGTGGCCGACGCCCATTCGCTGGAGGCGGCGGGAGAGAAGATCCTGCGCCCGCTTGCCGACGGCCGCCTCGGGACCGAGGCCACACCCTGGTCCGGCCCGATCGCGCTGGACGGCAACCTGACCGAGGCGCTTCTGGCCGAGATCGCCGCCTCGCCGTTGTTCTCGGCCGCCGACCTGCGCGTGGCCCCGGCCTCTCCGGGCAAGGCGGGGCGGCTTCTGCCGCTGCTGACCCATCCTTCGGCCACGCTTTATGTCAACCTCGAGGAGGCGAACATCCTGGCCCGCAGCGACTGCACCAGCGCATCCGCCGCCGCCGAGGCGCTGCTGGATCGCGGCGCGGGCCGCGTGCTGGTCACCAACGGCGGTGAACCCGCGGCCGAGGGAACCCGCGACCGCGGCGTGATCGAGGGCCATCCGCCCCCGGTCCTCGTGACCCGCGTCACCGGGGCGGGCGACACCTTCATGGCCGCGCATCTCGTCGCCGAGCGGCGCGGCGCGGACCGCCATACCGCGCTGGACGAGGCGCTGCGCGCCGCTGCAACCTATGTTTCCGGAGATATCGGCGCATGACCCTGCCCCTGATCCTGTCCCCCGAAGTCGCCAAGGCCCGCGCCAGGGGTGCCCCGATCGTTGCGCTGGAAAGCACGATCATCACTCACGGCATGCCATTCCCGCAGAACGTGGAAACAGCCCGCCGGGTGGAGGCCGAGATCCGCGCCCATGGCGCCACGCCCGCGACCATCGCCATCATGGACCGCCAGATCCACGTCGGCCTGACCGAGCCCCAGCTTGACGCGCTGGGTCAGGCGCGGGATGTGGCCAAGCTCTCGCGGGCCGACCTTGCCGCCTGCCTTGCCACCGGCGGCACCGGGGCCACCACGGTCGCGGCCACGATGATCTGCGCGCAACTGGCCGGGATCGAGGTCTTCGCCACCGGCGGCATCGGCGGCGTGCACCGGGGGGCCGAGGCCAGCTTCGACATCTCGGCCGACCTGCGCGAACTGGCGGAAACGCCGGTCACCGTGGTTGCCGCCGGGGCGAAGGCGATCCTCGACCTGCCGAAGACGCTGGAATACCTGGAGACGCTGGGCGTTCCGGTCATCGCCTTTGGCCAGGACGAGTTCCCCGCCTTCTGGTCGCGCGCCTCGGGCCTGAAGGCGCCGCTGCGGATGGACGACGCGGCGGGCATCGCCGCCGCCCACCGGATGCGCGCACGCCTTGGCCTGCCGGGCGGCCAGCTGGTCGCCAATCCGATCCCCGAGGCGGCCGAGATTCCCCGCGCCGAGATCATGCCGCATATCGAGACCGCGCTGGCCGAGGCCGAGGCGCAGGGCATCGCCGCCAAGGCGGTCACCCCCTTCCTCCTCCAGCGGATCTTCGAGCTGACCCGGGGCCGCTCGCTGACGGCCAATATCGCGCTCGTGCTGAACAACGCCCGGCTTGGCGCGGCGATTGCACGGGAATTGGCGCGGGCCGCCTGAATTTCCGATTGTCGCCATTGCGCGGCCGGGGGGGCAGCCCATAGATTGACGGGAAAGGGATCAGAGACCTCGTGACCGAACCGCATCCGCCCCACCACCGCCGCGGCTTTCTTGCCGGTCTGCGCGCCAGTTTCCTCACCGGCCTTGTCGTCGTCCTGCCCATCGGGCTGACGATCTGGTTCGTCTGGGCGGTGATCGGCTGGATCGACGGCTGGATCCTGCCGCTGATCCCGGCCTATTATCAACCCGACGTGCTGATCGGCCGCTGGTTCGGACCGGAATACGAATTCCCCGTCCGCGGCGTCGGCGTCCTTGTCTTCCTGATCGTCACCATCATCGTCGGCTGGCTGGCCAAGGGGCTGATCGGCCGCTCGGTCATCCGCTCGGGCGAGGATCTGGTCGACCGGATGCCGGTGATCCGCTCGGTCTACAGCGCGATCAAGCAGGTGGCCGAAACCTTCTTCAACAAGAAGGAGAAGAGTTTCGACAAGGTCGTGCTGGTCGAATTTCCCCGCGCCGGGTCCTGGGCGCTGGGGTTCCTTTCCACCCGCCCCAAGGGCGAGCTGGCCGAGCGTCTGGCCGCCATCGGCCCCGATGTGTCCGCGGTCTTTGTCGGGCTGACACCTTTCACCAGCGGGATGCTGCTGTTCGTGCCGACGCGGGATCTGGTCGTCATGGACATGGGCGTGGACGATGCGGCCAAGCTGATCGTCTCGGGCGGGCTGGTCTACCCGATGCCGAAAGAGCCCTTCGCCTAGCCAAGCATCCCCGGAATGTCGAGCCCGGCCTCGTCATGCCCGATCTTCGACCAGCCGTTGCCCAGGAAGCCGTCGGCCGCCTTGCGCCCGGCGTTCTTCAGCCGCTCCAGCAAAAGCGGGGTGGGCGACAGTTTCGAATCCGCCGAAAGCGTGTTCATCAGCCCGTCGTCGGCGATCATATGGACGTTGACCTCCTTCATCACGCCGCGCTCCATCCTGCCCTCGCGGATCAGGCGGCGGACGAAGTTGATCGCGCGCAACTCGCCCAGGAAGGCCGAGTTGAAGCTGATCTCGTTGATCCGGTTCTGGATCTCCAGCGCGGTCTCCGGCACCTCCTCGCGACGCAGCGGGTTGATCGAGACGACCAGGAGATCGTCGGGCAAGTCGGGCTCATACAGCGGAAACAGCGCCGGATTGCCGGCATAGCCGCCGTCCCAATAGGCCTCGCCGTCGATCTCGACCGTCTGGAAGGCGGTGGGTAGGCAGGCCGAGGCCAAGAGCGCCTCGGGCGTCAGTTCCGCCCCGGTGAAGACCTTGATCCGGCCGGTCCTGACATTGGTCGCGCTGACGAAAAGCCGTGGCCCGGCATTGGCCTGGACCTCGCTGAAGTCGAGATCGGAGACCACCGGGGCCAGCGGATTCTTCCAGCCCTCGCCCCAGGCATGCGGCGACCAGACCTGCGCCGCCAGCGCCTGCGGCGAGAAGGGCAGGACCGAGGCGCTGGCCGTCTGCCAGAAGCGCATCGCCGGGACGAAGGGTTGCAGCCAGGGCGCCATGCGGAAATCGCCGATCCCGGCGATATGGTCCCAGAGCCGGTCCAGCCGCGCCCTGGCGCCCGCGCGGCCGTCCTCGATCATCCCGGCCTTCAGCGCCGCCCCGTTCAGGGCTCCGGCCGAACTGCCCGAGATCGCCGCGATCTCCAGATCCTCCTCCTGCAGAAGCCGGTCGAGAACCCCCCAAGTGAAGGCGCCATGCGCGCCGCCGCCCTGCAACGCCAGGCTGACGCGCCTCATGCCGGGCGCCCGCATGTCTTTTCGAGAAGATCTGCAAGATCCTTCGACGGATCTTGGCCCGCCTCCGCCGCGTCGTGTCTCACAATGCGGTCCAGCCGCCGTCGATGCTGATCGTCGTCCCCGTCACCTGATCCGCCGCCGCGCTGCACAGATAGACCGCCGTCCCGCCGATCTGCTCGACCGTGGCGAACTGGCGCGAGGGCTGGCGCTGCAGCATCACCTCGCGGATCACCGTCTCGCGGTCCATGCCATGCACCTTCATCTGCTCGGGGATCTGCGCCTCGACCAGGGGCGTCAGCACATAGCCGGGGCAGATCGCATTGCAGGTGATCCCCTGCCCCGCGACCTCCAGCGCCACGGTCCTGGACAGGCCCACGACGCCGTGCTTGGCCGCGACATAGGCCGATTTGAACGGGCTGGCGGTCAGGCCATGCGCGCTGGCGATGTTGACGATCCGGCCCCAGCCCTTCGCCTTCATCCCCGGCAGGGCGGCGGCGGTGGTGTGGAAGGCCGAGGTCAGGTTGATCGCCAGGATCGCATCCCATTTCTCGACCGGGAACTCATCGACCGGGGCGACGAACTGGATCCCGGCGTTGTTCACCAGGATGTCGCAGCCGCCCGCCTTCTCGACCAGCGCCCGGCAGCCCGCCCCCTTCGACATGTCGGCCGCGATATAGCGCGCCGCCACGCCATGCCGCGCGGCAAGCTCGGCCGCCAGCGCGTGATCCTCGGGCCGATCGGTGAAGCTGTTCAGAATCACCTCGGCCCCGGCGGCGGCCAGCGCCTCGGCCACGCCCAGCCCGATTCCCGAATTCGACCCGGTGACGATCGCCCGCCTGCCCTTCAGCGCCATTCCCAGACTCCATGCTGCAACTGCAAAGATACTACGTCCGCCAGCGGGCAAGGTTCCAGACCCGGCGGGCATAAAAAAACGCCGGCGCAAGGCCGGCGTTAAGTCGTTGAGGCAGGTTTCATACAGGCAAGAAACCTATCGAGCAGTGACTCCTATATAGTCCCCTAACCGCCGATGGCCAAGCTAAAAGTTTGAATATCCACGTTTGGCCGCTTAGGGTTCGGGACAAAGAACAACAGCTTAGACGAGGGATGCGCCCCGATGCTGCCCGACCTGACCCCGATCTTCCGCCGGCTTGCGCTGCCGCTGGGCCTTGTCCTGGCCGCCGCCCCGGCCGTCGCCGAGCCGCAGCATGGCATAGCTATGTATGGCGAGCCCGCGCTTCCCCCGGATTTTGTGTCGCTGCCGCAGGCCAACCCCGATGCGCCCAAGGGGGGCAGCATCACCCTGTCGATGAACGGCGGCTTCGACACGCTGAATCCCTTCATCACCAACGGCTCTCCGGCCGAGGGGATCGCACCCTTCACCTTCGAGACCCTGCTGGCGCGCAGCTATGACGAACCCTTCACCCTCTACGGCCTTCTGGCCGAATCGGTCGAGACCGACGATGCCCGCAGCTTCGTGGAATTCACCCTGCGCGAGGGCGCCCGATTCTCGGACGGGACGCCGGTGACGGTGGATGACGTGCTCTGGTCCTATGAAACGCTCGGCACGCTGGGCCATCCGCGCTACCACACCGCCTGGAAGAAGATCGCCAAGGCCGAAGCCACCGGCCCGCGCAGCATCCGCTTCACCTTCAACACCGAGGACCGCGAGCTGCCGCTGATCCTGGGGCTGCGGCCGATCCTGAAGAAGGCGGATTTCGCGGGCAAGGATTTCGAGGCGACGTCGCTCGACAAGCTCACCGGCTCGGGCCCCTATGTCGTCGACCAGGTCGATCCCGGCGTCTCGGTCACCTACAGGCGCAATCCCGACTGGTGGGGCAAGGACCTGGCCGTGAACCGGGGCCAGTGGAATTTCGACACGATCCGCTACGACTATTACTCGAACCCGGTCGCGGTCTTCGAATCGGTCAAGACCGGCGCGATCTCGGCCTATCGCGAGGACAACATCGCGAAATGGGCCAGCCGCTACGACTTTCCCGCGCTCGCCTCGGGCGAGATGGTGAAGCTCGAGGTGCCGCACGACCGGCCCTCGGGGATCATCGGCCTGGTGATGAACACCCGCAAGCCGCAGTTCCGGGACTGGCGCGTGCGCGAGGCGATGATCGAACTGTTCAACTTCGACTTCATCAACCAGACCGTGACCGGCGGCGCCGCGCCCCGGATCACCTCGTATTTCGCCAACAGTTCCTTCGCGATGATCCCCGGCGCCCCGGCCGAGGGCGCGGTCCTGTCGCTGCTGGAACCCTTCAAGGCCGATCTCCTGCCCGGCACCGTCGAAGGCTACGCCCTGCCCCAACCCGACGGCTCGCCGCAGAATCGCGCCGGCCTGCGCCGGGCGATCAAGCTCCTGGAGGAGGCGGGCTGGACCGTGGGCGATGATGGCGTCCTGAAGAACGCCGAAGGCACGCCCTTCGCCTTCGAGATCCTCCTGACCATCGGCCAGGACGAGGTCGCCAGCGTCGCCGCGATCTATGTCGAGGCGCTGAAGGACGTGGGGATCGCGGCCAGGGTCACCATGCTGGACAGCGCGCAGATGAAGGCGCGGACCGACACGTTCGACTTCGACATGACCTACATCATCCGCACCATGTCATTGTCGCCGGGCAACGAGCAAAGCCTCTACTGGTCCTCGGCCGCCGCCGATACCGAAGGCTCGCGCAACTGGATGGGGGTGAAGTCGCCCGCGATCGACGCGGTCATCGCCGCGATGCTCGCCGCCCGCAGCCAGGAGGAGGCCGCCACCGCCGCCCAGGCGCTGGACCGGCTTCTGACCGCGGGGCGCTATGTCGTGCCCTTCTGGTTCTCCGACCGCAACCTGATCGTCCACAAGGCCGAACTGAAGCACCCCGAGCGGGTCCAGCTTTACGGCGACTGGGGGACGTCCTATCTTCCCGCGCTGTGGTGGTACGAAGAATGACCGCCCGGCAGCAAACTACAGGTGGACCGATGCGCAAACTCGCCCTTCTCGCAACCCTGCTGGCGCTGGCCGGCTGCAACACCGTCGCCGGCGTGGGCGAGGATGTCTCGGCCGGGGCGCGCACCGTGCAGGACATGTTCTGACGCTCAGGCGGCGGCGCGCTCCTCGGGCAGGCGGATCACGGTGACCGAGCATCGCGCCTCGGCCACCACCTTGGCCGAGACCGATCCCAGATAGCGCCGCGTGGTCGAATAGCCGCGCGCGCCCATCATGATGTGATCGACATGGTTCGCGGTCGCATAGTCGATGATCGCAAGCCCCGGATCGGGACCTTCCAGCACGGTATAGGTCAGCCGGTGGTCGGGCAGTTCGATCCCTTCCGCCCAGGCCTTCAGCTGCACCAGCCGCATCACATGCAGGTTGTTGCCCTGGTCGTCGGTGCCCTGGTCGATGCCGATCCGCGCGGTCTTGATCACGTTCACGCAGGCGATGCGGGCGTCGGGCTCGATCGTCAGCATCCGCTTGACCGCCGCGCGCAACACCTCGGCCAGGCGCTCGCCCTCGGGGGAAAGGTCCACCGCGACCACGATGATCGGCACCGACGCCAGTTGCGCCGCGACCGAGACCGGCGCGTCGAAGCGGCGAAGCTTCCGCATCACGCGCCAGCGGTCCCAGACCTGCAGCCAGCCGTCGCGCCGCGTCTTCAGCGCCCGCGCGGTCAGCGTCACCTGCTGCGGATGCGCCAGGTCGAAGGCCAGCTGCGCCGCCGTCTGATACCGCCGCATCGGATCGACCGAGAGCGCCCGCAGGATGATCTCCTGCAGCCATTCCGGGATCTCGGGCCGGATCGCGCGCGGTGGCTCGGGGTCGCGCCAGAGCCGCTTTCTCACCCCGCGCAGGCTTTGCGGCGTGCCCCAGGGATTGCGTCCCGTCGCCAGCGCGTAAAGCATCGCGCCAAGCGCAAAGAGGTCGGACCGCGGATCGTCGCGGCAGCGCAGGTACTGCTCGGGCGCGATGAAGGGCCATGTGCCCATCGGAATGGTGAATTCCTCGGCCAGAAGGTCGGGCAACTGGTCGTGACGGCTGAGGCCGTAGTCCACCAGCACCATCTCGCCGGTCTTGCGCTGCAGGAAGTTCTCCGGCTTCAGGTCCAGGTGGATCACATGCTGGCGGTGCAGGTCCGCCACCGCCGCCACCATCCGCGCCGCGATCTCGATCACGTCCGACAGGGGCAGCGGGGCCTGCTGGAACACCGCCAGGAAACTGCCGCCCTCGATCTTCTCGGTCACGATATAGGGCATCACGTCGAAGCCGCCGATCCCGATCACCTTCGGCACATGCGGGCCGGTGAGGCGCGGCATGATCATCTGCTCGACCTCGAAGCCCACGATCGTCGGCCCGTCGTCGCCGTCCAGGATCGTGGGCACCTTCATCACCATAGTCAGGTCATGGTCGGGATGCGTCACCTCCCAGATGGTCGCGAAGCCGCCGGTATGCAGCTTCTCGCCCAGGGTGAAACCGTCGATCTCCAAGCCGGTATGCGGCCGCACTGGCATTCACTCAACTCCCTGTCAGCAAACGCGCCGCCAGTTCCTCGGGGAGGCCCTCGGCGCGGATCTTCCTGGCCGTGCCGGCCACGTCATAGGGCGTGCGGCGGAACGTCAGTTCGTTCGTATCGGTGTCCAGAAGCGCCCATCCCGCCTGCGCCACCCCGTCGCGCGGCTGCCCGACCGAGCCCACCACCGCAAGCCACCTCCGGCTGCGCAGAAGCGGGATCGGCAGGTTCGCCTTGAACTCCTGCTGGCGCACCACGCCGCCCGGATCCCGGCTGGCCAGCAGCGGCACATGCGTATGCCCGCAGAAGATCAGGCGCGCGCCCGTGGCCCGGAACGAGGGCGCAGCGCGGGTGTCCGAGGTGACATAGCTGAACGCCTCGGGATTGCTGGCCGAGGCATGGACGAACAGCGTGTCCCCCTCCTCCGCCACCAGCGGCAGGCGGCCCAGGAAGGTGCGCTGGTCCGCGCTCAGCCGCTCTTTCGTCCAGTCCATCGCGCGCTTCGCCAGGGGCGACATCGGCTCGGGCGCACCGGCGGCGGCATTGTCGTGGTTGCCCCTGACGCAGATCGCGCCGCGCCCCTGCAACTCGGCCACCTTGTCGCAGCACCAACCCGGATCGGGCCCGTAGCCCACCACATCGCCCAGCACCACGATCCGCCCCGCCCCGCGCGCGGCCGCATCCTCCAGCACCGCCGCAAAGGCCTCGCGGTTGGCGTGGATATCCGTCAGGATCGCAAACCTCACCCGCTTCCTCCCCGAAGCCTCGCCTCGCCTTGCCTAGATCCTGCCCGAGACCGCCGCCATGAGGCAGATCAAACCAGCGAGGTGACCCAGAGCACCGTCGCATCTTCCTCCGACAGGCTGATCACATTATGTCCCATCGCCGCGTCGTAATAGGCGCTGTCGCCCCGGCGCAGGTCCACCGGCTCGTAGAACTCGGTGTAAAGCCGCACGATCCCGGTCAGGACATACAGGAATTCCTCGCCGTCATGGCGCACCCAGCCGTCGAATTCCTCGAACGAGCGCGCCCTTATCGTGGCGCGGTAGGGCAGCATCTGCTTCCGGCTCAGGTTCGGGGCCAGAAGCTCGTGCTCATAGGTCGCGGTCGCCTGGGTCAGGCCCTCGGCCGCCTTGGTCACCGCCATCCGGCCCAGGACCTGCGTCTTGGACGGCGGGGTGAACAGCTGCGGGACGCTGATCGCCAGGCCCTGCGCCAGCTTCTTCAGCGCGTCATAGGTCGGGCTCATCTGCCCGTTCTCGATCTTCGACAGCGTGGATCGCGCCAGTCCCGCCCGGCCTGCCGCCTCCTCCAGCGTCCAGCCCAGGCTGCGGCGCAGCTCGCGCACCCTCGGGCCAAGGTTCACCGGCTCGACATGCGCCTCTCCGCCGGCTTCGCGGGCGACGCGGATCATCGTCTTGGGGTCCATCGGCTGCATCCTTCCCGGATAGTCCAGCCGCCCCCCGCTTGCAACCGCGCCGCGCAAATGCCACCCCTTGGCCCATGCTTTCCGTCACCGACACCCGCCCCCATCCGTCCGCGCCTGCCGCCTTCAACCTGGCGGGCCATGTCCTCGGCCGCGCCGCTGCGCTGGGAGAGAAAGCCGCCCTTGTCCTGCTGCACCCCGAAGGCGACGAGACCATCACCCATGCCCGGCTGCGCGCCCTGGTCCTCGGCTGCGCCACGCATCTTCTGGCGCAGGGCCTTGCACCCGGCGACCGGGTGCTGATGCGGCTGGGCAACGGCCCGGCCTTCCCGATCCTCTACCTCGGCGCCATCGCCGCCGACCTGGTGCCCGTCCCCACCTCCGCCGCCCTGACCGCGGCCGAGGTCACGAGGCTGGCCGCCCTCGTCGCCCCCCGCCTGATCCTCGCCGATCCCGGCATCCCCCTGCCCGAGGGCGAAACCCCGGTCATCTCCCCCGATCTTGCGCTCTGGGAAAGCCTGCCCCCGCACGACCCCACCCCCGGCGACCCCGGCCGCGAGGCCTATGTGATCTTCACCTCCGGCACCTCCGGCCGCCCCTCCGCCGTCAGCCATGCCCACCGCGCGATCCTGCCGCGCAAGGCGATGCATGCCGCATGGGAGGGGCTGGGCGAGGGCGACCGCCTCCTGCACGCCGGGGCGATGAACTGGACCTATACCCTGGGCACCGGGCTGCTCGACCCCTGGACGGTCGGGGCGACCGCGCTGATTCCCGCCCCCGGCACCCCCGCCACCGCCCTGCCCGGCCTTCTGGCCCGCGCCCGCGCCACGATCTTCGCCGCCGCGCCGGGCGTCTTCCGCCAGATGCTGCGTGCGCCCTTCCCCGCGCTTCCCCACCTTCGCCACGCGCTTTCCGCCGGCGAGGCCCTGCCCGAAGCGACCCGCGCCGCATGGGCGACCGCGACCGGCACCCAGGTCCACGAGGCGCTGGGGATGACCGAAATCTCCACTTACATCTCCGGCTCGCCCGCCCATCCCGCCCCGTCGGGAACCGCCGGCTATGTCCAGCCCGGCCGCCATGTGGCGCTGCTGGACGACGACGGCCAGCCTGTCCCGCGCGGCCAGCCCGGAGAGCTTTCCGTCGCCACCACCGATCCCGGCCTCATGCGCCGCTACCTCGGCGAGGACCCGCCGCAGGGCCTCTGGTTCCGCACCGGCGACATGGCCCTGATGGCCGCGGACGGCGCGATCACCCATCTCGGCCGCCGCGACGACCTCCTGAATGCCGGCGGCTTCCGCGTCTCGCCGGCCGAGGTCGAGGCCGCCTTCGAGGGCATCCCCGGCCTGCACGCCGCCGCCGCAACCGAGGTCGAGCCCGAGCCCGGCACCCGGATCATCGCGCTGTTCTACGAAGGACCCTGCGCCCTGGACGAGGCGAGTCTGCGCCAGCGCGCGGAAGTCGCCCTTGCCCGCTGGAAGCAGCCGCGTCACTACCAGCATATCGACACCCTGCCCCGCACCGCGAACGGCAAACTGGTCCGCCGCGCGCTGGCCGCGCAATACCACAGGTCAAACCCATGATCCGCCTCGACATCTTCTCCGATCCCGTCTGCCCCTGGTGCTATCTCGGCAAGGCCAACCTGGACCGGGCGCTTGCCACCAACCCTGCGCATCCGTTCAAGATCCAGTGGCACCCGTTCCAGCTGAACCCCGACATGCCACCCGAAGGCGTCGCCAAGCGCGCCTATCTCGAGGAGAAGTTCGGCGGCAAGGCGCGCGTCGATGCCGTGCACGAACGCCTGCGCGAGGTCGCCCGGGCGGCTGGGGTCGAGATCGACCCGGACCGGCCCGCGCGGATGCCGAACACGCTGAACGCCCACCGCCTGATCCACTGGGCCGGGATCGAGGGCCGCCAGGATGCCCTCGTCACCGCCCTGATGCGCGCCTATTGGGTGGAAGGCCGCGACATCGGCGATGCCGAGACCCTCGCCGCCATCGCGGCCGAGACGGGGATGGACCGCGAGGCAACCCTGCGCCTGCTGAACTCCGACGCCGATGCTTCCGACATCGCCGCCCGCGACGCCGATGCCCGCGCCAAGGGGGTGAACTCGGTCCCGACCTTCCTTGTTGCCCAGCAATATGTCGTCACCGGCGCCCAGCCGCCCGAATTCTGGGGCCAGGTGATCGAGGAACTGGCCGGGCGCGAGAATTGACGGACAAGCCCCTGTCGCAGACCGAATTCGTCGCGCTGATGGCGATGCTCTTCGCCACCATCGCGCTGTCGATCGACGCGATGCTGCCCGCCCTGCCGCAGATCGCCGCCACGCTGTCGCCCGGCGCGCCCAACGCGGCGCAACTGGTCATCACCAGCTTCGTCCTCGGCATGGGGATCGGCACGCTGTTCACCGGCCCCCTCTCCGACCGTTTCGGGCGCAAGCCGGTGATCATGGCGGGCGCGGGCATCTTCGCGCTGGCCGCGCTCGCCTGCTACGCCGCGCCCTCGCTGGAAACCCTGCTTGTCGCCCGGCTGGTCCAGGGCATCGGCGCCGCCGCCCCCCGCACCGTCTCGCTCGCCATGATCCGCGACCTCTTCGCCGGGCGCGAGATGGCGCGGCTGATGAGCTTCGTGATGATGGTCTTCACCGCCGTCCCCGCCATCGCGCCCTTGATGGGCCAGGGGATCATCGCGCTGGCGGACTGGCAGGCGATCTTCCTCGCGCTCATCGCCTTCTCCGGCCTCACCATGCTCTGGCTCGGCCTGCGCCAGCCCGAGACGCTGGCCCCCGCCCGCCGCCGGGCGCTGCATCTCGGCAGCCTGGTCGCCGCAACGCGCGAGCTTGGCCGCCACCGTATCGTCCTCGTCTCGATCCTGCTCCAGGCCCTGACGCTGGGCGCGCTTTTCGCCACGCTCTCCTCGATCCAGCCGATCTTCGAGACCGTGCACCACCGCGCCGAAAGCTTCCCGCTCTGGTTCGCGCTGATCGCCGTCACCTCGATGTCCGGCAGCTTCCTGAACAGCCGGATCGTGATGAGCCTCGGCATGCGCCGCGTGATCCGGGCCAGCTATGCGGCCCAGCTGGCTCTCACGCTGGCGGCGCTGGCGCTGCTCGGCATGCTTGACGGCAACCTCGCCTTCGCCGTGCAAGTGTTTTGGGCGATTGGCCTTTTCGCGATGATGGGCCTGACCATGGGCAACCTCAACGCCCTGGCGATGGAGCCGGTGGGCCATATCGCCGGACTCGCCGCCTCGGTCATCTCGGCGCTGGGGACGGTCGGCTCCGTCCTCCTGGCGATCCCGGTCGGGCTGGCCTTCGACGGCAGCGCCACCCCGCTTCTCGTCGGAGTCGCGGTGCTGATCGGCCTGGCCTTGCTCCTGTCGCTGAAGGCCCTGGGCGAGCCGCGGGACTAGGCCTTCTTCCCGGCCCGCACGATCTCGGCCAGGTCGCGGGCGATGTTGAAGGCGCCCTTGATCCGGTCGGCCTCGGACTTCATCTCGCCCGCCAGCACGATCCGGTTGCCATTCACCTTCGCCGCCGGGCCCTGCGCCTTCAGGAAATCGACCAGCCCGGCCGGATTGGCGAACTTGTCGTTGTGGAAGGCAATCGTCGCCCCCTTCGGCCCCGCATCCAGCCGGCTGATCCCCGCCCGCTTGCACATCGCCTTGATCCGCACGATCAGCATCAGCGTGTTGACCTCTTTCGGCAGCGGCCCGAAACGGTCGATCAGCTCGGCCGCGAACCCCTCCAGCTCGACCTTCGTCGTCAGCGAGGAGAGCCGCCGGTACAGACCCAGCCGGATGTCGAGGTCGGGAATATAGTCCTCGGGGATCATCACCGGCACCCCAAGGTTCAACTGCGGGCTCCAATCATCGGAAATCGTGGACAAACCCTGCAATTCGCCCGACTTGATCCGCGCGATCGTCTCTTCCAGCATCTGCTGATACAGTTCGTAACCCACCTCGCGGATATGCCCCGACTGCTCCTCGCCCAAAAGGTTCCCGGCCCCCCGCAGGTCAAGGTCGTGGCTGGCGAGGTTGAAGCCCGCGCCAAGACTGTCGAGACTGCCCAGCAGCCGCAGCCGCTTCACCGCCTGCGGCGTCAGCGGCGCGCGGGGCTTCGTGGTCAGATAGCAATAGGCCCGCGTCTTCGAGCGGCCGACCCTTCCCCGGATCTGATAGAGTTGGCTCAGCCCGAACATATCCGCCCGGTGGACAATCATCGTATTCGCGGTCGGAATATCCAGCCCGCTTTCAACGATCGTCGTCGCCAAAAGCACGTCATGCTTGCCGTCATAGAACTGGTTCATCCGCTCGTCCAGCTCGCCCGCCGCCATCTGGCCATGGGCGATGACATAGGACACCTCCGGCACATGGGTCTTCAGGAAGTCCTCGACCTCGTGCAGGTCGGCGATGCGCGGCACGACATAAAAGCTCTGCCCGCCCCGGAAGCGTTCGCGCAACAGCGCCTCGCGGATGGTGATGCTGTCGAACTCCGAGACATAGGTGCGGATCGCCAGCCGGTCGACGGGGGGCGTCGCGATGATCGACAGGTCCCGCACCCCTGTAAGCGACAATTGCAGCGTGCGCGGGATCGGCGTGGCGGTCAGGGTCAGCACATGGACCTCCGAGCGCATCTCCTTCAGCCGCTCCTTGTGGGCGACGCCGAAATGCTGCTCCTCGTCGATGATCAAGAGGCCCAGCTGCTTGAACGTCACCCCCTTGGCCAGCAACGCATGGGTGCCGACGACGATATCCACGCTGCCATCGGCCATGCCCGCGCGGGTGGCGTTCGCATCCTTCGTGGAAACAAACCGCGACAAGGGCCTCACCGATATGGGAAATCCCCGGAACCGCTCGGCAAAGCTGCGATAATGCTGCCGCGCCAGCAGCGTCGTCGGGCAGATCACCGCGACCTGCATCCCCGACAGCGCCGCAACGAAAGCCGCGCGCATCGCCACCTCGGTCTTGCCGAAACCCACGTCGCCGACGACGAGGCGATCCATCGGGCTGCCCTTTTCCAGATCCGCCACCACATCGGCAATCGCCGCCAGCTGGTCGTCGGTCTCCTGATAGGGGAAACGGGCCGCGAAAGCCTCCCAGATCGAATGCGGCGCCTCCAGGATCGGCGCGTGGCGCAGCGCGCGTTCGGCGGCGATCCGCATCAGCCGGTCGGCGATCTCCTTGATCCGCTCCTTGAGCCTGGCCTTCTTCGCCTGCCAGGCCCCGCCACCCAGCTTGTCGAGAAGACCCTCCTCATGGCCATAGCGGCTGAGAAGCTCGATATTCTCGACCGGCAGGTAAAGCTTTGCGTTCTCGGCATATTCCAGCATCACGCAGGCATGCGGCGCCCCCAGCGCGGTGATCGTCTCGATCCCCAGATAGCGCCCCACCCCATGCTCGACATGCACCACCAGATCGCCCGGTGACAGCGTATCGACCTCGCGCAGGAAGTTCTCGGCCTTGCGCTTGCGGCGCGGCTTGCCGACCATCCGGTCGCCCAGCACGTCCTGCTCGCTGATCACCGCCAACCCCGGCGCGACGAAGCCGGATTCAAGCGGCCAGACGACAAGATACAGCCCGCCTTTGCCCTCCGGCACTTCGCGGAAATCCGCGATCTCCCTCGCACCAGCCAGCCCGTTGTCCGCCAGAAGCCCCTTCAGCCGCTCGCGCGCGCCATCGGACCAGCTGGCCAGCACCACCTGCGCCTCGCGGGAAAGCGCGCGAACATGATCCGCCAGGGCACCGAAAAGGTTGATCTTTTCCTGCTGCCGCTCGGGCGCGAAATTCCGCCCCGCCCGCGCGCCCGCGTCCAGCACCCCCGGCCCCGGACTTTGCGCCAGCGGCGAAAGCTGCACCACCCGATGCCCGGCCACCGCCGCCTCCCAGGCGGCATCGTCAAGGTAAAGCTCGCCCGGCGGGACCGGCTTGTAGACCGTGTCGATCTGCCCCTTGGCCCCCATCGCCTCATGGCGCGCGTCATAGCTGTCGTCGATCGTCTCCCACCGCGCCAGGCGCATCGGCGTCACCTGGTCGTCCAGCATGACGCTGGCCTCGGGCAGATAGTCGAACAGCGTCTCCAGCCGCGCGTGAAAGAAGGGCAGCCAGTGCTCCATCCCCTGGTGCTTGCGCCCCGCGCTCACCGCCTCATACAGCGGATCGTCGGTCCCCGCCGCGCCGAAGGCGATACGGTAGTTCTGCCGAAAGCGGGCAATCGCGGCCTCGTCCAGCACGATCTCCGACACGGCCGAGAAATCCACCCGCTTCAGCTTCTCGATCGTGCGCTGCGTCTCGGCATCGAAGCGCCGCGCCCCGTCCAGCACGTCGCCGAAGAAATCCAGCCGGATCGGCCCGCCCGGACCCGGCGGGTAGATGTCCACGATCCCGCCGCGCAGCGCATAGTCGCCGGGCTCCGCCACCGTCGAGACCGGCGAGAATCCCATCCGCGCGAGGAACCCCTTCAGCCGCGCCTCGTCCACCCGCTCGCCCACCGTGGCCCGGAACGATGCGGCATGGACCACCTCGCGCGTGGGCACCTTCTGGATCGCGCCGTTCAACGTGGTCAGGACCACGACCGGCGCCTTCAGCCCCTCGGCCAGCACCGAAAGCGTCGCCATCCGCCGGGCGCTGATCTCGGGGTTCGGGCTTACGCGGTCATAGGGCAGGCAGTCCCAGGCCGGAAAGTCCAGCACCGCCACCCCGGGCGCCATCACCGCCAGGGCGGCGCGCATCGCCTCCATCCGCTTGTCGTCGCGCGCGACATGGATCACCGTCCGGCCCCGCGCCAGTTCGCGGGCCAGAAGGCGGGCGTCAAACCCCTCGGGCGCTCCGCCCAGGATGATGCGTTCGGCTGGCATGGGCACTCAGTGCAGGATGGAAACGCTCAGGTTCTGCCAGCTGCCATACATCGCCGTGACGAAGATCGCCACCATGCCGATGCCTTGCGTCCAGCGGCGGTGGATGGTCAGGCGGCGGCAGAGCGCCGCGCCCCGGTTCTCGCCGGCGGCGATCCGCCGGCTGGCGCGGATGCTCAGCCAGACGACAAGCGACATCGGAAAGGACAGAAGGAACAGCGCCTGGGCGAATTCCACGTCATACCAGAAGCCGAGCCCCGCCAGGACGGTCAGCCAGAAGCAGCCCAGGGCCGTCAGGACCAGCGCGCCCCGATCGACGATGTTCAAAAGCCGCCCGGCGTTGATCCGGGCCAGGTCCTCGACATCCTCCATCGCCTGCCCGCCCTCGCGCCTTGCGCGCTGGATCATGTCATGCGGGATTCCCAGCACCCAGTGGCTGGTCGAGGACCACATGACCGCCAGCGCGATCCAGAACCAGAGGTTCGAAAAGGACCGCATGTCGATGACTTCGAAAATCGTATCCAGAACGTCCACGAGTCGCGCCAGTCCCTTCCCTTGCCTGCCAGTGACATTCGCGCACTTGAGGCGATGACAATTCCATGGCAGGCAGAACCCGAAGTCGCAAGCCCTGCCTTGCCATCCCGCCAAAGGAGTCAGCCGATGCTGCCCGCCTCAGCCCCGTTTCCCCTCGCCCGGTTCCGCCGCACCCGCCGCACCGCCGCGCTGCGCGACCTCACGCAGGAGGTCCGGCTTTCCGTCAAGGACCTGATCTGGCCGGTCTTCGTCCGCGACGGCACCACTCTGCGCGAGCCCGTCGCCTCGATGCCGGGGGTGGAACGGCTTTCGGTCGATCTGGTGGTCGAGGCGGCGGCGACGGCGGCCGATCTCGGCATCCCGGCGATCTGCCTGTTTCCCTATACCGACCCGGCGAAGAAGACCGCCGACTGCCGCGAGGCCTGGAATCCCGAGAACCTCGCCAACCGGGCGATCCGGGCGATCAAGGCCCAGGTGCCGGAGATCGCGGTGATGACCGACGTCGCGCTCGATCCCTACAATGCGCATGGCCATGACGGGCTGGTGGTGGACGGGGTGATCCTGAACGACGAGACCGTCGAGGCGCTGGTCAGGATGGCGCTGGTGCAGGCCGAGGCGGGGGCGGACATCCTTGGCCCCTCGGACATGATGGACGGCCGGATCCTCGCCATGCGCCAGGCGCTGGAGGGGGCGGGGCACAAGGACGTCTCGATCCTTTCCTATGCCGCGAAATACGCCTCTGCCTTCTACGGCCCGTTCCGCGACGCGGTGGGGGCGACCGGGGCGCTGAAAGGCGACAAGAAGACCTACCAGATGAACCCCGCCAATCGCGACGAGGCCCTGCGCCTGGTGGCCCGCGACCTGGCCGAGGGCGCGGACATGGTCATGGTGAAGCCGGGGATGCCCTATCTCGACATCTGCGCGGCGGTGAAGCAGACCTTCGGCGCGCCGACCTTCGCCTATCAGGTCTCGGGCGAGTATGCGATGATCCGGGGCGCGGCGCTGAACGGCTGGATCGACGGCGAGAAGGCGATGGTCGAAAGCCTCCTGGCCTTCAAGCGCGCCGGTTGCGATGGCATCCTCACCTATTTCGCCCCCGAGGTCGCGCGGCTTCTGCGCCATCAGTGAAACTGGCCCTGCACGGTCTGGGTCAGCTCGTTCAGGCTGAAGGGCTTCGGCAGGAAGACCGAATTGGGGATGCGCGACTGGTCCTCGCTCAGCGCATCCTCGGCATAGCCCGAGACGAAGACCACCCGCACGTTCGGCCGCCGCTCGATCGCCTGCTTCACCCATGAGGGGCCGTCCAGCCCCGGCATCACCACATCGGTGACGAAGACATCGACCTCCAGCCGCGGGTCCTCCAGCGTCTTCAGCGCCTCCTCGGCATTCGCGGCCTCCAGCACCGTATAGCCCCGCAGCCGCAGCGCCCGGCTGGCGAAGGCGCGGACCGGGGCCTCGTCCTCGACCAGCAGCACCACCCCCTCGCCCTGGCGCGAGGGCAGGCGACGGACCTGGGCCTCGGGCGCAAGCTCGTGCTCGCCCCCGTCGCTGACCGGGAAGTAAAGCGTGAAGGTCGTGCCCACCCCCGGCACCGAATCGACGAAGATGAATCCGCCTGACTGCTTGACGATGCCATAGGCGGTCGAGAGGCCCAGCCCGGTCCCCTCGCCCAGGCGCTTGGTGGTGTAGAAGGGCTCGAAGATGTGCTGGATCTGCTCGGGCGCGATGCCGATGCCGGTGTCGCTTACCCGGATCACCGAGTAATCCCCCGCGGGAACCGAGGCGCGGTCGCGCTTCAGCGGCTCGGCCAGGGTGACCGGCTCGGTCTCGATGCGGATGCTGCCGCCATTCGGCATCGCGTCGCGGGCATTGACCACGAGGTTGATCAGCACCTGCTCGAACTGCCGCTTGTCGGCCCGGATCTCGCCCAGGACCTTGCCCAGTTCCTGCCCGCGATGGGCCAGCGTCAGGCCCACCCGCTCCACCACCAGCCGGTTCAGAAGATGGGTCAGGTCAGCCAGCACATCCTGCAGATCCAACCGCTCGGGCTTCAGCGTCTGCTTGCGCGAAAAGGCCAGAAGCTGCCCCACCAGCGCCGCCGCACGGTTGGCGTTCTGCCGGATCTGTTCCAGATCGGCATATTCCGGATCCTCCTGGCCATGGCGCAGCAGCAGAAGGTCGCAATGGCCCGAGATCGCGGTCAGGAGGTTGTTGAAATCATGCGCGATCCCGCCGGCCAGCTGGCCGATCGCCTGCATCTTCTGGCTCTGGTTGAATTGCGCCTCCAGCGTCTTCAGCCGCGTCGCGTCGTTCAGCACCGCCAGCGCGCCGACCCGACCGCCATCGACATAGCGCCGCAGGGTGACCTCCAGAAAACTTTCCTCGCCGGCCCGCCGCGCCCGCAGGACCTCGGCCCCGCCGGGATGGCGCCCGGCCGCCACATCGGCCAGCCAGTCCGAGACCGGGCGGCCCAGCCCCTCGAAGATGTCGTGGAACATGGCCGCGCGCAGTTCGCCCTGCCACATCAGGTCGCGCGCGGCCCGGTTGGCCACCCGCAAGACCCCGTCCGGCCCGAAGACCATCAGCGCCACCGGCACATCCTCAAGATCCGTGCCGCCGCATTTCGGCCGCTCCACCGGCTCGGTCAGGTTCAGGATCGTCGGCGCCTCGCCGAAACGGTCGATCCGCCAGAAGAAGTGGCCTGCACCCGACAGGTGCACGCCGATCCGCAACGCGCCGTCCCGCGCCGCGATGTCCTGCCGCGCCGCGCCCTCGGCCTCGGCCCGCTTCTGCAGCCGGTAAAGCAGCGCCGCCGGATCCACCACCCGGTTGCCCAGCACCGCCAGCAGGCTGTGCGCATCCGGGCCATAGGCCGCCTCGGCCGCCTGGTTGCGAAACAGGAGCACGCCCTCGGCATCGGTCATGAAACAGGGGGCGGCATCGTCGGCGACCAGGCTGAAGGCGCGCATGCGCTCGGCCCGGCTGTCGGAGGTCTGCTGCCAGATCACCGCGCCCACGACCAGGCTTGCCAGCGTCAGCGTAAGCCCGATCAGCGCCAGCCCGCCACTCTCGCCCGGCGCCGAGAAGCCCGCGACCGCGATCAGCGCCAACCCCGAGGCGACCAGCACGGCCAGGCTTCCGGCCGTCCACTGGCCCAGCCGCCGAAATTCCCCCACCTGCGCCTCCACCACTTACCTCTCGCCGTCCTGCCCCGCGACAATCGGCGAAAACGGGTTAACCAAAGCTTAACAAGAGCCTGACCGGAGCATGGTGAGTGGCGGGTTTCCCGTCAAGGCTGTGACGGCAGCGTCAGGATCGCCGGAAAAGCGCCAGATGGAAGCCGTCGCCCCCCTCCAGGGGGGTGAACGACCGTTCCGCCTCCAGCCGCCAGCCGGGATGCCGTTCCAGGAAAGCCTGCGCCTGATCGCCGTTCTCCACCCGCAGCAGCGAGCAGGTGGCATAGCCAAGCCACCCCCCCGGCGCGACCATCGGCGCGACCCGGTCCAGGATCGCCGCCTGGATCCCCACCAGCTCCGCCAGCCGCGCCGGCGTCAGCCGCCACTTGCCCTCGGGATCGCGCCGCCAGCTGCCCGAGCCGGAACAGGGCGCATCGACCAGCGCCAGATCGTAAGGCGCGCTCGCCTCGGGCCGCTCGGTCAGCGTCACCTTCACCCCGGCCCGCTGCGCCCGTTCGGGCAGGTCGGCCATCCGCCTTGGCGCGGCATCATGCGCCCAAAGCCGCAGCTTCGCCCGCGCCGCCATCGCCAGCGTCTTGCCACCGCCGCCGGCGCAATGGTCGAGCACCCGCATCCCCTCCGCCAGCGGCAGCGCCGCCACCACGGCCTGCGAGGAGGCATCCTGCAACTCGACCAGCCCGGTCCGGTAGGCCTCCGACGCCTGCACCCGGCGCGCGCCCTCCACCACCTCCAGCGAGGTGTCGGCCAGAGGGTGCGGGCGGGTCAAGATGCCCTCCCCCGCCAGCGCCGCCTGCGCCCCGACCAGCGTCCCTCGCGCAAGCTTCACCCGAAGGAACACCGGCGCCCGCGCCCGCAAGGCCTCGGCCACCGGGGCCAGCCTCTCGCCCAGCGACCGTTCCAGCTCGGGCACAAGCCAGTCCGGCAGATCCAGCACCTCGGCCCCCACGGGCGCCCGGCCCGCCTCGCTCGCCGCGGGCGGCGCGGGTGCATGGCCCTCGCCCGAGAACAGGGCCTCCTGCCCGCTGGCGCGCATTAGGCCCAGCACCAGCCCGCGCCCCGTCTCGCCCCCGCCAAGCGCCGCCGCCGAGCGTCGCTGCCGCAGCGCGTCATAGACCAGATCCCGCACCGCCGCCCGGTCCCCCGACCCCGCGAAGCGGCTGGCCCGGCCCCAGTTGGTCAGCGCCTTCTCGGCCGCCTCGCCCGCCAGCACCCGGTCCAGCACCCCGATCGCCGCAGCGGCCCGCGCCCCCGGCGTCATGCCCCCGCCCCCAGCGGCACGGCCTGCAGATGGTTCTCCTGCATGAAGCGCAGGAAATTGTCGCGGAACTGACGGGTATGGGAATGCGCCAGCGCATCGGCCCGGTCCGAGTCGCGGTCGCGGATCGCCTCCAGCATCAGTCGATGCTCGTCGGTCAGCAGATAGCCGTCGTTCGTCCGCTCCAGATAGTCGAAATGCAGGTGCAGCATCCGCCGCCCCTGATCCAGAAGCCGCTCGTAGAACGCCGCCAGATAGGGGTTCCGCCCCGCCACCGCGATGGCCATGTGGAAGGCCTTGTTCGCCCCCGACATCGCCAGATGGTCGCCCGTCGCCACCGCCGCCTCGAACTCCGCCTGCCGCGCCGCGATGGCCTGCAGGTCGGCCTCGGACCGCAGTTCCGCCGCCAGCCGGGTGTTCATCCGTTGCGCCACGTCCAGCGCCTCGACATATTTCGGAAAGGCCTGCACGTCGATCGGCGCCACGATGGTCGAGCGGTTGGGCAGCATCACCACCAGATCCTCGCCCGCCAGCCGGATCAGCGCCTCGCGCACCGGCGAGCGCGACATGGCGAACCGCTCCGCCAGCGTCGTCTCGTCCAGAAGCTGCCCCGGTTGCAGCACCAGCGACAGGATCTCGTGCCTGAGCGTGTCGTAGCACAGCCGCGACCCCGTTCCCCGCACCCGCCTGCCTTCGCCGTCCTCGTCCATCGCCCGCTCCTTCGCCTTGCGCCCTGCCTAGACCCCGGCGCCGATCTTGTCGACAGATTGTTCTTCTTGACCTGTCGGCAGAGTGTCGGCAGAATCCTGTCGACAACCTGACGACATATCGATTCCCTGAAGGAGGCTCCGAATGAAACTGTCCGGCGTGATGCCTGCACTCGTCACCCCCTTCGATGCCGGGGGGAAGATCGACTTCGCCGCTTTCGAGCGCCACCTGACCATGCTGCGCGCGGCGGGCGTTTCGGGCTGGGTGCCCTGCGGCTCATCCGGCGAATACAACCTGATGAACGATGACGAGCGTGACCAGGTTCTGCGTTTCGTCAAGGATTTCGCCAGGCCGGGCGAGACGCTGATCGCCGGAACCAACGCGCCCTCGACCGCCGGGGTGATCGCGAACACCCGTCGGGCCCGGGAGATGGGCTACCACGCCGTCCTCCTTGCCGTGCCCTTCTACACCAAGCCGACTCAGGCCGAGATCATCCGCCATTTCAACGCGGTGATCGACGCCACGGAGATGAACATCGTCCTCTATTCCTACCCCGGCAAGGACGGGGTGGAGATCGAATACGAGGCGCTGGATGCCCTGGCCGACAATCCGCGCGTGATCGGGATCAAGGAAAGCTCGGGCGTGATGCAGCGGGCCATCGGCATCTCCACGCGCTATGCGGGGCGCATCCAGCTCGTCTCCGGCTCGGACGACATCGCCTGGGACTTCATGCACTGGGGTGCGGACAGCTGGATCTGCGGCCCGGCCAACTGCATGGCCAGGCCGGTCTGCGAGATGGATGCGGCCTTCCGGGCGGGCGACCACGCCCGCGCGAAAGAGATCATGCAGGCGCTCTGGCCGGCGATGAACGTGCTGGAATCCGGCAAGTTCGTGCAGAAGCTGAAATATGGCTGCGAGTTGCAGGGCAATCCCGTCGGCGACTGCCGCATGCCCTTCGGCCCGCTGACCGAGGCCGAGAAGGCCGAGTTCGCCGCCGCGATGCAGCCGATCCTGAACTGGAGATAGACCATGGTCACGCTGGCCGGAGCGAACAGGCCATGACGACCGTCGTCGTCGGGGCGGGCATCATCGGCACCGCCATCGCGCACGACCTGCGCAAGCGCGGCCGTCAGGTCGTCCTCCTCGACCGCGACGCGCCCGGCAAGGGCGCCTCCTTCGGCAACATGGCCAGCATCGCCGTGACCGAGTTCATGCCGGCCTCGCGCCCCTCGGTCTGGAAGCAGATCCCCGGCTGGATGCTCGATCCCGAAGGCCCGGTGCGGGTGCGCCCCGGCTACATGCCGAAGCTGGTGCCCTGGTTCCTGCGCTTCATCGCCGCCTCGCGGCCCACGAAGCTGCGGGAGCTGGAGGCGCAGGGCGCCGCCCTCTGCGCCCGCGCGCTGGACGATACGCTGGACCTCTTGCGCGAGACCGGGCTCTCGGACCAGATCAGCCAGCAGGGCTGTCTCTCCCTCTACACCGACGAGGCCGAGTTCAAGGCCGACCGCGACCATATCGAGATCCTCGAACGCTTCGGTTTCCCGCATGAGGTCATCGGCCGGCAGGCGATCAAGGCGCTGGAGCCGGAACTGTCGGAGCGGATCGGCCTCGCCGTCCTCTTCCCGCAGAACCGCTCGCTGAAGGACCCCTACAGGCTGGTCCTCGCCCTCGCCGACCGCTTCACCGCGCTTGGCGGGCGGATCGAACGTGGCGAGGTCACCGGCTTCACCCGCTCCGAGCGCATCCGCGAGGTGGTGCTGGCGGATGGCCGCCGCCTGCCCGCCGACGAGGTGGTGATCGCCGCCGGGGCCTTCTCGGCCCGGCTGGCCGGCGCCTTGGGCGAGCCGATCCCGCTCGAGACCGAGCGCGGCTACCATACCCAGATCATGGCCCCCGGCATCACGATGAGGCATTCGATCATCTGGCCCGCCCGTGCCTTCATGGTGACGCCCACCGCAGGCGGCATCCGCGTCGGCGGCACGGTCGAGATGGCGGGCCTCGACGCAGCCCCCGACTACCGCCGCGCGAGGATCACCGTGAAGCGCGCGAAGGAAGCCCTGCCCAACCTGGCATGCGAGGACTTCACCGAATGGATGGGCCACCGCCCGGCCCTGCCCGACACCGTGCCGATCCTTTCCGCGAGCGCCCGCACGCCGGGCCTGTTCTACGCCACCGGACACGGGCATCTTGGCGTCACCCATGCCGCCACCACCGCCCGGCTGATGGGAGAGCTGATCACCGGCGCGAAGCCCGCCGTCGATCTCGCGCCCTACCGGGTCAACAGGTTCTGAGGGGGAGAGAATGCGTTTCAGCCGCACGATCCAGACCGTCGACGTCCATTGCGAAGGCGAGATCGGCCGCGTCATCACCGGGGGCGTGCTGAACATCCCCGGCGCGACCATGGCCGAGAAGCTGGCCCACCTGAACCGGGTCGACGACACGCTGCGCCGCTGGCTCTGCTCGGAACCGCGCTCGGGCCCGGCTGGGTCCTTCTGCCTCCTGACCCCCGCCTGCGACCCGGCGGCCGATGTGGGCTTCATCGTGCTGCAGCCCGACCAGGCGCATGCCATGTCCGGCTCGAACGCGATGTGCGCCACCACCGCGCTTCTGGAAACCGGAATGCTGCCGATGGCCGAGCCGGAAAGCCAGGTCACCTTCGACACCGCCGCCGGGCTGGTGCGGGCCACCGCCACCTGCCAGGGCGGCAAGGTGGTCAAGGTCACGCTCGACATGCCGCCTGCCTTCGTCGCGAAACAAGGTGCGGTGATCGACACGCCCGAATGGGGCGCCGTGCCCTATGACCTCTGCTTCGGCGGCGTCTTCTATGCCTTGATCGACGCGGACCGCATCGGCCTGGCCATCGCGCCGGAAAACGCCCGCCAGCTTGCCACCATCGGGGTCGAGCTGCGCAACCGCATCGCCGCGGTCGAACCCGCGCTCCACCCGACCACTCCGGCGCTGAACGGCCTCTCCTATGTCATGTTCCGCGCCGAGGAGCCCGACGGCGCCCTGCGCACCTGCACCACGCTGCGCCCCGGCCGCGCCGACCGCTCGCCCTGCGGCACCGGATCGAATTCCAACATGGCCACCCGCCACGCCCGCGGCCTGGCGCAACCCGGCGACAAGGTGATCTCGCGTTCGATCATCGGCGGCGAGTTCGTGACGGAATTCGTCGAGGAAACCCGCGTCGGCCCCTACAAGGCCACCCGCAACCGCGTCTCGGGCCAGGGCTGGATCTACGGCATCAGCCAGATCGGCCTCGATCCGACCGACCCCTTCCCCCTGGGCTTCACCCTCTCGGACACCTGGGGCGGCTAGGCAGCCTGCGGGCCGGGCTTGACGAGATCCTCGCCGGGCCCAAGGCCAGCGGCCAGAGCGGGCCTGCCGCCCGGGCAGGCTCCCGCTCAGCCGATGCGGTAGTTCGGGCTTTCGCGCGTGATCTGCACGTCATGGACATGGCTTTCCTTCAGCCCCGCCCCGGTGATCCGCACGAACTGGCAACGGCTGCGCATCTCGGCCACCGTCGCGCAGCCGGTATAGCCCATCGCCGCGCGCAGGCCGCCGACCATCTGGTGGATAACCGCCGCCGCGCTGCCCTTGTAGGGCACCTGCCCCTCGATCCCTTCCGGCACCAGCTTGTCGGACGCCGCATCCTTCTGGAAATAGCGGTCGGCCGAGCCCCGCGCCATGGCGCCAAGGCTGCCCATGCCGCGATAGGCCTTGAACGACCGCCCCTGCCACAGGATCACCTCGCCGGGGGATTCATCCGTGCCCGCGATCGCACTGCCCACCATCGCGCAGGACGCCCCCGCCGCGATCGCCTTGGCGAAATCGCCCGAGAACTTGATCCCGCCATCCGCGATCACCGGCACATCGCCCGCCGCGCGGGCCGAATCCATGATCGCCGTCAGCTGCGGCACGCCCACGCCCGCCACGATCCGCGTCGTGCAGATGCTGCCCGGCCCGATCCCCACCTTCACCGCATCCGCGCCCGCCCCGATCAGCGCCCGCGTCGCCTCGGCCGTGGCGACGTTACCCGCCACCACCTGCACCGTGTTCGACAGCTTCTTGATCCGCTCGACCGCCTTCGCGACCCCTTCGCTGTGGCCATGCGCCGTGTCGATCACCACCAGATCCACGCCCGCGTCGATCAGCGCCTGCGACCGCTCGAACCCCGCATCCCCCACGGTCGAGGCCGCCGCCACGCGCAGCCGCCCCATCTCATCCTTGCAGGCATTGGGGTTCAGCACCGATTTCTCGGTATCCTTCAGCGTAAGAAGCCCCGTCAGCTTGCCCCGCCCGTCGGTCACCAGAAGCTTTTCGATCCGCCGCGCCTTCATCAGCGAAATCGCCTCGGCCCGGTCCACCGGCTCGCGCAGCATCGCCAGGTTCTCGCCGGTCATCATCACCCGCACCGGGGTCTTGTCGTCGCTGGCAAAGCGCATGTCGCGGTTGGTCACGATCCCCAGGACCCGGCCCACCTCGTCCACCACCGGAAAGCCGGTGACCGAGTAGCGTTCCATCAGCACCTTGGCATCCGCCAGCGTCTGGTCCGGCGTCAGCGTGATCGGCTGGTAGACCACGCCGCTCTCGAACCGCTTCACCCGGCTGACTTCCCGCGCCTGCGCCTCGGGGTCGAGGTTGCGGTGGATCACCCCGATCCCCCCCGCCTGCGCCATCGCGATCGCCATCCGGCCTTCGGTGACCGTATCCATCGCGGACGACAACAGCGGGATGTTCATCCGGATCGCCTTCGTCACGAAGGTCGAGGTATCCGCATCCGACGGCAGGACGCTCGATGCGCCGGGCACCAGAAGCACGTCGTCAAAGGTGAGAGCCTCACGAATCTCCATGGGTTTTCCCTCCGGGAGCAAGCATCGTTTGGCGGTTCCCCATTTCACGCCCCGCGCTTGTGCGCAAGGGCAAATCCTCCCCTTGCACGCACCCGCGCCCCATGCAGATTACCCCCGTCAGCCCGAGGGATCCCATGCGCGTCGCCATCATCGAGAACACAAGGATCACCCACCACGGCCAGCTCGGCGTCGCGCTGCACGAGGCGGCGGCGCTGATCGACCTGTGGAAACCCTGGTCCGGCCAGCCGCTGCCCGACAGGATCGAGGCCGACGCCCTTGTCGTCTTCGGCGGCGAGCAGGCCGCGACCGACGACCATACCCATCCCTACCTGCCTCGGCTCGCCGACCTCATGGCTGCCTTCAGCCAGGCCGACAAGCCGGTCCTCGGCATCTGCCTCGGCTCCCAGCTCCTCGCCCGCGCCTTCGGCGGCGAGAACCACCTCGGCATCGCGCCCGAATTCGGCTGGACCGACGTCACCCTGACCGGGGCCGGGCGCGCCGACCCGGTCCTCTCCGCCGTGCCGGAGACCTTCCCGATCTTCCAGTGGCATTCGGACACCTTCACCCTGCCCCAGGGCGCGGTGCATCTTGCGACCAGCCGGGTGGCGCCGCATCAGGCCTTCCGCCTCGGCCGCGCGACCTATGGCACCCAGTTCCATTTCGAGGCCAGCCGCTCCGTGGTCCGCGACTGGTCGCGCACCTTCCCGGACCTCGTCGAGAAGACCTCCCCCGGCTGGGCCAGCCGCCACGACGCGCTGGCCGCCACCCGCGGCGCGCAAGCCGACGCCCACGGCCTCGCCCTCGCCCGCGCCTGGGTCGGCCTGATCGCCTGACCGCCCCCGTTCCTCTTGGGACGAACGCTCCGGGGTCCGGGGGTGACCCCCCCGGCGGCCGGCCCCTCAGGCCTCGGCCGCGTTCGTCGCCGCCGCCAACCTGCCGCCCGGCCAGCGTTTCAACACCCACCAGGTGATCAGCGGAATGACCACCAACACCAAAGCGGTCAGCAGGACCCCCGGCCAGAACCAGACCCCGCCATTGACCATCAGCGCCGTCGCAAGCGCGGCAAGCGGAAAGGTGAAGGCGCCCCAGAAGGCCGAGACCCCCGCCGCCAGAAGCCAGCGCCCCGCGACCACGAGCAGGATGGCATAGACCACGCCAAGCCCGGCGAAGACGAAGCCGAGTTCCGGCTTGGCCAGCAGGCCCGCGACCGATCCGAGCAGCGCCGCCGGGGCCAGATGGATCGCCAGCAACGGCCGCAGCGGTGCCGGCGGCGCGGCGGCCAGGAACTGCCGCAGGCTCAGCGCCCAGATCGCGGCCGCGATGGGCAGGGCCACCCAGAACAAAGCCTCCGCCAGCCAGCCCCAGCCGACCGCCAGCGCCGGCGCGGCGCCCACGATGATGCCCACCAGGCTCAGGTGCAGCGTCGGGTTCACCGCCCGCGCCTCGGGCGGCAGGCCCAGCAGAAGGCGCAGAAGGAGGATGGCCAGCACCCCGTGGCACACCAGCGCCAGCACCAGGAGGACCGCCGCCGCCGGTATGCTGTAGGCCGCGACCAGCCCCGCCGCGACCATGCCCCCCATCGTCGACGCCGCCAGCCCCGAGCGTCCCGGCAGGGTCCGCAGCTCCTCCACGACCACCCCCGGCCGCCGCACGAGCTTCATGCCATAGGCGAAAGCCGCAAAGGCCCAGAGCGCCACGGCAACCCCCGCCAGCAGGTCCCCCGGCCCCGGATCCCGGCCCAGCCGCCCCAGCGCCAGCCGCACCGCGAGCGCAAGGCCCAGCAGCCCCAGGATCGAAGGAAAGACCGCCGGCGGCATCCGCGCGAACAGCGCCGGGCGGCGCGGCGGGAACTCGGGCGGCGGATAGCGTTTCGGCCGGGCTTCGGCGCGGAATTCGGGCTGGGTCATGCGGGCATCTCCTGCCGCCTTCATAGCAACCACCCGGCAGCGGCGACAGCCCCCCTTCTGCCGACCCCGCACCCGGCAAAAGGGTCAGAGCCTCCGGCGGGGATATTTTAACCAGTATGAAAGGAATCGGGTCCAGACTGGAGTCACGGTACAGGCGGGGACGCCGATGACCGTCCAGTGTGAAAGGCCCCCCGCCTCCCCCCGCAAGACGGGCCCGCGGCGGGGGGTCAGCGCCACCTCGCGCTTTCATACTGGCTAAAATATCCCCGCCGGAGGCTCCCGCAGGATCCACCCGCGCAACTTTGGCAGTTGCGCGCCGCCTCAGCCCGCCCGCAGCACCGGGAACCAGTCCTCGCGCAGCCGCTCGCCGGGCTGCATCCCATGCCCCGGAAACGGCGGCGAGGTCGGCCCCGGCCGCTCGACATAGCGCGCATCCTCGCCCACCAGCCGCAAGGAAAAGGCCCGCCGCCGCGTCGCCGCAGTGTTGCCGCGCGCGCCATGCAGGGTGCGGAAGTTGAAGGCCACCGCATCCCCCGGCTCCATCTCCCATTCCAGGATGCGCATCCCCTCGGCCTCCGGGTCCGGGACGGCCATGTAGTCGTCCTCGCCGGGATAGAAGTTCGTCTCCGACATCCAGCGCGTCGGCAGCACGTCCTTCTCCCACAGGTGCGAACCCGCGACGCAGCGCAGCGCCGCCTCCTTCACCGGGTCCATCGGCGACCAGAAGCTGACCGTCTGCCTGCCCTCGACGAAGTAATACGGCCCGTCGGTATGCCAGGGCGTCGGCTTCGTCGTGCCCGGCTCCTTCACCAGCACATGGTCGTGGAACATCTGCACCCGGTCCGAGCCCATCAGCCTGGCCGCCACCTCGGCCACGCCGGACTGCCGGATCACCGCCGCGAATTCGGGGACCTTCTGCCAGTTGCAGTAGTCGTCGAAGAAATAGCCCGGCTCGCCCGGCTTCAGCGTCGCCATCTGATGCGTCGGCGCCGCCATGTTGCGCGCGATCCCGGCCCGCAGCATCTCGACCCAGTCGGCCCACAGGCCCTTGACCAGCACCACCCCGTCGCGCTGGTAGGCCGCGACCATCTCTTCCGTCACCGTGACCATGGCGCTCTCCCGTTTAGCGCCACCCTGCCCCGGCCAGCGCCTCACGGCAAGACCAGGCAGGTCGCCCCCAGCCGCTTCAGTGCGGCCCCGGTCCCCAGCTTGAACCGCGCCAGCCCCGGCGCGGCCCCGGTATCCACCGTCCCGAGGTCAAGCCAGCGCACCCCCTCCGCCGCCAGCGCCTCGGCCGCGCGCAGCAGCATCACCCCGTGCACCCCCGCCGCCCGCCCTTCCGGCGAAGTCCAGCCGAGGTGATAGCTGGCCGACTGCCCCTGCACCACGAAGGCCATCGCCGCGCCGCCCTGCCAGTCCCAGATCCGCAGCGCCGCCGGATCAAGCGCAAGCGTGAAGGCCGCGGGCAGCGCACGATAGCCACGCGCGCGGCGCTGGGCCGCCTCGGCCGCGACCAGCCGCTCCAGCGCCGCCCGCCCGGCGCGCCCGACCCTGACCGCGGCCTCGGCCCGGACCAGCCGGTTGCGCCACTTGCCCGCCAGCCCCGCGCGCAGGTCGCCGGACAGATCCCAAAGCGCATGGTGCAGCGGCGTCACCAGCGGCACCAGACCGAAGCCCGCCACCTCCTCCCCGGCGGTGACCAGCGTCACCCCCGGCCAGCGCGCCAGCCGCCGGATCGCGCGGTGCCGCTCGGCTGGCGCGGGCTCGCCCTCCCAGACCGGCCCGCGTGAGACCAGCCGCAGCGGCCCGCGCTCCACCGCCAGCGCGCGGCCGCAGCCAAGCTCAAGCCAGCGGGTCCGCGCGCCGCAGGCCGATGCCGCCGCCGCATAGGCCGCGCTTTGCTGCAAAGGTTCGAATCCCATGGCGGCCATTAACGGGCGGGAAAGCTTGCCATGCCCTTAATGCGGGCATGAAACACCTCTCCCGCATCCCTGCGCCCTCGCCACGCTACACCCTCTGGGTGCCGCTGCTTGTTGCCTTCGGCCTTTGCCTTTCCTGGCTCGGCCTCGTGGCCCTCGTTCAACGGTAGAGAAGCGACCTGCCCCCGGCGAAAAGGTGCACCTTCGCCGGGTCCGCCGTCAGCCGCACCGGCCGGTGACGCAGCCCGGCCCGGATGCCGGGCAGCTTGGCCACCACCGCAGCCCGCTCGCCCTTCTTGCGAAAATGCAGCAGCGTCACCTCCCCCAGCGCCTCGGTGACCGCGACCTCGCCCGCATGGATCGCCTCGCCCTCCGTCACTTGGAAATCCTCGGGCCGCACGCCGACATTCACCTTCAGCCCCAGATCCGCCGCCGCCGTCGGCACCGCCGAGCGCGCGATCCCGCCACCTTCCAGCCGCACCGTGGTCTCGGCCCCGGTGGCGGCCACCTCGCCGGGTAGAAGGTTCATCGCCGGGCTGCCGATGAATTGCGCCACGAACTCGGTCTCGGGCCGCTGGTAAAGCTCCAGCGGGCTGCCCACCTGCGCGATTCCGCCGTCGGCCAGCACCACGATCCGGCTGGCCAGTGTCATCGCCTCGACCTGATCATGCGTCACATAAATCATCGTCGACTGCGGCATAGCCTCCTTCAGCTGCGCGATCTCGATCCGCGTCGCCACCCGCAGCGCGGCATCCAGGTTCGAGAGCGGCTCGTCGAAGAGATAGACCTTCGGGTCGCGCACGATCGCCCGTCCGATCGCCACCCGCTGCCGCTGCCCGCCCGACAGCGCCTTGGGCAGCCGGTCCAGATAGGGTGTCAGCTGCAGGATCCGTGCGGCCCGCTCCACCGCCGCCGCGATCTCGGCCCGGGGCTTCTTCGCCAGAGACAAGGCAAAGCCCATGTTGTCGCGCACCGTCATGTGCGGATAAAGCGCATAGGACTGGAACACCATGGCAATGCCGCGCTGCGCCGGGGGGACATCGTTCATCCGCGTCCCGTCGATCAGAAGATCGCCGCCGCTGATCCGCTCCAGCCCCGCGATCATCCGCAAGAGCGTGGACTTGCCGCAGCCCGAGGGGCCGACGAAGACGATCAGCTCGCCCGTCCTGATGTCAAGGTCGATGTCCTGCAACACCCGGATCTCGCCATAGGATTTGGCGACCTTCCTCAGGACCAGATCGGCCATCCTGTCCCCCCCTATACCCGCTTTGCCAGCACGACACCCCAGGGCGGCAGGCTGGCCCGCCCGCCGCTGGCACCCTCGCTGCCCAGTTCCGCCCCGATCCGCAGCCAGTCGCCGGGCGGCAGCGCGACCTCGGCCACCGCATTGCCCAGATTGAAGCCGCAGAACAGCTCCTCCGCGCCGCGACGCAGGAAGCTTGCCACCTCTCCCTCAGCCCGGATCTCCTCCATCGCGCCGGTCCGCAGCACCGGATGCGCCCGGCGGAAGGCCAGCGCCCGGCGGTAATGCGCAAGGGTCGAGGCCCCGTCCCGCTCTTGCGCCGCGACCGAGAGCGGCAGATGCGGCGGCTTGACCGGCAACCAGGGCCGACCCTGGCTGAAGCCGCCATTTCCATTGTCCGTCACCCAGACCATCGGCGTCCGCGCGCCATCGCGGCCCCTGAACTCGGGCCAGAAGCGGATGCCATAGGGATCGCGCAATTCCGCAAGGCTCAGCTCCGCCTCGGGCAGGCCCAGCTCCTCACCCTGGTAAAGGCAGATCGAGCCGCGCAGGCACACCAGCAGCGTGGCATAGGTCCGCGCCGCCGCTGCCGTCAGGCTCCAGCGCGTGACATGGCGCACCGTGTCATGGTTCGAGAACGACCAGCAGGGCCAGGCATCGGGTGCCGCCGCGCGCATCCGGGCAAAGGTCTCCTGCAGCCGGGGCGCGGTCAGCCTTGCGGGTTGCAGCATCTCGAACGGATAGCACATCTGCACCTTGTCGCCGCCCGAGGTATATTCCGCCATGATCTCCAGCCCGCGCTGGGCATCACCGACCTCGCCCACGGCGGCGGCACCGAAAGGATCAAGCACCGCGCGGAATTTCCGCAGGAATTCAAGGTTTTCCGGCTGGTTCTTGTCGTGTAGGTGGCGCTGGTGGTTATAGGGATTCACCCCCGGAGCGATACTGTCATTGCGCTCCTCCTTCGGCAGGGGCGGGTTGTCACGCAGAAGCAGGTCGGCGAAATAGAAGTTGATCGTATCCAGCCGGAACCCGTCCACCCCCCGCTTCAGCCAGAACCGCGCCACGTCCAGAAGCGCCGCCTGCACGGGTTCATGGTGGAAGTTCAGGTCGGGCTGGCTGGCCAGGAAGTTGTGCAGGTAATACTGCTCGCGCCTCGGGTCCCAGTCCCAGGCCGGGCCGCCGAAGATCGACAGCCAGTTGTTCGGCGGTGTCCCGTCGGGTTTCGGATCCGCCCAGACATACCAGTCCGCGCGCGGATTGCTGCGGTCCTGCCGGCTTTCGCGGAACCAGGGATGCTGGTCCGAACTGTGGCTGAGGACGAGGTCGATCATCACCCGCAGCCCCAGCCCATGCGCCCGCGCCACCAGCGCGTCGAAATCGGCAAGGCTCCCGAACAGCGGATCGACGCCGCAATGATCGCTCACGTCATAGCCGAAATCCTGCATCGGGCTGGTGAAGAACGGGCTGATCCAGATCGCATCCGCCCCCAGCTTCGCCACATGGTCCAGCCGCGCGGTGATCCCGGCCAGATCGCCCACCCCGTCGCCATCGCTGTCCTGGAAACTGCGCGGATAGATCTGGTAGATCACCGCGCCGCGCCACCAGTCCGGGTCCGCCGCCAGCACCATCCGCCCCTTGCCTTTCGTCCTAGTCATTTCACCGACCCCGCCAGCAGCCCGCGCACCAGAAAGCGCTGCATCGAGAAGAACACCACCAGGGGCACCGCGATCGAGACGAAGGCCGAGGCGCTCAGGATCTCCCAGTCGCCACCCCGGCTGCCCATCAGGTTCACGATGTTCCCGGTCAGCACCTGCTGGTCGTTGCCCGTCCCCAGGAACACCAGCGCCACCAGAAGGTCGTTCCAGGTCCAGAGGAACTGGAAGATCGCGAAACTCGCCAGCGCCGGAAAGGACAGCGGCAGGACGATCCGCGTGAAGATCTGGAACTCGGTCGCCCCGTCCACCCGCGCGTTCTCGATGATGTCGCGCGGCAGGCCGACCATGTAGTTGCGCAGAAGATAGATCGCCAGCGGCAGGCCGAACCCGGTATGGGCCAGCCAGATCCCCAGATAGCCCTTGCCGATCCCCAGCGCGTTATGGACCTGCAACAGCGGGATCAGCGCCAGCTGCAGCGGCACCACCAGCAGCCCGACCACCGCCGCCACCAGCAGCGCCCGGCCCGGAAATTCCATCCAGGCCAGGGCATAGGCCGCAAAGGCCGCGACCAGGATCGGGATGACCGTCGCCGGGATCGCCACCGTCGCGGTGTTCAGGAAGGCCTGCAGGATCGACTGCCCGGCCATCGGGCTGAACAGCACCATCCGGTAGTTCGCCAGCGTGAACTCGGGCGGGGTCGCCGCCGTGGTGAAGATGCGCGGCAGCCGCGTCCCCTCGGTCGTCCTGGCCGAGGTCAGGACATAGAAGCCATCCTCCTCCACCCTCAGGCCCATCCCCGCGCCCAGGTCCGCCGTCGCCCCCGGCGCATAGGCCGCCGGCTCGCGCGACGAGGTGCCCCAGGCGCTCACCCGCGCCGCGCCCGCGAACAGCCGCCCCTCGATCACGAAGACCCCGTCCTTCTCGACCTCCTCGCCCGCCACCCGGATCGGCGACAGCTGGCTCTCCTGCGTGAACGGCGCCTGCCACCAGCCCGAGCCGGTGATCTGGTCCCCCGACCGGAAGGACGAGACCAGAAGCCCCAGCGTCGGGATCACCCAGAGCAGGACCAACAGCCCCACCGAAAGATGCACGGCCCAGGTCAGCGCGGGTTTCCTGCCGGCGACATAGGTCATGTCACCGCATCTCCCGACGCGCGGTCCAGACGTTCCAGACCAGGATCGGCGCAACCAGCGCCAGGATGACCATGGCGGCGGCCGAGCCGACGCCCCAGTCCACCGCGACGAAAAGCTTGTCGTACATGTAGTTGGCCAGCACCTGCGTCTCCTGCTGGCCGCCGGTCATCGCCCGCACGATGTCGAAGACCTTCAGCACGGTGATGGTGATCGTGGTCCAGACCACCACGATCGTGCCCATGATCTGCGGCACCTTGATGCGGAAGAAGATCTGGAACGGACCCGCCCCGTCCAGGATCGCGGCCTCGACCGTTTCCTCCGGCACGCCGCGCAGCGCGGCCGAGAGGATGACCATGGCGAATCCGGTCTGCAGCCAGACCAGCACCGCCATCAGGAAGAAGTTGTTCCAGAACGGGATCTGCAACCAGAACTGCGGCTGGCCATAGGGCAGCTGCGCCGTCGCCGCGCCCCAGGCCCAGGACAGCGCGACCCAGACCAGCCAGATCCCCGGCGCCATGCCCAGCCCCCGCAGCACCCGGCCCGCCAGCCCTCGCCGCGCCAGCGCCCCGACCTGCCCCCAAAGCAGCCAGGCCAGCACAGCCGCCAGACCCAGCAGCAGCAGCGCCGGCAGCACCCGCAGCAGGATCACCGACCAGACCCCGCCCTCGAACCGCAGCCAGAGCGCGTTCAAGAGCCCGATCTGCGCCTGTCCCGCCTCGCGCGTGTCGTAGATCAGTTTCCAGATCACGCTCGCGCCCACGAAAGAAATCGCCATCGGCATGAAGATCAGCGATTTCGCAAGGTTCCCCCAGCGGATCCGGTCGGTCAACTGCGCCGCCAGCAGGCCAAATCCGGTGGACAGCGCCGGGACCACGACCAGCCACAGCAGGTTGTTGCGCAGGCTCTCCCAGAACTTCGCCTCGGCGAACATCGCGCGGTAATTGTCCAGGCCGACAAAGACCAGCGCGCCCCCCGTGTTCCGGTTCAGCGACAGCCAGGCCGTCGCGAAGACCGGATAGGCCAGGTAAAGCCCCAGCGCGAGCAGGGCGGGCAGCAGGAACAGCCAGGGCCGCAGCATGTTGGCCCGGCCGATGTTCCGCCCCGCCTGCGGCCCGCGCGCCGGAAAGACCACCTTGTCCAGCACAAGGTTCGATGCCCAGAAATAGCCGACGCAGCCGCCGACCCCGACGGCGATGGTCGCGAGCGCGAGGAACGCCTGCTCCATTCAGCCCTCCGCCCGCGTTCCGCGCCTCACTTCGGCCAGCTCGCCTGCACCGCCGCCGCGATCTCCCCGGCCGATTTGCCGCCGACGTAGTCGACCATCGCGGTCCAGAACGACCCCGCCCCCACCGCGCCCGGCATCAGGTCGGACCCGTCGAAGCGGAAGGTGGTGGCATTGGCCAGGATCTCGCCCTGCTTCTTCAGCGCGGCCGAGCCGTAGAGATCGGTGTTCACCGCCTTGTAGGGGGTGACAAAGCCGCTTTGCGCCATCCAGACCTCATGCGCGATCGGCGTCTTCAGCCAGTCGATGAAGGCCCGCGCCGCCGCGCTGTCGCGCATGATGAAGGCCAGCGTCCCCGCCCCCAGCACCGGCTGGCCCAGGTCCTTGTCGGCATAGGCCGGGAAGTAGAAGAAATCCGCATCCGTTCCCAGCTCCGTCCCCTCGGGGAAGAACGAGGGGATGAAACTCGCCTGCCGGTGCATGTAGCAGCCGGGCGGCGAGGTGAAGAGGCCCTTGGGGCTGTCGCGGAAATCGGTCGAGGCCACCGCCGCCGCCCCGCCCTGCACGAAGGCGTCGGTCCGGGCGAACCAGCCAAATTCCTCGATCGCGCCGATGACTTCCGGGCTGTCGAACGGCAGCGCATTCGTCACCCACTGGTCATAGACCTCGGGCGCCTGGGTGCGCAGCATCAGGTCCTCGACCCAGTCGGTCGCGGGCCAGCCCGTCGCCCCGCCCGAGGCCAGGCCGATGCACCAGGGCGTGCCGCCATCGGCCACGATCTTCTCGGTCAGCGCCTTCAGCTCCTCCATCGTGGCCGGGACCGCATAGCCCGCATCCTCGAAATTCTCCGGCACATACCAGACCAGCGACTTCACATCCGCCTTGTAGGGAAAGGCGAAGAACGCATCCGCCCCGTCCTTGCCCCGGTAGCTTCCCAGCGCGGCCCAGGATTCCCCCGCGCCGTAATTCTCGACCAGCCAGGCCCGCGCCTCCTCGCCCAAGGGCAGGATATGCCCCTTCGCCGCCAGATCCGCGATCAGCCCCGGCTGCGGCAGGATCGCCACATCGGGGGGCGAGCCCGCCTCGGCGTCGATGATGATCTGCTGCTCATAGCCCTCGGAGGAGGAATAGTTCACCTCGACGCCCGAGGCCGCCTCGAAATAGGCCAGCATGGATTCGACCAGCACCTGGTCCTCGCCGCGCCAGGGGCCGAAGATGGTCAGCACCTGGCCGTCAAGATTCGTGGCCGCGTCAAAGGCCCGGTAGCTTTCCCAGTTGAAGGCCCCCTCGCCCACCGGGAACTTCAGCTCCTGCGCCACCGCGCCGCCGGCCGAGAGCGCCAGCACCGCCGCGCCGGCAAGAAGGTCCGTCCGCATCTGCATCCCTCCCGATTTCCCGCGGCTCCGGCGGGCGCCTGCCAAGACCGGCCGGAATCGCCCCAAACCGCTTTGGATATGCCACCCTCACCGATCCCACCCCGCAAGTCAATCCGAACCGCCGTCGAATCCGCCCCCAGGCAGCGTTAACCTTTTGACCTCCCCCGCCCCGACCGGCTACTCTCTGCCGCGATTGAAACCGTTTTGGACCCGCGCCGATGAACCTCAAGGAACTCGCCACCCGGCTGGGGCTCTCGCCCACCACGGTGTCGCGCGCGCTGAACGGCTACCCCGAGGTGAACGAGGCCACCCGCGAGCGCGTGATCGCCGCCGCCCGGCGGCACGACTACCACCCCAACACCCGCGCCATCCGCCTGGCCACCGGCCGCGCCATGGCCGTGGGCCATGTCATCCCGATCGCCACGCGGCATGAGATCGTGAACCCCGTCTTCGCCGATTTCATCGCCGGCGCGGGCGAGGTCTACACCCGCAACGGCCATGACATGCTGCTCTGCATCGTCCCGGACGAGGACGAGGAAGCCACCTACCGCGCGCTGAAGGCGAAGGGCAATGTCGACGGCGTCATCGTCCACGCCCCCCGGCTGGACGACCCCCGCATCCCGCTCCTGCACCGGATCGGCCTGCCCTTCGTCGTCCACGGCCGCGCCACCGGCGCGACCCGGGCCTATTCCTGGCTTGACGTGAACAACCGCCGCGCCTTCCAGCGCGCCACCGAATTCCTGCTGGACCTCGGCCATGCCCGGATCGGCCTGATCAACGGGCTGGAGTTCATGGACTTCGCCATCCGCCGCCGCACCGGCTATCTCGACGCGCTGGCCGCGCGCGGCATCGCCCCCGATCCCGCGCTGATGTCCTCGGGCGAGATGACCGAGATCGCGGGCTTCCGCGCCGCGCAGGCCATGCTCGCCCTGCCCCGGCCGCCGACCGCGCTTCTCTGTTCCTCGATGCTTTCCGGCATGGGCGCCCGCCGCGCGGTGGAAGGCGCGGGCCTCGTCATAGGCCGCGACGTCTCGATCATCATCCATGACGACGACCTTTCCTACCTGAAGAACGGCGAGGAGGTGCCGATCTTCACCGCCACCCGCTCCTCCGTGCGCGAGGCCGGGCGGCTGGCCGCCGAGATGCTGCTCGGCCTCATCGCCCACCCCGACACCGGCCCGCAAGAGCGCCTGCTCGAGGCCGAGTTGATCATCGGCCAGTCCACCGGCCCCGCACCACTGGCGCAGCACCGCCAATCCCCCTATCACCAGGGGGTCCAGAACCCCGGGGGACCGCCCAGATGACGCTTGCCATCCTTGCCGACATCGGCGGCACCAATACCCGCGTTGCCCTGGCCGAGGGGCGGCAGGTCCGCCTCGACTCGATCCGCCGTTTCCCGAATGGCGATTATCAGGCGCGCGGACAGGATATTGCCCATGTCCTGCGCGACTATCTCGACCAGACCGGCGCCAAGGTGACCGGAGTCTGCGTCGCCGCCGCCGGTCCGGTGCAGGACGGGGTCGCGACGATGACCAATCTCGACTGGGTGATCGATACGGACAAGCTTGCCCGCGCGACCGGGGCCGCACGCGTCGCGATCCTGAACGACCTGCAGGCCCAGGGCCAGGCCTTGGGCCATATCCCGGCCGAGAAGCTGCGCCGCGTCATCCCCGGTCCCGCCGACACCGGCCCGATGCTGGTGGTGGGCCTTGGCACCGGCGTCAACGCCGCCCCCGTCCACCCCGGTCCGCAGGGCCGGGTCGTGCCGCCCTCGGAATGTGGCCATGTCAACATGCCCGTCCGCACCGAGGAGGACTTCCTCCTCGCCCGTTTCGTCGAGGCGAAGCTGCGCGCCGGGGGCGAGGCCCCGCATGCCGGGGTCGAGGAGGTCCTCGCCGGGCGCGGACTTGCCAACCTGCACGCCTTCGCCGCCCATGCCGCCGGCCATCCTTCCAGCCTCTCCTCCTCCGAGGTGCTGGCCGCGCTGGACCAGGGCGACGCCATCGCGGCCCATGCCGCCCGCCTCTACGTCCATATCCTGGGCCAGATGCTTGCCGATCTGGCGCTGATCCACCTGCCCTATGGCGGGATCTACCTGATCGGCGGCATGGCCCGCGCCATGACCCCGCATTTCCCCCGCTTCGGCCTGGAACAGCATTTCCGCGAGCCGCGCCGCGTCGACCTTCTGATGTCGGATTTTTCCGTGACCGTGGTCGAGGACGACTACGCCGCCCTCACCGGCTGTGCGGCCTATCTCGCCGCCACCAGCTAGGGACAGGGCACCGGGCGCAGCAGGAAGCTGCGGTCGTCGCCCCGGTCGCGCTCCAGCGTGACGAAGCCCGCCTCGTTCTCCAGCCCGATCCCACGGCTGCCGGTGCTGACCAGCACCGCCTTGCCCTTGCCCGGCTCGATGCTGAAGGCCCCGGCATCGCCCTCCATCGTGCAGTACAGCGTGTGTTCGATGTTCTCGCAGGAGGCCAGCGCCTCGAACGTGCCGCCGGGTGCGCCGCGCAGGGTCACGCTCAGCCAGAGGCCAAGGAAGGGCGCGGCCGCCTGCCGGTCGGGGCGCAGGGCCATCGCCGTCACCCGTTGCGCCGGATGCCTGGCCAGATGATCGGCCGTATAACTCCGCGCATAGCAGCGCGCATCGCTGGGGAACATCAGGTCGGTCGGGCTTTTCGCCAGCGCCGGCCCGGAAAGGCACATCAGGATCAGCGCCGAAGTCCTTGCACCACCTACCATTTGCCGCTCGCCCCCCCGCCCGAGGAGCGCCCGCCGCCAAAGCCGCCGCTGCGCCCGCCTCCGCCTCCGCCGCTCCGCCCCGACTGCGACCTGTCCCGGCGCGAGGTGGCGCGGATCGTGAAGGTCCGCCGGTCGGTAAAGCCGCAGCTTCCGCAGATCATGTGCTCGATCCCGCTGCCCGAGGACTGCTTGCCCGGCGGCGTGATCACCTCGCGCGTCCTGGTCAGGGTCTGCTCGCCGCATTTCGGACAGGTCCGCCGCGCGCGCGCGCGCCAGAGGACCAGCGAGAGCAGGCCACCGATCCCGCCCGAACCGGCGGCCCAGGGGGCGATCGCGCCGAACGCGCCGCCCTCGGGCTCGAATCCCTCGCTCAGGGTGACCGGACGCCCCGCCTGGAAGGGCACCACCAGCCGCTCGCGGGCCGAGGTGATCCCGGCCTCGATCCCGCCCGCCAGCCGGCCCGCGCGGAATTCCGGCAGGACGGCGGTGGTCAGGACCCGCGCCGCGCGCCCGTCATAGACGGCGTCATAGCCCGACCCCAGCGCGATCCGCGCCTCGCGCGGGCCGGTGACGACCAGCATCAGGATGCCGTCGTTGCGCTCTGCATCGCCCACGCCCCAGGCGTTGAACAGCGCCTTGGCGTAATCCTCCAGCCGCCGCCCCGCGCCGCCATGCTCGTCCAGCGAGGCCATGGTCACGACGACCATATGCACCCCGGTCTCGTCCCGCAGCGCCTGCAGCGCCCGGTCGATCCGCCCCTCCTCCGTCGCGTCCAGCACGCCCGCGAAATCCGAGACCTTGTCGCTCAGCGGCTGCGGCAGGTCCTGCGCAACAGCGGCCGCGGCCAGGCCGATCCAGAGGAAAAGGGCACGGAGAATCATCGGGCAAGCAACTCGTTGACGACCTTTGCGATCAGCATGACATCTTCGCGCGTGCAGTCAAACGATCCCACCTGCACCCGGATCGCAAACCGCCCGTCGACCCTGGTCTGGGTCAGGTATATCCGTCCGTCATCGTTGATCCGCGCCAGCAGCGCCTCGGTCGCCGCATCCGTGTCCAGCGCGAAACTGAACAGCGACAGCCGCGGCTCGGTCACGATCTCGACGCCCGGCAGCGCCGCCAGCCGGTCGCGCGCCTCCGCCGCCCAGGCGATATGGTTGCGGATCCGCGCGCGCAACCCCTCCAGCCCATAGGCCCGCAGCACGAACCACAGCTTCAGCGCCCGGAACCGGCGGCCAAGCGGCACGGTCCATTCGTTGAAATTGACGATCTCCTCCCGCCCCGCCGTCTCCAGATAGGTCGGCCGCAGGCCCAGCGTGCGCACCTGCGCCCCCGGATCGCGCATGAACTGGACCGAGCAGTCGAACTGCACCCCCAGCCATTTGTGCGGGTTCAGCACCACCGAATCCGCGCCCTCGATCCCGGCCCAAAGCCCGCGGAACTCCGGGCAGATCATCGCCGAGCCCGACCAGGCCGCGTCGACATGGCTGGGGACCCCCTCCTCGCGGCAGACCGCCAGGCAGTCGGCGATCCGGTCGAAGGCCCCGACACTCGTGCCGCCCGCGCAGAGGATCACCCCGGCGGGCAGCATCCCCGCCTCGCGGTCCGCCCTTATCGCCGCGCGCAGGGCCGCCCCGGTCATCGCCCGCGCGCCGTCGGTCGCCACCTTCACCAGGTTGCGCTGCCCGATCCCCGCCACCCGGATCGCCTTGTCCACGCTCGAATGCGTCTCGGCGCTGGCGTAGAAGCGCAGGACCGGCCCGCCCGACAGCCCCTCCTCCAGCCCCTTCCACCCCAGCGCGCGCTCGCGCATCGTCAGCACCGCCGACAGCGTCGCCACCGTCGCCGTGTCATGGATCGTGCCGACGAACCCCTCCGGCAGGCCCACCGCCTGGCGCAGCCAGTCCATCATCACCTGCTCGACCTCGGTCGCGGCCGGAGAAGTCTGCCAGATCAGCGCGTTGCAGCCCATCGCATTGACCAGCTGCTCGGCCAGCATGCTGGCCGGCGCGGCATTGGCCGGGAAATAGGCGAAGAAGCCCGGGTGCTGCCAATGCGTCATGCCCCCCGGCACGATCCGCTCGAAATCGGCCCAGATCGCCTCCATCGGCTCGGCCGCCTCGGGCGGGGCGCCCGGCAACTGCCGCGCCACCGCACCCGGCACCAGCGGCGCGCGCACGGGACGGTCGCGCAGACCGGCATGGTAATCCGCCGCCCAGTCCGCCGCCCGCTTCGACCACAACCGCAGGTCCTCGTGATCCATCTCGTCTTCCCCCATTTGCGCGCAACAAGGCATGATCACGGCAAAACCGCAACCGCCTGCCTGATCCCGACACGCCGCCTCCTTGTTGCGGCCATCGTCCTTTCTTAAGGATGGGCGCCGATGATCGTCGAATCTGCCAGTAAGGTGTTGCCCATGTTCGTCACCCGCCGCTTCGCCCTTCTCGGGGCCGCCGGACTTCTGCTCTCCGCCTGCGTGGGCGCCAGTTTCAAGACCGATTACGACCCGCTGCCCGCCAGCACCTCCGGGTCCTGGCGTCTCGCCGATGTCCGCGTCACCGTGCCTCGCTCGCTTTCGGTCAGCGAGGCGAAGACGCTCCTGCCCGACGCCGACATCGTCTGGCGTGAGGATCCGATGGGCGACCGCCATGCCCAGGTGGCCGCGATCATCGACGCCGCCGTCACCCGTGGCGCCCAGGGCCTGCGCGGCAAGCGGCCGGTCCGTATCGACGTCACCGTGACCCGCTTTCACGCCCTCACCTTCGAGGCCGAAACCCGCGGCCAGAACTGGGGCGTCCACAACGTCGACTTCATCGCCCAGGTCACCGACGCCGCCACCGGCGAGGTGCTGGTTCCCCCCAGCCCGATCCGGGCCGAGCTTCCCGCCCTCGCAGGCCAGGAGATGCGCCAGGCGCGGCAAAGGGGCATCACCCAGAAGTCGATGATCACCGACCATGTCGCCCGCACCGTGGCCGGCTGGCTGGGCATCGGCCCCGACAACCGCGGCGAATTCAACCGCCAGGGCAATTGATCCCGCCCGCCTGCCCTCCCTCCGGCTTGCGCGCCGCTGCCCGGCCGTGCTAGGCCCGGCGCATGACGACGTTGCAGAACCTCCGCATCTGCTGCATTACCCGCTGACCCAAGGGCGCGGGCGCTTCGTCATTCCCATGGATGAGTGAACCCCGCGCCAAGGGCCGCGCGTTCAGGAACGACTGACATGCTGACCATCCGCCTGACCAATTCCAAGACCCGCCGGAAGGAGGATTTCGTTCCGATCGACGACCGGAACGTGCGGATGTATGTCTGCGGCCCCACCGTCTATGACCGCGCGCATCTGGGCAACGCCCGCCCCGTGGTGGTCTTCGACACGCTCTACCGGCTCTTGCGCCATGTCTACGGCACGGGGCATGTCACTTATGTCCGCAACTTCACCGACGTGGACGACAAGATCAACGCCGAGGCCCTTCGGCGGCAGCAGGCGGGGGCCGCCGGCACGCTGGAGGAACTGATCCGCGAGCGGACCGAGGAGACCATCGCCTGGTATCACGCCGACATGGATGCGCTGGGGGCCCTGCGGCCAACGCATGAACCCCGCGCGACCGAATTCATCGGCCAGATGATCGCGATGACCGAGGGCTTGATCGCCTCCGGCCATGCCTATGCCGTCGAAGGCCATGTGCTGTTCCGGGTGCGGTCCTACAAGGACTATGGCAAGCTCTCCGGCCGCTCGGTCGACGACATGATCGCCGGCGCAAGGGTCGAGGTCGCGCCGTTCAAGGAAGACCCGATGGATTTCGTGCTGTGGAAGCCGTCTTCGGGTGAGGAGCCCGGCTGGGCCTCGCCCTGGGGCAAGGGACGCCCCGGCTGGCACATCGAATGCTCGGCCATGGCGCATGAACTGCTGGGGGACAGCTTCGACATCCACGGCGGCGGGCTGGACCTGCAATTCCCCCACCACGAGAACGAGATCGCCCAGTCGGCCTGCGCCCATCCCCATGGCGACTTCGCGCATTACTGGCTGCACAACGAGATGTTGCAGGTCGAGGGCAAGAAGATGTCCAAGAGCCTGGGCAATTTCTTCACCGTGCGGGATCTGCTGGACCAGGGCATCCCGGGCGAGGTGATCCGCTTCGTGCTGCTGATGACGCATTACCGCAGCCCGATGGACTGGACCGCCGAGAAGGCGCGGCAGGCCGAGGCGACGCTGCGCAAGTGGCGGGCGGCGACGGCTGCGGTCGCGGCCTCCTATCCGCTGCCCGGCGTGGTGGAGGCCTTGGCCGACGACCTGAATACCGCCGGTGCGCTCGCGGCGCTGCACGCGGCAGCGGGCGCGGGCGATTGGGCCGGGGTCAAAGCCTCTGCCGGCCTGCTGGGCCTGTTGTCCGATGCGCTGGGGGGCTGGGCCTCGACCCCCGAGGTGGACCTCAGCGTGCAGACCGAACAGCTTGCCTCTCTCCGCGCCGCCGCGATGGCCTCCAAGGACTTCTCCGCCGTCGACGCCCTCAAATCCGCCCTGATCGCCGCCGGGGTCGAGGTCCGCATGTCCAAGGCCGGGGTAGAGCTTGTCCCCGGTCCCGATTTCGACCCCGCGAAGCTGGAGGCGCTGCCGTGACAATTCCTGCGCCGACACCAAATTTCTTGAGTAAGAAATTTGCCAAAATCCTTCCTCAAGGATTTTGCTTCCAAGGGCAGGCGCTGGTTAACACCATCCTAACGCGCCCGCGCAACCCGTTGAAATCGCTCACCCCGAAACCCTGTCCACCGTGGACACGCCCATGACCCGCGACCGCCTCTTCCTCTTCGACACCACGCTGCGCGACGGCCAGCAGACCCAGGGCGTCCAGTTCTCCACCGCCGAGAAGACCCAGATCGCCCGGGCCCTCGACCGGCTCGGGGTCGACCATATCGAGGGCGGCTGGCCCGGCGCGAACCCGACCGACAGCGACTTCTTCGCCGCCCCTCCGGCGACCCGCGCCACCCTCACCGCCTTCGGAATGACCCGCCGCGTCGGCCGCTCGGCCGAGAACGACGACGTGCTGGCGGCGGTCCTGAACGCCGGCACCCCCGCCGTCTGCCTGGTCGGCAAGACCCATGATTTCCATGTCACCACCGCCCTAGGCGTCACGCTGGAGGAGAACCGCGAGGCCATCGCCAGCTCGATCCGCCACCTGGTCGCCAGGGGCCGCGAAGCCCTGTTCGACGCGGAACATTTCTTCGACGGCTACCGCGCCAACCCCGGCTACGCCCTCTCTTGCCTGCAGGCCGCGCTTGACGCCGGGGCGCGCTGGGTCGTCCTCTGCGACACCAATGGCGGCACGCTTCCCGCCGAGGTCGGCCGCATCACCGCCGAGGTGATCGCCGCTGGCATCCCCGGCGAAAGGCTTGGCATCCACTGTCACGACGACACCGGCAACGCCGTCGCCAACTCGCTGGCCGCCGTGGAGGCGGGCGCGCGGCAGATCCAGGGCACGCTGAACGGATTGGGCGAACGCTGCGGCAATGCGAACCTGACGACGCTGATCCCGACGCTCCTCCTCAAGGAACCCTACGCCAGCCGCTTCCAGACCGGCGTCACCCGCGAGGCGCTGGCGGGCCTCCTGAAGACCAGCCGGATGCTGGACGACATCCTGAACCGCGTTCCCCTGCGGTCGGCCCCCTACATCGGCGCCTCGGCCTTCGCCCACAAGGCGGGGCTGCATGCGAGCGCGATCCTGAAGGATCCGACGACCTACGAACACATCGACCCCGCGCTGGTCGGCAACGAACGCGTCATCCCGATGTCGAACCAGGCGGGCCTGTCGAACCTGCGCGCCCGGCTGGCCGCCGCCGGGATCGAGGCCGATCCGAAGGATGCGCGCCTCGGCCGCATCATCGAGGTGGTGAAGGAACGCGAGGACCAGGGCTATGCCTATGACGGCGCGCAGGCGAGCTTCGAGCTGGTCGCGCGGCGCGAGCTGGGCCTCTGCCCGGAGTTCTTCGAGGTCAAGCGGTATCGGGTGACGGTCGAGCGGCGGAAGAACAAGTACGACCGGATGATCTCGCTCTCCGAGGCGGTGGTGGTGGTCAAGATCGGCGACCGCAAGAACATGTCGGTCAGTGACAGCATGGACGACACCGGCCAGGACCGGGGCCCGGTCAACGCGCTGGCGAAGGCGCTGGGGAAGGATCTTGGCCCCTACCAGGCCTGCATCGACGACATGAAGCTGGTGGATTTCAAGGTCCGCATCACCAATGGCGGCACCGAGGCGGTGACGCGGGTCATCATCGACAGCGAGGATGGCCAGGGTCGGCGCTGGTCGACGGTGGGGGTCAGCGCCAACATCGTCGACGCCTCGTTCGAGGCGCTGCTCGATGCGATCCAGTGGAAGCTGATCCGCGACATCGGAACCCCGACATGAGTATCGAGGCCTGCGCGGGACTGGTGCAACGCGGCGATCCCGACCGCTTCCTGGCGGTGATGGCCGCCCCCCTTGACGCCCGCGCGCAGCTTCTGCCGCTTTATGCCTTCAACCTCGAGGTCGCCCGCGCCCCCTGGGTGACGCAAGAGCCGCTGATCGCCGAGATGCGGCTGCAATGGTGGCGCGACGTGGTGGAGAACGCGGCCTCGGGTGCCGCGAAGGCGCATGAGGTGGCGGGGCCGCTGCACGAGCTGATCCGGGATTTCGGCCTGCCGGTCGATGTGCTGGACCGGCTGATCGCCGCCCGGCGCTGGGACATCCATCGCGACCCGCATGCGGGGCCGGAGGCGCTGGCGGAATATCTGGAGGACACCGGCGCCGGGCTGATGTGGCTGGCGGCGCGGGCGCTGGGCGCGCCGGACGGGGCCGAGACCGCGGTCCGGGCCTATGGCTGGGCCTCGGCGGCGGCGGGGTATCTGCGGGCGGTCCCGGAGCTGGAGGCGCGCGGGCGGCAGCCCTTGCCGCAGGGGATGGGCGTGCAGGATCTGGCGCAGCGAGGGCTGGAACGGCTGGCCGAGGCGCGGGCGGCGCGGCGGACGGTTCCGAAGGCCGTTGCCCCGGCGCTTCTGGCAGGATGGCAGGCGGAAGGCGTTTTGCGTCAGGTGGTTGCGGGGCAAGGCTCATCCGATCCGTCCGAGGCGCGCAAGCGCGGGCGGCTGCTGTGGCAGGCCTTCACCGGGCGCTGGTAGCTGCTCCTCGTGCGACTTCGTCGTCTCGTCGCGGCGACGAGCGCATGAAATGCGACGAGGAGCGAGGCCTCAGGCCCGGCGCGACTCCTGCGGGCGCAGCCAGAGCCAGATCAGCGCCCCGCCGGCGAGGATCAGGAAGGGCAGCATCGCCAGGTTGACCATTTGCCAGCCGGCCTGAACCGAGCCGCCCGAGCAGTTCATCAGCCCGCCCGAGGAGAAGCTCGCCAGCGTCACGCCGCCGAAGACCACCAGGTCGTTCAGCCCCTGCAACCGGCCGCGTTCCTCGGGGCGTTGCGCCGAGGTCAGCATCGTGGTCGCGCCGATGAAGCCGAAGTTCCAGCCGAGGCCGAGGAGCATCAGCGCGATGAAGAAGTTCTCAAGCTGCACCCCGGCCATGGCGACGGCCCCGGCCCCGGCCAGGATGGTCAGGCCGAGGGCGATGATCCGTTCGGTCCCGAAGCGGGCGATCAGGTGGCCGGTGAAGAACGAGGGCGCATACATGGCCAGCACATGCGCGGTCACCACGTCGGCGGCGTCGCCCTTGTCGAAGCCGCAGCCGACCACCGCCAGCGGCGAGGAGGTCATCACCAGGTTCATCAGCGCATAGGAGACCGTGGCGCAGATCATCGCGACCAGGATCGTCGGATTGCGCAGAAGCTCTCCGCGCGTGCGCCCCATCGGGGTGCCCTCGGCCGGGGGTCTCGGCTTCGGGATGTCGAGGGCGAGGAACAGGAAGGAGCCGGCGAGATTCAGCAGGATGACGACGAGGTAGGAGCCCAGGAAGGGCACCGCCATCTCGTCTGCCGTGAACTTCACCAGTTGCGGCCCGACGACGGCCGAGAGAAGGCCGCCCGCCATGACCCAGCTGATCGCCTTGGGCCGGAAAGCCTCGGACGCGGTATCGACGGCGGCGAAGCGATAAAAACCGTTGGCGGACATGTAGATGCCCGAGAACAGCGCCCCGATGCAGAAGATCGGGAAACTGCCGGCCGACAGGCCCCAGGCCCCGATTGCGGCCCCGGCGGCGCCACCGGCCGCGCCGAAGAAAAAGCCTGCCCGGCGGCCGAAACGCTGCATGATGGCCGAGATCGGGGTCGCGGTCAGCATCGAGCCGACGACCATCATGGTGACCGGAAGCGTCGCCCAGCAGATGTTCGGCGCCAGGAGCGACCCGGCCAGCCCGGCGATGGTGAAGATCATCGGCAGCTGCGCGCCGAGGATGGCCTGGGCGGCGACGAGGACGAGGACGTTGCGGCGGGCGGTGGAGTCGCTGGTCATGGCGGTATCGGTAGAACCGGCCGACCGGATCGGCAAGCGGAAAGGGCGGTTGCCTCCGGCGGGGATATTTGGGAACAGAAGAAATGGCGGGCCGGATCATCACATCGCTGGATTGCGTGGCCGAGGGGGCGGAATGGCTCGCGGCGCGGGAGCCCGTCTTTGCGCGGGCCTTGCCGCTGGTCGGCGCGCTGCCCTTGCGGCGCGAGGCGGACGGGTTCGCGGCGCTTCTGCGGGCGATCGTGGGCCAGCAGGTTTCGGTCGCCAGCGCGCGGGCGATCTGGGGGCGGCTCGAGGGCGCGGGGCTGACCGATGCGGCGGCCATGGCGGCGGCCACCGACGAGGAGTTGCGGGCGGCGGGACTGAGCCGGCAGAAGGCGCGCTATGGCCGGGCATTGGCGCAGGCCGGCATCGATTTCGACGGCCTGCGCGGCGTTCCCGATGCCGAGGTCGTGAAGACGCTGGTCGCCGTGCCGGGGATCGGGGTCTGGACGGCCGAGATCTATGCGATGTTCGCGCTGGGCCGGGCGGATGTCTTCGCGCCCGGCGACCTTGCCCTGCAGGAGGCGGCGCGGATGCTGTTCGGGCTGGAGGCGCGGCCCTCGGAGAAGGGCTTGCGCGCGATGGCCGAGGACTGGTCGCCCTGGCGCTCGGTTGCGGCGCGGATCCTCTGGGCCTACTACCGGGTGGCGAAGGAACGCGAAGGGGTGATGTGATGCGGGAATTGCGGTTCGGCCGGAAGGGACCGGCGAAGGCGGGGGCGCTGGTGGTCTTCCTGCACGGCTATGGCGCGGACGGGGCGGATCTTCTGGGCCTCGCGGATGTGCTGGCGCCGCATCTGCCCGGCGTGGCCTTCCTGGCCCCCGACGCGCCCGAGCCCTGCCAGGGCGGCGGTTTCGGCTGCCAGTGGTTCCCGATCCCCTGGCTCGACGGCTCCTCGCCCGAGGCGGCGGAGGCGGGGTTGCGGGCGGCGGCGCGGGACCTGAACGGGTTCCTCGACGCGCGCCTGGCCGAGGAGGGGCTGACCCCCGACCGGCTGGTGCTGGTGGGCTTCAGCCAGGGCGCGATGCTGAGCCTGGAGGTCGCGCCGCGCCGGCCCGAGGCGGTGGCGGGCGTGGTGGCGATCTCGGGGCGGATGCTGCGGCCCGAGGCGCTGGCGGCAGAAGCGGTTGTGAAGCCGCCGGTCCTTCTGATCCACGGCGACCAGGACCCGGTGGTGCCTTTTGCCGACATGGCCAAGGCCGGCGACGCGCTGGTGGCGGCGGGGTTCCGGACCTGGGGCCATGTGATGAAGGGCACCGGCCACGGGATCGCACCCGACGGGCTGGGCGTGGCGCTGCAGTTCATCCGCGAGCGGCTGGCGTAACGAAAAGGGCCGCCCCCTGCCGGGAGCGGCCCCTGATGCGGTGCCGGATGGCTTAGAAGCGCATCGAGACCTTGGCTTGCAGCGTGTTCACGTCGAAGTCGGTGCCCGTGCCGTCGAAATCGTCGAACTGGTGGTGCAGGACCTCGGCGCCGACGGTCCAGCGGTCGGAGACGGCATAGTCAAGCCCGGCGCCCAGGAACCAGCCGGTGTCCGACAGGTCCGCACCCGTCGTACCATCCGTCGCGCTGGCATGGGCTGCGCCAAGCGCGCCGTACACCAGGCTGCGGCCCATCTCGGTGCCGACAAGCAGCTTCAGGCGGGTCATGTCGTCCAGCGTGTCGCCGGCGTCGCCCAAGTCGATGTCGGCCGAGTCATAGCTGACTTCCGCGCCGGCGATCACGTTGCCGAAATCCCAGAGGTAGCCGCCGTGGATACCGCCGAGGAAACCGTTGCCGTCAAGGCCGGCGTCGTTCGAATCGACATCGGCATAGCCCAGCTGGACACCGGCATAGGCGCCCGACCAGTCGATGCCGGGGGCGACGACCGGCGTCACCACCGGAGCCACGGTGGGCTCGGGCTCGACGGCGATGGGGCCGCCGGCGAGGGCGGGCGAAGCGATGGCGACGGTGGCCAGAAGTGCTGCGATAGATCTCATCTTTGTCTCCTTGTTCCGGCGGTCCGGGCGATGAAGTCCGGACGGCTCGCGCAGGATGTGGGACGCCGGACGGTCGAGGACAATCCCCGATCACGCGGCGTTGAAGTCACCCGTTCAACTTGCGCGGGATCTGGCGCATCGTTTCAAGGGGTGTCGGCCGGTTCTCGCCGGTTCCCCGGGCTCAGGCCCGGTCGGCAAGATCCAGCCACTCGCCTTCGGCCGCCTCCAGCGCGGTCTGGCGCTCGGCCAGGACCTCGGTCGCCTTGCGGAACTTGACCGGCTCGCGGGTGAAAAGCTCGGGATCGGCCAGGAGGCTGGAAAGCTTGCCGATCTCGCCCTCCAGCCGCTCGATCAGCGCGGGAAGCTCCTCCAGCCGCTTGCGCTCGGTGAAGCTCAGGCCCTGGGCCCTGGCCGCCTCGGCCTTCGCTGCGGCCGCAGGGCGCGGCGCGGGGCGATCCGGGGGGGCGGCGGGCGCTGGCTCGGGGCGCTGTGCCGCATAATCGGACCAGCCGCCGGGGTAGACCGTCGCCCTGCCCTGCCCCTCGAGCGCGACGGTGGTGGTCGCCACCCGGTCGATGAAATCGCGGTCGTGGCTGACCAGCAGGACCGTCCCGTCATAATCGCCAAGGATGTCCTGCAGAAGGTCCAGCGTCTCCACGTCCAGATCGTTCGTCGGTTCGTCCAGGATCAGGAGATTCGAGGGCTGCGCCATCAGCTTGGCCAGGAGGAGCCGCGCCTTCTCGCCCCCCGACAGGCTGCGGACCGGGGCGCGGGCCTGGATGTCGTCGAAGAGGAAGTCCTTGAGATAGCCCACCACATGCCGGGGCTGGCCGCGCACCATCACCTGATCCGCCGCGCCCGAGACGCGCATCAGCGGATCGCCGGTCAGGTTGTCCCACAGGCTCGCCTCGGGGTCGAGCCGGGCGCGGGTCTGGTCGAAGACCGCGATCTCAAGGTTAGTGCCCAGCGTCACGCGGCCCTGGTCCGGTTGAACCTCGCCGGTCAACAGCTTGAGAAGCGTGGTCTTTCCCACCCCGTTCGGCCCGACGAAGGCCACCCGGTCGCCGCGCAGGATGCGCAAGGAGAAGTCGCGGATGATGGTCTTGTCGCCATAGGTCTTCCAGATCCCCTCGGCCTCGATCACCTTCTTGCCCGAGGTGGTGCCCGCGTCGAAGGCCAGCGCCGCCGTGCCCTGACGCCGGATCTGCGCCGCCCGGTCGGCGCGCAGCTGTTGCAGGGCGCGGACCCGGCCCATGTTGCGCTTGCGCCGGGCCGAGATGCCCTCGACCGCCCATCGCGCCTCGGCCTTGATCTTGCGGTCGAGCTTGTGGCGGGCCTCGTCCTCTTCGGCCCAGACGGTCTCGCGCCAGTCCTCGAAGCCCTGGAAACCGGACTCGCGCCGGCGCAGGACGCCGCGGTCGAGCCAGAGCGTCGCCTTCGTCAGCGCCCGCAGGAAGGCGCGGTCGTGGCTGATCAGGACGAAGGCGGCGCGGGTGCCGCGCAGTTCCGCCTCCAGCCATTCGATCGCCTGGATGTCGAGGTGGTTGGTCGGCTCGTCCAGCAGCATCAGCTCGGGCGCCTCGGCCAGCAGCTTGGCCAGCGCGGCGCGGCGGCGCTCGCCGCCCGATGCGGTGGCGACCGGGGTCTCGGGGTCGAACTTCAGCCCCTCGGCCACCACGGCAAGCCGGTATTCCTGCCCGTCCGGCAGGGCCGAGGCCGCGAAATCGCCCAGCGTGGCGAAGCGCGACAGGTCCGGGTCCTGCTCCATGTAGCCCACGGTCACGCCGGGCGGCACGCTGCGGCTTCCGGCGTCGGGCTCGACCATCCCGGCCATCAGCTTCATCAGCGTCGACTTTCCGCTGCCGTTGCGCCCGACCAGCGCCAGCCGGTCGCCGGGCTGCACGGTCAGCGAGACCTGGTCCAGCAGGGGATTGCCGCCGAAGGTCAGCGAGACGGAGTTCAGTTGCAGAAGCGGTGCGCGTGCCATGGGCGCGAGGTAGAGGGCCGCGCGCCCCGCGTCAACGACCTGCCGTGCCGGATTAGGTGCCGGACCTGCCGCTTCCGGTCCTTGCATCCGGCCCGTCCCGGTTTACAACCGGCTGGCGCTAGCAGACGGGGCCCGAAATGACTGCCGAGACGAACGATGCACTGGTGATCTTCACGCCCTCGGGCAAGCGGGGCCGTTTCGCCCTGGGCACCCCGGTCCTGACGGCCGCGCGGCAGCTGGGCGTGGACCTGGATTCGGTCTGCGGCGGGCGCGGCATCTGCTCGAAATGCCAGATCACGCCGGGCTATGGCGAGTTTCCCAAGCATGGCGTCACCGTCGACGAGGATGCGCTGAGCGAATGGAACGCGGTCGAGGACCGCTACAAGCGCATCCGCGGCCTGATCGACGGCCGCCGGCTGGGCTGCCAGGCCAAGGTGATGGGCGACGTGGTGATCGACGTGCCGCCGGAAAGCCAGGTCCACAAGCAGGTCATCCGCAAGTCGGCGACCGAGCGGGTCATGGTCATGGACCCCGCCACCCGCGCCGTCTATGTCGAGGTCGAAGAGCCCGACATGCACGAGCCGACCGGCGATTTCGAGCGCCTGGCCCGCGCGCTGGCCGCGCAATGGCAGGTCGAGAAGATCGAGGCCGACCTGTCCGTCCTGCGCCGCCTGCAACCCGTGCTGCGCAAGGGCGAGTTCAAGGTGACGGTCGTCCTGCACAAGGGCAACCACGACAGCACGACGCGCGTGCTGGACATCTTCCCCGGCTTCCACGAGGGGCCGCTTCTGGGCATGGCGGTCGACCTCGGCTCGACCACCATCGCGGCGCATCTGTGCGACCTGACCGACGGGCGGGTGCTGGCCTCCAGCGGGTTGATGAACCCGCAGATCCGCTTTGGCGAGGACCTGATGAGCCGGGTCTCCTATGCGATGATGAACCCCGGCGGCGACATCGAGATGACCCGCGTCGTGCGCGAGGCGATCAACACGCTGGCGCAGGCGGTCGCCGGGGAGGCGGGCGTCGATCCGGCCGCGATCTACGAGATGGTGATCGTCTTCAACCCGGTCATGCACCACCTGTTCCTGGGCGTCGATCCGGTCGAACTCGGCCAGGCCCCCTTCGCGCTGGCGACCTCCGGCAGCCTGTCGCTGGATGCCCGCGACCTGGACCTCACGAACCTGAACCGCACCGCCCGGGTCTATGTCCTGCCCTGCATCGCGGGCCATGTCGGCGCGGATGCCGCGGCGGTGGCATTGTCCGAGGAGCCGAACAAGTCCAGGGACATGGTGCTGATCGTCGATGTCGGCACCAATGCCGAGATCCTGCTCGGCAACGAGACGCGCGTTCTTGCCTGTTCCTCGCCCACCGGCCCGGCCTTCGAGGGGGCGCAGATCTCCAGCGGCCAGCGCGCCGCGCCGGGCGCGATCGAGCGGGTCGAGATCGACCCCGTCACCAAGGAGCCGCGCTTCCGGGTGATCGGGTCCGAGGTCTGGTCCGACGATCCCGCCTTTGCCGAGGCCACGAAGGCGACCGGCGTCACCGGCATCTGCGGCTCGGGCATCATCGAGGCGGTGGCCGAGATGCGGACGGCGGGGCTGGTCGATCCCGGCGGGCTGATCGGCGGCCCGGACCAGACCGGCAGCGCGCGCTGCGAGCCGCATGGCCGGACCTATGGCTACCTGCTGCATGACGGCAGCGCCGAGGGGGGGCCGCGGATCAGCGTGCTGCAGGGCGACATCCGGGCGATCCAGCTGGCGAAATCGGCGCTTTACGCCGGCGCGCGGCTGCTGATGGACGAGATGGGCGTGGACAGCGTGGACCGGGTGACGCTGGCGGGGGCCTTCGGCGCGCATATCAGCCCGAAGCATGCCATGATCCTGGGCATGATCCCCGACGTGCCGCTGGAGAAGGTCACCAGCGCGGGCAACGCGGCCGGGACCGGGGCGCGGATCGCGCTGTGCAGCGTCGCGGCGCGCGACCAGATCGAGGCCACGGTGCACGAGATCCACAAGGTCGAGACCGCGATCGAGCCGCGCTTCCAGGAGCATTTCGTCAACGCGAACGCCATTCCCCATGCGGTCGATCCGTTCCCGAACCTGGGCAGCATCGTCAGCCTGCCCGAGGTCAGCTTCAATCCGAAGTCCGGCGGCGACGAGGGCGGGCGCAGGCGGCGGCGCGGCTGACCCCTCCGCATTCGCCCTTCTCGTTCGCCCTTCTCGTTCGCCCTTCTCGTTCGCCCTTCTCGTTCGCCCTTCTCGTTCGCCCTTCTCGTTCGCCCTTCTCGTTCGCCCTCCTCGTTCGACTGCGTCTCCTCGTCGGCTGGCCCCGGCGAGGAGTGCATGCAATGCATCGACGATGCCATCCGCCAGAACCAGGCCTTGCACCATGGGCCAGAACCCGTAACCTCGCGGCATGGATGACCCTGCCGCCGAGTTGACCGCACCTGCGCCGACCCTGCGCCCAAAGCGCGGCCTGCCCCTCTTGCGCCGGCTTTCCGGCATGACCGTCGCCGCCGTCATGGTGATCGCGGCGCTGGTGACGCTCGGCCCGCCCGAACGGCTGCCGGTGGCGCTCCTGGCCACCGCCGACAGGCGCCTGGCCTATGAGGTGACCAGCCTTGGCGACACGCTGCATGTCGCGCGGGTGGCGGGCGTCCCGGCGGTCGAGGGCCAGGTGCACGAGCTTTGGGTGATCGCCCCCGGAGAGGCGCCGGTCTCGCTGGGCCTGCTGCGGGAGGCGCCGCTCGTCGTCTCCTCTCCGGCGCCCCCGGCGGGCTGGATGCTGGCCGTCTCGGTCGAGCCCGCGGGCGGCTCCCCCACCGGGCATCCGACCGGCCCGGTGATCCTGACCATGAAGATCGGGACCTGACGCAATCCCCGCCCCACCGGACGGTCGCCAGGCCTCGCTTCTTCCCTGCCGCAACCGCCTTGACCTCGGCCCGCGCTTCGCTTAGGTCAGGGCCAACGCGCGGGTGTAGCTCAATGGTAGAGCAGAAGCTTCCCAAGCTTACGACGAGGGTTCGATTCCCTTCACCCGCTCCATTTGGCCCTTGTCCTGGCCTTTTTTCTCGATAATTCAAGCCATTACGGTTCCTTCCGGTACACACCGAGGAACACACGGGGCACACATGGGACTTGTTTTGAAGCACGTCGAACGCACGAAAGCGGGCAGTTGGCAGTATCGCCGGAGGGTGCCCAAGGAAGTTTCCGCGACCATCCCCAAGCGGGAGTTCAAGCGGAAGCTGGGAGATTCGGAGCGAGAGGCCCTTGCGGCCTATCCCCGGTATCATGCCGAAGTGGAGAAAGAGATTGCCGAGGCCAAGCTAGGGTCAGGACTCGTTCTCGGATCATAGCCAGAACATGACGGTTGCGGCGAGTGCGACGGCGGAGAGGAAGACTTTTGGGCATCTATCGTAGCGGGTCGCGACCCTGCGCCAGTCCTTCAGA
>NZ_JAYRUJ010000007.1:0-172727 GCF_041919135.1 Tabrizicola sp. | reverse complement strand
ACGTCTGAAGGACTGGCGCAGGGTCGCGACCCGCTACGATAGATGCCCAAAAGTCTTCCTCTCCGCCGTCGCACTCGCCGCAACCGTCATGTTCTGGCTATGATCCGAGAACGAGTCCTGACCCTAGTGCGAATGCTCGTGGCGCGCCAGCCGATCGTAGAAGGGGTTCTCCGGGCCGATCCTCTCGGCCTGCCGAAGGAGAAGGTCTGCCGCCTGGTCGGGGTGATATGGCCGGGCCGGATCGAACGCTTCCCGCGCCACCAATGCGCCTTTCGGAAACTCCCTGGCCAGGAGATCGGTCGGCGACTTCGGCTCGGCCTGCCGGCTGTGATGGGACTCAAGGCGGCGGATCGATCGCTCCAGCCAGCTTTCGAAGGCGTCCAGCCGTCCGAAGAGATGCCGCGCCAGATTGATCGCATAGCAGCTTCTGAACGCCATCCTCGGTTCTTCGAACGACTGGTAGAAGACTTCGTTGATGATCCCGATGGCGATGACCGATGGCCCGAGGATCGGGCCGCGCCATTCGTCGTCGACGATTCCGAAGAACTCGGTATGTCGCGGGTCCATCTGCGCCGGCCATCCCGCCTCGATATAGGCCGCCAGCGTCCTGTCGCCGGTGAAGGCCGAGAGCCATGCCTCGATCCATTCGCAGACGGCCAGCGTCAAGGCGGTATTGGCGCGCTGCGTGAGGAGGTCGAGCCGGGCGAAGAGCGTCTTTTCGGCGAAGTAGAAGTATCCCAAGACGCGCCATTCGTCCCAGGCGTGACCTGCCTGCCGGGGATCGGGCAGGAGCGCAAGATCGCGGCAGAGAAGGGGATGAAGCACGGGGACGCCTCCGATGGGTCAGCGCGGCCTTGGCGGCGACAGGTAGGGATTCCCGGCGCTGTCCGCGGTCTTCAGGAAGTCGGCGTAGAGGAGGTCGAGATCCCCCGGCGCCAGGTCTTTTGCCGGGTCCAGGACCTCGATCGGGACCGGCTGGCCGAAATTCCGCCGCTTGACCCGCAGCCATTCCTCGTCGGTGTCATAGGCGGATCGCGTCGTGAAGACCTGCCCGGGGTTCGCCGCGTAGAGGTCCAGCCGCCGGATCGACTCCTCGAGGAACCTGCGCAGGAATTGCTCGTGATCCTGGCCGAGGATGACCTCGAGGAGCGCCACCACGTTCTTCGCGGCCTGCATCGGCGGAAAGCTGCTGTGCTGCCCGGGGCTTTGCTGGAAGACGCCCGTCGCCCGGGTGAACACGGCTGACACGGCCTGCTCCGCGACGGGTGGCGGGCTGGCCGGCTTTGGCCGCCGGTAGCCGCTGTAGGCGGCGGGGTCGGCTTCGAAGCAGAGCAGGACCTCGGCGAGCAGGTGCAGTCGCCGGGTATCGGCCACCAGTTCCAGCCGCCGCGCCGCAACCAGGGCGCAGCCCGCGATGAAGGTGATCACGGCGGCATTGGTCTTGCCCAGAAGCGCGCGCTGCAAGGGCGTTTCGGTGGTCGGCGCGATATAGGCGTCGGCGCCGCGCCAGGCGAATTCGACCTTGGCCGCGCGGATGGTCTCGCTCACCGGAAGACGATCGAACAGTGTCACCTGGCTTCTCCCGCTTCAGTCGCCCGTCTCATAGGGGTTCTGGCAACGATCGACGGGCTGGTCGTTCTCGTCGCAGATGTAGATGGCGATGCATCCGGCCTCGCACATGCATTTGATGCTGTTCTGGCAATTGGTGCATGGTTCCGGGGGCATCTGGCTGCCTCCCGATCGCCAGTTGATGCTGAGCACCACCGTCCCGCCGGGGCCGTTGCCGAACCTTCGGCCGATGTCGTTCAGGATGTTCAGTTCCGCATGGGCCTGAAGCCCGCCGATCGGCTGCGTGCAGGCTTCGCAGATGTCCATCCGGACATGCCGGACAGTCTCGTCGTCGCGCTGGACCTGGACGAAACGGCCCGTGTTGCGGCGCGTGTCGATCGGGCGCGACAAGGAGTTCGAGAACACGCTTGCAAGCTGGTTGGAGCAGCTGACGCCGGTGAACGGCGCGTTCCCGACGGCCCCCGACCGATAGAAGCCGTGGCTGACCGTGTGGTTCTGGTTCACGTTGTTCGCGACCTCGGGGCCGCATTCGGCATTCACGTTCTCGCGGAAATACTCGTTCTTGGCGCTGAGGGCCTGACAGTCGCTTTCGCTGGGCGGCTCGGGTGGCGTGAGCCCGGCCACGCTGGCGTTCACGCCCCCGTTCGGATTGTTCATGTGGTTCGTCGTCGTGAGGTCGGTGAACCTCTCGGCCCCGCCGCCCTCGAAGATGACGTCGAAGGAATAGGCCGCGAATTTCAGCGCGCCGGTAATCTTGTGGCTGATGACGCCCGCGCCGAAGCTGTTGGTGGCCGGTTCGTTTCCGGTGATCTTCGAGTATTTCGAGGCGTTCTTCTTGCCCGCTTCCTTGCCCTTCACGAAGACGCTGGTGCAGCCGTCGGTCGTGTCGGACGCCATGCCGAAGTTGGGATAGGGGATCGGCACCGGCCCGGCAGGCGGCGGGGGCGGCGAGAGGCAGACGTCGGGCATCGCGGCGATGGTCTTGTTCGGGGTGGCCTTGCCCGAGACCTCCAGCCCGTTGGCGAAGACGCTCATGGCCGCATCTCGGCGGTCAGGGCCGTGCGGCGGCCGTCGTCTTCGCCTGCGAAGCAGAGGGCGCGGTTCTGGGGCAGCAGGCCGGCGCGGCCCATCTCGAAGGCCCAGGCGAGTTGGGCGGGCATCAGGGCGGAGCCGACCTCGCCCATGTATTCGATCAGGTTGCAGTGTTCGACATAGCCGCGCGGGCGGCGGGAGCGGCCTTCGGGCGGGGCGCGGTCCAGGCGCATCTGGGCCATCATCTGCTCCTTGAACTTGAAATGCTCGCCGTTCAGGTCACCGATCAATGCCGGGAAATCATAGAACGGAATCCCCGTCACCGCCAGCGCGGCGCGGATCGCCTGGGTCAGGCCCGCACCCGTCACCGCCTGCTCGCGCGAGCCGCCGTCGCGGCCGGGCTCCATCCCCGCGCCCATGCCGGTGATCGACAGTTCCGGTCCTCCAGCCGTCCCGCTGCGGGCGACGAGGATGGCGGCGGCGGCCTCGCCCAGGGTGAAGCCGGAGGTATTGGCGCCGCAGAGGAGGCGATTCCGAGCGATGTAGTGCTCGGCGATCACCTGGCGCAGCAGGCTTTCGACGCCGACGAGAATCTGCAGCGGGTGGCGGTCGGATTGCCGGGCGGCCGTGGCGAGGAGATGGGGCAGGCCGCAGCGACCGCCGCCGATGACGCCCGAGCCGGGGGGCAGCGGGCGGCCGAGCTTGCGGGCGAGGCCGTCGAGGACGAGGGTTTCGAGGCCGGGGGGGCGGCCGGGGCGGTCCGGGGGCGCGACGGTGACGAGGATGGGGATCTCGGCCGCCGGGCGGCGGAAGGCGGCGGGGAGGTGGGCGACCTGGGCCAGGCATTCCTCAATCGGCGGCATGGCGAGATCGGGAAGGAAGCTGGGCCCCTCCCACCATTGATGCGCGGCGACGCGGAAGCAGTTGAGATTGGCGCCCGCGGTCGGATCCCAGAGGTTGCCGGTCTCGGAGCCGATGATCTGGCCGCGGATGCCGGCGATGGTCGAGGGGCCGTCGGGACCGAGCGCGGACCAGATGCCGTAGCCGATGACCGAAAGGCCGGGGGCGATGCCTGTCTCAGCCATGGCTTCCCCCCGGCCAGTGGGTTGCGCCGTCGAGCGGGCGTTCGACGATGATGGCGCGGGCGAATTCGAACAGGTCGCGCTCGGCGGTGATGCGGGTGCGCCAGGTCAGGCACATGCGGGCCGCCTCGGGGAGGAGGAGGACGGTGTCCAGGTTGGCGATGCGCTGGGTGACGCGGCCGGACTTGCGCTCGAAGGTCACGACGATCTGGGTGCGGGGGATCGCGCCGGAGAGGCGGCCCTCGGGCGAGAGGTTGACCAGTTCCACGGGCTCGCCGCCGGTGGGGTAGGGGATCTGCTGGTCGGGGGGCGAGGCCTGGAAGTAGCGGTCGTCGAAATCCATCGGCAGGAGGGGCACGCGGTTGTCGAGCCAGCTGTCGTCATAGGTGCCGGCATATTGGCGGCGGGGCAGCCAGCTGCGCCCCAGGGGACCGAAGGCCATGGGGGGATAGCCGCCATCGGGGGAGAGCGCGTCCTGGCCGAATTCCGAGGTCTGGGCCAGGGGCCTGCCCTCGCGGTTCGGGGAGTTGGGATAATAGCCGAGGCCAGCGGGGTTGTGGTCATAGCTCTTGGCCATCGCCGGGTTTTCCGCCTCGGGGTCGATGCCGCCATAGGCCTGGTCATAGCCGATGTCCTGCACCAGGAAGGGGCGTTTCGCGGAGGGCGTATGGCCCGCAGCGCCGCGCAGCCAGATGCGGCTGCCGTGGGCGGTGAACTTCTTGGCCCAGGCGCCGAGGCGGATGCCGACATCGACCGTGGTCGCGGGCTCGCCCTGCGGGGCATGGGCGCGGGCGTGACACAGCACGTCGCAGCGCGGGCGGAAATGGGCGAAATCGGTCTCGAACAGCGGGGCGTCCCGGGCGGGGTCGGGGCCGAAGACGTCGGCCTCGATCAGCGGCAGTTGCAGGAGGGCGACGCGGCTGGGTTCGCCGCGGGCGGGCGACAGGGTGAAGGTGGCGCGGGTGACGAGGACGATCTGCTCGTGCCCCTGCTTGTCCAGCGCCAGGGTGAAGTTCGCCGGGAAGGGGGTGGTGTTCTCCAGCCTCATGGCGCGGGCCCTACCATCTGCGGGTGAACCCCCGTGGCTGGGCATGCACCGGGCCGCGCCAGTTCGGCAGGGGCGCGTCGGGGGCGCGGGTGGCAAGCTCCAGCGCCAGGGCGCGCTGGTCGAGCTGGTAGGCCGCGATGGCCTCGATGGGGGGCTGGATCGTCCAGGCGGGAAGGCCGAGGAGGTGGCGGGTCCCGGACACGAAGCGGGCGCGGTTCGGGGCGAGCCAATGGGCCAGCTTCTCCGGGTCGGGCCAGTAGAGCTTGGCCTCGATGAAGCTTTCCTGCGGGCAGGCGGCGACCAGGGGATCGTCGGGGTCGTCGGGGAAGGTGTCCAGTTCCAGCGACCCGGCCGAGAGGCGGGCGCCGGTGATCGTGCAGAAGGCGGCCCCGGCGATGCGGGAGAGGACCGGCTCGGACATCTGCCGGAGGAGCCAGTCCAGCGTGTCGCCCGCGCCAAGCGCGCCGGTGGCCAGGATCCCCCAGCGTTCGGTCTGCCGGTCGGACATCAGCCGCGCGATGGCGGCGCGGGCGGCGCGGTCGTCGAGGATGAGGGGCAGAAGCTCGGCCACCATCCGGGCCTCGGCAGGCGGGGTGGCGGGGGTGATGAGGGTGGCGAGGATCGCGGGCGAGGCGCGGCGGTCGCCGAGGAGGGCGGCGGCGCGGGCGGCATGGACGCGCAGCGCCGGGTCGGCGGTTTCGGCGAGGCGGGCCAGCTCGGGCGCGAGGTCGGCGCGGCCCAGCTCTCCGGCCAGCTGCATGGCGCGGGCCGCGACGCGCGGGTCGCGATGGGACAGGAGCGGCTTCAGGTGGCCCTTGGGGTCCACGCGGCGCAGGCCGCAGACCTCCAGCGCGATCCGGGTGGCCATCGGGTCATGCCCGGTGATCCAGTTCCGCATCCGGGCCGCCATCCGGTCGGGCGCGCACCAGGCGGCGGCGAGACCCAGGGCGGCGACCTGCCCCCACAGCAGGACCTCGGGCGGGGCGAGGGCAGAAAGCGCGAGGTCGGGCCGGGCATGCAGGCCGAGGTGGAAGGCGGTGAAGACCTCGCCGAATCCGGCCGCGATGGCGAGCGTCTCATGCGCCAGTTCCAGCCCGGTGTCGCGGGCCATGGCCAGGGCGTCGAGATGGCCGCCGAGGCGGGACTCCAGATCGAAGATCTCGACCAGGCGGAAGTTCGGCCCGTCCTGCCCGAGCCGCAGCTGCGACACGACGAAGGCCGCGTTCTCCGCGTGAAGCCGCATGATCCGGCGGTTGACCAGAGGCGCGTTGCAGTTCATTCGCAAACCGTCCCGCGAGGGCTGCGCTGGGACCAGCTTAGAGCAAGACGGGCCAAAGCCAAGCCCGGCATTCCGGACCCGGTGCCGCGCATCGCGAATTCGGGCGCCGGTCTATTGCACCGCCTCGATCCGGTGCGGGACGATGACCTGGCCGCCGTCGCGGGCCAGCAGGACCTCGGGTTCGACCTGCCAGCCCTGGCGGATCGCCTCGGAGGTCAGGAGCGTGCCGGGCGGACCGCAGGCCATGAGGCGGCCGGCCTGGAGGAGGGCGAGCCGGTCGCAGAAGCGCGCGGCCATGGTCAGATCATGCAGGGCCATCACCACGATGGCGTCCTGGCGCCGGGCATAGGCGCGCAGATGGCCGAGCACGGTCAGCTGGTGATGCAGGTCCAGCGCCGAGGTCGGCTCGTCCAGGACCAGAAGCCGGGGCCTGCGCACCAGCCGCTGGGCCAGAAGCACCATCTGCTGCTGGCCGCCCGAAAGGCTTTCCAGCGGCCGGTCGGCCAGCCGCTCCAGCCCCAGCGCCGCGAGGGCCGCGGCGGAGGCGGCCAGGTCCTGCGCGGCGACGCGCCAGCCCAGCCCCTCGCGCCGGCCCAGCAATACGCATTCCAGCACCGAAAGCCGGGCGGAGACCTGAAAGGCCTGCGGCATGAAGCCGATCTGCCGCGCGGCCAGGGCCTCGCCCGACCATTGGGTGGCGCCGGCGCCCCCGATCCCGGCAAGCTGGCGCAGAAGCGTCGACTTGCCGGCGCCGTTCGGTCCGATCACCCCCAGGATCTGGCCGGGGGCGGCGGTCAGCCGCAGCGGTTGCAGCACCGTCACCCGGCCCTTGCGCACCTCGCCTATGGTTGCGGTCAGCATCAGCGTCCTCCGGCGGGTTTCAGGGTGAACAGCACGGCCAGCAGCATCGGGATGCCGGCGATCGCGGTGATGATCCCGACCGGGATCACCGCGCCGGGCGAGAGGAGCTTGCCCGCGACCGAGGCCGCGACGAGGATCAGCGCCCCCGTCATCGCCGCCATCGGCAGGGCGAAGCGATGGTCCTCGCCCACGGCGGCACGGGCGACATGCGGCGCGATCAGCCCGACAAAGCCGATGGTGCCGGTGAAGCTGACCGCCCCCGCGACCAGGGCCGCGACCAGAAGGAAGACCCGCCGCCGCATCGCGTCCACATCCATGCCCAGGCTTGCCGCATTCGCATCGCCCAGCCGCAGCGCGGTCAGGTTCCAGGCATCGCGCAGCACGAAGGGCAGGCAGAGGAGCAGGATCGCCCCGCTGACCTGCACGCTGGTCCAGCTGGACTTCAACAGGCTGCCGAACAGCCAGAAGACGATCTGCTGCAGGACCTCGGGGCTGGCCATGAACTGCACCAGCGATTGCAGCGCCTGGAAGAAGAACAGGACCGCGATCCCGGCCAGGACCAGGATCTCGGCCTGCGCGCCCTTGAGGCGGGCCACGAGATAGACCAGCCCCGTCGCGAGGAGCGTCATCGAGAAGGCGGCCAGCGGGGTTTCCAGCCATGGCGGCAGCGCCGTCAGCCCGCCGGCGAGGATCGACAGCGCGGCACCGAACCCGGCCGCCGCCGAAAAGCCCAGGGTGAAGGGGCTGGCCAGGGGATTGGCCAGGATCGTCTGCATCATCAGCCCGGCAAGGCCCAGGCTTGCGCCGACCAGGATCGCCATGAGGGTCTGCGGCATGCGGATCTGCCACAGGATCGCGGCTGCCGCGCGGTCCGCGCCCTGCGGTCCGGCCCGGAACGCGCGGCTCAGCGCCTCGAGCGACATGCCGGAGGGGCCGGTCACCAGATCGGCCAGGATCAGCGCCAGCAGCACCAGCGCGGCGACCAGGGCCGCCGCGCCGCGCAGCCTGATCCGGCGGGCATAGCCGCCGATGCCCAGGCCCGGGTCCGTCATTGCAGCTTCTGCACGAAGATGCCGTCCAGCGGGATCGGCAGCCATTCGGCGTAATAGGCCGCCAGCTCCGCCTGCGGGTCGACATCGGCGAAGGCCTCGGGGTGCAGCACCTTGCCGAGATAGCGGGCGAAGACGAAATCCGACAGGGACCGCGCGCCGCCGTGGTAGATCGCATGGACCTCGCCGGAGGTCACCGCCGGAAGATCGGCCCATCCGGGACGGGTCAGGTAGTTGGCCATCCTGGCCTGCACCTCGGCGGCATCGGCAGCGAAGCCCACGCGCACCGCCTCGGGCGAGGAGAGCCATTCCGAGCCGGCCAGAAGGATGACCTCGGGCTTTTCGGCCAGCACGTATTCCGGCGCCAGCGGGCCCCAGTTCTCGACCTGGCCGCGGGCGATGTTCGCGCCGCCCACCAGTTCGATCGTGCCCGCCCACATGCCCTTGCCATAGCTGTTGCCGACTTCGGCCGGGCCCTTCCTGGCCAGTTCGACATAGACCTTCTTCGGCGCATCGCCCGCCGCCGCCACGCGCCGCATCGTATCGGTGATCCGCGCCTCATAGAGCGCGGCCAGCTTCTCCGCCCGGTCCTCGGTGCCCATCAGCGTGCCGATGACGCGGGTCGAGGCGAGATGAGCCGCAAGGGTCTGGGCGTTGTAATCGACCACGACGACCGGGATGCCCGCCGCCTCGAGCTGGGCGATGCCTTCGCCCAGGGCGTCGAACTGCCAGCCGGCCAGCAGGGCGACATCCGGCGCGGCCGCGATCGCAGCCTCGACCGAGAAGGTGTCGGTCTCGGTATCGCCCACGTCCGGCAGGCTGTCGATCATCGGGTAGACGGCCTTGTAGGCCTCCCATTGCATCGGGCGCCATTCGGCCCAGGGGGCGCGGGAAATGGCGACGACCTTGTCGATCCCGCCCGGGCCGGTGATGGCGATGAAATCCTCGTAGTAGAAGCCCAGAAGCACGCGGTCGGGGTGATCGGGCAGGGTGACCGACCGGCCCTTGAGGTCGGTCAGGGTGATGTCGGCCGAAGCGGGCAGGGCGGCGCCAAGGGTCAGCGCGGCGAGAAGGGCAAGTCGTTTCATCTGGAGTCTCCGTGGGGAAATCGGGTCATCGGCAAGGCTGCCGCGGCGCGGGCGACCACCGTCGCCCGCAACGGATGTGCAGGGGTCGGCAGCCGGGGCCGCGGGGAAGGACGGGTCATGGATGGACCTCGGGTCGGGGCGCGCGGGGGGCGCCCGGAGTGATCGGGGTTTCAGGGAAACGCGATCAGGCCAGAGGTGGGGCACGCATCCCGCGTGCGGGATCGAGAACGCTGCGCACCGCGCGGCTTTCGCGCGGGGCGACGACCGCGGCGACGAAGGCGAGATCCGCGTCGCGCAGGCCGAACATCGCCGGCGGCAGGTCGGCCGCACCGGTGATATGGCAGGCCGGGCAGTCGCCATGGGCCGGAGGGCCGTGGTCTACGCCCCCGGCGCAGAGATCGGAAAGCGCGCCCCCGGCAAGGACGAATGACTGTTGCGCGCTGTCGTCCGTGGAAGGGATGCGATGCGCGAAGCCGGTCGCCGCAAGCCCCGTGGCGATGACGGCCAGGAGGAGCAACCGCTGAAAGAGGACCGACATTGCCCGCATCATGCGATACTCTGGCACCGCTTCGCGACTCCGGCAACCGGATTTGCGGGGGTGCGTCACCGTGGCGCCCGTGTCGTCAGACCCGCTCGCGCCCATGCGGGGCCAGCCAGTCGATCCGGGGGTTGATCGGCAGGATGCGGTACGGATTGATCGTGTCGTGGCTGTGGTGGTAGTGCCGCACGATATGGTCGAACTTCACGGTCTCGGCGACGCCGGGCCATTGGTAAAGCTCGCGCAGCCAGCCCCAGAGGTTCGGATATTCCCTGATCCAGGCCCGGTTGCACTTGAAATGCGTGTGATAGACCGGATCGAAGCGCACCGCGGTGGTGAAAAGCCGCCAGTCGGCCTCGGTCAGCCGGGGGCCGGCCAGGTAGCGGTTGGCGGCCAGATGCGGTTCCAGCCAGTCGAGCGTGGCAAAGACCTCGGCCACCGCCTCGTCATAGGCCGCCTGCGAGGTGGCGAAACCGGCGCGGTAGACGCCGTTGTTGAAGGCGGGATAGATGCGGTCGTTCAGCGCGTCGATCCGGCCGCGCAGGGGTTCGGGATAATAGTCGTCCCGGTTGCCGGTCAGCCCGTCGAAGGCCGAGTTGAACATGCGGATGATCTCGGCGCTTTCGTTCGAGACGATGGTCTCCGTCGCCTTGTCCCAGAGGACCGGCACCGTCACCCGCCCCGAGGCCCGGGGATCGGCGCGCAGGTAGAGGTCGCGCAGGTAGGGCAGGCCGTAGAGGCGGTCGCCGGTGGCGAGGGGGAAGTCGGTGCGGAACTCCCAGCCCTCGGACAGCATGTCGGGATGGACGACCGAGACCTCGACATGCGGCTCCAGCCGCTTCAGCGCCCGGAAGATCAGCGTGCGATGCGCCCAGGGGCAGGCGTAGGAGACATAGAGGTGGTAGCGCCCGCTTTCGGCGGGAAAGCCGCGCCGGCCGTCGGGACCGGGCGCGCCGTCCGGCGTGATCCAGTTGCGCCAGGCGGTGACGGTGCGCAGGAAGCGGCCGCCGGTGCTGGCGGTGTCATACCATTGGTCGCTCCAGACGCCGTCGACAAGCTTGCCCATGGTGAGGGTCCTTCAATGGTTCCAGCCCCCGGGCCAAAGCAGGCCCGGGGGGATCGTCGCGCGCCATGCCGAACGGCAAGGATGGGCCGGGGACGACGCCGGGTCAATGCGTCTTGCCCGGACCGGGGGGGGCGGCCGGACGAGGCTCGGCCGCCGGGCCGGGCCTGTCGTGCGGGGCCGCCCCGCAGGCGCAGGATCAGCGGGCAAAGGCGTCGTCGGAGGTGACTCGCCACACCATGGCGCCGCACGGAATCCGAGGATCCGCCGAACCCGCCGCGGGGAGTGAAGCGGTCCCGGCAAGATGTTGATGCATGGTAGAAATCTGGTGATGGCGGAGACGAAGGGAGACTACGCCAGTCCTGCCAAACCGACAGCAAAGCATTGATGCGGAAGAGAAATATGTTAGCTGCGTTGTCCATTCTTCAGGTTGCCCACACTGGACAACAGCTTATCCAGCGCAGGACGGCTCGACAACTGGCCGATGGCGATCATCGTCAGACAAGGGGCTGGCTTTGCTTCCATAGGACGTCATAGGCGTCCGACTTCATGGAAGCGAGTTCTGGATCGGCACGGGTGAGAGAGGCGGCGGATCGCTTCCCTATGTCCTTGAGTGACTGCGAGACGAGCCATACCTCCTCGCCATCCAGAATGATCAGTCGGTCGTGGAGTGATCCATCTGGAGCAAGACGCGTCTCTACCTCGGGGGTTGATCGGTTTGGGGTGGTGTTCCACTTCTGGGACGATGCCAGGAGGGCAGGTTGCAACTTGGGTTGGGCCGCAGTCAGGATACGGACAGATCGACTTGCCACGATGTGAGGCACGAGATCGGTGAACACACCACCGCTGACATAGGGATCAACGATGAGTAGGTCGTCAGCCTCGCGCTGCATGATCCTGACAAGCGCCGCATAGCCGTTCCAAGTGTCTCCAGCCGCGATGAAGGCCCCTTGCAGTTCAGCAGGTAGCCTTAGCTCCAGCTGGCTCATGAGGTCGTAGAGCGGTTGCAGCAGTTCGGTCCTACTGTGTGAGTAGGATTGTAGGTTGGCACGTGCGAGCCTGAACGATGTCAACAGCACGAGAGACCCCGCCGCTTCCAGCAAGGCTGCTACCCTTCCCAGCCACTTTTGCTCGGCTTCGCCGTAACGTCCATCGTAGTCAAATGCGGGTGCCTCGCGGATGGCGGCGTGAGCGAGGGCCAGTAGCTGTTCCGGAGAAATCGCTTGCTTCATGGCTGGAGGGTGGTGGGAAGTGCTTTCCAAGTCAACTAGCGGGCTAGGTGGGGGGTGTTGTGGCCCACCATTAGAAGAGCAGGCCGATAGCCAAAGCCAGTAGCGGGAGCGGCGGCTTGGCTATGCAAGCCTTGGTAGGTGCAGATGCATACCTGCTCAATCTCCAGAAACGACGGTAAGCCAATGACAACGAAGAAGAAAAGGCGGTCTACCCCGCCCAATACCGCGCAAGGTGCCGGTTGAGCGTGTTCTCACGGATGAAGTCACCTTCCAACCAAGGGGAGGGGGGCTGAACGAAGCCCACGTTTCCTCTCTGGTCGAGGTTCTGAAGCAGGGGAGCGAGCTTGACCCGCTGGCCCTCTGGGAAGACCCTGACACAGGCAAGCTCACGGTGGCGGATGCTGGAGTTCATGCGGGAAGGCGACCCTGTCGTTCAGTACTAGGTCGTAGCCGTCAGCAATCTCTTCCCCGTCTTCCCGTCGCCGGGCGTCCTCGGTCATCTTACGCCAAGCCAAAGCTGACTGAAGCGACCAAGCATCATCATTGCTGAGTTGCCGCTGTGCTCTGCGAATGTCACCAAGTGCGATGTCACGGCGCTTGCGAGCTTCCGGCAAGTGGCGGGTAGCCAGTCCCTTCTTGATCTCCTTCCCCAGCGGCTTGCCGTCCCACGGGTTGGGAAGGCCGATGAGATCGGGCGGGGTGAGCATACGGAATACCCAGCTCTTGCCGGGTCCGCGAGGCTGCACGAGGTAGCGCATGTCGTCCTTCTCGGTCTCTCTGTGGTCCATTCTGGACAACAGGCCGTTGGACATCGCGCTAAAATCTCTGCAATTTCAATCGCTTAGGGTTGGTGGCGGAGACGAAGGGATTCGAACCCTCGAGACCCTTTAGAGGTCTGCGCCCTTAGCAGGGGCGTGCCTTCGACCACTCGGCCACGTCTCCGCCTGCCCGTTTATCGGGGAGGTTCGGCAGGGGCAAGCGGAAAGTCGGGATCGTGATCGGATTGCTGGCGGCCTGGTCGAGGGGGAGGGGCGGGCAGGGTCGGGAGGGACGCAGGGCAGGGAGCAGGGGCAGGGGTGCGGGCGGGTCCTGGAAGGCGGGCAGGGGCCTGTCAGCGGGCCTCCGGAGGATGGTGGCCGTCCCTGTCAGGCGCGGCGGTGCGGGACGGGGCGCCCAGACCGGCCACCACCCGGTCGGCCATGCCCCGGCAGCGGGCGCCGTCGAAGGGGAAGACCGCCTCGAACCCGCCCTGCAGCTGCGCTTCCAGCGTCGCCCGCAGCCGCCGGCGCGCGCGGAAGAGGCGGGTCTTCACCGTGATCGGGTTCAGCCGCAGGTCGCGGGCGATGGCCAGCACGCTCATCGCCTCGGCCTCGCGCAGAAGGAAGACCAGGCGCAACTCGGGGGGCAGGGCGGCGATGGCGGCCTCCAGCAGGTGGCGCACCTCGGCCCGGCCGACCAGGCTTTCCGTGCCTTCGGGTTCTACGCCGGGGAAGGCGATCACCCGGTTGCTGTCCGCCTCGCGCAGCGTATCGTATTCCTCGACCGGCCGGGCGCCGCGGCGCTGCATGGCGGCGAGGTTCAGGGCGATCCGGGCAAGCCAGGTCGAGAACCGGGACGCGCCACGAAATCCCGCGATGGCGGTGAAGGCGCGGACATAGGTTTCCTGGACCAGTTCCTCGGCCTCGGCATCGCTGCCGACGAGGCCCCGCGCCAGCCGGAAGAGGCGCGGATTGCAGCGGCGCACCAGTTCGCGCACGGCGGCCTCGTCATGGAGCTGGGCAAGGGCGACCAGTTCGGCCTCGGTCAGGCCGGGGGGCGCGGGGGGCAGGGGAAGCGGCAGGCTCATGGCGTTCCTCCTTTCAGGACCGGCCGGCGCAGGATCTCTGCCACCGCCGGGAAGGCCGCCAGCGCGACCTCGGGCAGGTCGCCGGGGGGATAGTCCGGCGCCTCCCAGCCCGGATCGCCGGGGCGCCCGACCACCAGCCGGCCGACCATGCCCGCCATCTCGTGCGGCTGGCAGTAGAAATCATATACCCCCGGCACCTCGGGCACGACGGCAAAGCTGTCGCCGGGCAGCAGAAAGCCGCTGTCCCAAGGCGTCGCCGCCCGGGGAATGCGCCGGGGGCGGTCCAGGATCGAGGGGTGGTAGCAGGTCGCGGTATGGCTGTTGCCGGGGTCGCGGTTGACGAACCGCACCTTGGTCCCCGCCGCCACGGCCAGGCCCAGGGGGGCGAACCAGACCTGTTCGCCCCGGGCGCTGCCTTTCATCTCGATCACGGTCTCTCCGGCCGCCAGCGCCGGCGCCGCGCAGAGGACGGCGAGACCGCCCCCTGCCAGCAGGACCTTGCGCCGCGTGAGGCTCATTGCGCCAGCCGTCCCTTGGCCTCGGCGTCGTGATACAGCACCACATGCGCATGCGGGGCTTCGACGCCGGGATGGCCGGCGTTGTAATAGATGTCGACGCCGGTGACCGAGGGATTGCCCACCGCAAGGTCGTTGAAGGCCTTGCCGCCCTCGAGATCGGCCAGCGGCACCATGTAGATGGTGGCCGAGAGCTTGCCGTCGTGGTCATAGCCGAGGAACGGGCCGGCCGGCAGCGTGGCGGGATCGACGTAAAGCTGGCCGAGGCCGGGCAGGAAATCCGGCAGCTGCACCAGAGAGCTGACGGCGGCATAGGGCGCGGGCGGCGGGGCATTGTCCTGGGCGAGGGATGCGGTCGCGGCCAGGGCGAAGGCGGCGCAAAGCATGGACAGGCGTTGCATGACGGGACTCCTTGGGACGGGGCCGGGATTGGCCCTACTCCGTTGGATGCAGCGCGCGGCGAAAGGTTCCCGGAAATCCGCGCAGGACGCGCCTCAGGTCGCGTCGAAAGCGGGCAGGCCCTCCAGCGTCGCGATGAAGCGCGAGAAGAGTTCCCCCTGCGAGCTGATGCGCAGCTTGCCATAGATGTTGCGCCGGTGAATCCGCACGGTTCCGGGCGAGATCCCCAGCATCCGGCCGATCGCCTCGGCCGAATGGCCTTTCAGGGTGAATTCCACCACCTCGCGCTCGCGCGGGGTAAGGAGGCCCGCGCCGAAGCTGTGGAAGCTTTTCTCGATGTCGCGGCCGCGCTCGCCCTGCCGGGGCTGGGCGGGGTGGAACGCCTTGCCGATGTCGCGCCAGTGCTGGCCGACCACGGCGTTGACCACCGCCCGCATCCCGGCCAGCGCGCGCAATTCGCGGTTGGTGAAGGGCTTGTCGGCCCGCATCAGCGACAGCACGATCACCGCGCCTGCGCCGAGGTCGGAGAAGAAGGCGATTTCCTCGGCCAGCCCGGTCTGGGCATAATAGCTGCGGAAATATTCGCCCTGGTAGAAGCGGTCGGGCGCCAGTTCGCGCAGCCGGTATAGCCCCGGCTGCGCGGCCGAGGTCGCGGCGAGGTAGAACGGGTCCAGCAGGTAAGGTCCGGCCTGGTAGTCGGTGACGAAGACCTTGCGCTTTTCCGGCGGGAAATCGTCCCACAGGTCCAGCGGCCGCGCCGAGCCGCAATAGCCGAAGATCACCGTATAGCTGTAGGGCACCACCGCGCGCAGAAGCTGCGCCAGCCGCGCCGGGCAGGAGGCCGAGCCGATCGCCGCCACCGCCGCGCCGATCTGCTCCATCCGCGTCTGGCCTTCCGGTGCTGCGGGCTCGGGCATGAGGGTATGCATTTTATGATATATACAGGCTCGGCCGGGTTTTCTACGCTTGCAGCCGTAATGAAGCATATGCAGCGCCCGATGAACAGTGACTCCGAAACCCCGATCGCCGAGCTGAGGGGCACCTCCAAGCACTACGGTGCCGTCGTCGCGGCGCAGGAGCTGGACCTGTCGATCCGGCGCGGCGAGTTCCTGTCTTTCCTCGGCCCTTCCGGCTGCGGCAAGACCACCGCGTTGCGGATGCTGGCCGGGTTCGAGACCCCGACCTCGGGCGAGGTGCTGCTGGACGGGCAGCGGGTGAACCACCTGCCGCCGCACCAGCGCCCGGTGAACATGGTGTTCCAGCACTATGCGCTGTTTCCCCACATGACCGTGGCCGAGAACATCGCCTATGGCCTGCGCCAGCGCCGGCCGCAGCCCGACAGGGCCAGCATCGCCGAGGCGGTGGAGCGGATGCTGGAAACCGTCCGCCTGCCGGGCTTCGGCAACCGCCGGATCTGGGAGATGTCGGGCGGCCAGCAGCAGCGCGTGGCGCTGGCCCGCGCCATCGTCAACCAGCCGAAGCTTCTGCTGCTGGACGAGCCGATGGCCGCGCTGGACAAGAAGCTGCGCCGCGACATGCAGATCGAGCTGCAAAGCCTGCAGCGCCAGTTGGGCATCACCTTCGTCCTTGTCACCCATGACCAGGAAGAGGCTTTGTCGATGTCGGATCGGATCTGCATCATGCAGGGCGGGCGGATCGTGCAGGTCGGCACCCCGCGCGAGCTGTATGACCGGCCGCTGAACCGCTATGTGGCGGATTTCGTGGGGAAATCTAACTTCTTTTCCGGCATCGTGCAGGACGGCGCGCTGCTGGCCGGGGGGCAGCGCATCGCCGCGGCCTCGGGGGCTGCCGGCATGGCGGTCACGGCCAGCCTGCGCCCCGAACAGATCGCCCTGTCCCGGGCGCCCGTGGAGGGCATGGTCAACCTGCCGGTGCGCATCGAGGCGCGGATCTTCCTGGGCGAGCATACCGAATACCTGGTGCGCCACGACCGGCTGGGCGCGTTCCTGATCCTTGTCCCGCGCCAGGCCGAGGCGGCCGAGGGCGGGTTCGAGCCGGGCGCCGAGGCCCATGCCAACTGGCGCGCCGAGGCCGCGCTGATCCTTGCCGACTGAACCAAGAACCAACTGGGGAGAAAGACCATGACCGACAGGAATGACCAGATCTCTCGCGACATGTTCATCGCCGAGCTGATGCGCTACCGGAAGGGGTCGGTCAGCCGCCGCCACTTCCTGGGCGTGACCGGCCTTGGCGCCGCGACGGCGGTGCTGGGCTCGGCCATGCCGGGCCTGCGCGGCGCGGCCTGGGCGCAGGAGGGGATCGGCGACCGCGTCGTCCTCGCCTCCTGGCCGAACTACCACGACCCGGCCAATTTCGAGGCCTTCGCCGCCGCCACCGGCGCGGCGGTGGACATGAACGTCTTCGGCTCGAACGAGGAGATGCTGGCCAAGCTGCAGGCCGGCGGCTCGGGCTGGGACGTGTTCGTGCCGACGAACTACACGATCTCGACCTATGTCGCCGAGGGGCTGATCCAGCCCCTGGACCTGTCGCGGATCCCGAACTACGACCTTGCCAGCTTCGACGCCCGCTTCGCCGAGCCCGGCACCGTCGACGGCCAGGTCTATGCCGTGTCGCGCAACTGGGGCACCACGGGCTTTGCGGTCAATACCGCCATGCTGAACGGCGCGCCGAAGCCCGTCAGCTGGAAAGAGTTCTGGGACATGACCATGGATGCCTTCTCGGGCCGGTCCATGGTGCATGACTATCAGCTGACCACCATCGGCAACGCGCTGAAATACTTCGGCTATTCCTTCAACTCGGTCGATCCGAAGGAACTGGCCGACGCCGAGAAGCTGCTGATGGACGCCAAGCCGCATCTCTTTGCGATCAACTCGGACTACCAGCCCTCGATGCGCTCGGGCGATGCCTGGATGACGGTCTGCTGGACCGGCGACGCCAAGCAGCTGCACAACGACATGCCCGAGATCGAATATGTCCTGGGCAAGGAGGGCGGCGAGCTGTGGAGCGACTTCCTGGCCATCGCCAAGGACGCGCCGCATCCGGACGCGGCCTATGCGCTGATCAACTACCTCCTCGACCCGGCGGTGAACGCCAAGGAGGTCCTTTTCCACGGCTATCCGGTGGCCGACAAGCGGGTGCTGGCGCTCTTGCCGCCCGAGATGCTGCAGGACCCGATCATGTTTCCGGCAGCCGAGCTGCTCAGCCCGCTGGAATTCGGCGCGGCCGTCACCCTGACCGACCCGAACCGGGCCGAGCTGATGGCGCGGTTCAAGGCGGCCTGACGATCATGCGGCAGGGCACCCGCAACACGCTTCTCCTGCTGCCTGCGGGGGCATGGCTTCTGGCCATGCTGGTCCTGCCGCTTGTCGTCGTCCTGGTGTTCAGCTTCGGCAGCCGGGGGGCGGCGGGCGGTTACGTGCCGGGCTTCGGCCTGGAGAACTATCTCAACCTCGGCTCGCGCTGGCAGGCGTTCCAGAACACGATGACGCTGGCGCCGCTGGGCACGCTGATCTGCCTGATCGTGGCCTATCCGCTGGCCTATTACCTGGCGATGCGCGCGCCGCGGCGCTGGAAGACGCTGCTTCTGGTGCTGGTGATCGTGCCGTTCTGGACCTCGATCCTGATCCGCAGCTATGCCTGGATCTATCTTCTTGGCGGCCAGGGCATCCCGTCCTGGCTGCATGCCGTCGGCCTGGGCAATCCGCGCCTGATCAACACGCCCTTCGCCGTGGTGATCGGCATCGTCTACGGCTACCTGCCGCTGATGGTCTTTCCGGTCTATGTCAGCCTGGAACGGCTGGACAAGCGCCTGCTCGAGGCCGCCAGCGACCTGGGCGCGCCGCCCTGGCGCAGCTTCCTGCAGATCACCCTGCCGATGTCGATGCCCGGGGTGGCGACGGGCTCGATGCTGGTCTTCATCCTGCTGATGGGAGAGTTCCTGATCCCCGCGCTGCTGGGCGGCGGCAAGGTGTTCTTCGTCGGCAACGCGCTGGTCGACCTGTTCCTGCAATCGCGCAACTGGCCGTTCGGGGCGGCGGTGGCGGTCAGCCTGGTGGCGGTGATGCTGGCGATCGTCGCCGCCTACATGCGCTTTACCCGGCGCTTCGCGGGCAGCCGCGACGATGTCTCGCTGATCTGACGGGGAAACGGATGCGCCTCTACGCCCTTGCGATCTACCTGTTCCTCTACATCCCGATCGGGATCATCGCGCTCTTTTCCTTCAACGCCGGGCGGCATGCCTCGCAGTTCAACGGCTTTTCGGTGCAATGGTACGGCAAGACGCTGTCCAATCCCTTCGTGATGGAGGCGCTGAAGACCAGCCTGACGGTGGCCTTCCTCTCGGCCACGCTGGCGACGGTCGCCGGGACGATGGCCGCCCTGGCGCTGCCCGCGCTGAAGGGGCGGATGCGGATCTTCTTCGACGCGGCCCTTTACGTCGCGGTCATGGTGCCGGGCATCGTGATCGGCATCGCCACGCTGATCGCGCTGGTCACGGTCTTCGACTGGGTGAACCCGCTGCTTGCCGCGCTCTGGCCCGGCGCGGAACCGCCGCAGCTGGGGCTGGGTCTCGGCTCGCTGGTGCTGGCGCATGGGCTGTTCGCGATGGCGCTGGTGGTGATCATCGTCCGCGCCCGGGTGGCGGGGATGGACCGCAGCCTGATCGAGGCCTCGGCCGACCTTGGCGCGACGCCCTGGGGCACCTTCCGCCAGGTGACCCTGCCGCAGATCGCGCCGGCCGTGCTGGCGGGGTTCCTCCTCTCCTTCACCTTCAGCTTCGACGACTTCATCATCGCCTTCTTCGTCGCCGGTCCGAACACCACGCTGCCGATCTATGTCTTCTCCTCGATCCGGCGCGGCGTGACGCCGGAGATCAACGCCATCGGCACCATGGTCATGGCGGTCTCGCTGGTCCTTCTGATCATCGCGCAGGGCATGCTGCAAAGGCGGCGGGCATGAGCTTGCGGGACCGGGTGGCGCTGGTCACCGGCGCCGGGGCCGGGATCGGCCGGGCCGGGGCGCTGGCGCTGGCGCGTGAGGGGGCGGTGGTCGTCGTGACCGACCTTGACGGCGCCCGCGCCGCCGCGGTCGCCGGGGAGATCACCGCCGCCGATGGCCGCGCCGAGGCACAGGCGCTGGATGCCGCCGACGACGCCGCCGTGCGGGCGCTGGTGCAGGGCGTGGCCGACCGGCACGGGCGGCTCGACGTCCTGCATTCCCATGCCGGGATCCAGATCCCCGGCCGGCTGGAGGACATCAGCGCCGAGCAGATGGACGCCTCCTGGCGGCTGAACGTGCGGTCGCATTTCGTCATCGCCCAGGCCGCGATGCCGGTGATGCGGCGGCAGGGCAGGGGGTCGATCATCGTCACCGCGTCGAATTCCGGCGTGCAATATGACCGCGAGATGATCGCCTATTGCACCACCAAGCACGCGGTCATCGCCATGGTCCGCCAGATCGCGGTCGACTATGCCCGCCACGGCATCCGCTGCAACGCGCTATGCCCCGGCTTCATCGACACCATCTTCAACCGGGGGTTCGAGGCCCAGATGGGCGGCCGCACGGCGCTGGAGGGCTATGTCGCCAACGCCATCCCGATGGGCCGCTGGGGCACGCCGGGGGAGATCGCCGAGGGCATCGTCTACCTCGCCTCGGACCGCTCCTCCTTCATGACCGGGCATGCGCTGGTGATCGACGGGGCCGAGTCGCTTTAGCCGAAGCGCCGCCGCGCATCCAGCGCAAGGCCCGTGCCGACCGAGCCCAGCATGTCGCCGCTGGCCAGCCGCGCGCCGGGAAGGGCGGCCTGCACCGTGGCGCGCAGGATCGGCAGCTGCGACGAGCCGCCGGTCAGGAAGACCGTGCCGATCCGCTCCGCCGCCAGCCCGGCATCGGCCAGCGTCGCCGCGATTAGCGCCGAAATCCGGGCGACCGGGGCCTCGACCGCCGTCTCGAAACGGTCGCGCCGCGCCACCGGGTTCGGCCCCCCGGTCAGCGGCGCCAGCATCAGGCGCGAGGCTTCGGTTCCGGACAGGTCGATCTTCGCCCGCTCCACCTCCATCGCCAGCGCATGGCCGTGGCGCCCGGCGACGACATGGATCATCCGGTCCACCAGCTCGGGCCGGTCGGCCTCGTGCCGCAGCGCCTTCAGGTCCGCCGCCGTCCGCGCGGTGTAAAGCGCGTTGATCCGGTGCCAGGTGGCAAGGTCCAGGTAGTAATGCCGGGGCATCAGCCCGGCGCCGCCCCTGGTGGGGCTGAGATAGCCCAGATGCGGCAGCGCCTCGGCCAGCGACAGGAGGCGGTCGAAATCGGTGCCGCCGACCCGGATGCCGCCATTGGCCAGGATGTCGCCCGCCCGGTCCGGCCGCCGCGCCCGGTCAGGGGAAAGCCGCAGGATCGAGATGTCCGAGGTGCCGCCGCCGATGTCGAAGACCAGCACGATCTCCTCGGCCTGCAAGTCCTGCTCGTAATGCAGGGCGGCGGCGACCGGCTCGAACTGGAACTCGACCTCGGTGAAGCCGCAGGCGACGGCGATCTCCTGCAATGCGGTCTGGGCGGCCAGATCGGCGGCGGGGTCGTCGTCGACGAAATGCACCGGCCGCCCGAAGACTGCCCGCCGCAACCCCGGCCGGGCCAGATCGAGCCGGTCCCGCAGATGCGCGATGAACCGCTGCAATACCTCGCGGAAGCTGACCGCGCGCCGGCCGACCGCCGTGCGCTCGTCCAGCATGGCCGAGCCGAGCGTGCTTTTCAGCCCGCGCATCAGCCGGCCCTCGTCGCCTTCCAGATAGGCCGCGATGGCCGCCCGGCCGAAACGGGGCGGCGCGTCGTCGGCCTCGAAGAACACGGCCGAGGGCAGGGTGGGCAGGCCGTCCTCCAGCGCGATCAGCGCCGCGCCGGCGGTATCCGCAAGGCCGACGGTCGAGTTCGACGTGCCGAAGTCGATCCCCGCGTAAACCCTGTCCATGCCCTTGCCCCCGATCTGCCGCCGGTGCGGGCTATCCCGGCCCCCCGGCGCTGTAAAGCCGCGGTTCAGCCACGGGCGGCGGCATGGTCCCAGACCAGGGTCTCGGTCGCATTATGCGCCCCCGCCAGCCGCGAGGCGAGGACCAGGAGCCTGCCCGAGGGCAGCCGGTCCGCCAGCGCCGTGACCTCGCCCGAGGCGATCCGTCCCGCCGCGATCGACTGCGGCACCCAGGCGACGCCGAAGCCCGCGATCGACAGCTCCAGCCCCGCCAGCGTCAGCGCGCATTCGGCACGCGAATCCAGGGTCAGGCCCTGGTCCAGCGCGGGCAGGACATGGCGCTGCATCACCTCGCCGAAATAGACCTCGGCCGGGTAGGTGACGGCCGGCAGCACGCCCGCGCGCAGGTTCTCCTCGACCTCGGGCAGCGCGCCGGTCCCGACGACGGGCACCAGCCGGTCGGTGCCGATCACCCTGGTCTCGATGAACTCCTCGCGCACCGGGGCGGGGTCGTCGCGCACCTGGAAGGTCAGGGCCAGATCGACCTGGCGCGACAGGAGAAGCGTGAGACATTCGTCCAGATTGGCCGAGGTCAGGCGGAAATGCACATCCCGGCCCGCGCCCCGCACCCGTTGCAGCATCTGCGGCGCAAGCGCGGTGGACAGCGCGTGTTGCGCCGCGATGGAGAGGCTTTTCCCCGCCATCCGGTCGCCCCGGCGCAAATCCTCGGCCAGCTGGTTCAGGGCGCCGACCATTCGCGCCATCCGGTCCAGATGCTCGGCCGTGGTCGGGCGCATCTGGACGGGCTTCTTCGAGCGGTCGAAAAGCTCGATCCCCAGATGGTCCTCGATCTGCCGGACCCGGCGCGAGAAGGCGGATTGCGTCAGGTTGCGCCGCCGGGCGGCCTCGCTGAAAGACCCGGTTTCCGCAATGCTGATCACGTCCTTCAGCCATTCCAGCCGCATCCTGGCCCCCATCATGCAGAACCCGCATGTTTTCTGGAGAGAAAGGAATTTGCAATGCCCGGCGTCCGGTGCCACCCTTGCGCGCCGGACCAAGGAAAGGACCCCGAATGCATCTCGCCCGTTTCCCCCGCGTCTTCCTCGCGCATCTGCCCACCCCGCTGGAACGTCTGGACCGGCTGTCGAGGGAACTTGGCGGGCCGGAGATCTGGATCAAGCGCGACGATTGCACCGGGCTTTCCACCGGCGGCAACAAGACCCGCAAGCTGGAATTCCTGATGGCCGAGGCGCAGGCCCAGGGGGCGGACATGGTGATGACGCAGGGCGCCACCCAGTCGAACCACGCCCGCCAGACCGCCGCCTTCGCCGCGAAGCTGGGCCTTGGCTGCCACCTGCTGCTCGAGGACCGCACCGGCTCGAACAACGCGAATTACAACGGCAACGGCAATGTGCTTCTGGACCATCTGCACGGGGCCACGACCGCGCGCTATCCGGGCGGCACCGACATGCAGGCGCAGATGGAGGCCGACGCCCGGCCTTTCCGCGAGGCGGGGCGCAAGGTCTATCTCATCCCCGGCGGCGGCTCGAACCCGACCGGGGCGCTGGGCTATGTGAACTGCGCCTTCGAGCTGCTGGGCCAGTTGAACGACCGCGGGCTGAAGGTGGACCACATCGTCACCGCCACCGGCTCGGCCGGGACGCAGGCGGGGCTGATCACCGGGCTGAAGGCGACGAACGCGCAGATCCCGCTTCTGGGCATCGGCGTCCGCGCCCCGCAGGACCGGCAGGAGGCGAATGTCTTCGCCCTGGCGCAGGCGACGGCCGAAAAGCTGGGCTGCCCCGGCGTCGTCGCCCGCGCCGATGTGCGGGCCGACTGCAGCTATGTCGGCGCGGGCTACGGCATGCCCGGCCCCGACACGATCGAGGCGATCCGCATGTTCGCCGAGCTGGAGGGGATCCTGCTGGATCCGGTCTATTCCGGCAAGGGCGCGGCGGGGCTGATCGACCACATCCGCAAGGGGCGCTTCGGCAAGGGGGAACGGATCGTCTTCCTTCATACCGGCGGCTCGGCGGCGCTTTTCGGCTATGACAACGTGTTCCAGGCCGGGGCCGCACCCGGATGACAGCATCCGCGCCCGCCGGACTGCCGCGCCGGGCCGCAGTTTCGCGGCGGCGGGCCGGATTAGGGCTTGCGCCGGACGGTCTTGTCGGATCGCATGGCGGTCGGGCGGGGGGTGCCGCCATTCAGGGGTGCGTGGCATGAGTCCGCGGCGCGTGGGCATATTGGGCGGCATGGGCCCGCAGGCGACCGTCCTGCTGATGGACCGTCTCATCGCCGCCGTGCCCGCCCGCGACGATGCCGACCATGTCCCGCTGATCGTGGACCAGAACCCGCAGGTGCCCTCGCGGATGCGTTTCCTGCTGGATGGCGCGGGCGAGGATCCCGCCCCGACCCTTGCCGCCATGGCCCGGCGGCTGGAAGGGGCGGGGGCCGAGGCGCTGGCCATGCCCTGCAACACGGCGCATCATTTCGTCGACGCGATCCGCGCCGCCTCGGGCCTGCCGTTTCTCGACATGGTGGCGGCCTCGGTCGCGCGGGCGCGGGAGCTGGCGGGAGGGGGGCCGGTCGGCATCCTCGGCTCGCCCGCCCTGCGCCGGATCGGCGTCTTCGACCGCGCCTGCGCCGGGGCCGGGCCGGTCCTGCTCTGGCCCCCGGACGAGGCCGCGCTGCGCGAGGCGATCGCGGCGATCAAGGCGGGCGGCAGCCATGACGCGCCCCGCGCCACGCTGCGCGCCGCCTCGGCCGAACTCCTGCAGCGCGGGGCAAGGGTGCAACTGGTGGCCTGCACCGAGTTCTCGCTGGTCGCCGACCCGACCGCGCCGAATGTCATCCCGCTTGATACGCTTGACATCCTCGTCAAGCTGATCCGGGATTTCGCAATGGACGACAAACCGGCCACAAGCGCCGATTCCAACAGGAGAGCGACATGAAGACCAGATCCAGACTGCTGCTTGCCGCGACCGGCCTTGCGCTGGCGGCGGGTCCCGTGATGGCCGAGACGGTCATCATCGGCATGTTCGGCAATCCGACGCCGATGCAGGCCGCCCGCGCCGAGAAGAAGTTCGAGGCCGCGACCGGCTGGGACATCGAATGGCGCGTCTTCGGCGCCGGGACCGAGGTGATCGCCGCCATGGCCTCGGGCGATGTGCAACTGTCCGAACTCGGCTCCTCGCCGCTGGCCATCGCCGCCAGCCAGGGGGTGGACCTGCAGGCCTTCATGATCGCCCACGGCCTTGGCACGGCGGAAAGCCTGATCGCCAAGCAGGACTCGGGGATTGCCAAGCTCGAGGACGTGAAGGGCAAGCGGATCGCGGTTCCGATCGGCTCGACCGCGCATTACTCGCTGATGGGCGCGCTGGCCCATGCCGGGATCGCCGAGACCGACGTGACCATCATCAACCTGCCCGCCGACCAGATCGCCGCGGCATGGGATTCGGGCCAGGTCGACGCCGCCTTCGTCTGGGAGCCGGTGCAGAACCAGATCCTGCAGACCGGGACCTTCATCATCGGCGCGGACCAGACCGCGCAATGGGGCTATCCGACCTTCGACGCCTGGGTGGTCAACCGCAGCTTCGCCGAGGCCAATGCCGACAAGCTGGTCGCCTTTGCCAAGGTGATCGACGAGGCGAACAAGGAATACCTCGCCGATCCCGCCGCCTGGACCGCCGACAGCGAGAAGGTCAAGACCATCGCCGAGATCACGGGCGCCGCGCCCGACCAGGTTCCGGCGATCCTGAAGGGCTTCACCTTCATCCCGCTGGCCGACCAGCTGACCGAGACCTGGATGGGCGGGGCGGCCGCGACGATGAAGAACACGGCCGAGTTCCTGGTCAAGGCCGGCCGGATCGACGCGGCGGCCGATGATTACTCGGCCTTCGTCACCACCTCGATCGCCGAAGCGGCCAAGTGATCCCATCGCCGGAAGCGGGCCATCCGCTTCCGGCCTCTCGCAGGGAAGGATGCCCATGGGGCTGGATATCAGGCAGGCGTCGGTGGTCTATCCGGGGCTGGACGGCCGACCCCCGGTCGCGGCGCTGCGCGGGATCGACCTCGCGATCGAGAACGACGATTTCGTGGTGGCGCTGGGCGCATCCGGCTGCGGCAAGTCCACGCTCCTGTCGCTGATCGCGGGCTTTCTGTCGCCGACCTCGGGCGAGGTGCTTCTGGACGGCGCCCGCGTCTTGGGTCCGGGCGCCGACCGGGCGGTGGTGTTCCAGAAACACGCGCTTCTGCCCTGGCTGAACGTGCTGGACAACGTGGCCTTCGGGCTGAAACTGCAGGGCGTGGCCGAGGCGAGGCGCTACGAGGTCGCGCGCCGCTTCCTCAAGCTCTTGGGGCTGGCCGAGTTCGAACGCTCGCGGGTCTACAACCTGTCCGGCGGGATGCAGCAGCGCGTGGGCATCGCCAGGGCGCTGACCTGCGATCCCAAGGTGCTGCTGATGGACGAACCCCTGGGCGCGCTGGACGCGCTGACGCGGGAGAAGGCGCAGGAGCTGATCCTGGACATCTGGCACCGGACGGGGAAATCGGTGTTCTTCATCACCCATTCCGTCGAGGAGGCCCTGTTCATGGGCACCAAGCTGGTGGTCATGTCGCCGCGCCCGGGCCGCATCGCCCATCGCTTCGACCTGCCGTTCTCGCGCCGGTTCCTGTCCGGCACGCCGGCGCGGACGGTCAAGTCCAGCCGCGAGTTCATCGAGCTGCGCGAAAAGGTGCTTGAGATCGTCTTTTCCGACGAGGTGGCCGTCGCATGACCGCCCGCCCCGATCCCGCCCGCCCCGACCCGGTTTCCCGCCCCCGCAGGAAGGGGCTGTTCTCCCGCCTGACCAAGGCCCGCGCCACCCGGCCCGGAGAGACCTATGGCGTGCCGGGGCAGGGGGACTCGCTTCTTCTGTCGCTGGCCTCGATCGCGGGGATCCTGTTCGTCTGGTGGCTGGTCACCTCGATGGGCTGGATCAAGCCGCTGTTCCTGCCCGGCCCGGGCGCCGTGGCGCGCAAGTTCCTCGACATCTGGCAGAACGGCTTTACCAACACGCCGTTCCTGGAACATGTCGCCGTCTCGACCGCGCGGGTGTTCGGGGCCTTCCTGCTGGCCTGCCTGATCGGCATCCCGCTTGGTCTTGCCATGGGGATGAGCCCGGTGATCCGCGGCATCTTCGATCCGCCGATCGAATTCTATCGCCCGATCCCGCCCCTGGCCTATCTGCCGCTGATGATCATCTGGTTCGGCATCGGCGAGACGTCGAAGGTCACGCTGATCTTCCTGTCGGTGCTGGCGCCGGTCGCCCTCGGCGCGCGGGCCGGGGTGAAATCCGCCGCGATCGAGCAGATCCACGCCGCCTATTCCTTCGGCGCCTCGCGCTGGCAGGTGATGCGGCAGGTGATCCTGCCCGCCGCGCTCCCCGAGATCCTGACCGCGATGCGCATCGGCATCGGCTTCGGCTGGACCACGCTCGTCGCCGCCGAGATGGTCGCCGCGACCGAGGGGCTGGGCTACATGGTGCTGTCCGCCAGCCAGTTCCTGCAGACCTCGACGGTGATCATGGGGATCATCGTGATCGCCGCCATCGCCTATGCCTTCGACCTTCTGATGCGCGCGGTCGAGCGCAAGGTCGTTCCCTGGAAAGGCCGGATGTAGCCCGATGCCCGTGACCCATCTCAAGACCGCAAGCCGGACGCCCGCGACCGGCCAGACCGATGTCCGCGCCGGCGTCGAGGCGCTCCTGGCCCGGATCGAGGCCGGCGGCGAGGCGGCGGTGCGCGACCTTGCGCGCGAGATGGACCGCTGGGAGGGGCCGGTCGTGGTCACCCCCGACGCGATCCGCGCCGCCGCGCGCCAGGTGCCCGAGACGCTGAAGGACGACATCCGCTTCGCCCATGGCAACATCAGCCGCTTCGCCCGGGCGCAGCGCGGCACGATCTCGGATTGCGAGATCGAGGTGATCCCCGGTCTCTGGGCCGGGCAGAAGCAGATCCCGGTCAGTGCCGCGGGCTGCTATGTGCCGGGCGGGCGCTACAGCCATATCGCCAGCGCGATCATGACCGTCACCACCGCGAAAGAGGCCGGGGTCGCCCATGTCACCGCCTGCTCGCCGCCGCGCCCCGGCGTGGGGATCCCGCCGGCGATCCTGTTCGCGATGGACCATTGCGGGGCGGACAGGATCCTGAACCTCGGCGGGGTGCAGGGGATCGCGGCGATGGCCAAGGGGCTGTTCGGCGGGCGCAAGGCCGACATCCTGGTCGGTCCCGGCAACCAGTATGTCGCCGAGGCCAAGCGCATCCTCTATGGCGAGATCGGCATCGACATGTTCGCCGGCCCGACCGACAGCATGGTGATCGCCGACCATACCGCCGACCCGCTGTTCGTCGCCTGGGATCTGGTCGGCCAGGCCGAGCATGGCTGGAACTCTCCGGTCTGGATGGTGACCACCGACCGCGCGCTGGCCGGGCGGGTGCTGGACCTGGTGCCGGAACTTATCGCCTCGCTGCCCGAGGCGAACGCCGCCAATGCCCGCGCCGCCTGGGCCGATTTCGCCGAGGTGATCCTCTGCGACACCGCCGCCGAGATGGTCGAGGTCGCCGACCGCACCGCGCCCGAGCATCTGCATGTGCAGGCGGCCGACCTGGACTGGTGGCTGGCGAACCTGCGTTGCTACGGCTCGCTGTTCCTGGGCGAGGAGACGACCGTGGCCTTCGGCGACAAGGCCTCGGGGCCGAACCATGTCCTGCCCACCTCGGGCGCCGCGCGCTATACCGGCGGGCTTTCGGTGCACAAGTTCATGAAGACCGTGACCTGGCAGCGCGCCAGCCGCATGGCGTCGAAACGGCTGGCCATCGCCACCGCCCGCATCTCGCGCGAGGAGGGGATGGAGGGCCACGCCCGCACCGCCGACGTGCGGCTGGCCAAGTATTTCCCGTCCGAGCAGTTCGACCTCGGCCGCCTCCAGCCGTGATCGCAGGGCGAGTGATCCACCCATCCCGCGATCACGGGACAGCAGTCCGGCCGCGGCTCACCCCGCGATAGAGATGGGGCGAGACGGTCCGCGCATCCCGGCCGTCCCGCGCGGTGGCCTTCCTAGGGTCATGCCGGCCCGGGCAATCGCAGGATGGGCAGTGCCACCCTACCGGGCCGCGCGGAAGTGGCCGGCGACCAGCTGGGTCAGGCGGCGGTGCAGCGGCAGGGTCCGGTGCCGGATATGGATCGCCGCGAACACCGGCTGGCGCAGCTCCGGCGCGTCCTCCACCGCCATGAACCGGCCGCCCGCGATCAGCTCGCCCAGGGTCTTTTCCAGCACATAGCCCGACCCCCCCATCGCCGTCAGCAGCGAGACCACCGACCCCGACTGCCCGACCGAGACCGGCGAGGCGGCCAGTTCGGGGGTGAGCTGGCGGTGCATCTCCTCGAAGGCGGGCGAGAAATGGGCGAAGACGAAGCGGTCGGGCCGCACCCCGGCCAGCCGCGCCGTCTCGGTCGAGACCATGCGGTAGATCACGTCGCCCACGCTTTCGAAATGCAGGTCCGGGTGTGGCTTCGGCGAGAACATCACCGCGAAGTCGAGGATGCCGGTCAAGAGGTCGGCGCACATCTGGTTGGAGTAGTCCGGCTCGATGTAGAAGGCGGTCTGCGGCAGGGCGGCGCGGAACTCGGCCACCCAGTCGCCCAGATAGACCGCGGCGAGGTCGTTCTGGATGCCCAGCCGCAACAGCTGCTCGGCGCCATGCGGGATGCGGATGCGGCGGCGGGCCTCGTTCCATTCATGCCGCAGCGCGCGGGCATGCGGCTCGAACCGCTTGCCCTCGGGCGTGAGATCGGTGCCCGCGCGCGAGCGGTCGAAGAGGCGCGAGCCCACCGCCTGCTCCAGCGCCGTGACACGGGCCGAGACGGTGGACTGGGTGATCCTGAGCCGCTCGGCCGTGCGGTGGAAGCTGCGGGTCTCGGCAAGGTCGAGGAAAGTGTCGAGAAGGTCGATCTGCATGTCGGGCCGTGGCGCTTGTGGCAAGCCCCGGGGGCGCTTCGCCCCCCGGACCCCCAGAGGATATTTGGAAACAGAAGATGGTTCTTGATCGGGTTTGTCGATCAATACCCCGGTCCGGGCCGAATTGAAAGCGGCCGCGTGGCGGCGGATAGTGGCGGCAGGTCAGGGGAGACGATCATGGCGGAATTTGCGCGGGCGCGGGTGGTGATCATCGGCGGGGGGGCGGTGGGGGCCTCGGCGCTGTATCATCTGGCGAAGGCGGGCTGGACGGACTGCCTGCTCTTGGAGAAGAACGAGCTGACGGCAGGGTCGACCTGGCACGCCGCGGGGAACGTGCCGACGTTTTCGGCCTCCTGGTCGATCATGAACATGCAGCGGTACTCGGCCGACCTTTACCGGGGTCTTGGCGAGGCGGTGGACTATCCGATGAACTACCATGTCACCGGATCGCTGCGCCTGGCCCATTCGAAGGAGCGCCTGCAGGAATTCAAGCGCGTCGTCGGCATGGGGCGCTATCAGGGCATGGACCTGACCATCCTGTCGCCGGAGGAAATCCGCATCAAATATCCCTTCGTCGAGACCCACGACCTGACCGGGGCGCTCTACGATCCCTATGACGGCGACATCGACCCGGCCCAGCTGACCCAGGCGCTGGCCGCCGGGGCCCGCCAGATGGGCGCCCGGATTGAACGCTTCTGTCCGGTGACGGCGGCGAAGTGGAGCGGCAGCGAATGGGTGCTGTCGACGCCGAAGGGCGAGGTCCGCGCCGAATATGTGGTGAACGCGGGCGGCTATTACGCCGCCCATGTCGGCGCGATGTTCGGCCGCCGGGTGCCGATGATGGTGATGAGCCACCAGTACATGCTGTTCGACACCATCCCGGAACTGGAAGCCTGGTCGAAGGAGGTGGGCCACAAGCTGCCGCTCCTGCGCGACGTGGATTCTTCCTACTACCTGCGGCAGGAGAAGATGGGCTTCAACCTTGGCCCCTACGAGGACCCCTGCCGCGCGCATTGGGCCACGCCGGACGACCCGATGCCGGAGGATTTCTCCTTCCAGCTGTTCCCCGACGATCTGGAGCGGCTGGAATGGCATATCAACGACGCCATGGCGCGGGTGCCTCTGTTGCAAAAGGCCAACCTGACCAAGGTGATCAACGGCCCGATCCCCTATACCCCCGACGGCAACCCGCTGATCGGCCCGATGCCGGGCGTCCCGAACGCCTTCGAGGCCTGCGTCTTCACCTTCGGCATCTGCCAGGCGGGCGGCGCGGGCAAGGTGCTGGCGGAGTGGGTGACGGAAGGCGGCACCGAATGGGACATGTGGTCCTGCGACCCCCGCCGCTTCACGGGGTGGGAGGATCACGACTATCTCGTCGCCAAGGGCAAGGAAGTCTACGGCCACGAATACGGCATGCATTTCCCGATGGCCCGCTGGCCCGCCGCGCCCGACCGCAAGCTTTCGCCGGTGCATGAGAAGCTGAAGGCGAGGGGCGCCCAGTTCGCGCCCTACAACGGCTGGGAACGGGCGGAATGGTTCGCCCAGCCGGGCGATGACACCTCCTGGGAGGCGACGCAGACCTGGGGCCGGGCAGGCCCTTGGGAGAAGCGCATCCGCGCGGAATGTGAAGCCGTGCGCGACGGGGTCGGGGTGCTGGACCTGCCGGGCTTCACCCGGTTGCGTCTGACGGGACCGGGGGCGCGGGCGCATCTCGCTTCGCTTACCGCCTCGAAACTGCCGCAGCCGGGGCGCACGGGGCTGCTCTACTTCGCCGATGATCGCGGCCGGATCGTCACCGAGATGACCTGCCTGCCGTTCTCGGATGAGGATGTCGGCGTGATCACCGCCGCCGTCGCGCAAAGCCACGATGCCGACATCCTGCGCAAGGGCCTGCCGGAAGGCGTGACGCTGGAGGACTGGACCGACAGGATCCACTGCTTCATCGTTACCGGCCCCAAGGCGCGCGACCTCCTTGCCCCGATCACGGAAGGCGACCTGACCCTGCCCTGGCTCTCGGTGCAATACTTCGCCAAGGTGGCGGGGAAGGATGTGGCGCTGGTGCGGGTCTCCTTCGCCGGGGAACTGGGCTGGGAAATCCATTGCGACCGGGGCGATGCGCCGGCGATCTACGACGCGCTGCTGGCGGGCGGGGCCAAGCCCTTCGGGATGAAGGCGCTGAACAGCTTGCGGATCGAGAAGGGCTACCGCGCCTGGAAGGGCGACCTTTCCACCGACTATTCGCTGCTGGAGGGTGGGCTGGAGCGGTTCATCGACTGGGGCCGTGACTTCCCCGGCAAGACGGCGCTCGCCGCCGAAAAGCAGCGCGGGGTGAAGAAGCGTTTCGTCTCGCTGAAGGTCGAGGCGGGCGAGGCGGATGCGCCCTACATGTCGACGCTCTGGCACGAGGGCCAGGTGGTGGGCGAAACCACCTCCGGCGCCTGGGGCTACCGCGTGGGGCATTCGATGGCGCTGGGGATGCTGCGGGCGGACCTGGCCCATGCCGGGACGGAGGTCGAGGTGGAAATCTTCGGCGACCGGGTCAAGGCCACCGTCCTGCCCGACGGCCCGGCCTGGGACGCGAAGAACGAGCGCATCCGCGCGTGACGGCGGGCGGACCGGGGGCCAGCCCCCGGACCCCCGGGATATTTGGACCAGTATGAAAGACAAGGGCTATGGCCGAGATTCAGACGAAAGCGCGGGCGGTGGTGATCGGGGGCGGGGTCTCGGGCTGTTCGGTGGCCTATCACCTGGCCAAGGCGGGCTGGACCGATGTGGTGCTGCTGGAGCGGCGGCGGCTGACCTCGGGCACGACCTGGCATGCGGCGGGGCTGATCGGGCAACTGCGCGGCAGCGCGAACATGACGCGGCTCGCGAAATATTCCGCCGATCTCTACCGTGGGCTTGAGGCCGAGACCGGCGTCGCCACCGGCATGAAGCAGGTGGGCAGCATCTCGGTCGCGCTGACGAAAGAGCGGCATGAGGAGCTGCTGCGCCAGGCCACCGTCGCGCGCATCTTCGACGTGGAAGTGCATGAAATCAGCCCGCAGGAAGCCAAGGCCAAGTATCCCCACCTGAACATCGACGGCGTGGTCGGCGCGGTGGCCCTGCCGCTGGACGGCCAGTGCGACCCGGCCAACATCGCCATGGCTTTGGCCAAGGGCGCGCGGATGCGGGGCGCGAAGATCCATGAGATGACCCGGGTTACCCGCGTGACGACCGCCAACGGCCGGGTGACCGGGGTGGATTACGAGACCGAGGCCGGGCCGGGCCATATCGAGGCCGATGTGGTGATCAACTGCGGCGGCATGTGGGGGCGCGAACTGGCGGGCCAGAACGGCGTCACGCTGCCCTTGCACGCCTGCGAGCATTTCTACCTGGTGACCGAGCCGGTGCAGGGCCTGGGCGACCTGCCGGTGCTGCGGGTTCCCGACGAATGCGCCTATTACAAGTCGGACGCCGGCAAGATGATGCTGGGGGCCTTCGAGCCCAAGGCCAAGCCCTGGGGGATGGAGGGGATCCGCAAGGACTTCGAGTTCGACACGCTGCCCGAGGACTGGGAGCATTTCATGCCCATCCTGGAAATGGCGACCAACCGGATGCCGCTGTTCGAGACCGCGGGCATCCACACCTTCTTCAACGGCCCCGAAAGCTTTACCCCCGACGACCGCTACTACCTGGGCGAGGCGCCGGAGCTGAAAGGCTATTGGATCGCGGCCGGCTACAACTCGATCGGGATCGTGTCCTCGGGCGGCGCGGGGCAGGCCCTGGCACACTGGATCACCGAAGGCGAGGCACCCTTCGACCTCTGGGAGGTCGACATCCGTCGCGCGCAGCCGTTCCAGAAGAACCGCAAGTATCTGAAGGAGCGGGTGACCGAGACGCTGGGCCTGCTCTATGCCGACCACTTCCCCTATCGCCAGGTCGAGACCGCGCGCGGGGTGCGGCGGTCGCCGATCCACGACCATCTCAAGGCGCGCGGCGCGGTCTTCGGCGAGGTGGCGGGCTGGGAGCGCGCGAACTGGTTCGCGACCGAGGGGCAGGAGCGGGAATACCGCTATTCCTGGAAGCGGCAGAACTGGTTCGAGAACCAGAAGGCCGAACACATGGCCGTGCGCGAGCGCGCGGGCCTGTTCGACATGACCAGCTTCGGCAAGATCAGGGTGGAAGGGCGCGATGCCTGCGCCTTCCTGGAACGCATCTCCTCGGCGCAGATGGACGTGGCGCCGGGGCGGATCGTCTACACCATGTTCCTGAATGAAAACGGCGGGATAGAGGCCGACCTTACCGTGACGCGCCTGTCCGGGACCGCCTATCTCGCCGTGGTTCCCGGCGCGACCCTGCAACGCAACCTCGCCTGGATGCGCGCCCAGCTCGGCGAGGATTTCGCGGTCATCACCGATGTGACGGCGGCGGAATCGGTCCTCTGCCTCATGGGCCCGCAATCGCGCGAGGTGCTGGCCAAGGTCTCGCCGAACGACTTCAGCAACGCGGCGCATCCCTTTGGCACCGCGCGGGAAATCGAGATCGGCCTCGGGATCGCCCGCGCCCATCGCGTGACCTATGTCGGCGAGCTGGGCTGGGAGCTTTACGTCTCGGCCGACCAGACCGCGCATGTCTTCGAGGCATTGATGGAGGCGCAGCCCGACCTGAAGCTCTGCGGTCTCCACACGCTCGATTCCTGCCGGATCGAGAAGGCCTATCGCCACTGGGGCCATGACATCACCGACGAGGATCATGTGCTGGAGGCGGGCCTCGGCTTTACCGTCAGCCGCAAGAAGCCGGCCTTCATCGGCCGCGAGGCGGTGCTGCGCAAGGAGCAGGCCGGGCTGGACCGCCGCATGGTCCAGTTCCGCCTGAAGGACCCCGAGCCGCTTCTGTTCCACAACGAGGCCATCGTCCGCGACGGGCGGATCGTCGGGCCCGTCACCTCGGGCAACTACGGCCATTTCCTGGGCGGTGCCATCGGCATGGGCTATGTCCCGGCCAAGGGGCAGAGCGAGGATGACATCCTGTCCTCGCGCTATGAGATCGAGGTCGCGGGCCAGCGGCACGAGGCGATCGCCAGCCTGGCGCCGATGCATGACCCGGCCAGCGAACGGGTCCGCGCATGACGCTCGCAGCCCGGCACCAGGCCTTTCACGACCTGCACCAGTCGGGCTGTTTCGTCATTCCGAACCCCTGGGACCGGGGCAGCGCGCGGATGATGGCGGCGCTGGGGGCAAGGGCGCTGGCAACCTCCTCGGCCGCGCATGCCTTCACCCTTGGCCGCCCCGACCTGGGCGGGGTCAGCCGCGACGAGGCATTGGCCCATGCCCAGGACCTGCTGGCCGCGACCGGCCTGCCGGTCTCGGGCGATTTCGAGAACGGTTTCGGCGATGCCCCCGAGGTGGTGGCCGAAACCGTGCGACTGGCGGGTGAGGCGGGGCTTTCCGGGATCAGCGTCGAGGATACCCGGATCGCCCCCGGCGCGCCCGCCTATGACTTCGGCCTCGCGGTCGAGCGGATCCGGGCCGGGGCTGCCGCGGCCCGGGCGCTTGCCCGCCCCTTCGTCTTCTGCGCCCGCGCCGACGGGGTGATGCACGGCAGCTATGCCCTGGCCGAGGGCATCCGCCGCTTGCAGGCCTTCGAGGCGGCGGGGGCCGACCTCCTTTACCTGCCGGTGCCGCCGGGCCGCGCGGAACTGGCGCAGGTGCTGGCCGCCGTCACGAAACCCGTCAACGCCCTGGCCGCCGGGCCGCTGAAGGCCATGACCGTGGCCGAACTTGCCGCCATGGGCGTCCGCCGCATTTCCACCGGCAGCCAGATCGCCCGACTTGCCCATGCCGCCATTCGAGATTCTGTCGGCGCGATGCTGGGGCGGGGCAGTTTCGCCCCCCTCGCCGGCACCGCCAGTGGCGACGAGATCGACGCACTTCTTCTCAAGGGGACCCCCAATGACCGAGATCGGTGATATCTGCGAACCCGCCCGCGCCCGTCGTTCCGGGGGCCGTCAGGCCCGGGTGGCCCTGCGCGCGGCCCCCCTGGCCGAGGATGTGCGGCCGGTGAGGCCCGGCCTGCCGGGCGGCCAGTACAAGCCCCTGACCGAGGCGGGCGTGCAGCAGATCCACGCCGCCGCGCTGGATGCGCTGGAGCAGATCGGCCTCAGCCAGGCCCCGCCCTCGGGCGTGAAGCTTCTGACCGAGGCGGGGGCGATCCAGGGCGACGACGGCCGCATCCGCTTTCCCCGCGCCCTGGTCGAGGACATGCTGGCCAAGGCCGCGCGCAACATCACGCTGCATGCCCGCGACCCGAAGCACGACCTGCATCTCAGCGGGACGAACGTCCACTATGGCACGGCGGGGGCGGCGGTGCATATCGTCGATCCGGTGACGCTGGACTATCGCGACTCGACCGCGCAGGACCTTTATGACGCGGCGCGGCTGGTGGACAACCTGGACAATATCCACTTCTACCAGCGCACCATGGTCTGCCGCGACGTCCCCGACAACAAGGACATGGACCTCAACACCCTTTACGGCTGCCTGGCCGGGACGACCAAGCATGTCGGCACCTCCTTTTCCGACCCGTCCCATGTCGCCGACTGCTTCGAGATGCTCTACATGGTCGCGGGCGGCGAGGAGAAATGGCTGGAGCGGCCCTTCGTTTCGAATTCCAACTGCTTCGTCGTTCCGCCGATGAAGTTCGCCGAGGAATCCTGCATCACCATGGAGGACTGCATCCGGCGCGGGATGCCGATGCTGCTGCTCTCGGCCGGGCAGGCGGGGGCGACCAGCCCAGCCCCGATCGCGCTGACCATCGTGCAGGCGGTGGCCGAATGCCTGGCGGGCGTGGTCTATGTCAATGCGATCAAGCCCGGCGCCCCGGCGATCTTCGGCACCTGGCCCTTCGTTTCCGACCTGCGGACCGGCGCGATGTCGGGCGGCAGCGCCGAACAGGCGCTTTTGACCGCCGGCTGCGCGCAGATGCACCGCTACTATGACCTGCCCGGCGGGGCGGCCTCGGGGATCTCGGATTCCAAGCTGCCCGACATGCAGGCCGGGTGGGAACAGGGGATCACCAATGCGCTGGCCGGGCTCGCGGGCCTCAACATGTGCTACGAGGCGGTGGGGATGCATGCCTCGCTGCTGGGCTTCTGCCTGGAAAGCCTGGTCCTGGGCGACGACCTTCTCGGCCAGGCGATGCGACTGGTGCGGGGGATCGACGTGACGCCCGATTCCACCAGCCTTGACGCGATGAAGGAGGTCTGCCTCGGCGGGCCGGGCCATTACCTCGGCTCGGACCAGACGCTGAAGCTGATGCAGACCGAATACATCTACCCCAATGTCGGCAACCGCATGTCCCCGAAGGAATGGAACGAGGCCGGCAAGCCCTTGCTGCTTGACACGGCCATCGCGCGCAAGAACTCTATCCTCGCCAGGGCGGGTTGCCGTGTCGATCCCGAGATCGACCGCGCCATCCGCGCCCGCTTCAACATCTGCTTCAAGTGAGGTCGCAATGATCCCCGCCAACATGCTGAAATTCTACATCAATGGCCAGTGGGTCGACCCGATCTCGACCGCGCGCCTCGGGGTGGAAAACCCCGCGACCGAGGAGATCGTCTGCGAGGTCGCCATGGGCAACCGCGAGGACGCCGACCGCGCCATCCTGGCCGCCCGCGCGGCCTTCGACGGCTGGACCTATACCCCGGTCAAGGACCGCATCGCGCTGGTGAAGCGGATCCTCGAGGTCTACAACGAACGCTACGAGGATTTCGCGCAGGTGATGTCCACCGAGATGGGCGCGCCGATCACCTGGGCGCGCAATGCCCAGGCCTGGGCCGGCCAGGTCCATATCGAGGCGACGATCAAGGCCGCCGAGGAGATGGTCTGGGAATACAACCGCGGCACCACCCGGATCGTCTACGAGGGGATCGGCGTCTGCTCGCTGATCACGCCCTGGAACTGGCCGATGAACCAGATCGCCTGCAAGGTCGCCCCGGCGCTGATCGCAGGCTGCACCATGGTGCTGAAACCCTCGGAGATCGCGCCCTTGTCCGGCACGCTCTTCGCCCAGGTCTGCCATGACGCGGGCGTGCCGCCGGGCGTCTTCAACCTGGTCCACGGCGCCGGGCCCGAGGTCGGCGCGCGGATGTCGGAACACCCCGAGGTCGACATGGTCAGCTTCACCGGCTCGACCCGCGCCGGGACCGCCATCGCCGCCGCCGCCGCCCCCACGGTCAAGCGCGTGGCGCAGGAACTGGGCGGCAAGAGCCCGAACATCATCCTGCCCACCGCCGACATCGCCGAGGCGGTGGCCGCCGGCGTCAACGCCGTCATGTCGAACACCGGCCAGTCCTGCGACGCGCCGACCCGGATGCTGGTGCCCCGCGGCCGCCAGGCCGAGGCGCTGGCCGCCGCGAAGGCCGCCGCCGAGGCGATCATCGTGGGCGATCCGCGCGACGAGGCCACCGTCCTTGGCCCGCTGGTCTCGAAACTCCAGTTCGACAAGGTCCAGCGCCTGATCCAGGCCGGGATCGACGAGGGCGCGACCCTGGTCACCGGCGGCGTTGGCCGCCCGGCGGACCTGAACCGCGGCTGGTTCGTGCGGCCCACGGTCTTCGGCGACGTGGTCAATTCGATGACCATCTCGAAGGAAGAGATCTTCGGCCCGGTGCTGGCGATCCAGCCCTACGACTCGATCGAGGACGCGATCCGGCAGGCCAATGACACGGTCTACGGCCTTGCCGCCTATATCGCCGGCCCGGTCGAGGATGCGAAGCCGGTGGCCCGCAAGCTGCGCGCCGGGACCGTGAACCTGAACTATCCCGACTGGGACACCTCCGCGCCCTTCGGCGGCTACAAGCAGTCCGGCAACGGCCGCGAATATGCCGACTGGGGCATCCACGACTTCTGCGAGGTCAAGGGCATCGTCGGCTACGGAGAGTGACCGAAATCCGAACGGATTTCGGCACGATTTCCGTTCGGAAATCGGCGCGGGGAGGTGAGCGATGCGCTATGGCTACATCGGGCTGGGAAATCTGGGTGGCCACCTCGCGGCCAGCCTGCTGAAAGCCGGGCACGAGGTCACCGTCTATGACCGCAACCCCGCCCTCGCCGAACGGCAGGCGGCGCTGGGGGCGCGGGTCGCGCCCTCGGTCACGGCGCTGGCGGGCGAGGTGGACCATGTCTTCACCTGCCTGCCATCCCCCGCCGCCTCCGAGGCGGTGCTGGCCGAGCTTCTGACCGGCCTGAAGCCCGGCGCCACCTGGATCGAGAACTCCACCCTCGGCCGCGACGACGTGCTGCGGCTCGCGGGCCTGGCGCGGACCGGCGCGGTCCGGCTTCTCGAGGCGCCGGTGACGGGCGGCGTCCATCTTGCCGCGCGGGGCGAGATCACGGTTCTGGTCGGCGGCGAGCAGGAGCTTTTCGACCTCCACCGCCCGGCGCTCGCGGTCCTGGGGCAACGCATCTTCCACATGGGGCCGCTCGGCTCGGCGGCGGTGATCAAGGTGATCACCAACATGCTGGCCTTCATCCATCTCAAGGCCACCTCCGAGGCCTTGATGCTGGCCAAGCGCGGCGGGCTTGACCTCGGCCAGTCCTGGCAGGCGATCCAGGCCTCCTCGGGCAACAGCTTCGTGCATGAGACCGAGGGCGCGCTGATCCTGAACGGGTCCTACGACATCGCCTTCTCGGTGGATCTGGCGCTGAAGGACCTGGGCTTCGCCCTTGGCTTCGGCAAGGAATTCGGCGTGCCGCTCGACCTCGCCTCGATCACCAACCAGACCTATATCGCCGCGAAGGCGGCCTATGGCGGCGAGGCGCAGTCGCCGATGATCGCCAGACTGCTCGAGGACCTTCTCGGCACCGACCTGCGCGCGCCCGGCTTTCCGGCCCGGCTGGAGTGACCCATGCCCGATGACACCGCCCGCCGCGCCGCGCGGCTTCTGCACCACCGCAAGGCGGGACTTGCCCCCGGCGAGCCGATCGCACCGCCGATCACCCCGGCCACGACCTTCCACCTGCCCGCGAACGGCACCGGGGCCTATGGCTATGCCCGCGCCGGCAATCCCGGCTGGAGCGAGCTTGAAGCCCAACTCTCGCTGCTGGAGGAGGCCGAGACCGTCGTCTTCCCCTCCGGCATGGCCGCGATCTCGGCCGCGCTCTTCGCCTGCCTCAAGGCGGGCGACCGGGTGATCCTGCCCGCCGACGGCTATTACGTGACGCGGGTGCTGGCGACGGATTTCCTGCGCGGGCTGGGCGTCACGGCGGATTTCCTGCCGACCACGGGCTATGACACGGCCGATTTCAGCGGGGCGGCGCTGGTCTATATGGAAACGCCGTCGAACCCCGGTCTCGAGGTCTGCGACATAAGCGCGGTCGCGGCGCGGGCGCGTGCGGCGGGGGCGCGGGTGGTGGTGGACAATACCACGATGACCCCGTTCCTGCAGCGCCCGCTGGACCTTGGCGCCGATCTGGTCGTCGCCGCCGACACCAAGGCCCCCGGCGGTCATTCCGACCTCCTGGCCGGCCATGTCGCGGGGCGCGATCCGGCGCTGGTGGCGCGGGTGCGCGACTGGCGGCGGCTTTCCGGCGCGACGCTGGGGCCTTTCGAGGCCTGGCTTCTGCACCGGGGACTCGAAACGCTGGAATTGCGGCTGGAGCGGATGTGCGCCTCGGCCCGGACCATCGCCGAACGGCTTGCCGCCCATCCCGCGGTGCGCGACCTGCGCCATCCCGGCCTGCCGGGCGATGCATCGCACCGGCTGGTCGGCAGCCAGATGGCCAACGGCGGCTTCCTGATCGGCTTCACCCTGGCCGATGCCGGGGTGGCCGAGCGGTTCCTGTCCGCCTGTCCCTATCTGGCGCAATCCACCAGCTTCGGCGCGACCCATTCCTCGGCCGAACGCCGCGCGCGCTGGGGCGATGCGGTGCCCGAGGGTTTCATCCGCCTGTCGGTCGGGATCGAGCCGGTCGAGGAGCTTTGGCGCGGGATCAGCGGCGCGCTGCCTGGGTAAGGGGCCAAATTTCTTAAGCAAGAAATTTGACAAAATCCTTGCTCAAGGATTTTCGATCCCCGCTCAGAGCCCGTCGATGATCCGGGCGGCCTCGGCCCGGGGATCGGCCAGCTTCGTCCGGTCCTCGCCGGGGAAGAAGCGGGCGCGGGTCGCGGTCGGCATTCCCGCCGGGGTCGCGATCACCACGCGGGGGCCGTGCTTCGCGTTCTCGGCCTGCCAGCTTTGCGCCAGCGCGATCTGCGCCGCCTTGGTCGCGCCGTAGGCGCCGAAGAAGGGCTTGCCCGCCTGCGGATCATCGAGGAACAGCGCCGTGCCCCGATGCGCCTTCAGAAGCGGCTCGACCATCGGGATCAGCATCCCGGTGGCGCGGGTGTTGGTGGCCAGCGATTTGTCCCAGTCCTTCTGGTCGAGATGCCCGGCCGGGGCCAGCGGGGCGGCATGGATCGCGGCATGGACCCAGAGCCCCAGCCCGCCCCAGCGGTCGTGGATGGACCGGCACAGATGCCGCATCGCATCGTCCTTGGTCACATCCATCGGCGCGAGCGTCAGCCCGCCCGCCCCCGGCAGGCCCGCCGCCTTCACCCGGTCGTCCAGTTCCTCGAGCCCGCCGACGGTGCGGGCCACGGCCACCACCTGCCAGCCCCGGAGCGCGAGTTGTTCGGCGATGGCGGAACCCAGTCCGCGCGAGGCGCCGGTGACGAGAGCGATCTTCTGGGTCATGCGCAGTCCTTTGTGGCGGCGTCGGAGCCTCCGGCGGGAGTATTTTTGAAAAGAGCAAATGGCAAGGGGGAGTTGCCCGGACCCTTGCGACCTCAGCCCGTCGGGGGGAGATGCTTCCGCTCACTAAGCCCCATTTATCGCGCTTTATAATCTCACACTTGGGAGAAGTGATGCTGATGTTTTTCCCAATCTGTAGGAGGCACGGGGATTTCGCAATTTTGGAATACACTAAAACCGAGCCACCGATTACTGTATAATGGTAACTCTCCCGCCAAGAACGCGAAAAAACCTTGCGGATTCATCGCTGCGAGAAGGCCATTGTGCAATATCGGCAGTTCGGCCCGCCCGGAGTATCCCTTGGGATTTGGCCATGAGGCAAAGTCCTCGCACAGCCTCAGAAAGTAGGCGTAAGTTTCTTCGGGGAGGAAGCAGGTAACAAAGAGGCGATTCTCATACACGGACAAGATCGTCTTGCAGTCCTCACTTTCAACCTTAGCAAGTCCCCTCAGTCTAAGTTCATCCGAATAACTTAGGCTAGCATCCTTCGAGGTCCCCGGGCGCCAGTCCAGTGTCACTGAGTAGGTTGACAGGTCAATTGTAGCGTCCTGCAATAAGTCCAATTCCGATGCCCGGCCGGTTGGATCATATGCCGGTGTTAGGTCGATCCATTTTGGGTCCAGGCTGAAGGAACTTTGAGGTCTGCGTCCGGGTTCCATAGGGCAGTCGAGCGACGAAGACCTGAGACCAAACCCAACCCGATCACCTGCGAAGGAGATTCGCATCGTCACTCGGCCGCCTTCATCTGGAAGCCTTCCTCGATCTTGTCCGAGGGGGCGACCGGATAGTCGCCCGAGAAGCAGGCGTCGCAGAACTTCGGGTTGGCCGGGTCGCGGCCCGCGGCCTCGCCGGCGGCGCGGTAGAGGCCGTCGAGCGAGATGAACTTCAGGCTGTCGACCCCGATCCAGTCGCGCATCTCGTCCTCGCTCATCGTCGCGGCGAGGAGTTTCGAGCGTTCGGGCGTGTCGACGCCGTAGAAGCAGGGCCAGGCCGTGGGCGGCGAGGCGATGCGGAAATGCACCTCGGCCGCTCCGGCCTCGAGGATCATGTCCTTGATCTTGCGGCTGGTGGTGCCGCGCACCACGCTGTCGTCGACCAGGATCACGCGCTTCCCTTTGATCAGCGCGCGGTTGACGTTCAGCTTCAGCCGCACGCCCATGTTGCGGATATGGTCGGTCGGCTCGATGAAGGTCCGGCCCATGTACTGGTTGCGGATGATCCCCATCGCATAGGGGATGCCGCTTTCCTGGCTGTAGCCGATGGCCGCCGGGGTACCGCTGTCCGGCACCGGGCAGACGAGATCGGCCTCGACCGGGGCCTCGCGCGCCAGTTCCACGCCGATCTGGCGGCGGGTCTCATAGACCGAACGCCCGCCGATGATGCTGTCGGGGCGGCTGAAATAGACGTTCTCGAAGATGCAGAAACGGGGTTTCGCCGGGGCGAAGGGGCGGGTGGAGTTCACCTTGTTGCCCTCGATCACCACCATCTCGCCCGGCTCGATCTCGCGGACGAATTCGGCGCCGATGATATCCAGGGCGCAGGTCTCGGAGGACAGCGCCCAGCCGTGGTCGCCAAGCCGGCCCAACACGAGGGGACGCACGCCAAGGGGGTCGCGGACGCCGATCAGCTTGGTCCGGGTCATGGCGACCACCGAGAACGCGCCCTCGACCCGGCGCAGCGCATCCTTGATCCGCTCGGAAAGGTTCTGCTGGATCGAGCGCGCCATCAGGTGGATGATGCATTCGCTGTCCGAGGAGGACTGGAAGATCGACCCGCGCTCGATCAGCTCGCGCCGCAGCGCCGCGGCATTGGTCAGGTTGCCGTTGTGCGCGATCGCGCAGCCGCCCATCGAGAATTCGCCGAAGAAGGGCTGCACGTCGCGGATCGCGGTCGCGCCCTTGGACCCGGCGGTGGAATAGCGCACATGGCCGATGGCAAGCGCCCCCGGCAGGGTGTCCATCACATCGGCCTTGGTGAAGTTGTCGCGGACATAGCCGAAGCGACGGGCCGAGTTGAAGCCATGGTCGGGATGATGGCTGACGATCCCCCCGGCCTCTTGCCCGCGGTGCTGCAGCGCATGCAGGCCGAGCGCCACGAAGTTCGCCGCATCGGCGACACCGACGACGCCGAAGATCCCGCATTCCTCCTTCAGCTTGTCGTCGTCGAAGGGGTGGGAGCGGAAAGGAGCCATACGTCCGAATCCTGTCTGGGCCGTTCAGGGCAGTTGCGGCTGATTTAAGTCAGCCGCGTCGCCGTGTCACGCCCTGAAACGCCGGATTGCGGCCCGATCACCCGTTCGTGGCCGGGGCGGCGGGGGCCGGGGCAGCCGGGGCAGGGGCCGGGGTCGCCGGCTCGGGTGCGGCGCCGGTGGCGCAGATATTGGTCAGGTCGTTGTAGCGGTCCACGATCCAGCCCGGAGCATCGGTGGGGATGTTCTGGTCGATCTGGGCCTGGAAATTGGCGAAGACCAGCGCGGTGCGCGAATTGTCCACCATCGGGATCGCCTGGTCCGACAGCACCCGGTCATAGACGATGAAGCCGATCGCGATCAGCAGGACGCCACGCGCCACGCCGAAGAGGAAGCCGAGCGCCTGGTCGATGCCACCGATCGCCGACCGCTGCACCGCGCCGGAAAAGAGCGGGGTGAACAGCGCGGCAACGATCAGGCCGACCACGAAGACCCCGGCAAAGGCCGCGACCACCGAAAGCTCGCAGCTGTCGGAGAGGAACTCGCCCACCACCGGCAGTTCCTTGACCAGGGGCTGCACCCCGGGGGCGAAGTAATAGGCGGCGATGGCGGCGCCGATCCAGCCGACGATCGCCATCAACTCGCGCACCAGCCCGCGCGAGAAGGCGAGGATCGCCGAGACGAGGATGATGAGCGCCGCACCACCGTCAACCGCGGTCAAGTTTTCCATCTTCTGTCCCCATTCCGTTCTTCTGCATGGGCTTATCCCGCCCCGAACATTTCGCCGACGAAGGCGGTCAGGTCGGGCATCGCCCGGATCTGCATGCCCGCGCCGCCCTCGATCTTGGATTGCGAGGGCAAGGTCGCCTGTGAGAAACCAAGTTTGCTGGCCTCTTTCAATCTGTTTTCCGTCTGGCCCACGGGACGCAAGGCCCCCGAGAGGCTGATTTCCCCGAAAAGCACCATTTCTGGCGGAATTGCCACATCTTCCCGGGCCGACAGGAGCGCCCCCGCCACCGCCAGATCGGCGGCCGGCTCGCTGACCCGCAGCCCGCCGGCCACGTTCAGGAACACGTCCAGCCCGGTGAAGGGGATGCCGCACCGCGCCTCGAGCACCGCAAGGATGGTCGAGACCCGGCCCCCGTCCAGCCCCACCACCGTCCGGCGCGGGCTGGCGAGGGTGGAGGGGGCGACAAGGGCCTGGATTTCGGTCAGGACCGGCCGCGTGCCCTCGATCCCGGCGAAGACGGCAGAGCCGGGGGCAGGCTGGTCGCGGTTGGCCAGGAACAGGGCCGAGGGGTTCGGCACCTGCGCCAGACCGCCGCCGGTCATCTCGAAGACGCCGATCTCGTCCGCCGGGCCGAAGCGGTTCTTCACCGCGCGCAGGATGCGGAACTGGTGGCCGCGCTCGCCCTCGAAGTACAGCACGGTATCGACCATATGCTCGACCACGCGGGGCCCGGCGATCTGGCCCTCCTTGGTGACATGGCCGACCAGGATCACCGCCACGCCGCGCCGCTTGGCGAAGGTCACCAGCTCATGCGCCGCCGCCCGGACCTGGGAGACCGAGCCGGGCGCGGCCTCGACCTGGTCCAGCCACATGGTCTGGATCGAATCGATCACCGCCAGGGCAGGCCGCTCGGAATCCAGCGTCGTCAGGATGTCGCGCAGGTTGGTCTCGGCCCCAAGGCCGACCGGAGCATCCGAAAGCCCCAGCCGCTGCGCCCGCATCCTGACCTGGGCCGAGGCTTCCTCGCCCGAGATATAGAGGCATTTCAACCCCCTGCGCGCGAAACTTGCCGCGGCCTGCAGAAGAAGCGTCGACTTGCCGATCCCCGGATCGCCCCCGACCAGGATCGCCGAGGCCGGGACCAGCCCGCCGCCCAGCACCCGGTCCAGCTCGTCGATGCCCGAGGAGGCGCGGGGTGGCGGCGCTTCCTCGGTGGCAAGGTCGGTCAAGGGGATGGCGCGCCCCCGCGCCGCCAGCGCCCTGGGGCCGGTGGAGAGCGGCGCCTCCTCGACGATGGTGTTCCACCCGCCGCAGGCATCGCATTTGCCCGCCCATTTGCGATGGCTCGCACCGCAGGCCGAGCAGGTGAAGGAGGCTGTCTGTTTCATCAGGCGCGACAATGCCGGGAATATTGGGCAGCATCAAGGCAAGGAGCGCGCCGGAAATCGTTCGATTTCCGGGACGATTTCCGTTCGGAAATCGCGCCCCGCTCAGCCGTCCCGCCTCGACCGCCAGGAAATCAGCGCCGAGGCCAGCACGCAGCCGGTGAAGAGGTAAAGCCCCCAGGCCACTTCCACCGTCACCATGCCCGCGCCCTTGGCGATCACGACATAGAGCGCAACCAGGAAGACATCGGCCATGGCGAGCTTGCCCAGGATCTCCAGCGCCGGAAGCACGCGCGGCGACAGCAGGTTCCAGTGCAGAAGCGCCAGGCCGATGGTCTTGGCATAGGGCGCGAAGACCGCAAGGAAGGTGACGAGAAGCGCGAGCGCCGCGTCGGATTCCCAGAGGGACTGCAGCCCGGTGATCACGCTGATCTCGTCCATCCCGAAGATCGGCAGGATCGCCGCGCGGAGAAGGGGGGCGAACCAGGCGATGGGGAAGAGGAGGAGGAGGGCGAGGTTCAGGTATTTCAACGGCGTCCCCCTGTGGCTGGTGTCGGACCGGGGGTTTCACACCCCCGGACCCCCGTGGAGTATTTGGAAAAAGAGCAAGATCAGCCCGCGTTCAGCGCAGGCTCTCGATCGGTCCTTCCGCCCTTCCGTGGATGAACTGCTGGACATAAGGGTCTGGCGTCGCGTCCAGGTCCGAGACCGGCCCGGTCCAGCGGATCACCCCGCCATGCAGCATCGCCACATTGTCGGCGATCGCCCGGACCGAGGTCATGTCATGCGTGATCGTCATCGCCGTCGCGCCCATCTCGGTCACGATCTCGCGGATCAGCGCGTTGATCACGCCGGCCATGATCGGGTCGAGGCCGGTGGTCGGCTCGTCGAAGAAGATGATCTCGGGCTCGGCGGCGATGGCGCGGGCGAGGCCCACGCGCTTCTGCATCCCGCCGGAAAGCTCGGCCGGGTAGAGATCGGCAACGGCGGGCTTCAACCCCACGCGGCGCAGTTTCTCGACCGCGACCTCGCGCGCCCGGTCCTTGGGCAGGGCCGTCGCGCCGCGCATCAGGCGGAAGGCGACGTTCTCCCAGACCCGCAGGCTGTCGAACAGCGCGCCGCCCTGGAACAGCATCCCGAAGCGCGACAGGAAGGCGTCGCGGTCGGCCCGGGTCACGTCCTGCCCGTCCAGCGTGATCGCGCCGGAATCGGGCCGCACCAGCCCCAGGATGCATTTCAGCAGCACCGACTTGCCCGTCCCCGAGCCGCCGATGATCACCATCGACGTGCCCGAGGCCACGGTCAGGTTCACCCCCTGCAGGACCCGGTTGGCGCCGAAATGCTTGTGGACCTCGCGCAGCTCGATCATGTGGTGAAGAAGACCTCGGTCAGGACATAGTTCGCGGCCAGGATCAGCACGCTGGCCGAGACCACCGCCGCCTTGGTCGCCGCCCCCACGCCCTGCGCGCCCCGCGCCGAGTTCATCCCGTGATAGCAGCCCATCAGCGCCACGATGAAGCCGAAGACCGCGCCCTTGACCAGGCCCGAGCCGATGTCCCAGCCCTCCAGGAAATCGACCGTGTTCTTCAGATAGGCGGCCGAGTTGAAATCCAGCCGGGTGATCCCCACCAGCCAGCCGCCCATGATCCCGATGGCATCGCCCGCCGCCACCAGCACCGGCATCGCCAGCGTCGCGGCCAGCACGCGCGGAACGGCAAGATATTTCAGCGGGTTGGTCGAAAGCGTCACCAGCGCGTCGATCTGTTCGGTCACCTTCATCGTGCCGATCTCGGCCGCGATGGAGGAGGCCACCCGCGCCGCCACCATCAGCCCGCCCAGCACCGGCCCCAGTTCCCGCGTCATGCCGATGGCGACGATGGAGGGCACCACGGATTCGGCGTTGAAACGCGACCCGCCGGCATAGATCTGCAACGCCAGCGCGCCGCCGGTGAAGATCGCGGTCAGCCCGACCACGGGCAGCGAGAACCAGCCGATCTGCAGCACCGCCAGCCCCAGCTCGCGCAGGTAGAAGGGCGGGCGCAGGATGTGGCCCAGCACGCTTGCGGCAAAGAGCGCCACCCGTCCCAGGGCGGCCAGCGCCTGCAGCACCGGGCGGCCGAGGGCGCCGAAGGCTGCGGTCACGCGCCGCGCTCCTGGTGGCGGCGCTGGTAGCGGCGGCCGAGCGAGGTCAGCATCTCGTAGCCGATGGTCCCGCCCACCCCCGCCAGCGCATCCACGCCCTGATGCGGGCCCAGGATGTCCAGGCTGCGCGGCACTTCCGGCAGATGGGTGATGTCGACCGTGATCACGTCCATCGACACCCGCCCGACCAGCGGGCAGGGCGTGTCGCCATCCCAGAGCCGCGCCTTGTTCGACAGCGTGCGCGGCAGCCCGTCGGCATAGCCGCCGCCGACGGTGGCGATCACCGAGGGCCGCTCGGCCACCCAGGCGCAGCCATAGCCCACCGCCTCGCCGGGCTCGACCTCGCGGGTCTGGATCACCGGCAGCGAGAGCGTGACCACCGGCTGCGCCGCCACATGCGGCAGGCCGCCGAAAAGGCCGACGCCGGGGCGCGTGAGGTCGAAGTGATAGCGCGGGCCGAGAAGGATCCCGCCCGTCGCGGCCAGGCTGCGCGGCAGGCCGGTGCCGTCGGTCATCGCATGGAAGGTGGCAAGCTGCGCCTCGTTCAGCGGATGCTGCGACTCATCGGCGCAGGCGAGGTGGCTCATCAGCAGCTCCGGCCCCGCCTCCAGCAGGATCGGCGCCACCGCCTGCCATTCCAGCATCTCGACGCCCAGCCGGTTCATGCCGGTGTCCAGCTGCACGCCGAAGGCATGGCCGGGCAGGGCCTCCAGATGCCGGGTGATCTGTTCCAGGCTGTTCAGCATCGGCGTCAGATCCAGGTCGTGGATCATCTCGGTATCGCCCGCCATATGGCCCGAAAGCACTGCAACCTGCGGTCCCGGCCCCAGAGCCTGGCGCACCGCGGCCCCTTCCTCGGCATAGGCCACGAAGAACCGCCGCGCGCCCGCATGGGCCAGCGCGCGCGCCACCCGCGTCACGCCCAGCCCATAGGCATCGGCCTTCACCACCGCGGCCGTCTGCACGCCGGGGCCGGTCATCCGGTCCAGGGAACGCCAGTTCGCGGCTATCGCATCAAGGTCAATCGTCAGGGTTGCAGTCGACATTCCCGCTGTTTCGGCCGGGCCGCTCGCGGGGTCAAGGGAAATTCGGCCGCGCCGCCCGCCCTTGTCCTTTCCGTGCCGCCGGGCGAGTGTAGCCCTGCATCAGCCATGTCGGAGAGTCGGTCTTGACCACCGCCGGACACAGCCACGCACACAGCCATGCCCACGAGGGCGAGACCGCGCGGCTATACCTGACCGTCCTGTGCTGGATCGGCCTGACCATCGCCACGGTCGATGCCTTCCTGCATCCGCTGCCGCCCGGCCTCACCTGGACCGCGCTTCTCCTCGCCTTCCTGACCGGGGGGCTACCCGCCGCCCGCTCGGCCCTGGAGGAGCTGTGGCAGGACCGCAAGCTCGACATCGACCTCTTGATGGTGGTCGCCGCCCTGGCCGCCGCTGCGGTGGGCGCCTTCCTGGAAGGGGCGGTGCTGCTGGCGCTCTTCTCGCTGTCGCAGACGCTCGAACACCGCGCCATGGGCAAGGCCCGCCGCGCGGTCGAGGCGCTGATGCAGCTGCGCCCGGAAACCGCGCTGCGCCAGGGGCCCGGCGGGGTCGAGGAGGTCGCGGTCGAGGTGCTGGTCCCCGGCGACCGGGTGATCCTGCGTCCCGGCGCGCGGGTGCCGGTCGACGGCCGGGTCGTCGCCGGCTCGGGCCATATGGACGAAAGCACCGTGACCGGCGAGTCGCTGCCCGTCCGCAAGGAATTGGGCAATCCGGTGCATGAGGCGACGGTGAACCTGGACGGCATTCTCACGGTCGAGGTGCTGCGCCCGCTCGCCACCAGTACGGTGGCGCAGATGATCCGCCTGGTGACCGAGGCGCAGGCGATGCGCTCGCCTTCGGAACGCTTCTCCGACTGGTTCGGCCAGCGTTACACGATCTTCGTCCTCCTGGGCTCGGCCCTGTCCTTCCTCGGCTTCCGGCTCTGGGGCCTGCCGGGGGGCGAGGCGCTTTACCGCGCCGCGACGGTCCTGGTCGCGGCCAGCCCCTGCGCCGTGGTGATCTCGGTCCCGGCCGCGATCCTTTCGGCGCTTTCGGCGGCGGCGCGCGGGGGGGTGCTGTTCAAGGGCGGCGCGGCGCTGGAAGGGCTGGCCGAGGTCCGGACCTTCGCCTTCGACAAGACCGGCACGCTGACCACCGGCGAAGCGGCCGTGACCGGCCTGCATGCCCTTGACGGCGGCGAGGAGGAGTTCCTGGCCCTGATCGCCGGGCTCGAGGCGCATTCCGAACATCCGATCGCCGCCGCGATCCTGCGCGAGGCCGCCCGGCGCGGCGTCACCCCCGCCCGGATCAGCGACATGCGCTCCTTCCCCTCCGAGGGGATCACCGGCTGGGACGCAGGCGGGCCGCTCTGGGCCGGCAACGCCAGGATGCTGGCCCGCGTCGGGGCCGCGATGCCGCCCGATTTCGCCGCGATGGAAACCGGGGCCGAGACGCTGGTCCTCCTCGGCCGCGGCGCGCATGTCCTTGGCGCGGTGACCGTCGCGGACGAGCCGCGCACCACCTCCGCCCCCGCTCTGGCCGCGCTCAAGGCCAGCGGCGCCGAGATACTGATGATGACCGGCGACCGCCGCCCGGTGGCCGAGCGGATCGGCATGGGCCTCGGCCTCGCGCCCGACGAGATCCACGCCGCCCTCCTGCCGGCCGACAAGGTCAAGCTGGTGAACGAGGCCGCCACGCGCGGCCGGGTGGCCTTCATCGGCGACGGGGTGAACGATGCCGCGGCCCTGGCGCGGGCCGATGTCGGCGTCGCCATGGGCGTCGCGGGCAGCGAGGTGGCGCTGCAGGCCGCCGATGTCGCGCTGATGGCCGAGGACCTGCGCAAGCTGGCCGCCGCCCAGGCGCTCGCCCGCCGGACCGCGCGGATCATCCGGCAGAACCTCACGCTGGCGCTTGGCGCGATGGTGGTTCTGGTCGCCGGCGGCCTCTTCTTCGAACTGCCGCTGCCCCTGGCGGTGATCGGGCATGAGGGCGGGACGCTTCTCGTCGTGCTGAACGGCCTGCGCCTCCTCGCCGACCCGATCCGCACCCGGTCCCCCGCGTAGGGTGCGCTACAGCGCACCGGCCGTCCTCAGAAGCCGACGTCCGGCCCGCCCGAGCCCTGCCAGGGCTTCGCGAGGTTGCCGAAACGGGTGAAGCGGCCCTCGAACGACAGTTCCACCGTGCCGATCGGCCCGTGGCGCTGCTTGCCGATGATGACCTCGGCCTTGCCATGCACCGATTCCATCAGCGCCTGCCACTGCGCCATCTTTTCCAACTCGTGATCGCCGGGCTTCTCCCGCTCGCGGTAATATTCCTCGCGGAAGACGAACATCACCACGTCGGCGTCCTGCTCGATCGAGCCGGATTCCCGCAGGTCGCTGAGCTGCGGCCGCTTGTCGTCGCGGGACTCCACCGCGCGGCTCAGCTGCGACAGCGCAATGACCGGAATGTTCAGCTCCTTCGCGATCGCCTTCAGCCCTTGCGTGATCTCGCTGACCTCCTGCACCCGGTTGTCCTTGGACGAACCCTTCAGGAGCTGCAAATAGTCGATGATCAGCACATCCAGCCCATGCGTCCGCTTCAGCCGCCGTGCGCGCGCCGCCACCTGCGAAATCGGCAGGGCGGGGGTGTCGTCGATGTAGAGCGGGCAGGATTCCAGCGCCTTGGCCGCCTCGACGAAACGGCGGAATTCCTGTTCCGTCATGTCGCCGCGCCGGATCTGTTCCGAGGGCACCTCGGCCGCTTCCGACAGGATCCGCGCCGCCAGCTGCTCGGCGCTCATCTCCAGGCTGAAGAACCCGACCGCGCCGCCCTCGACCGCGCCTTCGGTCCCGTCGGGCAGACGGCCGCGCTTGTAGGCCTTGACGATGTTGAAGGCGATGTTGGTGGCCAGCGAGGTCTTGCCCATCGAGGGACGTCCCGCAAGGATCAGGAGGTCCGAGGGGTGCAGCCCCCCCAGCTTCTTGTCCATGTCCACAAGGCCGGTGGAAATCCCCGCCAGCCCGCCATCGCGCTGATAGGCGGCGTTCGCCACATTCACCGCGTCGGTTACGGCCTTGAGAAAGCTCTGGAATCCACGCTCGGCGACACCCTGTTCGCCCAGCTTGTACAGCCGCTGCTCGGCCTCGATGATCTGGTCCTTCGGCTCGGACGCCACCTCGACCTTCGCCGCCTGTGCCGCGATGTCGCGGCCAAGCTGGATCAGTTCCCGCCGCACCGCCAGGTCATAGACCATCTGCGCATAGTCCCGCGCCGCATAGGCCGAGATCGCCGCCCCGGCGAGGCGCACCAGATAGGCCGGCCCGCCCAGTTCCTTCAGCCCCGGATCATCCTCGAGAAACGCCTTCAGCGTGACGGGAGAGGCCAGCGCGTTCTTCTGGATCCGCGCGGCGGCGACCTCGAAGATGCGCTGGTGGACGGGATCGAAGAAATGCTCGGCCTTCACCAGCGACGAGATCCGGTCGAAGACCTCGTTGTTGGTCAGGATCGCGCCCAGCAACTGCTGTTCGGCCTCGATGTTGTGCGGCAGGACCTCGGCCTCGGACGCAGCCGGGGTTGCGGCCGGAACCATCGGCCCCGACCCCATCGGCCTCAGTGCGGTGATCTCGGTCATGTCTGCCCTAAGCCGTCTTGTCTGCTTTTTGGTGCCCACCGCCTAGCACGGCCTGCGGTGGAATTGGTTGGGGGAAAGCTGTGCATAAGCCGCTTATCCACAAGATTGAGCCTACCACATCTTGCCCCTCGGATGAAGCGTCAAGCTAGCCCTTGGAGCGGTGGCAGGCCTTGGTAGAGGCTTTGCGGCGCTGCGCGATGCGGCAAAGGGCGGGAATCAGCCCTTGCGGGCCTCCTGCCAGGCGCGGGGCGCCTTCAGGAAGCTCTCGACCTCGGCCAGCGTGCCCGCGTCGAACGACCCTTGTGCCCGCGCCTCGGCCAGCACGTCCCACCAGGTGCAGAGATGGTGCAGCTTCACCCCATGCGCCCCCAGCTTCGCCTCGGTGTCGGGGAAGATGCCGTAGTAGAAGATCACTGCCGTATGGCCGCAGCTGGCTCCGGTCTCGCGGATCGCATCGACGAAGCTCAGTTTCGAGCCGCCGTCGGTGGTCAGGTCCTCGACCAGCAGCACGCGCTGGCCCTCGCTCATCGCGCCCTCGATCCGGGCGTTGCGGCCATAGCCCTTCGGCTTCTTGCGCACATAGGTCATCGGCAGCACCAGCCGTTCGGCCACCAGCGCCGCGAAGGGAATGCCCGCCGTCTCGCCGCCCGCGATGTTGTCGAAAGCCTCGAACCCCGCCTCGCGCATCACGGTGACGGCGAGGAAATCCATCAGGGTGGAGCGGATGCGCGGGTAGCTGATCAGCTTGCGGCAGTCGATGTAGGTGGGCGAGGGCAGGCCCGAGGCCAGGGTGAACGGCGTCTCGGCGTTGAAATGCACCGCCTTGATCTCCAGCAGCGCGCGGGCGGTGAGACGGGCGATTTCCGCTTTCGGCGGGAAGGTCGAGGGGATCATGCGCGGGTCCTTTCGGCGGGGCTCGTCGTTCGACTTCGTCTCCTCCTCGCGACGGCGACGAGTGACGAAGTCATCGAGGAGCGGATCAGGGGAGAACGTGCCAATGCACCGGGAAGCCGGGGTCGAAGACGGTGACGGGGCCGGCGTCCGAGACGATCTTCGCCGGCCAGACACAGGGCTCGCCGCGCTTCTCCAGCGTGATCGTGCCAGCGTTCACCGGCAGGCGGTAGAAGGCCGGGCCGTTGCGCGAGGCAAAGCCCTCCAGCCGGTCCAGCGCGCCCTCCTCCTCGAAGACATGCGCCAGCAGGCTCAGCGTATTGGTCGCCGTGAAACAGCCCGCGCAGCCGCAGGCATGTTCCTTCAGCGCGTCGACATGCGGCGCCGAGTCGGTGCCGAGGAAATAGCGCGGGCTTCCCGAGGTCGCGGCCCTGCGCAGCGCCAGCCGGTGCTTCTCGCGCTTGGCGACGGGCAGGCAATAGTAATGCGGCCTGATCCCCCCCGCGAGGATATGGTTGCGGTTGATGATCAGGTGATGCGTGGTGATCGTCGCGGCCAGGTTGTCGCCGCCCTCGGCGGCATAGGCAGCGCCCTCTTCCGTCGTGATATGTTCCATCACCACCCGCAATTCCGGCAACCGGCGGCGCAGGGGATCCAGCACCGTGTCGATGAACACCGCCTCGCGGTCGAAGATGTCGACCTCCGCCGCCGTCACCTCGCCATGGGTGCACAGGGGCAGGCCGATCGCCGCCATCCGCTCCAGCACCGGCATGACCCGGTCCAGATCGCGCACGCCCGAGGCCGAATTCGTCGTCGCCCCCGCCGGATACAGCTTCACCGCCTTCACCAGCCCCGAGGCCGCCGCACGCTCCACATCCGCCGGGTCCGTCCCCTCGGTCAGGTAGAGCGTCATCAAGGGCTCGAACGCCGTCCCCTCGGGCAGCGCCGCCAGGATCCGCTCGCGGTAGGCCGCGGCATCGGCCAGCGTCACCACCGGCGGCACCAGGTTCGGCATGATGATCGCGCGGGCGAAATGGCGGGCGGTTTCCGGCAGCACGGCCTGCAGCATCGCGCCATCGCGCAGGTGCAGGTGCCAGTCGTCGGGGCGGGGCAGGGTGATCGCTTGCATGGGCCGCAGGTAACGCAAACCTGCCCCCGTTTCCAGTGGCATCGCGGTCCATCCTGCGCAAGGCCGCCGGCTGGCCGACCGCTACGGCGCGTGATCAGTCATAGCCCCCGGTCAGTTCGGCCAGGCGGCGGGCGTATCGCGGCGCGTTCAGCCGCGAGGTGACCGAGCGGCAGATCATGATCTCGCGCCGGCGCCGGCCCTGCAGCCGCGCCGCCGCCAGGATCGTGCGCAGGTAGCTGCCGTTCGACCGCCGCCCGCGCCAGAGCCACGAGAAATATTCGGCCGAGAACTTGCCCTCCATCGCTGCCTCCAGGATCCGGTCCAGGATGCGCATTTCCTTCAGCGTGTCCTCGGTCCCCTCGCCGGTATAGCGGGCGCGCAGCGGCGTGACCCAGGGGCGCTGGAACAGGGCCGCATGCATCGCATCGGGCCGGTGCAGCGGATCGTGGATCAGCCAGACCCGGGACGCGCTTTCCGTCATGTCCGGCGCATAGCCATAGCGGCTGCGGAAGTTCAGCCGCCGCGCGGTGCGGTGGCGCTCGTCCCAGCCGGCGAGCGCGGGGTCCAGCGTGGCGCGCGGCGCGACCAGCACCAGTTCGGCCCCCGGCGCCGTGATCGAATAGGCCGCCGCCGCATAGCCCGAAGGCCCCGCGCCGTAGAAGACCACCCGGTCGAAATCCTCAAGGAACCCGTCGTCGGCCAGCCGGTCGAAATAGCGGAACACCGCCGGATCGCGCCACCAGCTGTCGCCCTCCGACAGGATGGTCAGAAGCGACCAGCCGCGCGCCCGGGCCATCTGATAGAATTCGGGCAGGTTATCCGTGCGCTCGCGCAGGGCGGCGGCATCCTCGAAGGTCACCAGGAGAAGCGGCCGTTCTTCCGCGAAGAAGGCGTAATGCCGGTCGCCCAGCGGCAGAAAGTCGCCATCGCCCTCGGCAATCGAAAGCATGGCGCGCTGCCAGTCAGGAGGCGCGTTCGGATCGTGCATAGCTATCGGCCTTCAATCGACTGGGCAAAACTCGCACTCTTGCCCGGTCACAATGAGGCGAAAATCAAGCCACGACAAGGCGTTGCACCTGGGATTCCCCGCATGCCCGGCAACAAGCCGGACCGACTGTTTCCGCCGCGCCGGGTCCGGCAACCCCGGCGAATGGGTTAACGCACAAGGCTCAACCCTTGGTGGTTGCCCGCGCCCAGGGTTTCCAGACCGTCTCGGCCTCGGCCGGGGAAAGGATCCGGCTGGGCGGGGCCAGCAGGAGCCGGCCGTAAAGCGCGCGCCAGGGTTCCTCGGCCATCAGTGCGGCAAAGCGTGTCCGGCGCCAGGCGACGGCGGCCCGGTGCAGCGGCCCCAGGACCGGATCGCCATGCAGCTCCCCGCGCAGCGTCCCGCTCGCCAGCCCCGACACCGTCCGGTCCTCCACGGCCACGAAATTGCGCTCTACCCAGTAGTCCATCCCCAGCCGGTCGCCCCCATGCACCGCCCGGCCCCGGTCGCATTTCAGGACATAGCTCTCCACCGCGCCCAGGGGGTAGTGGTTCAGCTGCACCAGCCGGCCATGGTCCTGCCCCGGGGCCGAGAAGATCCGCGTCCCGTGATAGACCGCCGGCAACTCCCGCCCCGAGCCGTCGAACCAGCGCGGCCGGCGCGCGGGATCGGGCCGGCGCGGCCGGTGCACCCCCAGCCTGCCGTAGCTGCCGTCATTGCGATACAGCGTCTTGAACAGCTGCGCCCGCCAGGGCCAGTGCAGCACCGCCGGGGCCGCGCGGGTGAAGACCTCGGTCACCGGCCGGTCCTCGAACCCCACCACCCCGGCATTGCCGAAAAGCCGCCAGGTCAGCGGGATCGCCGTCGCCTCGGGCAGCGCGGTCAGCAGCGCCGGGATCGTCCGGTCGCCGACATGCACGTTGACGAACTCGTCCACGTCCAGCGGCAGCAGCCAGTCCGCCCCCGTCACCAGCGGATGCCGGTCCGCCCGTTTCAGCGCCGCCCATTGCGGCCCCTCGGGATGCGGCCCGGGATTCGGCAGATGCACCAGCCAGCCCATCGCGGCCAGCCGGTCCAGCATCGCGTCGGTGCCGTCCTGGCAGTCGTTGGAAAAGACCAGGAAATCGGTGATGCCGGCGGCCCGGTGATGCGCCAGCCATTCCAGCAGGAAGGCGCCCTCGTTCCGCACGGTCAGGACGGCCGTGATCCTCACCGCGCCCGCCCTTTCATCCTTGCCAAGATATCCCCGCCCCAGGCATCCGCCCTCTCCGCCCGTGCTGCGCCCCGCAGGACTAGCACGGGCGGCAAAGCCCGGCCAACCTCAGAAAAACGCCTGCAACCCGGTGATCGCGCGGCCCAGGATCAGCGCATGGACGTCATGCGTGCCCTCGTAGGTGTTCACCGTCTCCAGGTTCACCATATGCCGGATCACCTGGAAATCCTCGGAAATCCCGTTGCCGCCATGCATGTCGCGGGCCCAGCGGGCGGCTTCCAGCGCCTTGCCGCAGTTGTTGCGCTTGATGATCGAGATCATCTCCGGCGCCGCATTGGCCTCGTCCAGAAGCCGCCCGACCCGCAACGACGCCTGCAGGCCCAGCGAAATCTCGGTCAGCATGTTGGCCAGCTTCAGCTGGTAAAGCTGCGTCCCCGCGATCGGCTTGCCGAACTGCTTGCGGTCCAGCCCATATTGCCGCGCCGCGTGCAGGCAGAACTCGGCCGAGCCCATGACGCCCCAGCTGATGCCATAACGCGCCCGGTTCAGACAGCCGAACGGCCCCTTCAGCCCCTCGACATGCGGCAGAAGCGCGTCCTCGCCGACCTCCACGTCCTTCATCACGATCTCGCCGGTGATGGACGCGCGCAGGCTGAGCTTGCCGCCCACCTTCGGCGCCGACAGGCCCTTCATGCCCTTCTCCAGCACGAAGCCCTTGATCTTGCCGCCATGCGCCTCGGACTTGGCCCAGACCACGAAGACATCCGCGATCGGCGCGTTGGAGATCCACATCTTCGCGCCGTTCAGCACATAGCCGTTCGCCGTCTTCTTCGCCGTGGTCTTCATCCCCGCCGGGTCCGACCCCGCATCCGGCTCGGTCAGCCCGAAACAGCCGATGAACTCGCCCGAGGCCAGCTTCGGCAGATATTTCCGTCGCTGCGCCTCGGTGCCATAGGCATAGATCGGATACATCACCAGCGACGACTGCACCGACATCATGCTGCGATAGCCCGAATCGACCCGCTCGACCTCGCGCGCGACCAGGCCATAGGCCACATAAGAGGCGCCGAGCCCGCCGTATTCCTCGGGCACGGTCACGCCCAGCAGCCCCATTTCCCCCATCTCGCGGAAGATCGAGGGATCGGTCTCTTCCTCGCGATAGGCCGCCACCACGCGCGGCTGCAGCTTTTCCTGCGCATAGGCCCGCGCCGCGTCGCGCAGCATCCGCTCTTCCTCGGTCAGCTGGTCGTTCAGCCGGAAGGGATCCTCCCAGTCGAAGCGGCTCAGGTCCGGGGCGTCCTTGGCTTTCAGTTTCGGTGCGTCAAGCATGATCAGGCCTCCATTGTTGCCGGCATCCTTGCATGAAAGGCTGGCCTGTTCTATCGAAACCCCTGCACGGGTTCATGAGGGAAACTCATAATGCTCCCCCGCCGCTACCTGCCGCCGATCCCGGCCCTGATGGCGCTCGAGGCCGTGGACCGCCTCGGCACCGCCTCCGCCGCGGCCGAGGAACTCAGCCTGACCCAGGGCGCGATCAGCCGCGCCCTCCAGACCCTCGAGCAACAACTCGGCGTCCCCCTCCTGATCCGCGAGCGCCAGCGCCTGCGCCTGACGCCCGCAGGGCAGGACTATGTGGCCGAGGTCCGCAAGGCCCTCCACCTCCTCGCCTCCGCCTCGATCACCTTGCGCGCCAACCCGACCGGCGGCTCGCTCAACCTCGCGATCCTGCCCGCCTTCGGGATGCACTGGCTCGCCCCGCGCCTTGCCCGTTTCGCGCAAAGCCACCCCGAGGTCACCGTCAACCTCTCCACCCGGCTCCGCCCCTTCGATTTCGCCGGCACCGCCTTTGACGCCGCGATCCATTACGGCCGGCAGGACTGGCCCGGCGTCGACTACCTGAAGCTGATGGACGAAGAGGTCCTGGCCGTCGCCGCCCCCGGCTTGCCCCCGCTCGGCCGCGCCACCGACATCCTCGCCCAGCCGCTCCTGCAACTGGAAAGCCGCCCCGGCGACTGGGGCCGCTGGCTGGCGCACCACGGCGCCCCCGGCCAGCGCCCGCCCGGCATGATGTTCGACCAGTTCGCCACCCTGACCCAGGGCGCCATCCACGGCATGGGCCTGGCCCTCATTCCCACCTTCCTGATCCAGCGCGAACTTGCCGAGCACCGCCTGGTCCCGGCCTTCGGCCCCGCCGTGGCCGCGCTTGGCAGCTATTACCTCGTCTGGCCCCGCGCCACCCCCTCGCGCGCGCCGCTCCGCTCCTTCCGCGACTGGCTCGCCTGCGAAACGGCTTGACCGCCGCCCGCCGCCCGGACAACCTGCCCGAAAGGCAGGGGCAGCGATTGACCACCATTCCCAGCGACATCGACGGCGTGGAACAGCTCCTTGCGGGCCAGGGCTATGTCGCCTCCCGCGCGCTGGCCACCGTGGTCTTCCTCGCGCTGAAACTCGGCCGCCCGCTGTTTCTCGAGGGCGAGGCCGGCGTCGGCAAGACCGAGATCGCCAAGACCCTCGCCGCCGCGCTGAACCGCCGCCTGATCCGCCTGCAATGCTACGAGGGGCTGGACGCCGCCTCCGCCGTCGCCGAATGGAACTTCGCCGCCCAGATGATCGCCATCCGCACCGCCGAGACGCAGGGCGGGGCCGACCGCGACGCGCTCAAGACCGAGCTTTTCACCGAAGACTACCTGATCGAACGCCCGCTCCTCGCCGCCATGCGCCCGCAGCCCGGCGGCGCGCCCGTCCTCCTCATCGACGAGCTGGACCGCACCGACGAACCCTTCGAGGCCTTCCTTCTCGAGGCGCTCTCCGACTTCCAGGTCACCATCCCGGAACTCGGCACCATCCGCGCCCCCGAACCGCCCATCGTCATCCTCACCTCGAACCGCACCCGCGAGGTGCATGACGCGCTGAAGCGCCGCTGCCTCTACCACTGGGTCGACTACCCCGCCTTCGACCGCGAACTCGCGATCCTGCAGGCCCGCGTCCCCGAGGCCCGGGCCGCCCTGTCCCGCGAGGTGGTGGCCTTCGTCCAGCGCCTGCGCCACGAGGACCTGTTCAAGAAACCCGGCGTGGCCGAGGCGATCGACTGGGCGAAATGCCTCCTCGCCCTCGACGTCATCTCCCTCTCGCCCGAGGTCATCGCCGACACGCTTGGCGCGATCCTGAAATACCAGGACGACATCGCCAGGATCCAGGGCTCCGAAGCCAGGCGCCTCCTCGACGAGGTCAAACGCGAACTGACGCCCGCATGACGCATTTTCTGTCCCCAACCATCCCACCGGGGGGCCGGGGGGTGTGAAACCCCCGGGGCTTGTCGAAAGTGCCCAGCTACCCCGATCTCCCCCTTCCCGAAGACGGCAAGTTGGCCGAGAACCTCGCCCATTTCGCCCGCGCCCTGCGCAAGGCCGGCCTTCCCGTCGGCCCCGGCCGCACCCTCGACGCGATCCGCGCCGTCGAGGCCGCCGGCTTCGCCCGCAAGGACGATTTCTTCCACACCCTGCAGGCCGTCTTCGTCTCCCGCCCCGAGGAACGCGCCACCTTCGCCCAGGTCTTCCGCCTGTTCTGGCGCGACCCGCGCTACATGGAGCACATGATGTCGCTCATGCTGCCCCAGCTGCGCGGCGTGGCCGAGGAGCGCGCCGCCCAGGCGGCCGAGAAACGCGCCGCCGAGGCGCTGCTCGACGGCCAGCTCCCCCCGATGCCCGAGACCGGCGAGGCCCCGGAGCAGATCGAGATCGACGCCTCCGCCACCATGTCGGCCGAGGAGCGCCTGAAAACCCTCGACTTCGAGCAGATGTCCGCCGCCGAGATCGCCGAGGCGCGGCGGATGCTCGCCCGCCTCTCGCTGCCCGTCCGCCCCCTCGTCACCCGCCGCAGCCGCGCCACCCCGGCCGGCCGCCGGATCGACCCGCACCGCACCCTGCGCGAGGCCCTGCGCCGGGGCGGCGAGATCACCACCCTTGCCCGCAAGGCCCCCGTGACCCGCTGGCCAAACCTTATCGTGCTCTGCGACATCTCCGGCTCGATGTCCGACTACAGCCGCATGGTGCTGCACTTCGTCCACGCCGTCGCCAACCGCAAGGGCCAGGGCTGGGCCAGGGTCCACGCCTTCACCTTCGGCACAAGGCTGACCAACATCACCCGGCACCTGCGCGCCCGCGACGTGGACGCCGCCCTCCGCGCCGCCGGGGCCGAGGCGCAGGACTGGTCCGGCGGCACCCGCATCGGCCAGTCGCTTCATGCCTTCAACCGCGACTGGTCGCGCCGGGTGCTGGGGCAGGGGGCGGTCGTCCTGCTGATCACCGACGGGCTCGACCGCGACGATGCGGGGCTTCTGGCCCGGGAGATCGAGCGCCTCCACCTGTCCTGCCGCCGCCTGATCTGGCTCAACCCGCTTCTGCGCTGGACCGGCTTTGCGCCGAAGGCAGCCGGCATCCGCGCCATGCTGCCGCATGTCGACAGTTTCCGCGCCGGCCATTCCATCGCCTCGCTCGAGGCCCTGGGCCGGGCCGTCTCGGACCCCGGCGACAGCGGCGAGAAGGCCCGGCTTCTGGCGCTTCTTCGCGAATAGGCCAGCGTTTGCATGAAGTTATGGCTTGGCAAGGCGATGATATCGCATATCACGCCCCCGATGCCTTTGTTATGGGCATCCGTGCCGGGAACCAAGGGCGAATCGTCCGCGTTTTCCGCTCGACCATCAGGATAGGGACCTCTGGACCATGAGAAAGCTTCTGATCTCCACCACCGCGCTGTCGGTCGCGATCAGCCCCATGGGCACGCTGCCGACCTATGCGCAGGTGCTGAACGAGGACGGGTCCGTGACCGGGCCGGACGGAACGGTGCTCTGCACGCCGAGCGCCGACGCCGGTTGCGATTTCGATGCCATCGTGGCCAAGCTGCAGGCCGAGGCGGAAGCTGCCGCCCAGGCCGAGGCTGAAGCCGCCGCCGCCGCCGAAGCCGCCGCGGCCGAGGCCGCCGCTGCCGAAGCCGAGGCCCAGGCCGCCGCCCAGGCTCAGGCCGAGGCGGAAGCCGCCGCCGCCGCCGCTGCGGAAGCCGAAGCCAAGGCCGCCGCCGAGGCCGAGGCCCAGGCCGCCGCCGAGGCTGCTGCCCAGGCCCAGGCCGAAGCCGAGGCCGCCGCCCAGGCCCAGGCCGAGGCGGAAGCCGCCGCTACCGCCGAAGCCGAGGCCGCTGCCCAGGCCGAAGCCGAAGCCCAGGCCGCCGCAGACGCCGCCGCCGCCGAAGCCGCCGCCGCTGCCGAAGAACCCGCCGCAGTCGAAGAGCCTGCGCCCGAGGCGACCGTTACCGAGGAGCCCGCAGCCGAGGAACCGGCGGCCGATGAAGCCGTGACCGAGGAACCCGCCGCCGAGGAACCGGCGGCCGAGGAAGCGGTGACCGAAGAGCCCGCAGTCGAGGAACCTGCGGCAGAAGAAGCCGTGACCGAGGAGCCCGCAGCCGAGGAACCGGCGACCGACGAAGCCGTGACCGAGGAACCCGCAGCCGAGGAACCGGCAACCGATGAAGCGGTGACCGAGGAACCCGCCGCCGAGGAACCTGCGGCCGATGAAGCCGTGACCGAGGAGCCCGCAGCCGAGGAACCCGCCGCCGAAGCCGAAGCCGCCGCTTCCGCCGAGGCGAGTGTCGACCCCGCCACCGGCGAGGTGATCGACCCCGAGGCCGCCGCCCAGGCGCTTCAGGCCGCGGAAGCCGAACTCGCCATCACCGAATCGGGCGAGATCGTCGATCCCGCCGCCGGTCTTGCCGTCGCCGAACCGGCCCCGGCGGCCGAGGCCGAGCCGGTCGAGGCCCCCGTGGTCAGCGAGACCGAGGTCGAGACCCTGACCAAGCTCCTGACCGCCGATCCGACCGCGATCGACCCTGCGTCGCTGGAAGCCGCCGAAGTCCTCGCCTCCCGCCCCGAGGCCGAGGCGGGCCAGCCGGTCGAGATCGCCCCGGCCCCTGCCGATCTGGTGGCCTCGGTGGTCGAGGAAACCGTGACCAGGGAGAACACCCGCTCCTCGGCCGAGGAATTCGCCGCGGCGCCCGTCAGGCTCGCCGATGGCAAGAAGAGCGGCCTTTCGGACCTGGAAAAGGCCGGGCTTCTGGTTCTCGGCGCGCTCGCGGTGGGCGCGATCATCAAGAACAACCGGGAAGCCGCCGCCGGAACGCCCGTCTACTCGTCGATGGGGGATTCCCGCGTGGTGTCGAATACCGGCGACCGCGTGATCGTGCTGCAGCCCGACGGCACCTACCGGGTGCTGAAGGACGATGACACCATCATCCGCCAGCCCGGCTCGAACGTGCGGACCGAGACCTTCAAGGACGGCTCGACCCGCACCATCGTGCAGCGCGGCGACGGGACCCAGGTGGTCACGATCCGCGACGCGACCGGCCGCGTGCTGCGCCGCGCGACCTATGACGATCTTGGCCGCGAGATCGTGCTGATCGACGACCTCGAACCCGAGGAAGTGGTGGTGGTCCGCGACCTGCCGAAGCCGAAGAAGCGCATCGTCATCTCCTCCTCGGACAATGACGCCGCGCTGAAGCGCGAACTGGCGGCACTCGAGGCCGACCGGGCGGGCCGCAAGTTCTCGCTCCGCCAGATCCGCGAGATTCCCCAGGTCCGGGCGCTGGCGGCGGTGATCGACGTCGAGAACATCACCTTCGCCTCCGGCTCCGCCGCCATCGCCGCCGACGAGGCGCGCAACCTCACCGACCTCGGCCGGGTGATGCAGGAGCTTCTGGACGAGAACCCGCGCGAGGTCTTCCTGATCGAGGGCCATACCGACGCGACCGGCAAGGCGGCGATGAACCTGGCGCTCTCCGACCGCCGCGCCGAATCGGTGGCGCTGGCCCTGACCGAGTATTTCGACATCCCGCCGGAAAACATGGTCGTGCAGGGCTATGGCGAGACCGAGCTTCTGGTCGACACCCAGGCCAGCGAGCCCGCCAACCGCCGGGTCGAGGTGCGGGTGATCACCCCGCTGATGCGCACCGCCTCGGCCGAGTAAGACCCCTGGAAGGCCGCGGTTTCCCCGCGGCCTTCCGTTTTTCATGGCAAAGCGCCGCGCCGGGCGACATACTCGCGCCCATGACCCGCGCCGCCCATGACCAGATCCCCGAAACCGCGCTGCGCTGGCACCGCCAGGGCCTCGGCGCCGCCCTCGCCACCGTGGTCGAGACCTGGGGCTCCGCCCCGCGCCAGGCCGGCAGCCAGCTCGTCGTCTCCGGCACCGGCGAGATGCAGGGTTCCGTCTCCGGCGGCTGCGTCGAGGGCGCGGTCGTCACCGAGGCGCTCGATGCCCTCCGGGACCGCCGCGCGCGCCTCCTGACCTTCGGCGTCTCGGACGAGACCGCCTTCGCCGCCGGCCTCGCCTGCGGCGGCACCATCCGCATCCTGGTCGAACCCGTGGGCGAGGGGGCCGAGGCCCTGCCCGAAGCCACCCTCGCCACCCTGGTCGAGGCCCGCGCCGCGCCCCGCGCCCTCGCCCTCGTCACCCGGCCAGAGGGCTGGACCCGCCAGCTCCTCGCGCCGGGCGAGGATCCCGCCGCCGACGCCCGCTTCCGCTCCGACCGCTCCGGCACCGAGGAGGACGGCCGCTTCATCGCCATCCACAACCCGCCGCTGCGCCTGATCGTCGTCGGCGCGGTCCACATCGCCCAGCCGCTCCTCGCCATCGCCCGGACCTGCGGCTATGCACCCACGCTGATCGACCCCCGCGCCGCCTTCGGATCGCAGGCGCGTTTTCCCGGCGAAACCATCCTCGACGACTGGCCGGACGAGGCCATGGCCGCGCTGAAACCCGACGCCCGCACCGCCGTCGTCACGCTGACCCACGATCCCAAGCTCGACGATCCCGCGATCCGCGCCGCACTCGCCTCGCCCGCCTTCTACCTCGGCTGCCTCGGCTCGAAGAAGACCCATGCCAAGCGCCTCGACCGGCTGGCGGCCCTGGGCATCCCGCCCGGGGACATCGCCAGGATCCACGCCCCGGTCGGGCTGGACATCGGCGCGCGCAGCCCGGCCGAGATCGCGGTCAGCATCATGGCCCAGATCACCCAGGTCCTGCGGGCCTGAATGCGCTTCGGCCCGGTCCCCCTTGCCCTGGCCGAAGGCGCGATCCTCGCCCATTCCGTCGCCCTGCCGCAGGGCCGGCTGCGCAAGGGTTGCCATCTCGGCCCGAACGAACTCGCCGCGCTCGAGGCGGCCGGCCTGACCCGGGTCACCGTCGCCCGGCTTGATCCCGGCGACATGCATGAGGATGCCGCGGCGCTTGCCGTCGCGCGCGCGCTCGTCCCCGATCCCGACAAGGCCGGGCTGCGCCTGGCCCCGGTCGGCACCGGAAGGGTGAACCTGCACGCCGCCGCGCCCGGCATCGCCGAGGTGCTGGCCGACCGCGTGCAGGCGCTGAATGCGGTCGACCCGATGATCACCCTGGCCACCGTCGCCCCCTGGCAGCGCCTTGCCGAGGGCGAGATGGCCGCGACGGTGAAGATCATCGCCTATGCCGTTCCCTCGACCTCGGTGGCCAAGGCGGCCGAGGCCGGGGCGGGGGCCCTGCGCCTCTGCCCCGCGCGCCTCCGCACCGCCGTGCTGGTCGAGACGCAGCTTTCCCCCCGGACGCGCGAGCTTGGCATCCAGCCGATCGCCAACCGCCTTGCCGCGCTTGGCGTCGCGCTCTCCGCCCATCTGCGCTGCCCGCATGATACCCAGGCGCTGGCCGCCACGCTGACCGGCCTGCCGCCCGCCGATCTGGTCCTGATCCTCACCGCCTCGGCCACCTCCGACCCGCAGGACGTGGCCCCCGCCGCGGTCCGCGGGGCCGGGGGCTGCATCGAACGCTTCGGCATGCCGGTGGATCCCGGCAACCTGCTCTTCCTCGGCCGCCTGGGTGCCACGCCCGTCATCGGCCTGCCCGGCTGCGTGCGAAGCCCCGCCCTGAACGGCGCCGACTGGGTGCTGGAGCGGGTGATCTGCGGCATCCCGGTCACCGGCGCGGATATCGCGGCCATGGGGGTGGGCGGGCTTCTGAAGGAAATCCCCCAGCGCGGCCGGCTGCGCGAGGCGAAATGAAAACGGGGGCAGACTGCCCCCGCACTGGTCCAGGCTGAAATCGCAGGCCCTATTTCGGCGCGATCATCATCACCATCTGCCGGCCTTCCAGCTTGGGCATGGATTCAACCTTTCCGGCCTCGCCCACTTCGGCGGCGACCCGGTTCAACAGCTCCAGCCCCAGCTCCTGGTGCGCCATCTCGCGGCCGCGAAAGCGCAGGGTGACCTTCACCTTGTCGCCTTCGCCCAGGAACTTCATCACCGAACGCATCTTGACGTCATAGTCATGCGTATCGGTGCCCGGCCGGAACTTGATTTCCTTGATCTCGATGATCTTCTGCTTCTTGCGCGCCTCGGCCTCGCGCTTCTGGTTCTCGTATTTGAACTTGCCGAAATCCATGATCTTGCAGACCGGCGGCACGGCCGTGGGCGAGATCTCGACCAGGTCGAGGCCCGCGTCCTGAGCCATCTGCAAGGCGCGCGCGGGGGTGACCACCCCGACGTTTTCGCCATCCGCCCCGATCAGGCGGATCTCCGGAGCGCGGATACGGTCGTTGATACGGGGTCCGGTTTCGCGTTGCGGCGGGGCATTGTGCGGGCGGCGGGCTATGGCAGTTGTCCTTTGGTCATTGCGGTTCGGCGGCGGCAATCTAGTCCCCCTTGGGACAAGCCGCAACCCGGCAGCAGGGCCGCAGGGCCAGAAAAACAGCGAAAATCCGGGCTTGCGGCCCCTTGGCGCCTGCATGGGCTTTTCATTGCCGCGCCAAGCTGCCATATCACCAGCGTCCGGGCCCCAGTCCGGGACAAGGGAGTATTTGACATGAACAGAACTGTCATCATCGGCGCGATCGTCATCATTCTCGCCGGCCTGGGCTATTACCAGTTCAGCTACAAGCCGGCGCAACAGGCCGCGATGGAGCAGGAGGCCGCCGCCAAGGCCGCCGAAGCCGCCGCTGCCGAGGCTGCCGCCGCCGAAGCCGCCGCCGCCGAAGCCGCCGCCAAGGCCGAGGCTGACGCCGCTGCCGCCACCGAAGCCGCCGCCACCGCGACCGAGGCCGCGACGGATGCCGCGACCGAGGCCGTCGAAGGCGCGGCCGATGCCGTGACCGAAGGCACCGCCGCCGCCACCGAAGCCGCGACCGAGGCCGCGACCACCGCGACCGAGGCCGTGACCGAAGGTGCCGCCGCCGCCACCGACGCGGCTGCCGCTGCGCTGGACCCGGCGAACTTCAACGCCGATGCCGTGGTCACGCTGATCGACGGCTCGACCCTGGACGACGCCACCAAGACCACGCTGAAGACCGCCGTGGAAGCCGCCCGCGCCAACCCGGCGCTGGTCGCCGACACCGTGGCCCAGGTCAAGGCCGCTCTGGGCATGTAACCCTTCGGCCCCCGCCGAAGCCGAAGCCGAAGGCCGCAGGAGCGATCCTGCGGCCTTCTTCATTTTCGGGCGCTGCCGCAGGGAATGAGAAAGGCCGCGGGGATCGCCCTCGCGGCCTTTCTCATTCTGGTTGAGGTCATGTTGACGCGGCCTTGCAACCCATTGAAATCCCGTGGTGGCCCGGGCCTGTCTACTGTGGACGGATCAGATCCCGTCGCCGACGAAGGCCTTCTCGACCACATATTCCAGCGGCTCCGAATTCGCCCCTTCCCGCAGCCCGAACTTCTCCAGCACGGCCTTGACGTCGTGGTTGAAGGCAAGGCTCCCGCAGACCATCGCCCGGTCTTCCTCCGGGTCCATCGGGGACAGTCCCAGATCGGCGAAGACCTTTCCGCTGGTCAGGTTGTCGGTGATCCGCCCCATCCGGGCCGAGGCCTCTCGGGTGGTGGTGGGATAGTAAAGCAGCTTGTCCCCGACCATCTCGCCGATCAGTGGATCATCCTTCAGGCTCTCCACCAGTTGCCGGCCATATTCCAGCTCCGCCACCTCGCGGCAGGTGTGCATCATGATGACCTGATCATACTTGTCATAGGTCTCGGGGTCGCGCATCAGGCTGGCGAAGGGCGCGATCCCGGTCCCCGTCGCCAGGAACCAGATCCGGCTGCCGGGCAGAAGCGCGTCGTGGACCAGCGTCCCCACGGGTTTGGGGCGCAGGATGATCTCGTCCCCCGGCTGGATGTGCTGGAGCTTGGAGGTCAGCGGGCCGTCCGGCACCTTGATCGAATAGAACTCCAGCTCCTCGTCCCAGCTGGGCGAGGCGATGGAATAGGCCCGCAGCAGCGGCTTGCCGTTGTCGCCGAGAAGCCCGATCATCACGAACTCGCCCGACCGGAACCGCAAGGAGGCGGGGCGCGTCACGCGGAACGAGAACAGCCGGTCGGTCCAGTGCGTGACCTGGGTCACGGTCTGCGCGTCGGGCAGGTGGGGCTTGGTGCGGGCGACGTCCATCATCAGGGCCTCGGTCATTGTTTTGCCCTCCATAGGCGAGCGGGCGCGCCAAGGGAAGCCTTTCCCCTGCGGCCCGTTTGCGAAGCGGAAAGGGATCAGGCGCGCAGCCGGGCCTGATAATTATGCGCCTGCCAGTCGGCGCGGAACTGCCATTGCTCGGCCGGCTGGCGGGCGGCGATCTCGTCCGGGATCTCGGCCCCGTCGAAGCCCACCCGGCGCAGCATGGCATATTGGTCGGCGATCACCGGCCCCAGCGCCAGCAGCTGGCCCTTGTAGCCCAGCATCCGCAGCTTGCGGCCCAGGGTGAAGGCGCGGCCGTCGTTGAAGGCCGGGAAGGCGACGCGGATCAGGGTCAGCCGGTCCAGCCGCCCCTCCAGCACCGAGGGATCGTCGGTCTGCGCAAGGTCCACGGCCGTCGCCTCGGCGGTCAGCTCGGCCAGAGCCGGGATCCGGCGCTCGGGGGCGGGGGCGAAGCCCGCATCGGTCACGATGATACTCATGCCGCGTTCTCCTTCGGAGTGCGAACGGCCTTGCCGTCGATGAAATGGATGCCGCATTCGGTCTTGGCCTGGCCGCGCCAGCGCCCGGCGCGGGGGTCCTCGCCCGGCTTCACCGGGCTGGTGCAGGGCGCGCAGCCGATCGAAGGATAGCCCTTCGCCACCAGCGGGTGCCGGGGCAGGCGGTTTTCCACCATGTATTCCTCAAGGTCCTCGCGGCCCCAATGCGCCAGCGGGTTGACCTTGATCCGGAAGTCGCCCTCGTTCTCGAAGAAGTCGATGGTCCCCCGGTCGGCGTTCTGGAACCGCTTGCGGCCGGTGATCCAGCCGTCGAAGGGCGCCAGCGCGCGCTCCAGCGGCTCGACCTTGCGGACGTTGCAGCAGGCGTCGGTGTTGAACTGGTGCAGCGTGTTGTCCGGATCCTCGAAGGCCACGCGCGGCTGGGCGGCGCGGATGGTGCGCACGTCGCAGAGATGCAGCTTCTCGGCCAGCTCGCGTTGGTAGTCGAGCGTTTCCTGGAACAGCATCCGCGTGTCGATGAACAGGACCGGCGTCTCGGGCGCGATGACGCTGACCAGATGCAGAAGCACCACCGATTCCGCCCCGAAGGAGGAAACCAGCGCCACCTGGCCCAGGTCATGGTCCGCCAGCGCATGCTCCAGCACCGCCGTCGCCGAATGGTGCCGGTAGCGTGCGTTCAGCGCCGCGACCCGTCCGGCGACGGGGCCTTCGTGGCGCCCGTCACGCGGCATCTTGCGCGGCCTCGGAGGCGTAGAGGGCGGCCTTGAACGGCTCCATCCCGACCCGCTTGAAGGCCTGGAGGAAGGTCTCCGACGCCTCCTGCCGCAGGCCCAGATAGGCGCGCAGGATGCGCTCGATCGCGGGCACGATCTCGTCATAGGCAAAGCCGGGGCCGGTCTTCTCGCCGATCACCGCATCCTCGGTGCCGTCGCCGCCCAGGGTGATCTGGTAATTCTCCACCCCCGCGCGGTCGAGGCCGAGGATGCCGATATGGCCGACATGATGGTGGCCGCAGGCGTTGATGCAGCCCGAGATCTTGATCTTCAGCGGGCCGATCTCATGCTCCAGCTTCAACGCCTCGAAATGCGTCGCCAGTTCCTGCGCGACGGGGATCGAGCGGGCGGTGGCAAGGGCGCAATAATCCATGCCGGGGCAGGCGATGATGTCGGACAGCAGCCCGACGTTCGCGGTGCCGAGGCCCGCCTTGACCAGCGCCGCATGCAGCACCGGCAGGTCGGACTTGTGGACATGCGGCAGGATCACGTTCTGCTCGTGGCTGATGCGCAGGTCGCCATGGCCGTAGCGTTCCGCCAGATCGGCCAGAAGCCGCATCTGGTCGCTGGTCGCGTCGCCCGGCGTCTTGCCCGGCGCCTTCAGGCTGACGGTGACGATGGCATACTGGCCGTTGCGATGCGCGGTGAGGTTGGTGTCGGCCCAGGCGCGGAACACCGGGTCGGCCTTGTGGAAGGCGTCATAGGCCTCGACCGGCGCATCGCGGAAGGCGGGGGGCGCGAAGGCCGCGCGGATCTCGGCCAGAAGCGCCTGGTCGTTGCCGCCGAAGAGGGGGCGGAGCCGGGCGAACTCGGCCTCGACCAGGCGGGTGATCTCGTCCTTGCCGGTCTCGTGCAGGGTGATCTTGATCCGCGCCTTGAACTTGTTGTCGCGGCGGCCGAAGCTGTTGTAGACGCTGAGGACCGCCTCGACATAGGGCAGCAGGTCGGCTTCCGGCAGGAAGTCGCGCACCACCATCGCCACCATCGGCGTCCGGCCCAGGCCGCCGCCCACCAGCACCTGAAAGCCGGTCTCGCCGGCGGCATTGCGGACGATGCGCAACCCGATGTCATGCGCGGCGGTCACGGCGCGGTCGTTCGGCGCGCCGGTGATGGCGATCTTGAACTTGCGCGGCAGGAACTGGAATTCCGGGTGGTCGGTGGACCACTGGCGCAGCAGCTCGGCGTAGGGGCGGGGATCGGCGATCTCGTCCGCGGCGGCGCCGGCGAAATGGTCGGCGGTCACGTTGCGCACGCAATTGCCCGAGGTCTGGATCGCGTGCATCTCGACATCGGCCAGCGCGGCCAGGATCGCGGGCACCTCGGGCAGTTTCGGCCAGTTGAACTGGATGTTCTGCCGGGTGGTGAAATGGCCATAGCCCTTGTCCCAGGTGTCGGCGATGGTGGCGAGCTGCCGCATCTGGTGCGGGCTGATCGTGCCATAGGGGATCGCCACGCGCAGCATGTAGGCATGCAGCTGCAGGTAAAGCCCGTTCATCAGCCGCAGCGGGCGGAACTCGTCCTCGGTCAGGCTGCCGTCCAGCCGGCGTTCGATCTGGTTGGCGAACTGCGCGACGCGCGACCGCACGAAGGCTTCGTCGAAGTCGGAGTAGGAATACATGGCCGTCAGCTCGCGAGGTCGGCTTGCTTGCCGTGGTTGTAGTTCGAGGGGCCGCGGGTGCGGAATTCCTCGCGGAAATGGGTGGGCTCGGGGCCGCGCGGGCCGGGCCTGGCATCGGCCAGATAGGGGCCGACGATCACCAGCTTCTGCGCCGAGGCGTGCAGCAGGCGCAGTTGGGCATGGGCCTCGTCCTCGATCAGCTCGGCCTCGTGGTGAAACGCCGACCAGCGGTCGTCGGCGGTCAGATAGACCACGTCGCCCTCGCGCAGGCGGTTGGCGGTCACGATCTTCGGCGTGAAGCGGCGGCTCATGGTCGGGCCCTTCCGGTCAGGGGTGTCGGGATGGAATATAGGATATTTTCCCTTGTCATGGCCAGCGGCCCTTGCAGATAAGGATGATTGTTCCGATACTGCGACATGGCGGAACAGGGTTCCGGGAAACGCGGGAGGAAGCGAATGGCGGCCCAGCTGGACGATCTGGACCGGAAAATCCTGTCCGAACTGCAACAGGATGCCGAGCAGTCGCTGGACGAGATCGCGCGCAAGGTGGGCTCGTCCAAGACCCCGGTCTGGAACCGGATCCGCCGGATGCGCGAGCAGGGCGTGATCACCCGGACCACCGCGATCCTGGATGCCGAGGCCTTGGGGCTGGAGGCCTGTTTCTTCGTGCTGATCCGCACCTCCGAGCATGAGGCGGAGTGGCAGCGCAAGTTCCTCAAGGCGCTGAAAGAGCGGCCCGAGGTGCTGGAGGCGCATCGGCTGGCGGGCGACATCGACTATATCCTGAAGGTGCGGGTCAAGAACGCCCGGGCCTATGACACCTTCTATCAGGCGCTGATTTCCGAGGTGCGGATCTACAACGTGACCGCGCTGCTCAGCATGGAGGAGATCAAGTCGACCACCGTCCTGCCGCTGTGACCGGCGGCTTTCAGGCGGTGCGCTGACGCGCATATGTCTCGTCGTCGGGGCTTCCGGCGGGGATGCTTTCGGACAGCGGCGCGTCAGGTGGAGACGCGCAGTTCCTTGAGCCCGTGGAAGTGATAGACATCGGCATAGCGCGGCGGGGCGGCCAGCCGCAGCCGGGGCTGGCGCCGGAACAGGATCGGCAGCGCGATCTGCAACTCCAGCCGGGCCAGCGGCGCGCCGACGCAGAAATGCAGGCCCGCGCCGAAGGTGGCCAGCGGCTTCGGCGGGCGGGCGGGATTGAAGCGGGCCGGGGCCTCCCAGACGCCGGGATCGCGGTTGGCGGCGGCCAGCAACAGCCCCACCTTGTCGCCGCGCTGGAAGCGGTGGCCCATGACCTCCACCTCGTCATAGGCCCAGCGGGTGAACATGTGCAGCGCCGGGTCGAAGCGCAGGATCTCCTCGACCGTCGCCTCGATGTTGTCGGGGTCCAGCGCCCCGGGGGGCGGTCCGCTTTCCAGCAGCGCCTTCACCCCGTTGCCGATCGTGTGCACCGTCGCCTCATGGCCTGCGTTCAGCAGCAGGATGCAGGTCGAGATCAGCTCGTCGCCCGACAGCTTCTCGCCCTCGCTCTCGGCGGCGATCAGATGGGTGATCAGGTCATCGGCGGGCCGGGCGCGGCGCTCCTCGACATAGGCGCGCAGGAAGGCCACGAAAGCCCCGGTCGCGGCCACCGCCTTGTCCTCCATCGCGCGGCTGCGGCCGGCCATGTACATGCCGACCATCGCGTTCGACCAGTGCAGCAGCTCCGGCGCCATCGCCTCGGGCACGCCCAGCAGGCGGGCGATGATGCGGACGGGCAGGGGCTGGGCGAAGGCGGCCAGCAGGTCGACCTCGCCCTCCGGCATGGCCTCGGCCAGTTCGGTCGCCAGCGCGGCGATGTCGGGGGCAAGGCCCGCGATCCGGCGCGAGGTGAAGGCGCGCAGCACCAGGTTGCGCAGGCGGGTGTGGCGCGGCGGCTCCAGCTCCAGCATGGAATGGGCCTCGACCGCGTAGAAGAGGGCGAGATGCGGCGGGATGGCCGGGGGCGAGACCGGCTCGCGTCCGAAGCGGCGGTCGCGGAAGATCGCGTTCACGGCGGCTGCGTTGCCGGTGCAGGTCAGGTCGTAGTCCTGCCAGTGGAAGAAGGGGCCGAGCGCCCGGGCGCGTTCGTAGAACGGGTAGGGATCCTGGACAAAGCCGGGATCCTTGGGCGACTGCGCCAGGCTTTGCATCAGCGGCTCTCCCGGATGAGCAGACCCTGGGCGATCAGCGCGCCAAGGACGACGATGGCGGCGCCCAGGGTCTGCCACCAGTTCCAGGCCCCCCCAAGCAGGAAGACGATGACCATGGTGTAGAAGGGCGTGGCATTGCTGTGCATCGAGGCCGCGCCGATGCCCAGGCGTCCGACCACGATGATCCAGAGCAGCTGGCTGATCGCCAGCGAGCCGATGCCGAAGACCGCCAGCCCCGCGAATTCGGCCGGGCCGATGGCCTGCCAGTCCGGCCATTGGCCGCGGATCAACCCGTCGCCCACCGCCGCCACCAGCGCGACGGCGGCGCAGCCCGCGATGGTCACGCTGCTGCGGCCCAGCGGCGTGAGGCCGGGCAGGGCGCGCACCGTCTCGCGCGAGCCCCAGGTGTAGCACAGGGTCGAGGCGAGGGCGGCGAGGATGCCGACCCCGAAATCCACCCGTCCCCCCGCCCCGCTGACGGCGATCAGGCCGCCGCCGACCGAAAGGACCAGCCCCACCGCCAGCGACCGGGTAAAGGGGCGCTTGTCGGCGATGCATTCCAGCAGGATGCCGATCACCGGCATCACCGCGGTGACGATCGCCACGGTCACCGCGTCGTTGTAGCGCAGCGCGATGACGATGAAGAACGAGGCAAGGCCCAGGGTGACAAAGCCGATCCAGGCCCCGGCCAGCCAGTTCGCCCGCAGGACGGCGCGGCGGCCCTCGACCAGCCACCACAGCGGCAAAAGGACCAGCGCCGCCAGCGTCGCCCGCCCGGCGGTCAGCGCGACCGGCGGCATGTGCGGCAGGATCAGGTCGGCGGCGGGCAGGCCGGCGGCCCAGACCACCATCGAGGCCAGGCAGATCAGGTTCGCCAGCAGAAGCGGCCGTTGGGTGGTCGGGGAAATCGCGGTCATCGGGTCACGCTAGGGGGCCGGGGGCGGTGGGGCTCGTCCATCCGCGACCCTTCCTGTCGTCAGGCGTCGGCGAGCGCGGCCACGATCGCGGCGAAATCGGCGGCCTTCAGGCTGGCGCCCCCGACCAGCGCGCCGTCGACATCGGGAACGGCAAAGATCCCGGCCGCGTTCGAGGGCTTGACCGAGCCGCCGTAGAGCAGGCGCAGGTCTTCGGCCCCGGCCCCGATCAGCCCGCGCAACCGGCTGCGCAGGAAGGCGTGGACCTCGGCGATCTCGGCCAGGGTCGGGGTGCGGCCGGTGCCGATGGCCCAGACCGGCTCATAGGCGACGACCAGGGTGGCCGCATCCGCGGTGGGGGGGATCGAGCCGTCAAGCTGGCCGCCGATCACGGCCAGCGTCCGGCCCGCGTCGCGCTCGGCCCCGGTCTCGCCGATGCAGACGACGGCGACAAGGCCCGCGCCGATCGCGGCCTCGGCCTTGGCGCGCACCTGGGCGTCGGTCTCGCCATGGTCGGCGCGGCGCTCGGAATGGCCAAGGATGACATGGCTGGCGCCCGCGTCCCGCAGCATCGCGGCCGAGATGTCGCCGGTATGCGCGCCCGAGGCATTGGCGTGGCAATCCTGGCCGCCGATCCTCAGCGCCGAGCCGCGCGCGACCTCGGCCATGCGGGCGATCAGCGTGGCGGGCGGACAGAGGAGCATGTCGCAGCCGGGCTCGGGCCGGGCGGCGATCAGCGCGCGCACCTCGGCCAGGTCGGCCCCGGTGCCGTTCATCTTCCAGTTTCCGGCGGCGAGCTTCTTCATCGGCGCGGGTCTCCCTGCTGTCTGCACCGGACTAGCCGGTCGGGCCGGAAAGGGAAAGGGACGCGCTCACCCCTCGTCGCGGAACTTGATCGACTCGCCGCAGCCGCAGGCCTCGACCACATTGGGGTTGCGGAACCTGAAGCCGCTCTCGATCAGGCCGGTCTCATAATCCAGTTCGGTGCCGATCAGGAACATCTGCGCCATCGGCGCGATCATCACCCGCGCACCGTCCTGCTCCACCACCTCGTCCAGCGGGTTCACCTCCGAAACGTAGTCCATGGTATATTCCATGCCCGCGCAGCCGCCCTTCTTGACGCCGATGCGCAGGCCGGAGGACCCCTGGCGCGACATCAGCCGCGCGATCTGGCGGCTGGCGGCGGGGGTCATGGTCACGGCGGCCTTGCCTGGAATGCCGAACATGGGATGCTCCTTTTCCCCCAATCTAGGGCGAGACCGGAAGGATTCCAAGCGGGGGCAGGGCAGTCAGCGCGGCGACGGTGGCATAGGCCGCGACCAGCGCCCAGCCGAACGAGGCCAGCGTGCCGATGATCACATATTCCGACAGCGCCCGGTCGTCCTTGACCGCGCCGAAACGCAGGATCGACTTCGCCGCGATCAGCAGGCCCACGCCTTCGGGCTGGCCGAGCAGGACCAGCGCGAAGATCAGCCCGCGCTCCAGCAGGCCGATCACCCGCCCCGCGCCGGGCAGGCTTTCGGCCGTCACCTCGGGCAAAAGCCGGGCGGCAAAGGGCGCCATCAGGAAACCCACCGCAAAGCCCCCCGCGCGGGTGGCGACGACGGCCCCCGCGACCAGGATCATCAGCCCCGGCAGCGGGGCGAGTCCGGCCCAGAGACCGCTCTCCCACAGCGCCGGCTGCCAGTGGGCAAGGGCAAGAAGGGTCGCCAGATGCGCCGCCTGGTCCAGAAGAAAGGGGTGCAGCCCGCCGCGCGTCCGCGCCTTGAGGGCGTCGATGGCGACATGCAGCGCGGCAAGCCACAGCAGGCTCCAGTCCAGGCAGCCCGTCGCGGCGATGGCCGTGGCCAGCACCACCGCGCCATGCGCGGCAAGCCCCTGCCACCGGCGCTTTCTCGCGACCATCCAGCCGGTCTGGAACACGAAATCGGCAAGGACATGCGCCAGGATCAGGGCGGCGAGGGTTTCAGGCATCGGCGGCCTCGGGGGTGAAGCTGGTCCGGAAGGCCTGGATCATCTCCTCCAGCAGCGGGTAGTCGGCGGCGCGCAGCCGGGCGTCCACCGCCTGCCGCGTGATGCCGAGCTTTCCGGCGATCGTCTCGTTCGACCGGCGGTCGTCGGCCGGGCTGCCGGGATCCAGCTTCAGCGCCATCGCCTCGGCCTGGCCCGTGGTCCAGCGTCCCGCAAGGCCGGAGGCGACGGTGAAGGCGAGTTTCTGGAACAGGTCGATCCCGCCGCCGCCGGGCCGTTCCCCGTCCAGCGCCAGCAGGCGGTCGGGCTTCATCCGGTCCAGCGCCCGGCCCGAGGCGGTGAAGGCGGGGCCCATGGCGGTGGAGAGGTCGGTCGCCCCGGTCGCCCCGGTCGCCCCGGTCGGATATTCCGCGCCGATGCCCACCGCGATCCGGCAGCCGGGCAGTTCCGGCGCGCCGCGCAGCCGGGCCAGGATGAGCAGGCAGGCCCAAAGGCAGTCGCCGGGCCGGACCAGGCGGATCTGCCAGCCATCGCCGCGAAAGCGGGTGAAATCGCTGCGCGGACCCAGGGCGGCGGCGCAGTCGCGGATGATCCGCATCGCCTGGTCGACCGCCTGCGGCGAGGCTTCGGTCGAGCGGATCAGGTCCCCGGTAAGGATGGCGACAATCCTGGTCATCCGCAAAGTATCCGGTTTGCGAATATCGGATGCAAGGGAAATGTTTTGCCTGTCAGGGATGCAATGCAATCACTTTGCAATGACCCAAGGCAAAGCCCTACATGAACCCCAGTTCAAGCCGCGCCTCGTCGGACATCATGTCCATGCCCCAGGGCGGATCGAAGGTCATGTGGACATCGACCTGCTTCACGCCGGGCAGGGGTTCCACCGCATTGGCGACCCAGCCCGGCATCTCGCCCGCCACCGGACAGCCGGGGGCGGTGAGGGTCATGATGATGTCGACCTCGTTCTCGGGGCCGATCTCGATCGTGTAGACCAGGCCGAGGTCGTAGATGTTCACCGGGATCTCGGGGTCGAACACCGTGCGGCAGGCCTCGACGATCTCCGGATACAGCGGATGGTCGGTGCTGGAGGGCTTGATCAGCGGAGCGCCCTCGATCTGGTCCTGCATGGCTATGGTCCCGGTCTGGTTGTTGACCGATTATATAGGGAATACGCGGACCAAGGTCCAGAGCCGCTCAGAACGGGATTTCGTCGTCCATGTCCGAGGACCGGCCGCCCCCGCCGCCCTGCGATCCGCCGCCAAAGCCGCCGCGGCCACCCTGCGACCCGCCACCGCCGTAGCCGCCACCGCCATAGCCGCCCTCGTCATGGCCGATGTCGCGGTCACCGCCCGCGCCGCCGCCCTCGCCCCGGCCGCCAAGCAGGGTCAGGTTGCCGGTGAAGGGCCGCAGCACGACTTCGGTCGAGTAACGGTCCTGGCCGGACTGGTCCTGCCATTTGCGCGTCTCGAGCTGCCCCTCGATATAGACGGAGCTGCCCTTGCGCAGATATTGCTCGGCGATCTTGGCCAGCGGTTCGCTGAAGATCGCGACCGAATGCCATTCGGTGCGTTCCTTGCGCTCGCCCGTGTTGCGGTCGCGCCAGGTTTCCGAGGTTGCGATGCGCAGGTTCACCACCTTGCCGCCGTTCTGGAAGCTGCGCGACTCGGGGTCTGCGCCAAGCCTGCCGATGAGGATGACCTTGTTGACCGACCCCGCCATGCGATTCTCCTGTTCTGGTCCGCGCCAGCATCGGGGCGGATGGTTTACAAATCCTATACCGGCGCCCCGGCACCGCTGCAACTCGGCTTGGATGCGGCCGAAATCGGCGGTTTCCCGCCCCGGGGGCGCGGCAGGGTGGGGAAAGCCCGCCGATTCGTGGCTGGAAAAATTCCTGCGCCCGGATATAGTCGCCCGCGACAAGAACAGGGGACGGGGTGTCAGGTGACGGCTTCCGGCACGGCAATCGCCAGGCTTGCGCTGGCCTTCGGGCTTTGTCTCGGCGGCGAAGCGGTGGCCGAGGGGCTGAAGCTCAGCGGCTCGACCAAGTCGCGGACGGCGATCTTCGCCTCGCAGGCCGACCTGATCGACCGCAAGCTGAAGAAGCAATACAGCGGCTCGGTCAAGTATACGCCCAAGTTCAAGGCCGGCGAGGCGGCGGCGGCCGAGACGGTGCCGAAGTTCCGCGGCAGCTACAAGGGCGAGTATCTCGAGGTCGCCAAGGCCGCCGCGCGCAAGCATGGCGTGCCCGAGGACCTGTTCCTGCGCCTGGTGCAGCGGGAGTCCGGCTGGAATCCCGGCGCGGTCAGCCACAAGGGGGCGACCGGGCTGGCGCAGCTGATGCCGGGGACGGCCTCGAAGCTGGGGGTGGACATCGACGACCCGGCCGAGAACCTGGACGGCGGCGCGCGCTATCTGCGGATGATGTACGACAAGTTCGGCAGCTGGCGGCTGGCGCTGGCCGCCTACAACGCCGGGCCCGGCGCGGTGGAGCAGCATGAGGGGATCCCGCCCTATGCCGAGACCGAGAATTACGTGAAGGCGATCCTGGGCTGAGGCGCCGCGCAGCGAGGTGATTCACCCACCCCAGCCCCGCCTATTCCGCGGCGATCTTGATCACCGGCTCCATCTTCTCCAGAACCTCGCGGGAGAGGTGGCACTTGATCTGGTGGCCGCCCTCCAGCACCTGCACCGGGGGCACCTCGCGGTCGCAGAGGCCGCCCGGCACCTGGGACTTCCAGCGGCAGCGGGTCTGGAACGGGCAGCCCGGCGGCGGGTTCATCGCCGAGGGGATGTCGCCCTCCAGCACGATGCGCTTGCGGGTGACATGGGTGTCGGCGATCGGCACGGCCGAGAGCAGCGCCTCGGTATAGGGGTGGTAGGGCGGGCTGAAGACCTGATCGGTCGTGCCCATCTCGACCACATGGCCGAGATACATCACCATCACCCGGTCGCTCAGATAGCGCACGATCCCGAGGTCGTGGCTGATGAACAGCAGGGTCGTGCGGTTCTCGCGCTGGATATCCATCAGAAGGTCGGTCACGGCGGCCTGCACGCTGACATCCAGCGCGCTGACCGGCTCGTCCGCCACCACCACCTTCGCGCCCCCGGCGAAGGCGCGCGCGATCCCCACCCGCTGCTTCTGCCCGCCGGACAGCTGGCGCGGCATCCGGTCCGCGAAGGCGCGCGGAAGCTTCACCAGGTCGAGAAGCTCCAGCATCCGCGCCTGGCGGTCGGCGTCGGTCTTGCCGAACTTGAAGATCTCCAGCGCGCGGATGATCTGCCGGCCCACGGTCATCGAGGGGTTGAGCGTGTCGAACGGGTTCTGGAACACCATCTGCACGCTGGAAACAGTGTCGGTGTTGCGCTTCTGGATCGGGGTCGACTGCACGTTCTCGTCAAACAGCATGATGCTGCCCGAGGTCGCCGTCTCCAGCCCCATCAGCACCTTGGCAAAGGTCGACTTGCCGCAGCCCGACTCGCCCACGATGGCCAGGGTCTCGCCCTCATGCGCCTCGAAGCTGAGGGTCTCGTTCGCCTTCACCACCTTCCTGGCCCCGCCGCCGAAAGCCCCGCCCGCGACCGAGTAGTATTTCTTCAGCTCCTCCATCTTCAGGACCACCGGGCCGACCTTCGCCTTTTCCTTCACCGCGCGCGCGGCCGGCGGGGCGGTCCAGTCGATCTCGTTCCAGCGCAAGCAGCGGGTTTCGTGCCGGTCGCTGCCGGGCACCGGAACCATCGGCACCTCGGCCGCGTCGCAGCGCCCCTGCTGGAAATAGTCGCAGCGCGGGCCGAAATTGCAGCCCGGCGGGCGTTCGTGCGGCAGCGGGAAGTTGCCGGGGATCGAGATCAGCGGCCGCGCGTTCTTGTCGGCGCCGGGCAGGGGGATCGAGCGGAAGAGCGCCTGGGTATAGGGGTGGCGCATCTCGTCGAAGACCTGTCCGACATTCCCGGTCTCCACCGCCTCGCCGGAATACATCACGCAGATGCGGTCGCAGACATCCATCACCAGGCCGAGGTTGTGGCTGATGAACAGCATCGAGGTGCCGTATCTCTCGCCCAGGTCCTTGACCAGATCGACGATCCCGGCCTCGACCGTCACGTCCAGCGCGGTGGTGGGCTCGTCCAGGATCAGCAGCGCCGGCTTGGCCATCAGCGCCATGGCGATCACGATGCGCTGCTGCTGGCCGCCGGAGAGCTGGTGCGGATAGGCTTCGAGGATCCGGTCGGGGTCGGGCAGGCGCACGTCGGCGACGATCTGGCGGGCGAGCTTCCACGCCTCGGCGCGGCCCATGCCGGAATGGATCATCGGCACCTCCGCGAGCTGCGCGCCGATCCGCATCGCGGGGTTCAGGCTGGCCATCGGCTCCTGGTAGATCATCGCGATCTCCGAGCCGCGGATGTGGCGCAGTTCCTCCTCGCCCATCCGGGTCAGGTCGCGGCCCTTGAAGCGGATGCTGCCGCCGGTGATCCGGCCGGTCTTGCCCAGCTCGCGCATCACCGCGAGGGCGACGGTGGACTTGCCGCAACCCGACTCGCCCACCAGCCCCATCGCCTCTCCCGGCATGACGGTGCAGGAGAAATCCATCACCGCCGGGATCTCGCGCAGGCGGGTGAAGAAGCTGATCGAGAGGTGCTCGATTTCCAGGATCGGTTTCGACGGGTCCCAGTCGGCCATGGTCGTCTCCTTTGGCGGGCGGCGGACCGGGGGTTTCACACCCCCGGACCCCCGTGGGATATTTGGAAACAGAAGAAGGGCATCAGTCCTTCAGGCTTTCTTCGCGCAACCCGTCGGCCAGGAGATTCAGGCCGAGGACCAGGCTCATCAGCGCAAGCGCGGGGGCGACGGCGGCATGGGGAAAGAGGACAAGCGTCTTGCGGCCGTCGTCGATGGTCGAGCCCCAGTCGGGACTGTCCGGCGCGACACCGAGGCCGAAGAAGCCGAGCGTGCCGAGCAGGATCGTGGTGTAGCCGATCCGGAGGCAGAAGTCCACGATCAGCGGCCCGCGCGCATTGGGCAGGATCTCCCACAGCATGATGTACCAGGGGCCCTCGCCCCGGGTCTGGCCCGCCGCCACATAGTCGCGCGCCTTGAGGTCCATCACGATGCCGCGCACGATGCGGAACACGGTGGGCGCGTTCACGAAGACCACCGAGACGAAGACGTTCAGGAGGTTCGGGTCCATCCGCCAGATCCCGAGCGGGTCCTTGTTGAAGGCAAGGCCGGAATAGGCCCAGAACCCCAGGACCAGCACCAGGCCGACATAGAGGTTGCGCTTCATCGGGTTGGTGAAGAAGCGCGCGTTCAGAAGCACGGTCAGGAAAAGGATCGGGAACAGGAACAGGACCGCGGCCATGGCGACCGGGATGCCGGTCAGCCGGATCTCGGGCGTGACCAGCAGGTAGAACAGCAGGATCACCGGGAAGGCCAGCACCAGGTTCGCGATGAACGACAGCGTGGTGTCGAGCCTGCCGCCGAAATAGCCCGCCGGCACCCCCAGGGTGATCCCGACCATGAAGGCAAAGAGCGTGGCCGGCGGCGCGATCGACAGGACCGAGCGCGCCCCCATCACCATCCGGCTGAAGACATCGCGGGCCAGGTGGTCGCCGCCCAGGAGGAAGTGGCTGTAGTCGCCCTCGGCCGCGCCTTTCAGGATCGTCCCCAGCGGCTTGTTCTTCATGCCCGAGAACTGGGCATAGGGGTCGAAGGTGACGATCTGGTCGGCGAAAAGCGCGGTGAAGACCCAGAACATCACGATGCCGAAGCCGATCATGCCGACCGGGCTGTCGAAGAGCTTGCCGTAAAGGCCAAGCCGCCGCTTGAAGGCGATGGAAAGGGCGAAGGTCGCGGCAAGCGCGATCCAGACCGGCAGGAACTGTGCCAGGATGCGGCCCAGGATGGCGGTATAGGCAAGGTTGTCCATCTCCGCGCCTCCCTTACGAAAGCCGGATGCGCGGGTTCAGGAAGACATAGCCGATGTCCGAGACAAGCTGGGTGACCAGCACCACGAACACCGCCACGACCGAACAGCCGAGCAGCAGGTTGATGTCGTTGTTGCCCGCGGCCTGGACCAGCGTCCAGCCGAAGCCCTTGTAGTTGAACAGGGTCTCGACGATCACCACGCCGTTCAGCAGCCAGGGGAACTGCAGCATGATCACCGTGAAGGGCGCGATCAAGGCGTTGCGCAATGCGTGTCGCATCACGACCTGGCCGAAGCTCACCCCCTTCAGCCGCGCGGTGCGGATGTATTGCGCGGTCATCACCTCGGTCATCGAGGCCCGCGTCATCCGCGCGATATAGCCGATGCCGTAAAGCGCGATGGTCATCACCGGCAGGGTGAAGCTCCAGAAGCTGATGCTGTCGGGCGAGGCGGCGCCGAGGAACAGGGTCTTGCCCTCGATCCAGCCCCATTTCGCCAGGAGGGGCGACAGGCCGGTGACCGGCGAGGCCAGGAGCGCCACCAGGATCACCCCCGAGACATATTCCGGCGTCGCGGTCGAGGCGATCGAGAAGGTGGAAAGCACCCGGTCGGTTCGCGACCCTTCGCGCATCCCCGAGACGACGCCGATCACCAGCGCCGAGGGCACCATGACGATCATCACCCAGAGCATCAGCCAGCCGGTCGCCCCCAGCATCCCGGCCAGCGCGGGCAGGACGGGCTTCTTGAAGAAGGTCGAATGGCCCCAGTCGCCCTGCAACACGCCGCAAAAGCGCGGGGCTGCGGCCGGGTCCTCTCCGGCCGCAAGGCAGCGGCCGCGCGCGACGCCCTTGTCGTCGGTGGCGGTCCAGCCCGGCACTACGCCAAGCCACTGGCCGTAGCGGGTGAAGACCGATCCGCCATGGCCGTTCTGCACGATCCAGGAGGCGACGGCCTCGTCGGACATGCGGACCGAGCCCTCGCTGCGGGCAAGCTTTTCCAGGTTGGGCGGCAGGTTGGTCAGGAAGAAGACCACGAAGGTCAGCACGAAGGCCGTCAGGACCATCAAGCCCAGGCGACGTGCGATGAAGGCTGGCATCGGATTACCTCTGCTCCATGCGGGCAAGGTGCGCTGCCGCGTGGCGGCACCGGCTAGGGCAAGCAGATATCGGCGAAGGGGCCGGGCGCCGAGACGCCCGGCCGGTCACCGGGTCAGGCAAGCGACCACTTGTAGTGCAGGTGGTCGTTCGACGGATGCCGCTCGACGTTCACGCCTTCGCGGGCATGGGCAAAGAGCGAGCGCCAGTAGGGCTGGATGATATAGCCCTCGTCCTGCAGGATCGCCTCCAGCTTGGCCATGACCTCGCGCCGGGCGTCGGCGTCGGCCAGGGCCAGGGCCTGCACCATGGCCGCGTCGAACTCGGGGTTCGACATGCCCGTCTCGTTCCACGAGCCGGTGGTGGTATAGGCGAGGCTCATGTTCTGCACCGCCAGCGGCCGGTGGTTCCAGGTCGTCGAGGAGAACGGATACTTCTGCCAGTCGTTCCAGAAGGTCGAGCCCGGCATGACCGTGTGCTTCACGTTCAGGCCGGCATCCTTCAGCTGCGCCACCACGGCGGCGGTGGTCGCCGCCTCGAAGCCGTCGTCCAGCGAGATCACCTCGAACTCGGCATCGCCAAGGCCGGCGGCCTGGACCGCGGGCACCAGCTTCGTCGGGTCGATCACCTGCGGCGGCAGGGCGGCGTATTCGGGGTGGATCGGGCAGGCATGGTGGTTCTCGGCCGTGGTGCCCAGGTTGTTGTAGCCCAGTTCCAGCACGACCTTCGGATCGACCGCCAGCTGGATCGCCTGGCGCACCGACTTGTCCTTGTAGAGGTCCGAGCTGGCCGAGTTCATCCGCACCACGAGGGTGGCCGCGGTGACGACCTCCAGCTTCTTCCAGCCCAGGGCGTCGAGTTGCTCGATGAAGTCGCCGGTGGTCTCGTAGTTGCAGTCGATCTCGCCCGCGGCGGCAAGGTTCACCATGGTCGAGGGGTCGGTGCCGAAGTCGATGTAGTGGATCTCGTCCAGGGGCGCGGTGCCGCCCCACCAGCTATGGTTCGGCGCGCGCACCAGGATCGCCTTCTGGCCGACCGAGACCTCCTGCGGGATGTAGGGCCCGGTGCCGACCGGGTTGGTCGCCGGATCCGAGCCGTCGACATAGCTGGAATGCATCACCGCGCAGGGATAGTCCGCGAGGTTCGGCACGATCGCCACGTCCGAGGAGGAGAGGTTCAGCTGGACCGTGGCATCGTCCACCTTGACCACCGCGCCCTCGCGCAGCTGCTTGGTCGTCTCGTCCGCCAGCGCCAGGAAGCGGCTTGCGGTCGAGTTGCCGTCGACGGTGCCGTCGGCCCAGCGGGCAAAGTTGCGCACCACGTCATCGGCGGTGAAATCGTCGCCGTTGTTCCACTTGACGCCCTGGCGCACCTTCAGCGTGTACTGGGTCGCGTCGGCATTGGCCTCCCAGCTTTCCAGCAGGCGCCCCTCGAAGGTGCCGTCGGCATTGTACTGGATCAGGTATTCCAGCCAGCCGCGGTAGATGTTCGAGATCTGCGGCCAGTCGGCGGTGCGCGGGTCCTTGGTGCCTTTCACTTCCATCGCGCAGCGGATCACGCCGCCGACCTTCGCCTCCTGCGCCTGGGCGGGGGCGGGCAGGCCGATCAGGCCGTAGGCGGCCGCGGCCGAAACGCCGAGCGCGGTCGAACGGGCCAGGAACTCGCGCCGGCTGAGCTTGCCGGCCGCGAACTCCTCGGCGTGCATCCGCGCGGCCGGATGGATCCGGGCGGAGTCGGTCTGATGGGTCATATGTCTCTCCCTGACTGGCTGTATCGTTATCGTTTTTGATTCCGGTTGCCCGAACCATCGGCAATCCCCGGCGCCGGGGTGCGAACCCCAGGTCAGGCCAGCCGCGTCTCCGCGCGTCCCCGGCCTGCATTGCGCAACTTTTTGGCCCTCACGTCAACGGCTGCTTTCGTCGCTTCTCGTAACGAACGCGACATGCGGCAGGGGCGGAATCCCGCCCTTTCGCGCAGGGATTGCAGTCAGATGCCGCGACGGAAGGCGGAAGGCGATTTCCCGGTCAGGTGCTGGAAGGCGCGGGTGAAATAGGCGGCCGAATTGAAGCCGAGCTGTTCGGCGATGCGCCCGACCGGCAGCCGCGTCTCGGACAAGAGCTTGCGCGCCTCGAAGATGCGGCGGTCCTGCAGAAGCGCGCTGGCCGGGCGGCCGCAGGCGGCATTGCAGCAGCGCGTCAGATGGGTGGGGGTGACGCCCAGGGCGGCGGCGAAATCGGCCACGCCCATGCCGGTGCGGAAGTTCCGCTCCAGGAGCGAGGTATAGCGCGTGACCAGGCGCCGTGTCGCGGTCGGGCGCGCCGCCTCGGCCGGGTCGGCCTTGCGGGCCTGGCGTTCCAGCCAGACGCCCAGGAGGCCCAGGTAATGCGTCGTCGCCCGGTCATGCGCGGGGGTGTCGCTTTCCAGCTCGCGCAGGATCGAATCGAGCAGGACATTGACCTCCTGCTGGGCATGGACCTCGCGGATGCGCAGGTGAAGCGGGGTTTGCGGCAGGACGACGTTGCTGTCGCGGCCGAAGAAGACCGCCGTGCCAAAGACCTGCGGCCCGGCCTCGAACCCGTGCATCACCCCGGCCGGAATGAAGATCGCGTTGTTCGTGGTATAGCCCCGCGTGACGCCCGCGATGGTGATCCGGCCCTGGCCCTTGGTGAACCACAGCAGGCAGGGTTCGGACAGCGAGCGCATCGCCTCGACCCGCCAGCGGCCGCCGGCCGAGAGGCGGGGGATGGCGACGAGGCGGACAGAGGAGGTGGGCGACGGGATGTTCATCGCGCTTGGACCCGGCTGGTGGAGCTGGCGCAAGTAAAGCAGCCCCGGCCGCCGATCCCAAGGGAAATCCGTCGTCCGGCCGGGGACTTGTCCACCGAAATCGTGATTTTCTGTGCACAACCCTGTGGATAAGCGGAAATCCGCGTAAAGAACGCGCCGCAACGCCATGTCAGGGCAGGGAAATCAGCCGCCATTCCTTCATGTTCGATCTGAACCAGGTCCGCTGCCGCTTGGCATATTGCCGGCTGGCCAGCCGGGCGGCCCCGACCGCCGCGTCCAGGGTGCATTCGCCGCGCAGATGCGCCACCAGCTCCGGCCCCCCGATCGCGCGCGAGGAGGGCAGGCGCGGGTTCCAATGCGCCAGGTTCGCCCGCGCCTCCTCGACCGCGCCTTCGACCAGCATGGCGGCGAAGCGGCGGTCGATGCGGTCGTTCAGCCATGGAACTTCCGGTGCAAGAACAAGGGCTTCCACCTGGTTCTGCGGCAACAGGGGCCTGGGCGTCTCGGCCTGCCAGGCCGCAAGCCCCCGGCCGGTGGCGCGCCAGACCTCCCAGGCGCGCTGGACGCGGACGCCGTTCAGCGGGTCGATCCGGGCCCGCGTCGCGGGGTCAAGCTCGGCCAGGAGGGCGGCGCGGCCTTCGGCCTGCATCCGGGCGTCGGCCTCGGCCCGGACCGGGGGCGGGACTTCGGGGATCTCGGCCAGGCCACGGGTCAAGGCATTGAAATTCAAGCCGGTTCCCCCCACGATCACCACGGGCCGGGCAAGAAGCGGCGCCACCTCGCGCAGCCAGTGGCCGGCGGAATAGGGCGCGTCGCGGGGGACATGGCCGTAAAGCGCATGGGGCAGGGCTGCCTCATCCGCCAGAGAGGGGCGGGCAGTAAGAATGCGCCAGTTATCATAGACTTGCAGCGCGTCGGCATTCACGACCAGCCGCCCGTCGCGCGCGGCAAGCGCCATCGCCAGGGCGGATTTGCCGCTGGCGGTGGGGCCGGCGATCAGGACCGGCGCCTCGCGCGAGATGTCGTCGATCCGCAAGCCGATCCCCCGTTGAACCTGCCGCGGTTTTGCGACATTTTGCGGCCCAGTCCAAACACAAAACGATATGCAGAGGGTGCCATGTCCGAACAGGCCACCAAATACAGCCGTGTGATGCTCAAGATCTCGGGCGAGGCGCTGATGGGAGACCAGGGCTATGGCCTGCATCCGCCGACCGTCGCCCGCATCGCCGAGGAGGTGAAGTCGGTCCGCGACATGGGGGTCGAGATCTGCATGGTGATCGGCGGCGGCAACATTTTCAGGGGCTTGCAGGGCAGCGCCCAGGGGATGGAGCGCACGACGGCCGACTACATGGGGATGCTGGCCACGGTGATGAACGCGCTGGCGATGCAGTCGGCGCTGGAGGCGATCGGTGTGTTTACCAGGGTGATCAGCGCGATCCCGATGGACCAGGTCTGCGAGCCCTATATCCGCCGCCGCGCGGTCCGGCACCTGGAGAAGAAGCGGGTCTGCATCTTCGCCGCGGGCACCGGCAACCCCTATTTCACCACCGACACCGCGGCCACGCTGCGCGCCAGCGAGATGGCCTGCCAGGCGATCTTCAAGGGCACCAAGGTGGACGGGGTCTATGACAAGGACCCGAAAAAGCACGCCGATGCAAAGCGTTACGAGCATGTCACCTATGACGAGGTGCTGGAGAAGCACCTGGGCGTGATGGATGCCACCGCCATCGCGCTGGCCCGCGACAACGACCTGCCGATCATCGTCTTCAGCCTGGACGAGCCGGGCGGCTTCCGGGGAATCCTTTCGGGGCAGGGGACCTATACCCGGGTGCAGGGCTGATCCGGCCGGAAAGCGCCGGACGGCTGCCTTCCGTCTGGCATCCGTCTGGCATCCGTCTGGCACCTGCGCGCCGCGACCCGCGTTAACCGGATCGCGATCCGGGCCGCGCCGAACCGGCGCTTTGGCCTATACCCGAGGCCCGTGGCTCTGCTATAGAGCCGGAAAACCGCCGGGCCGATCCCGGCAGTGAAGGTAAGGAACATGTCCCATGGCACATGAAGAGATCGAGATCGACACCGACGACCTGCAGCGCCGGATGGATGGCGCGATGACCGCGCTGCGGCACGAATTCGCCAGCCTGCGCACCGGGCGCGCCTCGGCCTCGATCGTCGATCCGATCCAGGTGGACGCCTATGGCCAGATGACCCCGATCAACCAGCTGGGCACGGTGAACGTGCCGGAACCCCGGATGGTGGTGATCAACGTCTGGGACAAGGCGATGATCGGCAAGGTCGAGCGCGCGATCCGCGAGAGCGGCATCGGCATCAACCCGGTGACCGACGGCCCGCTGATCCGCCTGCCGATCCCCGAGCTGAACGAGGAGCGCCGCAAGCAATTGTCCAAGGTCGCGGCGGGCTATGCCGAAAGCGCCAAGGTCGCGATCCGCAACGTGCGCCGCGACGGGATGGACCAGATCAAGAAGGCCAAGGCCGCCGGCATGGGCGAGGACGACCAGAAGATCTGGTCCGAGGAAGTGCAGGAGATGACCGACAAGGCCATCGCCGCCGTGGACAAGGCGCTGGAGGCCAAGCAGGCCGAGATCATGCAGGTCTGAGGCGGGGTCGGGCGGGTGTCGAAGGATCTGGCAAGCGACGCCGCCCTGCGGCCGGTCAATCATCTGGCGATCATCATGGACGGCAACGGCCGCTGGGCCACCAATCGCGGCCTGCCGCGGCTGGTCGGCCACCGGCGTGGGGCCGCGCGGGTGAGCGAGATCGTCAAGGCCGCCCCCGACCTCGGGGTGAAGTGGCTGACGCTCTACGCCTTCTCGACCGAGAACTGGAAACGCTCGACCGAGGAAGTGCTGGGCCTGATGGCGATCTTCGCCCGCTATATCGAGCGCGAGGCCGACCGGCTGGCCAAGGCCGGGGTGCGGATGCGCTTCATCGGCGACCGGGGGCGGCTGGATCCAAGGTTGCAGCGGCTGATGGCCGGGATCGAGGCGCGGACCGCCGGCTGCGAGCGGCTGAACCTGACGGTGGCGGTGAACTACGGCGGAAGGGACGAGATCCTGCGCGCCGCCCGCAAGCTCGCCGAGGATGTGGCCGCGGGCCTGCTGGACCCGCGCCACCTGACCGAGGGCGCCCTTGCCGGGCGGCTGGACACGGCGGGCCTGCCGGACCCCGACCTGGTGCTGCGCACCAGCGGCGAGACGCGGACCTCGAACTTCCTGCCCTGGCAGGCGGCCTATTCCGAATACGAATTCACCGGCACGCTCTGGCCCGATTTCACGCCCGAGGAACTGGCCGGCATCATCGCGCGCTTCGGCAACCGCGAGCGCCGGTTCGGAGGCGTGCTGAAATGACCGGCATGGACCCTTCGTCGGGCTCGATCCCCCCCGGCCGCCCGGTCGGGCGCTGGGAGGACCTGCGCAAGCGGGTGCTGTCGGCCGTGGTGCTGGTCGCGGTCGGCGGGGCCGAGATCTGGCTGGGCGGGCCGTCCTTCGCGGCGCTGGTGGTGCTTCTGATCGGGGCGATGGTCTGGGAGCTGGCGACGATGACCGCGCCCGAGCATCGGCTGACGCCGCTGGCCCTGGGCGGGCTGGCGGGCCTGTGCCTGGCGGCGGAGCTTTGGCTGGACGATCCCTTCGCCACGGTGCTGCTGCTGGTGCCGGCGCTGGCCATCGCGCTGACCGACCGGCGCGACCGGCGGCTGTCCAGCCTTTATTCGGTCGCGATCATGGTGGCGGGCTACGGGCTGGTCGATCTGCGGGCGACGGCGGGGACGCCGGCGATCCTGTGGCTGGTGCTGATCGTCATGGCCTCGGACGTGCTGGGCTATTTCGTCGGCCGGATCGTCGGCGGGCCGAAGTTCTGGCCGAGGATCAGCCCGAAGAAGACCTGGAGCGGCACCCTGGCCGGCTGGATCGGGGCGGCGGGCGTGGGCCTTGGCTTCTGGGCGCTGGGACATGGCGGGCCGGGGCTGGTGCTGCTGTCGGCGCTGGTCGCCCTGGCCGGGCAGATGGGCGACATCTGGGAAAGCTGGATCAAGCGGCGCTGCGGGGTGAAGGATGCCTCCAGCCTGATTCCGGGCCATGGCGGGGTGCTGGACCGTTTCGATGCGCTGATCCTGGCCATCGTGGCGGTGATGGTGCTGGGACTGTTCTTCAACCTGCCCCTGCCGGGGACGGTGGCCGGCTGATGCGCAGCGTGTCGGTCTTCGGGGTCACCGGCTCGATCGGGGCGCAGACGCTGGACCTTCTGCGCCGCGCCGGCGGGGCGGGGGCGTTCCGGGTGGTGGCGCTGACCGGGGGGCGGAACCTGGCCGCCCTGGCCGAGGCGGCGCGCGAGTTCCGGGCCGAGGTGGCGGTCTGCGCGGATGAGGGCGGGCTGGCGGAGCTGCGCGAGCGGCTGGCGGGTTCGGGCGTGGCGGCGGCGGCCGGGGCGGCGGCGATCGCCGAGGCGGCGGACCGCCCGGCCGACTGGGTGATGAGCGCGATCGTCGGCGCGGCGGGGCTGGTGCCGGGGCTGCGGGCGCTGCGGCACGGCGGGGTGCTGGCGCTGGCGAACAAGGAATCGCTGGTCACGGCGGGGCCCTTGCTGATGGCCGAGGCGGCGGCGCATGGCGCGCGGATCCTGCCGGTGGACAGCGAGCATTCGGCGATCTTCCAGGCGCTGGCGGGCGAGGAGATCGCGGCGGTCGAGCGGATCATCCTGACCGCGAGCGGGGGCGCCTTGCGCGACTGGCCGCTGGAGCGGCTGGCGGGGGCCACGGTCGACGAGGCGCTGGCGCATCCGAACTGGGCGATGGGGCAGCGGATCACCATCGACAGCGCCTCGATGTTCAACAAGGCGCTGGAAGTCATCGAGACGCGCGAGTTCTTCGGGGTCGAGCCGGGGCAGGTCGAGGTCATCCTCCATCCCGAAAGCCTGGTCCACTCGCTGGTCGGCTTCCGCGACGGGGCGATCATGGCGCATATGGGGGCGCCGGACATGCGGCACTCGATCGGCTATGCGCTGAACTGGCCCCGGCGCGAGGCGCTGCCGGTGGCGCGGCTGGACCTGGCGCAGGTGGCGAGCCTGACCTTCCGCGCCCCGGACGAGGCGCGCTATCCGGCGCTGCGCCTTGCGCGCGAGGTGATGGCGCGGCGCGGGCTGGCGGGGGCGGCGTTCAACGCGGCCAAGGAGGCGGCGCTGGACCAGTTCCTGGCCGGGGCCATCGGCTTCATGGACATGGCGGGGGTGGTCGAGGCCACGCTGGAGGCGCTGGAGCCGGAGATGGGCGCGGCAAATCTGCCGCGGGGCCTTGAGGATGTGCTGCGGATGGACCATCTCGCACGGCAGAGGGCCGGCGAGATCGCCGCCCGGATCGCAGGAGGCCGCTGAGGCATGGATTTCTTCGCAACCCTCGGCGCGGCGGTCGGCGGCACGGCCTGGACGACCTTCTTCTTCATCCTGGCGCTGTCGGTCATCGTCTTCGTCCATGAATACGGCCACTACATCGTCGGCCGCTGGTCGGGCATCCATGCCGAGGTCTTCAGCCTGGGCTTCGGCCCGGTGGTCTGGGCGCGGCGCGACCGGCGCGGCACGCAATGGCAGATCGCGGCCATTCCCTTCGGCGGCTACGTCAAGTTCCTGGGCGATGCCGATGCAAGCTCGGTCCGGCCGGGCGATGTCTCGGGCCTGAGCGCCGCGGAGAAGCGGCACACGATGGCGGGCGCGCCGCTCTGGGCGCGGACCGCGACCGTGGCGGCGGGGCCGGTGGCCAATTTCATCCTGACCTTCGCCCTTCTCGTCGCGATGGCCGTGGCCTTCGGCGTCCCGCGCGAGGAGCCGACCGTGGGCGAGGTCCGCGCCTTTCCGTTCGAAGGCCCCTCGCTGCAACCGGGCGACGTGATCACCGCGATCGAGGGCCGCCCGACCCCCGACGCCGCCGCCTTCGGCGCCGCGGTCGAGAACCTGCCGGTCGAGCGGGTGATGGAGTACACCGTCCGCCGGGGCGACCAGACGCTGGAGGTCGAGGGGCCGCATCTGCACGCGCCCATCGTCGGCTCGGTCGTGATCCGCTCGGCGGCCATCGACGCGGGGCTCGAGGAGGGCGACGTGATCCTGTCGCTGGACGGGCGTGAGATCACCACCTTCCTGCAACTGCGCGAGATCGTGCAGCAAAGCGAGGGCCGCGCGCTGCCGATGCGGGTCTGGCGCAAGGGCGAGACCTTCGACCTGACGCTGACCCCGCGCCTGCGCACCACCGAGGACGATGGCGGGCAGCTGGTGGACCGCTACCAGATCGGCATCTTCGCCGGGCTCGCCTTCGAATTCGCCACCCGCAGCGTCGGCCCTTGGGAGGCGGTGACGCTGGCGGGCAGCCAGGTGGCGGGGATGGTCGGCTCGACCTTCTCGGGGTTGTGGAACATCGTCTCGGGGCAGATCACCAGCTGCAACCTGTCCGGCCCGATCGGCATGGCGGAAAGCATGGGCGACGCGGCGCGGATCGGGGGCGAGAGCTTCCTTCTGATGCTGGCGGTCATGTCGCTGGGGGTGGGGATCCTGAACCTGTTCCCGATCCCGGTGCTGGATGGCGGGCATCTGGTGTTCTACGCCTATGAGGCGGTGATGCGCCGCCCGCCGCCGGACCGGGCGCTGCGGGCGCTGATGATGGCGGGGATGACCATCGTCATCGGCATCATGCTGTTCGCGCTGTCGCGCGACCTGCTTTGCGTCTGAGGCGGGCGGGGCCTGGCCCTGGGCATCCTCACCACAACATCTGGGAAAGTGGCCCGGAGCAAGCGCAGGCTTTTGACAAGGCTTGCCTTTCCCGCTAGTCAATTCGCAAAGCAGATTTACGGCGAGGACCCGACATGCATAAGACCCATCGCGCGGCCACGGAACGGTCGTCCAGGGCCAAGGCACGGGCGCGTCTGCTGGCGACGGCGCTTTTCATCGGCGGGGCAACGGCTTCGCAGCCGTTCCTCAGCCCGGCCTTTGCGCAGGTCTTTTCGTTTTCGAACGTGACGATCGAGGGCAACGAGCGCGTCGATGCCGCCACGATCCTGAACTATGCCGGAATCAGCCGCGGGCAGGAGGTCTCGGCCGCGGCGCTGAACGACGCCTACCAGCGCATCGCCAACTCGGGCCTGTTCGAGAAGGTCGAGCTGGTGCCGCAGGGCTCGACCCTGGTGATCCGGGTCACGGAATACCCGATCGTCAACGTCATCAACTTCGAGGGCAACAAGCGGATCAAGGACGAGCAGCTGGCCGAGCTGGTGCAAAGCCAGTCGCGCCGGGTCTATTCGCCGACCACGGCGGAATCCGACGCCGCCGCCATCGCCGAGGCCTATCGCGTCCAGGGCCGCCTGGCCGCCTCGGTCACGCCGAAGATCATCCGCCGGTCGGAAAACCGGGTGGACCTGGTGTTCGAGATCGCCGAGGGCAAGGTGGTCGAGAACGAGCGGATCTCCTTCGTCGGCAACCGCGCCTTCAGCGACCGCCGCCTGCGCCAGGTGCTTGAGACCAAGCAGGCCGGCTTCCTGCGCAACCTGATCCGCCGCGACACCTTCGTGGCCGAGCGGCTGGAACTGGACAAGAAGATGCTGACCGACTTCTACCAGTCGCGCGGCTATATCGACGTCCAGGTCACCGACGCCAGCGCCGAGCTGAGCCGCGAGCGGGACGCCACCTTCGTCACCTATACCATCCGCGAGGGCCTGCCCTACAAGATCGGCAAGGTCACCGTCGTCTCGGAGGTCGAGGGGGTGGATGCCGCCGCATATGAGGAAGCGGCCCGGATCCGCACCGGCCAGACCTATTCGCCGCTCTTGATTGACAACAACATCACCCGGATGGAGACGCTGGCGCTGAAGCAGGGCCTGAACTTCGTCCGGGTCGAGCCGCGCGTCACCCGCGACGACCGCAACCAGGCGGTGGACATAGAGTTCGCCGTGGTCCGCGGCGAGCGCGTCTTTGTCGAGCGCATCGACATCGAGGGCAACGCGACCACCCTGGACCAGGTGATCCGCCGCCAGTTCCGCACCGTCGAGGGCGATCCCCTGAACCCGCGCGAGATCCGCCAGTCGGCGGAGCGGATCCGGGCGCTCGGCTTCTTCTCGGATGCCAAGGTCAATGCCGAGCCGGGATCCTCGCCCGACCAGGTGGTGGTGAACGTGGATGTCGAGGAACAGCCGACCGGCTCTCTCACCTTCGGCCTCAGCTATTCGGTGGCCAGCGGCACCGGATTCAACATCGGCTTCTCGGAGAAGAACTTCCTGGGCCGGGGGCAGGCGCTGTCGCTGTCGCTGAACTCGGGCACCAGCAACCAGAACTCCAGCTTCAGCTTCACCGAGCCGGCGCTGCTGGGCCGCGACCTGAGCTTCTCGGTCGGGGGCTATTACCGGACCAGCGACTACGACAATGCCAAGTATGACACCCGCAATATCGGGCTGACCACCGGCATCGGCTTTCCGGTGGGCGAACAGTCGAAGCTGGACCTGCGGCTGCGCGTCTCGGAGGACAAGCTGGACAATGTCGACCCGGCCAGCTCTCCCATCATCCAGGCCGAGGCGGTCATCCCGGCGCTGAAGACCTTCTCGCTGGGCTATGCCTATGAATACGACAACCGCATCACCGGGCTGAACCCGAAGGGCGGCGTGCTGCTGCGCTTTGGCCAGGATTTCGCCGGGCTGGGCGGCGATACCGAATATATCGAGACCACGGCGCTGGCCCTGGCCGAGACCAAGATCATGAACGAGGAAGTCACCGTCCGCGCGATCTTCGAGGGCGGGGCGATCCATTCGCTGGGCGACACCAGCAGCCGGGTGACCGAACGCTATTTCGGCAACGGCAAGATCCGCGGCTTCGAGCCGAACGGCATCGGCCCGCGCGACCTGAACGCGGTGAACGAGGATGCGCTTGGCGGCAACCTGTTCGCCGTCGCCCGCTTCGAGGCCGATTTCCCGCTGGGCCTGCCCGAGGAATACGGCATCACCGGCGGGGCCTTCCTGGACGTCGGCTCGGTCTGGAGCCTGGACAACACGACCGGGGCGGGCGGCGTCGAGGTGGACGACAGCTTCATCCCGCGCGCCACCGTGGGCCTGTCGGTGTTCTGGAGCACGCCGATCGGCCCGCTGCGCTTCAACTTCAGCCATGCGCTGAAGAAGGAAGACTACGACAAGGAACAGAGCTTCGACCTGACCATCTCGACGCGGTTCTGACCATGGCGGCGCTGCGGCCCCTCCGGCGCGCGGCCGCCTGGGCGCTGGTGGCACTGGCCCTCGGCGCCGCCGCCGCCGCGCAGGACCAGCCGCCCGCGCCGCAGGCGATGCCGGTCCTCACCCTGGACCAGGAGCGGTTCTTCACCGAATCCGCCTTCGGCCGCGCCGCGCTGGAGCGCGAGCGCCAGGCGCTGCGGGCGCTGGACGAGGAGAACAAGCGAATCGAGGCCGAGCTGATCGCCGAGGAGCAGGTGCTGACCGAGCTGCGCCGCACCCTGCCGCAGGCCGAGTTCACCGCCCAGGCCGAGGCCTTCGACCGCAAGGTCGAACAGATCCGCGACGCGCAGGACAGCAAGGCCGAAGACCTGACCAAGGCCCGCGACACCGAACGGCAGGCCTTCCTCAAGGCCGCGATCCCGGTGCTGGGCGAGCTTCTGGGCGAGCGCAAGGCGGTGGCGATCCTGGACAAGGCGGGGATCATCCTGTCGCTCTCGGCGATCGACGTGACGGACGAGGCGATCGCCAGGGTGGATGCGGTCCTGACGGTCGAGCCGCCGGCACCATAGCGGCAACTTGTCACCCGTGCCGCGACTTGCTAGCTACGGGCGCAAGGCCAAGCGAAGGGGTGAGACCATGGATGCCAGCAGTGCCACGACCGCCGATCTGGACCTGATCCAGCGGATCATCCCGCACCGCTATCCGTTCCTCCTGATCGACAAGGTCCGGGACATCGTGGTCAACGAGTCCTGCGTGGGCATCAAGTGCATCACCCTGAACGAGCCGCAGTTCCAGGGCCATTTCCCGGGAATGCCGATCTTTCCCGGCGTGATGATCATCGAGGCGATGGCGCAGACCTCGGGCGTGCTGGTCGGGCTGTCGATGGATCTGGTCGACAAGAACGCCAAGGTGTTCTTCATGGGCGTGGACGGGGTGAAGTTCCGCCGCAAGGTCGTTCCCGGCGACGTGCTGGAACTGCATGTGAAGGCGGTGCGCGGCGGCGGACGGGTCTGGAAGTTCGAGGGCCGCGCGATGGTCGAGGGCGAGCTGGCCTGCGAGGCCACCTTCATGGCCATGTTCGACGTGGCGAAGGCCTGAGCCGTGGCGGTTCACGGCACCGCCGTCATCCACCCCTCGGCCTTCGTCGAGGAGGGCGCGACCATCGGCGAGCATTGCCACATCGGCCCCTTCGCCGTGATCGGCCCCGAGGTGGTGCTGGGCGACCGGGTGGTGGTGAAATCCCATGCCGTGATCACCGGCTGGACCGAGCTGGGCGACGACTGCACGGTCTGGCCCTTTGCCTGTGTCGGCGAAGTGCCGCAGGACCTGAAGTTCAAGGGCGAGCGCACCCGGCTGACCGTCGGCGCCCGCACCCGCATCCGCGAGGGGGCGACGCTGAACACCGGGACCGAGGGCGGCGGCGGCGTCACCCGGGTGGGCGAGGACTGCCTGATCATGACCGGGGCGCATGTCGGCCATGATGCCCAGATCGGCGACCGGGTGATCCTGGTGAACCATGTCGCCATCGCCGGCCATTGTGTCCTGGGCGATGACGTGATCGTCGGCGGCCTGTCGGGCGTGCACCAATGGGTCCGCATCGGCCAGGGCGCGATCATCGGCGCGCTGACCATGGTGACGAACGACGTGATCCCCTACGGCCTGGTGCAGGCGCCGCGCGGCGAGCTGGACGGGCTGAACCTGGTCGGCCTCAAGCGCCGGGGCGTGGACCGGGCCGAGATCACCGCGCTGCGCGCCGCCTATCAGGTGCTGGCGCAGGAGGAAGGCAGTTTCCAGGACCGCGCCCGCAAGCTGGCCGAGGACAGCGACCTGCCGCTCGTGCGCGAGATTGCCGAGTTCATCCTGGCGAAATCGGACCGCAGCTTCCTGACCCCGAAAGGCGGCAGATGAGGACCGCGATCATCGCCGGCGAGGGGCGGCTGCCCGCCGCGCTTGCGGTCGGGATGGCCGAGCCGCCGCTGGTCGCGGCGATGGACGGCTCGGCCCCCGAGGGGCTGACGGTGGACCTGCGCTTCCGGGTCGAGCGGCTGGTGCCCTTCCTGCGCGCGCTGGAGCGCGACGGGGTCGGGCAGGTGGTCTTTGCCGGCGCGGTGACGCGGCCGCGCCTCGACCCCGCGCTGCTGGACGAGGCGACGGCCGCGCTTCTGCCGCGCCTCATGGCGGCGATGGCGGCGGGCGATGATGCGACGCTGCGGGTGGTGATCGAGCTGTTCGAGGAATCCGGCTTTTCGGTCGTGGGCGTGGAGGCGATCGCGCCCGCGCTCTTGCCGGGGGCCGGGGTGCTGGCGGGATCGGTGAATCCGCGCGACGAGGCCGATGCGGCGCGGGCGGCGGCGATCGTCGCGGCGCTTGGCGCGGTCGATGTGGGGCAGGGCGCGGTCGTGGCGCAGGGCCTTTGCCTGGCGGTGGAGGCGCTGCCGGGGACGGATGCGATGCTGGCCGAGGTGGCCGGGATCGGCGCGTTGCGGCCGGATCCGGCGCGCGGGCGGGGCCTGTTCTACAAGGCCGCGAAGCCGGGGCAGGACCGGCGGATCGACCTGCCGACCATCGGCCCCGAGACCCTGCGCGGGGTCGCGGCGGCCGGTCTGGGCGGGGTGGCCTTCGAGGCGGGGTCGGTGATCTGCCTCGACCTGCCCGCGATGGTGCGGCTGGCGGGCGAGCTGGGCCTGTTCCTCTGGGCGCGGGGATGAGCGGGGATCGCTCCTCGCTTGCTTCGCGGCGCTCCTCGCCGGGGGGGCCGCTGCGAAGAGCGGTCGCAGACAAGGGATGAGCGGGCCGATGAGCGGGGCGGTGAAGCTGTTCCTGATCGCGGGCGAGCCCTCGGGCGACCGGCTGGGCGCCGCGCTGATGGCGGGGCTGAGGTCGCTGGCGCCGGTGGACTTCGCGGGGGTGGGCGGGCCCCTGATGCAGGCCGAGGGGCTGGCGAGCCTGTTCCCGATGGAAGAACTTTCGGTGATGGGCATCGCCGAGGTGCTGCCGAACTATCGCCGGCTGAAGCGCCGGATCCGCGAGGCGGCCGAGGCGGCGCTGGCCTCGGGCGCCGAGGCGCTGGTGACGATCGACTCGCCCGATTTCTGCCTGCGCGTCGCGGCGCTGGTCAAGGCGGCGCGGCCGGGGATGCGGGTGATCCATTACGTCGCGCCCTCGGTCTGGGCCTGGCGGCCGGGGCGGGCTTTGCGGATGGCGCGGGTGGTGGATCACGTTCTGGCGCTTTTGCCGTTCGAGCCGCCCTACATGACCGCCGCCGGGATGACCTGCGATTTCGTCGGGCATCCGGTGGTGGCCGAACCGCTGGCCACGCCGGCGGAAAAGGCGGTCTTTGCCGGCGAGGGGCCGCTTCTGCTGGCGCTGCCGGGCTCGCGCCGGGGCGAGGTGACGCGGCTGGCCCCGATCTTCGGCGCGGTGGTGGCGCAGCTGAAGGCGCGGCATCCCGAGCTGCGGGTGGCGCTGCCGACGGTGCGCGGCGTGGCCGGGCTGGTGCGCGAGCTGACCGCGGGCTGGGCGGTGCGGCCCGAGATCATCGAGGATGCGGCGGCAAAGCGCGGCGCCTTTGCGGCGGCGCATGTGGCGCTGGCGGCCTCCGGCACGGTCTCGCTGGAACTGGCGGCGAACGGTTGCCCGATGGTCATCGCCTATGACATGCATCCCCTGACCCTGTGGCTGATGCGGCGGGCGGCGCGGATCGACACGGTGACGCTGGTCAACCTGGTCAGCGAGACCCGCGTGGTGCCCGAGTTCATCGGCCCCGCGGCCCGGGCGGCAAAGATCGTCCCGGCGCTGGAGGCGCTTTTGTCCGATCCTTCCGCGCAACAGGCGGCGATGGCCCTGACGATGGAGCGGCTGGGCAGGGGCGGCGAGGCCCCCGGCCTCAGGGCTGCGCGGTCGGTGCTGCGGGCGATTCGTCGCCGTTGATGATCGCCAGCACCTGCGGCATCAGCCGTTCCGAGGTGGAGCCGACCAGCTGCATCAGCCCCGGCTGCTGCGCCGCCGTCAGCTGCGGCAGCTTCGCCATCGCCGAGCGCCCCGCGGGCGTGGCGTAGAAATCGCGCAGCGCGGTGATCTCGGCCAGGGTCATCATGTCGGCCATGAGCCCGGCCTGCTCGCGCATCAGGTCGGTCATCGGCTGGCGGAAGGCGTCGAGGTAAAGCGTGCGGATCGCGGCCAGCTGCGCCTCGGTCAGGGTCTGGCCCCCGGCCGCGACCTGTTGCAGGATCGGCTGGTACAGCGTCTCGATCACCGCGGCCAGGTCGAACTCGGCCAGGGCGAGATCGACATAATCCGCCGCCACCGCCACCCGCTCCTCGCGCGTTTCGGCAAGGGCGGAGAACGGCAGGAGGGCCGCCAGAAGAACCAGTGATTTCAAGGGCCTAACCTTTCCAGATCCAGCCGCCGCCATGGATGCGGCCGCCTTCGGGGGCGTAGAAGACGCAGGCCTGGCCGGCGCTGACCCCATCCTCGGGGGCCAGAAGCTCCACCTCGGCGGTGGTCGGGCCGGTCGGGCGCAGGATCGCCTCGCGCGGGGGGCGGGTCGAGCGGACCTTGACCTTGAGATGCCATTCGGGGCGGCTGTCGAAGGGCGCGTCGCCCAGCCAGTTGATCTCGCGCACCGGGATCACCCTTGTCGAGAGCGCAGCCTTCGGGCCGACGATCACCCGGCGGCTCTCCGGGTCAAGCCGCACGACGTAAAGCGGATCGCCGAGGCCCCCGATCCCCAGGCCCTTGCGCTGGCCGATGGTGTAGTGGATCACGCCGCGATGCGCGCCCAGCACATTGCCGTCGAGATCCACGATCTCGCCGGGATCGGCGGCGCCGGGGCGCAGCTTCTCGATCACCGCGGCGTAATTGCCGTTCGGGACAAAGCAGATGTCCTGGCTGTCGGGCTTGTCGGCGACGGCCAGGCCATATTTCGCCGCCAATGCGCGGGTTTCCGCCTTCGAGGCGAGATGCCCCAGCGGGAATCGCAGGTAGTCGAGTTGCTCGGGCGTGGTCGAGAACAGGAAATAGCTCTGGTCGCGGGCGGCGTCGGCGGCCTGGTGCAGCTCCGGCCCCTGCGCGCCGACCTTGCGCTGGATGTAGTGCCCCGTGGCCATGCAATCGGCCTCGAGATCCCTGGCGGTGGCCAGGAGGTCCTTGAACTTCACCCGCTCGTTGCAGCGGATGCAGGGCACCGGGGTCGCGCCGGCGAGATAGGCGTCGGCGAATTCCTCGATCACCGCTTCGCGGAAAGTGTTTTCGTAATCAAGGACATAATGCGGGAAGCCCATGGTCTCGGCCACCCGGCGCGCATCATGGATGTCGCGGCCGGCGCAGCAGGCGCCCTTCTTGGCCAGGGCCGCGCCATGGTCGTAAAGCTGCAGCGTGACGCCGACGACGTCATAGCCCTCTTCGGCCAGCATCGCCGCCACGACGCTGGAATCGACGCCGCCGGACATGGCGACGACGACCCGCGTCTCGGACGGGGGTTTGGCAAAACCAAGGGAGTTCAGGGCCAGGTCGCGCGGCATGGGTCAGGATCCGGGAATGGGGATTGTCAGGCAATATATGAAAATGCTCTGCACTCTCAATCCCCCGTTTCAGGAATGATTAAGGCTGTTCCGGCAATCTTGCCCGGCACGAACGAGGGATTGGCCATGTTTCTGAAACGCGTCGACGGGCCCCGGCAGGTCACCCTGCCGGATGGCAGCATTCTCACCCGCGCCGACCTGCCGCCCGCGGACACCCGCCGCTGGGTCGCCAGCCGCAAGTCGGTGGTGGTCAAGGCGGTGGTCCACGGGCTGATTCATGAGGCCGAGGCGCTGGAACGCTATGCGCTGTCCGAGGAGGAGTTCGCGCTTTGGCGCAGGGCGGCGGAAAGGCATGGCGACCAGGGCCTGAAGGTCACCGCGATCCAGAAATACAGACAACTTTAGATTGTTTGTGGCTCGCGCTCTGGCAAAGTAACCGCGTGTTAACCATTGACGCCCAATGTCGTTAACGATGTGACGGAGCGGAGTAAAAGGTAAATGCGCATCCTGCTTGTGGAAGACGACCCGACCACCTCGCGCAGCATCGAACTGATGCTGACCCATGCCAACCTGAACGTCTATTGCACCGACATGGGCGAGGATGGCGTGGATCTCGCGAAGCTTTACGATTACGACCTGATCCTTCTCGACCTGAACCTTCCGGACATGAGCGGGCATGACGTCCTGCGCCAGATCCGCCAGGCCAGGATCGAAACGCCGATCCTGATCCTGTCGGGCTCGGACGATACCGAGAACAAGCTGAAGGGCTTCGGTTTCGGCGCGGACGACTATCTGACCAAGCCCTTCCATCGCGAGGAACTGGTGGCCCGCATCCATGCGATCATCCGGCGGTCGAAAGGGCACAGCCAGTCGGTGATCAAGACCGGCAGCGTCTCGGTCAATCTGGACGCCAAGACGGTGGATGTGGCGGGCAAGACGGTGCATCTGACCGGCAAGGAATACCAGATGCTCGAGCTTCTGAGCCTGCGCAAGGGCACGACGCTGACCAAGGAGATGTTCCTGAACCATCTTTACGGCGGCATGGACGAGCCCGAGCTGAAGATCATCGACGTCTTCATCTGCAAGCTGCGCAAGAAGCTGGCCGAGGCGACGGGGGGCGACAACTATATCGAGACGGTCTGGGGCCGCGGCTACGTCCTGCGCGACCCGGCCGCCGCGGCGGCGCCCAGGCTTGTCGCCAGCGCCTGACTTTACCTCGCCTGCGGGCTTGCCTAACTTGGGCGCCGGAAGTCTGGGGGCGGGAATGGGCGACAGGCCGGTCGAGGCACTGACAGAGGCCGAGGCGCGCGGGGAACTCGCGCGTCTGGCCGGGGCGATCGCGGCGGCGAACCGCGCCTATCACACGCTGGACGCGCCCGAGATTTCGGATGCGGATTATGATGCGCTGAAGCGGCGCAATGCGGCGATCGAGGCGCGCTTTCCCGGCCTGAAGCGGGCCGATTCGCCCAGCGAGCAGGTGGGCGCCGCGGTGGCCGAGGGCTTCGGCAAGGTGACGCACCGGCTGCGGATGCTCTCGCTGGAGAACGCCTTCGCGCCCGAGGAGGTGGCGGAGTTCGACGACCGGGTGAAGAAGTTCCTCGGCCTGACGCAGCCGGTGGCCTATACGGCCGAGCCGAAGATCGACGGGCTGTCGCTCTCCTTGCGCTATGAGGGCGGGGTGCTGGTCCAGGCCGCGACGCGCGGCGACGGCGAGGTGGGCGAGAACGTCACCGAGAATGCCCGCACCATCGCCGACATTCCCCGGCGGCTGGCGGAGGCGCCGCAGGTGCTGGAGGTGCGGGGCGAGGTCTACATGTCCCACGCCGATTTCGCGGCGCTGAACGAACGGCAGGCGGCGGCGGGCGACAGGACCTTCGCCAATCCGCGCAACGCGGCGGCTGGGTCGCTGCGCCAGCTGGACGCCCGCATCACCGCGGCCCGGCCGCTGCGCTTTTTCGCCTATTCCTGGGGCGAGGTCTCGCAGCCGCTGGCCGTCACGCAGATCGCCGCAATTGCGCGCCTCAAGGCCTTGGGTTTCCAGACAAATCCCCTGACCACGCTCTGCGACGGGCCGCAGGCGATGCTGGCGCAATACCGCCTGATCGAGGCGCAGCGCGCGACGCTGGGCTATGACATCGACGGCGTGGTCTACAAGGTGAACGACCTTGCGCTGCAGGCGCGGCTCGGCTTCCGCTCCTCGACCCCCCGCTGGGCGCTGGCGCACAAGTTCCCGGCAGAACTCGCCTGGACCGAGCTTCTGGGCATCGACATCCAGGTCGGCCGCACCGGCGCGCTCTCGCCGGTGGCGCGGCTGAAGCCGGTGACGGTGGGCGGCGTGGTGGTGCAGAACGCGACGCTGCACAATGAGGATTACATCGCCGGCCGCGACAGGAGCGGACAGGAGATCCGGGGCGGCAAGGACATCCGCATCGGCGACTGGGTGCAGGTCTACCGCGCCGGCGACGTGATCCCCAAGGTCGCGGACGTGGACCTGTCGCGTCGCAAGAACGGCGCGCAACCCTATGCCTTTCCGGCGGAATGTCCGGAATGCGGCAGCCCCGCCCATCGCGAGGAGGGCGATTCCGTCCGCCGCTGCACCGGCGGCCTGATCTGCCCGGCGCAGGCGGTGGAGCGGCTGAAGCATTTCGTCAGCCGCGGGGCCTTCGACATCGAGGGGCTGGGGGCGAAACAGGTCGAGATGTTCTTCCGCGACCCGATCCTGCCGGTGAAGACCCCGGCCGAGATCTTTACCCTTGCCGCAAGAGACGCCGCCAACCCGTTGCAGAAGCTGAGAAATCGCGAAGGTTTCGGCGAGGTCTCGGCCGCCAAGCTTTTCGCGGCGATCGAGGCGCGGCGGAGCATCCCCCTGGATCGGCTGATCTTCTCGCTGGGGATCCGCCATGTCGGCGAGGTCGCGGCGGGGCTTCTGGCGCGGCATTACTCCGGCTGGGAGGCCTTCGAGACCGCCGTGACCCGGGCCCACCCCGGCAGCCCGGAATGGGCGGAACTGACCGCGATCAACGGGATCGGCGCGGTGATGGCGCAAAGCCTGGTCGATGCCTTCCAGAACCCGGCCGAACGGGAAGCGATCGACGCGCTGGCGGCGCAACTCTCGGTCCAGCCGGTCCAGGCGCGCGGGGCGGTGGACAGCCCGGTCGCGGGCAAGATCGTGGTCTTCACCGGCACGCTGGAGAAGATGACCCGGGCCGAGGCCAAGGCGAGGGCCGAGGCGCTGGGGGCCAAGGTCTCGGGCAGCGTCAGCGCCAGGACCGACCTCGTGGTCGCCGGCCCCGGCGCGGGATCCAAGGCGAAGGAGGCCGAGCGGCTGGGGGTTCAGGTCATCGACGAGGACGCCTGGCTGCGGCTGATCGGATGACCCGGCCCGAGGCGCTTTTCCCGCTTTTCGCCGGGCTGGAGACGCTGCCCGGCGTCGGTCCCAAGGCGGCGCAGGCCTTCAAGGCGCTGGGGGTGGAGCGGCCGAAGGATCTCCTCTACCTCCTGCCGCATTCCGGGGTGGACCGGGCGCGGCGCGACTCGGTCCGCGACATCACGCCCCCCGCCACCCTGACGGTCGAGGTCGAGGTCGGGAGCCACGTCCCGCCGCGCCAGAAGGGCCGGCCCTACCGGGTGCATGTCCGCGACCGCAGGCTGGAGTTCCAGCTGGTCTTCTTCCACGCCCGCGCCGACTATCTGCAGAAGCTTCTGCCCACCGGCCAGCGCCGCCTGGTCTCGGGCAAGGTCGAATTCTTCGACGGCATGGCGCAGATGGTGCATCCCGACCATGTGCTGCGGGTCGAGGAGGCGGAGGAGATCCCGGCCTATGAGCCGGTCTATCCGCTGTCCGCGGGCCTGACGCAGAAGCTGGTGTCGAAGGCGGTGGCGGCGGCGCTGACCCGGCTGCCGCTGGCCGGGGAATGGATCGACCCCGGCCTGAAGGCGCGGGAGGGCTGGCCGGACTGGCCGGCGGCGCTGGCGGCGGCGCATGCGCCCGAGGGTGCGGCGGCGCTGGCCGCCACCCACCCCGCGCGCCAGCGCCTGGCCTATGACGAGCTGTTCGCGCATCAGCTGATGCTGTCGATCGCCCGCGCCTCGATCCGCCGGGGCAAGGGGATCGCGACCGAAGGCACAGGGGCATTGCGCGCCAAGGTGTTGGAAAGCCTGCCCTATGCGCCCACCGGCGCGCAGGTCCGGGCGGTGGCCGAGATCGCGGCCGACATGGCCTCGGCCAGGCGGATGAACCGGCTGTTGCAGGGCGACGTGGGCGCGGGAAAGACGCTGGTGGCCTTCCAGGCGCTTCTGATCGCGGTCGAGGCCGGGGGGCAGGGCGTGATGATGGCCCCGACCGAGATCCTTGCCCGCCAGCATTTCGAGGGGTTGGCGCCGCTGGCCCGGGCGGCGGGGGTGCGGCTGGAACTGCTTACGGGGCGCGACCGGGGGGCGGAGCGGGCGATGAAGCTGGAGGATCTGGCCATGGGGCGGATCCCGATCCTGGTCGGCACCCATGCGGTCTTCCAGAAGGACGTGGAATTCAGGGACCTGCGCCTTGCGGTGGTGGATGAGCAGCACCGTTTCGGCGTGGCGCAGCGGATGGAACTGGGCGCCAAGGGCGAGGCGGTGGACGTGCTGGTGATGACCGCGACCCCGATTCCGCGCAGCCTGGCGCTGGCGACGCATGGCGACATGGATGTCTCGGTGCTGGACGAGAAACCGGCGGGGCGCAAGCCGATCCGCACCGCGATGGTCGCCTCGGACCGGCTGGACGAGGTGGTGGAGCATCTGCGCAAGGCGGTGGCCGAGGGGCGGCAGGCCTATTGGGTCTGCCCGCTGGTCGAGGAATCGGAACTGGTGGATTATGCCAGCGCCGAGGAGCGGTTCCGCAGCCTGCGCGCCGCCCTGGGCGAGAAGGTGGGGCTGGTGCATGGCCAGATGCCGCCGGCCGAGAAGGACGCGGCGATGGCGCGCTTCGTGGCCGGCGAGAGCCTTGTCCTGGTCGCGACCACGGTGATCGAGGTCGGAGTCAACGTGCCCGATGCCACGATCATGGTGATCGAACAGGCCGAGACCTTCGGGCTGGCGCAGCTTCACCAGTTGCGGGGCCGGGTCGGACGGGGCGAGGCGGCCTCGACCTGTCTTCTGATGTATCAGCCGCCGCTGAACGAGACCGGGCGGCGGCGGCTGACCACGATCCGCGACACCGAGGACGGCTTTCGCATCGCCGAGGAGGATCTGGCGATGCGCGGCGCCGGCGACCTGATCGGCACCGCGCAATCCGGCCTGCCGCGCTTTCGGGTGGCGGATCTGGAGCGGCAGGCGAGCCTGATGGCGCTGGCGCAGTCGGATGCGCGCAAACTTCTGCATGACGATCCGGGGCTGGGCGGGCCGAGGGGCGCGGCGGCGCGGCTGCTCTTGTGGCTGATGGACCAGGAGCGCGCGCTGCGGATGATCTCGGTCGGCTGAGCCGGGCGCCGGAAATCGGACGATTTCCGGGACGATTTCCGTTCGGAAATCGCAGTTCCGCATGGGTTCGCGTTTGTTCTTAAAAAGTTCTTTACAGGGCTGGAGTCTTGTGAGAACAATTCAGCAACAAGCATGGAGGATGCGATGAAAGACGCCATGAAGACCCTGCTGACCCACAGCCCGCGCGGCGCGGCCGAGGATCTGGTCGGGCTGACCGCTCTTGTCGTGCTTGTGTTCGCCGTGCTGTCGCTGCCCGGCCTGGCCTGAGATTCTGCCCCGCACTCTGTCCCCCCGGTGACGGCCTTTGCCCGCCGTCCGATCCAGAGGCGCTCCTGCCGCCGCCATCCCCCCGGATGCGCGGCGGTTTTTTCATGCGGCGGCGGCCTCCATCGCCTCGCAGGCGGCTTCCAGGGCAAGCAGGATCGAGGCGTGGCGGTTCTTGTAGTCGCGGGCGGGCAGCAGGACCTCGTAGCCGTCGAAAGGGGCTGCGGGGACCGGGCCAGCGTCCTTGAGCATGGCGCGCAGCGCGTCGCGGGCGGCTTGCAGTTCGGGCAGGCTGCGGCCGATGACCGCCCCGCCCAGCACCGCCGCCGAGGCCTGGCCGAGGGCGCAGGCCTTCACGTCCTGGGCGAATTCGGCGATGCGGCCGTCCCGCAGCACCACATCCGCCGTCACCGTCGAGCCGCAGAGCGGAGAGCGGCGGCGGGCGCTGCCCTGCGGCGCCTTCAGCCGGCCGAGATGCGGGATGTCGGCGGCGAGGCCCAGGATACGGGTGGAGTAGAGCTTGATGAGGTCGCTGTCGCTCATGGCATTCCCTTGGCTGACCCCGTATGTAGACCCGGCGCGTCCGGCTGCCAAGGAGAGAGCCATGCCTTTCGATCCCGGTTCACTGAAGTATGACGCGGCCGGGCTGATCCCCTGCGTGGCGCAGGATGCGGTCTCGGGCGAGGTGCTGATGCTGGCCTGGATGAACGAGGGCGCGGTCCGGCGGACGCTGGAGACCGGGAAGGTCACCTACTGGTCGCGCTCGCGCGGGGCGTTCTGGGTCAAGGGGGAAAGCTCGGGGCACCATCAGCGGCTGGTCGAGTTGCGGCTGGACTGCGACCGGGACTGTCTGCTGGCCCTGGTCGAGCAGGAGGGGCCGGCCTGTCATACCAACCGGCGGTCCTGCTTCTATACCGCGGTCCGGCAGGGGGCGGAGGTCGAGATCATGGCGCCCGTCCGCAAGGGCTGACTGTTTGCCAGCGGCCGTCAGGGAACTGGCAATCCGACCATGCGGCGGATGTCGGCCGGGGTTGCGCCCTCGGCGCGGTATTTCGCGATGGCGCGGGCGTCGTCGCGCTTGGCCAGCCGCTTGCCCTGATCGTCGCGGATCAGGCGGTGGTGGTGGTAGATGGGCGTCGGCAGGCCGAGGAGGTGCTGCAGGATCACCTGGACCGGGGTGAAGTCATAGAGGTCCTCGCCCCGGATCACATGGGTGACGCCCTGGTCGGCATCGTCGAAGGCCGAGGCGAGGAAATAGGCGACGATATCCTCGCCCTTGCGGGACAGGACCACGTCGCCGATCTGCCGCAGCGCGCGCGCGGAGTCCAGGATGTGGCGGCCGGCATGGGCCGGGCCGGTTTCGACGAAGGCGAGGCGCGGGATGTCGGGCGGCCCTCCCTCTCCAACCCTCTCCCACGCGTGGGAAGGGAGGCGCCCGGCTGGGGGAGGTTCCGCCGCAAGGAACGCGAGCGCGGCGGCGAGGTCCAGGCGGAGCGCGTCGCCGGGCAGGCGGCTGGCCATGCCGCGCCCGCGACAGGTGCCGGGATAGACGGCGAAGGCGACGCCCTCCTGCGGGGCGGAAAGCGCCGCGCGGATGTCGGCGCGGCTGCAGGAGCAGGGGTAGAGAAGTCCTTTATCCTCAAGGACTTCAAGCCGGGTGTTATACCACGCGATATGTTCGGACTGGCGATGGATCGCTCCGTCCCAGGTCAGGCCGAGCCAGGCGAGGTCCTCCTGGATCAGGGCGTCGTATTCCGGGCGGCAGCGGTCGAGGTCGGTATCCTCCATCCGCAGCAGGAAGCGGCCGCCGGCGGCGCGGGCCATGTCGTGGGCGAGGATCGCGGAAAAGGCATGGCCGAGGTGCAGCGGGCCGGTCGGGCTGGGCGCGAAGCGGGTTACGAAAGCCATTCGGTGAAGGCTTCCTTCCCCCGGTCGGTATAGGCCTTGTAGCGGTCCTTGCGCCCCTTCCGCCCGCCCCTGGCGTCGATCGGGGGAAAGAGGCCGAAGTTCACGTTCATCGGCTGGAAGGTCCTGGCCTCGGCCCCGCCGGTGATATGGGTCACCAGCGCGCCCATCGCGGTTTCGGGCGGCGGCGGGGGAAGGTCGCGGCCAAGGAGTTCGGCGGCGGCCATGCGGCCGGCAAGGAGGCCCATGGCGGCGGATTCGACATAGCCCTCGACCCCGGTGATCTGGCCGGCGAAGCGGAGATGCGGACGCGATTTCAGCCGCATCCGGTCGTCCAAGAGCGTGGGCGAGTTGATGAAGGTGTTGCGGTGGATGCCGCCGAGGCGGGCGAAGCTGGCGTTCTCCAGCCCCGGAATCAGCTTGAAAACAGCGGTTTGCGCGCCGTATTTCATCTTGGTCTGGAAGCCGACGATATTGTGCAGCGTGCCAAGCTTGTTGTCGCGGCGAAGCTGGACCACGGCATAGGGCTTGACCTCGGGCCGGTGCGTATTGGTCAGGCCGACGGGCTTCATCGGGCCGTGGCGCAGCGTCTCGCGGCCGCGTTCGGCCATGACCTCGATCGGCAGGCAGCCGTCGAAATAGCCCGCCGTCTCGCCTGCGTGGAACTCGGTCTTCTCGGCCGCGAGAAGGGCGTCGATGAAGGCCTCGTACTGCTCGCGGGTCATCGGGCAGTTGATGTAGGCCTTCTGTTCGTCCTCGGTCTCGCCCTTGTCGTAGCGGCTTTGCAGCCAGGCGACCGACATGTCGATGCTTTCGGTATAGACGATGGGGGCGATGGCGTCGAAGAAGGCCAGCGCCTCGGCCCCGGTCGCGGCGCGGATCGCTTCGGCCAGCGCCGGGCTGGTCAGGGGGCCGGTGGCGATGATCCAGTGGCCGGATGAGGGAAGCTCTGTAACCTCTTCGTAAGACGTGGAAATCAGCGGATGCGACTTCAGACGCTCGGTGACGGATCGGGCGAAGGGGTCGCGGTCGACGGCGAGGGCGCCGCCGGCCGGGAGGCGATGCCGGTGGGCCATTTCCATGACCAAGCTGCCCGCTTGCCGCATCTCCCAATGGATCAGGCCCACGGCGTTGCGCTCATGGTCGTCGGAGCGGAAGGAGTTCGAGCAGACCATCTCGGCAAAATCGCCGGTGCGGTGCGCGAAGGTGGCGACCTGCGGCCGCATCTCGTGCAGGACGACGGGGACGCCGAGGTTGGCGGCGGCCCAGGCGGCCTCGGAGCCTGCCATGCCGCCGCCGATGATGTGAAGCTGTTCCATGCCGGCGGATGTAGCTTTGCGGGTCAGGCGTTGCAAGAAGGGGCGCTGCCCCTTCACCCCGGGGTATTCGGGAACCGGAGAAGGGCCCGGCGTTCGGCGGGAATGTCGGCCGCCTCCATCGGTCGGCCGAGCGCGGCGGCCTTGAGGAAGAAGCCGGGGGCGGGGAGGCCCTCGGGCGACAGGCGCTGGCGCAGGAGGGCGGCGCGGAAGGGTCTTCCGGCGGCGGCGTCTGCCTCCATCAGGGCCTCGAGGTCGCGGGTGAGGTCAGCCATCCTGAGGCCGAGGTCGCGTGCGAGGGCGCCATAGGCGATGGTCTCGCCCGCGGCCGCGAGGGCCGCGAGCCGGGCCTCAAGCCTCGTCATTGCCGGTGTCGGGGCCCTGGTCGGCGACGCGGGCGACCGAGACCACCTCCTCCTCCGCGCCGATGGCGAAGACCTTGACCCCGCCCGCGCTGCGCGAGCGGAAGGAGACCTGTTCCACCGGGGTGCGGATCGACTGGCCGGTGGAGGTGGCGAGCATGATCTGGTCGGCCAGGTCGACCGGGAAGGAGGCGATGATCCGGCCGCCGCGCGGGCCGGGGGAGATCGCCTTGACGCCCATGCCGCCGCGACCCCGGACGGGGTAGTCGTGGCTGGAGGAGAGCTTGCCCGAGCCGCCCTTGGTGACGGTGAGGATCAGGTCCTCGGCCGCGGACATCTGGGCGTAGCGTTCGGGGGAAAGCTGGCCGGCGGCGACGGTTTCCTCTTCGTCGTCGGTCTCCTCCTCGGTGACGCCGGCCATCAGGCGGCGCTGTTTCAGATAGGCCTCGCGTTCCTCGGGGGTGGCCTCGAAGTGGCGGATGATCGACATGCTGACCACATGGTCGCCCTCCGCCAGCCGGATGCCCCGGACGCCGGTCGATCCGCGCGACTTGAAGACGCGGATCTCGGTGGTGGAGAAGCGGATGGCGCGGCCGGCCTCGGTCACCAGCATGATGTCGTCCTGGTCGTCGGCGATGGCGGCGTTCACCAGGGTGATGCCCTCGGGCAGGTTCATCGCGATCTTGCCGTTGCGCTTGACGTTGGTGAAGTCGCTGAGGTCATTCTGGCGGACATCGCCGTCAGAGGTCGCGAAGACGATCTGCAGGTTGCCCCAGTCCTCCTCGGCCACGTCGACGGGCATCAGCGCGGCGATGGAGATCCCGGTCTCGATCGGCAGGATGTTGACCAGCGCCTTGCCCTTGGCGGTGCGCCCCGCCAGCGGCAGGCGCCAGGTCTTGAGCTTGTAGACCATGCCGTCGGTGGTGAAGAACAGCAGCCAAGTATGCGTATTCGCGACGAAAAGCGTGGTGACCACGTCATCGTCCTTGGTCTGCATCGAGGCGAGGCCCTTGCCGCCCCGGTTCTGGCTGCGGAATTCGGCGAGGGGGGTGCGCTTGATGTAGCCGCCGGAGGTGATGGTGACGACCATGTCCTCGCGCTCGATCAGGTCCTCGTCCTCCATGTCGCCGGACCAGTCGGCGATCTCGGTGCGGCGGGGGACGGCGAAGAGCGCCTTCACCTCGCGCAACTCGTCGGAGATGATCGCCATGATCCGGTCGCGAGAGGAAAGAATGTCGAGGAAGTCCTTGATCTTCCGCGCCAATTCCTCCAGCTCGTCGGTGACTTCCTTGACGCCCATCGCGGTCAGGCGCTGCAGGCGCAGATCGAGGATCGCGCGGGCCTGGGCCTCGGAGAGGTTGTAGGTGCCGTCCTCGTTGATCTTGTGCGAGGGGTCGTCGATCAGCCGGATATAGGCGGCGATGTCATGCGCGGGCCAGCGCCGGGTCATCAGCCTGTCGCGCGCCTCGGCCGGGTCGGCGGAGGCGCGGATGGTGGCGACCACCTCGTCGACGTTGGAGACCGCGACGGCGAGGCCGCAGAGGATATGGCTGCGCTCGCGCGCCTTGCGCAGTTCATAGGCGGTGCGGCGCGCGACAACTTCCTCGCGGAAGGTGATGAAATGGCTTAGGAAATCGCGAAGCGTCAGCTGTTCGGGGCGGCCGCCGTTCAGCGCCAGCATGTTGCAGCCGAACGAAACCTGCATGGTCGAGAAGCGGAAGAGCTGGTTCAGCACCACATCCGGGGTCGCGTCGCGTTTCAGTTCGATCACGACGCGGATGCCGATCCGGTCGCTTTCATCGGCGATGCCGGCGATGCCCTCGATGCGCTTGTCGCGGACCAGTTCGGCGATCTTCTCGATCATCGTGGCCTTGTTGACCTGATAGGGCACCTCGTCGATGACGATGGCCCAGCGGTCCTTGCGCAACTCCTCGATATGGGTTTTCGAGCGGATGATGACGGAGCCGCGCCCCTCGAGATAGGCCTTGCGCGCGCCCGAGCGGCCGAGGATCACGCCGCCGGTCGGGAAGTCGGGGGCGGGGATGATCTCCATCAGCTGTTCCATGGAGATGTCGGGATTCTCGATCAGCGCGAGGGTGCCGTCGATCACCTCGCCCAGGTTGTGCGGCGGGATATTGGTGGCCATGCCGACCGCGATGCCGCCCGCGCCGTTGACCAGCATGTTGGGAAAGCGGGCGGGCAGGACGGTCGGCTCCTGGTCCTTGCCGTCGTAGTTGTCCTGGAAGTCCACCGTCTCCTTGTCGATGTCCGACAGGAGGAAGGCGGCGGGCTTGTCCATCCGCACCTCGGTGTAGCGCATGGCGGCCGCGCTGTCGCCGTCCATGCTGCCGAAGTTGCCCTGGCCGTCGAGAAGCGGCAGCGACATGGAGAAGGGCTGCGCCATCCGCACCAGCGCGTCATAGATCGCCAAGTCGCCGTGCGGGTGGTATTTCCCCATCGTGTCGCCGACGGGCCGGGCCGACTTGCGGTAGGGCTTGTCATGCGTGTTGCCGGATTCGTGCATCGCGAAAAGGATGCGGCGGTGGACGGGCTTCAGCCCGTCGCGCAGGTCGGGAATGGCGCGCGAGACGATCACGCTCATCGCATAGTCGAGATAGGCGGTCCTCATCTCGGCCGCGATGTCGACCTGGGGGCCGTGGTGGACGGGGCGCTCCGGGTTTTCTTCTTTTTTGTCAGTATCTTCCGGGATATCGGCCATGAGGGCGCGCGCCTTCCGTGCAGGAACAAGATGTAGCAGGCGGGAAGATACACCATCCAAGCTGTTGGGTGCAATGGCGGGGGCGCCCCGGGTTGGCAGCCATGAGGGCAGAGTGCCAAATATCGGTTTTCATTGATTTTTAAGCCATAGCTGGCATGATTCCCCCATGCGCAACCAGAAAGGGGGCAGGCATGGCGGGGCGCGAGACGGAGCTGATGCTGAAGGGATACGGGCTGACCACGGCCGAGCTTTACTATCGGATGCCGGATTATCGCAATGTTCTCAACAGCTTCATCTGGCAGGAGTATGATCTGGCGCCGGACTATCCGGAGCTGTTCCGCTTCATCGAGTTCTGGCAGGAAAGGATCGAGGGGCCACTGCATTCGGTGCGCTTCACCCACCGCAAGCTGATCGCTCCGGGCGAGTGGCGGAACGTGGTGGGCGAGTTCCGGATTCACTGACCGGGCGGCGGGCGGTCCCGCCGGCCGGGCACGGACGGGTCGGGCAAGGGCAAGGGGGGCGATATCGCCCATGATGACGCCCGTGCCTTGCGCGGCACGGTGGCTTTGGATAGGGCCGTGGCGCATGAAACGCCCCGACCCGATACCTGCGGCCCTGACCAGCGTCGATGCGCTGGAACAGGAAGGTCTGGTCGCGCCGGGCGACCGCGACGCGCTGGAGGCGGTGGCGGCGGAGTTCCGGGTACGGATCACGCCGGCGATGGCCGGGGTGGCGTCGCAGGGCGTGCGGGCGCAGTTCGTGCCGGACCCGCGCGAGCTTGCGCTGCGGCCCGAGGAACTGGCCGATCCGATCGGCGACGATGCGCACCGGCCGGTGCCGGGGCTGACGCATCGCTATCCCGACCGGGCGATCCTGCATGCGACCCAGACCTGCGAGGTCTATTGCCGCTTCTGCTTTCGCCGTGAGACGGTGGGCGAGACGGGCACCTTGGCCGAGGCCGAGTTCGACCGGGTGGTGGATTATCTGCGCAGCCATCCGGCGGTGCGCGAGGTGATCTTCACCGGGGGCGATCCGCTGGTCCTGTCGGCGCGGCGGCTGGCGGCGATGCTGGACCGGCTGGAGGCGGTGGAGAGCCTGGAATCGGTGCGGTTCCACACCAGGGTGCCGGTGGTGGCGCCCGGGAAGGTGACCGGGGCGCTGGTCGCGGCGCTGGACCGGGCGCTGCCGGTCTGGCTCGTGCTGCATGCGAACCATGCGGACGAGATCACTCCGGCGGCGTCGGAAGCCTTGCGGCGGCTCAACCGCGCGGGGGTGCCGCTGCTGTCGCAGACGGTGCTGTTGCGGGGGGTGAATGCGGATCCCGACACGCTGGAGCGGCTGTTCCGCAAGCTGATCCGCAATCGGGTGAAGCCCTATTACCTGCATCACCCGGACCTGGCGAAGGGGACCGGGCATTTCCGCCTGACGCTGGCGGAAGGGCAGGCGATCATGGCGGCCTTGCGCGGGCGGCTGACCGGGATCGCGCAGCCCCTCTATGTGCTGGATATTCCCGGCGGGCATGGCAAGGTGCCGGTGGGGCCGGGCTATCTGCGGGCCGAGGGCGAGGGCTGGGTGGTGACGGACCCGCAGGGGGTCGAGCATCGTTACCGGGATCTGTGAGACGGCGCGGGCCGGCGCGAGTGCGATTTCCGAACGGAAATCGTGACGGAATTCGTTCGAATTCCGTTCACTTCGCGCGGGTCGGGCGGTCGAAGACCTTCTTGCCCATGAGGCTGCCCACGAGATCGACCATCAGCCTTGCCGTCATGCCGCGGTCGTCGAGGAAGGGGTTCAGCTCCACCAGGTCCAGCGAGGTGACGAGGCCGCTCTCGTGCAGAAGCTCCATCACCAGATGCGCCTCGCGGAAGGTGGCGCCGCCGGGGACGGTGGTGCCGACGGCGGGGGCGATCGACGGGTCGAGGAAATCGACGTCGAGCGAGACGTGCAGCATCCCGGCCTCGCGCCGGACCGCGTCGAGGAATTCGCGCAAGGGCGCGACGAGGCCGCGTTCGTCGATCACCCGCATGTCGTTGACCTGGATGTCGCGCTCCTGCATCGCGGCCTGTTCGGCCGGGTCGACCGAGCGGATGCCGAACATGCAGATCCGGTGCGCGGGCACCGGGGCCGGGAAGGGCGGCAGCGCGTCGAAACCGTCGCGGCCGTTGATATAGGCGAGCGGCGTGCCGTGCAGGTTGCCGGAGGTCGTGGTCAGGGGCGTGTGGAAGTCGGAATGGGCGTCGAGCCACAAGAGGAACAGCGGCCGGTCCTGGCGATGGGCGAAGGCGGCGGCGCCGGCGGCGGAGCCGAGCGCGAGGGAATGGTCGCCGCCCATGACGATGGGAAAGCCGCCCTCGGAAAGCGCGTCGTCGACCCGGTCCATCAGGATCTCGGTCCAGCCGACGGTCTCGGCCAGCGAATGGACGGCCGCATTGGCGCAGGCGACCTCGCGCAGCGGCGGGAGCGTCAGGTCGCCCCAGTCCTCGACCCCGTGGCCCTCGGCCGCGATCTCGCGGGCGAGGCCGGCGACGCGGTAGGCGGCGGGGCCCATCAGGCAGCCGGGGCGCTGCTGGCCGCTGTCGATCGGTGCGCCGATGAGGATGGTCTTGGGCATGGGGGTCTCCGGTCGCCTGGTCCCGTCAGGTGTAAGGGGGCGGGGGCGCGCATGGCAACCGGCAATACGGCGGCGCGGGGGGCAAGGTTTCGGCAGATCGCCGCTTCTGCGCGGCGGAAGGGCGCAGGGGATTTCCCCCGGCGGGGCAAAGCCCTATCATGGGGACAACAAAGGGGGCGCGATGATCGTCGAGCTTGGGCATTTTGCGCTGATCCTGGCGCTGATGGTGGCGCTGGTGCAGGCCACGCTGCCGCTATGGGGCGCGCAGCGCGGCGATGCGCGGCTGATGGCGCTGGCGGAGCCTGCGGCGCTGGTGCAGGCGGTGCTGGTCGCGGCCTCCTTCGGGGCGCTGACCTGGGCCTTCGTGGTCTCGGATTTCTCGCTGATCGTGGTGGTGAACAACTCGCATACGCTGAAGCCGATGCTGTACAAGGTGGCCGGGGTCTGGGGGAACCATGAGGGTTCGCTCCTGCTCTGGGTGCTGATCCTGGCGGTCTATGGCGCGGCGGTGGCGCTGTTCGGGCAGGGGCTGCCGACGCGGCTGAAGGCGCGGGTGCTGGCGGTGCAGGGGCTGATCGGGGTGGCGTTCCTGGCCTTCCTGCTGCTGACCTCGAACCCGTTCTGGCGCGTGGAGGTGCCGCCGATGAACGGGCAGGACCTGAACCCGCTTCTGCAGGATCCGGGCCTCGCCTTCCATCCGCCGTTCCTCTACCTCGGCTATGTCGGGCTGAGCATGGCCTTCAGCTTTGCCGTGGCCGCGCTGATCGAGGGGCGGGTCGATGCGGCCTGGGGGCGCTGGGTGCGGCCCTGGACGCTGGCGGCCTGGATCTTCCTGACCATCGGCATCGCGCTGGGATCCTGGTGGGCCTATTATGAGCTGGGCTGGGGCGGGTTCTGGTTCTGGGACCCGGTCGAGAACGCGAGCTTCATGCCCTGGCTGCTGGCCGCCGCGCTGTTGCACAGTTCCATCGTGGTGGAAAAGCGCGAGAGCCTGAAGGCCTGGACGATCCTGCTGGCGATCCTGGCCTTCGGCTTCTCGCTGATTGGCACCTTCATCGTGCGCTCGGGGGTGATCACCTCGGTCCATGCCTTCGCCAACGATCCCGAGCGCGGGGTGTTCATCCTGATGATCCTGGCCTTCTTCACCGGCGGCGCGCTGGTCCTGTTCGCGGCCCGCGCCGGGGTGATGGAGGCCAGGGGCGTCTTCGCCATGGTCAGCCGAGAGACCGCGCTGGTGGCCAACAACATCCTCCTGACCGTCGCGGCCTTCGTGGTCTTCGTCGGCACGATCTGGCCCCTGGTCGCCGAACTGGCGCTGGGGCGCGCGGTGAGCGTGGGCGAGCCCTTCTTCAACGCGGCCTTCACCCCCTTCATGGTCGGCCTGGCGCTGATCCTGCCGGTCGGCGCGATGCTGGCCTGGAAGCGCGGCGCGCTGGGGCGGACGCTGCGCGGGCTGATCCCGGCCCTGCTGCTGGCGCTGGCGCTGGGGGCGCTGGCCTTCGCGATGCAGACCGGGCGCTCGGCGCTGGGGCCGGTGGGGCTGATGCTGGGGGCCTGGGTGGTCCTTGGCGCGCTGACCGACCTTTGGGCGCGGACCGGGCGCGAGGGCTTTGGCGCGCGGCTAGCGCGGCTTGCGCGGCTGCCGCGCGCGGATTGGGGCCGGGTCCTGGCGCATGGCGGGCTGGGCATCACCATCTTTGCGGTGGCGGCGATGCTGTCCTGGAAGGTCGAGGACATCCGCGTGGTGCAGCTGGGCGAGACCTATCCGCTGGGCCGCTACGAGGTGCGGCTGGACGAGGTGCACGAGGTCGAGGGGCCGAACTATGTCTCGACCATGGGGCGGATGACGGTCACGCGGAACGGCGCCGTGGTGGCGGTGCTGTCGCCCGAAAAGCGGGTCTATCCGGTGGCGGCGATGCCGACGACCGAGGCGGCGATCGACTACGGCTTCCTGCGCGACATCTATCTGGTGCTGGGGGACCGCCAGGCCTCGGGCGGCTGGGCGGTGCGCAGCTATATCGAGCCCTTCGCCAACTGGCTGTGGGGCGGGGCGATCATCATGGCGCTGGGGGGCGTGCTGAGCCTGAGCGACCGGCGCTACCGCGTCGCCGCCGGCGCGCGGCGCGTCCCGGCCGGGGTGCCCGCGGAATGAGCCGGCGGTGGTGGGGACGGTGGGCGGATTGCCCGCCCTATGTGCTGGCGCTGCTGCTTTTGGCGACCCCGGTCGCGGCGGTGCAGCCCGACGAGATGCTGGCCGATCCGGTGCTGGAGGCCCGCGCCCGCGAGATCAGCCGCGACATCCGCTGCCCGGTCTGCCAGGGCGAGACGATCGACGACAGCAATGCCCCGATCAGCCGCGACCTGCGCATCATCATCCGCGAGCGGCTGGTGGCCGGGGACACGGATGAGGAGGCCGTGGACTACATCGTCGCCCGCTATGGCGAGGGGGTGCTGTTCAAGCCGCGCGCCACCGGGTCGAACCTGATCCTCTGGCTGGCGGGGCCGGCGCTTCTGCTGGTGGGCGTGGGCGTCGCGGTCGCCTCGGGGCGGCGGCGGCGCATGGTGCCCGAGGCGGCGCTCTCGGAGGCGGACGAGGCGCGGCTGAAGGAAATCCTGAAGAAGTGACGCGGCGTTCCGGCTTGGCTTGACCCCTCGCCCGGCTAGAGTGGCCGGGCAGCGGGGAGGACGGCATGGGCGATCTGGTCAGGGTGGAAACGGAGGGCGGCATCTGCCGGATCACGCTGAACCGGCCCGAGGTGATGAACGCGCTGAACCGGCCGCTGCGGGCCGAGCTGACGGCGGCGCTGCGGGCGGGCCATGCGGCGCGGGTGATCGTGCTGACCGGGGCGGGGCGGGCCTTCTGCTCGGGCCAGGACCTGACGGATGCCGGAGGGCTGGACGAGGCCGGGTTCGAGGCGACGCTGAACGGGGAATATGTGCCGATGATCCGCGCGATCACCGAGGCTCCGGTCCCGGTGATCGCGGCGGTGAACGGGGCGGCGGCGGGGGCGGGGGCCAATCTGGCGCTGGCCTGCGACCTGGTGATCGCGGCGGAAAGCGCGGTCTTCATCCAGGCTTTCGCCCGGATCGGGCTGATCCCGGATGCGGGCGGCACCTCGTTCCTGCCGCGCCGGATCGGGCTCCAGCGCGCGATGGGGGCGGCGCTTCTGGCCGAGCCCATCGGCGCGCGGCAGGCCGAGGCCTGGGGGATGATCTGGGAGGCGGTGCCGGACGCGCAGTTCGCGCAGGTGGTGGCGGCGCGGGCGGCCAAGCTGGCCCAGGGACCGACGGGCGCCTATGCCGCGCTGAAGCAGGCGCTGCGCGGGTCCTTCGACCAGCCGCTGGAGGTTCAGCTGGCGCTGGAGGCGCGGTTGCAGGGCCTTTGCGGCGCGAGCGAGGATTTCCGCGAGGGGGTCGCGGCCTTTCTGGAAAAGCGCGCGCCGGATTTTCGCGGGCGATAGGGAACCGGCGCGGTCCCCGGCGCGTTGATGGCTCCGGGTCATCCGGAGGGGCGGCGATGTGGGACCGGCTGCTGGTTGCGTTCTTGCGTGCGGGGGTTCGGACCGGGCGGTTGCGTCTGACGCTGGCGGATGGCACGACCCATGCGATCGGCCCCGGCGGCCCGCCGGAAGTGGAGGTGGTGCTGCATGACCCGACCCTGCCGCGCCGCTTCTTCCGCAACCCGGATCTCGCCATGGGCGAGGCCTATATGGACGGCCGCCTGACGATTGCGGACAACGACATCCGCAGCTTCATCACCTTCGCGCTGCGCAATGCGCGGGGGCGGCAGGTGCCCTGGCCCGTCGCGGCCCTGGGCAGGCTGGCCCGGCGGGTGCGGTCCTGGACGCTGTGGAACCACATGGGCGTCGCGCGGCGCAATGTGGCGCATCACTACGACATCTCGGACGAGCTTTACGGCCTGTTCCTCGGCCCGACGCGGCAATACACCTGCGCCTATTTCCGCCGGCCCGAGATGAGCCTGGACGAGGCGCAGGCGGCGAAGATCGAGCATATCGCGGGCAAGCTTCTGCTGCGGCCGGGGATGCGGGTCCTGGACATCGGCTGCGGCTTCGGCACGCTGGCGCTGACGCTGGCGCGCGACACCGGGGCCGAGGTGGTGGGGATCACGCTCTCCGAGGTGCAGCTGGCCGAGGCGCGGCGCCGCGCGCGCGAGGCGGGGCTGGAGGGGCAGGTCGAGTTCCGCTTGCAGGACTACCGGGCGGTGACCGAGAGTTTCGACCGCGTGGTCTCGGTGGGCATGATGGAGCATGTGGGCCTGCCGCATCTCGGCACCTATTTCCGCAAGGTCGCGGATATCCTGACCCCCGAAGGCGTGGCGCTGATCCATTACATCGGGCGCTGGTCGCCGCCCGACACGATCTCGCCCTGGTTCAACAAGTACATCTTCCCCGGCGCCTATTGCCCGGCCATCTCCGAGGCGATGCGGGCGGTGGAGCGGTCGGGGATGATCCTGTCCGACCTCGAGGTCTGGCGCGGGCATTACGAGCGGACGTTGCAGGGCTGGCTGGACCGCTTCGACCGCAACATCGACCGGGTGCGCCAGCTGCATGACGAACGCTTCATCCGCATGTGGCGCTATTACCTGCAATCGGCGGAACTGGCCTTTTCCGAGGCGCATCTGGTGATCCACCAGCTGCAACTGGCCAAGGGCCGCCTGACCGTGCCGGGGACGCGGGACTATCTTTACGCCGCGCGCAACAGCTAGGGGCGGGGAAGGCGGGCGGATCGCCCACCCTGCACGTCCGCTGCTTGCTCTTTTCGCAAATACTCCCGCCGGAGGCATCCGACCTCGCACCCGGATCCGGCACTGGCGCAGCTTCCCGGTGGGGGATTCACCCCCTTGCGCGTCAGATCCCGCGCGACAGGGCCGCGACGCCGGTGCGGGCGATTTCCGCCAGGCCGAGCGGGCGCATCAGCTCGGCGAAGGCGTCGATCTTGTCCGGCGTGCCGGTCATCTCGAAGACGAAGCTCTCCAGCGTCGAATCCACCACATTGGCGCGGAAGATCTCGGCCAGGCGCAGGGCCTCGATCCGGTGTTCGCCCCGGCCCTGGACCTTGACCAGCGCCAGTTCGCGCTGCACCGAAGGGCCTTCGGCGGTGAGGTCGTGGACGGCATAGACCGGGACCATGCGGCTGAGCTGCGCCTCGATCTGGTCGATCACGGCCGGGGTGCCGCGGGTCACGATGGTGATGCGGCTGCGGTGGCCGGTATGGTCGACCTCGGCCACGGTCAGGCTGTCGATGTTGTAGCCGCGGCCCGAGAACAGGCCGATCACCCGGGCCAGGACGCCGGGTTCGTTCTCGACGATCACGGCGAGGGTATGGGATTCCTCGACCTCGCTCAGGGCCGAGCGGAGGTCATAGGCGGAATGGCTGGTCGAGCCCTTCTTGATGTTCAGTGCTGACATGGTTCGTTTCCGTTGGCGGGCGAATGTGGCGAGGTGCCGGTTTCGCGGGGAGAGGGGGCGGCGCGCATCAGGCCACCACCATTTGGCTGCGCCGGGCGGCGAAAGGGTGGATGAGGACGAGGATCAGGCTGGTGGTCAGGACCGGAGTGATCAGGATCGCGCCCAACATCCGGCCGTCTGCGAAATCCAGGAAGGCGTTCAGCGCCAGGAGGAGGCCGCCGAGCCAGAGGCAGAGAAGGAGGCCAAGCTGGAGCGGCGTACGGCCCAGGATGCCGGCGCGGGTCATGAAAAGCCCGATCGGGGCCATCATCGCGGCCTCATAATACCACAGGTAGGGCGCGGAGAGGAGCATGGCGAGCATCAGCCCGGCCACGCGCGCATCGAAGCCATATCGGTCCGAGCGCCAGAGGAATGCCACGCAGGCTGCGGCCAGCCCGACGATCCCCCATTGCAGGCGCAACGCGGTTTCGGCCTCAAGGCCGAGGAGGGACATCAGATACATGGGTCCGACCATCAGAAACAGGTCGGGAAGCGAGTGGATCAGGCTTTTCCCCATCAGGGAAAGGCGTTCGGCCAGGAGCGGCCAGTATTCCGGGCCGAACATCAATGTGGGCACGAGAGCCAGGATCGCCGCGGTGATGATCGCAACCAGGATGCTGCGCCAGAGGCCCGCAGCCAGCAGCGCCACGGGCAGGAGGAGGCCGAGTTGCGGCTTCAGCGTCAGGCAGCCGATGAAGATTCCGGCCAGCGCCCAGCGCCCGTCGCGCAGAGCCGCCAGTGCGGCCAGCAGGCCCGCGAGCCAGATCAGATTGTTCTGTCCGATGATCAGCGTCGGCACATAGGCCGGGGCGAGCGTCATCGCCAGCCACACGGGGACCGATCCGGCCGAGAGACTGCGCGTGGCAAGACCCATGAGCAGGACCGAAAGCAGGGTAAAGACCAGAAAGCCGGTGGAAAAGGACAGCGCCCCGAAGGGCATCAGCGCGACAAGGTAGCCCGGCGGGTAGAGCCAGGGCATGAAGGCCCCGGGGTCGACCTTGTGGATATCGCCCAGGCGTGCGGTGTCGAAGGCGGCCAGGGGCTCGCCCTGGAGGGCAAGCTGCGCGGCCGCCCAGAACACCCGGAAGTCCACCTTGATCGCCTCGGTTGCAGGCTCGGCGGTCAGGATGAACGAGACCTGCAGGATCGTCTGGGTAAAAAGGACGGTCACCGTCACACCCGCCAGCACGACCAGCCAGAGGAGCCGGCCTTGCAGCGCCAGGATCCGGGCGTCTGCGGCAAGACGGGACGGCAGGTCCTGCATCAGACGAGGACCGCACCCGAGCGGAAGGCCTCGGCATCGGCGGAGAGCAGCATCTCGTTGTGCGGCTTGCCCGACGGGATCATCGGGAAGCAGTTCTCGTGCTTTTCCACCAGGCAGTCGAAGATCACCGGGCCGTCGTAGCGGATCATCTCCATGATCGCGTCGTCGAGGTCCCCGGGATGGTCGACCTTGATGCCCTTGCAGCCGAAGGCCTCGGCCAGCTTGACGAAATCGGGCAGCGATTCCGACCAGGAGGAGGAATAGCGTTCGCCATGCAGAAGCTCCTGCCACTGGCGGACCATGCCCAGGCGTTCGTTGTTCAGGATGAACTGCTTGACCGGGGCGCGGAACTGCATCGCGGTGCCCATTTCCTGCATGTTCATCAGCCAGGACGCCTCACCGGCGACGTTGATCACCAGCGCCTCGGGATGGGCGATCTGCACGCCGATCGAGGCGGGCAGGCCATAGCCCATCGTCCCCAGCCCGCCCGAGGTCATCCAGCGGTTCGGGTCCTCGAAGCCCAGGAACTGCGCGGCCCACATCTGGTGCTGGCCCACTTCCGTCGTGATGTAGCGGTCCATGCCCTTGGTCAGGGCCTCCAGCCGCTCCAGCGCGTATTGCGGCTTGATCGTGCTGGTGGAGTTCTTGTAGCTCAGGCACTTGACCGCGCGCCATTCGTCGATCTGCTTCCACCATTTCGCGAGGCCGGCCTTCTCGGTCCGCGCGCCGCGCGCGCGCCACTGGCGCAGCAGTTCCTCGAGCACCTTGGTCACGTCGCCGACGATCGGCACGTCGACATGGATCACCTTGTTGATCGAGGAGGGGTCGATGTCGATATGCGCCTTCTTCGACCGGGGCGAGAAGTCCTTGACCCGGCCGGTGATCCGATCGTCGAAGCGCGCGCCGATGTTGATCATCAGGTCGCAGCCGTGCATGGCGAGGTTGGCCTCGTAAAGCCCGTGCATCCCCAGCATCCCCAGCCAGTTCTTGCCGGAGGCGGGGTAGGAGCCGAGACCCATCAGGGTGGAGGTCACCGGAAAGCCGGTCTCGGCCGCGAGTTCGCGCAGCAGCGCGCTGGCGCGGGGGCCGGAGTTGATCACGCCGCCGCCGGTATAGAGGATCGGACGCTCGGCATTCTCCATCATCTCGACCAGGCGGGCGATCTGGTCGGGGTCGCCCTCGGTGCGGGGCTGGTAATGGCCGATCTTCGCCTTTTCCGCCGCGACATAATCGGCGGTGGCGAATTGCACGTCCTTGGGGATGTCGATCAGCACCGGGCCGGGGCGGCCATGGGTGGCGACGTGGAAGGCCTGGTGGATGGTTTCCGCCAGCTTCGCCGTATCCTTCACCAGCCAGTTCATCTTGGTGCAGGGCCGGGTGATGCCCACCGTATCAGCCTCCTGGAAGCCGTCGGTGCCGATCATGAAGGTCGGGACCTGGCCGGTCAGCACCACGACCGGGATCGAGTCCATCAGCGCGTCGGTCAGGCCGGTGACGGCATTGGTGGCACCCGGGCCAGAGGTCACCAGCGCCACGCCGGGCTTGCCGGTGGAGCGGGCATAGCCCTCGGCCATGTGGACCGCGCCCTGTTCGTGGCGCACGAGGACATGGCGGATGTCGTTCTGCTGGAAGATCTCGTCATAGATCGGAAGCACCGCGCCGCCGGGATAGCCGAAGACGACCTCGACGCCCTGGTCCTTCAGGGCCTGGATCACCATCCTCGCTCCGGTCATCTGCTTCGACATTTCCGTCTCTCCGCTTTGGCGCAACAAAAAGCCCCCGGAAGTTACCTTCGGGGGCGCATGGGAACCACTATGGTCAACCGTCACCGGCCCATGCGCTTCCTTCCTACGATGAGAAGAATCCCGGCCATTGGCCCATCCCTTCATGTTCGGACGGAACACTAGGCGCGGATATGCCGGGCGTCAACCGGATTTGCAATGCGAAAATGTCGCTTGCGGCCCCGGATTTTGATCGTTTGTTGCGGTGCATTGCCGTGCGGCGCAACTTTCCGAACTTGCGGCAAAAAGGCACGGGCCCTGCGCGCGGATCGGCAAGTGAAACGCGCGCGCGGGCGGTCTATCTGGCTGCCATGGCCCGGAGCTTGCCGGGCGGCATGGAGGACTGGATGAAGCTGTACTATTCGCCGGGCGCCTGTTCGCTGGCCTCGCATATCACCCTGAACGAGGCCGGTGTGCCCTTCACCGCCGAGAAGGTGGACATCCGCGCCAAGCGCACCGAGACCGGGGCGGATTTCGCAGCGATCAACCCGCGCGGCGCGGTGCCGGCGCTGGAGCTGGCGGATGGCGAGGTGCTGACCGAGGGCGTGGCGATCATGCAGCATGTCATGGACAGCGCCGCCCCCGGCAGGCTGCCCGCCCCCGGCACGCTGGAGCGCGCCCGGATGGCCGAGGCGCTGAACTATGTCGCGGCCGAGGTGCACAAGAGCTATTCCCCCTTCTTCGGCGGGATCGAGGGCGAGGCGAAGGAAAAGCAGTATGCGCTGGTCGACGCGCGGCTGAAGGTGGTCGAGGACCGGCTTGCCCGGCGCGGCCCCTGGATCGCGGGCAAGGACTATACCCCGGCCGATGCCTATCTCTTCACCGTGACCAACTGGTCGCAGATCGTCGGGCATGACCTGACGAAATTCCCGCATGTCGTCGCCCTGCGCGAGAGGGTCGCGGCGCGCCCGGCGGTGCGGAAGGCGATGCAGGCCGAGGGGCTGGTCTGATCCCGCCGGCGCGGGGCCCGCGTGCCGGGCCCCGGCTTCCCTTCGGGTGACCCTGCGTCACCTGGCAGTTTCGGGTTCTCATCCGTGGAAAGCTTGTCTAGGCTTTCGTCCGGGGCGCCGCCGGGACCTGTCGGCCGGGGCGGCGCATCGTGCATCACATGGAGGAGACCCGAATGGATCGACGTTCATTTCTGACCAGGGCGACTGTCGGCGGCGTGGCCGCATCGGCAGCCGCCGGACTGGCCGCGCCCGCCCTTGCGCAGGAGGCCCCCACGGTGACCTGGCGGGTCACCTCGTCCTTCCCCAAGTCGCTGGACACGATCTTCGGCGCGGCGGACACGATGGCGCGCTATGTGTCGGAGATGACGGACGGCCGCTTCACGCTGCAGATCTTCCCGGCGGGCGAGCTGGTGCCGGGCCTGGAGGCGGCGGATGCCGTCGCCGGCGGCACGGTCGAGGCCTGCCATACCGTGCCCTATTACTATTGGGGCAAGGACCCGACCTATGCGCTTGGCGCGGCGGTGCCCTTCGGGCTGAACGCGCGGATGATGAACGCCTGGTTCTACTATGGCGGCGGCGTGGACATGATGAACGAGTTCTACGCCACCCAGAACCTGATCGCCTTCCCGGCCGGCAATACCGGGGTGCAGATGGCCGGCTGGTATCGCAAGGAGATCAACTCGCTTGCCGACATGCAGGGGCTGAAGATGCGGATCGGCGGTTTCGCCGGCAAGGTGATCGAGAAGCTGGGCGTGGTGCCGCAGCAGATCGCCGGCGGCGACATCTATCCCAGCCTGGAGAAGGGCACGATCGACGCCGCCGAATGGGTCGGCCCCTATGACGACGAGAAGCTGGGCTTCCAGAAGGTCGCGCCCTATTACTACTACCCCGGCTGGTGGGAGGGCGGCCCGGCCATCGCCACCATGGTCAACCTGGACAAGTGGAACGAATTGCCGAAGTCCTATCAAGCGGTGCTGAGGGCGGGTTGCGTGGTGGCCAATACCGACATGCTGGCCAGCTATGACTGGAAGAACCCGACCGCGCTGAAGAACCTGGTCGCCAATGGCGCGCAGCTGCGGCCCCTGCCGCAGGACGTGCTCTCGGCCGCCTTCGACGCGGCGGCGGCGACCTATGCCGAGGTCAGCGCCAGCAATCCGGCGTTCAAGAAGATCTGGGACAGCCAGGTGGCCTTCCGCAAGGACGCCTATCTGAACGCCCAGATCGCCGAATACAACTATGACGTGTTCATGATGGCGCAGCAGCAGGCCGGCAAGCTCTAATCCCGCTTGCGGGATCGGGAACGGCCCCGGAGCGATCCGGGGCCGTTCTGCGTTCAGGGGTTGATGACCGGAGCGCCGAGTTTCGGTGCCCCGAGGTCCGGCTGCGGCAGGGCGGGGGTTGCGCCCTCGCCGGTCGCTGGGGCGCCGAAGTTCGGGGTGCCAAGCGTCGGACCGCCGAGGCCGGGCTGCGGCGCGGCGGGGGGCGTGCCCTCTCCGGTCGCGGGGGCGCCGAAGTTCGGGGTGCCGAGGGTCGGGCCGCCCGGCGAGGGTGCCCCGGCCGGGGCGAGGGGGGCGATGCCGGGGAGCTTGATCTCGATCGTGGCGGGGTCCACCACCTCGCCCTTGTAATGCATGACCATTCCGGGGAAGGCGATGGTGATGCCGATCATCACCACCTGGATCACCACGAAGGGCGTCGCCCCCCAGTAGATCTGCCCGGTCGTCACCCCCGCCAGCCGCGCGCCGGTGACCTTGTCGGTATAGGGCCCGCGCGGCGCGACCGAGCGCAGGAAGAACAGCGCGAAGCCGAAGGGCGGATGCATGAACGAGGTCTGCATGTTGACCGCAAGGATCACCCCGAACCAGATCAGGTCGATGTCCAGCGCCACGGCGGGCGCGACCAGCAGCGGGACGATGATGAAGGCCAGTTCGAAGAAGTCGAGGAAGAAGGCCAGGAGGAACACCAGCACCGAGACGATGACCAGAAAGCCCGTCTGCCCGCCCGGCAGGCCGACCAGCAGATGCTCGACCCAGACATGGCCGTTCACGCCGTAGAAGGTCAGCGAGAAGACCCGCGCGCCGATCAGGATGAAGATGACGAAGGCGGACAGCCGGGTGGTCGATTCCAGCGCCGAGCGGATGACGGTGAGGCTGAGGCGCTTCTTCATCGCCGCCAGCACCATGGCGCCGAGCGCGCCCATCGCCCCGCCCTCGGTCGGGGTGGCGATGCCGAGGAAGATCGTCCCGAGGACAAGGAAGATCAGCGCCAGCGGCGGGATCAGCACGATGATCACCTGCCGGGCGAGGTTGGACAAGAGGTTCATGCCGGTGGCCTTGTCCAGGATCGCCCAGAGATAGATGACGATCACCCCGACCGAGGCCCCCAGGATGTCGGCATTCGGCCCCTGCGACGGGTAGAGCGCGACATGGGCGCCATAGCCGATCGCCATGCAGAGCGCGAGCGCGACGAAAAGCGAGACGACGCCGTGGCCCAGGGTCCGCGCCTCGGGCGGGAGCGCGGGCACCCAATGCGGCCGCCAGAGCGAGATCGCGAAGATGTAGAGCATGTAGAGCCCGGTCAGCACCAGCCCGGGGATCAGCGCGCCGGCATACATGTCGCCGACCGACCGGCCCAGCTGGTCGGCCAGCACGATCAGCACCAGGCTGGGCGGAATGATCTGCGCCAGCGTGCCCGAGGCCGCGATGACGCCGCTGGCCACGCGCCGGTCATAGCCGTAGCGCAGCATGATCGGCAGCGAGATCAGCCCCATCGCGATCACGCTGGCCGCGACGACGCCGGTCGTGGCCGCCAGGAGCGCGCCGACGATCACCACCGCATAGGCGAGGCCGCCCCGGACCGGGCCGAAAAGCTGGCCCACGGTGTCCAGCAGGTCCTCGGCCATGCCGGATCGTTCCAGGATGATGCCCATGAAGGTGAAGAAGGGGATGGCGAGCAATGTCTCGTTCGACATGATGCCCCAGAGCCGGGCCGGCATGGTGAAGAGCAGCGGCCAGTCCAGCGTGATCGTGCCTTCGGACCAGGGGGCCAGCCAGACGCCGATGGCGAAGAACAGAAGGCCGTTCGCCGCCAGCGAGAAGGCGACCGGATAGCCCAGCAGCAGGAAGACGATCAGGCTGCCGAACATGATCGGCGCCATGTTGATGGCGATGAATTCCAGCATCAGCGCGCGTCTCCCGATTCGGCCACGCTGCGGGCCAGGTGCTCTCCCTCCAGCTCGGCCGCCTCATGCGCCGAGACGAAGGGGTGGGGGTCCTCGATCAGGCCCCGCATCACGGCGATCTTCTTGACGATCTCGGACAGGACCTGCGCGATCAGCAGGATGAACCCCGCCGCCAGCATCGCCCGCGCCGGCCAGATCAAGAGGCCCCCGGCATTGTTCGAGACCTGGCCGATGCGGAAGGCCTGCCAGGCATAGGGCACCAGCATCCAGGCCATGAGGACGACGAAGGGCAGGGTGAACAGGAGATGGCCGAAAAGGTCGATCCAGTGCTGGGTCCGGCGCGAGCGGCTGCCGTAGAAGATGTCGATGCGGATATGCTCGTTCTGTTGCAGCGTATAGGCGGCGGCCCCCATGAAGGCGGCGCCGAAGAGATACCATTGCAGCTCCAGCAGCGAGTTCGACGACCAGTTCGCAGCCTTGCGCACGATGGCGTTGCCCGCGCTGACGATCACCGCGACGAAGATGAGCCACATCACGAATCTGCCGACGAATCCGCTCACGCGGTCGATGCCGCGCGCGAGGCCAAGCAAAACCTGCATTGGCTGGTCCCTCCCCTGTTGTCGCCCGTCTGCTGCGGGCCTGCGATCACGTCACCAGCCGGTTAGCGTGGCGAAAACCCCATGGTCAACCGTCCAAGGTCAGGCTGCCGCGACGTTACGTCCTTTCAGGCGCTGGCCGACCTCGGCGATGGCCCGGACCACCGGCATGAATTCATGGCCAAGCTCGGTCAGGCGGTATTCCACGGTCAGGGCGCTGGCCTGCGACATGGCGCGGACCAGGATGCCGCGCTCCTCAAGCTCGCGCAGGCGCTGGGTCAGGACCTTGGCCGAGACGAGGGGGATGTCGGCGCGCAGTTCGGAAAAGCGGCGCGGGCCGGTCGCGAGATGCCACAGGATGTTCGGGGTCCAAGCCCCGCCGATGAAGGCCATGCAGTCCGAAAGCGGACACATCGGATGCGGGGTGCGGTTCTTGTGGGTCATGGCGCGCGCCGTGCTGTGCTTCGGCTGAAGATAGGGGGCGCGGGGCGGTGGGGCAAGCGCCGGCCCTCAGAACCGGGTGTCGGGCAGGCTGAGCCGGGCGACCTGCTCGGCGATCGGGTCGACGGAGAGCGGATGCAGGTCGGCGTCATGGTCCGCCGGCTTGCCGATCGGCCCCCATTCGCCGCCCTTGTAGATCTCGAGCCCCGAAAAGCCGGCCTTGTAGCCCATCTTGCGGCTGCCGGGCACCCAGTAGCCGAGATAGACGAAGGGCAACCCGGCCTCGCGCGCGATGGCGACATGGTCGAGGATGACATAGGTGCCGAGGCTGAGCGCGGTCAGGTCGGGGTCGTAGAAGCTGTAGACCATGCTCAGCCCGTCGTCGAACACGTCCGTCAGGCAGACGGCGGCGAGGGGGCGGCCACGCTCGCCCTCTCCGGGCGGGCGGGTGTATTCGACGACGCGGCTCTTGATCGGCGTCTCCTCGATCATCGCGGCGAATTCGAAGATGTCCATGTCGGCCATGCCGCCGTCGGCATGGCGCTGGTCGAGATAGCGGCGGAAGAGGGCGAACTGGTCCTCGGTCGCCCAGGGCGAGGTCGGGTCGCGGCGCAGGCCGGCCGCGCGTCTCAGGATCCGCTTCTGCGTGCGCGAGGGCTGGAAATCGGCCACCCGGATCCGGGCCGAGAGGCAGGCCGAACATTCGGCGCAGGAGGGGCGGTAAAGCACGTTCTGGCTGCGGCGGAAGCCCTGTTTCGACAGGGTGTCGTTCAGCTTCTGCGCATGTTCGCCCTGCAGCGCGGTAAACAGCTTCCGCTCCATCCGGCCCGGAAGATAGGGGCAGGGCTGGGGCGCCGTCACATAGAACTGGGGCGCAAGGGGAAGCGTGTGGCGCATCGGGGGGCCGGGCAAGGGTTTGGAAACCGCGCCACCCTAGCAAGAGTGCGGCCATCCGCCAAGCGGCGAAAACGCCGGCGGCGGGAAGGCGGGCAACCCCGCCCGGAGCGGCTCCGGGCGGGGTCGGTTCGCATCAGTATTCGCCGGGGCGGTTGTCGGCCTCGGCCTTGGGTTCGGCCGCGGTCCCGGTTGCATTGGCGCGGGCGCGTTCGTCCATGAAGGCGTCGAACTCGGTCTTGTCCTTGGAGTTGCGCAGGCGCTGCAGGAAGGATTCGAAGGCCGCCTGCTCGTCTTCCAGCCGGCGCAGGGCATCGGCCTTGTAGCTGTCGAAGGCGCTGTTGCCGGTCGGCTGCGCGGACCGGCGGCCCCAGGACTGGTCATGCTGGCGGCGCTGGCCGCAGGTGCGTGCGAACATCTGTTTTCCCCAGATCATGTAGGCGAGGACGGCAAGGCCGATAAGCGGGTTGACGATGAAGCCCAGGATCATCAGGGCGATCCAGGCCCATTTGCCGCGCTGGTCAAGCCAGGCCTCGCCGCGGCGGAAGGCGTTGCGGATCCCGCCAGGCCGGGCGGTGTCGGTGGTGGTGTACATCGGCGGGTCTCCAGGTTGATGTGAAGCTATTTCACATAAGGGAAGATGCGCGCGTCCCGGCCTGCGATCAAGGGGTATGTGAAGATATTTTACATCACGTTTCCGGGCGGGTCCGGACCGCTGGTGACTCGAGCGCCGTCGCGCGAAGACTCTTCCTCTCGTCGGCGGGACTTCGCCCGCCTCCTCGGCTGATGGGGGTTTCACCCCCAAACCCCCGAGAGTATTTGCGAAAAGAGCAAGCACTTGACCCTTGCCTGGCCGCGCCGCAAGGTCCGCGCATGAGCCTTGCCGCCCGCATCACCCGCCAGCCCATCGCCTTCGATCCCGCCGCCGCAGAAGACCTGCGCCAGGAGCTTCCGGGCTTTGCGCCCGAGGTCATGGCGCTGATGGCCGGGACCGCCGGCTGCAGCCCCTATCTGCGCGGGCTGATGCTGCGCGAGGCGGACTGGCTGCGCGAGGCGGTCGAGGCGCCCGAGTCGGCGCTGGAGGCGGCGCTTGATGCGCCCGGCCGGGTGGCGCCGGACGCGCTGGCGCTGGCCCTGCGGCAGGCGAAGCGGCGGGTGGCGCTTCTGGCGGCGCTGTGCGACCTGGGCGGGGTCTGGCCGCTGGAGGCGGTGACGGGGGCGCTGACGCGGCTGGCCGACCGCGCGGTGCATCTGGCGCTGGTCACCCAGGTGGCCGAGGAGATCCGCCGTGGCAAGCTGCCCGGTGCGACGCCGGAGGATGCGGCGGTGGCGGGGGGGATGGTCGCGCTCGCCATGGGCAAGATGGGGGCGGGGGAGCTGAACTATTCCTCGGACATCGACCTGATCTGCCTCTTCGACGAGAGCCGCTATCCCGGCGAGGAGCAGGAGGCGCGTGCGTCGTTCATCAAGGTCACGCGGCGGATGACGGCGATCCTGTCGGATTCGACCGATGGCTATGTCTTCCGCAGCGACCTGCGGCTGCGCCCCGATGCCAGCGTGACGCCGGTCTGCCTGTCGATGGCGGCGGCCGAGGCCTATTACGAGGCCGAGGGCCGCACCTGGGAGCGCGCCGCCTATATCAAGGCGCGGCCTTGCGGCGGCGATCTTCAGGCGGGCGAGCGGTTCCTGAAGGCGCTCACCCCCTTCGTCTGGCGCAAGCACCTGGATTTCGTGGCGATCCAGGATGCGCATGACATGCGCCTGCGCATCCGCGACCACCGGGGCCTGCACGGGCCAATCACGGTCGAGGGCCACAACATGAAGCTGGGCGCCGGGGGCATCCGCGAGATCGAGTTCTTCACCCAGACCCGGCAACTGATCGCCGGGGGGCGCGACCCCTCCTTGCGCGACCGGACCACGGTCGGCGGCCTTGCGGCGCTGGCGGGGAAGGGCTGGGTCGCGCCCGGGACCGCGACCGAGTTGACCGCGCTGTACCGCGCGCATCGCGAGGTCGAGCACCGGCTGCAGATGGTGAACGACGCGCAGACCCATGCGATGCCCGCCACGGCCGAGGGCGTGGCCCGCATCGCCGCCTTCTGCGGCCAGTCCGAAACGGAGTTCCGCCGCGACCTTCTGGACCGGCTTTCCCGGACCGACCGGCTGACCGAGGGGTTCTTCGCCCCCGGCGCGACCGAGGAGGGGCCGGAACTGTCGGAGACCGCGCGCGAGATCACGCGTCGCTGGGAAAGCTATCCGGCCTTGCGCTCGGACCGGGCGCAGGCGATCTTCCGGCGGCTGCGGCCGCGGCTGCTGAAGGAACTCGCCCGCGCCGCCAATCCGGACGAGGCGCTGGTGGCGCTGGACGGGTTCCTCTCCGGCCTGCCGGCGGGGGTGCAGATCTTCTCGCTCTTCGAGGCGAATCCGACGCTGATCGAGCTGATCGTGGATATCGCCGGCTCGGCCCCGGCGCTGGCGCTGTATCTGTCGCGCAACGCCGCCGTGCTGGACGGGGTGATCGGCGGCAGTTTCTGGGGCGACTGGCCGGGGATGGCGGGGTTGCGGGCGGAACTGGCCGCGAGGCTGGCGAATGGCGGCGACTACGAGGCGCGGTTGTCGATGGCGCGGCGCTGGATGAAGGAATGGCACTTCCGGGTGGGGGTGCACCATCTGCGCGGGCTGATCGACGGATTCGAGGCCGGCAAGCAATATGCCGACCTGGCCGAGGCGGTGGTTTCCGTGATCTGGGCCGAGGTGACGGCGGATTTCGCCCGCAAGCACGGGCCGATGCCGGGGCGCGGCGCGGTGGTGATCGGCATGGGCTCGATGGGGGCGGGGCGGCTGAACGCAGGCTCGGACCTGGACCTGATCGTGATCTATGACGACCAGGGGGTCGAGGGCTCGGACGGGCCGCGCCCGCTGGCGACGCGGCCCTATTATTCGCGGCTGACGCAGGCGCTGGTCACGGCGCTGACGGCGCAGATGCCGGAGGGACGGCTATACGAGGTCGACATGCGGCTGCGCCCCTCGGGCCGGGCGGGGCCGGTGGCGACCGCGCTGGCCAGTTTCACCACCTATCAGGAGACCGAGGCCTGGACCTGGGAGCATCTGGCGCTGACCCGGGCGCGGGTGCTGGCCGGCGAGGCCTCGCTTGCCGGCGAGGTCGAGGCCTTCCGCCGGGCGCTTCTGCGCGCCAAGGGGCAGGGCGCGGGGGTGCGGGCGGATGTGTCGGGGATGCGGGCGCGGCTGCAGGCGGCGAAACCGGCGCAGGGCCCCTGGGACGCGAAGAACGGGCCGGGGCGGATCATGGACATCGAACTGGCCGCCGAGACCCTGGCGCTGATCGCGGGCAGCCCGGCGCGCGGCGTGGAACGGCAGATCGCGGCGGGCCAGACTGCGACGGAACATGGCCGGATTGTGCCGGATTCGGACGCGCAGGCGCTGGCTTCGGCCTACAGGCTGCTCTGGCGGCTGCATGCGGCGGCGCGGCTTCTGAGCGAGGGCGCGCTGGACTGGGACCGGCTGGGCGAGGGCGGCCGTGCCTTCGTCCTGCGCGAGACCGGGGCGGCGGATGCGGAGGCGCTGGCCGCGGATCTGGCGCGGGCGGCGGGGCAGGCGGAAGCGGCGGTGACGCGGCTGGTGGGGGCTGGGAATGGGGAGACGGGCGATGGACCTGGCTGAGGCGGACCCGAAGGGGCTGGTGCGGGAAAGCTACCGGATCGAGGGGATCACGCCCGGCGAATGCCGGTCGATCTTCATGGACTGGGCGCTGTCGATCCCGGTCGGCCGCGCCGAGGCCGATGCGGTGCGCGTGCTGATCGCGACCTATGCGCTGGCCGCGCCCGGGCATCCGATGTCGGCGGTGCTGCAGCAGGCCCTGACCGCGCCCGAACCGGCGCGCCGCCGCGGGGGCCGGATCGGGCGGCAGGGGGCCGGGGCGTAACCGGAATTCGAACGAATTCCGGGCCGATTTCCGTTCGGAAATCGCTTACGCGCTGCGGGCAAGCGTTGCGGCCTCGCGGGCCAGCCGGGTGATCTCCGCCCAGTCGCCTTTGGCCATCGCCTCTTTCGGCGCGACCCAGCTGCCGCCGACGCAGAGGATGTTTTTCAGCGCCAGATAGCCGGGCGCGATCTTCAGGCCGATCCCGCCGGTCGGGCAGAAGCCGACCTGCGGCAGGGGCGAACCGATCGACCTGAGGTAGGCCGCGCCGCCCGCCTGTTCGGCCGGGAAGAACTTCTGCACCGTATAGCCCCGTTCCAGAAGCGCCATGATCTCGGAGGCGGTCGCGGCGCCGGGGAGGAGCGGCAGGCCCTCGTCCTCGCAAGCCGCGATCAGTCTATCGGTCGCGCCGGGAGAGACGCCGAAGGTGGCGCCCGCCGCCTTGGCCGCCTTCACGTCCGCCGGGGTGAGAAGCGTGCCCGCCCCGACGACACCCCCCGGCACCCCGGCCATCGCCCGGATCGCGTCCAGCGCCACGGGCGTGCGCAGCGTCACCTCCAGCGCCGGCAGGCCGCCCGCGACCAGCGCCTCGGCCAGGGGCCTGGCATGGGCGAGATCGTCGATCACCAGGACCGGGATCACCGGCGCGAGGCGGCAGATCCGGGCGGCTTCCAGGGATTGCTGGGCGGGGGTCATGGTCTGGTTCCTGTCTGTTCCGGCGTCGGGAAGGGGGATGGGCGGGAGCCTCCGGCGGGAGTATTTGGAAAAAGAGCAAGCGGCAGGGGATTTGCTCTTTTCGGAAATACTCCCGCCGGAGGCCGCGACGGTTGGGGCGCGCGGGTCAGATGACCAGCGCGGCCCCGGTATCGGCGGGGCCGGCGTGGCGGCGGAAGGCGGCGAAGAGGTCGCGGCCGATCCCGTGTTCGTTGGCGGAGAGGTCGGCGGTGGCGGGCGCGCGGGCCTCGAAGCCCTCGGCCAGCACGGACAGCGTGCCCGCCACGGCGTCGAGCCGGATCAGGTCGCCGTCGCGCAGCCGCGCGAGGGGACCGCCGGCGGCGGCCTCGGGCGAGACATGGATCGCGGCGGGCACCTTGCCCGAGGCGCCGGACATCCGGCCATCGGTCACCAGCGCCACCTTCAGCCCGCGGTCCTGCAGGACCGAGAGCGTGGGCGTCAGCGAGTGAAGCTCGGGCATCCCGTTCGCCTGCGGGCCCTGGAAGCGGAGGACGACCACGGTATCGGCGGTGAACTCGCCCGCCCGGAACGCCGCCTTCACCGCGTTCTGGCTGTGGAAGACGCGGGCCGGGGCCTCGATCACATGGCGTTCGGGCGCGACGGCCGAGACCTTGATCACCCCGCGCCCGAGGTTGCCGGCGAGAAGCTTCAGCCCGCCCGAGGCGGCGAAGGGAGTGGCGGCGGGGCGCAGGATCCGGTCGTTCAGGCTGGCGCCGGGGCCATCGCGCCAGGCCAGGCGGCCGCCGGTCAGGACGGGTTCCCGGCGATAGGCGGCAAGCTCGTCGCCGGCCACGGTCCTTGCGTCCGGGTGCAGGAGGCCCGCGTCGAGCAGCTGGCCGATGAGGAATTGCAGGCCCCCGGCGGCATGGAAATGGTTCACGTCCGCAAGGCCGTTCGGATAGACCTTGGCCATGAGAGGCACGGCTTCGGAGAGATCGGCGAAATCCTGCAGGTCGAGGAGCACGCCCGAGGCCCGCGCCATGGCGGGCAGGTGCAGGACCAGATTGGTCGAGCCCCCCGTCGCCATCAGCCCGACGATACCATTCACATAGGCGCGTTCGTCCAGGATCTCGCCCGCCGGCCGGAAGTCGTTGCCGAGCGCCGTGATCGCCGCGGCGCGTTCCACCGCCGCCACCGTCAGCGCCTCGCGCAGCGGCGTGCCGGGGTTCACGAAGCTGGCGCCGGGCAGGTGCAGGCCCATGACTTCCATCAGCATCTGGTTGGTGTTGGCGGTGCCGTAGAAGGTGCAGGTGCCGGGGCCGTGGTAGCTGGCCATCTCGGCCGCCATCAGCTCCTCGCGGCTGGCGCGGCCTTCGGCAAAGGCGTTGCGGACGCGGGATTTCTCGTCGTTCGGGATGCCGCTGGTCATCGGGCCCGCCGGGACGAAGACCGCGGGCACATGCCCGAAGGCCGCCGCCGCCATGACCAGGCCGGGCACGATCTTGTCGCAGACCCCCAGATAGAGCGCCGCGTCGAAGCAGTTGTGCGAAAGCGCCACCCCCGCCGCCAGCGCGATCACGTCGCGGGAAAAGAGCGACAGTTCCATCCCCGGCTGGCCTTGCGTGACCCCGTCGCACATCGCCGGAACCCCGCCCGCGACCTGCACCGTCGCCCCCGCCTTCGCCGCCGCGCCGCGGATCAGGGCGGGATAGGCCTCATAGGGCTGGTGCGCCGAGAGCATGTCGTTATAGGCGGTGACGATGCCGAGGTTCGGCGCCTTTGCCGCCGCCAGCGCCGGTTTGGCCGCGCCCATCGCCGCATAGGCATGGGCCTGGTTGCCGCAGCTCAGATGCGCCCGGACCGGGCCGTCGGATACCGCCTTTCCCATGCGCTCCAGATACAGCCCCCGCGTCGCCTCGGAGCGGGCGCGGATGCGGTCGGTGACGCGGGCGATCACGGGATGCAGGGTCATTTGGTCCTCCGGGCGGCTGGTGCTGCTGTAGCATCATTTGTTAGCGCTAACAAGATGGGTGGGAAGGGCCGGGCAAAGGATAGCGCGCGCGGCCGGCTTTGCCAGCGGCATGGCTTCCGCATCCGGGGCGGATCGGCTATGGCGGGGCATGGATGACAACACCGACTCCCGCCGCATTCCCACCGTCCGCCTCAAGCCCAAGGCCGAGGCGCGGGCGATCCGCCATGGCTTTCCCTGGGTCTATGCCGATGAACTGGTGACCGACCGGCGCACGCAGGGGTTGGCGCCCGGCACGCTGGCGGTGCTGGAGGATGGCGAGCGCCGGCCCCTGGGGCTGGTGACGGTCAACCCGAAGTCGAAAATCATCGCCCGGATGCTGGACCGCGACCCCGAGGCCGTGGTGGACGAGGACTGGTTCCGCGCGCGGCTGGCCCGGGCGCTGGCGCTGCGCGAGCGGCTGTTCGACGCGCCCTTCTACCGGCTGGTCCATGCCGAGGCCGACGGGCTGCCGGGCGTGGTGATCGACCGTTTCGGCGCGGTCGCCGTGGTGCAGCCGAACGCCGCCTGGGCCGAGGCGCATCTGCCCGCGCTGGTGGCGGCGCTGGTGGCGGTGACGGGCGTCGCCACCGTGGTCAAGAACGGCCAGGGCCGGGCGCGCGGGCTGGAGGGCCTGGCCGAGGAGATGGCAGTGGTGCATGGGCCCGCGCCCGAGGGGCCGGTGGCGGTGGCGATGAACGGTGCCACCTACATGGCCGATGTGATGGGCGGGCAGAAGACCGGGCTCTTCTTCGACCAGCGGCCGAACCAATCCTTCGCGGCGCGGCTGGCGCGGGGCGGGCGGGTGCTGGACGTGTTCTCCCACGTCGGGGGCTTTGCGCTGGCTGCACTGGCCGGGGGTGCGGAGGGCGCGCTGGCCGTCGATGCCTCGGCCGCGGCGCTGGACCTGGCGAAGGCCGGGGCAGGGGCCTCGGGCATGGGGGATCGCTTCGCCACAAGGCAGGGCGATGCCTTCGAGGTGCTGGAGGCCCTGGGGGCCGAGGGTGCGCGGTTCGACCTGGTGATCTGCGACCCGCCGGCCTTTGCGCCCGCGAAGCCGGCGCTGGAGGCCGGGTTGCGCGCCTATGAGCGGATCGCCCGGCTGGCGGCGCCGCTGGTGGCGCCGGGGGGCTATCTGGTGCTGTGTTCGTGCAGCCATGCGGCCGACCTGCAGGCCTTCCGCAATGCCAGCGCGCGGGGGATCGGGCGCGGCGGGCGGCGGGGGCAGATCATCCATACCGGCTTTGCCGGGCCGGACCATCCGGTGCTGCCGCAACTGGCGGAATCCTCCTATCTCAAGGCCCTGGCCTTCCGGCTGGACGGATAGGGTGGGCGACAGTCCCCACCCTGCGCCTGCGCCTGCGCTGAACCCGCAGCGGGCGGTGCTGGATGCCTGCGTCCTTTATCCGACCGTCCTGCGCGAGATCCTGCAGGGGGCCGCGCAGGAAGGGCTTTACCGGCCGGTCTTCTCGGACCGCATCCTGCGGGAATGGGTGCTGGCCACCGCCAAGCTTGGCGCCGAGGCCCCGGCGATCGCGGCGGCCGAGGCGGCGGGCCTGCGCGCCGCCTTCCCGCGCGGGCTGGTGGCGGAACGCGCCGACATCGAGGCGCGGCTGCTGCTGCCCGACCCGAACGACCGTCATGTCCTTGCCACCGCCATCGCCAGCGGGGCGGATGCCATCGTCACCTTCAACGCCCAGGATTTCCCCGGCCATGTCCTGGCGGCCGAGGGCCTCAGGCGGCGCGACCCGGACGGGTTCCTCTGGGAGTTGCAGTCACGCCATCCCGAGGCGATGGCGCGGGTGGTCGAGGCGGTGCGGGCCAGGGCCGAGGCGATCTCGGGCCAGCCGGTCGCGTTGAAGGCGCTGTTGAAGCGGGCGCGGCTGTATCGGCTGGCGAAGGCGCTGGAGGCTGCGTAGCGCGGCCTGCGAAGGGCGAAGGCCGGGAAGGTGCGCCGTAGCGCAGCCTGCGCGGTGACCATGGCGCTGGAAGGTGCGCCGTAGCGCAGCCTGCGCGGGGTCAGCGGGTCACGTCGTGGCCGTAAAGCCAGTCGAAGCGGCTGATCATCGTGCCGGGCGACAGGCGGGAGAGAAGGCGCAGGCCGGCGTGGCCGATCAGGCGGGGCAGGCCCGCGAGGTGATAGGCGCGGGCATTGGCATTGGCGGCGGCGACGATCCGGGTCGCGCGCGGCTTGCGCCGGGCCTGATAGGCCGCCAGCCCCGAGGGGATCGCCGCCGCGCGGCCGAGGCAATCCGCCAGAACCCAGGCGTCCTCCAGCCCCATGCTCGCCCCCTGTGCAAGGAAGGGCAGGGTCGGATGCGCGGCGTCGCCCAGGATCGCCACCCCCGCCGGGCTGACCCAGGTTCCCGCCACCTCATGCCGGAACAGGCCCCAGAGCCAGGGATCCTCCACCCGGTCCAGCCAGCCGCGCACCCGGGGCGAGAAGCCCTGGAAGGCCAGCCGCAGGTCGATCGGATCGTCGCGCAGCGTCCAGCTTTCCTCGGCCCAGCGGTCGCGCTCCTCGACCGCGACGAGGTTGCGCAGGGTGCCGCCGCGCAGGGGATAGCTGACCAGGTGCCGGCCGGGGCCCATGTGGACCTCGGCCACCGGGGCGGCGCCGGCTTCGGCCGGGATCACCGCGCGCCAGGCGACCTGGCGGGTGAAGAACGGCTCCTCGGGCCCGTTCAGGGCCAGGCGGACCCGCGAATGCAGGCCATCCGCCCCGACCAGAAGCCCGCAGTCCAGCCGCTCGCCGGAGTCCAGCAGCACCGCCGGGCGGGGGCCGGACAGATCGACCGAGGCCACGCGCGCCAGAAGCCGCAGCTTCACCCCGGCCGCGGTGGCGGCCTTCAGCAGCAGGTCGATCAGATCGGCCCGGTGCAGGAAATGATAGCCCTGGTCGGGGCGCAACCGGCCAAGGTCCAGCCGCGCCACCGGCTCGCCCGTGGGGCCGTCGACCAGTTGCACCGCCTCGGCCCGCATCGAGGCGGCGTCAAGCCCGGCCTGCAGGTCCAGCGCCCGCAGCACCGCCGCCCCGTTCGGCGAGACCTGCAGCCCCGCCCCCACCTCGCGGACCGCATCCGCCTGTTCCAGCACCGTGACATGCGCCCCGCGCAGCGCCAGCGCCCGTGCCGCGGCAAGACCGGCGATGCCCGCGCCGGCGACGATGACGGTTTGACCGATCAGGCTCATTCGGACCCCCGAGAAGTGAAAACGCCGGACCATCGGCCCGGCGTCGAACGCAAAAGCAGTCGCCGGGCAGGCGTCAGTCGTCGCGGTGCACCTTCTCGCGCCGCTCGTGCTTTTCCTGGGCTTCCAGCGTCATCGTGGCGATGGGCCGCGCGTCCAGCCGCTTCAGGCTGATCGGCTCGCCCGAGACCTCGCAATAGCCGAACTCGCCGTTCTCGATCCGGCGCAGCGCCGCGTCGATCTTGGCCACCAGCTTGCGCTGCCGGTCGCGGGTCCGCAGTTCCAGCGCGCGGTCGGTCTCCTCGGAGGCGCGGTCGGCGATGTCGGGCACGTTGCGGGCGCTGTCCTGCAGGCTGTCGATGGTCTCGGCCGACTGGTCCAGCAGTTCCTGCTTCCAGGTCAGAAGCTTGCGGCGGAAATATTCCAGCTGGCGCTCGTTCATGAAGGGCTCGTCCTCGGCGGGACGGTAGTCGTCGGGCAGGAAAACCTCGGCCTTCATCGAAACTGTCTCCTTGGCGCCGGATCGCTCCGACAGGTGGGCTTCTGTCATCGACGCGCTCCTGATGGCGCGGCTCTATCCCAAGCCCATCCGATTGTCACTAGCGGTTGCGAGTTTTTGTGCCCAAAGGTAGGGTTTGTGAAATTTGCGGGATCAGGACGTTGTAATCGCCATGAAATTCTCCACGACCGAAAGCTACGTCGCGTCCGGGGATCTGGCGCTGGCGGTCAATGCGGCCGTGACCCTGCAACGTCCGCTCCTGGTCAAGGGAGAGCCGGGGACCGGCAAGACCGAGCTGGCCCGCCAGGTGGCCGCGAGCCTTGGCCTGCCGCTGATCGAATGGCATGTGAAATCGACCACCAAGGCGCAGCAGGGGCTTTACGAATACGATGCCGTCAGCCGCCTGCGCGACAGCCAGCTGGGCGACGAGCGTGTCCACGAGGTCGCCAACTACATCCGCAAGGGCAAGCTCTGGCAGGCGTTCCAGGCCGAGGGCCGCGTCGTCCTGCTGATCGACGAGATCGACAAGGCCGACATCGAGTTTCCGAACGACCTCCTGCAGGAACTCGACCGGATGGAGTTCCATGTCTACGAGACCGGCGAGACCATCCGCGCCAAGGCTCGGCCGGTGGTCATCATCACCTCGAACAACGAGAAGGAACTGCCCGACGCCTTCCTGCGCCGCTGCTTCTTCCACTACATCCGCTTCCCCGATCCCGAGACGCTGGCCGCCATCGTCCGGGTGCATTTCCCCGACATCAAGGACCAGCTCCTGACCGCCGCGCTGACCCGGTTCTTCGAGATCCGCGAGGTGCCCGGTCTGAAGAAGAAGCCCTCGACCTCCGAGGTGCTGGACTGGCTGCGCCTCCTCCTGGCCGAGGATCTGGGCCCCGAGGACCTGCGTCGCGATCCGCACGGCGCGCTGCCGCGGCTGCATGGCGCGCTTCTGAAGAACGAACAGGACGTCCAGCTGTTCGAGCGGCTGGCCTTCATCGCCCGGGGACAACGGTAGCGCCGGACCGCTCGTCGAGCACTTCGTGCACTCCTCGCCGGGGGGCCGTTTCGGGGCGATTTCAGGCGCGCGAATCATCCGGGACCTCCTCGGCCGCGCGCGGCAGGGACGTGACGGCGACGCTGCCGTGACGGCACCCAATAGATCTGGCGGGCAAACCCACTTCAACCGCGAGGAGTAGTGCCCGGAAAATGCGCGGTTTTTCCGGAATTGACTCGCGGGGCGGCTGGCCCCGACACTGGGCCTTGCGCCCCGGCTTCCGGGGCACTGTTCCGGGTCCTGCCGATGCGCCTTGCCCTTGCTGCCCTCACCCTTGCCGCGCTGGCCGGCTGCACGCCGCCGGCGCAGGTGTCGAAGGACGTGCCGCTGACCGGCGTCGGCTTCGGCGCGCTGTCGCCGCGCGCGGGCTGGACCGGGGGGCAGGCCGGCCACTCGCCCGGCCGGGATTTCATCGACCTCAGCTTCGCGCTGGAAAGCGGGCAGGAGCTGGCCCGCTTCACCCGCTTCGAGGGGCCGATCACCCTGGCCACCGCCGGAGAGGTTCCGCCCACCGCCCGCCGCGATCTTGAGCAACTCGTCGCGCGTCTGCGGGACGAGGCGGGGATCGACATCGCGCTCACCGAGGGCCCGGCCCGGATCACCGTGGAATTCGCCCGCCGCGCGGCCCTGCGCCCGCTGGCGCCGCAGGCGGCCTGTTTCGTGGTGCCGAACGTGGGCTCGCTGGCCGAATACCGCCGCGCGCGGGGAACGGCGGCGGTGGACTGGGCCCGGATCACCCGGCGCGAACGGGCGGCGGTCTTCATCCCGCTGGACACCAGCCCGCAGGAGATGCGCGATTGCCTGCATGAGGAACTGGCCCAGGCGCTGGGGCCGCTGAACGACCTGTACCGGCTGTCGGACAGCGTCTTCAACGACGACAATTTCCACTCGACCCTGACCGATTTCGACATGGAAATCCTGCGCCTGACCTATTCCCCCGCGCTTGCCACCGGCATGACCCGGCAGGAGGTCGCGGCGCGGCTGGGCGTCGCGCCGGGCCGGACCGGAAGCGACACCCCGCTGGAATGGGTCCGGGCGATCGAGGCGGCGCTGGGGCGCAACGGCCCGGCCGGCGCGCGCCAGGGCGCGGCCGAGCGGGCGCTTGCCATCGCGACCGCCGCCGGCTGGCAGGACAGCCGCGCCGCCTTCAGCCATTTCGCGGTGGGCCGCCTGACCGCCGGCAGCGATCCCTTGCGCGCGCTGCAGGCCTTCGACCGCGCCGGCGCGATCTGGTCGCGCCTGCCGGGGGGCGAGGTGCAGCTTGCCCATGTCGACATGCAGCTTGCCGCCATGGCGCTGGCCGGCGGCCTGCCCGAGGAGGCCGTGCGGCTGGCCGACCGCGCCATGCCCGTGGTCCGCCAAAGCGGCAATGCGGCGCTGCTGGCGACGCTGATGCTGGTCAAGGCCGAGGCGCTGGAGGCCCTGGGCAACCCCGCGGCGGCGGCGGCGCTGCGGCTCGACAGTCAGCCATGGGCGCGCTATGGCTTCGGCCCTGACAGCGTGGTCAAGGTCCGGATGCGCGACATCGCCGCCGTGGCCGGGCGCGCTTCAGGCGGCTGAGGGGGCAGGCGGCCCCATGAAAGGGGCAGAATGATCGTCATCGCTGGGGTGCTTCTGGGCATCGTCTATGGCGGCTGGACCGCGCGTCGCCGGGGCGGCAAGGGCGCCGACATGGCGCAATGGGCCGCCGTCCATGCCATGCTCTTCGGGGTGATCGGCCTGTTCCTGACGCTGATCCTCGACCGCATGCTCCTGAACTGATCATGGCGCGGGCGGAATTGCCGACAGTTCCGCATCAGAGCCTGCAAGGGGCCCGATCCGGTTTCCTTGCAGAAACCGGGGGCTGACGCATGTTCCTGCCGTTCTTCCAGACCCTGCGCGAGGAAGGCGTGCCGGTCTCGCTGCGCGAGTTCCTGGCCTTTCTGGAAGCCATGGCCGCAGGGCTGGTGATCTACGACGCCGAAGGCTTCTACCACCTTGCCCGGCTGACGCTGGTCAAGGACGAACGCCATATCGATCGTTTCGACCGCGCCTTCGCCCGCGCCTTCCATGGGCTGGAGGCGATCACCGAGGACCGGATCCTGGACGCGCTGGACCTGCCGCGCGACTGGGTGGAAAAGCTGGCCGAACGCCACCTCTCGGCCGAGGAGCGCGCGGCGATCCAGGCGCTCGGCGGCTTCGACAAGCTGATGGAGACGCTGCGCGAGCGGCTGGCGGAACAGAAGGGCCGGCATCAGGGCGGCTCGAAATGGATCGGCACCGCCGGAACCTCTCCCTTCGGCGCCTATGGCTACAACCCGGAAGGCATCCGCATCGGGCAGGCGGAAAGCCGTCACCGCCGCGCGGTCAAGGTCTGGGACCGGCGCGAGTTCCGCAACCTCGACGGCGAGGCCGAGATCGGCACGCGGACGATGAAGCTGGCGCTGCGCCGGTTGCGCCGCTGGGCGCGCGAGGGGGCGGTTCAGGAGCTGGACCTCGACGGCACGATCCGGGCGACGGCGGCGCAGGGCTGGCTGGACGTGCAGACGCGGCCAGAGCGGCGCAACGCGGTGAAGGTGCTGCTCATGCTGGACATCGGCGGCTCGATGGACCCGCATGTGCGGGTGATGGAGGAGCTGTTCACCGCCGCCAAGGCCGAGTTCCGGCACCTTGAGGTCTTCTATTTCCACAACTGCGTCTATGAGGGGCTTTGGCGCGACAACCGGCGGCGCTGGGACCACCAGACGCCGACCTGGGACGTGATCCGCACCTACGGGCCGGACTGGCGGCTGATCCTGGTCGGCGATGCCGCCATGTCGCCCTACGAGATCACCCATCCCGGCGGCGCGAACGAGCACTGGAACCGCGAGGCGGGCGAGGTCTGGCTGCAACGCCTGCGCGCGCAATGGCCGCATCACCTCTGGGTCAACCCGGTGGCCGAGGGCGACTGGCGCCACACCCGCTCCACCGCGCTGGTCCGCCGGATCTTCGAGGATCGCATGGTGCCGATGACGCTGGACGGCCTCTCCCGCGGCATCCGCGGGTTGCGCTGATCCGCGGATTGCCCGGCCCCGCCGCTCCCCATATATCCGGGGCATGTCGAAGCTTCTCCTCCCCCTCCTGCTGGCCGTGCTTTACGCCTGGGCGATGCTTCGCTTCTCGGTCTGGCGCACCCGCCGGGTCCTGGACGAGAACTCGCGGCCCCTAACCGATCCCGCGATCACCCGCCTGGCCGACCGGATGGCCGCGGCGATGGAACTGCCCGAGATCCGCGTCCATGTCTTCGAGGTCGAGCCGATCAACGGTCTCGCCGCCCCCGACGGCCGCATCTTCCTGACCCGCGGCTTCCTGAACCGCAAGGCGCGCGGCGAGGTTTCGGCCGAGGAACTGGCCAGCGTGATCGCGCATGAACTGGGCCATGTCGCCCAGGGCCACATGCGCCGCCGGATGATCGACTTCACCGGCCAGAACGCGGTCTTCGTCATGCTCTCGGCGCTGCTGAACCGCGTCCTGCCGGTCGTCGGCATCTGGCTCGCCAACCTGATCTCGACCGCGCTGATGGCCCGGCTCTCGCGCCGGGACGAGTTCGAGGCCGACGCCTATGCCTCGGCCCTGCTGATCAAGGCCGGGATCGGCACCGGCCCGCAGAAATCGCTGTTCCGCAAGCTCGACGCGCTGACCCGCAGCCGGGCCGAGGGCATCCCGGCCTGGCTTCTCAGCCACCCCGGGGTCGAGGAGCGCATCGCCGCGATCGAGGCGAACGAGGCGCGCTGGCTGGGCTAATCCGCCAGCCGCACCCAGACCGGCACATGGTCCGAGGGCTTCTCCTTGCCCCGCACCGCCTTGTCGATCCCCACCTCCTGCAGCCGGTCGGCGGCCTGCGGCGAGAGCAGCACATGGTCGATACGGATGCCGTTGTTGCGCTCCCAGGCGACGGCCTGGTAGTCCCAGAAGGTATAGATCCCCGGCCCCGGCATCCGTGCCCGGACCGCATCGGTCAGGCCAAGGTTCACCAGCCGGTGAAAGGCCGCCCGGCTTTCCGGCAGGAACAGCGCATCCGTGACCCAGGCCTCGGGCTTCTTCGCATCCTCGGCCTGGGGAATCACGTTATAGTCGCCAAGGCAGACGAAGGGCTCCTCGCTGGCCAGCAGCTCGCGCACCCGCGCCTCCATCCGCGCCATCCAGGCCAGCTTGTAGTCGAACTTCGGCCCCGGCGCCGGATTGCCGTTCGGCAGGTACAGCCCGCAGATCCGCAGGGGCCGCGGCCCCTCGACCACCGCCTCGATCCAGCGCGCCTGCTCGTCGCCGTCATCCCCCGGCAGGCCGCGCCGCAGATCGCGCAGCGGCAGTTTCGACAGGATCGCCACCCCGTTGAAGCCCTTCTGGCCATGCGTCTCGACCCGGTAGCCGATCGCCTCCAGCCCCTCGCGGGGAAAGGCCTCGTCCACCGACTTGATCTCCTGCAGGCAGACCACATCCGGCGCGGCCTCGGCCAGCCAGGCCGCCAGGGCCTCGCCCCGCGCCTTGATCCCGTTGATGTTGAAGGTCGCAAGTTTCATCGGCTGGGGCCCTCCGCCCGTTCCTTCTAGGCCCGCCGGACCCGCCGGATCAAGCCACGGATCGAAGCTTCGGTTCCCGGCCGGTCACATCGAGAAGCTGGTGCCGCAGCCGCAGCCGGATTTCGCGTTCGGGTTCTCGACCACGAAGCGCGCGCCGATCAGCTCGTCGGTGAAGTCGATCACCGCATTGGCCAGGAAGGGCAGGCTGACCTGATCGACCAGCACGCGCTGGCCGTCCTTCTCCAGCACCAGGTCGTCAGCCGCCGGATCGTCCAGCGTGATCGAATACTGAAAGCCCGAGCAGCCGCCGCCATCCACCGCGACGCGCAGGGGGCGCGCCTCGCCCGTGGCTTCGGCGATCTCGGCCAGCCGGGCAAAGGCCCGGTCGGTGACCCGTGGCGGCAGCGTCAGTTCCATGGCTGTTCCCGTATCCTTCTGGCCCTGCCGCGAATATATGGGACGCGACCGGCCCGAACAAGGTTTTGCCATGCTTGCCCCCTATGCCTGCCAACCCGATGCCAGCCGCGGCAGGCTCTGGCCCGAGGGCCTCTCCTCCTTCCGCTCGCCCTTCCAGCGCGACCGCGACCGGATCATCCATTCCAGCGCCTTCCGCCGGCTGAAGCACAAGACCCAGGTCTTCGTGGAACACGAGGGCGACTATTACCGCACCCGCCTGACCCATACGATCGAGGTGGCCCAGGTCGCCCGCACCATCGCCGGGGTGCTGGGCCTCAACACCGACCTCGCCGAGGCGGTGGCGCTGGCGCATGACCTTGGCCACACCCCCTTCGGCCATACCGGCGAGGACGCGATGGAGCGGCTGATGGCCCCCTATGGCGGCTTCGACCACAATGCCCAGGCGCTGCGGATCGTCACGAAACTGGAACGCCATTACGCCGATTTCGACGGGTTGAACTTGTCCTGGGAAACCCTTGAGGGCATTGCGAAACACAATGGTCCGGTCGTCCGGGCCTCGCCGGACGGGGCCCCGGTCACCGGCCCGGACGCCGATGCGACGCACGAGGGGCCGCTTCCCTACGCGCTGGCCGAGGTCAACGCGCAATGGGACCTCGAACTCGACACCCATGCCTCGGCCGAGGCGCAGGTCGCCGCCATCGCCGATGACGTGGCCTATTCCCACCACGACCTGCACGACGGGCTTCGCTCCGGCCTCTTCACCGAGGACGACCTGATGGAGCTTCCCGTCACCGGCCCCGCCTTCGAGGAGGTGGACCGCCTCTATCCCGGCCTGGAAAGGATGCGCCGCCGGCACGAGGCGCTGCGCCGGGTCTTCGGCCGCATGGTCGAGGATGTGATCGCCGTCGCCCAGAACCGCCTTGCCGCCGCACAGCCGAAATCGGTCGAGGAGATCCGCCACATGGGCACCACGATCATCCGCTTCTCGAAACCGCTCTACCAGGATCTGAAGGCGGTGCGCGGCTTCCTCTTCCACCGCATGTACCGCGCGCCCAGCGTCATGGAGGTGCGGGCCGAGGTGACGCGGATGGTCGACGACCTCTTCCCGCTCTTCCTGCGCGATCCCACGCTCCTGCCGCCCGAATGGCAGGCGGACGTGCAGGCCGCCACCAGCGAGACCGAGCTTGCCCGCACCGTCGCCGACTACGTCGCCGGGATGACCGACCGTTTCGCGATCCAGGAGCACCAGCGCCTCTGCGGCAGCCCGACGCCTGCGATCCTGCGCTGAACAGCCGCGGATAACCTGCAGACAGGCTTGCTCTTTTCAGAAATACTCTCGGGGGGTCCGGGGGGCGAAGCGCCCCCGGTCCGAACGCCTACCCCTTGCGCGCCGCCGTCACCCAGAGTCCCGCCAGCACCAGCGACAGGATCGCGTTCCATCCGGCCATGGAAACTCCCAGCATCGACCAGGCGATGTCGCCGCAGCGCACCACCTGCGCCACGTCCTTGGTCGGGTCCAGAAGGTCGGCCGTCGAAATGCCGCTGATCGAGCCCGCGGTGCAGGTGGCCAGGCCTTCCCACCACAACTGCTCGACCCCGACATGGAAGACCCCGATCCCCGCCGTCGCCAGCGCCGCCAGCGCCCCCGCCCAGGCCAGCCCGCGCCAGCCCGTCGCCAGGACGACAACCCCGATCAGGATCGCCGCCGCATGCGGCCAGCGTTGCCACAGGCACAGCTGGCAGGGCGCGAGCCCGCCGATATGCTGGAAGGCGAAGGCCCCGCCCAGAAGGCCCGCCGAGCCCAGGGTGGCCAGAAGGATCGGAAGGCGATTGGAAAGGGTCATGGTCCGGTCTCGGTCGGGGCTGTTCGGCCGCGACCATAGGCGGGGGGGCGGACAAGGGAAAGGGGAACCGAAATCACAGCCGCGTGGTTTTCATTCCGCTTCCGCCGCGGCCCGGCTGCGGGTAGCATCGTGCCGCGGGGCCCTGCAAGCTGGGCCGCGGGGTTAAGAATGCGTGAATGGCCACGGCCAAGTCTTTGCTTTCTATGGTGGTCGGCCAGCTGTCCACGGTGGACGGCCGGTCCGGGAAAGAAGGGGTGACGGGATGGAATGGCGCGGTCGCAGGGGCAGCAGCAACATCGAGGACCGCCGCCGCACCGGCGGGGGGGGCGGCATCGGCCTCGGCCGCGGGGGCCGGACGGTCCGGGCCGGCGGGATCGGCGGGGCCGGGGCGATCGTAGTCTTCCTCGTCGCCCTCTTCCTCGGGGTGGACCCCAGCCAGCTTCTCGGCCCCGACGGCGGCATCGGCACCGCCCCCGGAACGCCGGTCGAGCTGACCGAGGCGGACCGCGCCGAGGGCGAGTTCGTCTCGGTCGTCCTGGCCGATACCGAGGAGATCTGGGCCGGCGTCTTCCAGGAGCAGCTTGGCAAGAGCTACCGGCCCGCCACGCTGGTCCTGTTCAAGGAGGCCACCCGCTCGGCCTGCGGCGGGGCCACCGAGGCGACCGGCCCGTTCTACTGCCCGGCCGACCGCAAGGTCTATCTCGACACCGCCTTCTTCACCACCATGCACCGCCAGCTCGGCGCCGGCGGCGATTTCGCGGCCGCCTATGTCGTCGCCCACGAGATCGGCCACCACGTCCAGAACGAGCTGGGCATCCTCGGCCAGGCTAACGAGATCCGCCAGCAGGTCGGCGAGGCGGAATCGAACGCGATCTCGGTCCGGATCGAGCTGCAGGCCGACTGCCTTTCCGGCATCTGGGCGCGCGGCGCGCAGGAGATGCTGGGCGTTGTCGAGCGTGGCGACATGGAAGAGGCGGTCAACGCCGCCCGCCAGATCGGCGACGACACGCTGCAACGCAACGCCGGCCGCCGCCCGATGCCGCATACCTTCACCCACGGCACCTCGGAACAACGCTCGCGCTGGTTCATGACCGGGATGCAGTCCGGCCAGCTGGCCGATTGCGACACCTTCCAGACCGACGATCTCTGACGATTGACGGCACCGGCGGCAGGCCTTACACGGGTCGCCGGTGGCCCGAGTGGCGGAATGGTAGACGCAGCGGATTCAAAATCCGTCGCCGCAAGGCATGCGAGTTCGAGTCTCGCCTCGGGCACCAGCCATCCCGCAGTCCTTCCGGCCTTTCCCGTTCCGCGTCCAATCCCGGCGCCTTCAAGGGTTTCATCGCCAGGCGGGAAACCTGGCGGCAGCAAAGGCCAGCCGCAATCCGGCGACGGTCTCGGCCGACCGTTTCCACGGGATCAACGGTTGGGGAAGAATGACCACACCGGGAAAATGGCTTCTTTTCAGTAATTTGAAGCAATTTGCATCCTCCGCGCCCTGTCGTGCCGCGCGAGGTCCGGAAAGGCGCGGACCTCCGGGCGCGGCGGGTTCAATCTGCGCGGGAAAACCCCGGGCAGAGGTTCGCCGAGGCCGGGGACAAACCGCTTTCCAAGTCTCTGTAAAGCGGGGTAAATGCTGGAAGAGACGATGTGCCGCTCTTTTGACCAGTCCGGAAGCCGTTCATGACCCTGGGTATCCCTTCGCATTCCAGCGCCGTTCCGGCCCCCGCCGCCCCTGAGGCCGGCGCGCTTCGTGTCTCGCCCTGTTTCACGCCCGGGTCACTGATCGCCACCCATCGCGGGGAAGTCCCGGTCCAGCATCTGGCGGTGGGAGACCGCGTCATTACCCGCGACAACGGCGTGCAGGTGGTGCGCTGGGTCGGCAAGACGCAGATGCAGGTCCAGGATTTCCAGGCCGCGCCGCATCTCTTGCCGGTCTTCCTGCGGCAGGGATCGCTGGGCCGGGGCCTGCCGGAACGGGACATGATGGTCTCGCCGAACCACCGGATCCTGGTCACCAATGCGCGCACCCCGCTCCACTTTGCCGAGCGCGAGGTGCTGGTGGCGGCGAAACACCTGACCTCGGCCGGGGTGCATACGGTCCAGTCCAGCGGGACGACCTATATCCACTTCATGTGCGACCGGCACGAGGTCGTGCTGGCGGACGGGATCTGGACCGAGAGCTTCCATCCCGACGACCAGTCGCTGAAGAGCATCGGCAATGCCCAGCGGCTTGAGCTTTACGAGATCTTTCCCGACCTCAAGACCGAGGCGGGACGCGCGGCCTTCGGGCCCGCACGCCATCTGGCCACCCCGCAGGAGGCCCGCAGCATCAGTGTGTAACGTCCGGGTATCGAGTTGTGTGTGCGGCAGATCTTAGCGAAAAATTAACCGGAACAGGGCTTGCATTCGGGGCAGGTGGCGCAACACTGCTGCCACCGATGCGCTTGCGCTGTTGCGCGGGCGTGTCGGCAAGGCCGCTGACGGATGGCCGGGACTGAGGCAGGGGAAAAGAACAGATGTCGACGATCACCGGAACCAGCGGCAACGACACCCGCAACGACTCGCTTGTCGCGTCGGGCGACAAGTATGACATGCTGGGCGGCCATGACACCGTGCATGCGGGCGGCGGCGATGACACGGTCTTTGGCGGTGCCGGAAACGACCGGATCGACGGCGGCGACGGACGGGACGCGCTTTACGGCGACAGCGGGGCCGACAGCATCGTCGGGGGCGCGGGCAACGACACGCTGTATGGCGGCGCCGGCAATGACACGCTGGTCGGCGGCGACGATTTCGATTTCGTCAGCTATGTGGGTGCCGGTTCGGCTGTGACCGTCAACCTTGCGACCGGCGCTGCGTCCGGTGGTGAGGGCAACGACCTGATCTCGCAGGTCGAAGGCGTGATCGGCAGCAACTCCAACGATGCCATCACCGGCGACGGCGGCGACAACGACCTGCGCGGCATGGCCGGGAACGATACGATCCGCGGCGGCGCTGGCAACGACACGATCGAGGGCGGCCAGGGCAATGACAGCCTGTTCGGCGACGCGGGCAACGATACCGTCTCTTACGACAATGCGGCCGCGGGCGTCACGGTGAACCTGGGCACCAACTCGGCCAGCGGCAGCCAGACCGGCACCGATACGCTGAGCGGGTTCGAAGGCATCCGCGGCTCGGATCATGCCGACAACCTTACCGGCGACGGCAATGCCAACACGATCGAAGGCGGGGTCGGGAACGACACGATCGACGGCGGCGGCGGCAATGACCTTCTGGTGGGCGGCGGCGACAGCGGCCAGTCCTCCGGTTCGGCGCCGGTCAACCTTGACTTCAACTGGAACCTGGCCGGCGGCGACAACCAGGCCATTGCGCAGGGCTATGCCCAGGATACCGGCGGCATCCAGGTCACGGTAAGCCATACGGCCGGAATCCCGGGCGCGGCGGTGACGGTGGAATCTTCCACCTCGGGCAACGATTTCTACAACGGCCCGATCTATGTGGACACCGGCGCGGGCGAGACCTTCAATCCCAACTCCGCGGCCGAGCTGTTCCGTCCGGGCGGCCAGACTTCCGCCTCGCCCACCACCGGGTTGCAACTGGATTTCGCCGCGGTCCCGGGCTCGGGTTACCTCGGCGAGGTGCGCAATGTCGCCTTCCGCATTTCGGATCTTGACCAGGATAGTTTCCGTGACGTCGTGACCGTGCGCGCCTACGACGCCGACGGCAACGAGGTTCCGGTCACCTTCACCGAGAATTCGAACACGCTGACCGTCAACGGCAATGTCGTTTCCGTATCCACCGGCAGTTCCCTTCGGGACCCGGACGAGGCGGGCGGTTCGGTCCTGATCAACATCGCGGGCCCGGTCGCGCGCGTGGTTGTCGAATACGGCAACCTCGAGACCGCGCTGCAGACGATCTACGTCTCGGACGTGCAGTTCCAGGCCATGCCCAACATCGACAACGATTCGATCCTGGGCGGTTCGGGCGACGACACGATCCTGGGCGGAGGCGGCAACGACACGATCGACGGCGGGACCGGGGCGGATTCGATCTCTGGCGGCTCGGGCCATGACCTGATCCAGGGCGGTGCCGGAACCGATACGATCGACGGCGGCGATGGCAACGACCGCATCGACGCCGGTGCGGAGAACGATGTTGTCGACGGCGGTGCCGGGGCGGATTCGATCCTGGGCAACGATGGCGACGACAGCCTGGCCGGGGGCACCGGCAACGACACGCTGGAGGGCGGGGGCGGCAACGACACCCTGGACGGCGGGGCCGATGACGACCGGCTGCTGGGCGATGCGGGTAACGACAGCCTGGCCGGGGGCACCGGCAACGACACGCTGGACGGCGGTAGCGGAAACGACCGGCTGTCCGGCGGAGCGGGCAGCGACTCCCTGGTCGGCGGCACGGGCGACGACACGCTGGCCGGCGGGGCCGGCAATGATCTGCTCTCGGGCGGGAGCGGCATGGATTATGCCGACTATTCCGGCTCGGCCCAGGGGGTCATCGTCGATCTGCAGGCCGGCACCGGCCTGGGCGGCGACGCGGAGGGCGATACGCTCCTCGGTGTGGACGGGATCTTCGGCTCGGAGCAGGACGACGTGCTTCTGGGCTTCGATGGTTCCTCGACGGTGCCGGGCGACGCCTATACCAACGTCTTCTACGGCAACGGCGGCAACGACCGGCTGGAGGGCAGGGGCGGCGGTGACAGCCTCTACGGCGGCACCGGCAACGACACGATCGAGGGCGGCGCGGGGGCGGATTCGCTATTCGGCGGCGAGGGCAACGACGTCTTCATTATCCGCAACGGCGATGTTGCCATGGGCGAGACGATCCAGGGCGGCGAGACGCCGGTCGGGACCGAGTTCGACGAGATCAACCTGCACGAATTCGTGGCGGCCAACGGCTGGAAGAGCGTCCAGATCGCCTATGCCGACGGCAATCCGGAAGCGGGCACGATCACCTTCCTCGCCCCCGATGGCGTGACCGTGATCGGCACCATCGATTTCTCCGAGATCGAGAATATCGTCACCTGCTTCACGCCGGGCACGATGATCCTGACCGGACGGGGCGAGGTGCCGGTCGAGGCGCTGCAGCCGGGCGATCTGGTGCAAACGCGGGACCACGGATTGCAGGAGCTGCGCTGGGTCGGCCGGCGCGAGGTTTCGCTGGTCGAGATGCTGGCCAATCCCGCGCTGCGCCCGGTGCGGATCGCTGCGGGCGCGCTGGGACTGGGACCGCAGCGGGACATGCTGGTCTCGCCGCAGCACCGGCTGCTGATCGAGGGGGCGAGGGCCGAAATGCTGTTCGGCGAGGCCGAGGTCCTGGTGCCCGCCCTGCATCTTGTCGGCGCCGACCGCGCCCTTCCGGCCGAGGGGGTGAGCTATATCCACCTGCTGTTCGACCGGCATGAGATCGTGCAGTCGGACGGGATCTGGAGCGAGAGCTTCCAGCCCGCGGAACGCACCCTTTCGACGCTGGACGCGGCGGTGCGTGACGAGATTCTGGCGCTGTTCCCGGACCTCGCGGCGAATGGCGACAGCTTTGCCGGCGCGCGACTGTCGCTGAAGGCGCATGAAGCGCGGGTGCTGCTGGCCGGCTAGGACTCTAGCTGCGGCGGAAGTCGGCCCAGTCCTCGGGCGTGTCGAGATCGAGAAGCGCCATCCGGCCGGGCAGGGGGATCACCCTGACCCGGTCCGGCTGCGCGCGCAGGACCGAGCGGCCGCCCTCGTCGCCGCTGACCTGCATGAGCGCGGACCAGAAGTCGCGCGGAAAGATCGCCGGGTGGCCGGGCTGACCCTCGCTGCCGCCGCCGCGCAGGATCAGGCCGGGCTCGGCGCGGAAGCGGGCGATGAGGTCGGAAAGCGCCGCCGGGGTAAAGCCCGGCATGTCGGCGGGCAGGATCATCACCCCATCCGCCGGCCCCGCCTCGGGGTCCAGCGCCGCGATCCCGCGCACCAGCGAGCGTGACATCCCCAGCGCGGCATCCCGCACCTCGACCAGACGCAGCGGCAGGCCCGCCAGCGCCGCCCGGCGCGCATCGGCCTCGGGTGGCAGGGTGACGGCGACCGGCGCGCCGGTGGCCAGCGCCGTCTCGGCGACCCGGCGCAAGAGCGGCTTGCGCCCGACCGTCTGCAACAGCTTGTCCGCCCCCCGCATCCGCGAGGAGGACCCGGCCGCCGGGATCAGGATATGGACGGTCGGGACCACGGCTTCGGGCCGCTCAGCCCCGCATCCGAGCGCCATCCGCATCCCAGAGCGGTGCGAGATGGACCCGGGCGGGACGGCGCTCACCCAGGATCTCGATCTCGCAGACGAGACCGTCCTGCACCCGGTCGGCAGGCAGGAAGCCCATGGCGACCGACTTGCCCGTCCAGTGGCTGAACCCGCCCGAGGTGCAGAAGCCGACCACGGCGCCGTCCAGCCAGATCGGCTCCCAGGCCACCACATCGGCGTCGGCGGCGTCGACGATGAAACTGACGAGGCGACGCCCGGGACCGGCGGCCTTCTCGGCCAAGGCGGGGGCCTTGCCGATCCAGTCGGCCGCCTTGTTCCAGCGGATGAAGCGGTCAAGCCCGGTTTCGGCCGGGGTGTAGTCGGGCGAGAACTCGCGGCCCCAGCTTCCGAACCACTTGTCCAGGCGCAGCGACATCATCGCCCGCATCCCGAAGGGGCGCAGGCCAAGGTCCTTGCCCGCAGCATTCAGCACGTCCCAGAGATGGCGGACCGACATGTGGTCGGTGTAGATCTCATAGCCGAGGTCGGCGGTGTAGCTGACGCGCTGGACGATGCAATTGGCCATGCCGACGGTCATGCGGCGGACGTCCATGAAGCGGAAGGCCTCGGGGCCGACATCGCTGCGGGTGACGCGCGACAGCAGTTCCCGCGCCTTCGGCCCCGCGATCTGGAAACCGGAGCGGGCGTCGGAGATGTTCTCGACCTGCACGCCCTCGCTCATGTTCTGCTCGAACCAGCGGCTGTGCCAGCCCTGCGCGCCATAGCTGGCGGTGAGCTGGAATTCGGTCCCGGACAGGCAGGAGACGGTGAAATCGCCGATGATCTTGCCGGAATGCGCCAGCATCGGGGTCAGCGACAACCTGCCGGGCTGCGGGATCGTCCCGGCCATGATCCGGTCCAGCCAGGCGCGGGCATTGCGGCCGGTGACGCGATACTTGCCGAAGTTCTGCACCTCGTTGATGCCGACGCCCTCGCGCACCGCCAGGACTTCCTGGCGCGTCGCCTCCCAGGCGTTCGAGCGTTTGAAGCTGGGCTCCTCATGGCGCGGCTCGCCGGGAAGGGCGTGGTAGTTCACCACTTCCAGCCCGTATTGCTGGCCCCAGACCGCGTTCATCTGGTCGAAGACCTGATACATCGGCGTGGTGCGGAAGGGGCGGGCGGCGGGGCGTTCCTCGTTCGGGTAGGAGACGGAGAAGCGCATCTGGTAGTTCTCGATCACCTTCGGCACGGTATAGCCGGGCGAGGTCCAGGTGCCGAAGCGGCTGACGTCGAAGCCGCGCGGGTCACGCTCGACCTCGCCGTGGATCATCCATTGCGCCAGCGCCAGCCCCATGCCGCCGCCCTGGCTGAAGCCCGCCATCACCGCGCAGGCCGACCAGTAGTTGCGCAGGCCCTGCACCGGGCCGATCAGCGGGTTGCCGTCGGGGGCGAAGGTGAAGGGCCCGTGGATCACCCGCTTGACGCCCGAGCGTTCCAGCACCGGGAAGCGGCGGTAGGCGAAGGCGACGGACTCCTCGATCTTGTCGAACTGCTCGTTCAGCAGCTCATGCCCGAAATTCCAGGGGGTGCCGTCGACCGCCCAGGGTTCGCAGGGTTTCTCGTAAAAGCCGATGCAGAGGCCCCGGCCTTCCTGGCGCAGGTAGGATTCGCCGCCGGGGTCCATCACATGCGGGAATTCGCGCCCGGATTTCAGGATCTCCATGATCTCGGGAATGTCGTCGGTCACCAGGTATTGGTGCGCCATCGGCAACAATGGCAGGTAGACCCCCGCCATTGCCCCGATCTCCCGCGCCCAGAGGCCGCCGGCGTTGACCAGATGCTCGCAGGTGACGGTGCCCTGTTCGGTGACGACCTCCCAGCCCTCGCGGGTGGGGCGGGTCTCCAGCACGCGGTTGTGCAGCACGATCTCGGCCCCGCCCATCCGCGCGGCCTTGGCATAGGCGTGGGTGGTTCCCGAGGGGTCGAGGTGACCGTCCAGCGGATCGTAAAGCGCGCCGATGATGCCTTCGAGGTTGACCATCCCGTCGGTGAGCTTGTGGATTTCCTCCGGCCCCAGAATCTCGGTATCGAGGCCCATGTAGCGGTGCTTGGCGCGTTCGGCCTTCAGCATCTCGAAACGGGCCTGGTTGTCGGCCAGTGTGATGCCGCCGACATGGTGCAGCCCGCAGGACATGCCGGTGATCGCCTCCAGTTCCTTGTAGAGCCGGATGGTATAGCCCTGGAGGGCGGCCATGTTGGTGTCGCCGTTCAGGGTGTGAAAGCCCCCCGCCGCGTGCCAGGTGGAGCCCGAGGTGAGATCGGAGCGTTCGATCAGCATCACGTCGGACCAGCCCAGCTTGGTCAGGTGATAAAGGACGGAACAGCCGACGACGCCGCCGCCGATCACCACCACGCGGGAATGGGTTTTCATGGGTGCCTCCCTGATTGCCCCGTATTCGGGGTTGGCGCCAATCTGGCGGGGAGAGGGGCCGGTGGCATGCAATTTTACGACAGGGAATGTCGCAGGCAGAGCATGAATCCGTGTGCGGCAAATGAAAACTGCACCACCCCGGGAGGGGCGGTGCAGCGAGGACGGTCGGAACCGGATCCGGTTACTTCTCGGGGATCAATCCGCGCGGGCTGAAGCGCAGGACCAGAAGCAGGATCACCCCCAGGGTCAGAAGCCGCATATGCTCGGCGCTGCCGACGAGATGCGCCTTGAGCCAGCCCTCGGGCATGGCCGAGGTGATCGCGGCCATCATGCCGGGGCCAAGGAATTCGACCGCGAAGTATAGCCAGCCGATCAGGAGGCCGCCCAGCACCGTGCCCCAGTTGTTGCCCGAGCCGCCGATGATCACCATGACCCAGATCAGGAAGGTGAAGCGCAGCGGCTGGAAGCTGCCCGGCGTCAGCTGGCCGTCCATCGAGGTGGCCATCGCCCCGGCAAAGCCGATCACGGCCGAGCCCAGGATGAAGACCTGCAGGTGGCGGCGGGTCACGTCCTTGCCCATGGCGGCGGCGGCGACCTCGTTGTCGCGGATCGCCCGCATCATCCGGCCCCAGGGGCTATTGAGGGCGCGTTCGAAGGCCCAGATGATCGCCGCCAGCACCGCGACGAACAGCCCGGCGTAAAGCAGCTTGATCAGGATGGTCGAGGTCGCGACCGGGTTCCAGCCCCAGCTGGCGACGAAGTCGAGGAAGCCCGGATCCTTCTGCAGGTCCACCTCCAGCGGCACCGGCCAGGGGCGCGGCAGTTGCGTCACGTTCTTGACGCCGCGCGCCAGCCAGTCCTCGTTCTTGAGGAAGGCGACGATGATCTCGGCGATGCCAAGCGTGGCGATGGCCAGGTAGTCCGAGCGCAGGCCAAGCGCGGTCTTGCCGATCGCCCAGGCGGCGGAGGCGGCCAGAAGCCCCCCCACCGGCCAGGCCACCAGCGAGGGCAGGCCGAGACCGCCCAGGTTGCCGGCATATTGCGGGTTCACCGCCTCGGTCGCCGTCACCGCGGGGTCGAAGACGGCGCGGAACAGGAAGAAGCCGCCGATCAGGATCGCCGCCACGACCAGCGCGCGCAGCCGCCCCCTGGGCAGGCCCTTCCAGGCCAGGACCGCCGCCACGACCGAAACCGCGCCCAGGACCAGCGCCAGGAGGATGCCCGCCCCCCCGGCCTGCCAGTTCTCGACGTTCGGCCGGGCCGAGACCAGCACCACCGCCAGCCCGCCAAGCGCGGTAAAGCCCATGACGCCGGTCGAAAACAGGCCCGCATAGCCCCATTGCATGTTCACGCCAAGCGCCGCGATCGTGGCCAGAAGGGCCGAGTTCAGGATCGACAGCGACAGGTTCCAGCTCTCGCCAAGGCCGGTCAGCAGATACAGCGCCGCGACCGCGCCGAAGAGCATCAGGTTGCGCGTGGTCATAGCGATTTGCCCTTGAAAAGCCCGGTCGGCATGAACAGCAGCACGATGATCAGGATCGTGAAGCTGACCGCGAACTTGTAGTCGGTCGAGAGCAGCTGCACGAGCCCGTCCGGCGCCATGCTTTCGGGGACGAGATAGGTGACGATCTTCTTCCAGGCATTGGTCAGCATCACCTCGGAGAAGGCGATGACGAAGCCGCCGGCGATCGCGCCCAGCGGGCTGCCAAGGCCGCCGACGATGGCCGCGGCGAAGATCGGCAGCAGAAGCTGGAAATAGGTGAAGGGCTTGAAGGTCTTGTCCAGGCCGTACAGCACGCCCGCGATGGTGGCGATGCCGGCGGCGATGATCCAGGTCACGGCGACCACCCGGTCGGGGTTGATCCCCGACAAAAGCGCCAGATCCTCGTTGTCCGAGAAGGCGCGCATCGACTTGCCGGTGCGGGTCTTCTGCAGGAACCAGAACAGGAGCGCCACCACCACCACCGCCGTGACCACCGTGACCGCCTGCGTGGTCTTGATCGCCAGGGGCTCGGCCAGGCCGGTGGCGACCTTGAACTCCTGCGGATTGATCAGGAAGCGCGCGCCATCGGCGAAATTCTGGTCCTCGACCCCGATGACCAGGCGGACGATGCCGTTCATCACGAACATCACCCCCAGCGAGACGATGACGACCAGGGTCGGCGTGGCCTTCTGCCGCCGGTAGAAGCGATAGACCATGCGGTCGGTCGCCAGCACGAAGGCCGCGGTGGCGGCGATGCCGAAGGGCAGGGCGAGGAGCGCGGTCGGCAAGGGGCCAAGCCCGATGCCGGCCGACTGGAAGGCCCAGGTCAGAAGGATCGTCACCATGGTCCCGAAGGCCATGGTGTCGCCATGCGCGAAGTTGGAAAAGCGCAGGATCCCGTAGATCAGCGTCACCCCCAGCGCCCCCAGCGCCAGTTGCGCCCCATAGGCAAGCCCCGGGATGAAGACGAAGTTCAGAAAGGCGACGAGGGCGTTCAGGATGTCCATCGGGTCACTTCGCAAGCAGGAATGGGTGTCAGCCGCCGGTCGTGGTGCAGCTGCCCTCGCCGGAGATCGCCACCGCCATGTCGCCCTTGGCATGGACGGTGAACAGGAAGGCGCCGTCCGGGAAGATGCTGATCAGGCCCGACATGCCGTTCTGCGGCGGCAGCACGATCGAGATTTCCTCGCTGTCGCCGGCGTTCGAGAAATGGCCGTCCATGACCAGATCGTCGGCGGTGACGCGGAAGGTCTCGCCGCTTTGCGCGATCAGGAAGGGGCCGCCGGTATAGGGCTCGCAGGCGCCGCCGCCGCACTGGCGTTCGGCGGTGCATTGGTAATCGGCCAGGGCGGGAAGCGGGGCCAGGGCGACAAGGGCAAGGATCAGATGTTTCAACTCAACCTCCAAGGAAGGAACGGCGCACATCCGGGTCGGCCATCAGCGCCTTGCCGGTATCGGTGAAACGGTTGCGGCCCTGCACCAGGACATAGCCCTTGTCGGCGATCTCCAGCGCCTGGCGGGCGTTCTGTTCGACCATCAGGATCGAGATGCCGGTGCGGGCGATCTCGATGATGCGGTCGAAAAGCTCGTCCATGACGATGGGGCTGACGCCGGCGGTGGGTTCGTCCAGCATCAGGACCTTGGGCTGGGTCATCAGCGCCCGGCCGACGGCGACCTGCTGGCGCTGGCCGCCCGAAAGCTCTCCGGCCGGCTGATACCGCTTGGTCTTCAGGATCGGGAACAGGTGGTAGACCTGTTCCAGCGTGCCCCCGATGTCGTCGCGGCGCAGGAAGGCGCCCATCTCCAGGTTCTCCTCCACCGTCATCGAGGTGAAAATGTTGTGGGTCTGCGGCACGAAGGCCATGCCCTTGGCCACGCGGGCCTGCGGCGTAAGCGCGGTGATGTCCTCGCCGTCCAGCCGGACCTGGCCGCCGCGCAGGGTCAGCATCCCGAAGACCGCCTTCATCGCGGTGGACTTGCCGGCGCCGTTCGGGCCGACGATCACCGCGATCTCGCCCCGTTCGACGGCGATGGTGCAGCCGTGCAGGATGTCGACCGCGCCATAGCCGCCGGTCATCGCATCGCCGATCAGGAAGGGCTCAGCCATGGGATGCCTCCTCCTTCACCTTGTTCTTCAGCCCGGTGCCGAGATAGGCCTCGATCACCCGCTCGTCGTTCTTGACCTCGTCCACGGTGCCCTGCGCCAGCACCTTGCCCTCGGCCATCACGATGACCGGATCGCAGAGGCGGGCGATGAAATCCATGTCGTGCTCGATCACGCAGAAGGTATAGCCGCGCTCGCGGTTCAGCCGCACGATGGCGTCGCCGATCGTGTTCAGAAGCGTGCGGTTCACGCCCGCGCCTACCTCGTCCAGAAAGACGATCTTGGCGTCGACCATCATGGTCCGGCCCAGTTCCAGCAGTTTCTTCTGCCCGCCCGAGATGTTCGCGGCCTTCTGGTCGGCCAGGTGGCTGATCGTCAGGAACTCCAGCACCTCGTCGGCCTTCTCGCGGATGCGGCGTTCCTCGGCGGCGACGCGGCTGCGGGCGAACCAGCTGTTCCAGATCGTCTCGCCGGCCTGGTTGGCGGGAACCATCATCAGGTTCTCGCGCACGGTCATGCTGCCGAATTCATGCGCGATCTGGAAGGTGCGCAACAGGCCCTTGTGGAACAGCACATGCGGCGCAAGGCCGCTGATGTCCTCGCCATCCATCAGCACCCGGCCCGAGGTCGGCGGCAGGCGGCCCGCGATCACGTTGAAAAGCGTGCTCTTGCCCGCGCCGTTCGGACCGATCAGCCCGGTGATCGTGCCGGTGCGGATCGTCAGCGACGCGCCGTCAACAGCCCGAAATCCACCGAAGTGCCGGTGAAGGTCTTCGACAACGATCATCCATTTCCCCCAAGCCCCGCCTCTCGTGGACGGGTTCATGTGCAGCGGCCCGGGGAAATGCCCGGGCCGCGCACGTCTGTCAACCGGGATTCCGGATCAACGGAAGCCCACGGTCTCGTTCTTGCCGCCCTTGACCTCGATCACGCGGTAGCGGCCCGCGCTCTCGCCCGGTCCGATCAGGGTGACGGCGGTGGCGCCCTCGAAGTCGATCGGCGTGCCGGCGGCGATCAGGTCCAGCGCCTTGCCAAGCTCGCCGGGATAGATCTTCTCGCCCGAGCCGTCGGCCGGACCGTTGGCGATCTCCATCACCTTGTCCTTGTAGACCTTCGGATCGGTCGAGTTCGCCGCCGCCATCGCCAGCGCGATCAGCGCCGCCGCGTCATAGGCTTCCGGCGAATAGGCCGAGGTGCCGTCGAAGCCATTGGCCTTCATCAGTTCCTCGAACATCGCGGCGCCCTGCGAATCCGAACCCGCGATCTGCCCCCACGAGCCGTCGAGGCCTGCGCCGATCGCCTGCGGCAGGCTGTCGCCGATCATGCCGCCGGGCAGGCCGAAGGTCGAGAAGGCGCCGGTGTCGAGCGCGGCCTGGATGATGCCCTTGCCGCCCTGGTCCAGATAGCCCGCGACGACCAGCATGTCGCCCCCGGCCGAGGCCAGCGCCGCGACTTCGGCCGAATAGTCGGCCTTGCCGTCCTCATGCGCGGCGTTGATCGTGACGGTGCCGCCCTTGGCGGTGAAGGCGTTGGCGATGGATTCGGCCAGGCCCTTGCCGTAGTCGTTGTTGGTATAGGTCAGGGCGATCGACTTCATGCCCTTCTCCAGCAGGAGGTCGGCCATGACTTCGCCTTCCCGGGCGTCCGAGGGCGCGGTGCGGAAGAACAGGCCGTCATCCTCGGCCGTGGTCAGCGCGGGCGAGGTCGCCGAGGGCGAGATCATCACGACGCCGTTCGGGCGCGCGACGTTCTGCAGCACGGCCCCGGTCACGCCCGAGCAGCTGCCGCCGACGATGCCCTTGACCTGGTCCGAGGTCACCAGGCGTTCCGCGGCCGCGGTGCCGGCGGCCGAGTCGCCGCAGGTGTCGTCGCCGCGCACGGGAACCAGCGTCGAGCCGCCCATGAACTTGCCGGAATCCGAAATCTCCTTCAGCGCCAGCTCCGATCCGGCCGCGATGGTCGGGGCCAGCGATTCGATGCCGCCGGTGAAGCCGGTCAGGACGCCGATCTTGACCTCCTCGGCAAGGCCCGCACCCGTAAGGGCGGCGGTCGCAACCGTCGCCAGAAGCAGTTTCTTCATTCTTGTCTCCCTAATTGGATCGCAATCCTGCGCATGACCCTAGAGGGGGGAAATCCAAAAGAAAAGCAGTTTGACGGCGGGATTTCCCGTGCAAGGGTCCGGGGACGCGACGATATTGCGGGATCTGGCCTTTGCCCGGCCCGGCACTATCATCGTCCCACAACCTGCGATTGGAGGCCCCGTGTCGAAGACACTCGCCATCCTCATGGCCCTTGCCGGAGCGGCCCCCGCCTGGGCCGCCCCGCAGGTCGAGACCAGCGCCGGGCCCATGACCCTCACCCCCGTCGCCGAAGGGCTGGAGGAACCCTGGGCCATCGGCTTCCTGCCCGGCGGCGCCTTCCTCGTGACCGAGCGCGGGGGCAGGCTGGACCTTTTCCCCGCCGCCGGGGACGCGCCCCGCCTGGTCGAGGGCCTGCCCGAGGTGGTGGCCGAGGGGCAGGGCGGGCTTCTGGACGTGATGATCCCGCACGACTTCGCCGAAACGCGCGAGGTCTGGCTCAGCTACGCGGTCGCGCAGGGCGGCGGCGCGGGCACGGCGGTCGGCAAGGGCCGCCTGTCCCGGGACGGCAGCCGGCTGGAAGGATTCACCCGGCTTTTCGCGATACCCGAGGGGTCCTCCGGCGGCCGCCATTTCGGCTCGCGCATCGTCGAGGCGGCGGACGGGACCGTGTTCCTGACGGTGGGCGACCGGGGCACCGGACCCCTGGGCATGCAGGCGCAGGATCCGATGCGGGGCGAGGGCAAGATCATCCATCTGAACCGCGACGGAAGCCCGGCGACCCTGTGGGAGAACGCGCTGCCCGGTCTTTATTCCGTGGGCCACCGCAATCCGCAGGGCGCGGCGCTCGATCTCTCCGGGCGGCTTCTGACCGTCGAGCACGGCGCGCAGGGCGGCGACGAGTTGAACGCCCCCCGGCGGGGCGGGAACTACGGCTGGCCCGTGGTGGCCTATGGCCGCAACTACAACGGCGACAAGCTTGGTCTCGGCACCAGCCTGCCCGGCACCGAGCAGCCTTTGCACTATTGGGACCCCTCCATCGCGCCCTCGGGCCTGATGGTCTATTCCGGTGCGCTGGTGCCGGAATGGCGGGGGGACATCTTCTTCGGCTCGCTCAACAGCGATTTCCTTGGCCGGCTGGACCCGGATACGCCCGCGGCAACCGGCTATGCCGAGGAACGCATCGCGGCGCCGGAAACGGGACGGGTACGCGATGTGGTCGAGGCGCCGGACGGATCGATCTGGTTCCTGTCGGTCCACAACGGCGCGGCCTATCGCATGGCCCCGGCCGAATAGGGCTGCAGACGGGGGCGGGGGTCAATTCTCGTCGAAGAACTTTGGCCCGGACCAGGCGGTCCGCCCGGCAATCCGGCGGTCAGATCGACAGCCGCACCGGCATCGCCCCCGGCATGCCTTGCGTTCCGCGCTCGCGGTAGGGCGTGGTATTGTAGTGGCTGCGATAGCATTTCGAGAAATGCGACGGGCTGGCAAAGCCGCAGGCCAGGGCCACGTTGATCACGCTCATGTCGGTCTGCATCAACAGGTTGCGCGCCTTCTGCAAGCGCAGCTCCATGTAATAGCGTTTCGGCGAGCGGTTCAGATAGCGGCGGAACAGGCGCTCCAGCTGGCGGGTGGACATTCCCACCTCCTCGGCCAGATCGGCGGGCGACATCGGATCCTCGATGTTGCCCTCCATCATCTGGATGACCTGGGAAAGCTTCGGGTGCCGCACGCCGATCCGCGTCGGGATCGACAGGCGCTGCGTGTCCTGGTCGGTGCGGATCGTGGAATAGATCAGCTGGTCGGCGACGGTATTGGCCAGATCCTCGCCATGGTCGGCGGCGATGATCTTCAGCATCAGGTCGATCGAGGAGATGCCGCCCGCCGTGGTCCAGCGGTTGCCGTCCATGACGAAGACCGACTTGGTCAGCCGCACATCCTCGAACTCCTCGGCGAAGCCGTCCTGGTTCTCCCAGTGGATCGTGGCCTTCTTGCCATCCAGAAGCCCCGCCTTGGCCAGGGCATGCGCCCCGGTGCAAAGGCCGCCGATGGTGATGCCGCGCCGCGCCTCGCGCCGCAGCCAGCTGACCACAGCCCTGGTGGTGGTGCGCTGGATGTCGATCCCGCCGCAGACAAGCACGGTATCCTCGCGCTCCATCTCCTCGAGCCCGAGGTCGAGCCGGAAGGTCGCGCCGTTGGAACAGGTCTTCTCGCTGCCCTCGCCGGCCAGGGCCCAGGTATAGATCGTCTCGCCCGCGACATGGTTCGCCAGGCGCAGGGGCTCGATCGCGCCGGCGAAGTTGATCATGGTGAACTTGTCCAGCAGCAGGAACACAAAGCGCCGAGGGCCCTGGGCCTTGGCGGTCTGGGTGGCTTTGCGGGGGGTGAGCGTCATGTCCGCGACCTGATCGTGTCGTTTGCGGGCTACCGAACCCCAATTTGCGCCGCGCCGCAAGGGCCGAAACGGCATGTTTGCGCCCAAACTCGATTTGCCAAGGCGGAAACGGGGGCGTATACCGCAGGCCGATTGCACGGGACCGGAGTGGTACAATGACCAAGGGATGGACGAAATCGGCATGGCGCGCGAAACCGCGGGTCCAGATGCCGGATTATCCCGACCAGGGCGCGCTGAACGCGGTCGAGGCGCAGCTGGCCAAATTCCCCCCCCTGGTCTTCGCCGGCGAGGCGCGGCGGCTGAAGAAGCAGCTTGCGCTGGCGGCCGAGGGCAAGGCCTTCCTGCTGCAGGGCGGCGACTGCGCTGAAAGCTTCGCCGAGTTCAGCGCCGACAACATCCGCGACACCTTCCGGGTGATGCTGCAGATGGCGGTGGTGCTGACCTATGCCGCCAAGGTGCCGGTGATCAAGGTCGGCCGCATGGCCGGCCAGTTCGCCAAGCCGCGCTCGGCCCCGACCGAGATGATCAACGGGATGGAATTGCCCAGCTACAAGGGCGACATCATCAACGGCTTCGACCCCACGCCCGAGGCGCGGATCCCGGACCCGAACCGGATGCTGCAGGCCTATACCCAGGCGGCGGCCAGCCTGAACCTCTTGCGCGCCTTCTCCACCGGCGGTTTTGCCGACATCCACCGCGTTCACAGCTGGACCCTGGGCTTTGCCGAGCATGACAAGGCCGAACGCTACCGCGAGATGGCGAACCGGATTTCCGACGCGCTCGACTTCATGAACGCGGCCGGGGTGACCAGCCTCACCGCGCCCGAACTGGCGAGCGTGGAATTCTACACCAGCCACGAGGCGCTGTTGCTGGAATACGAAGAGGCGCTGGCACGGGTGGATTCGATCACCGGCCAGAACGTCGCGGGCTCGGGCCACATGATCTGGATCGGCGACCGCACCCGGCAGCCCGACGGCGCGCATGTCGAATTCTGCCGCGGCGTGCTGAACCCGATCGGGCTGAAATGCGGCCCCTCGACCACGGCCGAGGACCTGAAGGTGCTGATGGCCAAGCTGAACCCGGAGAACGAGCCGGGCCGCCTGACCCTGATCGCCCGCTTCGGCGCCGGCAAGGTCGGCGAGCATCTGCCGCGCCTGATCAAGACGGTGCAGGCCGAGGGTGCGAATGTCGTCTGGTCCTGCGACCCGATGCACGGCAACACGATCAAGGCGGCCTCGGGCTACAAGACCCGGCCCTTCGATTCCGTGCTGCGCGAGGTGCGCGAGTTCTTCGCGATTCACAAGGCCGAGGGCACCACCCCCGGCGGCGTGCATTTCGAGATGACGGGCCAGGACGTGACCGAATGCACCGGCGGCCTGCGCGCCGTCTCGGACGAGAACCTCGCCGACCGCTACCACACCGCCTGCGACCCGCGCCTCAACGCCTCGCAGTCGCTGGAACTGGCCTTCCTGGTGGCCGAGGAACTGTCGTCGCAGCGCGAAGCCTCGCGGCGCGTGGCGCTTTAAGGGCCAGAGATTAAGGGCCGGAGAATTCCGGCAGCGGGCGGCGGGGCGACCTGCCGCCCTGGTCTTTTGCATGGACCAGCGTCAGATGCCCGGCGCGCCGCGCCGAGAGGGCCGGGGCGGGCGCGGGTTCCGCCGCCTCGGACCTGTCGAACAGCCGCTCCTCACGCCGCCGGGCCACCTTGAACCTGCAGCGGCGCAGCGCATCGGGGGCAAAGCCGAAGGCGCCCAGCACCAGCCGGCGATCCTGCCCGTCGGCCAGCGGCATCAGCACCAACTGCGCGATCACCCGGCCGTTGCCGCGATCCGGGACCAGGTCCAGCTCGGCCACGGCGGGGGCGTGCAGCACCTGCTCGATCACCTGGCCCACGAGGTCGCGCGCCTCGGCGCAGAAGAGGACGGTCAGCGGCAGGCCGCGCAGGTCCATGCCGCCGATCTCGCCCAGAGCGGAACCGGCGATGCGCACCTGCGCCACCCCGCGCCCGATCCGCTCGGCCAGGAACACCCGGTCCAGGACCCCGCTCATGCCGCGCGGATCAAGCGCCGCCCGCATCGGGATCGCGCCAGCGCGGCGCAGCCCCTCCCAATAGGCGCGGACCTGCGGCGGCCCGTCGAACACGACCGGCGCCGGCGCGGGCGAGGCGCGGAACCGGACCAGTTCCAGGAATTTCAGATCCATCGCAGCCCCGCATCCACCGCTTCGCGCTTGCAGCCCGGCGGGCCATCGCGCCATGTAGCCAGGATAGGCCGGATCGCGAAGATTCGGATGAAAATCTATTCAAATGGTAAACACCGCGCCCGGCGCGGGGAGGTGGACGTGATCTCGATGACAGGTTTCGCCGCAAGGCGCGGGGCGGGGGCGGGCCATGCCTGGGCCTGGGACCTGCGCGCGGTCAACGGCAAGGGGCTGGACCTGCGGCTGCGCCTGCCGGACTGGATCGACGGGCTGGAGCTTGCGGTCCGGGCCGAGTTGCAGAAGGCGGTCACGCGCGGCAATGTCAGCCTCTCGCTGCGCGTCGCGCAGGACGGCGGCGGCGAGGAGACGGGTTTCCGGCTGAACCCGGCCCAGCTTGCCGCCGCGCTGGCCGCACTCGCCCGGGTCGAGGAGGCCGGGATGGCCGCCGGCCTGACGCTGCGCCAGCCGACGGCGGCCGATGTGCTGACCCTGCGCGGGGTGCTGGACCAGGGCCAGCAGGACCAGGACACGACACCCCTGCGCCAGGCGATCCTGGCCGACCTGCCGGGCCTCTTGGCCGATTTCGCCGCGATGCGCGCCTCCGAAGGCGCGGTGCTGGCCGGGCTGCTGCGGGCGCAGCTTGACCAGATCGCCGCGCTGACGGCCGAAGCGCAGCGCGAGGCCGAGGCCCGCGCCACGACCCAGGCCGACTCCTTGCGCGAGGGTCTGGCGCGGATCCTTGCCGCCACCGACGCGGTGGACGCCACCCGGCTGGCGCAGGAACTGGCGCTTCTCGCCGTCCGTACCGACGTGACCGAGGAGCTGGACCGCCTGGCCGCCCATGTCGCCGCCGCCCGCGCCCATCTGGCCGACAGCGCGCCGGTCGGCCGCAAGCTGGATTTCCTGATGCAGGAATTCATGCGCGAGGCGAACACGCTCTGCTCGAAGGCGCAGTCGCTGGCGCTGACCCGCATCGGCCTTGACCTCAAAACGGTGATCGATCAGATGCGCGAACAGGTTCAGAACGTGGAATAGACCATGACCCGGCGCGGGCTTCTTCTCATCCTCTCCTCGCCCTCGGGTGCGGGCAAATCGACGCTCTCCCGGATGCTGATGGCCTGGGATCCGACGATGCGCTTCTCGGTCTCGGCCACCACGCGCAAGCCCCGGCCGGGCGAGGTGGACGGGCGGGAATACTGGTTCCGCTCGCGCGAGGCGTTCCAGGCGATGGTCGATCAGGGCGAGATGCTGGAACATGCCGAGGTCTTCGGCAATTTCTACGGCTCGCCCCGCGGCCCGGTCGAGGCCGCGATGCTGGCCGGGACGGATACCGTCTTCGACATCGACTGGCAGGGCGGCCAGCAGGTCAAGCAGGCGATGCGCGGCGATGTGGTCTCGATCTTCATCCTGCCGCCCTCGATCGCGGAACTCGACCGCCGCCTGCGGACGCGCGGGCAGGACAGCGACGAGGTGATCGCCGGTCGGATGGCGAAAAGCCGCGACGAGATCAGCCATTGGGCGGAATACGATTACGTGCTGGTGAACGAGGATGTCGAGGCGACCTTCGACAGCCTCAGGACCATCCTCACCGCCGAGCGGCTGAAGCGCGAGCGCCAGCCGCAGCTTTCCGCCTTTGTCCGCGCCCTGAACGAGGAGTTCGAAGCCCGATGATCTATGCGCTTGACGGCATTGCCCCCGAGATCGACTCCTCTGCCTGGGTCGCCGCCGATGCCAACCTGATCGGCAAGGTCGTGCTGGAGGCCGAGGTCTCGGTCTGGTTCGGCGTGACGATCCGTGGCGACAACGAGGAGATCCGGGTCGGTCGCGGCTCGAACGTGCAGGAGAATTGCGTGCTGCACACCGACCTGGGCTATCCGCTGGTGATCGGCGCCGATTGCACCATCGGCCACAAGGCGATGCTGCACGGCTGCACCATCGGCGAAGGCAGCCTGATCGGCATGGGGGCGACGATCCTGAACGGGGCCAGGATCGGCAAGGGCTGCCTGATCGGCGCGGGCGCGCTGGTGACCGAGGGCAAGGAAATCCCGGACGGCAGCCTGGTGATGGGCGCCCCCGGCAAGGTCGTGCGGATGCTGGACGAGGCCGCGCGGGGGCGGCTCCTGCTCTCGGCCTCTAGCTACCGCGCCAATGCCCGCCGCTTCCGGGCCGGGCTGGTCGCGGTCTAGTCCTGCTCGACCAGCTCCAGGGTGATCCCCTGGCGGACGGCATGGCCGCGCAGTTCGCGCAGGACGATCTGCCGGTTGGGCAGCTTCGGGGCCGCGATCCGCAGCACGCCGCGAAAACTGGCGCCGCCCAGGACCTCGATGATTTCCAGCGCGTCGAAATCCTCGCAGAACAGCGGGGCGACCACCAGTTCCAGCGTCAAGGCCAGCGCGAGGCGGTCCCGCAACTGGTCGAAGGCGATCACTTCGGCCTCATCCGGGCGGATGCTGCCTTCGGGAAAGACCGCGTCGGGAATGCCGACGACCAGGCATCTCAGCTTCGGTAACATGGCAAGACTCCACCTGCATCCTGAGGAGGCGCCGCGGTTCCCGTCGCTCAAAGAGACTTCCGTCAGTGCCGGGCTTTGTCCGGGGAAAGTCCGGTAGCAACATTTACTTACACGATCCGCAAGTTATCGTTATTTCGCCACAAGGCAAGATGGCCGGTGACGAAAATATGACCGGCCCGGAGGAAGGTATGGAGTGGGACAGACTGCTGGCCGGGATACCCCTTCCGGCCATGCTGGTCGGGCATGACCGGATCGCCGCCTGCAATGCGCGGGCGCTGGGGCTGTTCGGGTCCGGGATCCGGGGCCGCCACCCCGCCATCGCCGTCCGCGCCCCCGCGCTGCTCGAGGCGCTGGCCGTCGTGGCCGGAGGCGGCGGCGCGCAGGAGGCGCGCGTCACGCTGCGACACGAGGGGCAGGAGGCGGTCTACCTCGCCTCGGTTTCCGATCAGGGGGCGGGGCTGGTGCTCTGCGTCTTCCGCGACGTGAGCGAGGAGGAACTGGCGGGCGTGATGCGGCGGGACTTCGTCGCCAACGTCAGCCACGAGCTGCGCACGCCGCTGACCGCGCTGATGGGGTTCATCGAGACGTTGAAACACGCCGCGAAGGACGACCCGAAGGCGCGGGAGATGTTTCTGGGGATCATGGAGGCCGAGGCGGGGCGGATGAACCGGCTGGTCGGCGACCTTTTGCAGCTGTCCCGGGTCGAGGCCGAGGAACGGGTGCGCCCGCGCGAGCCGGTCGAACTGCGCGGGCTGCTGGAGGCGGTGATCGGCGCGCTGAAAGGGGTGGCGGAGAAGACGGGCTCGACCGTCGCGCTGGCCGGCGAGGGGGCGGTGCTGCCGGGGGATGCGGACCAGCTGATCCAGGTCTTCACGAACCTGGTCGAGAACGCGCTGAAATACGGCAGGGCGGGGCAGGTGGTGCGGGTCACGCTCTCGGCGGAGGAGACGGTGCGGGGGCCGGGGGTGCGGGTCGAGGTGGCGGACGAGGGCGAGGGGATCGACCCGGTCCACCTGCCGCGGCTGACCGAGCGGTTCTACCGGGTGGATTCGCACCGCTCGCGCGAGATGGGGGGGACGGGGCTGGGGCTGGCCATCGTGAAGCACATCGTGAGCCGCCACCGGGGCTGGCTGCGGGTGGAGAGCGTGGTGGGCGAGGGAAGCCGGTTCTCGGTCGTGCTGCCGCTGGGGTGAGGTGAGGGCCGCAAGGGACTCCGGCTGTCCACGGTGGACGTTTTCGGATTATGCTTTGGAAGCAATGGGTTGTGCGTGGGCGTTAGGGGTTTGTTAAGGGGGTGGTTAAGGGAGGGTGAATACTTTCGGGACAGGACTTTCGCCCAGAGAACGCGACAACTGACCCAACGGGCTTGGGCTCGATTGGCGAAAGATGGTCATGAGAAATCACCTTACTTCACTTGCTTACTTCCCGCTCCTGAATACTTTCTCGCCGGTCATGTCGTACATTTCGTCAAGATATGATGAGAACGCTTCCTTAAGAATTTCAACACGCCCTCGATGGCTCGCAGCGTCATTGGTGCTCCTGTTCAATGTATCGTAACGAGCGTATTGTTGGTTAACCGAAACAGAAGCGCCAAGCGCCTTTTGTGCCTCTCGATGCTTTCTTCGCTCTCCTTCGAAAGCGATCAAGAATGGGCGGATATCGTCTGTGAACCTTTCACTCACTTCACGGACAAGCCAGTAGTAGACGGGAAAAATCCCAGCCGACGCAAGCAATTCATCATGCGGTAAGAAAACTTGGTCCATCATATCAAAGGTGTCTACTGTCCGCCGGGCAGCCAACTCGAGCCTTGTACGATCAATCTCTTTTCGGTCTACTTGGAAACCTCTTGCAAACTCATCGAGAGTGAATTTCTTTGTTTCCACCGGCTTTCCTTCATACTCGAATATGAGGACTTTTGCGGCAGCGTTCTGGTCCCCAGCGCGCTTTGCGCTAAAGCGAATGGATTCCTGGAAAATCGAATGCTCCGTCAGCCGACGTATGACTTCAGTGACGGGACCAGCAATAGCGTTACGCACCTCGGCACCCGTGAGGGCCTTACTGCGATTCAGGCGAACGAATAGCTCGTTTACATCTCTTTCATCCTCAGCAACCACACTCATAACATCAAATGAGTAATTCTCAAACTCATCTGCAACATGTCGATAGTTGCGCCGTAGGTCACGCAGGCTCAATCCACCGAGGTTGAGGGTCGGGTCGCTACGCAAAACAAAGTCGGACGCAAGGACCAAAGTGTTGTCGAAAAAATCAAAGACGGTCTCGAGTCTTTGCTTTCCATCGATAATTGCGTAAGGTAGCTTCTTCTCATTCAATGAAGAATCGCCATATTGGAAATCTGCCAAGTACAGCTTTGGCACATCAAATCCGTTAATTATGGAGTCGATTAGGAATGCTTTGTCATGGGTTGACCAAAGTCGACCCCGGCGCTGATATGGCGGAGAGAAATCGATGCTCTCGCGTCTCCCGTACCACCAGATTAAGGTGCGGGTCTGGTGTGGCGTTATGCGAAGCTTTCCCATCAGTGGTATCCAAAACTGCGCTTGATTTCGAGTGCGAGGCCGAAGATGTCAGGAAAGATGGTCGATTCAGCGAAGCCTTTTCGGTGTAATGAAACGAGATACCCGTCTACGTTGCCTTTCGGAATGACGACCTTCTTAAGGGTGTCGACCGGAAACGCCCCATCGGTAAACACTCCTTCCATGCCTTCGACCCCCTTTCCAAACAGGGCGAATACTCCCCTCTGCGCCACTATTCTAGGACTATTGTGAGTCCCGTATATCATTATTGGTATCGTCGCCCGCTGATCCAGATCGGAACTGGGACTGTAGGCTTTCACTTCTTCGCAGTACTCATCAAGGATGTCTCCTGTGAACGTAATGTGACTAAGCGCCGTTCTGTTCCAAGCGGCAGGGTCGCACATCCACAAGGCAACATCATTTGCTGGCTTTCCCTTTTTGTCCCGTTGTACTGACGTTAGGGCAAAATACAGTCCAACAAACGGACTTTCACTCCAGTCAAGAAGGCGCGTCGGAATGCCATAGTGCTGCATGTAGAAAAGGCTTCGCCACTCGCTATTGAAGTTTGTGTCGACAAATGGCGGCGATCTCTGCGCAAAAGTGTTCGCTATCGATCTTTCTATCTTATTCAAATCAGCAGCCGAAGGAGCTGGGCTTCTTCGAACCAAACTAGGTACCAGCGAGTAATCTGAATTGCCGGAGCCGCGATACCACGAGAACTTAGGGTCAGGACCCATTGATCTTCCACTTTCGGCGTGATTCAGGCTCCGCAAGGAGACTGACCTATGACCAACCTTTTTTGGCTGACGGACGTGCAGATGGCACGGCTGCAGCCCTTCTTTCCCA
>NZ_JAYRUJ010000006.1:0-176197 GCF_041919135.1 Tabrizicola sp. | reverse complement strand
GGAAAGAAGGGCTGCAGCCGTGCCATCTGCACGTCCGTCAGCCAAAAAAGGTTGGTCATAGGTCAGTCTCCTTGCGGAGCCTGAATCACGCCGAAAGTGGAAGATCAATGGGTCCTGACCCTAGTTCGCCCATGTCCAGCACCTTGCCGGTGCCGACTGAGGCGTTGAAGGCCTTGTCCTGCGTGGTCTGCCAGGTTTCCACCGCCATGGTCAGGTCGCCGCTCTCGAAGCCCGGGTAGCGGGCGCTGTCGTCGGCGATGACCTTTTCCACGTCATAGCCGTAGGTCGACAGGATGATGTTCAGGATCTCGGTGTTGATCAGCATCGAGGTCCAGTCGGCCTGCATCAGCTTGATGGTCTGGTCCGATTCCGGCTCGAAGGCGAAGGCCGGGGCGCCGAGCGCGATCCCGGCGGTCGCGACCGTGGCGAGAATGGTCTTCATGGTTCTTCCTCCCTCTTGTTCCTGGCGCCCGGGCCTCAGCCCTTGGCATACCAGCCGTTGTCGACGTAAAGCGCGGTACCGTTGACGAAGCTCGCCTCGTCCGAGGCCAGCCACAGCGCGGCGGCGGCCACCTCCTCCGGCTCGCAGAGCCGGCCCTGCACTGCGTGCAGGTCGGCTTCGTTCCAGTTCTGGCCCAGGCCGTCGAGTTCCTCGATCTCGCGCAGGCCATGGGCGGTCTTGACGAAGGCCGGGCAGACCGCATTGGCACGGATGCCCTGGTCGCGATATTCGATGGCGATGGAGCGGGCCAGTTGCAGCACCGCGCCCTTCGACATGCAGTAGATGCTTTCCAGCGCGAAGCCCTTCTCGCCGCCGATGGAGGAGGTGATGACGATGGAGCCGCCGCCGTTCCGCCGCATCTGCGCCACCACCTCGCGGCAGACGATGAAGGACGACCGCACGTTGATTGCCATCAACCGGTCGTAGTCCTCGTCGGTCGACTCGTGCAGCGGCTTCACGATGATGGTGCCGGCATGGCTGAAGAGCGTATCCACCGGCCCCCAGGCAGCGTTGACCTGCGCCAGCGCGGCGCGCACGGCGTCGGAGCGGGTCACGTCGGTCTCGATGAACATGACCTTGTGGCCATGGGCGGTCAGTTCGGCCTCGGCGGCCCGCCCTGCCCCGGCGGCGATATCCAGGATGGCGACCTTGGCCCCGGCCTCGGCGAACATCCGCACCGCCGCAAGGCCCATGCCATTCGCGCCCCCGGTGATGATCGCGGTGCGCCCGTCCAGCCGCCCCGCCAGCGGCGCCCGGGCCAGGGCTCTCGAATCGATGTTCATGCCGATCCTATTGGTTCAATGGTATGCCCTTCATACCAATAGCCTGGAGCCGAGTCTGTCAAGCCCTTCCTGACGGGTCCGGGCGATTCAGGCGGCGGTGCGGGTGATCCGGCGGATGGCGCCCCAGAAGCGGGCGTTCACCGTCTCCATCGCCCGGTCGGCCGAGTCAGGGCTTTCGGCCTCCAGCGCCTCCAGCAGGCCGCGATAGGCGGCCAGGGCGGCGGCGACCGATCCTTCTTCAGGCGCGGTCTCGAAGGGCAGGAACAGCTCGGCGAGGGCATCCTCGACCCCGCGCGACAGAAGCGGATTCTGCGCGCTGTCGGCTACCGACAGCAGGAACAGCGTCTCGGCTTGCTTGCGGCGCGGGGGATCGGGGGCGTCGCGCATCAGCGCCAGCGCCTCGCGCATCTTCTTCAGGTCGGCCGGCCCGCGGCGCAGCGCGGCAAAGCGGGCGGCGGCGGTCTGGTTCACCACCAGATATTCCACCACCCGCATCGAGGCCGCCGGCGCCCGCGCGATGCGCCGCCGCGCCATCTGGCCCAGCCGGTCGGCGTCCGAGACGAAGGCCCCGCCCTGCGCGCCGCGCCGCACACTGATATACTGGCTGGTCTCCAGCACCCGCAGCGCCTCGCGCAATGTGACACGGCTGATGCCGAACTGGTCGGACAACTGGCGTTCGGCGGGCAGGCGTTCCTCGGGCAAGAGCAGGCCGGAATGGATCTGGCGTTGCAGCAGATCCACGGCCAGCCCGTGCGCGGCCTTCGGCTCCAGCGGGCGCAGACCCCAGAGCACGGCTAGACCGCCGTAAAGGTGTTGTCGACGAAGACCTCGGCCCCGTTGACGAAGCTCGAGGCGTCGGAGGCGAGGAACAGCGCCACCTCGGCCACTTCCTCGGGTTCACAGATCCGACCCTGCATGGCGTTTACATCGCTTTCCGAGGCGAAGACGCCATAACTGCGCAGCTGCGCAATCTCGTGCTCGCCGTGGCGGGTGCGCACGAAGCTGGGGCAGATCAGGTTGCAGCGGATGCCCTGGTCACGATACTCGACCGCCAGCGCCCGCGCCAGCTGGTGCATCGCCGCCTTGGAAGCACAATACAGCGCCTCCAGATGCGTCGCCGCCCGCACGCCGGTGGTCGAGGTGAAGACCAGCGTGCCCTTGCCGCGTTCCAGCATCTGCGGCAGCACCAGCCGGGTCATCAGGAAGGCCGATTTGGCGTTGTTGTCCATCAGTTCATCCCATTCCTCGAGTGTGCAGTCGAGGAAGGGCTTCACCAGGATGATGCCGGCGTGGTTGAACAGCACGTCAATCCGGCCCAGGCTTTCGCTGGCGGCCTGAAACGCGGCGCGGGCGCCTTCGACCAGCGAGACATCGGCATGGACCCAGCCGACATCGTGGCCCGCATCGGTCAGTTCTTCGGCCAGTTCACGCGCCGCCTCGCCATCACGGTCGGCGATCATGATCCGCGCGCCTTCCCGGGCGAAAAGCCGCACGCTGGCCGCGCCCGCGCCGCCAGCCCCGCCGGTGATCAGGACATTCTTCCGTTCAAGACGCTTCATGGATCGGAAATTAGACCAAAGGCAGCAGCAAATCCAGTGCGTTGCAGGGGCTGCGAGGAGCACGCATCTATTCGCTGGCTTCAGGCCGCCCTGACGGATGCGCCGAAATCATGGAGCCGGGCGCGGCCTGTTCGGACCGCACGTCCCGGCGCCATGGCTAGGTGTTTGATCCCATGGTTTGATGGTGCGATCCTTTGCGGCTGCCGCGATGTTGAGGGCCTGAAGCGTCTCCAGCGCGGTGAACAGCGACAGCGCGGAAAACCCCGGCTCCAGGGCGAAGACGAAGAGGTCGCCCGCCGTTCCGGTCGCCCCCTGCAAGTCGCCCGGATGCCAGGGGAGGTTCATCCGCCGGTCCGTGCCGCTTGCGTGAACGCTTGGTCGAGCCCTTGCGCAACCTGCTCGACATCCGCAAGCGACAGGCACATCGGCGGCACCATTCGCAGGCAGGACTGGAAAGGTCCCGACTTCGACAGGATCAGCCCGGCATCGCGGCAGGCTTCGAAGACAGCCGCGGTCGTGGCCGCGTCGGGTTCCTTTGTCCGCTGGTCCTTCACCATCTCGATCGCAAGCATGAGGCCCCGGCCGCGCACGTCACCGATCGCCGCATGGCGCTCTTTGAGATCCCTGAGCCGTTTGAGCAATTCGGCCCCGACGACACGCGCGTTCTCCTGCACCCTGTCTTCGCGGATGACCTGAAGCACCGCACGTCCGGCGGCGCAGGAGGTCGGGTTTGCGCCATAGGTGTGGAACATGAACTTCGCGGCCATGGGTGCAGCGATTTCCTTGCGCGCGACGACTGCACCCAGCGGGAAACCGTTGCTGATCCCTTTGGCCATGACCACGATGTCGGGGATCACGCCATCAGCCTCGAACCCCCACATGTGGTCGCCGGTGCGACCGAAACCCGACTGCACTTCATCTGCGATATACAGTCCGCCGGCCGCACGGATACGCTCGGCCGCCCCCGACATGTAGCCGGGGGGCATCTCGATTATGCCGCCATAGCCCTGCACGCTCTCGACCAGAATCCCGGCCACCTTGCCGGTGGTCGCGGTCTGAATCACCCGCTCGATCTCGTCGAGATAGGGCGCGGCCCCGACATTCTGGCCGAAGATGCCGCGATACTGGTTCGGCTCGGCCACGAAGGCAACATTCCCCGGCATGCCCGGATGCCGCCAGCCCGCGATGCCGGTCACCGATTGCGCGGCCGATGTCGGGCCATGATAGGCGGTGCGCAGGGCCAGAAGGTCAAGATTGCCGGTATAGCCGCGCGCCATCGCCATTGCGAGGTCGATGGCCTCGGACCCCGAGTTGGTGAAGTGGACGACCCATTCGATGTCACCCTTCGGGCCCTTCGGCATCGTGGCCGCCAGTTCCTCGGCGAAATGAGCGGGGACCGGATGATAGAACATGGTCGTGCAATGGGTCAGTTCCTGCGCCTGTTCCATCGCGGCTTTCACCACTTCGGGGTGCGAATGGCCGACCGAGATGCAGACGTTCATCCCCAGCAGGTCGGTGTATTTCCGGCCCTTCTCGTCCCAGAGATACTGCATCTGCCCGCGCCGGAAGACCATCGGGTCGCGGAAGGGGATGAACTTCTTCTGGCTTGCGGAATAATAGCGGTCTCGCCGCGCGGCCGTCTTTTCCAGATTCCAGTCGGTCTGCAGGGTCATGCTTTCTCTCCGGTGATTTCAAAGGTGCGCCGGGCAACGAAGTCGTCCAGCGACTCGCGGATGGCGATATCCATTGGGGGGACTTCATAGTCGCGCAGGATCTGCTTTACGCGGGCCGAAGCGCGGTCGTGCTGCCACAGCCCGCCCTCGGCTGTCCACTGCTCGTAAGTGCCGTTGTCCGACATCTCCCCCAGCCAGAAAGCGGACTCGAAGTTTTCGCGCGTGTGGGTGGCGCCAAGGAAGTGGCCGCCGGGGCCGATCTCGGCAAAGGCGTCCATCGCCTGCGCGGCCTCGGAAAAGTCGATGCCTTGCACGAAGCGCGCGGCGGCGGCGCAGCGGTCGGCGTCCATGACGATCTTCTCGTACCCGGTGGTCAGAAGCCCCTCCAGGCAGCCGGTGGCGTGGATGATGAAGTTGACCCCCGCCATCACCGCGCCCATCAGCTGCGACTGGCTTTCATAACCGGCCTGCGCATCCGGCACCTTCGAGGCGGTCAGCGCGCCCACCGAATGGAACGGCAGGCCCAGACGGTCGGCCAGGGTCTTGGCGCACATCTGGAATTGCGTCCCCTCGGGGGTGCCGAAGGTCGGCGCGCCGGTGCGCAGGCTGAGCGGCGAGAAGAAGGTGCCGAAAGCCGCAGGCGCGCCGGGGCGGATCAACTGGATCAGCGCGACGCTGGCCATCACCTCGGCCAGAACCTGCGCCAGCGTCGCCGCCACGGTAACCGGAGACATCGCCCCGCCCAGCACGAAGGGCGAGACCACGGTGCATTGCCCGGCCCTGGCATATTCCTTCAGCGCCCAGAGCATGGTCTCGTCCATGACCAGGGGCGCGTTGGTGTTGACCACCGAGTAGAGCACGCAGTTCTGGTCGACGAACGCCTCGCCCATCGCCAACTTGGCCATCTCGATGGTGTCGCGGGCACGCTCCGGGGCGGTAACGGCCCCCATGAAGGGCTTGTCCGAGAGGGTCAGATGGGCATGGGCCATGTGCAGGTGGCGGACCGGGACGGCAAGGTCCACCGGCTCGACCACGACCCCGCCCGAGTGGTGTACGGCGTTCAGGCTGTAGTGCAGCTTCGTGATCTCGCGGAAGTCGTGGATCGTTGCGTAGCGGCGGCCCTTCTCCATGTCATGCACGAAGGGAGGGCCGAAGCTGGGGCAGAACAGTTGGGCATTGCCGCCAATCTGTACCGAGCGCGCCGGATTGCGGGCGTGCTGGGTAAAGACCTTCGGCGCGGTCCTGATCTTGTCGCGGCACCAGCCGGGATCAAAGCGGACGCGCTCTCCATCCACGCGGGCCCCTGCGGCGCGGAAGATTTCCAGCGTCTCGGGATCGCCGCGGAAATCCATGCCGATCTCGTCCAGGATCCGGTCGGCGTTGCGTTCGACGATCGCCACCGACTCGTCGTCGATCAGGCTGACGATGCCGATACGCCGCAGCACATAGGGGGACGAGACGCTGTTCTTCTCACGGCGCTCTTGCATCCGGGCGCTGCGGCCCCGTCGTTCCTGCATTGGTCTCTCCGTCTGCTTGCCGCGGATTGCCGGCCTGGAAGGGACGATAGAGGCCAGCCATGCGATCGAGACAGAGCAAAATGCTAGTATAGGTTATCCTAATGGGGTGGATTAGGGATCTCGTAGTAGATCACCTGCCCGGCAGTCTGCGGGAAGTGGCGGTCGAAGGCATTCTTCAGGACTTTCTGGCATTCGACGGCGATGCGCTGGGGAATGCTGCCCAGATCGTCACGGCGGTTGACAAGCTGGATGGTCCGCTTGAACGGGGCGAAGGGCAGGGGGCGGATCTTCAGCCGCATCCCCTCGGCGACACCGTCGATCAGCAGGGTCGGGGACAGGATGGCAAAGCATTCGCCGGTGATCACCCCGGCCATGACCATCGCGGTCCGGTCCGCCTCGATGGCGCGCGGCAGGTCCAGCCGGCAGCGCTGCAAATGCTGATCGGTGCGGCGCCCCACGGGGGTTGTGGTGCCGAACCGGGCCAGAGAAAGCCTGCGCGAGATTTCAGTGATGTCGTTGTCAGGGCCGGTGTAACTGTCTGGCAAAATAAGAAAAAACGGCTCGTCCAGAATCGGCGTGAACGAATAGCCGGGCGCCTCCAGCAGCCGTTCCGAGGTGATGGCAATGTCCAGCCGCCGGTCGTTCAGCCCCGCAAAATGATCGGTGGCGAGGCCCGCCGACAGGAACAACTCGGGCACGCCCATCTCCTTGCTGATCAGGTCGTACAACCCTGGCGTCAGCGTGGTCGCGATCGAGGCCAGAAGTCCCACCCGCAGCACAGGCAGGGACGAGGTTTCCAGATGGTGCATGTCGCGCTTGAGGTCGTCGATCTGGTTCAGAAGGCGATAGCCATGCCGCTTGACCATCTCGCCGGCGTAGGTCAGCGTGATCGGACGCACCGAGCGGTCGAACAATGCAAGTCCGAAGATCGTCTCGAGGTTCTTCAGATGCTGCGAGGCCGCCGATTGGGTCATCCGCAGCGCCGAGGCGGCAGCCGTCACCTGCTGCATCTCGGCGACCGCCATGAAGACCTCGATCGCGCGAAAGAGATTGATATCCGGCTCATCTTTGCCGTTCTGCCGTGCACGCGCCTTCATGGTGATCAGAACCCGCCGTTTGTGCCTGGGCCGGGCGCCAAAGGTCCGACGCCCTGCGAGAGATTAGTATCTCTAATGATAGCTGTCTATCCTTGCGCGACCTCCTCTCTCTCTGTCTGACTTGGCGCCTAGAAGGCCAGCGGTGGGGTAGATGCGGAAGATCGTGATCATTGGCGGCGGGGCTGTGGGGCTGGGTCTTGCCTATCACCTGACCCGGAATGAGACCGTCGCGGTGACGCTGCTCGAGCGCAACACCCTGACCTCGGGTACCAGCTGGCACGCGGCCGGAATCGTCGGGCCGCTGCGGGCGACGCCCAATGCGACGCGGCTGGCCATGTATGCCGGCGAGCTGTTTCCGCGGCTTGAGGCCGAAAGCGGATTGTCCACCGGCTATCGCCGCACCGGGGGCTTCTGGCTGGCGCGTGATCCCGCGCGGATGGACGAGTTGCACCGGATCGCGGCACTTGGCCGTCACTTCGGCCTGCATCCCGCGATCACGGGGCCCGAAGGTGTTGCGGTGCCGGGGCTGGACCTGACCGGCGTCGTGGGCGCGATGGCGGTCGAGGAAGACGCCAATGTCAACCCGGTGGACCTGTGCATGGCCTATGCCCGGCAGGCGAAAGCGCGGGGTGCGGTCATCCGTGAGAACGCCCGCGTCGCACGCCTGCTGACCGAAGGCAACCGGGTCTGCGGCGTGGAAATGGCGGATGGCGAGGTGATCCCTGCCGATCAGGTCGCGCTCTGCGCCGGGGCATGGTCGAAACGACTGGCCGATCAGGCCGGGGTGACGCTTCCCCTGCAGGCGGTCGAGCATATGTATGTCGTCACCGAACCCATGCCGGGGCTGCCGCATCCATTTCCGGTCCTGCGGGATCTGGACCGCGGCATCTATGTCAAAGGCGATGCGGGCAAGTTGGTGATCGGTGGGTTCGAGCCGCGCGCCAAGTGCTGGGATGCCTGGGGGCCGGAGGGCGACCGGCCGTTCCTTGCAATGCCCGAGGACTGGGAGCAGTTCACCCCCTTCATGGAGGCCGCGCTGGAACTGGTTCCGGGGCTGGCGCAGGTCGGCATCCAGCATTTCATGAACGGGCCGGAAAGCTTCACCACCGATTCCAGGATGCTGCTGGGCGAAACGCCCGAGCTGGACGGGCTGTTCGTTGCGGCCGGGATGAACTCGGTCGGGGTGATGTCCTCGGCCGGGGTCGGGCGGGTGCTGGCCGACTGGATGATCGACGGTCATCCGCCGATCGACCTTTGGGAGGTCGACATCGCCCGCGCCGATCCGCTGGCGGCGGCGGCGGCGCATGTAGAGGCCCGGATGGAGGAGGCGGTCGCGGATGTCTTCGCGCTGCATTGGCCGTTCAAGCAGCCGAAAGCCGGGCGCGGGCTGCGGAAATCGGTCCTGCATGAGGAATGGGCAAAGGCGGGCGCAGTCTTTGGCCTGACCGCCGGATGGGAACGCGGGCTTTGGTACGCGCAGGATGCGGCAGAGCGCGATCTGCCCTGGTCGGTCGGGGATCAGCCCTGGTATCCGATCGCGGTGCGCGAAGCTTCCGTCATGCAGAGCGGGACGGTGCTGCTGGACCTGTCGCCGTTCGGGAAGTTCGATATCTCCGGGCCGGACGCCCTGGCCTTCCTGCAGCATGTCGCCACCGCGAACCTTGATGTGCCGCTGGGGCAGGCGGTCTATACGGTCCTCCTGAATGCGCGGGGCGGGATCGAGGCCGATGTGACGATCCGGCGCGATGGCAGGGACTGCTTCCGCCTTGTTTCCGGCGCGGCGACACGCTGGCGCGACGGGGCGTGGCTGCGCCGCCGCGCGGCCGGCTTCGACGTGAAGATCGTGGATGCGACCGAGGCCGAGGCCGTGGTCGGTGTGATGGGGGCCGGGTCGCGCGACCTTCTGGCGCGGCTGTCCTTCGACGACTGGCAGGCTTTCCCGTTCTCGACCGCGCGGCAAGTGACGCTGGCAGGCCGGGCCTGCTTGGCGCAGCGGGTCAGCTTTGTCGGCGAACTCGGCTGGGAGCTTTACATCCCGGTCGCCGGTGCCGCCGAGGTGTTCCGGGCGCTTGTGGCGGCGGGGGCAAGGCCGATGGGCCATTACGCCCTGGACGCCTGCCGGATCGAGAAGGGCTTTCGCCACATGGGCCACGATCTGGGGCAGGACATCTCGCCTTTGGAGGCGGGGCTGGGCTTCACTATCGACTGGTCCAAGGATTTTCTGGGCAAGTCCGCGCTCTTGGCGCAGCGGGCAGCGGGAGTGCGCCGCCGGCTAGTCCTGTTCGACCTGCCGGATCACCCGCTGGTCCTGCATGACGAGCCGATCCGCGAGGGCGGCCGGGTGGTCGGTCTGACCACATCCGGGGCACGCGGGGCCCGGACCGGAAAGACCTTGGCGTTGGGTCTTGTCGAGATCGCCCCCGGAGAGGACGCGATGGCAACCGCGGCGCGCAACTTCTCGATTGAAATCGCTGGCAAGCATTACGCGGCAACGGCGCTGGTCCGTCCGCCCTTCGATCCTGCCGGCAAGAGGATGAAGGCATGACCACCGAGGCACAGGTTCTGATCATCGGCGGCGGGGCGATGGGTGTCTCGCTGATGTACCATCTGGTCAAGGCGGGCTGGAAGGACATCGTCCTGACCGAAAAGAACGACCTGACCCACGGCTCGACCTGGCATGCGGCGGGGCTTTGCACCCATTTCGCCCACAACCCGACCATTCAGGAGTTGCGTGCCACCTCGGTTCGGCTTTACCGCGACATCCTGCCCGCCGAGACCGGCGAAAGCTGCGGCTTCCATCGCAGCGGTGCCATGCGGATCACCTCGAACCCGGACCGCATGGACGAGTTTGCCCATGTCGCGGGGCTGTCGAAGTTCACCGGATACGAGCTGCGCCTTCTGAAATCCCCCGAGGAGGTCGCCGCGCTGCATCCGCTGGCGCGCACCGAGGGCATCCTTGGCGGCATCTACGAGCCGGACGACGGCCATGTCGACCCGACGCTTGCGACCAATGCGATGGCGAAAGTGGCCCGCGCCGGGGGGGCCACGATCCTGCGCTGGAACCCGGTCCATGCGATCCGGCGCGAGAACGGGCACTGGCTGGTCGAGACCAGGCAGGGGCCGATCCGCGCCCGGCACATCGTCAATGCCGCCGGGACATGGGGCTGGGAGATCGGGGCGATGATGGGGGCGAATGTCCCCTCGGTCCCGGTGCTGCACCAATATCTGGTGACCGATACCGTTCCTGCTGTGGCCGAACGCATTGCCGCCGGCCTGCCCGAGCTGCCGATGATCCGCGATCCCGAGGAAAGCTGGTATGTCCGGCAGGAACGGGATGCGCTGATCCTTGGCCCCTATGAGAAGGATGCGCAGGTCTGGTCGGTCGACGGCGTGCCGCCCGAATTCGGCGCCGAGCTGATGGCGCCCGATCTCGACCGGGTGGAGCATATCCTTCTGGCCGCCATGGCGCGGATTCCGGCGCTGGAGACCGGGGGGGTGAAATCGGTGGTCAATGGCCCGATCACCTTCACGCCCGACGCCAACCCCCTGATCGGCCCGGCCTGGGGGCTGCCGAACGCCTGGCTGCTGACCGGCTCGTCGATGGGGGTAATGGAGGGCGGCGGTTCGGGCTGGTTCCTGGCGCACTGGATGACCCGAGGCGCGCCGCCGATGGATGCGCTGGCGGTGGACAGCCGGCGCTTCGGTCCCTGGGCCGACCGCGACTATCGCGTCCAGAAGGCCATCGAGTGCTTCGGCCTGCAGTTCGGCGTCCACTATCCGCATGAAGAGCGCCCCGCCGCGCGCGGCAAGCGCCTGACGCCGCTGTACGATCTGATGCAGGAACGCGGCGCGCAGATGGGCGCGGCCTATGGCTGGGAGCGGCCGAACTGGTTCGGCGGACCCGCCGCCCCGACCTTCCGCCGCCCCGACTGGTTCGAGTCCGTGGCGCGGGAATGCCGGATGGTAACCACCTCGGCCGGTCTGGCCGACATGTCGGTCTTCTCGAAATTCGAGGTGACGGGAAGAGATGCGCGCGCCTTTGTCGACCGGCTTGGCTGCAACCTCGCGCCGCAGCCGGGCCGGGTGGGGCTGACCTATGCGCTGTCGCCGGCCGGCGGCACGGAATCCGAGTTCACCGTCGCCTGCCTGGCCGAGGATCATTTCTACCTGACCTCGGCCGCCGCCGCCGAGATGCGCGACGACGATCTTCTGCGGGCGCGGGCCGCAGGCCTTGACGTGACCATCTCGCGCGTGACCGATGCCTTCGCGGTGATCGGGCTGATGGGTCCCAGGTCGCAGGCGATCCTGGAACGGCTGACCGCGGATAAGGTCGGCCCGTGGATGTCGGTGCGGCAAATGATCATTGCGGGCATCCCCGTGCGGGCGATGCGGCTCTCTTATGTCGGCGAGCTGGGCTGGGAGTTGCACGTCGCCGCCGACCGCGCGGCAGAGTTGTTCCTGGCACTGGAACGGTCGGGTGCACCCGAGGAGATCGGCTGCTTCGGCGCCTATGCGATGAACGCGATGCGGCTGGAAAAGTGCTATGCCGCCTGGGGATCGGACTTCACGACCGAGCGCACCCCGGCCGAGACCGGCATGGGCTTCCTTGTGAAACCCGACCACGAGTTCATTGGCCGCGACGCGCTTGTGCGGCGCATGGCCGAGGAAAACCGCTGGGACATGGTGCTGCTGGAACTCGATCCGGGCGAGGCGGATCCGTACTACTCGCATGGTGTCTGGCAGCGTGACCGCTGCGTCGGCGTGGTGACTTCGGCCGCCTATGGCCACCGCACCGGCAAGGTTCTGGCGCTGGCCTATCTGCGCGACCGCCATGCGCGCGACGGGCTGGAGGTGGAGGTTCTGGGCAAGCGTCGCGGGGCGCGGATTCTCTCCGAGGCGCCGTTCGATCCGGGGAACCTGCGGATGCGGGGGGCGCAGCAATGACCGTTCCGGCCGGTCGTCGGGTGATCGTCACCGGCGGGCTTTCCGGGATCGGCAATGCCATTGCGCTGGACCTCTTGCAGAAGGGACATCGCGTCGTTGTTGGTGCGCGCGACCTGACCAGTCCGGCCCGGCGCACGGCGCTTGCGGCGATGGAGGCCGCCGCAGAGGCGGGGGGCGGGGCGATCCGCGGGGACGTGCTGGACCTGACCGACCCGCAGTCGGTCGATGCCTTTTGCGCCCGCGCGGCCGACTGGTTCGGGGCGGCCGATGTGCTGGTCAACGCCGCCGGAGTGACCGCCGAACAGCCGGTGCAGGGCCATTCGGACGAGCTGTGGCAGCGGATCATCGAGACCAACCTGACCGGCGCCTTCCGCATGATCCGCGCCTGCCTTCCGGCCATGCTGGCGCAGGGCTGGGGGCGGGTGGTCAACATCGGTTCTACCGCCGCCTCGGTGGGGTGGAAGGACAATCCCGCCTATTGCGCCTCGAAGGCCGGGCTTCTGGGTCTCACCCGCTGCGTTGCGCTGGAGGGCGCGGCGCATGGGGTGACCTGCGTCATGGTCAGCCCGACCTGGGTCGAGACGCCGATGATGCAGGCGGATCTTGCCGAGGTTGTCGCCCGCGAGGGCCGGGGCCGCAGCGTGGCCGAGGCCCGCGCCGAGATTGCCGCAGAGAACCCGCAGGGCCGGATCATCCAGCCCGAGGAAATTGCCGCCGTGATCGCCTTCCTGATCGGCGATGCGGCCAGGGGCATCACGATGGAGGAGATCAAGGTTACCGGGGGCGCGCTCTGGTAGGCGCGAAAGACCAAACAAGAATGACTGACAGGGAGAGATGTAATGCTGAAGAAATGCATCAATGCTGGAATATCCGCCTTCGCACTGGCTGCCCTGACTTCCGAGCCGATCATGGCCGCGGACATCGGGGCGGTGGGCGATCCGATCAAACTTGCCATGCTGGAATGGACCGGGGCGCAAATCTCGGCGCAGATCGCGGGAAAGATCCTTGAAAAGGCCGGATACAAGGCCGAATACGTCACCGCCGGAAACTATCCCCATTTCCAGGGGCTTGCGGACGGTGAGATAAGTGCCTCGGTCGAGATCTGGCTGAACAACGTCGGCGAGGTCTACCCCAAGGTTCTTGAGGCTGAAAAGGTCGAGGATCTGGGCACGCTGGGTCTGACGACCAACGAAGGCTGGATCTATCCGAAGTTCATGGAAGAGATCTGCCCGGCCCTGCCCTCGTGGGAGGCGCTGAAGGATCCCGCCTGCGTGGGGCTTCTGGCCACGCCGGACACGCTGCCGAACGGGCGCTTCCTTGATTATCCGGCTGACTGGGGCTCGCGTGCGGCGACGATCATCGCCGACAACAACCTGCCGCTGACGGCGGTTCCGTCCGGCTCGGAAGGGGCGATGCTGGCCGAATTGCGCGCGGCCGAAGCCGCCCGGACGCCGCTGGTGATGATGTTCTGGGCGCCGCATTTCATCCTTGCCGAGGTGGAGGTAGGCTGGATCGACATGCCGCCCTGCGTCGATCAGTCGAACGAGCACTGCATCATGCCGCCGGACGTCAACAAGGTGGTCTGGTCGGGCTTTGCCGGGAAATGGCCGGCCGCCTACGAAATCCTGAAATCCTTCCGGCTCTCGACCGAGGACCAGCAGAAGATGATGCTCGCCATCGACGAGAAGGGCCAGTCGCTGGATGCGGTGACCACGGCCTGGGTCGAGGAGAACGAGGCCCTCTGGCGTCCGTGGCTGGATGCGGCGCTGAACTGATCGTCCTACGCCGGTCCGACAGGAGGTCGCCCGATGGCGCAAGACTCGCCTCACATCATGTTGAGCTGCCGGAACCTCTGGAAGGTCTTCGGGGCCAGGCCTGCCTATTATTTCGACACCGCCGGCTACCGGATCGACCCGGATGCCCTTGCCGCGCGCCTGCGCGGCGAGGGACACATTCCTGCGGTCGTCGATGCCAGCTTCGATGTGAAGAAAGGCGAGATCTTCGTCATCATGGGTCTGTCCGGTTCGGGCAAATCAACACTGGTCCGCTGCCTGTCGCGGCTTCTGGACGTCGAATACGGCACGATGGAGTTCGACGGCCAGGATCTGGCAAAGATCAGCGGCCACGAACTGACCGAGATCCGGCGCCGGAAGATGGGCATGGTGTTTCAGAGCTTCGGCCTGATGCCACATCTGACCGCACTGGAAAACGTGGCCTTTCCGCTGAAGCTCCAGGGCGTTGCGCGCCACATCCGCGAGGCGCGCGCCCGTGAGATGCTGGAGCTGGTCGAACTTGGCGGCCGGGCCGATGCGCTTCCCTCCGAGCTTTCGGGGGGCCAGCAACAGCGCGTCGGCATTGCCCGGTCGCTTGCTCCCGACCCCGACCTCTGGTTCCTTGACGAACCCTTCTCGGCGCTTGATCCGCTGATCCGCCGCCAGATGCAGGACGAATTCCTGCGCCTGCAGGGCCAGCTGAAAAAGACCATCGTCTTCATCACCCATGACATCATGGAAGCCTGCCGTCTTGCCGACCGGATCGCTCTGATGCGCGGCGGCAAGATCATCCAGCTTGGCACCCCGGCCGAGATCCTGCTGTCGCCCGCCGATGAGTATGTGGCGGATTTCACCGCCGAAGTGGCGTTGAGCCGCGCCATTCGCGTGCGCGATCTGGCCCGACCGGGGCGGGGCGAAGAGGTCGATGGCGCGCCGGTCCCCGCCGCCGCACCGATCGAGGTGGTCCTGCCGGCGCTGGCCGCCGGGCAGGGCCGCTTCCGTGTCGCAGGAGAGGCCGGGCTGGTGCTCGAGGCCAGCGCCGTGCTGGATGTCCTGCAACGCGACGCGCGTCACGGCGCCAAGGCGAAAGGGCCACGGACATGACGGCCCCGGCCGCAGTGAAGCGGCAGCGGCTCTGGGCCGGGCTGCTGGCGCTGGCCATCGTCCTGGTGGTGCTCGCCCGGTTGATCCCGGTCCTTGGCACCTTTCCGGCGGGGCTGGCGCTGGACCTGTCCAGCTGGCTGAACGCGGCCGTCACTCCGATATTCGAAGCGGTGCGCCCCCTCGGCATGGTGCTTTCCGCCGTGACCGAGACACCTTTGGCCGCGATCCGCAGCGGGCTGGCCTGGACACCCTGGCCCGCGACGGTCCTCGCCGTCACCGTGATCGCGCTTCATGCCGGAGGCGCGCGGCTTGCGCTTTTCACCGCGGCCGCGCTGGGCGTGGTCGTCGCGATGGGTTACTGGCCCAAGGCGATGAACACGCTGGCGCTGGTGATGATCTCGGTGCCGGCGGCGGTCGGGATCGGCTTTGCGCTGGGGGCGCTGGCGCATCGCCTGCCAAGGGCGCAGCCCGCCTTGATCGCCCTTCTGGATGTGATGCAGACCTGGCCGGCCTTCGGCTACCTGATTCCGCTGTTGATCCTGTTCGGCTTCGGCCCGATGGCGGGCCTGACTGCCAGCGTGATCTTCTCGGTGCCGCCGATGGTCCGCAACACGCTGGTCGGCCTGCGCGAGGTGCCGCCGGCGATCGTCGAAAGCGCGTTGATGGCCGGCGCGCGGCCGGGGCAGTTGTTCTGGCAGGCCAAGGTCCCCTCGGCGCTGCCGCAGCTGCTGGTGGGGGTGAACCAGACCACCATGGCCTCGCTGTCGATGGTGATTATCGTCGCTATCATCGGCGGCTTCAACGACATTGGATGGGAGGTGCTGTCGGCGATGCGGGCGGCCGAGCTTGGCCGCTCGTTGGGGGCCGGACTGGTGATCGTGCTGATCGCCGTGCTGCTGGACCGGATCACCAGGGGATTTGCCCGCCGCCGGGCGCACGCGATCCGGGCGCGCTGGTTGCTGGCCGGGATCGTCCTTGTGCTGCTGGCCGCCCTTGCGCTGGCGGGTCGGGACCTGTTGCCGGGCGAGCAGGGGCAGCGCTGGCTGCGGCAACTGGATGGCTGGCTGCTGGATTTCGTCGGCTGGAGCGCCCCCTTCTTCGCGGTGCTGCGCAATGCGATCAACTATGGCGTGATGCTGCCGATGCGGATCGGCTTCTCCGGCTCTGCCAGCCCCATGGTTTGGGGGTTTGCGCTCACGCCCGCGATCACCGCCGCCTATGTCGTGGTCGCCGCCGGGATCGTGCTGGCGCTGGGCTGGCAGAGCCCGATGCGCGGGATCGTCGCCGGTTTCGTCGCGCTGCTGTTCTGGACCGGGCTGCCGGGCTTTCCCTGGCCGGGGGTTTTTCTCGTGGTCGGGGTCGCCACCTGGCAGAAGAGCGGGCCGGGCCTGTTCTCGCTGGCAATGGCCGGTCTGGTTCTGGCGGGGATTTCGGGCCTCTGGGTGCCGATGATGCAATCTGTCTATCTCTGCGCCGTGGCAGTCATCATCAGCTTTGCCATCGGCGGCGCGCTGGGCGTCCTTGCGGCCGAGAGCGCCCGGTTCTCGGCCATCCTGCGGCCGGTCAGCGACACGCTTCAGACCATGCCGCAATTCGTCTTTCTCATCCCGGCCCTGATGCTGTTCAAGGTCGGAGAGTTCACGGCGCTGATCGCCATCGTACTTTATGCCGTGGTGCCGCCGATCCGCTATGTGGAGCACGGCCTGCGCAATGTCCGCGCCGATCTGGCCGAGGCGGGCGTCCAAATGGGCGCGACGCGCTGGCAGATGCTGTGGCAGGTGAAACTGCCCCTCGCGCGGTCCTCGGTGCTGCTGGGATTGAACCAGACCATCATGGCGGCCCTGTCGATGCTGGTAATCGCCGCGCTGGTCGGCACGCGCGAGCTTGGTCAGCAGGTCTATGTCGCACTTTCGAAAGCCGATGCCGGGGCCGGTCTGATTTCCGGCGGCATCATCACTTGCGTTGCCCTCGTTTCCGACCGGCTGTTGCGCAGCCGGTCCCCAGTCTGAAGAAAGGTTATCCCCAATGGCCGTCCCCGGTCTTGCCCCGATCTCGGAGCTGTATGTCTCGTCCGAATCCGCGCAGAAGCTGAAGCATGAGGCGGGCGCGATGCCCTCATGGGATCTCAGCCCGCGCCAGCTCTGCGATCTGGAACTGCTGATGAATGGCGGCTTCCACCCGCTGAAGGGCTTCCTGACCGAGGCCGATTATGACGGCGTGGTCGAAAGCATGCGCCTCGCGGACGGCAGCCTGTGGCCGATGCCGATCACGCTGGACGTGCCCGAGGAATTTGCCGCCAAGGTCGAGCCGGGGCAGGACATCGCGCTGCGTGACGCCGAGGGCGTGATCCTGGCGATCCTCTCGGTCACCGACAAGTGGATCCCCGACAAGGTGCGCGAGGCTGAAAAGGTCTTTGGTGCCGACGACCTCGCGCATCCGGCGGTGAACTACCTGCACAACAGGGCCGGCAAGGTCTATCTGGGCGGCCCGGTCACCGGCATCCAGCAGCCGGTCCACTATGACTTCAAGGCCCGCCGCGACACGCCCAACGAACTGCGCGCCTATTTCCGCAAGGTCGGCTGGACCAAGGTCGTGGCCTTCCAGACCCGCAATCCGCTGCACCGCGCGCACCAGGAACTGACCTTCCGCGCCGCGCGCGAGGCCCAGGCGAACCTGTTGATCCACCCGGTCGTCGGCATGACCAAGCCGGGCGACGTGGACCATTTCACCCGCGTCCGCTGCTATGAGGCGGTGCTGGACAAGTATCCGGCCGCGACCACGCATATGTCGCTGCTCAATCTGGCGATGCGGATGGCCGGCCCGCGCGAGGCGGTCTGGCACGGGCTGATCCGCCGCAACCACGGCGTCACCCATTTCATCGTCGGCCGTGACCATGCCGGCCCCGGGAAGAACAGCCAGGGCAAGGATTTCTACGGCCCCTACGACGCGCAAGAGCTGTTCAAGCAGCACCAGGCCGAGATCGGCGTGACCATGGTCGATTTCAAGCACATGGTCTATGTGCAGGAAAAGGCGCAGTATTTCCCGGCCAACGAAGTGCCGGAGGGCTGCACCGTCCTTGACATTTCCGGCACCGAATTGCGCCGCCGGTTGCGCGAGGGGCTGGAGATCCCCGAGTGGTTCTCCTTCCCCGAAGTGGTGCAGCAGTTGCGCCGCACCTCGCCGCCGCGCGACAAGCAGGGCTTCACCGTGTTCTTCACCGGCCTGTCGGGCAGCGGCAAGTCCACCATCGCCAACGCGCTGATGGTCAAGCTGATGGAGATGGGCGGCCGTCCGGTCACGCTTCTGGACGGCGACGTGGTGCGCAAGCACCTGTCGTCCGAGCTGGGCTTCTCGAAAGAACACCGCGACCTGAACATCAAGCGCATCGGCTATGTCGCCTCCGAGATCACCAAGAACGGCGGCATCGCGATCTGCGCCCCGATCGCGCCCTATACCGCGACCCGCCGCGCCGTGCGCGAGATGATCGAGGCCTTCGGCGCCTTCGTCGAAGTCCATGTCGCCACCTCGGTCGAGGAATGCGAACGCCGCGACCGCAAGGGCCTCTACAAGCTCGCGCGTGAGGGGAAGATCAAGGAATTCACCGGCATCTCCGACCCTTACGAGGTCCCCGAGAAGCCCGAACTCCGGGTCGAGACCGAGGGCACCGACGTTGATGCCTGCGCGCATCAGGTCATCCTCAAGCTTGAAAGCATGGGCCTTATCAGGGCGTAAGACAGGAGAACGACCAACATGAACAGGATCTTTGCCCTTTGGTCGCATCCGCGATCGATGTCGACCGCGATGGAGCGGGTCATGCGCGAGCGTGGCGACCTTGACTGCGCGCATGAGCCGTTCATGTACGACTACTATGTGCATCGCGGCATTCGGGTCATGCCCCATTTCGACATCCGCCCCGATCATCCGGTCAGCTACGCGGCGATCCGCGACCACCTGATCGCCCGGTCGGAAAGCGGGCCGGTGTTCTTCAAGGACATGTCCTATTACGTAATGCCGCATATCCTTGACGATGCGATCTTTGCCGGACGGCTGGTCAATACCTTCCTGATCCGCGATCCGGTCGCCTCGATCACGTCCTATCACAAGCTTGACCCGGAGGTGACGCTGGACGAGATCGGACTTGAGGCGCAGTGGAAACATTATTCGGCACTGAAGGCGGCGGGGACCAAGCCCGTCGTCATCCGCGCCGAGGCGGTGCGCAAGGACACGCGCGCGGCGATGGCGCAATACTGGAAGGCGGTCGGCCTGCCCTTCTCCGAGGCGGCTTTCGACTGGCAGGCCGAAAAGCCCAAGGATTGGGATCAGGTGGGTGGCTGGCACGGTGACGTCAGTACCTCGAGCGGCATTCGCCCGCTCGGCGATGACGAGATCCGCGAAACCCGCGAGAAGTTCGACAGGATGGCGCAGACGCATCCCCGGATGCGCGAGCATCTCGCCCATCACCAACCCTTCTACGATCTCCTGGCGGCCGAAGCGCTGCTGTGAACTGAACGCATCGAAGCAACGGCAAGGCAATCGAATGGGACGTGTTGACGGAAAGATCGCTTTGATCACCGGGGCCGGAATGGGCCTTGGATTGGCCACTGCAACCCTTCTGGCCGGAGAGGGGGCGCGGCTAGTGTTGACCGATATCCACCCCGGCCATCTGGAGAAGGCGGTTGAAGCCCTGCGCGCGGCGGGCGCCGAAGTGCGAGGGATCGTTCAGGATACCTCGTCGCCCGAGGATTGGGCTCGCGTCGAGGCCGATGTGCGCACCACCGAGGGGCGTCTTGACGTCCTGGTGAACAATGCCGGGATCGCGCCGATCGGCACGATCGAAAGCTGCGACATGGACCAGTGGCGCCGGTGCATGGCGGTCAATGCCGACGGGGTTTTCCTGGGCTGCAAGACCGCCGTTGCGCTGATGAAGGCGCATGGCGGGTCGATCATCAACCTCTCCTCGATCGACGGGATCATCGGCGAGGCGGATCTGGCGGCCTATTGCGCCTCGAAAGGCGCGGTCAGGACCCTGACCAAGGCTGTCGCGGTCCATTGCGCCGAGCAATCCTATGGCATCCGCTGCAACTCGATCCATCTCGGCTATATCTGGACGCCACAGACCGAGAACTACCTCGCGGGGCTTGGCACGCTGGAGGCCGAGAAGGCCAAGGCGCTGGCGCGACATCCGATCGGCCGGCTGGGGAAGCCCGACGACATCGCCTTCATGGTCCTGTATCTGGCCAGCGACGAATCCGGCTTCGTGGCCGGGGCGGAGATGGTCGTCGATGGCGGCTATCTGATGGTCTGAGCGACGCCAGGCAGTCGCGGCCTGCTGCGACGCCGGGTTGGTGGCAGGCCCCTGATCCGCTGCCGCCCCGCAGGCCGGAATGATCGGAATTAGATTTTCTAATCCCCGAATCGAGGTGTTGCAACATGGTCAAGTTGTTGAATTGTTAGGGGGCGAACACGGGAGATACCACATGAACTTCGGCTCGAAATCTCTGGCTTTCCTTGTATTGGCCGCCGCGCCCGTTTCCGCGCAGGCCGCAGATGTCGTCATCCCGGACCCGAACTATATCTCGGGCCGCACGACGGCCTTTGCCGTCAAGGCTGTCATCGAAGAGGCCCTCGGGCTTGAGGTGGAAATGGTCACCACCACGGCGGTGCCGGTGATCTTCGAGGCGATGGCGCGCGGCAATGGCGAGATCGACATCTGGACCGAGACCTGGCTGCCGAACCAGTCGGGGATGGTCGCGAAATATGTCGACGAGGACAAGACCGTCACGATGTCGGACAAGTCGTTCGAGGCGCTGAACGGCTATTGCGTGACCAAGGTCACGGTGGAGGAATATGGCATCAAGTCCGTGTTCGACCTTGCAAACCCCGAAAACGCGGCGCTGTTCGATACCAATGGCGACGGCAAGGGCGAAATCTGGATCGGGCCGCAGGGCTGGCAATCGACCAACACCGAGACGATCCGCGCCCGCGACTATGGCTTTGCCGATTTCTTCGAACTGCAGTCGACCGACGAGGCCGTGGCGACTGCGGGCCTTGACCGCGCCGCCAAGGCCGGCAAGCCCTGGGTCGGCTACTGCTATGGTCCGCATCAGAACTTTGCCATGTACGACATTGCGATGTTGGAAGAGCCGCCGAACGATCCGGCGAATTTCGTGATGGTGCAGCCGACCGAGGATCCGGACTGGATGGCGAAGTCCCATGTCGCCTCGGCCTATGCGGACACCAGCGTGCATATCACCTGGTCCAGCTCGCTGTCAGAACGTCAGCCGGCGCTCGTCAACCTGCTGAAGAACATCCAGCTTTCAGCCGACGATGTGAACGCATGGTCGCTGGCGGTGGTCAATGGCGAGGATCCGGCCGCGGTGACCCAGGCCTGGGTGAAGGCCAACCCGGAGCTGATCGCCAGCTGGATGGCCCAGTAGGCTGCACTGCCCGGAGGCGGTTGATGCCGCTTCCGGCTCGGGGGGATGCGACAGGATGAACGAAGGCGGCGAGACGGTCATCGAGTTCAGGGGGGTCTGGAAGATCTTCGGCTCCCGCGCCGTCGAAGCCCTGGAGGCAGCCAGACGCGGCTTGTCGAAGACCGAAATCCTGGCGCAATTCGGCTGCGTGGTTGGCGTTTCCGACGCCAACCTCTCGGTCCATCGCGGCGAGATCTTCTGCGTGATGGGGCTGTCCGGCTCGGGGAAATCGACGCTGGTCCGCCACATCAACCGCTTGCTGGAACCAAGCGCCGGGCAGATCCTGATCTCGGGCCAGGACATCCTGACCCGCACCGACGCCGAGCTGCGCCAGATCCGGGCCACCGGCATCGGCATGGTATTCCAGAATTTCGGCCTGCTGCCCCATCGCACCGTGAGGGAAAACGTCTCGCTTCCTCTCGAGATTCAGGGGCAATCCCTGAAAAGCCGCTACGAGCTTGCCGAGGCGGCGCTGGCCAGGGTCGATCTGGGCGGATGGGGCGACCGTTTGCCCTCCAGCCTTTCCGGGGGCATGCAGCAGCGCGTCGGCCTTGCACGGGCTCTTGCCGCCGATCCGCCCATCCTGCTGATGGATGAGCCGTTCTCGGCCCTGGACCCGCTGATCCGCCGTCAGTTGCAGGATCAGTTCCTGCACCTGTCGCGCAACATGGGCAAGACGACGGTCTTCATCACCCATGACCTCGAAGAGGCGATCCGCATCGGCACCCGCATCGCGATAATGAAGGATGGCGAGATCATTCAGATCGGCACCCCCGCACAAATCGTTGCCCATCCGGTCGACGCCTATGTCGCGGCCTTCGTGGCAAACATCTCGCGGCTGAACGTCGTGCAGGCGCAAAGTGTCATGGAGGATCCGAACGCCTACCAGGCGCGGCGGACCGAGGCCCTGGACTTGTCGGCCCTGCCGGCTGCGCCCCCGGACATGACCCTCTCCGGGCTGATCCGGCTTGCCACCGCCACCGAAGGGCCGCTTGCGATACATTCGGATGGCCGGATTGTCGGCGTCATCGACCAGGCGAATCTGCTTCGGGGAATACAGGGGGACGAGGGGTGACTGCGGCAGCCTTGACCGACGACGGCTTTGCGGCGCTGGTTGCGCAATTCGCCGAAAGAAACGGGCCCTATTATACCCGGGTCTTCGCCCGCATCGCCGAAACCAGGGGCCTTGCCATCGTGTTCAACCTCTGGGCTGCGATCCTTGGCCCGGTCTGGCTGGGCTGCCGCGCGCTGTGGGGCGCGTTCTGGATGGCCTTCGTCATGGAGATGCTCGCGGTCGTGCTCGTCGGCATCGGCCTCTTCGGTGATCTCGGCGGCAATGCCATCCTGCGGGCCGATCGCCTGGCCCAGCAGGCCGCCGAACGGATGACCGCTGCCGAAGCGGCCCTGGCCGCAGGCGATACCCTGGGCGAAAGCATGAAGCGTTCGGCCGAGGCCATTGCCGCCGCCGCGGCAAAGGCCCGGGACCAGGCCGGGGCCGAGCGGGCGAAAGCCCCGGTCCTTGTGCTGTCGGGGGTCTTGCTGATCGCCGCCCTGCATGGCGCGTGCGGTGCCTTTGCAAGCGCGCTTCTGGCGCGGCGTTTTCGCAAATGGCGCGGCAACAGGGACCTTGCCCACGGCCTGCCGGTGCTTCGGGTGGCACTTTCGGTGCTTCTGCCGGCGGTCTGCTTTCCGTTGGCCATCTACCGCTTCGCCACCCCCGCGCCGCCCGCCTGGCTGCAGGAGTTTCCGGCCGCGACCGATCTGCGCAACCAGATCTCGCGCAGCATCGACGCCGGTGTCGCGGGGCTGGCGGACAGCCTGAGCGCGATGTTCGCCGGGATCACAAGCGCGATCAATGCGCTGCTCAACCTGATGGAGATCGGTCTTGTCGTCACGCCCTGGCCGATCGTCATGATCGCCATCCTGGCGATCGCCTGGCAGGTCGCCGGGCGCAGGGTTGCGATCTTCTCGGCAGCGGCGCTTGCCTATCTTGCGATCCTCGGTTTCTGGGAAAAGAGCATGGCCACCGTCGCGCTGCTTGGCACGGCGGCCGCGCTCTGCGTGCTGATCGGTATCCCGGTCGGGGTCTGGTGCGGCCGCAGCCCGCGCGCCTATGCAATGATCCGGCCGGTGCTGGACTTCATGCAGACCATGCCGGCCTTTGTCTATCTGATCCCGGTGATCGCCTTCTTCGGCATCGGCAAGCCGCCCGGCATCATCGCCACGCTGGTCTTCGGCATGCCGCCAGTGATCCGCCTGACCGCCCTTGGCATCGCCAGCGTGCCCGAGCCTGTCCGCGAGGCCGCAACCGCCTTTGGCGCGTCCAGAAGGTTCCTTCTCTTCAAGGTCGACATCCCGCTGGCGATGCCGTCCATCATGACCGGGGTGAACCAGACGCTTCTGATGTGCCTGTCGATGGTGGTCATCGCCTCGCTGATCGGTGCGAAAGGGTTGGGCGAGGACGTCTTGTCCGCCCTGCAATATGCGGCGGTCGGCCAGGGCATCCTCGCCGGGCTTGCCATCCTCATGTGCGCCGTCGTTCTGGACCGCATCGTGCAAGGCAGAAATCCCTCCTGATCAGGCGGGCGGGGGGCGCCGCGTGGGCTATCGCACGGCCAGCGCCCTGCGGGCGATCCGGATCGCGCCGGTTGTGGCCAGTGCCATCGTCCGCGCGCGTAAGGGCGAAGCCGAGGTCGGACCGGCGCAAACGCCCGACGACACCGACACCACGAAACCCGTCGCCATTCGCGCGGGCATCGAGCAGGCGCAGATCATCGCCATGCTCCAGCGACCCGATGGTGCGTCCATCGCCGAGATCGGCGAGGGGCCAACTCCGGATCACACCGGATCCGATGCGCGCCCCTATGCCAGCGACAACACCCGCGCCCACAGGCCTGCGTCGACCGCGACCGGGCCGGGCTCTGTCCGGTGCCGTCCGGGCAGACGGACCCCGGCCTGCTCGAAGCCGGTGGCCAGATCGGCAAGGGCGGCGGCGACCCGGTGGCCCGCGAAACAGTCGGGGTCGATGGCCAGAAGGAACTGGCCGACATGCGGCGGGCCGCCTTCGCTGTTGGAGAATCCGCTGGCCTCGATACTCAGCCGCGCGCCGGTAAGCGCGGCGGCGAGGATCTCGACGATCAGCGACAGATTGGCGCCCTTCTGCCCGCCCGCCGGCAAGAGCGAGCCCTCGAGGCCGATGGCGGGGTCGGTGGTCGGCCTGCCCTCGCGGTCCTGCGCCCAGCCGGCGGGGATCGCCTCGCCCCGGTTCTTGCGCAGGATCATCTCGGTCCTGGTGACGGCGCTCAGGCTCTGGTCGATCAGGATCGGCGGGCCGCCGGCGACCGGGGCGGCAAAGGCCAGCGGATTGGTGCCGAAAAGCGGCCGGCGCGCGCCCGGCGGCGCCACCGAGGCCGGTGCGTTCGCGAGGCAGAGGCCGATCAGGCCGCTGTCGGCCAGGGGCAGGACATGCCGGCCAAGCGCCAGCGCGTTATAGGACCGGCGTACCGCCATCGCGGCGATGCCGAGATCGCGCGCGGCCCGGATCAGATGCGGCAGGCCCGCGTCGATTGCGGGATGGGCAAAGCCCGAGGCGGCGTCGACCAGAACCGCGCCGTCGCGGCGTTCAACCGATGGCACCGCCCGGCCGTCGACCTTGCCGAGCTGCATCTGCTCGCAGAAGACCGGCGCGTAGAACAGGCCACAGACCCGGTTGCCGCCAGCCTCGGCCCGGGCGATGGCCGACGCCACCGGGGCCGCGTTGGCCTCGGTGGCGCCGTGGGCGATCAGGGCGGCGCCGACCGCGCGTTCGATCTCGGCGGGCGTGACCCTGATCGTCGGGCTCATCGCTGGGAATACCGGCGCTCGCCTTCCGCGACCAGGTCCGGGTCCAGCTCGAAGCCGAGGCCCGGGCCCTGGAACGCCTCCAGCCAGCCGTTGACGGGGGCGAGCCCCGGCGACTTCACGATGTCCTTCTGCACCAGTTGCCACATGATCTGGTTGCCATCGTCGAGGTTCGGGATGGCAAGGCCGATGTGATGTTCGGCGCAGGTGGTGATGCCGGTGGTGAACGAGGAATGGATGCAGATCTTCAACCCGGCGGATTCCGCCACCGCCGCCACCTTCAGCATCGGCTGGATGCCACCGATCTCGCGCGGGCCGATACAGATCATGTCGGCCGCCTTCTGCCGGCAGATCTCGTAGACATCATAAAGGGTGAAGGCCGCCTGGTCGGCGACGATGGGGATGCCGACCGAGGCCCGCACTTGCGCCATTGCCGCGATGCTCCAGCTGACCGTCGGCTGCTCGATGAACTCGATGTCGTATTTTTCCAGCTTCTTGCACATGTTGATGGCGTCGACGACGCTCCAGCCCTCGTTGGCGTCGAGGCGCAGGCGGGCGTTGCCGATCTCGCGGCGGACGGCGGCGGTGATTTCAAGGTCGATCTGCTGGCCGCGTCCGACCTTGAGGTAGAACACCCGCTCGCCATTGGCATAGCCCTGGGCCGCGTCGCGGGCCAGTTCCTCGGCCGTCTCGCCCTGCAGGAAGTAGAAGTAGCCCACCTTCTTGCGATGCGCGCCACCCAGAAGCTTGTGCACCGGCAGACCGGCCAGCTTGCCCTGCAGGTCCCACAGCGCCATGTCGATGCCGGAAAACATCTGGTTGGAGGCGCGCATGTAGTTGGCGCCGTGGCCGAGGTATTCCTGATGGAACATCCGCGCGATCAGGGGCGCCGCGTCATAGGGCGACTGTCCGACAAGGTGGGCACCCAGCCGGCGCAGGATCGCGGCGGTGCCGGTCTGGTCCGGCGCCACGGTGCATTCGCCGATGCCGACGGCGCCTTGGTCGGTGTGGATCTCGATCAGGTTGACCGCGAAAGTCTCGCGGATGCCATAGGACCAGTGGTAGGGCTGCCGCAGGGGCAGGACCAGGGGGCGGACGCGAACGTCGGTTATCTTGACCATTGTCGATGGATTCCTTGGCCGGGGCCTTGTGTCGGGGGTCCGGGGCCCTGCGACGGGCCCCGGAAGGACGGCATCACATGCCGATGGAGGTGAGGTAGTCGGCGGCGACGGCTTCGACCGTCTTCTTGTCGACGGCGACCTCGCTGTTCAGCCGCTGCATGGTGGCGTCATCAAGCTTGGTCGATACCGCCTCCAGCGTGTCCTTGAGGTCGGGGTGCTGGTCCAGCACCTCTTTGCGCACCACCGGGGTCAGCGCATAGTTCGGGAAGAAGCCCTTGTCGTCGATCAGGACACGCAGATTCAGCGCCGCGATCTGGCCGTCGGTCGCCTGGGCCGAGATGGTGTCGAGATCGCCATTGGCCAGCGCCGGATAGGTCAGGCCCAGGTCCATCGGATGCACGTTGGCGCGGCCGGCCTCGAACTCATAGGTTTCTTCCAGCCCGAGCAGCCCGTCGGGACGCTTGGGGAACTCGGCGCTGGTGCCCATCTGGATCTCGACGCCATCGCGGTAGGCGGCGGCCATGTCCGAGATGGTGTTGAGGTTGTCGGTCTTGGGATTGCCCGGCCGCACCACGAAGGCATAGGTGTTGTTGGCCTTGGAGGGCGCCAGCCAGACCAGCCCCTTTTCGCCGTCCATCTGCTTGACACGCTCGTAGGTTTCTTCCGGCGACAGGCGGTCGGTCACCTTGTTGAAGGTGATCAGCGAGGTTCCGGTATATTCCCAGTAAAGATCGACCTCGCCGTTCTCCAGCGCGGCGCGCAGGATCTTGGTGCCCATGCCGTCCTTCTTGTCGACGGTATAGCCGTGCTTTTCCAGCAGTTGCTTGGTCATCTCGGCGATGATCAGCTGCTCGGTAAAGCCCTTGCCGCCGACGGTGATCTTGCCTTCGGCCATGGCCGGGGCGGCGACGGCCAGCGCCAGCGCCGTGGACAAGAGGCCCTTCGCCAGTTTCGACATGAAGTTCATCGGTCTTCCTCCTTCTGTTTTCTGTGTTATCTCAATGGGTTGATCCCGCGCGGGATCAGATGGTACTGTGCCTGGCCAAGCAGGAAATCGACACCTACGGCCAGAAGGGCGGTGGGGATCGCGCCGGCCAGCATCATCGGCAGTTCATCCAGTGCGATGCCGGTGAAGATCAGTTCGCCCAGGCCCCCGGCCCCGATCAGAAAGACCAGCGGCGCCGAGCCGATGCAGATCGCCATCGCCGTGCGGATGCCGCCGAAGATGACGTAAAGCGCGTTGGGAAACTCGACCCGCCACAGCACCTGGCGCGGGGTCATGCCCATGCCGGTGGCGGCCTCGATCAGATGCGCGGGCACGGCCTTCAGGCCCGAATAGGTGTTGTGCACGATGGGCAGCAGGGTCGCCGTCCACAGCCCGAAGATCGCGGGCAAGGTCCCGATGCCCAGAAGCGACATGCACAGCGCCAGCTTGGCCAGCGTCGGCACGGTGCCGAGGATGTTGAAGACCTGCATGATCGCGTTTGCCACGCGCTGCATCGACGGGCGCGACAGAAGCACGCCGATCGGCACCGCGACCAGGATCGACAGCGCGCCGCCCCAGGCCACCAGCTTGAGATGCTGCACGCTCAGATAGGTGATGTCGCTTTTGTAGACCATGATCTCGTCGGCCATCCCCGAGGACCAGAGCCACCAGACCACCGCCAGCACCGCCGTCCCGACAAGGGCCGGGGCGATCCTGGCGGCGACCGGCGTGCGGGGGGTGTCTGCCGCGCTCATCGGCCGGCCTCGGGCCCGTGGGCGCGCAGGGTGGTGACGATGGAGCGATAGGTCAGGCTCCCCACGGCCTTGCCCTCGCCATCGACGCAGGCCAGCGCCGGCAGATCGTGCGTCAGCATCAGCGAAACCGCGATGCGCAGGTCGGTCGCGGCGGGCACGGCGACGGGGTCGGGCCGGAAGGCCCCGGAAACCGTGCCGTCGCCGGTGCCGGCCGCGTCGCGCGTCAGGACGCCCAGGGGCTTGCCGCCGTCGTCCAGCACGATGGCCGCCGGCTCGTCCCGCGCCGCCATCCGCGCCCGCGCCTCGCCAAGCGTGGTCTCGGGGGCGACGCGAACGAAATCGCGCACCATCGCCGCATCGCTGCGGATCAGGCGCAGCCGCTTCAGCGCCCGGTCGCCGCCGAGGAAGCTTTCGACGAAGGTATTGCAGGGGTTGGCAAGCAGGTCGTTGGGCGTGGCAAACTGTTCCAGCCGGCCGCCGCGGAAGATGGCGATCTTGTCCGCCATCTTCACCGCCTCGTCCAGGTCGTGCGACACGAAGATGATGGTCTTGCGCAACTCGCGTTGCATCTTCAGGAATTCGTCCTGGATGACCTCGCGGTTGATCGGGTCGATGGCGCCGAAGGGTTCGTCCATCAGCATCAGCGGCGGGTCGGCGGCCAGCGCCCGCAGGACGCCGACCCGCTGCTGCTGGCCGCCCGAAAGCTCTTTCGGATAGCGTTTGAGGAACAGGTCGGGTTGCAGCCCCACCAGTTCCAGCAACTCACGCGCTCGGGCCCGCGACCGGGCCCGTTCCCAGCCCAGGAGGTCGGGCACCACGCAGATGTTGTCCTCGACCGTCTTGTGCGGGAACAGGCCGATCTGCTGGATGACATAGCCCACGGTGCGGCGCAGCGCGATCGGATCGACCTTGGTCACGTCCTTGCCGTCGATGAAGATCCTGCCGCTGGTCGGCTCGATCAGCCGGTTGATCATCCGCATCGTCGTGGTCTTGCCGCAACCCGAGGGGCCGAGCAGCACGCAGATCTCGCCCGAGGGCACTTCCAGCGTCACGTCGTCGACGGCGACGACCGGGTTGGCGCCCTCGCCGAAATGCTTGGTCAGGTTTTCAAGCCGGATCATGCGCCTGCCTCCCCCCGGATACCCTTCGAAGTCAGCGCGCGCTGTACCATGGCAAGGAACAGGTCCGCGACGATGGCCAGCAATGAGACGCTGAGCGCCCCGGCGATAAGCTGCCGCGGGTCGGTCTGGCTGATGCCGCGGGCGATCAGGGTGCCAAGCCCGCCTGCGCCGATATAGGCGGCGATCGCCGTCACGCCGATGTTCATCACCACCGCGGTGCGCACGCCGGCCATGATGATCGGCACCGCCAGCGGAATTTCCACCTGCCGCAGCCTTTGCCAGTTGCTCATCCCCATGCCTTGCGCGGCCTCGCGCAGGACCGGGTCGATGTTGGTGATGGCGGTATAGGTGTTTCGGATGATCGGCAGCTGGGAATAAAGGATCACGGCGATGACCGCCGGCACATAGCCGATGCCGTGGCCGATGGGCGACAGCAGCGGAATCATCAGCCCGAACAGCGCGATCGACGGGACGGTGATCATCATCGAGGCCAGGTAAAGCACCGTGTCGGCCACGCTTTTCGACTGGGTGATCGCGATGCCGATCGGCACGGCGGTCACCGTGGCGATGCCGACGGCGACAAGGACGATCGCGATATGCTCGACCATCCGCTGGCCGATCACGTCCAGATTCGCGGCGATGAACTGGATCGTCTCCATCAGGCGGCTCCGGCGGTGCCGCAAGCCTGCGAGGGTCGATGGGCGCGGAAGGGCAGGGGGCCGGTCATGGCTCGCCGCCCCCGATCTCCTCGCGGCGCCTGGCGACATAGGCGTCAAGCTCCTCGCGGATCGCGGGGTCGAGCACGGGTTCCTCGTATTCCGCCAGCGCCTTTTGCCAGATGTCGGTCGCCCGCTGCAAGGCGTCGCGCGATCCGGCGTCCTGCCAGCTGCCGAAGTTCTGCCAGTTCGACAGCATCGGCCGGTAGAAGGCGGTGTCGTAGCGGGCCATCGTATGTTCCGCGCCGAAGAAATGGCCGCCCGATGGGACCGAGCGGATGGCGTCGAACCCCAGATCGTCCTCGGCGAAGGACACGGGTTCCAGGAAGGCCATCATGTTCTGCAGGATTTCGACATCCAGGACCAGCTTTTCGTAGGATGCCGTCAGCCCGCCCTCCAGCCAGCCGGCGGCGTGGTAGATCATGTTCGCCCCGCCCAGGACCGCGCCCCAGGTGGACATTTCCGTCTCGTAGGTCGCTTGCAGATCGACCGCGTTCGAGGCGTTCGAGTTCGAGGTGCGGTAGGGCAGCCCGTAGCGCCGCGCCAGTTGCCCGCTGATGATGTTGGCCTTGGTGTTTTCCGGCGTGCCGAAGGTGGGCGCGCCCGAGCGCATGTCGACGTTCGAGGTGAAGGCGCCATACATCACGGGGGCGCCGGGGCTGGCAAGCTGGGTCAGCACCACGCCGAACAGCGCCTCGGCGTTCTGCTGGCTGAGGGCGGCGGCCAGCGTCACCGGGGTCATGGCGCCCATCAGCGTGAAGGGCGTCACCGTCACCGGCTGGCCATGTTCGGCCATGGCGATCAGCCCGTCGGCCATCGCGTCGTCGAAAAGGCGCGGTGAGTTGACCGAGATGATGGTGATGACGCCCGGCTCGGCGCGCATTTCCTCAAGGCTGGCGCCGCGCGCGATCGCCATCATCTTGATGCCGTCCAGCGCCCGGCCGCGCCCGATGGCGCTGCAATGGAAGCTCAGGTCGCTCAGCGTCAGGTTGGCGTGGTAGGTGTCGAGATGGCGCGAATTGGCCGGCAGCTCCATCGGCGCGCAGACCTGGTTGCCGATGATGTGGATGGCGTTGAAATGATGCGCCAGCCGGGTGAAGTTCCGGTAGTCGGTCAGGTTGCCCTGCCGCCGGCCGTTGATGCAATCGTGGACATTGGGCGGACCGGCCACCAGCCCGAACACCATCGCGTCGCCGCCAAGGGTCAGCCGCTTGGCCGGGTTGCGGCTGGTCAGGGTAAAGCTTGAGGGCGCGGTGGCCAGCGCGGCGTTGACGATCGATTCGTCGATCCGGATCACCTGCTCGTCACGGTCGACGATGGCGCCCGCCTTCTCGAACAGGTCCAGCGCCTTGCCGCTCATCACCCGGATGCCGACCTCGGAGAGGATGCGTATCGAGTTGCGGTGCAGCTGCTCCAGCTGCTCCTCGCCGATCAGGTTCATCGGCGGGCAGGTGTTGCGGACCTGCCGCCACGGCAGCTGCACGATGCCCTCGCCGCCGCGCGCCGCGCGCACCCGCCGTCCGCCGCCCTTCCGGTCCGAACTCATCGCCGCATCCCCGACGTCAGGGCAGGCCCGGCCGACCGCATCCGGCGGCTTTCCGACAGTGGTGGCGCAAATAGGATCATCCGGCTCGGCACTCCTTGGCTTTCATATACTATTGCCAACCCGGCGTCGCGCTTCACATGATAAGACTGGCGCCAATGACCAAGAAAAACGATGCCATCTTCCGGCGCCTTGGTGCTAGATGGGGCATCGCCCATGCCAGAGGATTGCCGGATGAAACCGCCCGCCAAAGCGCCCCCGCCGCTGAACTACATCCGGTCGTTCGAATGTTCGGCCCGGCACCTCAGCTTTACCGAGGCGGCGGACGAACTCGGCTATACCCAGGCCGCGATCAGCAACCATGTGCGGGCCCTGGAAAACTATCTGGGCCGGCGGCTCTTCATCCGCTATCCGCGCAGCCTGAAGCTGACCGAGATGGGCGAGGCGTTCCTGCCGATGCTGCGCGACGCGCTCAAGCAGATCGACTTTGCCACCGAGGCGGTCCTGGCCTCGGGGCGCAACCGCACCGTGGTGATTTCCTGCCCGACGAGCCTGGCCGAAAACTGGCTGTCCAAGGCGGTGTCGAGCTTCAGCCGCAAGAACCCCGAGATCGAGATCCTCGTGCACGGGATCATCTGGGAACAGCCGACCGGGCAGATCGCCGACGTTTCCATCGCCATCCGCAGGGATGACAATCCGCCGGCCTCGTCCACGCAGTTGTGGGACGACCGGCTGGTGATGGTCTGCGCGCCCGAGCTGGTGGTGGGGCGCGGCGCGATCACGCGGCCCGACGACCTGCTCAGGGCCGACTGGATCACGATCCACGGCCGGCAGGAATTCTGGCCCGACATGGCGGCGGCGCTGGGAATCGACGCTTCGCGCAACGACAAGCGGCTGTCGACCAATTCCACCAACATCGCGCTGGAGCTTGCCGCCAGCGGCGCGGGCTGTCTGGTCACCACCTGGTCGCTGGCGCGGCTTTACGTCGAGCGCGGGCTTCTGGTCGAGCCGTTCGACGCCCGCCCGCCAAGCCGCTGGAACTATTATCTGCTGGACAGCCCGACCGCCAAGGGCCCGGTGGTGCGCAAGGTGCGCGACTGGCTTCTGGCCGAGTCGGAAAGCTTCGCCGCCGGGCTGGCCGGCCCGGCACCGGCCGGTGGGCAATAGCCGCTTGCCCTGAAACGGGTTGGGTAATGACCCTGTTTTTTTTATCCATCCCGGCGCCTATCGCGCAAAGTTCCAGTAGCGTCCCGGTGGGGAAAAAGTCCACCCTAGGCTCGCGTGCCCCGCAAGGCCGAAGCTCGGATCAGGAACGGAATACCACATGCGCACACATGCCCAGGTTGTAGTCATCGGCGGGGGGCTGATCGGATGTTCGATCCTCTACCATCTGGCCAAGCTCGGCTGGTCGGACGTGGTGCTTCTGGAGCGGGACGAACTGACCTCGGGGTCGACCTGGCATGCGGCAGCCAACATCCACGGGCTGCACGATTCGACCAACATCAGCCTTCTGCAGCACTACACCATGTCGCTCTACAAGGAGCTGGAGGCCGAGACCGGGCAGGGCTGCGGCGTGTTCCAGCCGGGCTCGCTTTACCTCGCACAGACCGAGGACCGCGAACACCAGCTGCGGCTTCAGGAAGCCAAGGCCCGCCGCTACCGGATGAACTTCTACGAGGTCGGCCGCGACGAGGCGGAACGGCTGCATCCGCTGGTCGATTTCGACGGCGTCCGCTGCATCATGTATGAACCCGAAGGCGGCAATGTCGATCCCTCGGGCGTGACCATGGCCTATGCCGCCGGGGCGCGGAAGCGGGGGGCCGAGATCCACCGCTTCACCCCCGTCATCGCCACCGAGCCGCAGCCGGACGGCAGCTGGATCGTCCGCACGCCCAAGGGCGATATCCGCACGCAATGGGTGGTCAACGCCGCCGGCCTCTGGGGCCGCGAGGTCGCGGCGCTGGCCGGGATCGAGCTGCCCCTGATGCCGACCGAGCATCAGTATCTGGTGACCGAGACCATCCCCGAGATCGCCGCGATGAACCGGCGCCTGCCCTCGGTCGCCGACCGCGACGGCGAATATTACCTGCGCCAGGAAGGGTTGGGCCTCCTGGTCGGCGCCTATGAGCGTGACATGAGGTTCTGGGCCGAGGACGGCACGCCGCAGGGCTTCGGCCACGAGCTTTTCCCCGACGACCTTGCCCGCATCGAGGAAAACATCATGCGCGCCGCCGACCGGGTTCCGGCGCTGGCCACCGCCGGGGTCAAGAAGGTCATCAACGGCCCGATGATCTGGTCGCCCGACAGCGCGGTGCTGTTCGGCCCGGTGCCGGAACTGCGCAACTATTTCTGCTGCAACGGCATCATCCCCGGCTTCTCGCAATCGGGCGGCATCGGCAAGCTGGCCGCCGAATGGATGGTCGAGGGCGAGCCGAGCCTGGACATGTTCATCTGGGACGTGGCGCGCTTCGGCGACTGGGCCGACCGGAAATTCACCAGGGCCCGGGTGCAGGACCAGTACAGCCACCGCTTCAAGATCCATTTCCCGAACGAGGAACGCGCCGCCGGCCGGCCGGTGCGCACCCGCCCGGTCTACGGCATGCAGCAGGAGCTTGGCGCGGTGTTCGGCCTGAACGCCGGCTGGGAGCATCCCTTGTGGTATGCGCAAGCCGACGAACCCAGGGCCGAGACCAACGGCTTCAAACGGCAGAACTGGTGGGAGCCGGTGGGGCGCGAGGCGCGAATGCTGCGCGACCGTGCCGGGATCATCGACATTTCCAACTTCGCCAAATACCGGGTCGAAGGCGCGGGCGCGACCGCCTGGCTCGACGCGCTGTTCGCCAACCGGATGCCGGTGGAAACCGGGCGGTCCTGCCTGACGCCGCTGATCGGCGGGCGCGGCGGCATCGCCGGCGATTTCACCGTGACCAGGCTGGGCGACGAAAGCTTCATGGTCTTCGGCTCGGGCATGGCCGAACGCTTCCACCTGCGCTTCTTCAACGCCGTGCCGCGGCCCGCGACGGTCAGCTTCGCCTCGATGACCAGTGCGATGGGCGGCTTCAACGTCGCCGGGCCGCAGGCGCGGGCGCTGCTGCAAGGCCTGGCCGACGCCGACCTGTCAAGCGCCGCCTTCCCCTTCATGCGCTCGCGCCGGATGCGGGTGGCGGGGGTCGAGGTCGTGGCGCTGCGCGTCTCGTTCACCGGCGATCTCGGCTGGGAGCTTTACTGCGCGACCGAGGACCAGCCCAGGCTCTACCGCGCGCTGCTCGACGCGGCGGCGGAGGTCGGCGCCGGCCCGGTCGGCTCGCGCGCGCTGATGTCCTTGCGGATCGAGAAGGGCTACGGCAGCTGGGGGCGCGAATATTCGCCGGAATACTGGCCGCAGGAAAGCGCGCTCGACCGGCTGGTCAAGATGGAAAAGCCCGATTTCCTCAACCGCGAGGCCTATGCCCGCATCGCCGGGCGCCCGGCGCGGCAGCAGCTGGCGATGGTCGCGATCGAGGCAATCGACGCCGACGCGACCGGGGGCGAGCCGATCTTCCTGCCCGACGGCACCCCGGCCGGGCAGGTCACCTCGGGCGCCTATGGCTATTCGGTCGGCCGGTCGCTGGCGCTGTGCTACCTGCAAACCGGCCTGACGCGTCCCGGCGACCGGGTCGTGGTCCAGGTGATCGGCCGGCCGCACCAGGCCACCGTCCTGGACCGTCCGCCCTTCGACCCCGAAGGGCTGCGGCTCAGGGCCTGACCCCGGCGGGCGGACCCGGCCGGCGATTTCGGATCGGGTCCCCGGATCCGATCCGATACCGGGAATCAGCGGCCGTCGTCCGGGGCGTCGCCTTTCCGCGCGGTGGAATGATGGCCGCTGCGCCCTGACCGGCAATGGCGTCGTGGCGCTTGCGCCGGCCGCAGGCGCCGTCAGGCCGTCGCCCTCGCCTCCGCGCCATGGCCTTCATCCGGCAAAGCGGTCGCGCAGGAGGTTCTTCTGCACCTTGCCCATCGTGTTGCGCGGCAGTTCGTCGACGAAGAACACCCGCTTCGGCTGCTTGAACCGCGCCAGCCGCCCGGCAAGCGCATCGGTGATCGCGGCTTCGGTCAATGGCGGTGTCCCGGTCGGCACCACGACGGCCGTCACCGCCTCGCCGAAATCCTTGTGCGGCACGCCGATCACGGCGGATTCCAGCACGCCGGGGATCTCGTCGATCTCGGCCTCCACCTCCTTGGGATAGACGTTGTAGCCGCCGGTGATGATCAGGTCCTTGCCGCGCCCGACGATGTGGACATAGCCCTTTTCGTCGATGCGCCCCAGATCGCCGGTGATGAAGAAGCCGTTGCCGCGCAACTCGGCTGCGGTCTTCTCCGGCATCCGCCAATAGCCCTTGAAGACATTCGGGCCGCGCACCTCGATCATGCCGATCTCGCCCTGCGGCAGTTCCGCGCCGGTTTCCGGGTGGGTCACGATCACCTCGGTGCCGGGCAGGGGCAGGCCGACCGTGCCCGCGACACGCTCGCCGTCATAGGGGTTCGAGGTGTTCATGTTGGTTTCCGTCATGCCATAGCGTTCCAGGATGGCATGGCCGGTCCGCGCCCGCCATTCGCGGTGGGTTTCGGCCAGGAGGGGGGCCGAACCCGAGACGAAAAGCCGCATGTTGGCGGTGGTTTCCGGGGAAAGCCTGACGTCCTCCAGCAGGCGGGTGTAGAAGGTCGGCACCCCCATCAGCGCCGTCGCCCGGGGCATCAGATCGAAGATGCGGGCAGCGTCGAACTTCGGCAGGAAGACCATCGAGGCGCCGGAGAACAGCGTGATGTTCGTCGCGACGAACAGCCCGTGGGTATGGAAGATCGGCAGGGCGTGGATCAGCACGTCCTTCGCCGTGAAGCGCCAGGCGTCGCGCAGGGTCAGCGTGTTCGAGACCAGATTGCCATGGGTCAGCATCGCCCCCTTGGACCGCCCCGTGGTGCCCGAGGTGTAGAGCAGCGCCGCCAGGTCGTCGGCCGCGCGCGGCACGGTGGCGAAATCCTCCGCTGCGGTCTGTGCTGCATCGGTCAGGCTGCCCCGGCCCCCGGCATCCAGCGTCACCAGACGCGCCCCGACCCTTTTTGCCGCGGCCGCCAGATCCCCCGCGCGGGCGGGGTCGCAGACCAGGATCGCCGGCTCGGCATCGCCGATGAAATAGTCCATCTCGGCGGCGGTATAGCCGGTGTTGAGCGGCAGGTAGACCCCGCCCGCGCGCACGGTCGCGAGGTAAAGGATGATCGCCTCGACCGATTTCTCCACCTGCACGGCCACCCGGTCGCCGGGGGTCAGGCCAAGCCCGACCAGCGCATTGGCCATCCGGCCGGTGCGGGCAAGGAGGTCGGCATAGCTGATCCGCTCGCCTGAAAGCGTCTCGATCGCGGTCGCGCCCGGATCGGTGATCGAGCGGGCCAGGATGTCGAACAGGTTTGCGGTCATGGAATGCTCCTGCGGATGCGAAAGGTCAGGATGTCGGCCCCCGCAGCGCGGCGCTCACGCTGTCGGATGCGGCGACATGGCCGCGCTCGGCAAAGCCTTCGTGGTTCGCCTCGATCTGGCCAAGGTCATAGAGGTAATTCACCATCAGCCCATGCGATTGCCGCAGCCCGTTGGCCGAGACATCGCCCAGATGGTTCAGACGTTCAAGCCGCGCGCCATTGCCCAGATGGAACCGCGCCACCGGATCGACCATGCGCTTGCCCCTGTCGCGGGCGCGCAGGAAATAGCTGGCGGCGGCGGCCAGCAGCGGCGCGCGCAGCTGTTCGGCGGTGGCGGGGTCCTTGTGCCAGTCGGGCCGGTCCAGCGCGGCGAAGGCCAGCCGCTGGTCCGGGCTGATCAGCTCCGAAGCCTCATCCCCGCGCTGCGCGGCCAGCCAGGCGGCAAAGCCCGGCACCGGCGACAGGGTGACGAAGGTCCCGATGTTCGGGCGCTCGGCCTTCAGGTCCTCGACCACCTGCTTGATCAGGAAATTGCCGAAGGAGACGCCGGCCAGCCCGCGCTGGGTGTTCGAGATGGAATAGAACACGGCCGTATCCGCCTCGTCCGCGCGGATCGGGGCGCGCGCAAGGTCAAGGAGTTCCGCCACATTGTCGGGGATGGCGCGGGTCAGGGCGACTTCGACGAAGATCAGCGGCTCGTCCACCAGTTGCGGGTGGAAAAAGCCGTAGCAGCGCCGGTCGGTCGGTTGCAGCCGGTTGCGCAGGTCGTCCCAGTTCCGGATCGCATGGACCGCCTCATAGCGGATGATCTTTTCCAGAATGCTGGCCGGGGTGTTCCAGTCGATAGTGCGCAGCCCGAGGAAGCCCCGGTTGAACCATGAGGCGAAGAGATGCGCGAAGTCGCGGTCCACCCGGCGCAGGTCGGGATGGTCGCGCAGGTGGCGCAGCAACTCCTCGCGCATCCGCACCAGCGCCGCCGTGCCGCCGGGGGCAAGGTTCAGGCGGCGCAGCAATTCCTGCCGCCGGGGTTCGGCGGCGGCGTGCAGCGCCTCCATCGCCTCGGGCGCATCGGGGCTGGCCTGCAATGCGCCAAGGGCGTCCTTCACCGCGCTGGCATCGGGGCCGAAGCTGTCGGCCAGGGCCTGCAGGAAGGCCAGCCTTGCCGCCGGATCGGCATCCTCGAAGGCGGCCAGCAGGGCGCGGGCGATCACCACGCCCGAAGCCTCGCCCCGCCGGGACAGCAGCCGTTCGCCCAGTTCCGACAGCTCGGGTGCCTGGATGGCGTCGCCTGTCCCCTCACGCCAGCCAAGCAAGCGGCGGCCGCGCTCGGTCAGGCTTTCGAACAGATCGCCCAGAAAGGCGGGACGGCGCTGGCTTTGCTCGGTCTTGGGCATCACGGTTTTCCCTCGGGGCGCTGCCGGGAACCCCGCCAGCACGATGGAACAATCCGGCCGGCCTTGGCAACCCGCCCGCTGTTCGGCGCGAGGGCCCCGGCACCGCTTGTCCGGGCGCGGGGCCAGCCCGGCTGACGCCATCTGGCCACCGGGCTTGCGCACCATCGCCGCCATGATCTCGGGCAGCACTTCGGCCATGGACGGGCGGAGGGCGGGGGGTGGTCAGAACCCCGCGAATTCCTGCGGGAATGCCTGCCGCAGCAGCGCGAGCCCGGTCTTTCGCAGCGCATCGGAGGGCTGGCGGTCGAAGTTGACGGTGTCCCAATACCAGGCGCCCTGCACCAGGTAGTTCAGCCCCTCGGCCAGGCTGTCGATATCCACGACATGCCCGCCCGCCGCCGCGACCTCGGCCAGCAGGGCGCGAACCTCGTCCAGATAGGCGCGGTCGGAGGGCAGGCTGATGCTGTGGTCCAGCAGCATGGTCTGGCGGTCGCTGGCGAAGATCACCCAGGCGGCCACCCAGTCGGGATGCAGGCGCGAGAAGCTGCGCGCGCAGTCGATGGCCGCGACCAGCCGCTCGGGCGTCGTCAGGCCGGGGGCGCGGACATGGGTCTCCCAGTGGCGGGCGAACTGGTCATTCAGGAATTCGATCACCGCCCGGAAAAGCTGCTCCTTGTTGCCGAAGTGAAAGACGACAAGGGCGTTCGAAGAGCCGATGCGCCGGGCGATCCGCTGCATGGTGACGCCGGGCAGGCCCTCTTCGGCGATCACGGCGATGGTGGCGTCGATGATGCGCTGAAGGCTGGCCTGGCCGCGCAGGTGCCGCCGGTCGGCGCGGCCGGCCTTGGTCAGGCGGCCGGCGTCGTCTTCGGTCCGGTCGGGGTCTTGGGTCAACGGGCTGGTCCTGATGGCTGCGGCACGGCTCTTGTCGCCGTGCGCCGCGTCCGGGTCAATGTCGCGCGTCACAGCGCGGGGCGGTGGCGCGCATCGCCATACCAGGCGCCGCGGGCGGTCTCATAGGCCAGGCCGGCGCGGAACACATCGGCATCGCGATAGCTCCGCCCGACGATCTGCATCCCCGTCGGCACCCCGTCCGGCGCCCGGCCCGTCGGCACCGACAGCACCGGGCAGCGGCTGAGCATGTTGAAAGGCAGCGTCAGCGCCCAGCCGATCGTCGGATGCACCTCCTTGCCGTTGATCTCGATCCGGTCTTTCGACTGGTCGTGGTCGGCGGGGATCGCGGTGGTGCCGTTGGTCGGGCAGATGAACACGTCATGCTTCTCGATCATCGGGCCGAAGCTCTCATACATCTCCGCGATGCGTTCCAGGCTGGCGACGAAATCGGCGGCGGTGGACCCGGCGCCGTGTTCGGCGAACTGGCGGGCATAGGGGGTCATCTCGTCGCCATGCTCGGCCAGGAGCGTCGAGAGATAGGCGCCGAAGATATGGTCGAGATAGGCAAGCCCCGCCTCCAGCGTGCCGGGCTTCCAGCCCGTGTCCACCTCCTCGACCGTGGCGCCAAGGGCGCGGAACACCTCCAGCGCCTCCAGCGTGTTGCGCCGGACCGCCGCGTCGACCTCGAACACGCCGAGGTCCAGCGAATACGCGATCTTCATGCCCCTGACCGGCTTGTAGTCGGTCGGCAGCCGCAGCTTCGGCCGCAGGGTCGAGATGTCGGTGGGAGAGGGGCCGCACATGATGTTCTGCAAAAGGATGGCGTCCTGCACGGTCCGGGCCATCGGGCCGGTGTGGCAGAAGAAATCCAGGTTGAACGGCGGGTCGTCGGGGTTGCGGCCATAGGGCGGCTTGTAGCCGACCACGCCGCAGGCCGCTGCCGGGATGCGGATCGAGCCGCCGATGTCCGAGCCGGTACAGATCGCCGAGGTTCCGGCGGCAAGCGAGGCACCGGAACCGCCCGACGACCCGCCGCAGGTGAAGGCGGGGTTCCAGGGGTTGCGGGTGACGCCCCAGGCCCGTGTCCAGGTGGTGCCCGAGCAGGAGAACTCGGGCGTCGCGGTCCGGGCATGGACGATGCCGCCCGCCGCAAGGATGCGGGCGTTGTTGGTCGAGGTCCGCTCCGCCACATTGTCCATGAGGATCAGCGAGCCCGAGGAGGTCGGCTTGCCCGCAATCTCGCTTTCGTCCTTGATCCCGATCGGCAGCCCCTCCAGCGGGCGGGTGCGGGCGCTGCGGGCATAGCGCGCCTCGGCCTCTCGCGCGAGGTGCATCGCCTCGTCGAAATGGGTGAAGGTGAAGGCGTTGACGGGGTCCTTCACCGCCTCGGCCCGGGCGATCACCGCCTCCATCAGCTCGACGGGCGACAGGCTGCGCGCCTTGAACCGGCGCAGGGCTTCGTGGGCGGGCAGGTAGCACAGGTCGAGATCGCTCATGGCGGAATTCCGGAATCGGGGGTGCGGGCCGGACCGGGTGCGGTCCGGCCGGGTCGGTCACTTCAGGAGATCGGTCCAGATGCGGGTATAAAGCTCGTTGATATCGGGCGAGCAGGGCGGGGTGAACTCGCCCATGCCGACGAATTCGGCCGGGATGACGATCTCGGGCGCCTCGCGCATGTCCTCGGGCATGAAGGCCTCGGAGCCGGCGATCCCATTGGCATAGCGCGCATAGGCCGAGATCAGCGCGGCGTTCTCGGGGTCCATGATGAAGTTCTGGAACAGCCTGGCGTTCTCGGCGTTCGGCGCCGATTTCAGCACGGCGACGTTGTCCATCCAGATCGGATAGCCCTCGCGCGGGTAGCCGTAGACGAAGCGCGGCGCTTCCAGCCGGATGCGCATGCCGCCGCCGCTCCAGATCAGGCCGGCGGCATAGTCGCCGCCGGTGAACTTCTCGACGCTGGCATAGTCCATCGCCAGCCATTTCGGCTTGGCCGCCACCAGCTTCTCATGGACGCGCTTCAGCACCTCCATGTCATCGGTGCAGCTTTCGCCACCCTCGGCCAGGATCGCCAGCGTCATCACGTCGCCCATCTCGGGCACGACGTTGATCTTGCCGACAAGCTCGGCGGGCGGGTCGAGGACGATCGACGAGGTGTTGGGGTCGCCCTTGTAGACCTCGGTATCGACCACGACGCCGGTGGTGCCCCATTGCCAGGGCACGGTGTAGTGCCGGCCGGGATCGAAGGACACGTCGATCCAGCGCGGGTCCATGTTGTGGAAGTTCTCCATCTGGTCGGGGCGGGTCTCCATGAGCAGGCCCTCGGCGATCCAGATCGGCACGAAGGTGGAACTGGGCACCACGATGTCGAAGTCGTTGCCACCCTGGCGGGCCTTGGCCAGCGCGGTGTCGTTCGAGTCGAAATCGGTGATCGTAACCTCGACGCCGTAGGTCTTCTCGAACTTCTCGATCAGTTCGGGGTTGGTGTATTCGCCCCAGTTGAAGATGTTCAATTGGCCTTCGGCATGGGCGGTGCCGGCCAGTGCGAGGCCGGGCAGCGAAAGGAAGAGGACGGGCAGGCGCATCGGTGGCTCCTCTGGCTGGGGTCAGGTCTTCTTGCGGTTGAGAAGGAAGAACAGGCTGACGACGGCGACCGAGATCGCCAGGAACACCGTCGAGATCGCGTTCATCTCGGGTGTCACGTTGCGGCGGAGCTGGCCGAGCATGTAGGTCGGCAGCGTCTCCTGCCCGGCCGATTTGATGAACTCGGTGATCACCACGTCGTCGAGCGAGACCACGAAGGCCAGCATGAATCCGGCAAGGATCCCGGGCCAGAGCAGCGGCAGGGTGATCCGGCGGAACACTGCCCAGGGCCGCGCGTAGAGATCGGCGGCGGCGCGTTCCAGCGACAAGTCCATCCCCTCCAGCCGGGCGCGGATCGGCAGGTAGGCGAAGGGGATGCAAAAGGCGGTATGGGCGGCGATCAGATAGCCAAGGCCGGTATAGCCGGTCCAGACCTTGATGCGCGAGAAGACGACCAGGAGCGCGACCGCCGTCACGATCTCGGGCACCACCAGCGGCTGGTTGAGGAAGGCGACCTTCGTCGCCAGCCCGCGATAGGGCGGGGTCCGCGTCGTCGCCAGCGCCGCCATCGTGGCCGCCACCGTGGCAAGGAAGGCAGCGACCGGCGCCACCGTCAGCGACCGCAGCAGCGCCGCGACGATCTGGTCGTTCTGCCAGGCGGCGCGGAACCAGCGCAGCGAAAAGCCCTGAAGCTCTCCCAATGTGTTGCCGGCGTTGAAGGCGAAGACCACCATCGTCGCCATCGGCAGGTAGAGCAGGAAGAAGCACAGCAGCGCGATGAAGGTGAAACCGCGCTGGTGGCGGACGGAATGCGGCCTAGCCATGCGCCCGCCCACCCGATTTCGCGGCGGCGCGGGCGTAGAGCAGCAGGGCCAGCATGACCACGGCCGTCAGCGTCAGCGACAGCGCCGCCCCCAGGGGCCAGTTCCGCCCCTGCCCGAATTGCAGCTCGATCAGGTTGCCCAGCATCAGGTTCTTGCCCCCGCCCAGAAGCCGCGGCGTGACATAGGCGCCAAGTGCTGGAATGAAGACCAGGATGCAGCCGGCCAGGATCGCGGGCCGCGTCATCGGCAGGATGATGCGCCACAGCACCCGGCGGTTGTTGGCGTATAGGTCCGAGGCGGCCTCGGCGAAGCTGAAGTCGAACTTCTCCAGGTTGGAATAGATCGGCAGCACCATCAGCGGCAGATAGACATAGGCCATGCCCAGAAGGATGCCGAGGTCGGTGAACATGATCTGCAAGGGCCTGTCGACGATCCCGGCCCGGAGCAGAAGGCTGTTCATGACGCCCTCGTTGCGGAACACCTCCTGGATGGCAAAGGTGCGGATCAGGAGGTTGGTCCAGAACGGGACGATGATCAGGAACAGCCAGAAATCCCGCCGGTGCGCCGGACGGTTGGCGATGAAATAGGCGGTGGGAAAGCCGATGATGAGCGCGACCACGGTGGTAAGGGCCGCCAGCTTCAGCGACCGCCACAGGATGCTGACATGGGCCCCGGCCAGCCCGATGCTGTCGTCGAAGAGCCCGCGCTCGAAGAAGACGCCGAACCAGCCGTCCAGCGAGAACTGCCAGTATTTCACGTCGCCGTAATCGCCCTTGGCCATGAAGGAGTAGAGCACGATCACCGCCAGCGGCAGCACGGCGAACAGCGCCACCACCACCAGCGCCGGGGCCGAGAGCCACCAGCGGGCGCGGATCGACCTGCGTGCGGCATCCTCGGCGATCTTCAAGGCGCCGGGCATGGTCAATCCCTCAGCACCCGGGCGGCGCCCGGCTTGAACGCGATGGCGACCTCGGCGCCGGGTTCCAGCCTGAGGCGGCCGCCGGGGCTGTTCTGCTGGCGCAGCACGAAGTCCGATCCATCTGCCAGGCGGATGTGCAGATGCGTGTCGGTGCCGAAATAGACCACCCGGTCCAGCTTGCCGCGGAAGTCGCCGCCGTCGGCACGCAGTTCGGCATGTTCGGGGCGCACAAAGACGGTGGCCCGGCCGTTCGGCGCGATGCCCTCGGGCAACCCCGCCTCCACCATGCCGCCGGCCGCCAGTCGCACCCTTGCGCGGTCGCCCTCGATCCCGTCGATCTCTCCGGCAAGGAAATTCGCCTCGCCGATGAAATCGGCGACGAAGCGGTCGCGCGGGCTGTCGTAGATCTCGCGCGGGGTGCCGACCTGAAGGATGCGCCCGCCGGACATCACCGCCACCCGGTCCGACATGGTCAGCGCCTCTTCCTGGTCATGCGTCACGAAGATGAAGGTGATGCCGGTCTCAAGCTGCAACCGCTTCAACTCGCCCTGCATCTCCTTGCGCAGCTTCAGGTCCAGCGCCGACAGCGGCTCATCGAGCAGCAAGACCCGCGGCTCGGGCGCAAGCGCGCGGGCCAGCGCCACCCGCTGCTGCTGGCCGCCCGACAGCTGCGAGGTGCGACGGTCGCGCAGCGCCTCCATCCGCACCAGCGCCAGCATCGCATCGACCCGCGCAGCGATCTCGGCCCGGCGCCTGCCCTGCATCTCCAGCCCGAAGCCGATGTTCTGTGCCACGGTCATGTGCGGAAACAGCGCGTAGTTCTGGAAGACCGTGTTCACCGGGCGGGCAAAGGGCGGCTGGCCGGCGATGTCGCGGCCATGCAGGCGGATCTCGCCGCTGTCGGGAAAGCCGAAGCCCGCGATCATCCGCAGCAGCGTGGTCTTGCCGCAGCCCGAGGGGCCGAGGAGCGTGAAGAACTCGTTCTCGCGGATCTCCACCGAGACACCGTCCAGCGCCCGCGCCTCGCCGAAGCTCTTGGCGACGTCCAGGACCTCGATCGCCGGCGCAACTGCCGCCATCCGTATCGTCCTTCCTGTTGCGGTCCGCCGGACCTGCGGCGGGACTCATCTGGTTTTCACGTCAGATTAAATGGACTGAACATACAGTCAAATACTTTATGGCGAATAGTGGACTGGTGAAATACATCAAAGCGGCCATGATCGCCGCGCCAGTTCCATGCCAGTGTGTGACTCGTTCGGTGAGGCCGTGCGTGAGGGGACGGGCAACATGCAGGACCAAAGCCATGCCGCCGGCACCGCCGTGCAGGATCCCGCCCGATGAGCGGGGCCGCCATGCTGGTGCATCTGGCCGGGGCGGTGGCGCTCTTGCTCTACGCCACGCGCATGGTGCGCACGGGGGTGGAGCGGGCGGGCGGGCCGCTGTTGCGCCGCCACCTGCAGCGCGCGATGTCCGGGCCGCTGCGGGCGGCGCTGGTCGGCACCGTGCTTGCCATCGCCTTCCAGAGCGCGACTGCGGTCAACCTGCTGCTCTCCTCGCTGGCGGGCAGCGGCCTGATCGCCGGGGCCGCCGCGCTGGCGGGCGCGCTGGGGGCGGACCTCGGCTCGGCACTGGTTGTGCGGCTCCTGACGCTGGATCTGTCGCTGGCCATGCCGCTGGCACTGGTCGCCGGCACGGTGATCTTCCTCTCGACCGAGCGGCGGGTCTGGCGGCAGGCGGGGCGCATTCTGGTCGGCGCGGGGCTTCTGCTGCTGTCGCTGCAACTGATCGGCCAGGCGTCCGAGCCGCTGCGCGAAAGCAGGTTCCTGCCGCTGGTGATCGGCTTTCTGGCCGGCGACCCGTTCACCGCCTTCCTGGTCGCGGCCATCGGCGCCTGGCTCTTCCATTCCTCGGTTGCCTTCATCCTTCTGATCGTGGCGCTGGCGGCGCGCGGCGTGGTGCCGGCGGAACTGGGGCTGGACCTGATGCTGGGGGCCAATCTCGGCGGCGCGCTGATCGCGGTGATGCTGACGCGCGGGGCGGAACCCGCGGTGCGCGCGGTGCCCTTGGCCAACCTGGCGCTGCGCGGCGGGGCGGCGGCCCTGGCGCTGGCGGCGCTGACGGTCTTTCCCTTCCCGCCCGACCTGCTGGGCGCCGGCGCCGCGAACCAGGTCCTGAACGGCCATATCGCCTTCAACCTGGCCATCCTTGTCCTGGCCCTGCCGCTGGTGCGCCCGACCCATGCCGTCCTGCTGCGGCTTCTGTCCAGGCCCGCCGACACCACCACCGATCTTGCCGCCACCGCGCTCGACGACAGCGTCCTCGGCCAGCCCGCGCTGGCGCTGGCCAATGTCACCCGCGAGGTGGTGGGCATCTGCGGCGATGTCGAGGCGATGCTGGGCAGCGTCCTGGAGCTGTACGAGCGGCCGGACGAGGCGGTGCGGCAGGCGGTCCACCGGCTCGACGACAAGATCGACCTTGCCCACCGCGAGATCAAGCTCTACCTCGCCCGGCTGGCCGCGCTGGACCCCGACGCCGCCACCGCCCGGCGGATCGAGGAGTTGCTGGCCGCCTGCATCGCGCTGGAACAGGCCGGCGACGTGACCAGCGGCAACCTGCCCGCCCATGCCGCCCGGATGCACGACCGCGGCCTGTCGTTCAGCCCGGAAGGCTGGCAGGAACTGGTCGAGTTGCACGGCCTGCTGGTCGCCGACGCCCGGCTCGCCTTCAACGTCATCGTCTCGCGCGACCGCGACACCGCGCTGGCGCTGGTGCGCGCCAAGGAACGCTTCCGCGAGGCCGAGCGCCGGGCCACCGCCCGCCATTTCGGCCGGCTGCGCGACCGCGGCATCCGCAGCATCGAGACCTCGTCGCTGCACCTCGACACCATCCGCGACCTCAAGCAGATCAACTCGCTTCTCGCCACGCTGGCCTATCCGGTGCTGGAGGAGGAGGGGTGGCTCGCCAGTTCGCGGATCAGATTGCCCGCTTCCCGACAACCCGAACAACAAACCGGAGGTATCTGAAATGACCCACCTGACCCGCCGCAGCCTTCTCGCGACCGGCGCCGCCCTTCTGGCGACCCCGCTCATCGCCCGCCGTTCCCTGGCCTCATCGGGGGCGGTGAACGTCTTCGCCTGGGGCGACTATTTCCAGCCGAACATCGTCGAGGCCTTCGAGACGGCGACCGGCATCAAGATCAACGTCTCGACCTATGGCTCGAACGAAGAGGCGGCGAGCAAGCTGCGCGCGGCGGGCGGCAAGGGGTTCGACCTGATCTTCCCCTCGGTCGACACCCGCCCGAACTACGACGACGGCGACCTTCTGGCCGAGATCGACGAGACGAAGCTGGAGGTTGCCCGCATCGAGCCCGCGCTCTGGCGGTCGTCGCTGGAACTGGGCGCGGCCCGGCGCGGCAAGCGTTACCTCGTGCCCTTCACCTGGGGGACCGAGGGCATCACCTATGACAGCTCCGTCCACGATGTCGCGCCGGGAGAGCTGTCCTATACCCATCTCTGGGCCGACGGGCTGGATGGCAAGGTCGCCATGCGGCAGAAATCGGTTCTGGTAAGCCTGGCGATCTATCTGGACGCCACCGGCGAATTGCCGTCGAACCGGGCGATGGACCTTTACAAGTCCGAGGAAGACACCCGCCGCATCTTCGACGGCTGCGTGGCCTATGCGGCCAAGCACAAGAAGAACATCGGTTCCTACTGGAACAACGCGACCGAGGCGACCGGGGCCTTCACCGATGCCGGCTGCACCATCGGCCAGACCTGGGACACCACCGGCATCAAGCTGCACAACGACATCGACCAGAAATGGCGCTACGGCGCACCGAAGGAAGGCGCGCTGGCCTGGATGGACACCGCCGCGGTGCCGGCGGGGGCCGAGAACATCGACCAGGCCTATGCGCTGCTGAACTTCCTGCTCAGCCCGGAAATCGGCGGCATGTTCGCCAACAATACCGGCTACAACTCGGCCGCCGCCGGCAGCGCCGCGCATATGTCGGACGCCAACCGCGCGGCCTTCGAGATGGCCTATCCGGGCGACGCGATCGCCAACCTGTGGTGGTGGCCGATGTTCACGCCCTGGTTCAGCCAGGTGCGCGAGGAATATGTCGAGAAGCTGACCAACGCCTGATCCCCTGCGGGGGTGCGCGACCGCGCGCCCCCGTCCACCCCCTGACAACCGATGGAAACTCCGATGACTGGTCAGACAACCGGCAAGGCGATCGAGCTTCAGCAGGCTGCGGTGCGCTTCGGCTCCTTCCAGGCCGTGCATCCCACCGATCTCCTGATCAAGCCGGGCGAGTTCTTCTCGATCCTCGGCCCCTCGGGCTGCGGCAAGACCACGCTTCTGCGGCTCCTGTCCGGGTTCCTCGACCCGACCGGGGGCGATGTGCGGATCGGCGGCAAGTCGATGGTCGGGATCGACCCCTCGGTCCGGCCGACCGCGCTGATCTTCCAGAACCTCGCGCTTTTCCCGCTGATGACGATCTGGGAAAACGTGGCCTTCGGCCTTGAAATGCGCGGCTGGCCCAAGGCGAAGCGCCGGGCGCGGGCCGAGGAACTGCTGGCCACCGTCGCGCTGAGCGAACACGCGGCCAAGCTGCCGGCCCAGCTTTCCGGCGGGCAGAAGCAGCGCGTCGCCATCGCCCGCGCCCTTGCCGTGGAGCCTGCGGTGCTGCTGCTGGACGAGCCGCTTTCGGCGCTGGACCTGAAGCTGCGGCAGCACATGCGGGCCGAGTTGAAGCAGATCCAGGCCCGCACCGGCATCACCTTCGTCTACATCACCCACGACCAGGGCGAGGCCCTGACGATGAGCGACCGCGTGGCGGTGATGAACCGCGGCCGGATCATGCAGACCGGCTCGCCCGACGAGGTCTACGACCGCCCCGACAACGCCTTCGTCGCCACCTTCGTCGGCGAGATGAACGCGCTGGATGGCAGGGTCGGCCCGGCGTCGGAGGGGCTGGCGCTTGTCGAAACCGCGCTCGGCGGCTTCCGCGCCGCCAATCCCAAGGGGCTGCGCCCGGGCGACGAGGCGATCCTCTTCGTCCGGCCCGAGAAGCTGCGCCTTCTGGCCCCCGGCGAGGCAGAGGAGAACTGCATCGCCGCCCGCGTCACCCGCCGCGACATGGAGGGCGCCTGGTCGACCGTGGTGGTCGAGGCGGAGGGGCGCGAGTTGAAGCTGCACCTGCCGCACGGCACCGGCGGGCAGGTGCCCTCGGGCGAGGTCACCCTTGGCTTTCCGGGCCGCGAGGCGGTGTTCCTGCCGAAAGGGGAGATGTCCGATGACTAGGCTCTTCCGCGCCTTCGGGGCGCCGCTCGCCGCGCTGATCCTCTTGTTCTCGGGCGTCTGGATCCTGGGCCTGATCGCCGCGCCGCAGCTGATCATGATCGAGCAGTCGCTGTGGAAGATGGAGCGTCCGGCGGGGTCGGCCGAAATCTCGGTGCAGATCGACGGGCTTTACAACCGGCTGGACGTGATGGCGCTGGACCGCGGCGCGGAGGGCGCCGACCTTGCCGCGCTCGACGCCGAGGAGGCGGCGATCAAGGAAGAGATCGCCGCGCTGGAGGCGCAGGAAAGCACCCCGGTCAAGGTCTATACGCTGGACAACTTCGGCCAGATGGGCACCGCGCATCTGGCGATCTTCGCCAAGACCATCGCCGCATCGCTGGCGGTCGCGGCCATCGCTCTGATGGTCTGCTATCCGCTCGCCTATGCGGTGGCCAAGCTGGAAACCCCGCGCACCGCCGCGGTGATCATGCTGGCGCTGGTCATCCCCTATGCGATCAACGAACTCTTACGCATCTTCGCCTGGCAGATGATCCTCAACCACGGCGGCCCGGCCAACGCCCTTCTCGGCCTGTTCGGGATCGAGCCGGTCCCCTTCCTCGAAAGCGGCTCGGGCGTCTTCGTCGCCATGGTCTATGCCTATATCCTGTTCATGGTCTTCCCGCTCTACAACGTGCTGGAAACGCTGGACATGAACCAGGTCGAGGCGGCGCGCGACCTTGGCGCCTCGACCTGGCAGACCCACCGCCGCGTGGTGATCCCCCATGCGCGCCCCGGCATCGCGGTCGGCTGCATCATGACCTTCATGCTCTCGGCCGGCTCCTATGCCGTGCCCTACATCATGACCCGCGGCACCGCAGCGCCCTGGTTCACCCAGCTCATCTACAACCGCTTCTTCGAGGCGACCAACTGGAACGTCGGCGCCGCCTATGCGCTGAGCCTTTTGGCCGTCTGCACGCTCTTCATCTTCCTGATGATGCGGCTTTTGAAAGTCAGCCTGAAGGATATCGCCAAATGAGCCAGTCCGGTCCGGGCAGCACCTGGGTGCTGCGTCTCTACATGGCGGTATTCTTCGCCTACATGTTCCTGCCTTTGGGCGTGATGGTGGCGGCGGGCGTCAACGACTATTCGCCGCCCTCGATCACGGTCTGGCGCGGCTTCACCCTGCGCTGGTTCTCGGAATTCTGGGCCGATGCGCGGATGTGGTCGGGGCTGGTCAACTCGCTGGCCATCGCCGCCGCCGTCATGGCGCTGGCGCTGCCGATGGGGCTGGCGGGGGCGCTTCTGCTGACGCAGCTCGGGCGGCGGACGGCGGGGCTGGTCTATACCGTCATGGTCTCGCCGCTGCTGACCCCCGGCATCATCATCGGCATCTCGACGGTGATCTTCTGGCGCAACCTGAACGTCACGGCGGGGCTTTTCACCGCCATCCTCGCGCAATCGGCCTTCATCGCCTCCTATGCGATGCTGATGTTCATGGCGCGGCTGCAACGGCAGGACACGACGCTCGAGGAAGCCGCCCTCGACCTTGGCGCCACGCGGGCGCGGGCCTTCCGCCGCATCACGCTGCCGTTCCTCAAGCCGACCATCGTCACCGCCGCCGTCATCGCCTTCCTGCAAAGCTTCGAGAACTACAACACCACCATCTTCTCGATCGGCGGCAATCATACGCTGGTGACCGAGATCGGCGCGCGGATGCGCTTCGGCATCAGCCCGATCGTCAACGCCATCGGCATCCTCTTCATCATCGTCACCGTGATCTGCGCCATCGCCTGGGCGGCCCTCCGCCAGCGCGAGCGTCTGCGGGAGGCCACGGCATGAACGCCCCCGGCACTTTCCCTCAAGCCGGCGACGACTGGCAGGCCCGCATCGCCGCGCTGTCCCCCGCTGCGGCCGCCCGCCTTGCCGCGCGCGCGCGTTCGGCACCGCTTTTCGCCCATGCCTATGCCTTCCACCTGAACTTCCGTTTCGGGGCGATGGCGCCCGCCGACCTTCTGGCCCATGCAGCAAAGCACGGTCTGACGGGCGTGCAGATCCATGTCGAGGATGGCGAGGGCGCCAGCCTTGCCGCGATGACCGGCGCGGAACTGGCGGCTTTCGGCGCCGAGGCCCACCGTCTGGGGCTGGCGGTGCATGTCGAGACCTCCTCGACCGAGCCGGAGGATCTGGCCCGCACCGCCGCCATCGCCCATGCCACCGGCGCCGCCGCGATGCGCTGCTATCCGCGCTATGAGGGGCGGGTGTCGGAGATCATCGCGCGCACCGTCCAGGCGCTGCGCGGGCTGTCCGCGCTGGACCCCGAGGGCCGGCTGCAGTTCACGCTGGAACAGCACGAGGACCTGACCTCGGCCGAACTGGTCGGCATCGTGCAGGCGGTCGGCAACCCGCGCCTCGGCCTGCTCTTCGACTTCGGCAACATGGTGAACGCGGGCGAGACGCCGCTGGCCGCGCTGGCCGCGCAGGCCGGATGGGTGCGCGAGGTGCATGTGAAGGATTGCCTCGTGGTCCCCGACCGGGGCGGCTGGGCGCATCGCGCCTGCCTCAGCGGCGAGGGCCACCTGCCGATGCGGGCGCTGCTGGTTGGGCTGCTGCTGCTGGGCGAGGACATGCCGCAAATCCGCGCCTTCGGGCTGGAGGAGGAGGAGGACTACTTCGCCCATGCCCTGCGTTTCCCGGACGAAGGCCCCGACCCGCATATCCCCGCCCGCAGCGCCAGCTTTACCGACCCCGGCCCCGGCGACCTCGCCGCCCGGCTGCGGCGCGAGACCGAGGCCGCCGAACGGCAGGTGCGCATCGTTCGCGCCATGCTGGACGAGATCGCCACCGAAGCCGCAAGGAAGGCCCGCACATGACCGCTTCCCGCTGCCCCGCCGAAATGGCGGCCCTCGCCGAAGCCATGGCCGACGCCGTGCGCCCGGTGATCCGCCGCCATTTCCGCACCCGGATCGCCATCGACAGCAAGGACGACGCCAGCCCCGTCACCATCGCCGACCGCGAGGCGGAAACGCTGATGCGGGCGATGATCGCCGCGGCCTTCCCGGCGCATGGCATAAGGGGAGAGGAATTCGGCCTGCACCAGCCCGGTGCCGAATGGGTCTGGGTGCTGGACCCGATCGACGGAACCAAGTCCTTCGTCTCCGGCTCGCTGGCCTTCGGCACCCAGATCGCGCTGTTGCACCGGGGCAGGCCGGTGCTGGGCCTGATCGACCAGCCGATCACCGGCGAGCGCTGGCTGGGCCGGGCGGGGGAGGCGACGTATTTCAACGGCATCCCGGCGCGGACCAGCACCACCGCGAGACTGGCCGAGGCGGTGGTCTATACCTCGGCCCGCGACCATTTCACCGCGCCGCAGCAGGCGCGCTACGACCGGCTGGTCGGGCAGGCGCGCTTTGGCCGCAGCTCGCATGATTGCTATGCGGCGGGGCTCCTGGCTCTGGGGACCGTCGACCTGCTGGTCGAGGGCAACCTGCACGACTACGACATCCTGCCGCAGCTGCCGATCATCGAAGGGGCCGGCGGCATCGTCACCGACTGGCAGGGGCGGCCGCTGACGGATGCCCGGGTCTTCGACACCGTGCTGATGGCCGGCAATGCCGCGCTGCATGCCGCGGCACTGGCCGCGCTCGGCAGTTGAGCGTTTCGCCCCAGCCGCTACACTCGGCCCCGACAGGCGAAGCGATTGCCCGGGGGAAGATGGCCAAGCGAAAATCCGGCGCCCTGCTGACGCTGATCCGCATCGACCGGGTGGGCGGGGCGCCGCTGTCCCGCCAGATCGAGGAGCCGCTGCGCAGCGCCATCCTTGCCGGCTCGCTGCCGGGCGGCACGCGGCTGCCCTCCAGCCGGGCGCTGGCCGCCGATCTGGGCGTGTCGCGGCAGACGGTGGTGCAGGTGCTGGAAAGCCTTGCCGCCGAAGGGTTTCTGGAGATGCGCCGCGGCTCCGGCACCTTCGTCGCCGCCACCATCCCGCAGCATCTGCCGCAGCGGCTGGCCAGCCCCGCCGGGGCGACGGCTGCCTCCGCAGTCTCCGGTCTGGGCCGACGCTTCGCCGCGACCGGCATCGGGTATGACCCCGCGGAGTCTCGGCCCTTCCTGCCCAATTCGCCGGCCTACGACCGGTTCCCCTTCGCGCTCTGGCAGAAATATGTCACCCGGCAAGGCCGGCAGGCCTGGCGCGGCGCGATGAGCTATGGCGACCCGGCCGGCTATGCCCCGCTGCGCCGGGCGATCGCGGAATACCTGGCGCTGCACCGCAGCGACGCCTGCGACCCCGAGCAGATCGTCATCACCGCCGGGGGCCATGCCGCTTTCATGATCGCCACGCTTCTGCTGACCGATCCCGGCGACGGGCTCTTGTTCGAGGATCCCGGCCCGCTGGTCGCCCGCAAGCTCTTTGAATCGCTGGGGCGGCGGCTGGTCCATGTGCCGGTAGATGACGAGGGCATGGTGCTGGCAGAGGCCGAGGGCAGCGGCGCGCGGATGGCCTTCGTCATGCCCTCGCGCCAGCATCCCATGGGGCGCAGCATGTCGCTGGTGCGGCGGCTGCAGCTCCTCGACTGGGCCAATGCCGGGGATGCCTGGATTCTCGAGGACGATTACGACAGCGAGTTCCGCTATACCGGGCGGCCCTTGCCCTCGATCCGCAGCATCGACGGCGGCGGGCGGGTGATCTATGTCGGCACCTTCAGCAAGGCGCTGTTTCCCGCCCTGCGCCTGGGCTATCTGGTGCTGCCGCCGGGGCTGGTGGGGATGTTCCGCAACGCCATGGCGCTGATGTTCCGCAGCGCCCCGCTGGCGAGCCAGATGGCGCTGGCGGGCTTCATCGCCGATGGGCATTTCACCAGCCACCTGCGACGGATGCGCGAATTATATGCCGAGCGGCGGCAGGCCTTCCTCGACGTGGCGGGGCGTTGCGGCGGCTCTTTCCGGGTGGAGATCCCCGACAGCGGCATGAACGCCATCGCCTGGCTGGCCGATGGCCGGGACGACCGCGAGGCCGCCCGCCGCGCCGCCGGGGCCGGGGTGCATGGCTATGCGCTGGCCGATTATTGCGCGCGGCCCTACCCGCGGCAGGGCCTTCTGCTGGGCTTCACCGGGGTCGCCCCGCACCAGCTCGCCCCCGGGCTGGAGGCGCTGGCGCGGGTGCTTTCGCGTGGTGCCTAAGACCGATCCGGCAGAGGATCTGCCGGGGAAACTGCGGTCTGCAAAGCGTCTGGCTTCGGTATGGCAAGCGTATGGCAGGAAGGGCGGGGGGCCCTAGCCCACCACCCGCACCGGGGTTCCGCTGCGCTGCGTCACGCCCAGGCCCGGCGCCGTGCCGACGGCCGCGTTCGAGGGCGGCAGCAGCGGGCGGCCGCGCACCATGTCGGCGGCGCGTTCGGCCAGCATGATCGTCGGGGCGTTGAGGTTGGCGTTCGGCTCGCTGGGGAAGACCGAGCTGTCGATGACCCGGAGCCCCTCCAGCCCGCGCACCTTCAGCTCGCTGTCGACCACCGCCATCGCATCCTCGCCCATCCGGCAGGAGCCGCAGGGGTGGTAGGTGCTTTCCATCGTCTCGCGCACCCAGGCGTCGATCTCGTCATCGCGTCGCACATCCTTGCCGGGCGCGATCTCCTCGCCCCGGAAGCGGTCGAAGGCGGGCTGGCCGACGATCTCGCGCGTCAGGCGCAGGCAGCGGCGAAAGCCTTCGCGGTCCTCCTCGCGGTCAAGGTAGTTGAACAGGATGTCGGGCTGCTCGAACGGGTCGGCCGAGCGCAGGCGGACATGGCCCCGGCTTTTCGGCTTGTTCGGGCCGGTCAGCACCATGAAGCCGTGGCCGTCCAGCGGCTTCTTGCCGTCATAGCGCATGGCGGCGGGCAGGAAGTGGAACTGGATGTCGGGCGCGGCGAGCGCGGCATCCGAGCGGATGAACCCGCCGCTTTCAAAGTGGTTCGTGACCGACAGGCCGCGCTTGAACAGCACCCATTCCGCGCCGATCAGGAAGCGGCTGAACAGGCCCATCTTGCCGTTGAGGGTGATCGGCTCCTTGCAGGCGTATTGGATATAGACCTCGGAATGGTCCTGAAGGTTCTCGCCCACGCCGGGCAGGTCGTGCAGCACCGTGACCCCGGCCTTTTGCAGCACCGCCCCCGGCCCGATGCCTGAACGCTGCAACAGATGCGGCGCGGCGATGGGACCGGCGGAGACCAGAACCTCGCGCCGGGCCTTGGCGACATGGCGCTGGCCCTGATGCTCATACTCGACGCCAACGGCGCGCTTGCCCTCCAGCAGGATGCGCCGGGTCATGGCATGGGTGATCACGGTCAGGTTCGGGCGGCTCATCGCGGGTTTGAGGTAGGCGTTGGCGGTGGACCAGCGCACCCCGTCCTTGACCGTCATGTGCATCGGGCCGAAGCCCTCCTGCATGAAGCCGTTGGGATCATCGGTGGTGATATAGCCCGCCTCGCGCCCGGCCTCGACGAAGGCGCGGTAGAGGGGGTTCTTCATCTCGTTGCCGGCATTGGTGGCAAGGGGGCCGCCGCTGCCCCGGTAGGAATCCCCGCCGCCCTTCCAGCTTTCGGCGCGCTGGAAATAGGGCAGGCAGCCGGCATAGCCCCAGCCCTTTGCGCCCAAGGCTTCCCATTCGTCGAAGTCCTGCGCATGGCCGCGCATGTAGACGAGGCCGTTGATCGAGGAGGACCCGCCCAGCACCTTGCCGCGCGGGCAATGCACCTGGCGGCCGTCCAGCCCCGGCTCGGGCAGGGTCATGTATTTCCAGTTGTATTTCGTGCCGTTCATCGGGATCGACAGCGCCGTCGGCATCTGGATGAAGATCGAGCGGTCGCTGCCGCCGTATTCCAGCACCAGGACGCGGGTCGCGGGGTCTTCGCTGAGGCGGTTGGCCAGAACGCAGCCGGCGGAACCGGCGCCGATGATGATATAGTCGAAATCGCGGGACATGCGGTGTCCTCCCTTGGGACGGGTGCGGATGGCGGGATGGAGCCGGCGGGACCGGGGCCCCGCCGGAACGCGGTCAGCGGCGCGGATAGCCGCCCCAGCCCAGACGCCCGGCGAAGATCCGGGTCAGGACATAGTGCAGCAGGCCGGCCGAGAAGCAGGAGGGCAGCGAGGCGGTCAGGTATTTGAACGCCGGCGCGCTTTCCAGCGTCTGGGGGTTGAAGATCGCGACATAGACCACGAACCCCACCGCCAGCGCGACGATCCCGATCGGGTTGAAGCCGCCGGCAAAGCGGTAGGGCGAGTGCGACTGCTCGCCATGCAGCGCGTTCAGGTCAAGCCGCTGGCGGCGCAGGAAGAAGTAGTCGGCGATGCCGATCCCGGCCAGGGCGGAGTTCAGGGCCGAGGTCCAGACGAGGAAGATGAAGAACCCGTCATACATCGTGGGATAGAACACCACGAGGATCAGCGGCACGATGCAGAACAGGAACAGCAGCACCTCCCAGCGGATCGCCCGGATGGCGCGGGTGCCGATCTGCCGGAGGCCCACGATCGAGGTATAAAGGATGTTCGCCATCGAGGTGACATTGGCGAAGGCCACGAAGCCCAGCGCGATGACGCCGACCGCCACGCCGCCGACCTGCGCCATCCAGATCGTCGGATCGCTGTTGCCGAGCGCGGCGGCGCCCAGAAGCCCGACGATCTCGCCCAGGGCCGCGGCGCCGAAGATGCCGACGGTGTTGGGCCAGAAGGCGGTGCGCTCGTTCCGCGTCAGGCGGCCGAGGTTGCCGATATAGGGCCACCACGAGAACCCGGCGGCCAGGTTGACCTCGACCGCGATGATGAAGTTCAGCGTCCTGTCCTCGAAGGGCGGGTCCAGCGCGTCCATCGCCATCAGCTCGCCAAAGGAGTGGTGGCTGAGGATCAGATACATCATCCAGCCCATCAGGAGGACCAGCGCGGGCGAGATCACCATGTTGAAGAACTTGATCGAGGTCGGCCCCTTGGCGACCACGAACCAGGTCAGCAGGATCGCGCCGATGGCCGCGACCATGACCTTCGGCCCCAGCGGATTGGCCTCGCCGCCCGAAACCAGCGCCGTCAGCCCGTCGATCGAGCGGCCGAACATCATGCCGAGGACGGCGAGCCAGCCCATGGTCAGGAAGACCACGGCCAGGAAATAGACCAGCCGGCTGCCATTGGGGCCGAACTGGCTGCGCAGGGCGGTGAACTGTTCCACCCCGTATTTGCCGGCCGGCACGCAGGTCGGCAGCGCGGTCAGGATGACGCCGATGATGTTGCCGATCACGATGGCGGCGATGCCTTCCTTCGGGCCGACGAAGAGGCCGACCGCCCCGCCGATCAGGAAGGCCCAGGTGGCGATGGCCAGGGCCGAATTGGCATAGGTGAATTCCCAGAAGCCCCAGAGCCGTTCGGCGGGCAGAAGCGGCAGGTCGCCGCGCTCGGCGGCCTCGCCATATTCGCTGCCGGTTTGCGGGGCGGTGCGGCCAATGTCGATGCGGGTCTCGGCCATCTCACACCCCCCAGGTCCAGAAGCCCGCCACCAGCACGACGGCCAGCGCCAGCAGGGCGAGGTAGTCGGTGGCGCTCATCCGGCCCTGCCAGCCGCCCCTCGCCTCGATCTCGTCATAGATGTCGATGCGGCGCTGCAATTCCTGCGCCCAGGCCTTGTCCATCTCGCTCATCTCTCTCCTCCCGTTTTCCCCTGTGCCGGGGTCGTTGTTGCCGGCGGGTGCCGCCGGGTTCACCGCCCCCGCGCGGGGGCGGTGTAATAGGGCAGGCGGTCGATCCGGGGGCTCCAGCGGCCCTCGGCGACCAGACCCGCGACATGGCGCGCGATCTCCTCCATCGGCGCGAACCAGACATCGCCGCGCGCGACGAGGCTTTCGAGGAAGCGGTGCCAGTGGTGCCAGCGCGCCAGCCGCCCGGTGGCGAAGGGATGCACGACCGGCACCCAGAGCCCGCCATGGGCATGGGCCGCCTCGAACTCCTGCACGAAGGGCATCAGCCCCTGTTCCGGCGCGCGGATCGGCATCATGTAGTCGAGGTCCATCGACTGGACATATTGCGGCCAGTCATCGAGGCCCCAATGCGAGGGCAATTCCACCAGCCGGCCCTTGGCGCTGTCCAGCAGATAGGGCTGGTCGTCGCCCATCAGCGAGGCGTCATAGGCGAACCCGCGTTCGGCCAGAAGGTCCGCCGAGCGGTGTGAGAAGTTGTAGAGCGGGGCGCGCCAGCCGCGCGGGCGTTGGCCGGTGGCCTTGACGATCACCTCGATGCCGCGGTCGAGCCAGTGGGCCTCCTCGTCGTCGCTGAGTTCGCGGGGGTGTTCGTGCAGAAAGCCGTGATGGGCGATCTCGTGGCCGCCCTTCAGGATGGTTTCGATGGCTTCCGGATAGGTCTCGATGCACCAGGCGGGGATGAAGAAGGTCTGCTTGATGCCGAGTTGGCGATAGCTTTCGACGATGCGGGGAATGGCGACGCGCGGACCGTATTGCAGCATGGAAATCGCCGAGACGCGGCTGTGGCCGTCCTGCGGATGGGCGATGTGGATCAGGCTGTCGGCGTCCATGTCGAAGGTGACTGAGGCCGCGCATTTCGCGCCGTTCGGCCAGGGGATCGGGTTCAGGATCATGGCATGACGCTCCCGCCGTTCGGGCCGATGCCCTGGCCGGTGAAGTAGCGGCCGCCCTCGCCGGAAAGGAACAGGGCCAGTGCGGCGATTTCCTGCGGCTGGCCGAAGCGGGCGAGCGGGATCGCCAGCTCCTTCGCGCGCCAGTCCGCGCTCATGTTGGCGGCGCCCAGCATCTCGGTGTCGATCGGGCCGGGGCAGATGGCGTTGACGAGGATGCGCGGGGCGAATTCCTTGGCCCAGCTGCGCACCAGCCCGAGAACGCCGTGTTTCGAGGCGACATAGGGCGAGAAGGTCTCGCGCCCGTAATGGGCCATGTCGGAGGCGATCAGGATCGCGCGGGCGGGGTGTTCCGCGCTGCCCTGCATCAGGCCGATGGCGGCCTGGCCGACAAGGAAGCTGCCGCGCAGGTTGATGGCGATCACCCGGTCGAAATCGGCGACGGGAGTGTCCAGCAGGGGGGCTTCGTGGATGATCCCGGCGCAATGGACCAGGATGTCCAGCCCGCCGAAGGCATCGCTGACCGCTCGGCCCATGGCTGCGACCGAGGCCTCATCGGACACGTCGCAGGCGAGGCTTACGACCTCGGCCCCGGCCGCGCGGGCCGCTGCGGCGGTCTCTTCCGGCGGGCGGATGTCGGCCAGCGCCACCCGGTCGCCCGCGCGGGCGAAGGCCAGGGCGCAGGCGGCCCCGATGCCACGATAGGCGCCGGTGATCAGGACGCGGCGGGTCATGCCATCACCTCGCCCCGGTCCAGCATCAGCGCCTGCCCGGTCATGTCCTTCGCGCCCTCCGAGGCGAGCCAGAGATAGGGCGCGGCAAGATCGTCCGGCTCCAGCAGGCCCGGCAGGACCTGCGCGCCGACGATCTCGGCCAAGAGGTCATCCTCGCTGCGCCCGGTGCGCAGAGACATGTTCTGCAGCGACAGCATCGCCGCCTCGGTCCTGACCCAGCCGGGGCAGACGGCGTTGACGCGGATGCCGCGCGGGCCAAGTTCCTTCGCCATCACCCGCATGAAGCCGAGGTTGGCGTGTTTCGAGGTGATGTAGGCCGAGAATTCCGCCACCGCGACCCGGCTCCAGATCGAGGCGGTGATGAGGATGCGGCCCCCGGCGGCCATCTTCGGCACGGCATGGCGGGTGACGTGGAAGGTGCCGTTGACGTTGATGTCGGTGATGCGGTGGAAGGTGTCCTCGACCTCGTCCGGGCCGTCGACGGGGGTGATCCGCTCCAGCCCCGCGTTGTTCACCAGCACGTCGATGCGTGAGAGCCCCGCCAGCGCCGCCCTGACCGCCGCGCTGTCGGTGATGTCGCATTCCAGCGCCGCAACCTTGCGGCCCGTGGCTTTGCCGATCTCCGCCGCCGCCGCATGGATGCCCGCCCCGGAGGACAGCACGGTCACATCCGCCCCCGCGAGCGCGAAGGCCTTGGCGACGGCGAAACCGATGCCCCGGCTGGCCCCGGTGACAAGCACGCTCTCGCCCGAGAAATCATAGCGCAGGCGGCCCATGCCTCAGGCCCCCCGCGCGTGCAGGATGCGGCCGATCAGGTTCATAAGCACCTGCGCGGCAAGGATGGTCGTCGTGCCGCTGTGGTCGTAGTCCGGCGCCACCTCGACCAGATCGACGCCGACCACGGTGCCGCGCTGGCACAGCCCCGCCAGAAGCTCCAGCACCTCGTAATAGATGAAGCCGCCATGCGAGGGCGTGCCGGTCCCCGGCGCGATCGAGGGGTCGAAGCCGTCGATGTCGATCGTCACATAATAGCGCGCGCCCTCGGGAATCCGGACCAACACCGCCTCAACCCCCAAGGCCCGGATCTGCCGCACCGACAGGATGTCCGACCCCATCTTGCGCGCATCCTCATAGCCGTCGCGGGCGGTGGAGGAGACGTTGCGGATGCCGAGTTGCGACAGGCCCGAGACATAGGGCTTTTCGGCGGCGCGGCGCATCGGGTTGCCGTGGCCGTAGCGCACCCCATGGCGCACGTCGACGAAATCGAGATGCGCGTCGATCTGCACCACATGGATCGGCCCCTTTTCGGCGCAATCCTGATCGAAGGCGTTGATGCAGGGGATGTTGATCGAATGATCGCCGCCAAGAACCACCGGCAGGGCGCCCGCCTTCAGGATCTGCCGCACGCCATGTTCGATGTTGGCGTGGCTTTTCTCGGTATCGGTGTGGACGATGTCGGCATCGCCAAGATCGACGATCCGCACCTTGCCGGCGGGCAGGTAGGTCACGTCGTCCTCATGGTCATAGGCGCCGCCATGGCCGAAGGAAAAGAGGGTCGAGGCCTCGCGGATGCCGCGCGGCCCGAAGCGGGCGCCCGAGCGCCACTGGGTGCCGAAGTCGAAGGGCGCGCCGAGGATCGCCACATCGGCGTCGATGGCGCTCCAGTCCGGCTGGTAGGGATATTTGCCGAAGGTGCAGATACCGACGAAGGGCAGGTTCAGCCGCCCGCTGTCATAGGAATTGTCGGCCATCCGGTCTCCCCCCTCTGTTGGCTGCCGTCAAGTCAGCCATCGGAGGATGATTTCAGGAATACCTATCTTTCCATGTTCAGTTGTGGAAATATCTATGAATGATCCGAAGCCCCCGATCTTCCGAACGTATTTCCCTTGGCGATGTCGACCTGCGGCTGCTGCGGGTCTTCATGACCATCGTGCAGTGCAACGGATTCTCGGCGGCGCAGGCCAGCCTGGGGATGAGCCAGGCCACGATCTCCACCCATATGCGGCATCTGGAGGAACGGCTGCGGGTCAGGCTTTGCGAACGTGGCCGCGCCGGGTTCTTCCTGACCGACGAGGGGCAGCAGATCCATGCCGCCTGCCGCGATCTCTTCGGCTCGATCGACCGTTTCCGCGCGGCGGTCGGCGACACGGCGGGGGAGTTGAGCGGCCAGCTTTCCTTTGGCACCGTCGATGCGATGGTGACCAATCCGCGGCTGAACCTTGACCGGGCCATCGGCGCCTTTCACCGCCTTGCGCCGAGGGTGACGCTGGAGTTCAACGTGGCCGCGCCGCAGGTCCTGTCGCAGGGGCTGCTCAGCGGCGCCTATCAGGTGGTGCTGATGCCCGCGCCGGAGCGGGTGGTGAACATGCGGGCGCAGGCCCTGTTCCACGAGACGCAGAAGCTTTACTGCGGCGCGCGACATCCGCTGTTCGCGGTGCCCGATGCGGCGCTCAAGCCCGCGCTTCTTGCGGCGCAGGCCTTCGCCGGGCGCACCTACATGCAGCGCGTGCCGATCTGCGGCGTGGATTTCGACTGGCAGGCCGCCACCCCGCATATGGAGGGGACGCTGATCCTTTTGCTGTCGGGCGCCTATATCGGCTTCCTGCCCGACCATTATGCCACCGCCGAGGTCGACCGCGGCCGCCTGCGGGCGCTGGCCCCCGACCGGATGTCCTTCGAGGACCTGTTCCAGATCGTCCACGCCCGGCAGTCCCCCTCGCGCGCCGCGCAGGCGCTGGTCAGGGCGATCGTCGAGCATTGCACGGCCCAGCCGGCGGGATAGGTCGGCCTGCCCGGACAGGCAGGATTCCCCCGGCGGGGAGGCTGCAAAGCTTGCACAGGCCGGGCTCTGGTTGACTCTCGGCCGGAATGAGAACAAATAAGGAACATAGCGGCAGGGCCTGCCCCTGGAAAGCCACGGAACCTTTCATTTCCCATGCTAGAGCGCGCCAACATTCCTGCCATTGCGGCCCTTCGCACGCGCATCGCGCAGCTGGAGGGCGACGGGGCGCGCTGCCGGGAGGTGCTTCCCTTCGGCATTCCGCAGCTGGACCGGAAGCTGCCGGGCGGCGGGCTGGCGCTTGGTTGCCTGCATGAGGTCGCCGGCGGCGGCAAGGGCGCGGTGGACGGCGCGGCGGCTGCGTGTTTCGTTGCCGGTATTGCCGCCCGGACGCAGGGAAGGGTGCTCTGGTGCGTCGCGCAACAGGATCTCTTCGCCCCTGGTCTCGAGCAGTCCGGCCTGCCGCCCGACCGGGTGATCCATGTCGAGGCGGGGGACGACAGGTCGGTCCTGGCCTGCATGGAGGAAGGGCTGCGCCATGGCGGCCTGGGCGCGGTGGTCGCCGATATCGCCCGGCTGCCGATGACCGCCTCGCGGCGGCTGCATCTGGCCGCCAAGGTGTCTGGCACCCTTGGCATCGCGTTGCGCCGCTGGCGGCGGCAGTCCGAAGCCGGCGATTTCGGGCAGCCGACGGCGGCGATGACCCGATGGCGCATCTCGGCGCTGCCGTCCGCCCCCCTGCCGGCGCCCGGCGTCGCGCGTCCGCGCTGGTTGATCGAGCTGGTCCGGGCGCGGGCAGGCGAATCCCTCGATATCGAACTGGAGGCTTGCGATGGCTCGGGTCATCTCGGTCTTCCTGCCGACATGGCCGACGGATCGGCTGCGGCGGAAGACCGGCGACGCAGCGCCGCCGGCTGAGGCGCCGCTGATCATCGTCGGCAGGGACGGCAACCGGCGCGTGGTCATGGCGGCGGATGCCGCCGCGCGGGCGCTCGGGCTGCGGATCGGCATGCCCGTCACCAAGGCGCAGGCGCTGGTGCCGGGATTGACCGTCGCGCCCGCCGATCCGCGGGCCGATGCGGCGGGCCTGGAGCGTCTGGCGCTTTGGGTCCTGCAGCGGTTCAGCCCGATCGTCGCGGTCGACGGGTCGGACGGGATCGTGATCGACACCACCGGCGCCGATCACCTTCATGGCGGTGAGGCTGCGATGCTTGACGCCCTGGTCGGGCGGCTGGCCTTCTCGGGTGTGGCGGCCCGTGCCGCCGTGGCCGATACATGGGGCGCGGCCCATGCGCTGGCGCGCTGGCAGGCCGATCCGGTGTTCATCGCCGCACCCGGTGCGACGGAGACCCTGCTTGCGCCGCTGCCGCTTGAAGCCCTGCGGTTTCCGCCTACCCTCTCGGCCGGTCTGCGCGACCTGGGGTTCGCCCGCGTCGGCGATCTGGTCGGCCAGCCCCGCGCGCCGCTTGCCCGCCGCTTCGGGCCGGACCTCTGCCGCCGGCTGGATCAGGCCCTGGGCGAGGCGAGCGAGCCGATCACCCCGGTCCGCCCCGAAGACCTGATCGAGGCCCGGCGCAGCTTTGCCGAACCCATTGCCGCTGCCGAGACCATCGCCCGCCATATCGGCAAACTGGTCGATGCGCTTTGCACCCTGCTGGAGGAGCGCGGTCTTGGCGCGCGGCGTCTCGATCTGCTTTGCCATCGGATCGACAGCCGCATCCAGACGGTTCGCATCGGCCTGGCCCGGCCGGTGCGCGATCCGAAACGCCTGACCCGCCTGCTCTGCGACAAGATCGAGACCATCGACCCCGGTCTCGGCATCGAGATCATGTCGCTCGTCGCGTCCCTGGCAGAGCCTCTGGCCGCGAAACAGGTGACAACCGATCTTGTCGGGACTCCGGAGCCCGATCTGTCCGGCCTGATCGACACGCTGGCCAACCGGGTCGGGGCGAAGGCGATCTATCGCTTCGCCCCGGTGCCGAGCGATGTGCCCGAGCGGTCGGTCTGCCGCATCCCGGCGCTGGCCGAGGATACCGGCGCGGGCTGGCCGGACCACTGGCCGCGACCCTCCCGCCTGCTGCCGCGGCCCGAGCCGATCGAGACCATGGCGCTTTTGCCCGATCATCCGCCGAACTGGATCTCCTGGCGCGGCGTCAGGCATCAGGTGCGGCGGGCCGATGGGCCGGAGCGGGTGTTCGGCGAATGGTGGAAGCGCGATGCCGAGCTGGCCGCGGTCCGGGATTATTTCCGCATCGAGAACGAGGCCGGCGCGCGGTTCTGGATCTTCCGCGCCGGCGATGGCGAGGACGCCGCCACCGGCTCGCATCGCTGGTTCCTGCATGGGGTGTTCGGATGACTGCCCCGCGTCATGCCGAATTGCAGGTGACCACGCATTTCTCCTTCCTGCGCGGCGCCTCCTCGGCCGAGGAACTTTTCACCGCCGCCGCCGCGATGGGGATCGAGGCGCTGGCGGTGGCGGACCGCAATACGCTTGCCGGGATCGTGCGCGCCCATGAGGCGGCGAAGGAAACCGGCGTCCGGCTGATCGTCGGCTGCCGCCTGGATCTTGCCTGCGGCATGTCGGTGCTGGTCTATCCCACCGACCGGGAGGCCTGGTCCCGGCTCTGCCGCCTGCTGACGCTTGGCAAGGGAAGGGCGGGCAAGGGCAGGTGCCACCTGGAATGGGAGGACCTGGCCGCCTATGGGGAGGGGCTCATCGCCGTCCTCCTGCCCGATCTCGCCGATGAGGAATGCGGCTTTCGGTTGCGGCGGCTGCGCGATGCCTTCGGCGATCGCGCCTATCTGGCGCTGACGCTGCGGCGGCGGCCCAATGACCAGATGCGGCTTTGGGAACTGTCGCAATTGGCGCAGCACTTCGGCGTGCCGACGGTCGTGACCAATGACGTGCTGTTCCATGCGCCGGGTCGGCGCATGCTGCAGGATGTGGTCACGGCGATCCGCCACAACACCACCATCGACGCCCTGGGTTTCCGCCGCGAACGCCATGCCGACCGCCACCTGAAGCCGCCCGCCGAGATGCACCGGCTTTTTGCCCGCTGGCCCGAGGCGCTGGCCCGGACGCTGGAGATCGCCGACCGTTGCCACTTCTCGCTGGATGAACTGCGCTATCAATATCCCGAGGAACGCGACGACCCGGCCCTGACCCCGCAGGAGACGCTGGAGCGGCTGACCTGGGACGGCGCGGCGGCCCGCTATCCCCAGGGCGTGCCGGATTCGGTGGTCGCCTCGCTGCGCCACGAACTGAGGCTGATCCGCAAGCTCGACTATGCGCCCTATTTCCTGACCGTGAACAGCATCGTCCGCTTCGCCCGGTCCCGCGGCATCCTCTGCCAGGGTCGCGGCTCGGCGGCCAACAGCGCCGTCTGCTACGTCCTTGGCATCACCGCCATCGACCCCAGCTGCAACGACCTGCTGTTCGAGCGGTTCATCTCCGAGGAACGCCGCGAGCCGCCGGACATCGACGTCGATTTCGAGCATGAACGACGCGAGGAGGTGATCCAGTGGGTCTATGAGAATTACGGTCGCGACCGGGCCGCGCTGACCGCCACCGTCATCCGCTACCGCTGGAAAGGCGCGCTGCGCGATACCGGCAAGGCCATGGGCCTGCCCGAGGACATGATCGCGGCGCTTTCCACCCAGCTTGGCCGGTGGAGCGACGGGATCGGCGAGCAGACGCTGCGCGAGCTGAACCTCGCCCCCGGTGACCGGCGGCTGCGGCTGGTGCTGGAGCTTGCCGCGCAACTGCGGGGGGCGCCGCGGCACCTCAGCCAGCATCCGGGCGGTTTCGTGCTGACCCGGGACCGGCTGGACGATCTGGTGCCGATCGAGCCGGCGGCCATGGCAGACCGCCAGATCATCGAATGGGACAAGGACGACATCGACGCCCTGCGCTTCATGAAGGTGGACGTGCTGGCGCTGGGGATGCTGAGCTGCATGAAGCGCGGCCTCGACCTGCTGGCCGATCACAAGGGCCTCGCCCTGGATCTGGCCACGATCCCGACCGAGGATCCGGCGACCTATGCGATGATCCGCAAGGCCGATACGCTGGGCACCTTCCAGATCGAAAGCCGGGCGCAGATGTCGATGCTGCCCCGGCTGAAGCCTCGCACCTATTACGACCTGGTGGTGCAGGTGGCCATCGTCCGGCCCGGGCCGATCCAGGGCGACATGGTGCATCCCTACCTGCGCCGCCGCGCCGGGCTGGAGCAGGTGGACTATCCCCGGCCCGAGCTGAAGAAGGTGCTGGGCAAGACCCTGGGCGTGCCGCTGTTCCAGGAACAGGCGATGCGCATCGCCATCGAATGCGGCGGCTTCACCCCGGGCGAGGCCGACCTGTTGCGCAAGTCCATGGCGACCTTCAAGCATACCGGCGGGGTGTCGAAGTTCCGCGACAAGCTGATCGCGGGCATGGTCGCCCGGGGCTATGAGACGGAGTTCGCCGAACGCATCTTCCGCCAGCTCGAGGGTTTCGGCAGCTATGGCTTTCCGGAAAGCCACGCCGCCAGTTTCGCCCTGCTGGCCTATGCCTCGGCCTGGCTGAAATGCCACCACCCCGATGTGTTCTGCGCCGCCCTGCTGAACTCGCAGCCGATGGGATTCTACGCCCCCGCCCAGATCGTGCGCGACGCCCGCGAGCATGGGGTCGAGATCCGCCCGGTCTGCGTCAATGCCTCGCGCTGGGATTGCACGCTGGAGCCGGGCGAGGGCGGGCTTGCGGTGCGGCTGGGGCTGCGGCTGGTCAAGGGCCTGTCCAACGTCCATGCCGCCGCCATCGTGGCGGCGCGCGCGGATGAGCCCTATGCCTCGGTCGAGGACCTGTGGCGCCGCGCCGGGGTTCCGGTCGCCGCCCTGGTGCGGGTCGCCGCGGCCGACGGCTTCCGCCCCGCCTTCGGCCTGGCGCGGCGACCGGCGCTCTGGGCGATAAAGGGCCTGCGCGATGCGGAACTGCCGCTTTTCGCCGCCGCCGCGCGCCGCGAGGACGGGATGGGGGCCGAGGCCGTCGAGCCCGCCGTCGCCTTGCGGCCGATGGCGGCAGGCCGCGAGGTGGTCGAGGATTACGGCCATACCGGGCTGACGCTGCGCCGCCATCCGGTGTCCTTCCTGCGCCCGGATCTGGCCAGGCGCCGCATCGTCACCTGCGCCGAGGCGATGGGCGCGCGCGACCGGCGCTGGCTGGAGGCCGCCGGCATCATCCTCGTCCGCCAGCGCCCGGGCTCGGCCAAGGGCGTGATGTTCATCACCCTGGAGGATGAGACCGGCATCGCCAATGTCGTCGTCTGGCAGAAGGTCTTCGAGCGTTTCCGGCGGGTGGTGCTGTCATCGGGCATGATCGCCGTGCAGGGCCGTATCCAGCGCGAGGGCGAGGTGGTGCATCTGGTGGCGCATCGGATCAGCGATCTCGCGCGCGATCTGGCCAGCGTCGGCGAGCGGGAGGAGGCATTCCCGCTGTCCCATGGGCGGGGCGACGAGTTCCGGCATGGCGCGCCATCGCCGGATGCCCGCGGCTCCGGCATCAGGGTGAGGACACGGGATTTCCGGTGAGGGGCGCGAGAGGAGCCATGACCGCCATCTTCCTGTAAAGCGACAAGGCGAGAGGCCGTTCCGGTGGCTGCGCCTTGCGGTTCTGGCCGCGATGTGGATCTGGCTTAGGGAATTGGTCCGGCGACCTTCATTCCCGCCTGGCACCCACCTTGGGCGCGCGGAACACCCGGGTGCGGGCAAAGTAATCCTCGAGGCGGTTGAGGCGGACCTGCACCTGATCGGCCAGCAGGCCCTGCACCTGCGCCAGAAGGGCCTCGACCACCACCAGAAGCGTCGCCGTGGAATCCCAGGTCGAGGGCATCTCGATCCGGCAGGCGAGCGTGTGGCGCGCATGGGCGGCGGCTGGCGACAGGCCCATGTCCGTCACCAGGATCACCTCGCCTCCCATCTCGGCGGCCAGTTCCGCCAGCTGGACGGCATCGCTGCCGTAGCGGCGGATGTCGAAGATCACCACGACGTCGCCCGCGCGCAGATCGAGAAGCGCCTGTTGCCAGTCGGTCGAATGGCCGCCCAGAAAGGTGACATCCGACCGGATCACGCGCAGGAGCGTGGCCATGTAGTCCGCGTGGACATGGGTGAGCCGCCCGCCCGCCACCGCCACCCGCCGCGCCGGATCCGCCAGAAGCGCGGCCGCACCGGCGAAATCCGCGGCGGGAATGCGGGCCAGGGTGGCCTCGATATTGCCGACCACATGGCGCGAGAAGCCGTGAAGCGGATGCGCCGCCAGCCCGCCCGGGCCCGCGCCTGCCGGTTCGCTGCCGTCCGGCGCAAGGGTCAGCGGCGCGACCAGAAGGCGGCCGACCTCGGCACGGAGCGCCTTCTGATAGTCGGAATAGCCGCGAAAGCCCAGTTTCTGCACCAGCCGCACGATCGTGGGGGACGAGACCTGCGCCGCCTGCGCCAGCGTGGTGATGGAGCCGAGCGCCGACATCGGGAAATGCGACAGGATATAGGTCGCCGCCTGCCGTTCGGCCCGGGTCAGATCCCCCAGCGCGGCATGCATCCGCTCCTCGATCGCGGCCGCTGGGTCCATCAACCCGCACCTTTCCTGAACATTTCCGACTCTCGTCCAGAGAGAAACATTTGTAACAGCGATTCGTCTGCCGGAAAATTCTTGACAGAACCCGGACAGGCGGGGACGCTGCATCAAAACAGGGAGTTGACTCGAACCATGAACGTCAGGAACCTCGTCCGATTACGGGCGCGGGATATGTTGATGACGTATCCGATGCCGGGGCAGGAATGATGCCGCGCTTTCTTGTCCGGTTCGTGAGGATCGTCGATATGGTCAATTACCGTATCGGCCGCATGGCGATGTATCTGCTCTTCGTGCTTACGGGCGTGCTTCTTTATGCGATCATCGCCAAGGCGTTATTCCGCCCGCCGCTCTGGACGCAGGAATTCGCGCAATTCACCCTGGTCGGCTATTTCGTGCTGGGCGGCGCCTATTCGCTGCAACTGGGCGCAAATGTGCGGATGGACCTGCTTTACGGGCGCTGGTCGTTGCGGCGGCGGGCGGCGGTTGATGCGGTGACGGTATTCGCGATGATCGGATTCCTTGCCGTGATCCTGTGGGGCGGAATCGAAAGCACGCTTTACGCATTCGAGGTTGGCGAGAAATCGCGTTCGGTCTGGGCGCCTTATCTGGCCCCGGTCAAGATCGTGATCTGTATCGGCGTATTCCTGATGATCCTGCAATCCATCGCCTATCTGATCCGCGACATCGCATTGCTGCGCGGGGAACGAATCTGATGGATTACAATTTCATCGCCCTCGTCATGTTCGGCGGGATGCTGATCCTGCTGCTGACCGGGCAGCGGGTGTTCGCGGTCATCGGTTTCGTGGCCGCGGTCGCGTCGATCGCCTTGTGGGGCACGGGCGGGTCGGCGATCGCCTTCACCAGCACGATCAAGCTGATGAACTGGTATCCGATGCTGACGCTGCCGATGTTCGTCTGGATGGGCTACATCATGTCCGAGACGCGCATGGCGGACGACCTGTACCGGATGTTCCACGTCTGGTTCGGCCCGGTCCCCGGCGGCCTTGCCATCGGCACGGTGCTGCTGATGGTGCTGATCTCGGCCATGAACGGGCTTTCGGTCGCCGGGCTTGCGATCGGGGCCACGATCGCGCTGCCCGAGATGCTCAAGCGCGGCTATGACAAGGTGATGGTGACGGGCGTGATCCAGGGCGGAGCCAGCCTCGGGATCCTGGTGCCGCCGTCGGTGGTCCTGGTGCTTTATGCCATGATCGCGCGCCAGCCGGTCGGGCAGCTGTGGCTGGCCGGGCTGTTCCCCGGGCTGCTGATGGCGGGGATCTTCATCCTCTACATCGTGATCCGGACCGGGATGCGTCCCTCGCTCGGGCCGCCGCTCAGCCGCGAGGAGCGGGCGGTGATCTCGTGGCGCGACAAGATGATCCTGCTGCGCGCCGGGGCCATGCCGGTGATCATCTTCGCGGCGATGATGGGCCCGTTCATCTACGGTTTCGCCAGCCTGGTCGAGGCCTCGGTGATCGGCGCGGTGATGGCGACGCTGGTCGCCGGGCTGCGCGGGCGGCTGAACCGCCGCGTGTTCGAGAGCTGCATGACCCAGACCCTGGGCGTGTCCTGCATGTTCATGTGGATCCTGCTGGCCGCGCTGGCCTTTGGCGCGGTGTTCGACGGGCTGGGTGCGGTCCGGGCGATCGAGGATCTGTTCCTGCGCGACATGGGCCTTGGCCCGTGGGCGATCCTGATCATGATGCAGGTTTCGTTCCTCATCATGGGGATGTTCCTTGACGATACCGCGATGCTGGTGATCGTGGCGCCGCTCTATATCCCGCTGGTGGCCAAGCTCGACCTCGGGATGGCGCCGGGCGATGTGCTGATCTGGTACGGGGTTCTCTACACCATCACCTGCCAGATCGCCTATATGACGCCACCCTTCGGCTACAACCTGTTCCTGATGCGCGCGATGGCGCCCGATCATGTCACGCTTGCGGACATCTACCGTTCGATCTTTCCGATCGTCGGGCTGATGATCCTTACGCTGATCATCGTGATGATCTTCCCCGAGATCGCGCTGTGGCTGCCGCATCAGGTCTACGGCCCCTGAATACTACCCGCGGGCGGCGTGTGGCCGTCCGGTCAACCCTGAAGGAGGACAGGATGACGACCACCAGACGCAAGTTCATCTCGGCCGGTGCCGCCGTCGGCGCCACTGCCCTTGCCGCCCCCGCCGTCATCGCACAGGCGGCGCCGATCAGATGGCGGTTGCAGACCTATGCAGGCGCCGCACTTGGGGCGCATGTCTGCGCGCCCGCGATCGAGAAATTCAATGCGATCGCCGGCGACCGGATGCAGATCGAACTGTATTTCGCAGACCAGCTGGTTCCCACGTCGGAGCTGTTCCGCGCCATGCAGTCGGGCACCATCGACGCGGTGCAGTCGGACGACGATTCGATGCAGTCGCCGACCGAGGTCACGGTGTTCGGCGGCTACTTCCCGCTGACGCTGCGCTACTCGCTCGATGTGCCGGTGCTGTTCAACCAGTACGGGCTCGACGCGATCTGGAAGGAGGAATACGCCAAGGTCGGCGTCCAGCACGTCACCGCCGGCTCGTGGGATCCGTGCAACTTCGCCACCCGCGACCCGATCAACAGCCTTGCCGATCTTCAGGGCAAGCGCATCTATACCTTCCCGACCGCCGGCCGCTTCCTGGCGCAGTTCGGGGTGGTGCCGGTGCAGATGCCCTATGAGGACATCCAGGTCGCGCTCCAGACCGGCGAAATCGACGGCGTGGCATGGTCCGGCATCACCGAGGACTATACGGTGGGCTGGGCCGACGTGACCAAATACTATCTCACGAACCCGATCTCGGGCGCGTGGATCGGGCATTTCTTCGTCAACCAGGAACGCTGGAACGAACTGCCCGACGATCTGAAGGAACTGTTCAAGGTCTGCACCGAACAATCGCACTACTACCGCCAGTGGTGGTATTGGGGCGGCGAGGCCGACCTGCGCGTGAACGGGCCCAAGCTTCAGCTTACCACCATCCCGGCCGAGGAATGGGCCCAGGTCGAGGCCGCGGCCGAGAAGTTCTGGGAAGAGGTCGCCTCGGAATCCGAGATCAAGGCCAAGGTGGTCGAGATCTTCAAGAAATACAACGCCACCATGGTCAAGGCCGGCGCCCCCTATCGCTACTAGGCGGGTCGTCTGGCGGCGGGGCCTGGTCCCGCCGCCCTTGCCCCGATGGAACCGGCGCGCGGCCCTTGGCGCAAGCGCCGGTTCCCGCATCAAGGTTGCCCCCGTCCCCCTCGCCCCGGAAGCCAGATGCCGTGGCAGGTGCCACGCAGTCGATCCCTGCGCCGTTGCCCGAAACAGGCACCCGGATGAGATCAATGCGACACCATACGCTCTTGTTGCGACGCAAGGACTTGTGGCATTCCTGCGGAACGGAGTCGGAAGCCATGTCTGGGGGGACACAGCTATGACCCAGATGCCGCCGCTGCACCTGAGACATTCGCATTCTCCGGCGCTGACGCCGCAGATGCTCATGTCGATCCGGCTGCTTCAGCTGGCGCAGGCCGAACTGGAACGCTTCGTCAACGATGAGGTGGAGCGCAACCCCCTGCTGGATCGGGCCGGGCCGGAAAGCGGCGCAGAGGGAGGCCGGTCGGATGACGGGTCGCGAGGGGCAGGCCGGCCGCCGGGGGGCCTATCCCGGATGTCCGCCGGATCCGGCCGGGCGAATCCGGATTTCGACCTTCTTTCCGCCTTGCCCGAGAAACCCGGACTGCGGCAGCGGGTCGAGGAGCAGATCGGCCTGGAACTCTCGGATCCGCTGGACCGGCTGATCGCGGTGGTCCTTGCGGATGCGCTGGATGAGGCGGGCTATTTCCGGGGCGACATGGAGGCGATCGCCGGGCGCCTTGGGGTGGCGACAGCGCAGATCGCGCGGGTGCTGGCGGCCTGCCAGCAATTCGCCCCGACCGGGATCTTTGCGCGCAACCTGTCGGAATGCCTTGCCCTGCAACTGCGCGAGCGCGACCGGCTTGACCCTGCCATGGCGGCGCTTCTGGCCCATCTGGATCTGGTGGCGCGCCGGGACTTCGCCTGTCTGAAGCGGATCTGCAAGGTCGATGACGAGGATCTCTGCGACATGCTGGCCGAGATCCGCAGCCTGGATCCGCGGCCGGGCAGCGCCCTGGCGGCCGGGGAACCCGTGCAGCAGGTCGTCCCGGACGTCGAGGTGCTTCCCGCCCGCGACGGCTGGCGGGTCGAGTTGACCGAAGCGGCGCTGCCGCGGGTGCTGATCAACGGCAGCTATGCCGCGCAGCTCCGGCGCAGCGTCGGGGGCGGTGCGGATCGCGACTTCATCACCACCTGCCTGAGGAATGCCAACTGGCTGGTGCGAAGCCTTGACCAGCGCGCGCATACGATCCTGAAGGTCGCGACCGAGATCGTGCGCCAGCAGGACGATTTCCTGACCAGGGGCGTCCGGCATCTGAAACCGCTGACGCTGAAGATGGTGGCCGACGGTATCGGCATCAATGAATCCACCGTCAGCCGGGTGACGGCGAACAAGTTCATGCGCACCCCGCGCGGCGTGTTCGAGCTGAAATACTTCTTCACCGTCGCGCTCGGCTCGCTCGACGGGCAGCAGGCCCATTCGGCGAAGTCGGTGCTGGACCAGATCCGCCAGATCATCGACGAGGAGAAACCCGAGAACGTGCTGTCCGACGACGCGATCGTGCGGATGCTGCAGGCGACCGGCATCGTGATCGCCCGGCGCACCGTCACCAAATACCGCGAGGCGATGCGGATCGCGCCCTCTGGGCAGCGGCGGCGCGAAAAGCGGATGGCCGAGCAGGAAGCGCGCCTCAGGGCCGGGCGGTCGGTGCTGGAAGGTGCCTGAGCCATGCGGATTGCCTGCCGCGCCGCACCGGAAAGGGGGCGCGGCAGGCGATGCTCAACCGAAGTTGATCATGACGTGCCGGGCGACGGTATAGTCCTCCAGCGCGTAAAGCGACATGTCCTTGCCGTAGCCGGATTGCTTCAACCCGCCATGCGGCATCTCGTTGGTCAGCATGAAATGGGTGTTGATCCAGGTGCAGCCATAGCGCAGCCGGGCGGCCATCCGCATCGCGGTGCCGATGTCCCTGGTCCAGACCGATGAGGCCAGCCCGTAATCGCTGTCGTTCGCCCAGGCCAGCGCCTGCTCGGCCTCGTCGAAGCGGGTGACGGTGACGACCGGGCCAAAGACCTCGCGGCGGACGATCTCGTCGTTCTGCAGGGCGCCCGCGACGACGGTCGGCTGGAAGAAGAAGCCGCGGTCCCCTGCGATTTGGCCGCCGGTCACGACCTCGACATGCTTCTGGTCGGCGGCGCGGGCCACGAAGCCTGCGACCCGGTCCCGTTGCACGGCCGAGATCAGCGGACCGAGTTCGTTCTCGCTGTCGTCGGCCCGGTTATAGGCCAGCGTCGAGACCGCGCCGGCAAGATCGGCGACCAGCCGTTCATAGACGCCGGACTGGGCGTAGATGCGGCAGGCGGCCGTGCAGTCCTGCCCGGCGTTGTAATAGCCGAAGGTGCGGACGCCCTGGACCACGGCGTCGACATCGGCGTCGTCGAGGACGATGACCGGGGCCTTGCCGCCCAGTTCCAGATGGGTGCGCCGGATCTTCTCGGCCGCCGCGCCAAGCACCTTCCTGCCGGTGCCGATGCTGCCGGTGATCGACACCATGTCGATCTCGGGGTGGCGGATGATGGCGTCGCCGACGCTCTCGCCGCGCCCGAAGACGATGTTGACCACGCCCTCGGGCAGGATTTCGGCAAGAAGCCGCGCCAGTCTGAAGGCCGTAAGCGGCGTCAGTTCCGAGGGTTTGAAGACAACCGTGTTGCCGCCCGCCAGCGCCGGGGCCAGCTTCCAGGTCATCATCATCAGCGGATAGTTCCAGGGCGCGATGGACCCGACGATGCCCAGCGGATCGCGCCGGATCATCGAGGTATGGTTCGGCAGGTATTCGGCCGCCGCCGGCGCCTGCATCGACCGCACCGCGCCGGCGAAGAAGCGCCAGCAATCGACGATGGCCGGCATCTCGTCATTGCGCACGGCATTGATCGGCTTGCCGCAGTTCAGCGCCTCGAGCGCGGCGAAGCTGTCCGCCTCGCGTTCGATGGCGTCGGCGATCTTCAGGAGATAGGCCGAGCGTTCCGCGGGTGTCGTCGCCGACCATCCGGGAAAGGCCCGCGCCGCCGCCTGCACGGCCTGCTCCACCTGCGCGGGCGCGGCCTCGGCAAGGCGGGTGATCACCTCGCCGGTCTTCGGGTTGACTATGTCTTGCGCGGCGCCCTCTCCCTCGAGGAAATGGCTTCCGACGAGCATCCTGTTGTCCAATTGACTGCCTCCTTGCGGCTGACTGTTCTGCGGAACGGGCACGGTTGTGCCCGTTCCTTGTCGCGTTCACTCTCCGGCGACCGCCGTATGCCCGCTGCCTTGCCGCATGAACGGCAGCACGATCAGGCCGATCGCCACCACCACGGCGCTGGTCAGCATCACGGCATAGTTCTCGTACCAGTTGGCATCGGGCATCCGCGGCCAGGCGAGGTTGATGATCGCCGAAACGCCGTAGATGAAGGCCAGCACGGTCACGGGAACGCCCCAGCCGCCAAGGTTGAACGGCCCGGTCGGCTTCCAGCCGCGAAGCCGCGCCGAAATCGCCGCGAAGACGACCATCTGGAAGGCCAGATAGATGCCCACGGCCGCGAAGCTCACCACGACGGCGACGGCGTTGCTGAGGAAGTAGCCGCCCAGGGCGATGACGGCGGGAACGATGCCGCAAAGGACGAGGGCGACGCTGGGCACATGGGTCGCGGACAGCCGCGTCAGCGCCTTCGACGCGGGCAACATGTTGTCGCGGGCGAAGGAGAACATCAGGCGGCTGGCGGCGGCCTGAAGGCTGAGCACGCAGGACATGAACGAGATCAGCACCACCAGCAGCACGACCCGCGCGCCGGTTTCGCCGAAGTTGGTGGTCAGGATCGTCCAGACCGGATCCGTGTCCGTGCCAGAGATCACCGCGCCGATGTCCTTGACGGCCAGGATCAGCGCCAGGCAGACGAACATCGCCGCCGCGCCGCCGATATAGATCGTCAGCCGCATGGCGCGCGGGATCGCCCGGCTGGGGTTCGGCACTTCCTCGGCCACGTCGCCGCAGGCTTCGAAGCCGTAATACTGGAAGATGCCGGCCAGGCCGGCGGCAAGGAAGGCCGGAAGATAGCTGCCGTCACCGACCACGGCCGCGGTATCGAACAGCACCGAGAGGGACTGCTCGCGCCCGACGGTCAGAAGCCAGGCCCCGACGACCAGCGCGCCGCCGAGTTCGCACAGGAAGCCGATCATGGCGACCTTGGCCAGCACCCTGGTCCCGGCCAGGTTGAGCAGGGTCGAGGCCGCGATGATCAGCATCGCCGTCACCGTATTGACCTGCGGCGAGGGGTCGAAGCCGAAGAAGACGGCCACATAGGGGCCGGCCCCCATCGCCACGGCGGCGACGGTGGTGGCCAGCGCCCAGAGATAGATCCATCCCGTCATCCAGCCCCAGCGATCGCCGATCAGGCGCCGGGCCCAGGGGTAGACGCCGCCGGCAATCGGAAACTGGGAAACGATCTCGGCGAAGACGAGGCAGACCAGGAACTGGCCGATGCCGACCAGAAGATAGCTCCAGAACATCGGGGCGCCGCCGGTGGCAAGCGCATAGCCGAACAGGGTGTAGACCCCGACGACCGGCGAGAGATAGGTGAAGCCGAGGGCGAAGTTCTCCCACAGCGACATCTTGCGTTCGAAGGACTTGGCATAGCCGAGTGCCATCAGTTGGGCTTCGTCCGCCCCGTGGGCGTGTTCTTTTGCGGTCATGGTGCTCCTCCCTTTTGGGTCCCGCTTGGTATGTTCTTGCGCTTGCGGCGCATTTGGTCGGGGGATGTCACGGGCAAGTGCTGCCGAAACCCCCATGGCCTGGCCGGATGTCCGGTCTGGACAGGCCTGTCACGCCGCCTCTGCCCTCCCCCCGGGCGTGATCAGGATGACATTGCAAGAACCGTGCCATCCTGTGATTTCCCGGGAATTCAGGTGATTAGAAGATTCCCGACGCGCGCCCGGAGAAAGCTTGTTGCGCAATTGCAGCGTTTCTGGTGTGATACCGCAGCACGCGGCAACGGGGGGTGGCCGATGAGCAGGCGCAAGGCAGAGCGGCCGACCGGCCAGCCCGACAGCGATGACAAGGCCGCCGGGCTTGCCGACAGCAACGAAATCATGTGGGCGCTGATCCAGAAGGCCCGCCAGGCGATCTGGTGCTTCCGCTACGACGCGCCGGTCAACGTCAGGCTGGGCGTGGACGAGATCGTCGACCAGATCTTCCAGCATCACGCGGTCTGGTGCATGTGCAACACCGCCATGGCGCGCGCCTATGGGCTGAACGACGAAAGCGACCTGAACGGCCATGATGTGCGGCTTCACTGGCCGCGGAACGCCATCAATGAAGCCTTCATTCGCGAGGTCATCGCCAGCAATTTCCACATCGACGGCGCAATCTCCGAGGATGTTCGCGGCGACGGCACTCCGGTGCTGATGGAGAACGACGTGCGCGCCCATATCGCCGACGGCAGGCTGTATCGGTTGTGGGGAACGCTGCGCGAGGTGAAGCCGGGCCAGCTTGGCTCGCAAAGCGAGCGGGTCGAGTCCGCCGCGCTGGCGTTCGAGCTTCAGCCGCTTCCGGCCTGCCTGATGCGGTCCGACGGCTCGGTGATCACCGAGAACATCGCCTGGCGGCAGGCGTTCGGCACGCTGGCCCATATCGCGGCCCGCATGGCGTTCCGATCCGCGGGAACGGGGGGCAGCAGCGAGATCGTCCTGCCGATGCCGCTGTCCTCGGGCCCGGCGCAGCACCATCTTGTCAGCTGCCGCTGGCAGGATGCCACCGGACCGGGCGCCATCGCCGGCCGCGCCGCCTGCCTGGCCGTCACGGCGCGGCAACTGGATGGCGGCACGGGTGCGGCGCCATGAATCGCGGCAAGATCGCGCCGTTCCGCCTGGATGCCAACCCCGGCGGCATTGATCCCGCCGTGCTGCTGGAATTGTGCCACGACGAGGGATTCAGGCAGTTCTGCGACGTGCTGAACGAGGCGGTGATCGTCTTCGACGAGGAGAAGAACGTCGTCGCCCTGAACAAGGCGGCCGAAAAGGCGACCGGCCTGCATCGGTCGATCGCCTGCGGCTATTCGGCCGAGGCCCTGTCGGCCCGAAGCCGGCTTGGGCTGAAGCCGCTGCTTGCCGGCAATGCCGTGGGCCATCGCAGCGTGATGCTGCGCTGGCGCGACGAACCCGGCGAGATCGCCGCGTCGCTGCATGTGCTGGCAAGGTCCGGCCTGCCCTCGCTGCGCGTGGCGCTGTTCCAGCCGCCGGCGGCAGCCGGGGTCCGGGCGAAGCCGGATGCGACGCAGCGGCTGCTGCGCAACGATTCCCTGCCGCTTTACCAGCGCCGGCTGGAGCCGCTGATCGAGTTCGGCGTGCGCGCCTTCCAGTCCCGCCGCCGCATCCTGCTTCTGGGCGAAACCGGGGTCGGCAAGACCACGCTCGTGATACAGATGCACCGCCAGGCCATCGGCGCCGACCAGCCGTTCGTCCATGTCAACTGTTCCAGCATCAGCGAGAGCCTGTTCGAGGCCGAGATGTTCGGCTATGAGCGCGGCGCCTTCACCGGGGCGCTGGCAAGCGGCAAGCCGGGCTTTATCGAGGCGGCCAGCGGCGGCACGCTGTTTCTGGACGAGATCGGTGACATGCCGCCGTCGCAGCAGGCCAAGCTGCTGAAATTCCTTGAGGATGGCTGCATCCAGCCGGTCGGGGGCGTGCGCCAGAAATCGGTGGACGTCTTCGTCGTCTGTGCGACCAATCGCGACCTGGCCGAGGATGTCCGCAAGCGCACCTTCCGCGAGGATCTCTATTTCCGCATCGCGATGATCCCGCTGACGGTCCCCCCGCTTAGGGAATACCGGGACGAACTGCCGGGACTGATCGACACGATGATCGCCAACCTCAACCTCACGCGCGCGCGGCGGCTGGTCCTGTCGGCGGACTGCCGCCGCCGGATGGTCGAGCACAGCTATCCAGGCAACATGCGCGAGTTGATCGGGATCATCGGCCGTCTCGACCTTCTGGCCGACGAGGTTGCCGGAGTCGAGCATCTGCCGCCCCAGATGCAGGGCGGCGGCGGGGGCGACCAGCTTTCGGCCCCGCCCGGCGAGGCGGAGGAGGAGGCGATGGAGGGCCATCCGCTGAAGCAGCGCGTCAGGGCATATGAGCGCCGTCTCATCGACGAGGCGCTCAGGGCCGCGCCGTCAAAGCGCCAGGCGGCCCGCGCGCTGGGCATCGACATCGCCTCTCTGCTGCGGAAGCTGCAGGAATAGGGGGCGAACCCCGTGCGCTGTCGGTGTTGCTGACATTTGGCATCATGCCGATGCGAATATGAAGCAAAACGGCGTGCAAGGCCGCGCGCCGATCCTTCAGAATTAAGTCAAAGCATTGAAAATGCTAGACTAAACGGATTTGGCACAGGGTTTGCTTCTGCATCCGGACGATGGCAAAGGCCCATGACGGAGGAGGCAAGTTAATGGCGCGTGATCCAAAGTATGACATCCTGTTCGACAAGGTGAAGATCGGCCCGAAAGTATCGCCGAACAGGTTCTTCCAGACCTCGCATTGCGCCGGTGTCGGCTCGGAGCGACCCGGCACCCAGGCGATGTTCCGCGGCACCAAGGCCGAGGGCGGCTGGGGCGTCGTCTTCACCGAATTCTGCTCGATCCATCCTGAATCGGACGAGTTCCCCTATACGTCCGCCCGTCTCTGGGACGAGGGCGACGTGCGCAACCTGCGGCCGATGTGCGACGAAATCCACAAGCACGGCGGCCTGTCCGGGGTCCAGCTCTGGTACGGCGGCATCCATTCGCCGCGGCTGGAATCGCGCGAAGTGTCGCGCTCGGCCTCGTGCCTGCCGTCGAACCTGCTGCCGGCGCGCACCCTGTATGCGTCCGAATGCGATGAGGATGACATCAAGGCCGTCATCAACATGTATGTCCTTGCCGCCAAGCGGGCGCAGGATGCAGGCTTTGATCTTCTGGAAGTCACGGCCGGCGACAGCACCTTCCCGGTGCAGTTCCTTGAACGGCGCTACAACAAGCGCACCGACAAATATGGCGGATCGCTGGAGAACCGCGCCCGCGTCTACATCGAGACCATGACCGCGCTGAAGAAGGCCTGCGGCGACACCAGCGCCATCACCACCCGCTACGAGATCGACACCTTGCAGGGCCCGCACGGGCTGGAAGCAAAGGACGAAGGCATCCGCTTTGTCGAACTGATGCACAAGGAGGGGGTCTGCGACCTCTGGGCGGTCAAGATCGGCGACTATGAGGAATGGGGCGAGGATGCCGGCACCTCGCGCTTCCGCAAGTCGGGCTGGATGCTGCCCTTCGTCAAGGAAGCCAAGAGCGTCGTCGGCTCTACCCCCGTCGTGGTCAACGGCCGCTACACCAGCCCCGACGACATGGTGGCGGTCATCCGCGCCGGCATCGCCGATATCATCGGTGCCGCCCGGCCGTCGATCGCCGATCCCTTCCTGCCGAAGAAGATCGAGGATGGCCGGCCCGAGGACATCCGCGAATGCATCGGCTGCAACCAGTGCGTTTCCAAGTTCAACCAGTCCGGCTTGCTCAACTGCACCCAGAACGCCACCGCGATGGAAGAATATCGCCGCGGCTGGCACCCGGAGCGTTTTTCCAAGGCGAAGGATCCCTGCTCGGTCCTGGTGGTCGGCGGCGGCCCGGCCGGGATGGAATGCGCCCGCGTGCTGGGCGAGCGCGGCTATGACGTCCACCTGCGCGAGGCCGAGGCCGAGCTTGGCGGGCATCTGCGCAACGTCATCCGCTATCCCCGCATGAACGAATGGGGCCGGGTGACGACCTACCGCCAGCTTCAGCTGTCCAAGATGAAGAATGTCGAGGTCCATCTGGGCGTCGGCAAGATGACGGCGGACGACATCCTTGCCTATGGCGCGGACAAGGTGGTGATCGCCACCGGCTCGCATTGGGCGACCGACGGCCTTGGCGCCGAGGGCCACGGCACGCTGCCGGGCTGCGATGCCTCGCTGCCGAACTGCCTGACGCCCGAGCAGATCCTGGCGGGCAAGCCGATCCCCGGCGAGCGGGTGGTGGTGCTGGACGGCGACGGCCATTTCACCGGCGTCAGCATGGCCGAGCTTGCCGCCGATCTGGGCAAGAAGGTGACGCTTGTGACCAACATGTCGGACCCGGCCGAATACAGCCAGTTCACCATGGAAGTGCAGAACAACAAGCGGATGCTGCACGAGAAGGGCGTCGACATCCTGCGCAACCACTGGGTCGAATCCTTCCAGGACGGCAAGCTGACCCTGTTCTACCTCTACCGCCACGGCTCGGCCCTGATCGACCCGGAAGTGGGCAGGATGCCGCGCCACGAAAGCACCGCCGTCACCGTGCTGGATGTGGATGCCGTGATCCTCGTCACCTCGCGGGTGCCGAACCACGAACTCTTTGCCGAGTTGAAGCAGCGCCGCGGCGAATGGGAGGCGAACGGGCTGCAGGGCGTCTACAAGGTCGGCGACTGCAACGCGCCGCGGCAGATTTCCGATGCCGTGTTCGATGGCCACCGCCTGGGACGCGAGTTCGACAGCCCGCATCCGCAGTACCCGCTGCCCTGGATCCGCGAGCGGCAGCTCTGGGGGGCCGAGACCGTTCCCGCCCTCGGCGACAGCCGCCCGGCCGTCGAACCGGCCACCTGACCGGCACCTGCGGCGCCCCCGCGCATGGGGGCGCCGCGACCCTGCGGAGCCAGCAAGATGCAGACACGCGAACTGTTCTCGCAATTCACCCCCTTTGCCTTCGGGATGTTCTACCTGATCGCGATCGCGGCCATGGCGGCTTTCGTCGTCGGACTGGCGCGGCATATCCTGCGCTATCGCCGCGCCCGGCCGGCCGGCGTGCCGATCGACTGGCGGGCCGGATTGCGCCGGATGGTCGACGACGTCGCGACCCATCGCACGCTCAGCCGTCGCGACCCCTATGCCGGGGCGGCGCACCGGCTGATCTTCTTCGGCTTCGCGGTTCTCTTCGTCGGCACCGCGACGATCACGCTGGAATACGATATCGTCGAGCCTCTCACCGGACTGACCTTCTGGAAGGGCTGGTTCTACCTTGGCTTCAGCCTGGCGATGGACATCGCCGGCGTGATGCTGGTCGCCGGCCTGGTGATGATGATCGCGCGCCGGGCCTGGTTCGGGCTGGCCAAGCTCGATTACGTGCGCCGCTATCGCGGCGACACCGCACCCTTGCCCCGGGCCGCCGCCTGGAAGATCGAGGACTGGGTATTCCTCGTCACCCTGCTTCTGATCGCACTGTCCGGCTTCGTGCAAGAGGCGGTCCGCCTGGTCATCGACCGGCCGCCGCTGTCCGACCTGTCGCCGGTGGGCGCGGCGCTGGGGCGCCTGCTCTCGGGGCTTGGCCTGGAGGCCGAGGGGGCCGCGACGCTGCGTCGCGTCAACTGGTGGATCCACGGCACCCTTGCCCTGTCCTTCGTCGCCGGCGTCGCCTGGACCAAGGGCAAGCACATGGTCGCCGCGTTCGGCTCGCTTGCCGTGCGTGACAGCCGCAGCGTCGCCCGTCTGCCCGAGGTGGCCGAGGACGAGCCGGCCGGCGTCACCCGGATGGACGATTTCTCCTGGCGCGACCTTCTGCATCTGGACGCCTGCACCAAATGCGGCCGCTGCCACGATGTCTGTCCGGCGCGCAACAGCAACTATCCGCTCAGCCCGCGCGACCTGATCCTTGACCTGCGGCTGCTGGCGCAGTCGGGCGACGGCGCCGCCGATCCGCACAGCGTGATCGCGCCGGAAACGCTTTGGTCCTGCCTCAGCTGCGGCGCCTGCGCCGAGATCTGCCCCGTCGGGATCGAGCAGCCGGTGAAGATCGTCAAGATGCGCCGCGCGCTGGTCGACAAGGGCGAGATGGACCCGACCCTGCGCGGCGTGCTGGAGACGGTGGCCAATGTCGGCAACAGCTTCGGCGAGCCTGCGCGCAAGCGGGGCGCCTGGACGCGCGACCTGGAATTCCCGGTCAAGGACGCCCGCAAGGAGCCGGTCGAGGCCCTGTGGTTCGTCGGCGACTTCGCCTCGTTCGACCCGCGCTCGCAGACGATCTCGCGTCTTGTCGCGCGGCTGTTCAACGCGGGTGGCCTTGACTTCGGCATCCTGTTCGACGGCGAGCGCACCGCCGGCAACGACCTTCGCCGCGTGGGCGAGGAGGGCCTGTTCGAGGCGCTGTCGGCGCATAACGGCGGGCAGATGGCCCAATCGCGGTTCGACTGGATCGTCACCACCGATCCGCATTCGCTGAACACCCTGCGCAACGAATATGGCAAGGCAGTCCAGGGCCGGAAGGTGCTGCACTATACCAACGTGCTGGCGGACTGGCTGGAAAGCGGGCGGCTGAAGGTGACCAGGCCGCTGAACAAGCGCGTGACCTATCACGACCCCTGCCATCTGGGGCGGCTGAACAAGGAATACGATGCGCCGCGACGGGTTCTGCGCGCCATCGGCTGCGAGCTGGTCGAGATGCCCCGCTCGGGCGATAATTCCTTCTGCTGCGGCGCTGGCGGCGGGCGGATCTGGACGCCCGACCCGCCGGGCGTCGAAAAACCCTCCCACAGCCGGATGCACGAGGCGGCGTCGCTGGGGAATATCGACATATTCGTAACCTGCTGCCCGAAGGATCTGACGATGTTCGAGGATGCACGAAAGGCCAGCGGCCACGAGGCTGATTTCCTCGTCGCCGACATCGCCGAACTGGTCGCCGAGGCGGTCGAACTGCGGGCGATCCCGGCGAATTACCTGCCGGAACTGGCGAACCGCATCGCGGAAAGCCTGGCCGAGAAGGTCACGGCGCGGGTGGTGCCGGAACTGATCCAGGCGCTGACCGCGCAGTCGGGCCAGCTCTTCGCCCTGCCGACCCCGATTCCCGCCGCCGAACCCGGCGAGGCCGCGCCGGCGCCGGTGATGCTTGACGCCATTCCGGGCGAGGCCGGCGAATGGTCGGTCAGGCCGGTGACTCCGGCGGTGCTTGCCGACTACGAGCGCCCGGTGAAGTCGGGTCTTCGCGTGCTGGTCGCCGTCAAGCATGTCGGCAAGCTGGGGGACGAGTTCCGCTTCCGGCCCGACGGGCGCGATGTGCTGCCCGAGGATCTGGACCATCAGCTGAACGAGTTCGACGAGACCGCGATCGAGGCGGCGCTGCAACTGGTCGAGCGGCTGGGCGAGGGCGAGGTGGTCGCCGTCACCATCGGCCCCGAGGAGGCCGAGCCCTCGCTGCGCAAGGCACTTGCCAAGGGGGCGCATCGCGGCGTGCGGGTCGCTGCCGACGCCGCCTCGCCCGCCGACCCGATCGCGGTTGCAGCCCTTCTGGCGGGGGTGGCGCTGCGCGAGGAGGCCGATCTGGTGCTGACCGGCGTGCAGTCCAGCGACTTTGCCAATGGCGCCACCGCCGCCGCCCTTGGCGGGATCCTCGGCTGGTCGCATGCCGCCGTGGTGGTCGAGATGCAATGGGACGGCAAGGGCCGGCTCGACATCACGCGCGAACTGGAGGGTGGCGTGCGCCATGGCCAGAGCCTGCCGGCGCCTGCGGTCCTGTCGATCCAGTCCGGCGCCAATGTCCCGCGCTATGCCACCATGCGGATGATCAAGGAAGCACGGGCAAAGCCGGTGGCCGAGGCCGTGGTCGAGGAACTCGGTCCCGAGGCGACGGGCCGCCGGGTGGCCGCGATGGACCGGCCGCCGGTCGGCCAGGCGGCGATGCTGGAAGGATCTGCGGCCGAGGTCGCCGCGCGCATCGCGGCCATCGTCCGCGAGAAGAGGGGAGGCTGAGATGGGTGGAATTCTGGTCATTGCCGAGCATCTGCGCGGCACGCTCGGCGCGCAGACCGGCGAGGCAATCGGCCTGGCGCGCGACCTGAAGGCCAGGCTGGGCGGACCGCTGGTCGTCGCGGTGATCGCCGGCGATCCGGCGCGCTACCATGCGGAACTGGCGCTGGAGGGTGTCGACGAGGTGCTGGGCGTGGCGGCGGGCGATCATTTCGACCCGGCGGTCTACGAGGAGGCGGCCTATGGCCTTGCGCTGGAGATCCGGCCGCGGCTGGTCCTGCTGGGCCATAGCGTGAACGGCATGGGCTTCGGCCCGGCGCTGGCGGTCCGGCTGGGCGGCAGCTTCGTCAGCGATGCCTTCGGGATCGAGGCCGATGGCGGGCGTCTCCTGGCGCTGCGCGGCGGCTATGGCAACAAGGTGCTGACGAAACTGGACATTTCCGCGGCATGCGTGACCACCGTGATGCTGCGCGGCGGCAGCACCAAGCCGCCGCCGGCCGGCAATGCGCCGCTGCGCCTTGTGTCCCTTGACCTGCAATCGGCTGCCGCACGGACGGCGGAGCACAGGGACTACCTCGATCCGCCGCCCGCCGATGTCGACATCACCAAGGCAGAGTTCATCCTTTCGGTCGGCCGCGGCATCCAGGACGAGAAGAACATCGAACGCTTCCGCGCCCTTGCCGAACGACTTGGGGCGACCTTCGGCTGTTCGCGGCCGATCGCCGATTCCGGCTGGTTGCCCAAGGCGCATCAGGTGGGCCTGTCCGGGAAGGTGGCGTCCAACTGCAAGCTCTATCTCGCGCTAGGCATTTCCGGCGCGGTGCAGCACCTGCATGGCATGAAGCATGTCGAGACGATCGTCGCGGTGAACACCGACCGCAACGCGCCGATCTACAATGTCGCCACCTATGGCGCGGCCATCGACCTGTTTGACCTGGCGGATGCGCTGGAAAAGGAGTTCAACTGACGCGGGGAAGGCGCGGCCCGGAGACGCAAGCGTTACACGGGGATGTTGTCGATCAGCCGGACCCCGTCCAGCCAGGCCGCCGCCAGCATCCGGCGCGGGCGGCGCGGGTCGTCCGAGGGCATCAGCGTCTCGGCGTCGCGGAGTTCGATGTATTCCACCCGCTCGAACCCGGCCTCGCGCATCGCCTCGGCCGCTTCGCGGATCGCCATCCGGTCGGCATGGCCCGCGCGGATGTCCTCGGCCGCCCGGCTGATCGCCGCATAGAGGACCGGCGCCTTCGCCCGCCCGGCCGCCGTCAGCCGCACGTTGCGCGAGGACATGGCCAGCCCGTCCGCCTCGCGGATCGTCTCGCAGCCCACCACCTGCACGGGCAGGTTCAGGTCGCACACCAGCCGCAGGACGACCTGCAGCTGCTGCCAGTCCTTCTGGCCGAAATAGCCCCGGTCGGCCAGCGTCATGCCGAACAGTTTCGTCACCACCGTCGCCACGCCGTCGAAATGGCCGGGACGCATGTGGCCCTCCAGCGGCTGCGCCACGCCCTGCATCGTCACATTGGTGATGAAGCCCTCGGGATAGACCTCCTCGACCGGGGGGGCAAAGACGGCGTCCACCGGGATCGTCCCCAGAAGCGCGGCATCCGCCTCCAGGGTGCGGGGATATTTCTTCAGGTCGTCCGGGTTGTTGAACTGCCTGGGGTTCACGAAGATCGTGGTGATCACCCGGTCGCATTCCGCCCGCGCCCGCCGCGCCAGCGAGAGGTGGCCGTCATGCAGCGCCCCCATCGTCGGCACCACGCCGATCACCTCGCCCGCCGCCCGCCAGTCCCGCGCCATGGCCCGCAGGTCGGCCACCGTCTTCAGGATCATTTCTTTACCGGCACCGCATCAGGGAAGGAATGTTCCGCCGCCGGGAAGGCGCGCGCGCGCACCTCGGCGGCATAGGCGGCGATGGCTTCGTCGGCGGCGCGGCCCAGCTCGGCATACCGCTTGACGAACTTGGGCCGGAACTCGGTGAAGAGGCCCAGCATGTCGTCCACCACCAGCACCTGCCCGTCGCAATGGACCCCCGCGCCGATGCCGATGGTCGGGATCGAGAGCGCCTGGGTGATCCGCCCCGCCAGCCCCTCGGGCACCTTCTCCAGCACGACCGAGAAGGCCCCCGCCGCCGCGACCGCCCTTGCGTCGGCCATCACCTTCGCGGCCTCTTCCTCGCGGCCCACCACCTTGTAGCCGCCCAGCGTGTTCACCGCCTGCGGTGTCAGCCCGACATGGGCCATCACCGGCACGCCCCGTGCGGTCAGGAAGGCGATCGTCTCGGCCATGTGCTGCCCACCCTCCAGCTTCACCGCCGGGGCGCCGGTCTCGGCCATCAGGCGGCTGGCGTTGCGGAACGCCTGCTGCGGGCCCTCCTCATAAGAGCCGAAGGGCATGTCGATCACCGGCATCGCCTTCTGCGCCCCCCGCACCACCGCGCGGCCGTGCAGGATCATCATCTCCAGCGTCACCCCCAGCGTGGAGGGCAGGCCGTGGATCACCATTCCCACCGAGTCGCCCACCAGAACCACGTCGCAATGCGCGTCGACCAGTCGTGCGACGGGGGTGGAATAGGCCGTCAGCACCACCAGCGGCGTGGCGCCCTTGCGGGCCCGGATATCGGGGGGAAGCACTGGCCGGACCGGGGAAGTCGCGCTCATCTTGGGCCTCGCAGGCGGGTTCGCTCTCTGGCCATATGGGCATAAGCGGAAAGCCACCGCAACAGATTTGCGCCGCAGCGCAGCACCGCCGAACCGGCCGCCATGGACTTGACCGCGCGGTGCCGGTTGTCCTGAATGCGCGCAAAGGAGAGACCAATGACCCTGTTCCAGCGCGTCAACCGCATCGGCGCCGTGCCCGAAACCTCCCGTCCCGCGCCCGAGAAGGTGATTTCCGGCGATCCGGTCCATTCGACCTGGAGCCTTGAGGAAAGCGATGGGCTTTACTGCGGCCTCTGGCAGTCGACCCCCGGCAAATGGCGGGTCAGCTATACCGAGTGGGAATATTTCCACATTCTCAGCGGCTATTCGATCCTGACCGGGGCCGACGGGACCGTCACCCAGCTGCATGCGGGCGACAGCCTGATCATCCGCCCCGGCTTCGAGGGCACATGGGAGGTCGTGGAGACCACCCTGAAGGATTACGTCATCCGTTCCTAGAGCTGTCCGAGGTCCCGGCCGTCACCACCGCCTCGGCGGGGGCGGGGCGGGGGCAGTCGTCGGGCTCGATCCCGCGGCGCTGGCAGGCGGCAAGGCGCTTCGTCTCGGCCTTCTCGGCGGCGATGCGGTCCTTTTCCTCCTGCTTGGCGATCCGTGCCAGATCCTTTTCCTTCTGCGCCAGGTTCTCGGGCGTCTCGGGGACGACACGGCCATAGGCATCCGTCATCTGCGGGCCTTCGATGGCCAAGCTCTCCGCCTCGGTCCGCACCTTCACGCGGGCGCCCTGCGGCACCTTGCTGTAAAGGTCGAGTATGTCCTGGTTGAACAGGCGGATGCAGCCCGCGCTGGTCGCATGACCGACCGAGGCCGCGTCCGAGGTGCCATGGATGCGGAACATCGTGTCGCGCCCGCCGCGATAGAGATACAGCGCCCGCGCGCCCAAGGGGTTCATCAGCCCGCCCGGCAGGCCGCCGGCATAGGCCGCGTAAAGATCGGGCCGGCTGCGCACCATGTTCCTGGTCGGCTGCCACGACGGCCATTCCGCCTTGCGCCCGACCACTCCGGTGCCGCGGAAGGACAGGCCTTCACGCCCGACCGCGATCGGATAGCGCGTCGCCGTCCCGCCCTCGCCCACAAGGTAGAGCTTGCGCGAATAGGTATCGACCACCACGGTTCCCGGAGCCTCGCCTCCGCTGTAGCCCACCTCCTCGCGGCGGTTGCCGTCATAGAGGTATTGCGCCGGAACCGGCTCGATGAAGAACTCACCGTCCTGGACGCCCTCGTAGCCGGGCACGACGGGCGGTTCCTTGGACGTGGGGGCACCGGCGCAAGCGGCCAGCAAAGGCAAGGCGAGGATCGCGAGGATCCGGGCGAGGTTGGGTTTCACTTTGCAGACTCGGGGTTGTGGCAGCTTCAGGCCACCTTGCGCCACGGGGACAGGCATCCGTCAAGCCTAAAAGCGCGGTTTTCCTTATTCTTCGGGGTTGCGCCTGTCGCGGCGGCGGATCGGGAACCTGTTCCGGGGCCGCCGCGTTTCCGATGGTTCACGATGGTCCGGAACGGTCCAGCGATGCGACTCATCCCGCCAGGCCGCGAGGTCCCGGCCGGCAGGATGCAAGGCGGCCCCGGGCCGGAAGCTTTGCGGCCAAGCGCCCTGCCGTCGTCGCGCCTTGCCCCGGCATCTGCCCTTGCGACCTTTCGCGTAAGCGCGATTTCGGCCCTTGCGGGGCCGGTTTGCGACCCCATCTAAGGCGGGTGAACATGGCAGAGAGGTAGGAAATGCGCTGTCCGGTCGACAACGAGACTTTGGTGATGGCCGACCGTGGCGGGGTCGAGATCGACTACTGCCCGAAATGCCGCGGCGTCTGGCTGGATCGGGGCGAGCTGGACAAGATCATCGAGCGTGCGGCGGCAGCCTCGGCCCCTGCGCCCGCTCCGGTGGCCCCGCCCCCGCCGCCGCAACATGCCGCGCCGGTCTACCAGCCCGAACCCCGTGGACAATATCGCGAGGATGACCGGCGCCGCTACAAGGACGATGACGACGACGATCACCGTCACGGCTATCGGAAGAAGCGGCGCGAGAGCTTCCTGTCCGACCTGTTCGATTTCTGACCGGACGGACCGGCGATCGGGACCGGCGAAAGGCAACTAACCCCTTTCGCCGCCTCGGGGCTTGGTCTACCACTCCCACATGACCTGGAATATCCCGAACAGCCTTACCGTTCTTCGCCTGCTGGCAGCGCCGGGCGTGGCGGTGATGTTCCTGTATTTCCACCGCCCCTGGGCCGACTGGTTCGCGCTGGCGCTGTTCGTCGGCGCGGCGCTGACGGACTGGTTCGACGGCTACCTCGCCCGGCTCTGGAAGCAGGAGTCGAAGTTCGGCGCGCTGATGGACCCGATCGCCGACAAGGCGATGGTGGTGATCGCGATCATGGTGATCACCGGCTACAACGGGATGAACCCCTGGCTGATCCTGCCCGCGACGGTCATCCTCTTCCGCGAGGTCTTCGTCTCGGGCCTGCGTGAGTTCATGGGGGCGAAGTCCGGGCTGCTGAAGGTGACCAGGCTGGCCAAGTGGAAGACCACGGCGCAGATGCTGGCGATCGCGGTGCTGTTCCTGGGCACGGGGCTGGAATATCTGAACGGCGTTGCGATGCAGGGCATGACCCCCGACCAGTATGTCGAGGCCGTGATCGCCGGAACCGCCGACCCGATCCGGGCTTGCGGCAGCCGGGACTGCGCCTCATATGCCAATCTGGCGGGGATCGCGCTGTTGTGGCTGGCGGCCCTGCTGACGGCGGTGACGGGCTGGGAATACTTTGCCAAGTCGCTGCCCTATCTGCGGGACGTGAAATGATCGACGTTCTCTATTTCGCCTGGGTGCGCGAGCGCATCGGCCTGCCGCGCGAACGGGTCGAGACCGGGGCCGCGACGGTGGCGGGGCTGGTCGAGGAACTCTCCGCGCGGGAGGAACGCTATGCGGCGGCCTTCGCCGACATCACCGCCCTGCGGGTGGCGCTGGATCAGGAGTTGGCCGATTTCGATGCTCCCCTCGCCGGGGTGCGGGAGGTTGCCTTCTTCCCGCCGATGACCGGGGGCTGAGATGCGCGTTTCCGTCCAGGCCGGGCCGTTCGATCCGGGGGCCGAGGTCGCCTCCTTCACCGCCGGGGCCGCGGGGGCGGGGGCGGTGGTCAGCTTCACCGGCATCGTGCGGCCGGACGGCGGGCTGACGGGCATGGAGATCGAGCACTATCCCGGTATGACCGGGAAGGCGATCCAGGCGATCCTGGCCGAGGCGGTGGACCGCTGGAAGCTGGTGGACGGGCTGGTGATCCACCGGCACGGGCGGCTGGCGCCGGGGGAGGTGATCATGATGGTCGCGACGGCCGCGCCGCACCGGGGGGATGCCTTCGCGGCGGCGGAGTTCCTGATGGACTACCTGAAATCCCGCGCCCCGTTCTGGAAGAAGGAGAGCCGGGACGGGGGGGAGAGCTGGGTGGCGGCGAAGGACTCGGACGAGGACGCGCTGAAGCGGTGGTAGTGTCCACGGTGGACGCATCCCCCGGCCCCCATGATTTCAATGGCTTGATCGCGGGTATTCAGGATTTCTCAGGAAATTGCGGCGGCATGCGCGGCAGGCGGGGGCCCGGCCCCAGGTTCTCCTGACCTTCGTGGAAGGGTGATCGGCCTGCCAGGGAAAGGTGCCGGTATCCCGCGCCTGCCAATGTTTCGGGCAACAGCGGCATGCAGGTTCCCGGTCTCTGGAGCGGTTTCCGGGGCGGGTATCGGGTCGCTGGGCAAGGGTCCGCCTTTGCCGGGTGATCGGTCCATGTCGCGTTCAGGGTTTGCCGGACCCCGACCCGAAGCGTGACCGCCAGCTGGGTTGCAGGTCGCCCGGCATCGGGTCGGCCAGAAACACCGCCCTTGCGATGGCGCGGGCGAGGCAGGTGGCGGCGGCGTGGCCGAGCTGGAACGCCTCTGTCACCGGATCGGACAATGGCCGCGCGCCGGTCGAAACGCCGAACACCAGGTCGCCGTCCAGCGGCGTGTGCGCGGGCGCCAGCGCGCGGGCCATGCCGTCATGGGCCGCCACGGCCATGCGGTGCGCCTGCGCCTTGCCCAGGGCGGCATCGGTGGCGACGATGGCGATGGTCGTGGCCTCGCCCAGGCGCTTGCGGGGCAGGGGGGCCTCTTGCGCGACCATCGGCGCGGGGCCGAGGCCGCCGAACTCCTCGCCTTCCTCCCAAGGGGCGGCCCAGAAATGGGCGGTCTCGCCCACGGTCGCCTGACCCAGCGCATTCACCGCGACCAGCGCGCCGACCGTGATCCCCGAGGGCAGGACGCAGGAGGCCGAGCCGAGGCCGCCCTTCAGATTGCCGGTCATCGCGCCATGGCCCGCGCCCGCGGTGCCAAGCGCGAAGTCGCGTCCTGCACCCTCCAGCGCGGCACGGCCGAGCGCGGGATAGGGGCTGTCACCCCAGTCCTTGTCGCCGCCGTTGAGGAGGTCGAAGAGGATCGCCCCCGGCACGATCGGCACGCGAACCGGGCCGACGGGGAAGCCCCGCCCCTGGGCGCGGAGGCCCGCCATGATCCCGGTCCCGGCATCGAGCCCGAAGGCCGAGCCGCCGGAGAGGAAGAGCGCGTCCACTTCCTGCACCAGCCGGTCGGGGGCCAGCAGGTCGGTCTCGCGCGTGCCGGGCGCGCCGCCCATGACATGGACGGCGGCGGTGAAGGGCCGATCGGCGGTCAGGACGGTGACGCCGGAGCGCAGGGCGGCGTCCTGGGCATTGCCGACGCGAAGGCCGGGGACATCGGTGATCAGGTTCTTGGGGCCGGGGCGCATGGGGAAAGCCTAGCCGAGGCGGGGGCGCGCGGGAAGCCCGGCCGGGGCGCGGTGCGCGGCCGAAGGTCGGCGAGGGGGGCGGATGGTGCGCTGTAGCGCACCCTACGCTGATCAGGCCCTTGCCGAGAAATAGTCGGCGATCGTTTTCGCCATCGTCTCGGAGATCCCGTCCACCGCTTGCAGATCGGCCAGCCCGGCCCGGGCCACGGCCTTGGCGCTGCCGAAATGTTGCAGGAGGGCGCGTTTGCGGGTGGCCCCGATGCCGGGGATGTCGTCCAGCGGGGTGAGGCTGACCGCCTTGGCCCGCTTGGCGCGATGGGCGCCGATGGCCCAGCGGTGGGCCTCATCCCGCAGGCGCTGGATGAAGTAGAGGACGGGGTCGTTCCTTTGCAGCGCGAAGGGGCGTTCGCCGGGGCGGTGGAATTCCTCTTTCCCGGCGTCGCGGTCGATGCCCTTGGCGACCCCGACCATGGCGATGTCGTCCACCCCAAGCTCGGCCATGATCCCGGCCACGGCGGAGACCTGCCCCGCGCCGCCGTCGATGAGGAGGAGGTCGGGCCACATGTCAGTCTTGCGCTCGGGGTCTTCCTTCAACAGGCGCTCGAAGCGGCGGGTCAGGACTTCCTTCATCATGCCGAAGTCGTCGGAGTTCGCCCCGGCCCCGGACTTGATGTTGAACTTGCGGTATTGCGATTTCAGGAAGCCCTCGGGCCCCGCTACGATCATCCCGCCGACGGCATGGGCGCCCTGGATGTGAGAGTTGTCATAGACCTCGATCCGCTGCGGCGGGGCGTCGAGGTCGAAGGCCTCGGCGAGGCCGGTGAGGAGCTTGTTCTGGGTGGTGGACTCGGCCATGCGGCGGGCGAGGCTTTCGCGGGCGTTCCGGACGGCGTTTTCCACCAGTTCGGCCTTTTCGCCGCGCTGCGGGACGGCGAGTTCCACCTTGCGGCCCGCCCGCGCCGACAGCGCCTCGGCCACGAGGTCGGGGTTGTCGACGGGGTGCGAGAGCAGGATCAGGCGCGGCGGTTCCTTGTCGTCGTAGAACTGGGTCAGGAAGGCCTCCAGAATCTCGGGTGCCTCGGCCCCGGCGCCGGTCCGGGGGTAGAAGTCGCGGTTGCCCCAGCTTTGATTGGCGCGGATGAAGAAGACCTGCACGCAGGCCTGGCCATGTTCGAGATGGAGGGCGACCACGTCAGCCTCGGCCACGCCCTGCGGGTTGATGCCCTGGGTCTGCTGGACCTGGGTCAGGGCCTTGATCCGGTCGCGCAGCGCGGCGGCGCGCTCGAACTCCATCGCTTCGGAAGCGGCGGCCATGTCGCGGGCGAGGTCGGCCTGGACCGAGGTGGTCTTGCCTTCGAGGAAGCGGGTGGCATCGGCGACGAGGGCGGCATAGCCTTCGGCGGTGATCTTGCCGACGCAGGGGGCGGAGCAACGCTTGATCTGGAACTGCAGGCAGGGCCGGGTGCGGCTTTCGAACATGCTGTCCGAGCAGTTGCGGAGGAGGAAGACCTTCTGCAACTGGTTCAACGTGCGGTTCACCGCGCCGGCGCTGGCGAAGGGGCCGAAATAGGCGCCCTTCTCGGACTTCTTGCCGCGATGCTTCTTCAGTTGCGGGAACGGATGTTCCGAGGAGATCAGGATGTTCGGGAACGACTTGTCGTCGCGCAGAAGCACGTTGTAGCGCGGCTTCAGCTGCTTGATCAGGTTCTGTTCCAGTAGCAGCGCCTCGAGTTCCGTGCGCGTGGTCAGGAACATCATTGACGCCGTTTCGTGGATCATCCGGGCGATCCGGCCGGAATGTCCCGAGGCGCGAGCGTAATTGGACACGCGCGCCTTCAGGTTGCGCGCCTTGCCGACGTAAAGCACCTCGGAGGCGGCGTTCAGCATCCGGTAGACGCCGGGCGAGCCGTCGAGCGTCTTGAGGTAATCCTGGATCACCTCATGTCCGGTGCGGGGTTTTTCGTCGGTCATCTGGCGGCGTCGATTCTAGCGGAAGGGCTGCACGGAACGGGCGATGGTGGCAAGAGCAAAGCTGTCCACGGAATCTGGGGATAACTCCGCGGAGAAGATTTCGGGAGCGGCGAAATTCCCTTGTTTTCGGCTGGTTTCGTGAGGTTGCCTATTTTTTAGGCAGATTTGTAACCATTTGAAAACAAAGGAAAGATATTTCCGATCGGTCGCAAATCCCTGATATGTCAGGCGAATTGTAACCGGACTGTGAAGATGCGGCCGCAAGTGGACAAGTTGCCGCAAGGGCATTCCGGACGGGCTATTCCACGCCCAGAACATCGGGGGTCTTCCAGCCGAGATGCTGGCCTCCGTCCACGGCGATGAACTGGCCGGTGACGCCGGGGCTGTCGAGGAAGAATCCCAGCGCGGCGGTGATGTCGGCGGGGTTCGCGCCGCGCCCCAGAACGGTCGCGGCGCGCTGGCGGGCGAAGTGGCCGTCGCTTTGCCGGGAGCCTTGCAGCGTGGGGCCGGGGCCGATGGCGTTGACGCGGATATGGGGGGCCAGCCCCTGCGCGGCGGTCTGGGTCAGGGCCCAGAGGCCCATCTTGGCGATGGTATAGGTGCTGAACTCGGGCGTCAGCTTCAGGATGCGCTGGTCGATCATGTTGACGATCAGGCCGAGGGGCAGGGGCTCTCCGGCCGCGTCGGTGCCGGCGGGGGGGCACTGGCGGGCGAAGGCCTGCGTCAGGACGTAGGGCGCGCGCAGGTTCGATTCGATGTGGCGGTCCCAGCCCTCGCGGGTAGAGGTCTCGATCCGGTCGTATTCGAAGATCGAGGCGTTGTTGACCAGCACGGTAAGCGGGCCGAGCGCCTGTGTCGCGGCGGGGATCAGGGCGCGGACCTGGGCCTCGTCCAGAAGGTCGGCGCGGAAGGTGCGGGCGCGGCGGCCCATGGCGCGGATCTCGGCCGCCACGGCCTCGGCCTCGTCGGCGGAGGTGGCGTAATGGACGGCGATGTCATGGCCGCGCCCCGCGAGATAGAGCGCCATGGCCCGGCCCAGCCGCTTGCCCGCCCCGGTGACCAGCGCCGTCATTTCGCGCGGCCCCCGCAGTCGCAGCCGCCGCGCCCGATCAGGTAGCGCCCGCATCTGCCGCAGCGCGGGGCGCCCTTGCGCTTGCGCAGCACGGGCGGCAGGGCCGAGGGGAACAGCACCCGGCCGACGATCGCGACCAGGAACATGGCAAGCATGAACAGAAGGATGATCTTCAACAGCATCTAGAGACCATACCGCGCCCAGAGCGCCCTGTCCTCGACCGCGCCGAGGGTTTCGTCGATCAGCGACATGCCGAGGCGCTGGAACAGGCTGCGCTTGCGGCCGAAGGGGAGGAGCCTCACCTTGTCGCCGTAAAGCTGCTTCAGCCGGGGGACCATATGCGAAACCCCGTCGGCAAGGCCAAGGTCCACCGCCTGCTGGCCCACCCAGATGTCGGCGTTGAACAGGTCGGCGGTTTCGCTGAGCCGCCGGCCCCGCGCGCGTTTCACATGGTCGATGAAGGCCTGGTGGATCGGGCCCTGCAGGGCCTTCAGCCGCTCTACATCCTCGGCCTTCTGCGGCAGGAACGGGTCGGCAAAGCTTTTCGAGCGGCCGGCGGTGACGACGCGGCGCTCGACGCCCTGTTTCGCCATCAGTTCGGGGAAGCCGAAGGAGGCGAAGATCACCCCGATCGAGCCGACAAGGCTGCTGGAATCGACATGGATGTCATCCGCCGTGCAGGCAAGCCAGTAGCCGCCGGAGGCCGCCACATCCTCGACGAAGGCGTGGACGGGGATCTTCTTCTCGTCCGCCAGCCGCCGGATGCGGGCGGCGATCAGCGAGGATTGCACCGCCGAGCCGCCGGGGGAATTGACCTGAAGCGCCACCGCCACCGGCTTGGCGCGGAAGGCCTTTTCGATCAGCGGGGCCAGGGCCTCGTCGCTGATCGAGCGGGTGCCGGTGCCGATGGTGCCGGCCAGGCGGATCACCGGGACGAAGGCGGGTTTCGGCAGGAAGGGGATGAAGCGGCGCATGAGGCCAGAGGTAAGCCCCCAAAGGGAAACCGGCAAGGGCTTGCGGGCGAGGGCGGGGAGGGGCAGGGTCGGGGCATGATCGAAAAGCTGGAAATGTTCATCGCTCTGGCCAAGGAACGCCATTTCGGCCGCGCGGCCGAAGCCTGCGGCGTGACGCAGCCCTCGCTGTCCAGTGCCATCCGGCAGCTGGAGGATCAGCTGGGCGTGCAGCTGGTGTTCCGGGGCAGCCGTTTCCAGGGCCTGACGCCGGAAGGGCAGCGCGTGCTGGACCGGGCGCTGGGCATCGTCGGCGATGTGCGGGCGCTGAAGGACGAGATGCGGGTGGTGCGCACCGGCCTGTCGGGCAACCTGCGGATCGGGGTGATCCCGACCGCCCTGCCGATGGTCGCCGACCTGACCGAGCCCTTCACCAAGAAACACCCGAATGTGCGGGTCTCGATCCTGTCGCGGACCAGCATCGAGATCCTGACCGGGATCGAGGCGCTGGACCTGGAGGCCGGGATCACCTACCTCGACAACGAGCCCCTGGGCCGGGTGTCGCAGGTGCCGCTGTATACCGAGTTCTACCGCCTGCTGATCGCGCCGGGATCGGACCTCGCCTCGCGCCGGCATGTCACCTGGAACGAGCTGTCCTCGGTGCCGCTGTGCCTGCTGACCTCCGACATGCAGAACCGGCGGATCGTGAACCAGCATCTGGGCGAGGCGGGGGTGGATGCGGTGCCGATGATCGAATCGAACTCGACCATGGCGCTGATGGCGCATGTGCTAACCGGGCGCTGGGCCTCGATCGTGCCGAAGAAGCTGGCGGACATGTTCGTGGCGGACGGGCGGCTGCATTCGATCCCGATCGTCGAGCCGGAGGCCGAGCATACGGTCGGCCTGATCGCGGCGCGGCGCGACCCGCAGACGCCGGTGTTGCAGGCGCTGGTGGACGAGGCGATCCGGCTGTTTCGATAGGCGTTGCCTATCAATTGACGATATATCGACATTGATTATCCTATCGACGGGCGTATACCGCTGCATGCTAGCAAGAGGTCGCCCGCATGCTCGATTCCCATCCCCATTCCGACCGGATCGCCGAAATCCTCGAGGCCCATCGCGGGCTTGAGGGGCCGCTGCTGCCGATCCTCCATGCCATCCAGGAAGCCTTCGGCCATGTGCCGGAAAGCGCCGTGCCGCAGATCGCCAAGGCGCTGACCATGTCGAAGGCCGAAGTGCACGGCGTGATCAGTTTCTACCACGATTTCCGCAAGGCCCCGGCCGGGCGGCATGTGCTGAAACTGTGCCGGGCCGAGGCCTGCCAGACCATGGGTGCGGATGCGGTGGCCGAGCAGATCAAGAAGGCGCTGGGGATCGACTGGCACGAGACGACGCCGGATGGCCGCGTGACACTGGAGCCGGTGTTCTGCCTGGGCCTCTGCGCCTGTGGCCCTTCGGCGATGGTGGACGGGCGGCTGGTCGGCCGCTGTGACGAGTCGGTGCTGGCGGAGGTGGCGAAATGAAGATCTACGTTCCTCTGGATTCGGCGGCGGTCGCGCTGGGCGCGGACAAGATCGCGGCGGCGATCACCGATGAGGCCGCGCGCCGGGGCATCGCGGTCGAGGTGGTGCGCAACGGCAGCCGCGGGATGGTCTGGCTGGAGCCGCTGGTCGAGGTGGCGACCGATGCGGGCCGCCTGGGCTTTGGCCCGATGGCGCTGGCCGATGTGGCCGGGCTGTTCGGCGATCTCGCCGCGCATCCCAAGGCGGTGGGGCTGGTCGAGGAATTGCCCTGGATGAAGGGCCAGACGCGGCTGACCTTCGCCCGCGTCGGGGTGATCGACCCCTTGTCGCTGGACGATTACCGCGCGCATGGCGGCCTGGCGGGGCTGGAGCGGGCGGTCAGGATGACCGCGCCGGAGATCGTGGCGGAAGTGACCGACTCCGGCCTGCGCGGCCGGGGCGGCGCGGGCTTTCCCACCGGCATCAAGTGGAAGACCGTCTCCGAGGCGGTGGCGGACCAGAAATACATCGTCTGCAACGCCGATGAGGGCGACAGCGCCACCTTCGCCGACCGGATGCTGATGGAAGGCGATCCCTTCACCCTGATCGAGGGGATGGCGATTGCCGGGCTCGCCACCGGGGCGACCAAGGGTTACGTCTACATCCGCAGCGAATATCCGGTGGCGATCCGGGTGATGGAAGCCGCCGTGCGCATCGCGCGCGAGGCGGGCGTGCTGGGCCCGCGCTTCGACATGGAGATTCGCGTCGGCGCCGGCGCCTATGTCTGCGGCGAGGAGACCTCGCTGCTGAACTCGCTGGAAGGCAAGCGCGGCGTCGTGCGCGCCAAGCCGCCGCTGCCGGCGCTGCAGGGCTTCCTGGGCCGTCCGACCGTGGTCAACAACGTGATCTCGCTGGCCTCGGTGCCGGTGATCATGGCCAGGGGGGCGGCCTACTACAAGGACTTCGGGCTGGGGCGCAGCCGTGGCACGATCCCGCTGCAGATCGCCGGGAACGTGAAATACGGCGGGCTCTACGAGGTGGCCTTCGGCCTGACGCTGGGCCAGATCGTCAACGAGATCGGCGGCGGCACCGCCTCGGGCCGCCCGGTGAAGGCGGTGCAGGTCGGCGGGCCCCTGGGGGCATGGTTCCCGGTGTCGCTGTTCGACACGCCGTTCGGCTATGAGGAATTCGGCGCGAAGGACGGCCTTATCGGCCACGCCGGCCTGACCGTGGCCGACGACACGATCGACATGCTGCAGATGGCCCGCTTCGCGATGGAATTCTGCGCGATCGAAAGCTGCGGCAAGTGCACGCCCTGCCGCATCGGCTCGATCCGCGGCGTCGAGACGCTGGACCGGCTGGCGCGCGGCGACAGCAGCGCGATTCCGCTGATCACCGACTTGTGCAACACCATGAAGCTGGGCTCGCTTTGCGCCCTTGGCGGGTTCACCCCATATCCGGTGATGAGCGCCCTCACCCATTTCCCCGATGACTTCGTCCGCGCGAAAGAGGCTGCCGAATGAAAGACTTCATCATCCCCGACCGTGACTTCGGCACCCCGGCCGCGAAGTCGAAGAAACTGGTCACGCTGACCATCGACGGCTACGACGTGACGGTGCCGGAAGGCACCAGCATCATGCGCGCGGCGGCCGAACTGGGCATCTCGGTGCCGAAGCTTTGCGCCACCGACAGCATGGACGCCTTCGGCTCCTGCCGCCTCTGCCTGGTCGAGATCGAGGGCCGGAACGGCACGCCCGCCTCGTGCACGACGCCGGTCATGCCGGGGATCAAGGTGCATACCCAGTCGCCGAACGTGCAGCAGATCCGCCGTGGCGTGATGGAGCTTTACGCCTCGGACCATCCGGTGCCGGGCCTGACCGATGCCGCGAACGGCGACAGCCAGTTGCAGACCATGGCCGCCCGCGTCGGCCTGCGCGAGATCCGCTATCAGCCGGTCGCCGACCATGTGCGCCAGTATGGCGCGGAGGGCATCGCCAACCCGGACTGGCGTCCGGTCGACGATAGCAACCCCTATTTCACCTTCGACAGCTCGAAATGCATCGTCTGCTCGCTTTGCGTGCGGGCCTGCGAGGATGTGCAGGGCACCTTCGCCCTGACGATCGAGGGCCGGGGCTTCGACAGCCGGGTCAGCGCCGGCGTGGCGGAGGACAACTTCCTGTCCTCGGACTGCGTGTCCTGCGGCGCCTGCGTGCAGGTCTGCCCGACCGGCAGCCTGCAGGAGAAATCCATCGCCGAGATGGGCCTGCCGGACCGTTCGGTCATCACCACCTGCGCCTATTGCGGCGTCGGCTGCAGCTTCAAGGCCGAAATGCGCGGCGACGAGCTGGTGCGGATGGTGCCCTACAAGCACGGCAAGGCCAACCGGGGCCATAGCTGCGTCAAGGGCCGCTTCGCCTATGGCTATGCCACGCACCAGGACCGCATCCTGAACCCGATGATCCGGGATGCGATCACCGATCCGTGGAAAGAGGTCTCCTGGGCCGAGGCGATGGAATTCGCCGCGACCAGGATGAAGGGCCTGCAGGCCAAGTATGGCCGGAACTCGGTCGGCGTGATCACCTCCAGCCGCTGCACGAACGAGGAGACCTATCTCGTCCAGAAGCTGACCCGCGCGGTGTTCATGAACAACAACACCGACACCTGCGCCCGCGTCTGCCATTCGCCCACCGGCTATGGCCTGGGCCAGACCTTCGGCACCAGCGCCGGGACGCAGGACTTCGACTCGGTCGAGGAGTCGGACGTGATCATGGTCATCGGCGCCAACCCCTCGGCGGCGCACCCGGTCTTTGCCTCGCGCATGAAGAAGCGGCTGCGCAAGGGCGCGAAGCTGATCGTCGTCGACCCGCGCCGGACGGAAACCGTGGAAGGCCCGCACTACAAGGCCGACCATCACCTGGCCCTCACGCCGGGGACGAACGTGGCGGTGGTCAGCGCGCTGGCGCATGTCATCGTGACCGAGAAGCTCTACGACGAGGAGTTCATCCGCACCCGCTGCGACTGGGACGAATTCCAGGACTACATGGAGTTCATCGCCGATCCCAAGCACTCGCCCGAGGCGCTGGAACTGGTGACGGGCGTCCCGGCCGCGGAAGTGCGCGGCGCGGCGCGGCTTTACGCGACCGGCGGCAATGCGGCGATCTACTACGGCCTTGGCGTGACGGAACACAGCCAAGGGTCCACCACCGTCATCGGCATCGCCAACCTTGCCATGCTGACCGGCAACATCGGCCGGCAGGGCGTGGGGGTGAACCCGCTGCGCGGCCAGAACAACGTGCAGGGCTCTTGCGACATGGGGTCCTTCCCGCATGAACTGCCGGGCTACCGCCATGTGAAGCACCCGGAAGTGCGCGCGATCTATGAAAAGGCCTGGGGCGTCACCATCGACCCCGAGCCCGGCCTGCGCATCCCGAACATGCTGGACGCGGCGGTCGAGGGCACGTTCAAGGGCCTCTACTGCCAGGGCGAGGACATCCTGCAATCCGACCCCGACACCCATCATGTCGCGGCGGGGCTGGCGGCGATGGAATGCGTCATCGTGCATGACCTGTTCCTGAACGAGACGGCGAACTATGCGCATGTGTTCTTCCCCGGCTCGACCTTCCTGGAGAAGGACGGCACCTTCACCAACGCCGAGCGCCGGATCAACATGGTCCGCAAGGTGATGGCGCCGAAGCAGGGCTATGCCGACTGGGAAGTGACCCAGATGTTCGCCAACGCCATGGGCGCGAACTGGGGTTATACCCATCCGTCGCAGATCATGGACGAGATCGCCATGACCACGCCCAGCTTCGCCGGCGTGACCTATGAGAAGATCGAGACCCTGGGCTCGGTCCAGTGGCCCTGCAACGACAAGGCGCCGGAAGGCACGCCGCTGATGCATATCGACGGCTTCGTGCGCGGCAAGGGCAAGTTCATCCGCACCGAATATGTGGCGACGGATGAAAAGGCCGGCGCGCGCTTCCCGCTGTTGCTGACGACCGGGCGCATCCTGTCGCAGTACAACGTGGGCGCGCAGACCCGCAGGACGGCGAACGTCGTCTGGCACGACCAGGACCTGCTGGAAATCAACCCGCATGACGCCGAGAACCGGGGTATCCGGGAAGGGGACTGGGTGCGCCTGGCCAGCCGGGCGGGGGAAACCACGCTGCGGGCGACGATCACCGACCGGGTTGCGGCGGGCGTGGTCTACACCACCTTCCACCATCCGGACACGCAGGCCAACGTCATCACCACCGATTTCTCGGACTGGGCGACGAACTGCCCGGAATACAAGGTGACGGCGGTGCAGGTCTCGCCCTCCAACGGCCCGTCCGAATGGCAGGAGGAATATGCCGCGCAGGCGACCCTGTCGCGGCGGATCCTGGCGGCGGAATGAAGGGCGCGCGGGCGACGCCGCGGTTGGTGTTCGGTCCCGCGGTGACGCCGGGGGCCCAACCCGGCCAGCGGGTCCTGCCCGAGGAGGTGGCCGTCGCGCTGTCGTTCAATGGCACGACGCAGGCGGTGATGATGGCGACACCGGCGGATCTGGAGGACTTCGGTCAGGGCTTCGCCGTGACCGAGGGGATCGCAGGCCCGCAGGAGGTGCTGTCGGTCGAGGTCGAGACGGTTCCGCGGGGCCGCGACGTGCAGGTCTGGCTGCGCCCCGAGGCCGAGGCGCGGCTGGCCGCGCGGCGGCGGGTGATGGCGGGGCCGGTGGGCTGCGGCCTTTGCGGGATCGACAGCATCGACCAGGCGCTGCGCGAGGTTCCGGTGGTGGGGCCTTCGGCTTTCCGCATGACACCTTCGCAGGTCCGGGAGGCCGTGGCGGCGCTTCCGGGCGAGCAGCGGCTGCACGACGCGACGCGCGCGGTGCATGGCGCGGCGTTCTGGAACGGGCGGGTGCTGCTGGCGCGCGAGGACGTGGGCCGGCACAATGCGCTGGACAAGCTGGTGGGCGGGATGGTCCGGCAGGGGATCGGTCCGGAGGGGGCGGTGGTGCTGACCAGCCGCGTCTCGACGGACATGGTGCAGAAGGTGGCGATGCTGGGCGCGCCCATGATCATCGCGGTCTCGGCCCCGACGGCCGAGGCGGTGGAACTGGCCGAGCGGGCGGGGATCACCCTGGTCGCGCTGGCACGGGGGGACCGATTCGAGGTCTTCTCGCATACGGATCGCGTGATGACGGAGGGGGCCGATGTCGGCTGACAAGATTGTGCGGATGGCCAACCAGATTGCGCTGTTCATGGAGACGAAGCCCCATGCCGAGGGGGTCGCGGGCCTTGCGGGCCATATCAACGACTTCTGGGAGCCCCGGATGCGGCGCGAGTTCTTCGCGCTGATCGACGCCGGCGGGGCGGGGTTCCGGCCCCTGGTGCTGGAAGCGGCGCCGTCGATCCGGCGGCCGGTCGCCGAGCCCGCGTCCTGACCGGGGCGCCGGAATTCTGAAGAAGAATTCCGGTCCGGAAATCCTTCGATTTCCGGGGCCGCGCCTCGGCCGGGCGGCGGTCCAGCGGCGGGAGTTCTTCGCGCTTCGGCGCCGGCCCCGCCGCTTTCCGGCGTGGTCACTCTTTCAGCACGCTTTCCAGATGTGCGCCATAGCTCGACTTGCCGAAGAGCTGCGCCCGACTGGCCAGCCCGGCGCGGTCGATCCAGCCTTGCCGGAAGGCGATCTCGTCCGGCGAGCCGACCTGCATCCCTTGCCGGTCCTGCAGCGTGCGGACGAAGTTCCCGGCGTCCAGCAGGCTTCCCGGCGTCCCGGTGTCGAGCCAGGCAAAGCCGCGGCCCATGCGCTCGACCTGCAGGCTGCCCTCGGCGCGGTAGTGTTCCAGCACGTCGACGATCTCCAGCTCGCCGCGCGGCGAGGGCCGGATCGTCGCCGCGATCTCGGGCGCGCGGCCGTCGAGGAAGTAAAGGCCGGTGATGGCAAAGCTTGACGGCGGAACCTTGGGTTTCTCGATGATCTGCGTGACCCTGCCCTGGTCGTCGAAGGCGGCGACGCCATAGCGTTCGGGGTCCGAGACGTGGTAGCCGAAGACGGTGCCGCCCGAGGGTTGCCGGTCGGCGCGGTGCAGGATTTCCGGCAGGCCGTGGCCGAAGAAGATGTTGTCGCCAAGGACCATGGCCGACGGCGCGCCTGCCAGGAAATCGCGGGTCAGGAGATAGGCCTGCGCCAGGCCTTCCGGCCGTTCCTGGATGATCCAGGTGAAGCCGAGGCCCCACTGGCTGCCGTCGCCGAGAAGGCGCTGGAATTGCGGCTGGTCCTCGGGCGTGGTGATGATCGCGATCTCGCGGATGCCCGACAGCATCAGGACCGAGATCGGATAGTAGATCATCGGCTTGTCGTAGATCGGCAGCAGTTGCTTCGAGGTGCCCAGCGTGATCGGCCAGAGGCGCGAGCCGGTGCCCCCGGCGAGGAGGATGCCTTTGCGGGTCATTGGGTCAACTCCTTCACGATCGCGGTCAGGCCCTGGCGCCAATCGGGGCGTGGGATGCCGAACGCGGTGGTGAATGCACTGCAATCGAGGCGGGAATTCAGCGGGCGTCGGGCGGGAGTGGGGTAATCGGTGGTCGGGATGTCGGTGATCCGGCAGGGAAGGTTCGCCTCGGCCATGATGGCGCGGGCGAAACCGGCCCAACTGGTGTCGGGCTGGCCGGAGAAATGGTGGGTGCCGCCCTGCGCGCCCTGGGCCATGGCCTTGGCGGCGGCGACAAGCGCATCGGCGATGGCGGCGGCGGGGGTCGGGCCGCCGATCTGGTCGGCGACGACGTTCAGGCTTTCGCGCTCCTTGCCCAGCCGCAGCATGGTTTTCACGAAATTCGTGCCATGCGCCGAAACGACCCAGGAGGTGCGCAGGATCAGGTGGTTGCCGCCAGCGGCACAGACGCCCTCTTCGCCCGCCAGTTTCGAACGGCCATAGGCGTTCTGCGGCGCGGTGGGGTGGTCCGGGGCGAAGGGCTGGTCGCCCGCGCCGTCGAAGACGTAGTCGGTGGAGATGTGGAGGAAGGGCAGGCCCCTTGCGGCGGCGGCGCGGGCCATGGCGGTGGGGGCCGCACCGTTCACCACGGTGGCGGCGGCTTCCTCGGCCTCGGCCTTGTCGACGGCGGTCCAGGCGGCGGCGTTGATCACGGCATCGGCGCGGGTCGCCGTGATGGCTGCGGCGCAGGCGGCGGGGTTCGTCAGGTCGGCTTCGTCGCGGCCGAGACAGGTGGCGTCGGGAACGAGGCGCTGAAGCTCGCGCGCGACCTGGCCGGTCTTGCCGAAGATCAGAAGCTTCATGCCTTGCCCAGCCTTTCGCCGACGCCATTCCGGTTCAGGAGCGGCCGCCACCAGCCCTCGTTGTCGAGATACCAGCGGACGGTGCGTCTCAGCCCCTCTTCGACGGTGACCGAGGGACGCCAGCCGAGTTCCTGCCGGATGCGGGAAGGGTCGATGGCATAGCGGGCGTCGTGGCCGGGGCGGTCGGCGACGAAGGTGATCTGATCGGCATAGGGGGTGGGTTTCGGGGCCATCTCGTCCAAAAGCGCGCAGATGGTGCGGACGAGGTCGATGTTGCGACGCTCGTTCTCGCCGCCGATGTTGTAGCTGCGGCCGGGGGTGCCCTTTTCGAGGACGAGGAGCAGGGCGTCGGCGTGGTCCTCGACGTAAAGCCAGTCGCGGATGTTCTCGCCGGTGCCGTAGACGGGGATCGGCTTGCCATGCAGCGCGTTGAGGATGGTGACGGGGATCAGTTTCTCGGGGAAGTGGTAAGGGCCGTAGTTGTTGGAGCAGTTCGTCAGGACCACGGGCAGCCCGTAGGTTTCCGCCCAGGCGCGGACGAGGTGGTCGGAGGCGGCTTTCGACGCGGAATAGGGCGAGCGGGGGTCGTAGGGGGTGGTTTCGGTGAACTGGCCGGTGGGGCCGAGGGAGCCGAAGACCTCATCGGTGGAAATGTGGTGGAAGCGGAAGGTCTGCGGTTTACCGGCGCGGGTCCAGTATGCGCGGGCGGCCTCCAACAGGTTGAAGGTGCCGGTGATGTTCGTGTCGATGAAATCCGAAGGGCCGTCGATGGAACGGTCGACATGGCTTTCGGCGGCGAGGTGCATCACGGCATCGGGGGCGTGGGTGGCAAGGATGCGGTCCAGCGCCGCGCGGTCGCGGATGTCGGCCTGTTCGAAGCTGTAGAGGTTGGACTGCGCGACCGAGGCGATGTTGGCCTCGTTCGCGGCATAGGTCATGGCGTCGAGGTTGACGACTTCATGGCCCCGCTGGATAGCCAGCCGGACCACGGCCGAGCCGATGAAGCCGCAGCCGCCGGTGACGAGAAGCTTCATTTCGTCACCCCGTAGCGGAAGGGTTGGCCGATGGCGGAGAGGAGGGGCGCGCGGGCGTCCTTGTCGGAAAGGACGGGCGAGGCAATGCCCCAGTCGATGCCAAGGGCGGGGTCATCCCAGCGGACGGCGCCGTCATGGTCGGGGGCGTAGAGGTCGGTGCATTTGTACTGCACCTCGGTGTCGTCGGTCAGGGTGACGAAGCCGTGCAGGAAGCCCTTGGGCACGAAAAGCTGGCGGCCGTTGTCCGGGGTCAGCTCGACGGCGACATGGCCCCCATAGGTCGGCGATCCGGCGCGGATGTCCACCGCCACGTCCAGGATCGCGCCGCGCGAGCAGCGGACCAGCTTGTCCTGGGCGCGGGGGGGCGACTGGTAGTGCAGCCCGCGCAGGGTGCCTTTGGCGGCAGAGAAGGAATGGTTGTCCTGCACGAAGGGAAGGTCCAGACCCGCCTCGGCCATGCGCGCGGCGTTCCAGGTCTCCATGAACCAGCCGCGCGCGTCGCCGAAGCGGCGGGGGGTGAGGATCAGGACCTCGGGCAGGGCGGTCGGTTCAATCTGCATCTGAAAATCCGTATCGGCTTCCGGGCAGGGTTGCGTCGAAAGGCGGCGATTTGCAAGCCGGATGGGGGCGCTGGCCTCTGGTCTTGGGCGGGGGTTCTGCTAAAGCGGCGGCGTGAGCAAGGGGAAGGACCGGACATGACCCATCTCTGGGTGCGCGCCGAAGAGCGGCCGAACGAAGAGCGCGTGGGGATCACGCCCGAGGGCGCGGCGGCGCTGCTGAAGGCGGGGATCCGGGTGACGGTGGAGGAATCCTCGGTCCGGGCGATTGCGCTGGATGGCTATGTCGCGGCGGGTTGCGCCATCGCGGCCGAGAACTCCTGGCCGCAGGCTCCGGCGGATGCGATCATCTTCGGGCTGAAGGAACTGCCCGAGGTGGGGACGCCACTGACGCATCGGCACATCATGTTCGGCCATGCCTACAAGGGCCAGCCTGCCGGGAAGGTGCTGCTGCGGCGCTTCAAGGCCGGGGGCGGCACGCTTTACGACCTGGAGTATCTGGTGGACGAGAGCGGCCGCCGGGTCGCGGCCTTCGGCTATTGGGCGGGCTATGCCGGGGCGGCGGTCAGCCTGAAATGCTGGGCGGCGCAGCAGCGGGGCGGGATTGCCGGGCCGGTGCGGAAGGTGGCGTCGCAAGCGGCCCTGCTGGCGGAACTGGGCGAGGATCTGGCGGGGCTGGGGCGGCCGCGCGCCATCATCATCGGCGCGCTGGGGCGTGTGGGCACCGGGGCGGCGGACCTGTGCGATGCGATGGGCGTGGCAGTGACGAAATGGGACATGGCCGAGACCGCAAGCGGCGGGCCGTTCCCGCAGGTGCTGGAGCACGAGATCTTCCTGAACTGCATCCTGGCGCGGCCGGGCTGCCCGGTGTTTGTCCCGGCGAGCGCCAGGACCGATCCGCGCAAGCTGACGGTGATCGGCGACATCGCCTGCGATCCGACCTCGGATTTCTCGCCGATCAAGGTCTACGACCGGGCGACGGACTGGGACGCGCCGGCGCTGCGGGTGCATGACGACCCGCCGCTGGACGTGACCGCAATCGACAACCTGCCCAGCCTGATGCCGGTGGAATCCTCGCAGGATTATGCGGCGCAGCTGCTGCCCTCGCTGCTGACGCTGACGGATCTGGGGTCCGGCGTCTGGGGACGGGCAAAGGTGGAGTTCGACAGGCACGTCGCGGGCGTGTGAGGACAAATTTCTTCGAAGAAATTTGGCAAGAATTTTCGAAAATTCTTGCCGCGAACCGGCAAGCGAGGGGAGTAAGAACATGACGATCCATTGGTGCGGCACGGGGCTGTCGTCGATTCCGGGGCTGCGGCGGCTGATCGAGGCGGGCCATCCCGTCACGGTCTGGAACCGCACGGTCGAGAAGGCGCGCGCGGAAGTCGGCGACCTGACGCAGGACATCCGGGCGTTTTCGCTGGAGGCGCTGGCCGCCGCGCTGAAGCCGGGCGACATCGCGGTGTCGATGCTGCCGGCCGACCAGCATGTGGGCATCGCCAGGCTTTGCCTGGAGAAGGGGGCGAACTTCTGCTCCTCCAGCTACATCGCGCCCGAGATGCGGGCGCTGGATCAGGCCTTCCGGGAAAAGGGGCTGGTTTCGGTGAACGAGGTCGGCCTAGATCCCGGCATCGACCACCTGATGGCGCATGACCTGGTGGCGCGGTATCGGGCGTCCCCGGTCTATCACAACGACAACGTGCTGTCCTTCACCTCTTATTGCGGCGGGGTGCCGAAGGTCGCGAATGCCTTCCGCTACAAGTTCAGCTGGGCCCCGGCGGGGGTGCTGAAGGCGCTGCGCTCGCCCTCGCGCAGCCTGCGGCATTTCACCGAGCTGCGAGTCAACCGGCCCTGGGATGCGATCAGCCGCTATGACGCGCCGCTGCCGGTGCCGGAAAGCTTCGAGGTCTATCCGAACCGCGACAGCTATCCCTTCATGGAGGAATACCGCTTCGAGAAGCACTGGAAGGTCCGCGATTTCGTGCGCGGGACGATCCGGCTGAACGGCTGGGCGGATGCCTGGGCGCCGATCTTCCGCGAGATCGAGGGGCTGGAGGGCAAGCCCTTGCCTGAGATCAACGCGGCGCTGGAAGCCCGCGCGGCGGCGCTTCTGAAGGACAATTCCTATGCCGAGGGCGAGCCGGACCGGGTGGTGCTGTTCGTTGCGCTGAAGGCCGAACGCGACGGCAGGCCGGTGTTCCACCAGACCTGGGCGATGGATGCCTGGGGCGACGCGCGCGGGACGGCGATGGGGCGGCTGGTCTCGGTTCCGGTGTCGCTGGCCATCGAGGCGGTGATGAACCGCGAGATCGCGGCGGGCGTGCATGGCGCGCCGCATGATCCGAAGCTGCTGGCGCGCTGGCTGGACCAGGTCGGCCACCTGGCGCAGGTCCTGCAGCGCATCGACCACCTGGCCTGAGACTTCCTCCTCGCGGGCACAGGCCCGCGAGGAGTGACGAAGTCATCGACGAGCGAGCCGGTCTTGCCTATCATCGCCGCACGTTCCGGGGCTACCGGACAGGTGAGCGAGGCGGGGTGTGGGCCGGATCAGCAACGCGTCGGGGCGATTGGACCGGCTGGCCGACCGGCTGGCGGTGCTGGCGGCGCGCCGCGCGCGGCCGGCCCCCGGCTTCGCGGTGCAGCCCGAGCCCCGCTCGGTCGGCTCCGTCACGCGGGGCGAGCGGCTGGTGGCGGGGGAGGTGCTTCTGGCCGGACATCTGGTCGCGGCCCCCGGCGTCGCGCTTTGGGACATCGCGGCGCCGGACGCCGGTTTTACCGCCGCGGCGCAGGGTTTCGGCTGGCTAGACGATCTGGCGGCCCTGGGCACGAAGGCGGCCCGGCGGCAGGCGCAGGACTGGACCTGGGACTGGATCGCCCGGCATGGCGCAGGGCAGGGCTGGACGCCCGAACTGACCGGGCGGCGGATCCTGCGCTGGCTGCATCATGCGGCCCTGCTGCTGGCCGGGCGCGACCGGGCGCAGGCGGGGATCTTCCACCGCGCGCTGTCCCGGCAGGCGGCCTATCTGGCGCGGCGCTGGAAGGCGGCCCCCGCGGGCCTGCCCCGCATCGAGGCGCTGGTGGGGCTGGTCCATGCCGGGGTCCTCTTGGCCGGGATGCAGCGGCTGGTCGGCCCTGCCACGGCGGCGCTGGCGGCGGCCTGCGAGGCGGAGATCGACGCCGAGGGCGGCATCGCCTCGCGCAATCCCGAGGAACTTTCGGACCTGCTGACGCTGCTTGTCTGGACGGCCGGCGCGCTGACCGAAGGGGCGTATCCGGTGCCCGCGGCGCTGTCGGCGGCGATACGACGCACCGCCCCGACGCTGCGGGTGCTGCGCCATGCCGATGGCGGGCTGGCGCGGTTCCATGGCGGCGGCGCGGGGGCCGAGGGGCGGCTGGATCAGGCGCTGGCGCTGGCCGGGGTGCGCGCGGGGACGTCCGCGCCGATCGCGATGGGCTTTGCCCGGCTGAGCGGGCGGCGGACCACGGTGATCGTCGACGCCTCCTCGCCGCCGGGAGGGCGGGCGGCGCGGCGGGCGCATGCCTCGACCGCCGCCTTCGAGATGACCTCGGGGCGGCGGCCGGTGGTGGTGAGCTGCGGTGCGGGCGAGGCGTTCGGCCCGGCCTGGCGGCAGGCGGCGCGGGCGACGCAGTCGCATTCGGTGCTGGCGATGGAGGGGGCCTCGTCCTCGCGGCTGGGGGCGGGCGAGGATCTGGCCGAGCGGGCGGTGGTGACGGCCTGCCGGATCACGCCGGGGGTCGAGGGGATGGACCTTTACCTGGCGCATGACGGCTGGCTGGCGAGCCACGGCCTGACCGCCAGCCGGAGCCTGACCTTGAGCCACGACGGCCGCCGCCTGTCGGGCGTGGACAGCCTGACCGCGTTGACCCATGAGGCGCGGCGGCGCTTCGAGGAGCTGATGACCGCGACCGCGATGACCGGCGCGGGTTTCGCGATCCGCTTCCACCTGCATCCCGAGGTGGAGGCCGAGCTGGACATGGCCGAGGCTGCCGTCACGCTGCATCTGCGCAGCGGCGAGGTCTGGATCTTCCGCTTCACCGGCCCCGCGACCCTGCGGCTGGAGCCTTCGGCCTATCTGGAGGCGGGGCGGCCGCAGCCCTGGCCCTGTGTCCAGATCGTGCTGCACGGCCGCGCGCGGGGATTCGAGACGCGGATAGGCTGGACCTTGGCGAAGGCAAAGGATACTCCGCTGGCCATCCGGGACCTGGACGGCGCCTGAACGGCCGCCCGAAGGCCCCGCCGGGCATCTGAGAGGGTATCGCCATGACCAACCTCGTCCCCATCGGCCGCGCGCTGATTTCGGTTTCCGACAAGTCCGGCCTGCTGGAGCTGGCACGGGCGCTGGCTGCCCGGGGGGTCGAGCTGATCTCGACCGGGGGCACCTCGATCATGCTGCGGGCGGCGGGGCTGAAGGTGCGGGACGTGGCCGATGTGACCGGCTTTCCCGAGATGATGGACGGCCGCGTCAAGACCCTGCACCCGATGGTGCATGGCGGCCTGCTGGCGCTGCGCGACGATGACGAGCATCTGGTCGCCATGGCGGCGCATGGGATCGAGCCGATCGACCTGCTGATCGTCAACCTCTACCCGTTCGAGGAGACGGTGGCCAAGGGCGCGGACCATGCCACCTGCATCGAGAACATCGACATCGGCGGCCCGGCGATGATCCGGGCGGCGGCGAAGAACCACAGGTTCGTGACGGTGGTGACGGATCCGGCCGACTATGGCCCGCTGCTGGACCAGGTGCGCGCCCATGACGGCGCGACGACGCTGGCCTTCCGCTCGAGGCTGGCGCTGACCGCCTATGCCCGGACGGCGGCCTATGACACCGCCGTCAGCACCTGGCTGGCGGGCGAGATCAAGGAGCCGACCCCGCGCTACCGCAGCTTTGCGGGCAAGCTGGCGCAGCCGCTGCGCTATGGCGAGAACCCGCATCAGGCGGCCGCCTTCTACGTGGATGGCAGCCGCCGCCCCGGCGTGGCGACGGCGCGGCAGTGGCAGGGCAAGGAGCTGTCCTACAACAACATCAACGACACCGACGCGGCCTTCGAGCTGGTGGCGGAATTCGCCGGCGGCGCCCCGGCCTGCGCGATCATCAAGCATGCGAATCCCTGCGGGGTGGCCACGGCCGCGACCCTGACCGAGGCCTACCAGCGCGCCTATCACTGCGACCAGACCAGCGCCTTCGGCGGGATCGTCGCGCTGAACCAGGTGCTTGACGGGGCGACGGCCGAGGAGATCGTGAAGATCTTCACCGAGGTGGTGATCGCGCCGGATGCGACCGAGGCGGCGAAGGCGGTGTTCGCGGGCAAGAAGAACCTGCGGCTGCTGACCACGGGCGCGCTGCCGGATTCCAGGGCCGGGGGGCTGGCCTTCAAGCAGGTGGCGGGCGGCTTCCTGGTGCAGGACCGGGACGCGGGGCATCTGGCGCCGTCGGACCTGAAGGTGGTGACCAGGCGCGCGCCTTCCGAGGCCGAGATGCGCGACCTGATGTTCGCCTGGACGGTCGCCAAGCACGTCAAGTCGAATGCGATCATCTACGTCAGGGACGGGGCCACGGTCGGTGTCGGCGCCGGGCAGATGAGCCGCGTCGATTCGACCCGGATCGCCGCGCGCAAGGCGCAGGACATGGCCGAGGCGCTGGGGCTGCCGGGTCCCTTGACCAGGGGTTCGGTCGTGGCCTCGGACGCCTTCTTCCCCTTTGCCGACGGGCTGATCACCGCGGCCGAGGCCGGGGCGACGGCGATCATCCAGCCCGGCGGCTCGATGCGCGACGACGATGTGATCGCCGCGGCGGATGAGCGGGGGCTGGCCATGGTCTTCACCGGCATGCGGCATTTCCGGCACTGATGATGCGGCGATTCTGGCTGAGCGCGCTTGCAACCTTCGTCCTGGACCAGCTGACCAAGCTGGCCGTGGTCTTCGGGCTGGACCTGGCCAACCGGGTCGAGATCGACGTCTTCCCGCCGTTCCTGGTCTTTCGCATGGCCTGGAACCAGGGGATCAATTTCGGCCTGATGGCGCATGGCTCGGACATCGCGCGCTGGGGGCTGATCGCGGTGGCGCTGGCGATCTCGGCCTGGGTGATCTGGTGGCTGCGGCGCCAGCCTGGCGGGCGCTGGCTGCAGATCGCGGGCGGGCTGCTGGTCGGCGGCGCGCTGGGCAATGTGGTGGACCGGCTGGCCTATGGCGCGGTGGCGGATTTCCTGAACATGTCCTGCTGCGGGATCGAGAATCCCTATGCCTTCAACGTGGCCGACATCGCGATCTTCCTGGGTGCGGTCGGGCTGGTGTTCCTGGCCGATGCCCGGACGGACGGCGGGAAGCCTTCCCGCGCAAGGAAGTAATCCCCCCGTGACGACCGGATCGCTTTAGGCTAAGAGGGGGCAAAGACGGGTTCGGAGGCAGGCATGCAGGCGGCAAGGGGCAAGGCGTTCATCGCGGTTGCGGCGGTGTTTGCCCTTACGGCTTGCGGCGGCAAGGGCGCGCCCGAGCTGATGAACCTGCGCAGCGGAAACGGGCCGGACGAATTCGCCATCGTGCCGCCGAAGCCGCTGGAAATGCCGGAAACCCTGACCGACCTGCCCGAGCCGACGCTGGGCGGGTCCAACCGCACCGACCGCCGCCCCGAGGATGACGCGGTCATCGCGCTGGGCGGGCGTCCGGGCGCTGCCGGCGGCATCCCCTCGGGCGACAGTGCGATCTATGCCCATGCGGCGCGGTTCGGGGTCGATTCCGGCATCCGCGCGACGCTGGCCTCGGAAGATCTGGAATGGCGGCGCGACAACAACGGCCGGATCCTGGAGCGGCTGTTCAACGTCAACGTCTATTACAAGGCCTATCGCAACCAGAGCCTCGACCAGCAGGCCGAGCTTGCCCGCTGGCGCAAGCTTGGCCTGCGCACGCCCTCGGCCCCGCCGCGCAAGGCTGGCGAAGAGTAACAAGCGCGTTCCCCGCCTTGATCGCAGGCCCCGGGTCTGCACTATGCCCCCACGCCAAAGGGAGAGCCTGATGCATCGTGATCTTGTCCGGGGCGCCGCCCTGTCGCTGGCGCTTGCCCTTCCGGCGGCGGCCGAGCCGGTGAGCATCTTTACGCTGGACAACGGCCTGGACGTGGTGGTGATCGAGGATCACCGCGCCCCGGTCGTGGTGCAGATGATCTGGTACCGGGTCGGCGCGGCGGACGAACCCCCCGGCCATTCCGGCATCGCGCATTTCCTGGAACATCTGATGTTCAAGGGCACCGACAAGGTGGGGCCGAACCAGTTCTCGGCCATCGTCGAGGCGCAGGGCGGCGACGACAACGCCTTCACCTCCTGGGATTATACCGCCTATTTCCAGCGCATCGCCGCCGACCGGCTGGAGCTGGTGATGGAGATGGAAGCCGACCGGATGCGCAACCTGCGCCTGACGGAAGAGGATGTCGCGACCGAGCGGCAGGTGATTCTGGAGGAACGGGCGCAGCGGACCGACAGTTCCCCGGGTTCGTTGCTGTCGGAGCAGATGCGGGCGGCGCAGTTCCTGAACAGCCCCTATGCGATCCCGGTGATCGGCTGGCGGCATGAGGTCGAGGCGCTGGACCGCGAGGATGCGCTGTCCTACTACGAACGCTTCTACGCACCGAACAACGCGACCCTGATCATTGCCGGCGACGTGCAGCCCGATGCGGTCAGGGCGCTGGCGGAAAAGCACTATGGCCCGCTGGAGCCTTCGGACGGCATCACGCCCCGCACCCGCCCGCAAGAGCCGCCGCAACTGGCCGAACGCCGGATCTCGCTGGCCGACGAGCGGGTGTCCGAGCCCTATATCATCCGCACCTACCTTGCGCCCGAACGCGACCCCGGCAACCAGAAGGACGCCGCCGCCCTGACCGTGCTGGCCGAGTTGCTGGGCGGGAACGGCCAGACCTCGGTCCTGGCACGGGCGTTGCAGTTCGATGCGCAGGTCGCGGTCTATGCCTCGGCCTTCTATGACGGAACCTCGATCGACGATGCGACCTTCGGATTCGTCGTCGTGCCCGCGCCGGGGGTCGAGCTTCAGGCCGCCGAGGCCGAGATGGACCGCGTGCTGGCCGATTTCCTGGAAACCGGCCCCGACCCCGCCGCGCTGGAGCGGATCCGCACCCAGGTCCGCGCCAACGACATCTATGCCCGCGACGACGTGAACGCGCTGGCCCGCCGCTATGGCGAGGCGCTGTCGGTCGGGCTTGCCCAGGCCGATGTCGACACCTGGGACGAGGCCCTGTCGGCCGTGACCGCCGAGGATGTGGTCGCCGCCGCCCGCATGGTCCTGGACCGCAGGAACGCCGTGACCGGCTGGCTGACCCGGCCCGAGGGTGCGCCGGCCGAAGCCGCCGCGCCTGAAGCGCCTGTCGAACCCGCAGGAGAGACCGAATGATCCGCGCCCTTTTCGTCCTTCTGGCGCTTGCGCTGCCCGCGCGGGCCGAGATGCAGATCCAGTCGGTCACCTCGCCCGGCGGGATCACCGCCTGGCTGGTCGAGGATCACGACATCCCCTTCACCGCGCTGGAGATCCAGTTCCGCGGCGGCACCTCGCTGGACGCGCCGGAAAAGCGCGGGGCGGTCAACCTGATGACCGCGCTGATCGAGGAGGGCGCGGGCGAGATGGACAGCCGCGCCTTCGCCGAGGCGCGTGACGCGCTGGCGGCCGAGTTCCATTTCGACGCGGGCAAGGATTCGGTCGGCGTCTCCTCGCGCTTCCTGACCGAGAACCGCGATCAGGCCATCGACCTTCTGCGCGCGGCGCTGGTCACCCCGCGCTTTGACCAGGATGCGGTGGACCGGGTGCGCGGCCAGGTCCTGTCGATCCTGCGCTCGGACGAGAAGGACCCCGACAGCATCGCCTCGGAGACCTTCGACGCGCTTGCCTTCGGGGCGCATCCCTATGGCTCGACCGGGGACGGGACCATCGACACGGTCACGGCGCTGACGCGGGACGACGTGGTGGCGGCGCATCAGGCGGCGCTGGCGCGTGACCGGATCTTCGTGGCGGTGGCGGGCGATATCACGGCCGAGGAACTGGGGCCGCTGCTGGACCGGCTGCTGGGCGACCTGCCCGCGACCGGCGCGCCCCTGCCGGGGCGGGCGGAGTGGCTGTTGCAGCCGGGCGTGACCGTCAAGGATTTCCCCAGCCCGCAATCCACGGTGATCTTCGGGCATCAGGGCATCAAGCGCGACGATCCCGATTTCTTCGCCGCCTTCATCCTGAACGAGGCCCTGGGCGGCGGCCGCTTCACCGCGCGGCTGATGAGCGAGGTCCGCGAAAAGCGCGGGCTGACCTACGGGATCGGCAGCTATCTGGTCGGACTGGACCAGGCCGAGATCTACATGGGCCAGTTCTCGGCCTCGAACGACAAGGTGGCCGAGGCGATCAAGGTGGTGCGCGAGGAATGGGCCCGGATCGCGAGCGAGGGTCTGACCGAGCAGGAGCTTGCCGATACCAAGACCTATCTCACCGGGTCCTACCCGCTGCGCTTCGACGGCAACGGGCCGATCGCCAGCATCCTGGTCGGGATGCAGATGGAGGGCATGCCGATCGACTATGCGGTGACGCGGAACGCCAGGATCGAGGCGGTGACGATGGCGGATATCCGCCGGGTCGCGGCGCGGCTTTACCAGCCCGAGGCGCTGCATTTCGTCGTGGTGGGCCAACCGACCGGGCTGTGACATCCCTTCCCCGACTCGGGCGGGACTGCTACAGATGGGGGCATGACGCTGCACACCCCCAAGATAACGGGCGCTGACGGCCGCCCGGTCATCCGGCAACTGGACGAGGCCGCGATCAACCGCATCGCGGCCGGCGAGGTGGTGGAGCGCCCGGCCTCTGCCGTCAAGGAGTTGGTGGAAAACGCGCTGGATGCCGGGGCCAGCCGGATCCAGGTGGATATTGCGGACGGCGGCAAGACGCTGATCCGGGTGACGGACGACGGCTGCGGCATGACGGCGGAAGACCTGCCGCTCGCGCTCTCGCGCCATGCGACGTCGAAGATCGACGGGTCGGACCTGCTGGACATCCGCAGCTTCGGCTTCCGGGGCGAGGCGCTGCCCTCGCTCGGCGCCGTGGGGCGGCTGGTCATCACCTCCCGGGCCGGGGGCGAGGCGGCGCAGATCGGTTGCGAGGGCAGCCGGATCACCCCCGTCCGCCCCGCCGCGCTGACGCGGGGCACCGTGGTCGAACTGCGCGACCTGTTCTTCGCTACCCCGGCGCGGCTGAAGTTCCTGCGCTCCGACCGGGCCGAGATGCAGGCGGTGACCGAAGTGATCCGCCGTCTGGCGATGGCCGAGCCGCAGGTGGGCTTCACCCTGCGCGACGTAAGCGGGGGCGAGGCGCGGGTGCTGTTCCGCGCCGACCCGGCCAGCGGCGACCTGTTCGACGCCCTGCACTCCCGCCTTTCCACCGTGATCGGCCGCGACTTCACCGACAATGCGCTGCGGATCGACGCCGAACGGGACGGGCTGCGCCTGCAAGGCTATGCCGCGCTGCCGACCTATTCGCGCGGCTCCTCGGCCCAGCAATACCTGTTCGTGAATGGCCGTCCGGTGCTGGACCGGATGCTCTATGGCGCGCTGCGCGCCGCCTATTTCGACGTCCTGTCCCGCGACCGCCACCCGGCGGCGGTCCTGAACCTGATCGCCGATCCGCAGCGGGTGGACGTGAACGTGCACCCCGCCAAGGCCGAGGTCCGGTTCCGCGAACCCGATGCGGCGCGCAGCCTGATCATCACCGCGCTGAAATCGGCCCTCACCGGCGCCGGTCACCGCGCCTCCTCCACCGTCGGCGCGGCGACCTTGCAGGCCATCCGTCCCGTCTACCAGATGGACCGCCACAGCCAGCCGACGCTTGCCCGCGCCTTCGCCTTCCAGTCCCCCCAGACCTTCGCCGGCCTTGCCGAAGCGCCGATGGCCCCGGCCTTCGCGCCCCCCCGCGAGGAGGAGACGCAGTCGAACGACGAGCATCCCCTCGGCGCCGCACGGGCGCAACTGCACGAGAATTACATCGTCGCCCAGACGGCGACCGGCATCGTGATCGTCGACCAGCACGCCGCGCATGAACGGCTGGTCTACGAACGCCTGAAGCGGCAGCTGGCCGAGACCGGGGTCAAGGCGCAGGCCCTGCTGATCCCCGAGATCGTGGACCTGTCGCCCGCCGACGCCGCCCGCCTGCTGGACGCCGCCCCGGCGCTGGCCGAGGTCGGGCTGACCGTCGAGCCCTTCGGCGGCTCGGCCGTGGCGATCCGCGAGGTTCCCGCCGTGCTGGGCCAGGTGAATGGCGAGGCGCTGATCCGCGACATCCTCGACGAACTGGCCGACAGCGGCGACAGCACACTTGTCCGGGCCAGGATCGACGCGATCCTGTCGCGCATGGCCTGCCACGGCTCGGTCCGCTCCGGCCGCCAGATGCGCCCGGAGGAGATGAACGCCCTGCTGCGCGAGATGGAGGCGACGCCGCTCTCGGGCCAGTGCAACCACGGACGGCCCACCTATGTGGAACTGTCGCTGCACGACATCGAACGCCTGTTCGGTCGCCGATGATCACGCTGTTCGGCCAGACCTATCAGTGGAACGACCCCGAGATGCTCGTCCTCGGGGGCCTCGTCGCTTCGCTTCTCGGCTTCCTCGTCCTGATCCTGCGCGCTACCCGCCGCTCGGCCACCGCGGCCGAGCCCTTGTTGCGGGAAATCGGCTGGCTCTCCTCGCGCATCCAGCAGCTGGGCGACGGGCAGGAACGGCTGGCGGGGGGTCTCCACCATGTCTCCGAGGCGCAGGCGGTCAGCCAGAGCGCGATGCTGCAGGTGATGGAACAGCGCATGGCCGAGGTGCAGCGCCAGATGACCGAGGCGCTGCACGGCACCTCGACCCGCACCGCGCGGTCCTTGGGGGAACTGCAGCAAAGGCTGGAAACCATCGACAGGGCGCAGGCCAATATCGAGAAGCTGTCGGGCAATGTCCTGTCCCTGCAGGACATCCTGTCGAACAAGCAGACCCGCGGCGCCTTCGGGGAAATCCAGCTGCATGACATCGTGCAGAAGGCCCTGCCGAAAGACGCCTATTCCATGCAGGCCACGCTTTCCAACGGCCGCCGTGCCGACTGCCTGATCCACCTGCCCAACCCCCCCGGCCCCATCGTCATCGACGCCAAGTTCCCGCTGGAGGCCTATGAGGCCCTGCGCCGCGCCGACACCCCGCGTCTGGCGCAAGAGGCCGCGCAACAGATGCGGACGGCGGTCCGAACCCATATCCGCGCCATCGCCGACCGCTATATCCTCGAAGGCGAAACCGCCGATGGCGCGCTGATGTTCCTGCCCTCGGAAGCGGTCTACGCGGAACTGCACGCCAACTTCCCCGACCTGGTGCGCGAGGGCTTTGCGGCGAAGGTCTGGATCGTCTCGCCCACCACCTGCATGGCGACGCTGAACACGATGCGGGCGGTGCTGAAGGATGCCAGGATGCGCGAACAGGCGGGGGCGATCCGGCGCGAGTTGTCGCTGCTTTACGCCGATGTCGAACGGCTGGGGACGCGGGTGGAAAACCTGGACCGCCATTTCGGCCAGGCGGCGAAGGATATCGAGGAGATCAAGATTTCCTCGGACAAGGCGACGAAACGCGCGCGGCGGCTGGACAATTTCGATTTCGAGGAACTGGCCCCGGACAGCCCCGCCAAGGTGATCGGGCCGACGGCCGCCGAGTAGCGCGGGCTATCTTTCGCCCAGTAGCCGCCGCATCTCGACGATCTCGGCCCGCTGCCCGGCGATGATCTCCTCGCACAGCGACCGGATCGCCGGATCGGTGAGCCTGGCCTTTTCACACATCAGGATCGCGCCGGAATGATGCGGGATCATCGAGCGCAGGAACTGCCGGTCGCCGATGGCCCATTGCTCGCGAATCGCCAGCCAGGCGGCAAGGCCGATCGCCAGCGAAAGCGCCAGGACAGCGGCGGTCTTGGCCCGGTCGGGATACATCGACGGCATCGACAGGACCATCAGCCCGGTCATCGGCGCGGCCATCAGGATTGCCATCCAGGCCATGTTGAGGTTGTTCCAGAAGTCCTCTGCCGTGTCGATCATGGCGAACATCAGCAGATACATCAGCGCCGCATGGACCGGAAACCAGAGCAGAAGCCAAAGATATTCGCCCGCGCGACCGTGCGCCTGTCCCTGCTTGTCGGTCTGCATTCCGGGATCCTTCCTTCGTGACGCGGCGGCGGAAAGGCCGCCCCGGACCAACCCCCATGGCGCCGAATTGATCCCGCCTTGCGGCGCCCGTGCCGATCGCGTGTTTTTCTGGTGCCGGAGTACGGGCGTGCAGATGATTCCCTCTCACCCCGGCCGATTGTCCGGACCTTGCCCCTTCGGACTGGCCCCAATATTCCCGCCGAAGCCGCCCAATATGCAAGCCGCGTCGAAGGTGTCCGTCGAATGAGAGAGAGCCGGGCAAATGGGCCGGGTCTCGCGCTAGCCCCGCGATGTCCGGGGCGGGGGGCGAGAGCATCCGCTCGTCGATGTCGGGGCGGCAAGGATCATGTTCCGGCAGATTCGGCCGGGCCGGTTCGAGACCGGCTTTCCGACGCCTCTATCTGGGATATTCCGCGGCGGTCGGCCCCTGCCGGACCGGATCCATCACCGCCTTTTCCCGTCCTGCGCATGAGCAGGATGGGCGATTCGCCCACCCTGCCCGCGCGAGAAGGGATTACTTCAGCGTGGCGAGATAGGCCGCGATATCCTCGGCTTCCTCGGTCTTCGGCAGCTTGAAGGTCATCTTCGACTTCGCGGCGTCATCGCCCGAGGCCGTCTTCACCCAGGCATTGGGGTCGGACAGATAGGTGACGAGCTGCGCCTCGTCCCAGACCGCGCCCTTTTCCTTGGCCGCCAGGATGCCGTCGCCGTATTTGAAGTCGGCCGACGAGGCGACCGGGTTGCCGACGATGCCCCAGAGGTTCGGGCCGGTCTTGCCGCCCTTCACCACCTCGGTTCCGTCCGCGGCCACGATCGAGTGGCAGGACTTGCACTTCTTGAAGCTGTCGGCGCCATCCTCGGCGCTGGGATCGGCAAAGGCGGGGGCCGCGAAGGCCGCGAGGGCGAGAACGGGGAGAAGTTTCTTGAACATGGGTCTTCCTTTCAGCTGCGTATCGGTCGGATCTGGCCATGCCATAGGGCGGGCCCGGTATTCCTTGACTTTTGTCAGTTCTAGCCTGTCCCCTCGGCCTCGGCAATCAGGCGCGTCACCCAGCGGGCGCCGGCCCAGGTGGCGGGCAGTCCCAGCGGCAGCGACAGCCAGAGCGCCGTGACCGGGGGAATCGCGGGCAGGCCGATGCTGACGCCGATCAGCCCCAGGAGGAAGAGGTTGATCGCCACGGCGCCAGTGGCAAAGGGCCACAGCACCGCCAGAAGCCGCCGGGAGGGCTGGCTAGTGGCTGGTGCCGTCCTCGAAGGTGATCTTGTTCCAGACATTGTATTTCCCAGACGGCTTGACCATCGGCAGCCGCTTCAGTTCCGTGAAGGTCGCGGCATCATAGATGATGACCGCGCCATCCATTTCCCAGATCGAGACCAGAGCATATTTCCCGTCCCGGGTGAATTCGGTATGCGCCACGGTCTTGCCGGGTTCCGGCTTCAGGACCTTGACCACCTCCAGCGACTGCTTGTCGATGATGTGCATCTCGCCCTTGTGTTCGCCGGTGAAGACATCGGCCCAAAGGTAGGGCGTGCCGTCATGGCTGCGCAGGAAGAAGCCGGGGCCAGAGGTCTCGATCACCTTGACCAGGCTCCAGTCCTCCATGTCGATGATGCTGATCCGGGGCTCGTTCAGATGCGGGATGGCGACGACGCGGTGGCCGTTCCTTTCCCAGCTGATGCCCGAGCCGAGGTGCGGCATCCCCGGCAGCGGCAGGCTGGCGATCTCGCGGCCCACGTCCAGGTTCACCACGACGCCGGTCTCGCCCTCGCGATTCGCGCCGATCAACTCGCGGTAGTCGGGCGAGAAGAAGAAGTCGTCCAGCGGCGCCGAGACGTCGATCCGGCGGCGGGCGAACAGGCCCTTCTCCACCCCGACCGCTTCCTCCATCCCGTTTTCGTTGTTGTGGACGAAGCCCTCGGAATAGGGTCCGCCGTCCCCGGTGAAGGCGACCTCCCAGATTTCGGGGACGTCCTTCAGCGCCAGGACGAAGGTGCCGCGCTCCGGTGCCTGGTAGACGGCCGAGACGCGGCTGGGCTCGCCCTTGCGGCCCGTGACCTCGAACACCCTGGCCACGGTCAGGTCGGCGGCGTTCAGGATGGTCAGCGTGTTCGGCAGGTAGTTGGCGACGGCGAGGTATTTCCCGTCCGAACTCATCGCGATGTTGCGACTGTTCAAGCCGGCCCGCACCCGGCCCACCTCGTGCAGGGACCAGATGTCGTATTTCTGCACCCAGCCATCGCGCGACATGACAAAGACATAGCGCCCGTCCGAGCTGAACTTCGGCCCGCCATGCACCGCGAAGGGCGTCTCGAAGCGGTCGAGGACGTCGAACGTGTCGCCGTCCAGCACCGAGATATGGCTGTCGCCGGTTTCCACCACCAGCGTCACGTTCATCGGGTCGGCGGTGAACACCGGGGCTTCTGCCGGGATGTAGTCCTCGCGCAGGCTGCGGGTGGCCAGGATTTCGGTCTCGCCCCAGACCGGGGTCTCGGGCAGCGGGGTCGAGATGAACTCGGCCACGGCGGCGATTCCCTCGGGGTCCAGCGTCCCGGCGAAGGCCGGCATCTGCGTCATGGCGCGCCCATCCGCGATCACGGCCGTCAGCTTGTCGCCCTTCAGCCGTCCCAGGCTTTCCGGGATCAGCGCCGGACCCTGCGCGCCCAGCCGGGTTTCGGCATGGCACGAGGCGCAGAGATCGGCATAGATCGCCGCGCCATCGGGCCCGGCAAGGGCGGGGGAGGCGACAAGCGTCAGGGCCAGCATGGCGCCGGAGGACCAGCGTCGCGCGCGCCAGCCCCTGGGGAGGGGAGGCGCGGAATGGTCATGGCGGGGACGAATGGCCGGGAGGGCAGGCCGGTCAGGCGAAACGATGCTCGGGGTCATGGCTCTTTCCCCGGAAGGGGGTGACGGCGACACGCTCGGCCTCGTCCACTCCGATCTCGGCATTGGTCAGGTAGCAGGCCGGATCCTCGGCCCAGGGGTCGCCGGTCACTTGCAGCGCCCGGATGCGGGTGTTGCCGCCGCAGATGTCCTTGAAGGCGCAGGCCCCGCAGCGCCCCTTCAGCGGGCGGGGCCGCTGGCGCAGCGTGGCAAGCATCGGGTCGGGGCCGGTCCAGAGCTGGCTGAACGGCGTGTCCTTCACCGAACCCACGGTGTAGTCGGACCAGTAGGTGTCGGGATGCACCTTGCCCTGCGGGTCGATATTCGCCACGCCCAGGCCCGAGGAATTGCCGCCCCAGGCCTCCAGGTGCTGCGCCACATGGGCCGCGCGCTGGCTGGGGAAGTTGCGTTCGACCCAGCGCAGGAACCAGACCGCGTCGGCGTCGTTGTTGCCGGTCACGATCTCCAGCGGCTGATCCTCGGCCACCGCCACCCAGGCCCGGTCGATCAGCTGCGTCATCGCCTTTCGCGTCCGGGCGCGTTCGGTATCCTCGCCCCGGTTCTTGTTGCCCCGGCCCGCATAGACCAGGTGCGAGAGGTAGAACTTGTCCACGCCTTCCGCATCGCAGAGGTCGATCATCGCCGGCAGCATGTCGGCGTTATCCTCGGTGATGGTGAAGCGCAGTCCCACCTTCACGCCCCGCGCCTTGCAGGCCCGGACCCCGGCCAGCGCAGCGTCGAAGGCGCCGTCCACGCCGCGGAACCAGTCGTTCATCTGGCCGATCCCGTCCAGCGAGATGCCGACATAATCGAAGGCCAGGTCCGCCAGCCGGTCGATGTTCTCGGCCACCTTGGTGCCGTTGGTCGACAGCGACAGGTGCCGGAAGCCCAGTTGGCGCGCGCGTTCCGCCAGCGGGAAGAAGTCGAAGCGCGACAGCGGCTCGCCCCCCGAGAGGATCAGCGCCGGGATGCCGTAGCCCGCCAGGTCGTCCAGCACGCCCATCGCCTGCTCGTGGCTCAGCTCACCGGGAAACGGCACGTCGGCGCTGGTGGTGTAGCAATGCCGGCAGCGCAGGTTGCAGGTGCGGGTCAGGTTCCAGATCACCACCGGCTTCACCGGGCCCGAGCGGCGGCGGACGGGGGTGGGGTGGACCAGTTCGCGCATGTATTGCGTCAGGCGGAACATCAGCCTTCTCCGGCAAGGCGCATCCCGGTCTTCTTCAGGATGCGGGTGGAATACAGGATGTCATGGCTGCGGCAGGCGTCGCCCAGCAGCGCGGCGACCTCGGCCCGCTTGGCCTCGACCTCCTCGCGGGTCTTGCCATGCAGCATGGCGAACAGGTTGTAGGGCCAGTCGGGCAGGGCGCGCGGCCGCAGGTAGCAATGGCTGACGAAGGCCAGCGCGCCGACCTTGGCCCCCAGCGTCTCGGCCACCGGATCGTCCAGGTCCCAGACGCTCATCCCGTTGGCGGCCAGCCCCAGCGCATAGTGATTGGGTGCCACGGCGACGCGGCGGATCACGCCGTCGTCCTGCATCGCCTGCATCCGGGCGATGACCTCGTTCTCGGGCAGGAACAGCCAGCGCCCGACCTCCTCGAAAGGATGCGGCGTCAGCGGCAGGCCGGAGGCCGTCGCTTTCAGGATCCGCCGGTCGGTTGCGTCAAGGGTCATGCCTCTACCCGGAAGCCGATGAAGAACTCTTTCAGTTTCGGAAAGCGCAGGACCTTCAGCCCCGTCTCCCGCTCGATCCGCGCCGCTGCTTCCGCGATCTGTTCGGCCTTTTCGCAGGCCAGGACGAACCACATGTTCAGCTTGTGCTGGCGTTCATAATTATGCGCAACCTGGGGAAGTTCATTGACATAAGTCACGACCTCGTCGAACCGCCCGGCCGGGACCGACATGGCGCACAGGCAGAAGGCCCCGCCCATCGCCTCGGCATCCAGGAACGGGCCGAAGCGGGTGATCGCGCCGATCTCGCGCAGTTGCGCGATGCGGTCGACGACCTCGGCCTCGGTCAGCCCGGCCTCGGCGGCGATCGGCGCGAAGGGGGCATGGGTCAGCGGCAGCCCGTCCTGCAGCCGGTTGATCAGCAGGCGGTCGGTCGCGTCCAGGGCATCGGGGGGAAGGGTCGCGCGCATCAGGCAGCCTCCTGCAGGCGGGCACCGGACTGCTTGAAGCAGCGGGTGGAGAACAGGACACGGTGGTCCGCCCCGGCCAGTTCCGGCAGGGCGCGGGCGGTTTCCAGAACCGCCAGCGCCTCGGGGCGCGAGCGGGCGTGGATCATGCAATACAGGCGATAGGGCCAGACGCCGGGGATGCTGACGCGCTCATAGGCCAGCGTCACGCCGGGCAGGGCGGCAAGGGCGCGGCCCGCGGCCCCGGTCTCGGCCACGTCCCAGACCACCATCGCATTGGCGGTGTAGCCAAGCGCCCGGTGCCGGACGATCACGCCCAGCCGGGTCAGGATGCCGGCCGCCAAGAGGTCGCCGATGCGGGCGGTCACCTCGCCCTCCTCGCGGCCCAGCTTTCGCGCCAGCGCGGCATAGGGTTGCGGCACCAGTTCCAGCCCCTCGCTGAGCGCGTGGAGCAGCGGCCGGTCCTCCGGGCGCAATGCGGCGGTCTCGACCCGCCGCCCGCCGGGCATGGCGACCGGGCCACCGGCCAGCGGAAAGCCGAGGTCGATGTTGAACGGCCGCACCAGCCGCAGGTCCAGAAGCCGCAGACCGGTCGCGGCCTCGATCCGCGCCAGCATCGCGTCCAGCGCCGGGGCATCCGGCGCGGTGGCGACGAACCACAGGTTCCAGTCCGCCTCGCGCAGGTAGGAATGGTTCACCCCCGGCTCGGCCCCGACGATGGCGGCGACCTCGTCGACCCGCGCCTCCGGCACCGCCAGCGCGGCAAGGGTGGAGGCCCCGGCGGTGTTCGGCCGGACCGTGCCGCCGACGCGCGTGATCCGCCCCGCCGCCTGCATCCGTGTCAGCCGCCCGATCACCTCGGCCTCGTCCAGGCCAAGCGCCGCGCCGATCCGGGCGAAGGGACGCGCCTCCAGCGGGAAATCGCGCTGGAAGCGGTCGAGAAGGGCAAGGTCGGTCGGGTCGATCCGGTCCATCTCAAAGCCCCGTCTGGTGTGCCCGGGCGGTGAAGAAGATGCCCGAGGGCGCCTCGGCCGCGATCTCGGCCACCTTCTCGCGGGTGCGGGTGTCGTAGATCAGCACCTTGTTGTCATCGCGGCTGGAAATCCAGACCTCGGCCCCGCGCGGGGCGAATTCCATGTGCAGCACCGCCTTGCCGGGGACCAGCGTCGCCACGACCTCATGCGTGCGCGAGTCGACCACCTGCACCGTGTCGTTCAGCGGCGTCGCGAAGTTGACCCAGACGTAAGGAGAGGCAGGCTGGGCGATGATGAACACCGGCTGGCCATGCACCGGAGTCGTCGCCACCGTCTTCTCGCTCGCGCGGTCCACCCACAGGATTTCGTGTCGCCCCACCGCCGGAAGGGCATATTGCCCCTCGGTGAAGGCCCAGCCCTGCAGGTGCGGCATCTTGTAGACCGGCATGTCCTCGCCGTCCTTGCCGTAGTCGGTCAGGAACTTCTGCGGCTTCGGGGCGGGGTCCCAAAGGTCGAAGGCCGTCACGCCCTTTTCGCCGAAAAGGCCCACCAGATAGGTATGGGCGTCGTCGGTCAGCACCGCGTCGAACGGGTTCTTGCCCGCATTGCCCAGCGGGGTGATCACCGGCTCGGCCCCCGAGAAATCGCCCAGGAAGACCTCGCCCGTGTCCCAGATCGTCCAGGCGAAGCGGCGGCCCGGCACGTCGACCAGGCCGATGGTCTTGCCCGCGGCCGGGATGTCGGCGACCAGTTCCAGCGTCTCGGCGTCGAAGACCTTGACCCCGCCGGGTTCATAGTTCGACACCGCGACCAGCTTGCCATCGTCCGAGATCGCCCCGCCGATCGAGTTTCCGGCCTGCACGGTGCGGGCGACGATCTGGCGCGTCAGGATGTCCACCTTGCTCAGCCCGCCGTCGCGGCCGAAGACATAGGCAAAGCGTTCGTCCGGCGAATAGGTCAGCGAGGCATGGCTCAGGTCGCCCAGCCCCTCGATCCGGCCCAGCGCGGCGCGGTCGGAACGGTCGACCAGCACCAGGCTGCCGGTCGCGCGCTCGATCACCAGGCCCAGGTCGCCGGTCGCGGTCAGATCCTCGGCCCAGAGCGGCGTGGCAAGGAAGGCGGCCAGAAGGGCAAGGCGTTTCATGGGGTTACCCCTTTCAGATAGTCGGCGATCCACAGCGCCTCGTCCTCGGTCAGAAGGGGGCGCCAGGGCGGCATGGCGGTTCCGGGTACGCCATCCAGGATGATCAGCGCAAGCGTTTCCCGGTCGGAAGGGGCCAGCGCCTCATGCGTCAGCGGGCGGCCGAGACCGCCCTTCATCGTCAACCCGTGGCAGGACCCGCAATCCTGCACCACCATGTGTTCCAGCGCCGCGGCCCGGTCGGGGGCGATCTCGGCGGCGGCGGGCGTGGCCAGCAGGAGCGGCAGGCTCAACGCCCTTAGCACCGCGTGCACGCGGGCTGGTGGGCGAGGAGTGCACGAAGTGCTCGACGAGCGGCGGCGGTCAGGCATAGGCCGCCATCCCGGCCCCCTCGCACAGGGAGGCTTCCAGGGCGGTGATCGCAGGATACATGCCCGCGACCTGGCCGATGATGAACAGGACCGGGGCCTCGGGTTGGGTCTTGGCCACGTCGGTGCCGATCTGGCCCAGGGTGGAGAGCATCCGCGTCTCGCGCGGGGTGGTGGCGGCGCTGACCGCCAGCACCGGCAGCGAATGGGCCAGCCCGTGCCGCATCAGTTGCAGCGCGATCTCGGCGATGTTGCCCGCGCCCATGTAGACGACCAGCGTCGTGTCGCCGCTGGCCAGCGAGGCCCAGTCGAGATCCAGCGCCGCGTCCTTGGCGCGGTGGCCGGTGACATAGCGCACGCCGGTCGCCAGGCCGCGATGCGTCAGCGGCACCCCGGTCGAGGCGGCGGCCCCCTGCGCCGAGGTGATGCCGGGGATGTAGCTGGTCGCGATGCCGGCCTCGCGGCAGGCCTCGGCCTCTTCCGAGCCGCGGCCGAAGATCAGGGGATCGCCGCCCTTCAGGCGCGCGACGGTCAGGCCCTCGCGGGCGAGGTCGACCAGCAGCGCGTTGATCGCATCCTGCGGGACCTTGTGGAATTTCGGCAGCTTGCCCACGTCGATGCGACGGGTGGCGGCGGGGACCAGGGCCATGATCTCGGGGCTGACCAGCCGGTCGTGCACCACCACATCGGCCGACTGGATCAGCCGCAGCGCCTTGAGGGTCAGAAGCTCGGGGTCACCGGGGCCCGCGCCGATCAGGTGGACATGGCCAGAGGCAAGGTGGCGGTCCAGGTCTTTCATGGCTGTCGGGTCCCGATGGCTGGAAGGAAAAAGGCGGGGATGGGGGAATGAGTCCACCCCCGCCAGGTTATGCCCGCGACACGCCTGCCGCAGGCACGGGATTGCTCAGTAGACGTCGTCCTTCGTGTTCAGCACGTTGAACTTGCCGGTCGGGGTGATCAGTTTCGGGTCCTTGATCACCTTCTTCAGCTCCAGCGTCTTGTCATCGACCACGACGATGGCCGATTCCTGCTCCTTGCCGTTCCAGACGCTGAACCAGACCTCGGTGCCTTCCTTGTTGAACTCGGGCTGCACCACGCGCGGCTGGCCTTCCGGGATCCCCGCCCATTCCGCGATCGGAAGGGTGACGAATTCCGGATCGACCTCGGTGTCGCCGCCCATCTTGGTGATGTCGAACACCGCGACCGAGGCCGAGATCTCCGCATCCGGGTTCAGGGTGGCGTCGACGTAGAGGTGCGTCGATTTCGGGTGGGTCTTGATGAAGAGCGACCCGCCGCCCAGGGCGTAGAAGCTGTCCACGACCTTCCAGGCCTGGTCCGGGTGCCCTTCCGGGTCGGTCCCGATCAGCGCCACCGATTCGTCGCCAAGGTGCGAGGTCGCCCAGACCGGACCGAAGACCGGGTGGTTGAAGTTCGCGCCACGGCCCGGGTGCGGGGTCGCGCCGCCGGTTTCCACCAGCGCCGTCAGCTTGTCTTCCTTGGTGTCCACCACCGCGATCTTGCCGCGCTGGTTCGCCGCCACCATGAAATACCGCTTGGTGCTGTCGAAACCGCCGTCATGCAGGAAGCGTTCGGCCTCGACTTCCACGGTCTTCAGGTTCTTCAGGTCGGTGTAGTCGACGAAGATGATCTTCCCCGTCTCCTTCACGTTCACGATGAACTCGGGCTTGTAGTGCGACGACAGGATCGAGGCCACGCGGGGTTCCGGGTGGTAGACCTGCTCGTCATAGATGTTGCCGCGGGTCGAGACGATCTTCTTCGGCTCCAGCGTGTCGCCGTCCATGATCACGTATTGCGGCGGCCAGTAGGCCCCGGCGATGGCCAGCTTGTCTTCCCAGCCCTCGAACTTCGAGGTCTCGATCGAGCGGGCCTCGATGCCGATCTTGATCGAGGCGACCGAGGCGGGCGTCTCCATCCAGAGGTCGATCATGTTGACCAGGCCGTCGCGGCCGATGACGAACAGATAGCGGCCCGAGGCCGAGATCCGGCTGATGTGCACCGCATAGCCGGTGTCGATGATCGCGCGGATCTCGTAGGTGCCGCCGTCGATCAGGGCGACCTGACCCGCGTCACGCAGCGTCACCGACATCAGGTTGTCGATGTCGATGTCGTTCATCTTCTCTTTCGGCCGGTCCTCGGGTTTCACCAGGACCTTCCACGAGGCCAGCATCTCGGGCATGCCCCATTCCGGCGGCGCCGGCGGTTCCAGCAGGAGATAGCGGGCCATCATGCCCGTCTCTTCCTCGGTCATCGCGCCCGAGGTGCCCCAGTTCGGCATCCCCGCGGGCGAGCCGTAGGTGATGAAGCTGTGCAGGTAGTCATAGCCGTTCGCACGGGTGATGTCGGTGGTCAGCGGCTTGCCCGTCGCCCCCTTGCGCAGCACGCCATGGCAGCCGGCGCAGCGTTCGAAGTAGATCGTCGAGGCCTTCTGGAACTCCTCCGGCGTCATCACCGGATCGTCGGGCTTGAAGCCCGGGATTTCCACCTTGAGCTGGCCGAGCGTGGTCATCGAGGGCTCATAGGCGGCGGCGGGGGTGTCCGCGTGATCCTTCGGCTTGTCTTCGGCCATTGCTGGCGCGGCGACAAGGCCAAGGAACAGGGCCGCGGTGCCCATCAGGACTGTCCTGGCAGGTCTGGCTCTGGGGGTCATGGATTTGCTCCGTTAGCTGGTGAGGCTGGGCAGGACATTTAGCCGATGACGGATCCGTTACCTTGATTAAGGTCAAGGCGGCCTGGGCCATCACGCCGCAGGGTCGCGGCACCGGACGGATCTTCCCGACATGCGCATCATCCTGACTGCCCTTTTCCTGCTGCTCTCGCCCCTGGCCGCCCTGGCGGGGGGGCTGATCGCCGACGACACGCTTGCGGTGACGGCGCCCACAGCCGAACAGGCGGCGCAACTCCTTGATCTTTCTGGCCCGGTCCAGCTTTCCCGGATCGACCAGGGCGTGCCCGGATGGCAGGTCAGCCAGGCGGGCAGGGTGGCGGGCCATATCGGCTCGACCTGGGAAATCTCGACCACGGTCGGCTATTCCGGCCGTCCGCTCGACGTGCTGGTGGCGATCTCGCCCCAGGCGCGGATCACGGGCGCGCTTCTGGTGCGACATGATGAACCAGTCCTGACGCTGGGCATCTCGGATGCGGACATCGCCGCCTATGTCGCCGGATTCCGGGGCTTCGACCTTGCCGCGACCGGCCCGGCCGAGGGATTGCCCGACGTGATCAGCCGCGCCACCGTCTCGACCGGGGTGATTCGCGACGGCATCCTGCGCACCGCCCGGACCCTTGCCATCGGCCGCGGCCTGATGGCCGGCGGGGGCGGGATCGACCGGCTGAGCTATCAGCCGCTGGGCTGGGACCAGCTTCTCGGGCTGGGGGCGCTGGCCGAGGTCCGGGTCACGATGGCCGAGGCGGCACAGGCCCTGGCCGGAGCGAAAGTGCCGGTCGAACCGGGCGATGGCGATTTCCTGCGCCTCTGGGCCGGGGTGATCGACACGCCGACGGTGGGCAAGAACCTGCTGGGCCAGCGCGAATTCACCCGCGCCATCGGCAATCTCGGGGCGGGCGGCTCGGTGCTGATCGTGATGTCGCAGGGCCTGCAGTCGCATCGCGGCACCGACTGGACCAGAAGCGGCACCTTCGACCGGCTGACCGTGGTGCAGGGCGAGACCCGCTGGCAGCCCGGCGCGAACGATTATCAGATGGTGAAGCATCTGGCGCTGGAAAACGTCCCGCAACTGAAGGAGATCAGCCTTTTCGCCCTTCCGGCCCTGATCGACCCGACCCGGCCCTTCACGCTGGAGGTGCGCGCCACCCGCCCCACCGAAAGGGGCGAGGTCGCCATGACCGTGGCGCTGCCCTACACCCTCCCCGATGCCTTCCGCCTCGCCGCGCCGACCGAGCCCGAGCCGCTGTGGAAACAGGCATGGGAGACGAAGCGCCCGCAGGTCGCCATCGTGGCGCTGATGCTGACCGTCCTCACCCTGATCCTGTTCGCGCAGGAATGGATCACCCGGCGGCCGCGCCTGTGGCGCATCGGACGGCTTTCCTTCCTCGCCTCCACCTTCCTCGTCCTCGGCATGGGGCTGAACGGGCAGCTGTCCGTGGTGCAGGTCGTGGCCTTCGTCCATTCGCTCCTGACCGGCTTCCGCTGGGAGACCTTCCTGATCGAGCCGGTCATCTTCATCCTGTGGAGCTTTACCGCGCTGGGGATGCTGTTCTGGGGCCGGGGGGTCTATTGCGGCTGGCTCTGCCCCTTCGGCGCGCTGCAGGAACTGGCCAATGCCGCCGCACAACGCCTTGGCGTGAAACAGATCGCCGTGCCGCAGGCCCTGCACGAAAGGCTCTGGGTGGCCAAGTACACCTTGTTCGTGGGCATCCTGGCCCTATCCTTCTACTCGATGCACCATGCCCTGATCCTGGCCGAGGCCGAGCCGTTCAAGACCGCCATCTCGCTGCGCTTCATGCGCGCCTGGCCGTTCCTGCTGTTCGTCGCGGCGCTCCTCGGCGCGGGGCTGTTCGTCGAGCGTTTCTTCTGCCGCTACCTCTGCCCCCTTGGCGCGGGCCTTGCGATCCCGGCCAAGCTGAAGATCTTCGACTGGCTGAAGCGCCGCCCGCAATGCGGCCGCGAATGCCGGATGTGCGAGACGAAATGCACGGTCGGCGCCATCGATTCGATCGGCCGGATCAATGCGAATGAATGCGTCCTTTGCCTGCGCTGCCAGGTCATCATGAACGACGGCACCCAGTGCCCGATCCTGAAGCGGCGCGCCCGAAGCGAAGGAGCCCCGGCATGACCGCGCTCAAACGACTGTTCGGTGAAGGGTTCCGCGTGTTCTTCCTTGCCGCCGGCCTGTTCGCCGTCCTCGCGATGGCGGTGTGGCAGCTTTACCTGACCATCCAGGCCCTTGGCGGGATGATGGAGCTGCCGACCGCCGCGCCGCCGCAGCTGTGGCACGCGCATGAGATGATCTTCGGCTATGCCTCGGCGGCGCTGGGCGGCTTCCTGCTGACCGCCGTGCCGAACTGGACCGGCGCCAAGTCCGCGCCGCACCGCTTTATCGCCGTGGTCGCGGGCCTCTGGCTGGCGGGACGGGTCGCGGTCCTGGCCTCGGGCAGCCTGCCGCCGGTGCTGGTGGCGGTGGCCGACCTTGCCTTCGTCCCCGTCCTGGCCGCCAAGCTGCTGGCCCAGCTTCTGAAGCGCCCCAAGCCGCAGCAGCTGATCATCCTGGCGATCCTGACCGTCTACTGGATCGCCAATCTCCTCGTGCATCTGGAGTGGATGGGCCTGACCTCCGACACGGTCTGGAGCGGGCTGCGTGGCGGGCTTCTGACCCTTGCCGCCATGATCATGGTCCTCGGCGGCCGCGTCACCCCCGGCTTCACCCGCAACGCAATGGTCCAGTCCGGACGCGAGGACCGCCTGCCCTGGAACCCGATGCCGCTGGCCGGCTTCTCGATCGCCGCCGCCATCTCGCTGCCGCTGGGCTATCTGCTGGGCTTGCCCGCTTCGCTTCTCGGCCTCCTCGCGCTGGTCGCGGGGGCGGCCGGGCTGGTCCGGGTCGTGCTCTGGCGCGGGCTCTGGACCCGGGACAAGCCGATCCTGTGGTCGCTGCACCTGTCCTATGCGATCAACGCGGCCGGGCTCGTCGCGCTGGGGCTGGCGAACCTCGGCCAGGGCTCCGAGATCGCAGCCCTGCATCTTCTGGGCATCGGCGGGGTCGGCGGGATGACGCTGGCGGTCATGTCCCGCGCCTCGCTGGGCCATACCGGACGCGCGCTTGTCGCCCCCGGCCCGGTGGCGCTGGCCTATGCGCTGGTGCCGCTGGCCGCGCTGGCGCGCTTCGCCGGCTCGGCGCTCCCCTGGCTTTACACGCCGGCCATCCTGGCCGCCGGTGCGCTCTGGCTCTTGGCCTTCCTGCTGTACGTCATCGCGCTCTGGCAGGTGTTCTGGGGGCCGCGCCAGCCCCGCAAACCGGCAGGGAGACCCCCCGCATGAACCGCCGTCGCTTCCTCTGTATCACGGCCGCGGCCCTTGTGCCCATGCCCGGCCATGCGCAGACTGTCACCGACTGGCAGGGCCGCGGCCTTGGCACCGCGCTTTCCCTGCGCCTTGTCGGGGCGGATCCGCACCACACCCGCCAGACCTTTGCCCGGGTCGGGGCCGAGATCGAGCGGATCGAGCAGCTCGCCTCGCTGCACCGCGATTCGGCGCTGACCCGGCTCAACCGCGACGGCCGTCTCGCCTGGCCTGCGCCCGACCTGGTTTCCCTGCTGCAGCTGGCCGGAGAGGTCCATGCCGCGACCGGGGGCGCCTTCGACCCGACGGTGCAGCCGCTCTGGCAGGCCCTCGCCGAAGGGGGCGACGCCCGGGCCGCGCGCAAGCTGATCGGCTGGGATCGCGTCCGGCTTGACGAGACCGAGATCCGGCTGGAGCATGGCCAGGCGCTGACCCTGAACGGTATCGCCCAGGGCTGGGCCGCCGACAGGATCGCGGCCCTTTTGCGGCGCGAGGGCTTTACCGACGCGCTGGTCGACATGGGAGAGATCGCCGCGCTGGGGCAGGGTCCGCAAGGCCCCTGGATCGCCCGGATCGAGACGCCGGAGAGCGAGGTCCTCGCCGAAAGCCATCTGACGAACCGGGCGCTCTCCACCTCCTCGCCGCGCGGGACGCTGGTGAACGGCCAGCCGCATATCCTGGGTCCGACGGGGCAGCGCCCGCGCTGGCAGACGGTCAGCGTCAGCGCGGAATCGGCCGCGCTGGCCGATGCGCTTTCCACCGCCTTCTGCCTCATGGACAGCCCGCAGATCGTGGCGGCGCTGGGCCCGTTTCCCGGCGCGCGGCTTGAGGCGCTGGCTTGACAACCCTGAAACCGGCGTTCATAGCGCGCCGGTTTTATTCGATGCGACAAAGACTTCACCGGCCTGAATGTCGCACCCGGTGGTTGACTTCGGTCAAGGCCGCTGCTTAACCAATGTCCCACACACGCGTCACCTGTAAGCTTCTCGGGAAGGATTCCGCCATGCGCGAAGTCATGACCAAGAGCATGGCCCGCAACATCTTCTACGGCGGTTCCCTGTTCTTCATCCTGATCTTCGTGGGCCTCACGGTCCATTCACACTACTACATCACCACCACTTCGACCGACAAAGCCACGCTGACCGAAAGTGTCGTGGCCGGCAAACACCTGTGGGAAAAACATTCCTGCGTGAACTGCCACACGATCCTTGGCGAAGGCGCCTACTACGCGCCCGAACTGGCCAACGTGATGACCCGCTGGGGCGTCGCGCCGGGCGACAACCAGGGTGCCTTCGAGGCGCTGAAGACCTGGATGGACGCCATGCCCTCGGGGATTGAGGGTCGCCGTCAGATGCCGAACTTCGGCCTGACCGACGCCGAATACCAGAATCTCGCCGACTTCCTGCTCTGGACCAACACGATCCGGGCGCAGGACTGGCCCCCGAATGACGCGGGCTGAGGAGTGAAACCATGAAATACCAGACGCAGAAAATCGCGCTCGGCTACTTCGCCGTCGCGCTGGCGCTCTTCGCCGTGCAGGTCTCGATGGGCCTGATCCTGGGCTGGACCTATGTCAGCCCGAACTTCCTCTCGGACATCATGCCCTTCAACATCGGGCGGATGCTGCACACCAACAGCCTGGTGGTCTGGCTGCTGCTCGGCTTCTTCGGGGCGGCCTACTACCTCGTGCCCGAGGAATCGGAGCGCGAGATTCACTCGCCGATGCTGGCCTGGCTGCAGCTGGCGATCTTCGTCCTCGGCACCGCCGGGGTCGTGGTGACCTATCTGTTCAACCTGTTCGACGGCAGCTGGCTCATGGGCAACGAGGGGCGCGAGTTCCTTGAACAGCCGCGCTGGGTGAAGGTCGGCATCGTCGTCGCCGCGCTGATCTTCCTTTACAACATCACCATGACGGTGCTGGCCGGCAAGAAGACCGCGATCACCAACATCCTGCTCCTCGGCCTCTGGGCGCTGGCGCTGCTGTTCCTGTTCGCCTTCTACAACCCCGGCAACCTGGCCCTCGACAAGATGTACTGGTGGTATGTCGTCCACCTCTGGGTCGAAGGCACCTGGGAACTGGTGATGGCCTCGATCCTCGCCTTCCTGATGCTCAAGCTGACGGGCGTGGACCGCGAGGTCGTCGAGAAATGGCTCTACGTCATCGCCGCCCTGGCGCTGTTCTCGGGGATCCTGGGGACGGGGCACCACTACTTCTGGATCGGCACCCCGGGGTACTGGCAGTGGATCGGCTCGATCTTCTCCAGCTTCGAGGTCGTGCCCTTCTTCACCATGATGAGCTTCGCCTTCGTCATGGTCTGGAAAGGCCGCCGCGACCACCCGAACAAGGCCGCCCTGCTGTGGTCGCTCGGCTGCGCGACGCTCGCCTTCTTCGGCGCCGGCGTCTGGGGCTTCCTGCACACGCTGCACGGGGTGAACTACTATACCCACGGCACGCAGATCACCGCCGCCCACGGCCACCTGGCCTTCTACGGCGCCTATGTCTGCCTCAACCTGGCGATCATCACCTATGCGATGCCGCACCTGCGGGGCCGCGACCCCTTCAACCAGGTGCTGAACATGGCCTCGTTCTGGCTGATGTCCGGCGGCGTGGTGTTCATGACCTTCACGCTGACCTTCGCCGGCACGGTGCAGACGCACCTCCAGCGGGTCAACGGCGAGTACTTCATGGACGTGCAGGACCAGCTCTGGATCTTCTACGCCATGCGCTTCGGTTCGGGCGTGGCCGTGGTCCTGGGCGCGCTGCTGTTCATCTACTCCGTCGCCTTCCCGCGGCGCGAGGTGGTGACGCCCGGCCCGCTGGAAAGCGGTCGTCTCGAGCATGACCCCGACCATGTGGCTGCGGAGTAACGACCATGGACGGAAACCTGATGGGGGCGGCGAACGCCCCCTTCTACCTCCCGCAAGGGGATGAGGTCCAAGTCTTCCAGGCCGCCGCCGCCCGCAAGCTGCCGGTCCTGCTGAAAGGCCCGACCGGCTGTGGCAAGACGCGCTTCGTCGCCCATATGGCGGCGAAACTGGGCCGCCCGCTTTACACCGTCGCCTGCCATGACGACCTCTCCGCCGCCGACCTGATCGGCCGCTGGCTGCTGAAGGGCGGCGAGACCTCCTGGGCCGACGGCCCCCTGACCCGCGCCGTCCGCGAAGGCGCGATCTGCTATCTCGACGAGGTCGTCGAGGCCCGCAAGGACGTCACCGTCGTCCTGCACCCCCTCACCGACGACCGCCGCATCCTGCCGATCGACCGCACCGGCGAGGAACTGGAAGCCCATCCCGACTTCCTTCTGGTCGCCTCCTACAACCCCGGCTACCAGAACATCCTCAAGACCCTGAAACCCTCGACCCGGCAGCGGTTCGTGTCGCTGGAATTCACCTTCCCGAAACCCGAACACGAGATCCCCGTCGTCGCCCGCGAATCCGGCCTGGCCGAGGATCGCGTCGCCCCCCTGGTGCGCCTTGCGGGCAAGCTGCGCGCGATGAAGGGCCAGGATCTCGAGGAAGGCGTCTCCACCCGCCTCGTCGTCTATACCGCCCAGCTCATCGCCGGGGGGATGCCCATCGACCGCGCCATCCGCGCCGCGATGATCGAACCCCTGACCGACGACCCGGATGTCAAGGCCGGGCTCCGCGATCTCGTGACCGCCGTATTCGGGTGAGGCCGGCCATGTCACGGATCGACTTCGAGCCATGGGAACCCGAGGAATCCGTCGGGAAACTGTGGCACGCCTTTGCCAGCCGTCTGGACGCTGATCCCGTCCACGATGGAGCCCGTGTCCTGCTCTCACAGGTAGGCGGACGGTTGGCAGTCCTGTTCCACGGCCTTGGCGGCGACGCCGCCGTGGAAATCAAGCCGGTGGCCGAGGAGACCTCGCACCACCGGCTCTCCTTCCTGCGCCGCCTTGGCACCTGGGCCGAGACCGCGCCCCGCGCCAGCTTCGACGGCGCCACCCTGCGCCTGCCCGAATCGCTCGCCACCTTTCCCGCGCCCGAGGCCAATGCCGCGCTTTACCTCTGGCTTGCCGCCGCCGCGGTGGCGCTGAAGGATCAGGCCCCGGCCGCGCTCTCCGACCCCCTGCAGGCCGACCTTGCCGCGATCGAGACCGCCCGGGCGATGACCGCCGAAGCCCTGCGCCTCGCCCCCGGTTTCGCCCGGCTGCACGCCGACCTCTGCGCGGCGACGCTCCTGTTCCGCCGCACCGCGCCGCTTCCCCCGGTCGAGGCCGCCGTCGAGGCCCGGGTCCGCGCCGCCCTGGGCGAGACCATCGACCTGCCGCCGCTGCCCGCAAAGGCCCCGCGCGGCTATCGTTCCTTCCGCCCGGTGGCGCTCTGGCCCGACCTGCGCCCGCTGTCGCGCTCCGAGGCCACCGCCGTCGAGAACCGCCAGACCGAAGGCTCGCCCGAGGAGGCGGCCGAGGAAAAGACCGCCCGCAAGGCCCGCCGCCGCAAGGCCGACCAGGCCGACCGCAATGACAGCTTCATCCTGCACAAGTTCGAAGCCATCCTGTCGATGACCGAATTCCTCAACCTCAACCGCCGGGTCGAGGATGACGACGAGGATACCGCAAGGAAGGCCGCCGACGACCAGGACGAGATCGGCCTTGCCCAGGTCTCCAAGGCCCCGGCCACGCGGCTGAAACTCCATCTCGATCTCGCGCCCGAGGATGTGGACCGCGAACAGATTTCCGGCCGCTTCACCTATCCCGAATGGGACGTGCGCACGAACAGCTATCTCGCCAGCCACGCCTGCGTCCTGCATTCCCGGGCCGAAGCCGGCGAAGCGATCCCCGCCTTCCGCGCCGACCCCCGCGCCGCGGCGCGCATCCGCGCCGTCCGCCGCCAGTTCGAGGCCCTGCGCCCCAGCCTGGTCTCGACCCCCGGCCACCCGGACGGCGACGTGCTAGATACCGAACGCGCGGTCCGCGCCCGCGTCGACCTGCTTTCCACCGGCGAAAGCACCGACCGGATCTGGCGCCAGACCCGCCCCGAACGCCGCGACCTCGCGGTCTCGATCCTGCTGGACGTCTCGCGCTCGACCGAAAGCGCGATTCCCGGCCATGGCCATGACGGGCGCAGCGTCATCGACATCGAACGCGAGGCGCTGGCCGCCCTGTCCTGGGGCCTTCACGCCTGCGGCGACAGCTTCGCGATCCATGCCTTCTCCTCGCTGAAGCGCAACCGCGTCTTCGTGCAAGAGGTGAAGGGCTTCGCCGAGCCGATGGCCGAGGCGGTCGAAAGTCGCATCGCCGCGCTGAAGCCCGGCCATTACACCCGCCTTGGCGCCGCGATCCGGCATACCTCGGCGCTGCTTGCGAAAGAATCGCGCAAGCGGCGGCTCCTGCTGGTCATCACCGACGGCAAGCCCAACGACCTTGACCATTACGAAGGCCGCCACGGGATCGAGGACAGCCGCATGGCCGTCCAGGAGGCCCGCCGCGCCGGTCACGCCGTCTTCGGGATCACCGTGGACCGCGACGGCAAGTCCTGGTTTCCCCGTCTCTTCGGCCAGGGGGCCTTCGCGCTGATCCCGCATCCCGAGAAACTGACCCAGGCGCTGCCGCAGATCTACCGGCAACTGGTAACCGGATGAGCGGCGCTCCTCGGTCACTTCGTGCCTCGTCGCAGACCGTCCCCACCCGCGAGGAGGCGACGAAGTCGCACGACGAGCCGTCCGCCCGCGAGGAGGCAACGAAGCCGCACGACAAGCCGTCCCCCCGCGAGGAGCATACGAAGTCGCACGACGAGCACCCGCCCGGCCAGCTCCCCGGCGAGCTTCTGATGTGGGTGCTGATTCTCTCCGAGATCGCCGTCTTCGGCGCGGGCCTCTTGGCCTTCCTATCGGTCCGCCTGACCGACCCGCAGGGTTTCGCCGAGGCGCAGGCCCATCTGCACCGCACCGGAGCGGCGGCCAACACCATCGTCCTCGTCACCTCCGGCTGGCTGGCCGCCCTCGCCACCCGCGCCGCCGAGGCCGGGCAGATCCGCCGCCTGCGCCTGCTGCTGGTCCCGGCGATTCTTCTCGGCGCGGTATTCCTGGTGCTGAAGGGCAGCGAATATGCCGACCTCTTCGCGCAAGGCATCGGGACCGAGACCCATGCCTTCTACACCTTCAGCTTCCTTTTGACCGGGTTCCACGCCGCGCATGTGCTGGCGGGGATGGTGCTTCTGGCCGTCGTCGGCTGGCTTGGCACCCCGAAGGCGGTCGAGACCGGGGCCGCCTTCTGGCACATGGTGGACCTGGTCTGGGTCCTCCTCTTTCCCGTGGTCTACCTGCTATGAGCCGGGTGACCAAAGCCTGGGCCTGGCTGATCGCCCTTTCCGCCGCCTCCACCGCCTTCGCGGCCTCGGGCCTCGGCGGCGCGGCGCTGGTGCTGCCGGTGCTGCTGCTCGCCGGCCTGAAGGCGCATGTGATCCTGCGCGACTACCTCGGCCTCGCCGTGGCCCCCGGCTGGCTGCGCGGCTTCGACCTCGGCCTCGCGCTCCTCATGCTGACCTTCGCCGTGCTGGCGCTTGCGGCCTGAGGTGTTAACGTCCGGTAAATGCCGGCGACCAACCCGTTGAAAAGACTTGCCTCGCGAAACTGTCCACGCTGGACAGCCCGCCTCAGCCCTTCGACCAGGCCCGCGCCGGGTCCTCCTCGACATAGTCGCGCAGCGCCGCCACATCCTCGATCGAGGCCAGATTCTGCCGGATCGTCACCCCCTGCTCCTTCAGCCGCGCGAAGGCCCGGCTCAGGCTCTCCGGCTTCATTCCCAGGCGGCCCGCGATCAGGACCTTGTCATAGGGCAGCGTCACCTCGCAGGCCCCATCCGGGCAGGGGGCCAGTTCCAGCAGGAATTCCGCCACCCGCTGCGCCCCGGTCTGCGCCTTCAGGGCCTCGACCTGGGCCACAAGGTTGTGCAGGTGGGCATAGGTCGCCGACAGGATCGAGATCGCCACCTCGGGATTCTCGCGGATCTGGCGCAGGAAGGCGTCGGCCTCGATCCGGATCAGGCTGGTGTCGGTCACCGCCTCGGCCGCGACCGGGTAGGTGTCGTGCCGGAAGGCCACCGCCTCGCCGAAGCTCGCGCCCTTGGTGAAGACCCCCACCACCGCCTCGGCCCCCGAGGGCGCGATCCGGTACAGCTTTACCCAGCCATCCGCGACGATATAGATCGCGCTGGCCCGCTCGCCCTGCAGGAAGATGGTCTCGCCCCGCGCGAAGTTGCGCAAGCGGGCGGTTTCCAGCACCGCCCGGGCCACGGATTCCGGAGCCGCCGCCAGAAGCAGCGACCGCCGCGCAAGGGCAATGTGTTCGGATTTCATCAGCAGCCGCCCGTTACCGGAATTCCCTGATCGCCTCTTTGGACCATCTGGCGCCGCAGCGAAAGCCGCTTTGCTGTCGCGGGGGATCAGGAAGGCGGCGCCGTGCCCGTCAGGCTGCGCCGCGCGCTGAGCACCGGATGCGGCACCGGGCGGCGGGCGGCGCGGATGCTCTCCAGGCTGGCAAGGGTCCAGCCCGCGCTCCAGGCCAGCAGCGGAAGCAGCGGATCGGGCAGGGCAAGCCGAAGGGCGGCGGCAAGCTGCACCAGAAGGAAAGCCGCTGCCGTGACCCGCCCGACCTGCAGCCGTCCCGGCGCGCGGATCATCCAGGACCGGGCCATGACCGCAAGGATCATGCCGCCCATCAGCCCCATCGTCAGGGCGTGCAGGGCGGCGGGGAGGGGCGGGGGCGAAAGGCCGGCAAGCGCCGCACCGACCAGGGCAAGGCCCAGCGGCAGCCAGAGCCAGGCCACCAGCAGGAGAAGGAGGTCGCCCTGCCGGTGGCGCAGGGCCGGGGCCAGGGACCAGCGCAGCATCCGCAGGGCCTGGGCCAGCGCGGCCGTCAGGAGGATGGCGCCGGTCCAGACCTCGGGCGCGCCGCCAAGGTGCAGCGCCAGCGCGAGGGCCGTGACCAGATCCGCCAGCCGCCCGCCGCGCGGCATCGCCGGGCGCGCGGCGCGGGACCCGGCGCGGGCGGCGAGGAAGGCCGGCACGATCCGCCCCCCGACCAGCGCGACGAGAAGGGCCATGGCAAGGACGGCGGTCAGCCCGTCGCCGTCAAGCCGCAGGCGGAGAGCGACCAGCACGAGGCCGAGCGGCGCCAGCGCGATCGGCAAGCGGGACCATGCCGCCGTGCGCGCCACCGGAACCACCAGGCAAAACGCCAGGCCGACGGGGTAAAGCGCCTGCCCGGCGAGCGCCAGCCCGTCCGGCAGGCAGGCCCCGCCCGCCAGCCGTCCGGCAAGCCATGCCAGCACCAGAAGCACGGTGGCGCGCGGCGGAACGCCGCCCGCCCCGCCGGCCTGTTTCAGCCAGTGCGGCAGGGCGGACAGAAGATAGCCCCCCATCGCCGCGCCCGCGAAGCCCAGCACCAGCTCTTGCCGGTGCCAGGCCAGGGGATCGCAGGCCCGGGGCGCAAGCCAGACCAGCGGCACCAGCGCCGCCCAGACCGCCGCCAGCAGGAACAGCGGCAGGTGCGGCGCGCGCCAGAGCCCGGCCACCGTCAGGCAGCGGTCTCGAAGCGCGGGAAGAGGACGGTGTTTTCCAGATGCATATGCGTCACCAGATCCTCGGAAAACTTGGCCAGCCCGGTGTAAAGCGCGGTCCAGGAGCGACAGGCCCCCTCGGGCAGGTTGAGGCCGTTGGTCACATGCTCGACCCGGCTCAGGAGTTCGGCGGCATGATCATGTTCGTGCCGCATCGCGCCGATCGGGTGGACGATCATCGGATGCCCGCCCTGCCGCATCATCGGGAACAGGACCTGCTCTTCCTTTGCCATATGGCTTTCCAGCTCGTCCTGCAGGTCGATCAGCGCCTGGGTCAGGCCGAGGGGCGCCTCGTCATGGTCGCCGTGGACGGTTTCCACCTTCTGCGCCAGCGGGATCAGCCAGTCCATCTCGGTCCGGTGGGTTTCATGGTAGCGGGTAAGGATATGGTCGATCAGCGGCAGGGTTTCGGCCGGGGCGTCGTGGCCCGCGCCGGCCGCCAGCGCGCGCAACTCGTCCAGCACGGCCTCCACGGCGAGGCCCTGCTTCGCCGCCGCCTCGGACAGCGACAGCGTGCCGCCGCAGCAGAAGCTGATGCCGTTGCGGCGGAAGACCTCGGCGGCGCCGGGCAGGGTTCCGGCGATGTCGCCGACGATGGCAGAGGGAGAGAGTTCGGTCATGGCAGTTGTCCTTCGTCCGGGTTCCAGGCGCGCGCCTGGGGGGTTGCGATGCGCAGAAGGTCGACCGCCCGCGCGGCGACCTGGGCGGTGATCTGGGCCGTCGTCTCGGGCCGCAGGTAGAAGGCCGGGACCGGGGGCATCACCACGGCCCCCATCTCGGTCACGGCGGTCATGTTGCGCAGATGCGCCAGCGTCAGCGGGGCCTCGCGCGCCAGCAGCACCAGCGGGCGGCGCTCCTTGAGCTGGACGGATGCGGCGCGGGTGAGAAGGTTGTCGTCCAGCCCATGCGCGATGGCGGCCAGGCTGCGCATCGAGCAGGGGGCGACGATCATGCCGTGGACCGGGAAGGAGCCCGAGGCGATGGCCGCGCCAAGGTCGATCACCGGGTGCTGGCGTTCGGCGAGGCTGACCAGTTCGTCCCGCGCGCCGGGGCCGATCTCCAGCGTCAGCGTGCGCTCGGCCATGGCGGAGAGGACCAGTTCCACCGTCGCGCCCGCTGCGCGCAAGGCCCGCGCGCAGTCCAGCGCCAGGGCCGCGCCGGAGGCGCCCGAGACGCCAAGGATGACCCGCGCCGTCATCGGATGACCCCGCGCAGAAGCTCGGTCGCGCGTGCCTCATGCGCGGGGTCCAGGGCCATGAGGCGCCCCCACTCCCGCGTCGTTTCGGCCCCGATCTTGGTGGTCGCGTCGATCCCGAGCTTGCCCGCCAGCCCCTCGCGCGGGGAGGCGAAGTCGAGATAGTCCATCGGCGTGCCGTCCAGCACCATCACGTCGCGTGCCGGATCCATCCGCGTGGCCATGGCCCAGGCGATGTCGTCCCAGCTGCGCGGGTCGATGTCGCGGTCCACGACGACGATGGTCTTGGTATAACTGAATTGCGCCAGCATCCCCCAGAGCGCCAGCATCACCCGCCGCGCCTGGCCGGGGTAACGCTTGTCGATCTGCACCACGGCCATGCGGTAGGAACAGGCGGCGGGGGGCAGCCAGAGGTCGGTGACCTCGGGGATCTGGGCGCGGATCACCGGCAGGGCGAGGGTGTTGAACACCTCGCCGATGACCGAGGGCTCGTCCGGCGGGCGGCCGGTGACGGTGGTCAGGTAAAGCGGGTCGCGGCGGTGGGTGATGGCGGAGAGGCGCATCACCGGAAAGGGCTCGACCGAGTTGTAATAGCCGGTGTGGTCGCCGAACGGGCCTTCGGGCGCGGTCTCGCCGGGGTGGACCCAGCCCTCCAGGATGATCTCGGCATTGGCGGGGACGAGAAGGGGCACCGTCCTGGCCGGCACGATCTCGGCCCGGGCACCGCGCAACACGCCGGAGAAGGCCATCTCGGAAACGGTCTCGGGCAGGGGCAGGGCGGCGGAAAGGAGCGTCGCCGGATCGGCCCCCAGCGCGATGGCGACGGGCATCGGCTCGTTCGCGCGCAGCCAGCCGCGATGATGCGCCGCGCCGCCGCGATGGGCAAGCCAGCGCAGGATCAGCCGGTCCGGTCCAAGCACCTGCGCCCGGTAGACGCCCAGGTTGTAGCGTGCCACCTGGCCTGCCTCGGACCCATGTGGGCGGGTCACGACGACAGGCCAGGTGACGAGTGGCCCGGCATCCCCGGGCCAGGGAGTCTGCACCGGGACCAGGGACAGATCCAATGGTGCAGACTGTTCCTGCGCCACCGCATGGCGCAGGAGTTTCGGGCGCCCCTGCAGCGCGGCCCGCAGGACCGGCCAGCGCGACAGGGCGTCGCGCATGCCTTCCACCGGGGCGGGGCTGCGCAGGGCGGCAAGGAAATCGCCGAAGGCCGGAACCTCGTCGAGTTGCAGGCCAAGGCCCGCCGCCACCCGGGCGGGCGTGCCGAAAAGGTTGGCGACGACCGGCATCGCGGCGCGCTTGCCGTCGCTTGTCGCGGCGTCGAAGCGCAGGATCGGGCCGCCCGCGCGCAGGGCGGCAAGCTGGACGGCGGTCATCTCGTGCCGCAGGTCCACCGGGGCCGCCACGCGCGCCAGGTCGCCCGCCGCCTCGGCATGGGCGAGGAAGGCGCGGAGATCGGAAAAGACGGGCAGGCTGCGCATGGCGGGACGGGTCCTTTGGCCGATGCGGATACCGCGAAGCGCGACGCGGCGACTTGACTAAGATCAATCACCGCGCGGCTTCCTTCGCCTATGACAGGGCAACCGACCAAGGATCGCCCGATGTCCCCCACCCTGCCGCGCCTGCCGCGTGCCCTCGGCCTTGCCGCCCGGCCCCTGCCGCTGCCGCCGCTGAACCTGCTGCTGGGCCGCCTCACGCGCCGCCTCTCGGATGCCCATCCCGCGATGTTGCGCCGGTTGGGCGACCATGCCGCCCGCCGCTTCCTGATCGACCCCGTGGACCTGCCCTGGGTGCTGCTTTTGCAGCCGCAGGACGCGACCATGACCGCCCACTCGCGCGCACGCGCGCCCGCGCATGACGCGCGGATCGCCGGGACGCTCTCGGCCTTCCTTGCGATGATGCACGGGGCCGAGGATGGCGATGCCCTGTTCTTCTCGCGCGATCTGACGGTCGAGGGCGATACGGCCGCCGTCCTCGCCCTGCGCAATGCGATGGACGATGCGGAGCTGGACCTGACCGAAGAACTGGCCGCGCTCTCCGGTCCCTTTGCCCGGCCGCTGCGCCGGGTCCTTGCCGGGGCCGAGCGCGTCACGGGACTGCACCTGCACCGAATCGAGGGAATGCCATGATGGAACTCGTCTGCCCCGCCGGCACGCCGGCCGCGCTGCGCGCCGCGGTCGAGGCCGGGGCCCATGCGGTCTATTGCGGCTTTGCCGACGAGACCAACGCCCGCAACTTTCCGGGCCTGAACTTCTCGCCCGAGGAACTGGCCGAGGCGGTGGGCTTTGCCCATGCGCGGGGCGCCAAGGTGCTGGTCGCGATCAACACCTTTCCCCGCGCCGGGGCCGAACCCCTGTGGCACCGCGCCCTGGCCAATGCCGAGGCGGCGGGGGCGGATGCGGTGATCCTGGCCGACATCGGCCTTCTGGCCCATGCCGCCGAGCGTCACCCGAAGCTGCGCCGGCATCTCTCGGTGCAGGCGGCGGCGGCCAATCCGGATGCGATCAACCTTTATGCCAGCGCCTTCGGCGTCCGGCGCGTCGTTCTGCCGCGCGTGCTGACTGTCGACGAAATCGCCGCGATCAACCGCGAGATCGACGTCGAGACCGAGGTCTTCGTCTTCGGCGGCCTCTGCGTCATGGCCGAGGGGCGGTGTTCGCTGTCGTCCTACGCCACCGGCCAGTCGCCGAACATGAATGGCGTCTGTTCCCCCGCCAGCCATGTCGCCTATGCCGAGGAGGGCGGCGATCTTGCCGCGCGGCTGGGGGGCTTTACCATCCACCGCACGCCGAAATCCGCCCCCGCCCCCTATCCGACCCTGTGCAAGGGCTGCTTCACCTCGGGCGAGCAGACCGGGCATATCTTCGAGGACCCGGTCTCGCTGGATGCGACCCATCTGATCCCGAAGCTGGCGAAGGCGGGCGTCTCGGCCCTGAAGATCGAGGGGCGGCAGCGCAGCCGCGCCTATGTCGCCCAGGTGGTCCGCGCCTTCCGCGCCGCGGTCGAGGCGCAGGCGGCGGGCCTGCCCCTGCCGGAAAGCGCGCTCGCCCGCCTGACCGAGGGCCAGGCGGCCACCGCCGGCGCCTATGCCAAGACCTGGAGATGACCATGGACCTGACCGTCGGCCCGAACTTCTTCTTCTGGCCCGCCGAGACCGTGCGTGGCTTCTACCGCGAGCTTTCGGGCGCGCCGGTGTCGCGCGTCGTGCTGGGCGAACTGGTGTGCTCGAAACGCCTGCCGTTCTGGCAGGGCGAGATCCCGGGCGCGATCGAGGCGCTGGTTGCGGGCGGCAAAGAGGTGGCGATCACCTCGCTGGCGCTGGTCACCCTAAAGCGCGAGCGCAAGCTTACGGCCGAATTGCAGGACCTGGGCCTGCCGGTCGAGGTCAACGACCTGACCGCGCTGGCGCATGTGCCCGAGGGCCAGCCGTTCTGGGTCGGCCCGCTGGTCAACATCTACAACGAAGGCACGCTGCGCTGGCTGATCCGGCGCGGCGCGCGGCGCATCTGCCTGCCGCCGGAGCTGACCCTGGCCTCGATCGCCGTGCTGGCGCGGCTGGGACGCGAGGAGGGGGTGCCGGTGGAGGTCTGGGGCCATGGCCGCCTGCCGCTGGCGATCTCGGGGCGCTGCTACCATGCGCGGCTGCATGACCGGGCCAAGGACAGCTGCCAGTTCGTCTGCGATCAGGATCCGGACGGCCGCGACGTGGAAACGCTGGACGGCCAGCCCTTCCTGGCGGTGAACGGGGTGCAGACGCTCAGCCAGTCGACGGCCAGCATGGCGCATCAGGTCGAGGCGCTGGAAGAGGCCGGGGTCGCCGCGCTGCGCCTCTCGCCACAGTCGCAGGGCTTCCGGGCGATCTGCGCGGGCTATGCCGACAGGCTGGCGGGCCGGATCGACGGCGCCGGGCTGGAGGCGATGCTGCGCCCGATGGTGCCGGGTGGCCGGTTGTCCGACGGTTTTCTCGTCGGCCCTTCCGGCGCGCATTGGTCGGCAGAGGTGGAACCCGCGTAGGGTGCGCTACAGCGCACCTTCGGCCGGGTGGAATGGTGTGCCGTAGCGCACCCTACGCATGTCGCAGCCGCGCCAGATAAAACCCGTCCATTCCGCCGCGCTCGGCCCAGTAGTCCGGCCGCAGGCGGAGGCCGCCGGCGGGGGTCCACCAATCCGCGGGAATGCCGGGCAGGTCGGCCCGCTCCACCGTCAGGCCGGGGATGCGCGCCAGCGCGGCGGCGATCTGGTCCTCGCCCTCCTCGGGCAGGAGCGAGCAGGTGGCAAACACCAGCCGCCCGCCCGGCTTCAGCCAGCCAAGCGCCCGGTCCAGGAGCTTTGCCTGCAGCGCGACCAGCGCGGGCAGGTCGCTGCCGTCCTTGACGAAGGGCAGGTCCGGGTGCCGCCGGATAGTGCCGCTGGCCGAGCAGGGCGCGTCGAGCAGGATCGCGTCAAACCGGCCCTCGGGCTGCCAGTGCAGGGCGTCGGCGGTGATGGTCCGCGCCGCCAGCCCGGTGCGCTTCAGATTCGCCTCGACCCGGGCCATGCGCGGGGCCGAGATGTCCAGTGCCGTGACGTCCGCCCCTGCGGCGGCGAGTTGCAGCGTCTTGCCCCCCGGCGCGGCGCAAAGGTCCAGCACATGCTCTCCGGCCCGCGCTGCCAGCAGCCGCGCGGGCATGGCGGCGGCCGCGTCCTGCACCCACCAGCCGCCCGCCTCATAGCCCGGCAGGGCCGAGACCTGGGCCGGCCCGTGCAGGCGCAGGCTGCCGGTGGGCAGGACCTCTCCTTCGGGGGCGGGGAAGCCGGGGCGCAGCGTCAGGTCCAGTGGCGGCTCTTGCGCCTGCACCGCCTCGATCGCGGTGACGACCTCGCGGCCATGGGCATGGACCAGCGGCTGGCGCAGCCAGCGCGGCAGGCGCTGCGGCGGCTGGCCCTTGAAGGGGTCGCCCTCGGGCAGGGCGCGCAGGACCGCGTTCACCAGCCCGGCGAAATGGGCGGTGCGCTTGCGCTGGCGCATGATCTCGACGGCGGCATTCACCACGCCATGCGCGGGCGCGCCCAGGGCCCGCTCCACCACCGCCAGCCGCAGGACATTGCGCACGGCAAGCGGCGGGGCCTTGCGCAGATGCCGGTCCAGCACGCGGTCGGCGGGTTCCAGATGCCGCAGGACAGTGCCGGCCAGCCGCAGCGCCCGCGCCCTGTCCGCCGGGGTCAGGTCCGGGGCCGAGACATCCTCCAGCATCCGGCCCTCGCCAAGGATGCCGCCCAGGATTTCCGCTGCTGCGGCGCGTGCCGCGACGCCTTCGGCCATCGGCCCACCCCTTGTTGTCGCCTTCCCGGCGCGTATATCAGCAAAGGACCGCCGCACAAGGAAGCGGCGCAAGGAAAGCACCATGGATCAGGACGACCTGCCCCCCGCCGCGCAACGCGCCCTTGCCGAGGCCGAGGCCCGCCGCAAGGCAGCCGAAGCCAGGGCCCCGCTGCCGCCCGAACTCGGCGGTCGCGACGGGCCCGAGCCGGTACGCTATGGGGATTGGGAGAAGAAGGGCCTTGCGGTCGACTTCTGAAATGCAGACGGGGGCCGCGACGGGCCCCCGCTGACAGAAGGATCCTGGCCGATCAGGGATTGGCGGCCAGATAGGCGATGACGTTGGCGCGATCCTCGGGCTTCGGCAGGCCGGCGAAGGACATCTTGGTGCCCGGCATCGCGCTCTTCGGGTTCTCGAGGAAGGCGAACAGGGCCTCGGGCGTCCAGGGTTCGGACGAATGCGCGGCCATCGCGTCGGAATAGGCGAAGCCTTCCACCGAGGCGTGGTTGCGCCCGACGACGCCGTTCAGGTGCGGACCGACGGCGTTGCTGCCGTCCATCTTGTGGCAGGAGCCGCACTTCTTGAACACCTTCTCGCCCGCCGCGGCATCGGCCGAGGCCATCAGCGCCGCCACGTCCACGGTTTCCGCCGCCGCCGCCGCGTCGCCCTCGGCCGGGGCTTCCCCGGCGCCGGTGTCGATCGTGTAGGCCTGGGTCAGCTCACCCTCGGCGCCATGGCCGGTGCCGCCCACCGTGTAAAGCCCGTCGGCGGCCCAGCCCGCCAGCATGAGGACAAGGAGCGAGCCGCAAACCGCGCCCACAGCCTTGGTCATCGTCATCGTGTCGAACATGGTTCACCTATCCGGGGTCTTCGTTCCGCGCGGTATCTATCCGCTTCCACCCGCAGGTTTCAAGGTGTAGACGCGCCATGATGCGCCCAAGGGGCGGATTTCTTGCGCAGGGAGGGGTTGGCCGATGACCGGACGCATCGCATTCCAGGGCGAACTGGGTGCCTATTCGCACCAGGCCTGCCGGCAGTCCCGCCCGGATTTCGAGCCGGTCCCCAGCACGACCTTCGAGGAAGTGGTGGACAAGGTCGCGCGCGGCGAGGTCGACCTGGGCATGCTCGCGGTCGAGAATTCGACCTATGGCCGGGTGGCGGACGTCCATTCCCTGTTGCCGCGCTCTGGCCTGCACATCGTGGACGAGGCCTTCGTCCGCGTGCATGTGAACCTTCTGGGCGTCCCCGGCGCGCGGGTCGAGGACGTGAAGGAAGCGCATGGCCATGTGGTGATCCTGCCGCAATGCGCGGGTTTCCTGAAGGCGCATGGCATCCGGGGCAAGGTCAGCAGCGACAATGCCCGCGCCGCGCGCGAGGTGGCCGAGGCCGGGGACCGCAGCCGCGGCGCGCTGGCCAGCGAGCTTGCGGCCTCGATCTACGGGCTGGAAGTGCTGGCGCGGCATATCGAGGATCATGCCAACAACACCACCCGTTTCCTGGTCATGTCGCGCGAGCCCGATTTCACCCGGCGCGGGACCGGCAAGATGATCACCACCTTCATCTTCCGGGTCCGCAACATTCCGGCCGCGCTTTACAAGGCGATGGGCGGTTTCGCGACCAACGGGGTGAACATGACCAAGCTGGAAAGCTACATGGTCGGCGGCACCTTCACCGCGACCGAGTTCTACGCCGACATCGAGGGCCACCCGGACGACCCCAACGTCGCCCTGGCGCTGGAGGAACTGCGCTACTTCACCTCGGAGGTGAAGATCCTGGGCGTCTATCCGGCCGACCGCGAGCGGGGCTGATCACATCCGCCCGGCCCGGATGAGGCCGTCCTGGTAGCCTGCCGCGATGCGCTGGGCCAGCTGGGCGGTGCGGGCGTCGAACTTCGCCTCGACCCGGCGGCGGGTCAGGCGCAGGGTGTTCAGAAACAGCCGCGCGGCCAGGGTCTTGGGCCGGACCTCCAGCACCACCCGCAGCCGGGTGCGGCGCGGCGAGAGGGCCAGCACCTCGAATCGCGCCGTGCCTTCGACCGAAGGACTGTCCAGGCTGTAGCCCATCGCCTTGTCCGGCGTGGTCTCGGTCAGCCGCAAGAGCATCTGGCGCGGTTTGCCCCGCACCTTGCCGCGAATCCGCCAGGCGGCCCCGATTCCCGTGCGCGGGGCATCGTCGGGGCGTTCCACCTGGACCCCCTGGCGGATCGCCGCACGCTCCCATGCCGCGTGGTCGGCGAGCGTCGCGTAGACAAAGGAGAGCGGCGCTTCGAGGTCGCTTTTCGAGGTCAGTTTCATCTCGGCTCCTTCACCGGCGGGACAGGGGGCAGGATCGGGTCAATCCAGCCGGTCGGCAAGCCAGTTCCGCAGGATGAAATGCGCAATCGACCCTTTCCGCGCCGGTTTGATATGCGGATTCAGCCCGGCAAGGGCGGAGACCAGTTCCTCGCGGTTGACCCAGCAGGCCTGTTCCAGTTCCTCGGGGTCGATGGTGATGGCCTCGCTCAGCGCCTCGGTCCGGGCGCCGATCATCAGCGAGGCGGGGAAGGGCCAGGGCTGGCTGGCGAGATAGCCGACCGGCCCGCACAGGATGCCGGTCTCCTCCTGCACCTCGCGGCGGACGGCGGCCTCGACCGTCTCGCCGGGTTCGACGAAACCGGCCAGCAGCGAGAACATCCCGTCCGGCCAGCCGGCATCGCGCCCCAGAAGGACCGAGTTGCCGCGCGTGACCAGCATGATCACCACCGGATCGGTGCGCGGGAAGTGATGCGCGCCGCAGGAAGGGCAGGTGCGCTGCCAGCCCCCCATCACCAGATCCGAGGCCGCGCCGCAGGCGGCGCAGAATCGGTGGCTCGCGTGCCAATGCAGAAGCGCCTTGGCCGTGGCCACCAGTTCGGCCGCGCGGGGTGACAGCAGGGTCATCACGCCGCGCAGTTCGGCAAAGCCCCAGTCCGGCGGCAAGTCGGGGTGATGCTGGATTGAGGGATCGAAGAAGGCGGGCGGCACGCTGTCCTGGTCGGCGGCAGGCGTCCAGGCCGAAAGTTCGGCGGCAAAGCGCGGGATCCCGTCGTCCAGCCCCAGGAAGACCGGCGGCGCGGCCGGGCCAAGGGCCGGATGGCCGGGCGAAAGCCAGCCCGGCTGGTCGCCCTGCATCAGCGGCTTGCCGCGCCAGAGCGGCAGGATGCGGCCCCGCTCCAGCGCCGCGGCCAATGCCTGCGGGTCGCGGCGAAGCTGGGCGGCGCGATCCAGCGCAGAGCCGCCGAACGTTACCGTTTCGGCAATCCGCATGATTTTGGCCCTTCTCCCGGATTGTTGCCCCAATGGGCCTGGTGCGTGTCAATTGCCGTGCCGTGATGGCAGAACCTGCATCCTGAAAGCAACCATGCCGTGAATTTCTTCAATTTGCCTTAACCTTGTCACAACTTCCGCGCTACTTCGGACCCGTCAGGATTGTGAAGCGTAATGGCCAGGGTTGTTCACCAGTGCTGCCGGGTGTTGCAGCCCCGTTTCCCGGAAGGGTCGTTAACCAGTGCTTAATGCGTCAGCTTTGACGAGTGATCCGCAACGATCCCTTGCCGACCTGCTTCCATCCTCTCCGATCCAGGACCGGCAAGCCGGCGCAAGGATCGATCTGCGCCTGATCGCCACAAGCGACCTGCACGCGACACTTCTGCCCTATGATTACTGCACCAACCGCCCGATCCGCGGCCGGGGGCTAAGCGAGATTGCCCGGCAGATCGCGGCGCGGCGGGCGGGCGCGGCAAACTCCCTCCTGTTCGACAACGGCGATTTCCTTCAGGGCAATTCCCTGGCCGATTACGTCGCGGGCAGCACTCGGCGCCGCAGGGCTCATCCGGTGATCACGGCATTCAACACCCTGGGTTATGACGCGGTGACGCTGGGCAACCACGAATTCAATTACGGCTTGCCCTTCCTTTCCGCCTCGCTGGCACAGGCGCGCTTTCCGGTCGTCTCGGCCAATATCGCGACCCGACTTGGACCAAGCCCGTTGCGGGACCGCACCTTCGTGCCGCCCTATGTCCTGCTGAAGCGGGTGGTCCGGGACAGCGAGGGGCGGGCGCATCGGCTTCGGATCGGGGTGATCGGCTTCGCCCCGCCGCAGATCGAGGTCTGGGACCGCGACCATCTGGCCGGGCGGATCCGGATGCGCGACATCCTGGCTGCGGCGCGGGCCTGGCTGCCGCGGCTGCGGGCCAGCGGGGCGGATGTGATCGTGGCGCTGGCCCATACCGGCATCGGCCCGGTCGAGCCGGTGGACGGGATGGAGAACGCGGCCACCGCGCTTGCCGCCCTGCCCGAGATCGACGCGGTGATCGCGGGCCATTGCCACCTGGCCTTCCCGGGCGCCTCGGTTCCGGCGGGGCCGGGCGTGGACCCCGAGCGCGGGCTGCTGGCGGGAAAGCCTGCGGTGATGCCGGGCCATTCCGGCAGCCATCTGGGGGTGATCGACCTCGTGCTGTCCAGGTCGCTCTCCGGCGGGCGGCGCTGGCTGGTGCAGGGTGCCTCGGCGCGGCTGGATGTGGTGGACGCCGGGCGGGGCGCGCCGAAGCATCTGCTTCGCGCGATCGGGCCGGATCACCGCGCCGCGCTGGCCTGGTCGCGTCAGGTGCTGGGCAGGACCAAGGTGCCGCTGCACACGCATTTCGCCACGGTCGCCCCGAGTGCGGCGCTGGAACTGATGGCCGAGGCAAAGGCCGCCCATGTCCGGGCCGCGCTTGCCGGCACGGCCTGGGACGGGGTTCCGGTCCTGGCCTCGGCCACGCCATACCGTTCGGGCGGGCGGGCCGGCCCGGGGAATTTCACCGACATCGCGCCGGGCCCCTTCCGGATGCGCAACCTGTCCGAGCTTTACCTCTACCCCAACACGCTGGTCGCCCTGGAGCTTTCCGGTGCCGAGGTCGCCGACTGGCTGGAGGTTTCGGCCTCGATCTTCCACCAGGTGCCCGCCGGTTCGGTCGACGCACCCCTGCATGACCCTGACCGCCCGGCCTTCTTCTTCGAGGCGATCCCCGCGCTTTCCTATGCGATCGACCTGAGCAGGCCCGCGCGCTTTGATGCCCAGGGCCGGCTGGCCGATCCCGCGGCGCGGCGGGTCGTCGGCCTGTGCCATGCGGGCCGCCCCGTGGCGGGGGACGACCGTTTCATCCTGGTCACCAACAGCCACCGTGCGAATCGGACCCGGGCAGCGGGTGCGGCGCAGGTGCCGGTCCTGCCGCAGGGACAGCGGGTGCAGTCGGTGCTGGCCGACCATCTGCGCAGCAGGGGCGAGGTCGGCGCCGCCCCCGCCCGGAACTGGCGCTTCCTGCCGATGCCGGGCACCTCGGTCATCCTTGCGGCCGGGCAGGGTTCGGCGCGGCATCTTGCGGACATCGCCCATTATCGGCCCCAGGCCCTTGGCGCGGACGGCGAGGGCTTCACCCACTACCGGCTGCACCTGTGATCGGCTATATCGCCTGCGCCCAATGTGGAGCCGGGGATGTATGACGCCGTATTCTTCGATCTCGACGGCACGCTGATCGACACCGAAAGCATCGCGCTGGCCACCGGGCTGGCGGCCTTTGCCGCGCATGGCCATGCGGTTGACGAGGCCTTCATGCATGCCCTGGTCGGCAAGGATGAACCGACGGCCGCCCTGATCATCCGCGCGGCACTGCCCGGGGCCGATCTGGATGCCGTCAACCGCCACTGGCGCGAGGGTTTCGCGGCCGGGGTGGATGCGGGCCTGACGCTGAAGGCGGGGGCCGAGGAGCTTCTGGCGCGGACGGCGCGGCCCATGGCGATCGTGACCTCCACCAGCCGCGCGGGCGCGCATCGCAAGCTGGCCATTGCCGGGATCGCCCCGAGCTTCGCCCATGTCGTGACCCTGGACGACGTGCGCGCGCCGAAGCCTGCGCCGGACCCCTATCTTCTTGCGGCGGGGCTGTTCGGCCTGGATCCCGCCCGCTGCCTGGTGTTCGAGGACAGCGAGACCGGGGCCGAGGCCGCCCATCGCGCCGGCTGCGTGGTGGTGCAGGTTCCCGACCTGGTTCCAAGCCAGGGCCGCTGGGCGCATCACCTGGCGCCGGACCTTCTGACCGGGGCGCGGATGGCGGGGCTGCTTTAAGCGGCGCACGCCACCTTGCACGGCATCCGCCTTTCACCTATATCCCCGCTCGAGAGGTTGGCGCGGGCAGGCGCCTCGCCAACCCGGTCAGGTCCGGAAGGAAGCAGCCGTAACGAGCCCCGCTTGGGTCGTTGTCCAGCCTCTCACCTTTCCCCCCTCATGTCGCTGATGTTGCGGAAACTCCTTGCAGGCAAGGGGCCAGGCTTCCTGCGCCGATCCAGAACGGCGCTCGGGGCGGGATGGACTATGTGCGGAAAAAACGGGCGGCTCCGGCGCCCTGACGGATGCGGTCGCTGATAGCGAAGGCATTGGCAGCGCAATCGATGGGGTGGCTTTCATCCGACAGCATCACAGGTCGGCGCGAAAGTTTATGCGTGGCCAACCATTGGCCGCCTGCCATTCCCGGAATGATCCGCCAATGACCAATGGGAGTCCCCGGCGTCAAATATGCGTTCCGTTCCAGATTAAACGCAGTCCTACAAACTACTCGCACAACGAGAAAATCCGATGACCGAATCCGATCCGTCCACGAGGAGACTGCGCGTTCTGATTGCCGATGACCACCGGATGATTCTGGACATGCTCGCGCTATTCCTTTCGACATCTGCGGGATTACAGGTGACCGTGGCGAACGACCTGGACGATGCGGTGCTTCAGGTACAGCAGAGCGGGCCCTATGACGTCGTGCTGCTCGATCTCAACATGCCGGGAATGAACGGCGTCCAAGGCCTGCGCCGGATGGTGCGGCTGAACCAGGGTCATCCGGTCGGCATCCTCACCAGCAGCCCTACGGCGCGAATGACGGACGAGATTCTGAACTCGGCCGCTGCGGGAATCGTGCTGAAGACGACACCGTTCCGCAGCCTGGCAAATGCGATCCGCTTCATGCATGCGGGCGAGCGCTACCTGCCGATGGACCTGATGCGCCGCAGCTCCGAGCAGCTGCGCGAAGCACGCAAGAGCGAGCTGAGCGAAAGGGAAAACAAGGTGCTTGAGTATCTTGTCGGGGGGCAGACGAACAAGGCTATTGCCGTCGAGATGCAGTTGGCCGAGCCGACGGTGAAGATGCATGTCACCGCGATCTGCCGCAAGTTGGGCGCGCACAACCGGACGCATGCTGTCGTGCTGGCGCGTGATCTGGGTCTGGTCTGAGCCGGCTGGAATGCCGGCCGGGTCGGGCGTCAGCGCGACTGGGCAGGGCCGGCAGGCTCCGGTATTCCCGCCTCCCATCTCCCATGGTCCGAGACCGGCTGGCGGGAACGGCGACCCCGTGCGGGCAAGGCTGGAAGATGAGGCGGACATCGGGCCGCCACCGGACTAACCGCTTCATCCGTCCGAAGCCTCATCGCCGGCGCCACCCCATAGTGTCCACCATCGATGGCGGGCACCCTCGTCCCGCGAGCGTTTGGTCGGGCCGGACGCTTTCGGCGCAACGATCGCCATGACGGCATCCATTCGGACGGTACGAAATCCTTTTGCGCAGTGGATTGCCGACAGGTCACGGGCGAAACAGAAAATTCCACGAGATTTCCTGCGCTTGGCCAAGGCCGGGCCGTCGCCATAGGGGCCATGATGCCGAAATATCAGATCGTCTTGCTGACCATAACCGGCATTGCACTTGTGGGCTGCGCGCCGCAGCGGCCGCTGACCTCCGAGCAGGTGGTCTATTGCGTTCAGGCACCGCCGGCGGGTTACGTGCTTTCACAGGACAAATGGGACCCCTATCTGGTCCCCTGCCCGGTCGTGGTTCCAGCCGTCCCGCCCGTCTCGCCGGACCTGCCCGACCCCAAGCCGGGTCCGACACCGACGCCGAATCCGAATCCGCCGCCGTCCCGGCCGACCGGCGTGACGACCGCCAACACCGAGGAGACCTATGCGGGGATCAACGGCCGTGAGGTCGTCGCCGGCACGGACAAGACAGGTGTCCATATCGACCGGAATACCGGCGACATCTCGTTCGACAAGTTCGGCAAATGACCCCCGCGCGTCTGTTCATCCTCCGGTCACTGCGAATGGCGGCCTTGCTGACCCTGGCCATATCCGCCCCCGCCGCGGCGCAGAACTATTCCAGCGCGGGGCAAAGCTGGGCCGGCGTCTTCGGCTTCAACACCGCGAGCGACCGCAGCGTGGCCCTGCAGCGGGCCGAGGCGATCCGCAATGCCGAGGAGGGCGACCCGCAGGTCGTCTACAATACGAACAACTACAACGACAACCGCTCGAACTACATCGAGGTGGATTCGGGCGGCGGCACGATCAGCGGCTCGACCCAGATCGGCGATGCCATCGGCGAACAGACCTATTCGGTGGGCGCGCTGAACACCGGCTCGACCACGATCACCGTCGAGGGGGACAACAACAGCCTGGTGGCCAACAACACCGCCGAATCTTCGGGCTGCGTGGATGGCTCGATTGTGCACAGTTCGACGACCACCTCGCCGGGTGCGGCCGATGCCAATGCCTATGGCGGCTTGGGAAGCAGCTATACGCTGCCCTATGTCACCGTGACGGACAGCGGCCAGGTGAATTCGGCCTGCGCGATCCCCTGACCATGCGCCCGACCCTGGCCCTGTACCTTCTGCTGGCCCTTGCGGCCTGTGCGGTGCCGACGCCGGGCGCGGTCACCCCCAAGGGGAAGAACGCCGAGATCGTGAAGGGTCCGCCGATGCAGGACATCGTGACCGATTTCGACCGGGCGCTGATCTGCATGAAGGGAAAGTTCCCCAAGCGCCTGTCCTTCGGGGTCGGGACGATCGCCGATACCACCGGCAAGGAACAATATGCGGACAGCGGCACCGGCAAGCTGGTGTCGCAGGGGGCGGGCGACATGGTGCAGTCGGCGCTGTTCCGGGCCGGGCTGACGGTGGTGAACCGCCGGGACCCGAACATTCCCCTGGCCGAGAACAACTGGGGCATCCGCAACATCCGCACGCAGATTCCTGCCGACCTGTTCATCTCGGGTTCGATCAACAGCCTGGATTTCATCCCCGGCGGCGGGGCCGAGCTGAGCGTCGCCGGCGTCGGTCCGCGCTACAGGCAGAACCGCGTCCTGATCGGGCTCGATCTGGCGCTGACCGATGCGAACACCGGCCGCATCGTAGCCAATGTCCCGCTGCAGAAGCAGCTTTACGAGAAGGAAATCGGCTTCGAGACCAGCCGCTACCTTGGCGAGACCCTGGTCGAGGCCGACATCGGCGGAATGGAGCGCGAGGCGCTGCAACTGACGCTGCGCCAGATGATGAGCTATGCCGTGTTCGAGCTTCTGGCGCAGACGCTGGACGCGGATGCCGCGGCCGACTGCCGGGCCGAGATCAAATCCATCGACGCCGCGCCAAGCGGGATGCTGTCATCCGGAGATGGCAGCACGCTTCGCGAGATCACCGCCGCGGCGGATGAGGCAGCGGCGGCGCGCAAGGGGTCACCTGCGGCAGCGGGTGCGGCCCCGACCGGGGCGGGCGGGGGAGGGTCCGCCCCGGCCAGCGCGGCCCCCGCCCCGCAACCGGCCCCGCAGAAACCTGCCGCGGCCAGCCCGCCCGCGGCACGTCAGCTGGCGGGGAACGCCACCGCCTATGCGGCAAGGGCGATTGCCGCCGCCGACCGTGCCGCCCGCTCCAAGACCGCCGAGGAGGCCGAAAAGGCCGCGACGGAAGCGGAAATGAACATGGCCATGGCGGTCAAGACATTGAAAGAGGCTGCGGCCGCCGGATTGACCGGCCCCGAGGGCGACGCCGCCGCCACGCTGGTGGAACAGGCCATCGTCGTCGCGCAGGAGGCCCGCCGCCTGGCCAAGGCCAAGGCCGCCGCCCCGACATCCGAGTCGCCCGGCGCGCCGGGACCAGATGACAAGAAGCTTGGAGGGACCGGCATGCCGACACCCTGAAGGCGGCCGGGCCGCCCCATCGACCTACCCTTCGGGTGCCCCACACCCGAAGGGCAAGACCGGCCCCTCCTCGCGCCGGGTGCAATCGCTGTTTCCCATGGGGGTGGGAAACGGTCAATCAGGACAGGAAACTTCAAATGAAGAAACTCCTTGCAACTACCGCTCTGGCCCTTGTCGCCCTTTCGGGCGCGGCTTCGGCCCAGTCGGTTCTCGAGCGGGTACTCGACCAGATCGACGGCTCGTCCAACATGGAGACCGTGAACGGCGTCTTCGCCAACATCGCCGAGAACATCGGCACCGTGGGCGACACCGGCGAGATGCTGACGGCCATCGACGGGTCGATCACCAACCTGCTGAGCGGCTTCGATGGCCCGACTGCCGATGTGAACAACGCCGTCACGGCCGTCGAGCAGGTCACGGTCGACCTGGGCGACATGGCCACCACCGTCCTCGGCGCGGTCAACACCGGCGACATCACCCTGGGCGTGAACCAGGACGTGAGCGAGGCGATCGCCGGCACCTCCTCGGCCGTCTCGAACGCCATCGACCAGCTGGGCGGCTCGGCCGACACCTCGGCGATCGTGTTGAACGTGGCGTCGAACGCGACCGACATCATCGGCTCGGTCAACACGACCTTCGACGGGCTGAACGGCTCGCTCGGCGACGTGGCGACCACGGTCCTCGGCGCGGTCAACACCGGCACCATCACCTCGGGCGTGAACTCGGCGGTGGAAGGCATCCAGTCGGGCATCGTCGGCACGCCCTGAGCATGAACCCATCTCCCCGCGGCGCAGGTCGCGGGGAGTCCCCAAATTCATGAGGTTCGAAATGAACAGACTGCTTCTGACCACGGCCCTTGGCCTGGCCCTGAGCGCCGGTGGCGCGCAGGCGCAATCCGTCCTGGAGCGCGTCCTGGGCAAGATCAACGGCAACACCAACATGGAAACGGTGAACGGCGTCTTCGCCAACATCGCCGAGAATATCGGCACCGTGGGCGACACCGGCGAGATGCTGACGAAAATCGACGGCTCGATCACCAACCTGCTGAGCGGCTTCGACGGCCCGACCGCCGATGTGAACGGCGCCGTCCTGGCCGTCGAGCAGGTCACGGTCGACCTGGGCGACATGGCCACCACCGTTCTGGGCGCGGTCAACACCGGCGACATCACCCTGGGCGTGAACCAGGACGTGAGCGAGGCGATCACCACCAAGTCCTCCGCCGTCGCGGCGACGATCGAGCAGCTGGGCGGGTCGGTCGACTCCTCGGCGCTGGTGCTGAACGTGGCGTCGAACGCCACCGACATCATCGGCTCGGTCAACACCACGATGACCGGCCTGAACGGCAGCATGGGCAACGTGGCGACCACCGTCCTTGGCGCGGTCAACACCGGCACCATCACCTCGGGCGTGAACGCAGCCGTGAACGGCATCCAGTCCGGCATCGTCGGCACGCCCTGAGGATGACATCGGCCCCGGCCCGCAAGGCCGGGGTCTTCCCTGGAGGCACGGAGGTCCGAGATGCTGCGCGACGCTTCGGCTTTGTCCTGCCGTCTTCTGGCCGTTGCCGCGCTGGTGGCAGCCAGTGCGCCCCCGGCCCGGGCCAACGGCTCGATCCTGGAGCGCGTGCTCCGGCTGATCGAGGCGCAGGACTTCTCGGCCGTGTGCATCAACTCGGCCATCGCGATGGAGGGGTTGCACGACGCCGCGCTTACGCTTCAGCCGGGGCAAGAGGTGGTGGTGGGCTTCGATGCCCTCGGCAATCCCGTCACCGCCACGGCGGGCGCGACGGGGCTTTGGGTCGATGACGCGGCGGCGGGCGGCATCGCCGCGGGGCTGGCGCGGGGACTTTATCCGGTGGGCAGCGCGCTGTATTCGCTGCCGCCGGCCGGGCAGCTGTCGCTTTGGCAGCAGGATGCGCAGGGCAGCGCGCTGCGTGAGGCGCGTGGTCTGATCGCGGGACGGGTCGACGGGCGCATCGGCATTGCCGCCCTGGCCGACGACCTGCAGTTCGCACAGTTGGGCGCGGCCGCCGTCACCGACCGGGCCGTTGCTGCCGCCACCGGGCGGGTCATTGCTTCGACCGTGCTGGGCGTGTCGAACGCAGGCACGGTATTGAGCGGGCTGACATCCGAGGCGCTGGTGCCCGACCTTTCTTCGGTGACCATGGGGGCGACGGGACGCATCGACCAGGCGATCGCAGCCGGCGGGGTCGAGGCGCTGGCGCAGTCGAGCCGTTTTGTCGCGGGCGGAGAGGGCCCCTCGCTGGTCGCGCTGAACCTGGGCAGCAACGCGCAGGACGTCACTGGTGCGGTGCGACTGCAGGTGGAGCGGGTCGCGGTGCAGGTCGGCGCCATTGCCCCGACCGTCCTGGGGGCCGTGAACGACGGGCTTATCGTCGCGGTCGCGCCGTGACCGAAAGAGAGCCCATGGCAAACCTATGCCCTCACCCGTTTCGACCGGGGGGCCGATACTCTGTAGCTGCACTTGGCCCTAACCGACTGCCCTTTCGGCCGAGATGTCCGTCGGGCGCAAGCCTGTACCTTGGCGCCCGGATTTCCGGGCGCCCTTTTCCCATAGGCGCATCCGGGCTGCGCTGGCCATCCAGTTCCGAATGGCACGCGAACCTGTCTTTCGTCAGTCTCGATTGATTTGATCGTTCGGCCAGGTAACGTCGCCGACCGAAAGCCGGAACGCGACGCCGGCTGCACAGGTGAGAGTCATCTCCTTCATGTCCGAGTTCATCGACGTCCTCATTGCTGACGATCATACCCTTGTGGCCGAGGCGGTGGCCCATATCCTGCTGCGCGAGGGTGATTTCGTTGCGCGCACGACGCGCTGCCTCGACGAAGTTCTGGCGGCCCTCGGGGAGCGGAGCTTCAGCCTCGTCCTGCTGGACCTCATGATGCCGGGAATGGACGGCCTGCCCAGCATCGCACAGGTCGTCGCTGCGGCGAATGGCGCGAAGGTGGTGCTGTTCTCGGGGAACATCTCGACCGAATTTGCGCTCAAGGCCGTCAACGCCGGGGCCGCGGGCTATATTCCCAAGACCATGCCGTTGCGATCCTTGCCGGCCGCGCTGCGGCTGGTGTATTCGGGAGAGGTCTTCCTGCCCGCCGGGAGTGCCGAGGCCCCGGCGCAGGGGCAGGGCACAGAGGCGCGGCCGATGCTGAACGCGCTCCAGGCCCAGATCATGAAGCTGGTGCAGGAGGGCCGCACCAACAAGGAAATCGCCCGGACGCTGGAAAGCACCGAGATGGCGGTGAAGATGCATCTGCGCACGATCTTCGCCAAGCTGCAGGCCCGCAACCGGGCCCATGCCGTGACCATCGCACAGGGGGTGGGGCTGATCTGATGCGTTCGCCCGCAACGCGGTCAAGCGTCTCGTCGGTTCGACCCGATCCTACTCCTCCCGAACCGCCCGGTCCACGATCATCATCGGGCAGCCGCGCGAGCAGGTCTCCACCCTGGCCTCGATGCCGTAGAGCTGGCGGATCAGCTCTGGCCGCAGGGTTTCCAGCGTCGGGCCTGCGGCAACGATGCGGCCCTCCGCCACCGCGATGGTCATGGTGCAGGCGCGCATGACCTGGTTCAGGTCATGGAGCGCGAGGATCATCACCGAGCCGGTGTCGGCGGCGTAGAGGCGCAGGTAGTCCAGCACCTCGCACTGCCGATAAAGGTCAAGCGCGGAGGTCGGTTCGTCCATCAGGACGATGCGGGGTCGGCTTACCAGCGTCTGGGCAAGGGACACCAGCTGGCGCTGGCCGCCGGACAGTTCGGACAGGGGACGGCCGGAGAAGGCGGCGATCTTCAGGCCGGCAAGGATCTCGTCCACGGCGGCCAGTTCGCCCGCCCCCATCCGCCAGCCGCCCCGGCCCTGCTTCAGGGCAAGGATCACCGATTCATAGACGCTGAGCGCCGCGGTCATGCCGGTGTCCTGCGGCATGTAGCGAAGATCGTGCAGCCCGGCACCGACAAGCCTGACCTCTCCCCTGCCGGCCAGTTGCCCGGCGATCCGGCGGAAGAGCGTGGACTTGCCGGCCGCGTTGGCCCCGACCAGCGCGGTCAGGTGGCCCCCGGCGATCTCGGGTGTCGAAGCCTCGGCATAGACGACCTTGCGGCCGTAGCGCGCCTCGACCGCGTTCAGTTGCAGGCTTACCATTGGCGGCGTCCATGGGTGAAGATCAGGGTGGCGAAGAAGGGCACGCCGACCAGCGCGGTGATGATCCCGATCGGCAGGACCGCGCCGGGCAGGATCGCCTTGGACAGGACCGAGGTGGCCGACAGGATCAGCGCCCCGGCCAGGATCGAGCCCGGGAGGAAGAAGCGCTGGTCCTCGCCCAGCAGAAGCCGCGCGATATGCGGGCCGACGATGCCGATGAAGCCGATGGTGCCGACAAAGGACACCGGCACCGCCGCCAGCGCCGAGACGAGGATCAGCGTCTCCAGCCGCAGCTTGCGCACGGGAACCCCCATCGCGGCGGCGCGGGTTTCTCCCAGCCGGATCGCGGTCAGCGCCCAGGCGCGGCGCGCGAAAAGCGGGGTGACGATCCCCAGGATCAGCGCCGTCACGGCGACCTTGGTCCAGGTGGCCTTGGTCAGGCTGCCCATGGTCCAGAACACCACGGCGGCCAGCGCCTGTTCCGAGGCGAAATACTGCAGCAGCGCCAGAAGGGCGTTGAAGGTGAAGACCAGCGCGATGCCCAGAAGCACGATGGTCTCGACCGTCACGCCCCGCATGCTGGAGAGTGCGAAGATCAGCAGCGAGGCGACCATCGCCATCGCGAAGGCGTTGATCGGCACCATCAGCGCCAGCGCCGTCGGCACCAGCGCCACGCCCAGGACCATCGCCAGCGCCGCGCCAAAGCTCGCGGCGGCCGAGATCCCCAGCGTGAAGGGGCTGGCCAGCGGGTTCGCCAGGATGGTCTGCATCTGCGCCCCGGCAAGCGAGAGGCAGGCCCCGACCGTCACCGCCATCAGCGCCATGGGCATCCGGATGTCCCAGACCACCATGCGCATCTGCGCCTCGGCCTGCGCCGGTCGCAGAAGGGTGGCGACCACCTCTCCCAACGCATAGCGGGCAGGGCCGAGCGCGACATCGACGGCCACCGACAGCGCCAGAAGCAGGAACAGCCCGGCAAGGATCAGGATCCGCCGCAGGACAAGCCGGCGGTAGGGATGGCGGCCTGTCTCTGCGGGCACCTGGAGATCGGCGAGGCTGGTCATGGGAGGATCCCGAAAGGAGAGGGGGCGGCACGGGATGCGCCGCCCGGATGCGATCAGTTCAGCGAGACCCAGTAGCCGGGCCGATAGTCCACGGGCAGGAAGCGGCTGTGCAGTTCCTTCAGCGTGGCCTCGGGGTCGAGGTCGGCAAAGAGTTCGGGATGCAGCCACTTGGCCAGTTGCTGGACGGCGACGAAGCTGTAGGGGTTGTTGTAGAACTGATGCCAGATGGCGTGGACCCGGCCGGATTTCACCGCCCGCGTCCCGGCAAAGGCAGGGCGCTGCATCAGCCCGGCAAGCTTGTCCCTCGCCACCGCCAGGTCGGCGCCGGGCGCGACACCGACCCAGGCGCCGCCGGGGACATAGGCGTCCCAGTTGCCGCCGGTGACCACCACGACCTCGGGGTCCGAGGCGACGATCTGCTCGGCGTTCACCGTGCCGAAGGTGCCGGGAATGAAGGGCGCGGCCATGTTGGTGCCGCCCGCTTCCTCGACCATGCGGCCGAAATTCTCGGAACCGAAGGACATGCAGCAATCCTCGGAATAGCCGCCGGCGCGTTCGACGAAGACCAGCGGGCGGGGCAGCCCGGTCTGCGCGGCGATGACCGAGCGGACCTTCTCCATCTCGGCGGCGAAGAAGGCGTTGAACTCGGCCGCGCGGTCTTCCCGGCCGTAAAGCTGGCCGATCAGTTCCATCGACTTCATCGTGTTCTCGAAGGGCTTTTCGCGGAAGTCGACATAGACGATCGGGATGCCCACCGCGGCGAGCTTTTCCTCATACCCGGCCTCGTCGGTCGCGGCCTTGGCCTCGAGGTTCAGGATCATCACGTCGGGGTCCAGCGACACCGCCTGCTCGATGTCGAAGGTGCCCTCCTTGAAGCCGCCGAAGGTCGGGATCGCGTCGATCCCGGGGAACTGCTCCAGATAGGCGGCATAGCTGTCCGGATCGGCCTCTCTGAAGTCGTCGCGCCAGCCCACGACACGGGCGAAGGGATCCTCGGTTTCCAGGACGGCGGTGAAGAACGCCTGCCGCCCCTCGCCCAGGATCACGCGCTGGACGGGAGTCTCGACCTGCACCTGCCGTCCGGCAATATCGGTGAGGGTGACTGTGTCGGCTTGCGCGAGGCTGGCTGCGAACAGGCTCAGCGCGGTCGCGCCGAGCAGGGTGGGAAGACGGATCATCATGGCTCCTTGGTTGTCGCAGCAGGGGGCTAAATTTCCTTAGCGCGTTTGTCAACAATAGATTCCGACTTGTTTACTCGGAAATTGTCGGCTAACCACCGCAGGAACCGCCGGCAGGGTAACAGGCTGATCGCAATGAGCATTTCAACTTCCCCGACGAATCGTGATCTCAGGGACGAGATCCGGGATTATTGGTCCGACCGGGCGGCGACCTTCGATCAGGACCCCGGCCACAAGATCGCCGCGGGGGCCGAGCGGGGGGCCTGGATGGCGCTGTTCCGTCGCCATCTGGGCGCCGCCGAGGGACGGCGCCTTCTGGATCTTGCTTCCGGGACCGGAGAGATCGCGCTCCTCTGCCACGACCTGGGCTACCGCGTGACCGGACTGGACTGGGCCGAGCCGATGCTTGCCTGCGCCCGCGCCAAGGTCGCGGCGGCCGGGGCGCCGGTCACGTTCCTGCAGGCGGACGCCGAGCGCACCATGCTTCCCACGGCATCGCAGGATGTCATCGTGACCCGCCATCTGGTCTGGACGCTGGTCGATCCGCAGGCCGCCTTCGCGGAGTGGTTCCGGGTGCTGGCCCCCGGCGGCCGGCTGCTGCTGGTGGACGGGGATTTCGTGACGCGCAGCTTCCTCGGCCGTCTGCTGGCCCGCCTGGCCGGCCCTTCACATCCGCGATTCGGTGCCGAACTGGCGCGGCGCCATGCCTCGATATTGTCCCAGGTGCACTTCTCGGGCGGGGCGCGGGCCGAGACCGTTGCCGCGCTATTGCAGGAGGCCGGATTTCAGGAGATCCGCATCGACATGCGGCTGGCTGCCATCCACCGTGCGCAGGCGCGGGACCTTGGCCTGGCCAGATCACTCCTCCGCCGCAGCGAACACCGCTATGCGATCAGCGCAACCAAGGCAGGATAAGCACGGGATCGCCTGCTTGTCCCGCATTCCAAGGCCGCACGAATGTCGGTCCATTCCCCAAGCCATGGTCCCGGCGCGTGGCTGCCGGTCGCCAACCGCGTCGCGGCAAAACACTCCGCGCGCGACCTTGTGTCATTGAGATTTCCGCCTTGTGACCTAACATCACGGACAGGCCCGATCCTGCAGGGGCCAGCGTAGCCGGGTAAATCAAGGATACGAGGTTATCCATGTCAGACGGAGTCCCGACCAATGTCGACAGCCGCTCGGCGTTCTGTTCGCTTGCGCCCAACTGGAAGATGTTCGTCCTGCGCGGGGTCATCGCGCTGGGGATCGGCGTGCTTGCCTGGCTCCTGCCCGGCGAAGCGGTGATGGCGCTGACGCTGGTTTTCGGCGCCTTCTCCTTCGTCGACGGGGTCTTCGCGCTCTGGGCCGGGATCACCAACCTGCGCGCGGGCGAGCGTTGGGGCTGGCTGATCGCCAGCGGCCTTCTCGGGATCGCGACCGGCGTGGTGGTGGTGCTGTCGCCCTTCCTCGCGACCCTGGTCCTGGCGGTGTTCCTGTGGTCGATGGTTTCCTTCTGGGCGGTCGTCACCGGCGCGGCGCAGATCGCCGCCGCCATCCGCCTGCGCAAGGAGATCGAGGGGGAATGGGTGCTGGGCCTCAGCGGGGTGATCTCGGTCCTGCTGGGGGCGGCCGTGCTGTGGTTCATGCTCACCGCGCCCGAGGGCGGCATCCTGGCGCTGGGCTGGATGCTGGGGCTTTACGCGGTCCTGTTCGGCATCCTGATGATCCTTCTCGGCCTGAAACTGAAGCAACTGCGGGGCGTCTGACCGATGAACCAGGTCATGCCGGCGCTGTTTCTGGGCCATGGCAGCCCGATGAACACGCTAGAGGAGAACGGCTATACCCTGGCCTGGCGCCGACTGGGCAAGGCGCTGCCGCGGCCGCGCGCCGTCCTTGTGGTCTCGGCGCACTGGTTCATCGGCGCGACCGCTGTCACCGCCATGGCGCGGCCGCGCACGATCCATGACTTCTACGGCTTCCCGCAAGAGCTGTTCGACTTCGACTATCCGGCGCCGGGCCTGCCGGACCTGGCCGGCGAGATCGCCGAGGTGGTCAAGCCGCATTGGGTGGGGGCCGACCACGACCAGTGGGGCCTGGACCATGGCACCTGGAGCGTCCTGGCCCATCTCTTCCCCAAGGCCGATGTTCCGGTGGTGCAGCTGTCGATCAATGCGCTGAAGCCGATGGACTATCACCTCGACCTGGCCGGAAAGCTGAACAGGCTGCGCCGCCAGGGCGTGATGATCGTCTCCAGCGGCAACGTCGTGCACAACCTGCGCCGGATCGAATGGAACCGGCCCGATGCCGGCGCCGCATGGGCGCAGCGGTTCGACGACATGATCGCCCGCCAGATGACCGAGGCCCCGGCGGACATCCTGAAATCGCTGGAACATCCCGACTACGGCATGGCCGTGCCCACGCCCGACCATTTCATCCCGCTGCTCTATACCGCCGGGCTGGCGGCGGAAAAGGCGGATGCGAAGGCACTCTTGCGCGGCTATGCGCTCGGGTCGCTGTCGATGACCTGCTATGGCGTCGGCATGGCGGGCGTGGCCTGCGAGGAGGCCGGGGGCGCTGCCCCCCTGCCGCAGGGCGTGCCGCCGGACCAGACCAACATCTGAACCCCGGTCCGTAACAGGTTCATGCGTGATTGTCCGAAAGCCGTCCCGGGCGTATGATGTCAACCTATTGGGGCAATTGATGGAGACAGTCATGTATCGCACCATAGTGTTGGCGTATGACGGGTCTCTCGAAGGCAGGCTCGCCCTTCGCGAAGGGGCCCGGCTGGCCCAGATATGCAAGGCCCGTGTCGTCCTGGTCGCCGTCGTCGAGCCGGTGCCCGAGCTTTTCGTCGGCGATCTCAGCCCGGTCTATCTGTCCAGCGACAAGGCCGGCGAGATTCAGAAGATCCTTGATGAGGGCGTTCTGCGCCTGAAGCGCATGGGTCTTGTCCCCGAGGCGCGGCTGGAGCGAGGCCAGCCGGCCGAACGGATCACGGCCATCGCCCGCGAAACCGGCGCCGATCTGGTCGTTGTCGGCCACCACAAGCAGGGATCGCTGGCGCGCTGGCTGCTGGGGTCAGTCACCGCGACGCTGGTGGACACGCTTCCCTGCAGCCTGATGGTTGCCCGGCTCGATATCCCGGACGAGGTCCTGTTCGGAGAGGCCGCACCGGGCTGACCGGCTCGGGCCGCATCGTCCGATCGCGCACAAGAACGTGGCGGCGCCCTCAGATCGCCGCGACGGCCTTTGCCAGCAGGTCGCGCACCTCGCCCGCGACACGTTTCAGTTCCGCGTTCTCGATCGCCTGCATCGAGGCAACCGGGTCGATCGCGCTGACTTCCACTCCGCCCTCGGTCTCGCGCAGGATGACGTTGCACGGCAGCATCGCGCCCACCCTGGGCTCGATCCCGATGGCCTGATACGCCATTCCGGGATTGCAGGCCCCGAGGATGCGATAGGCGGGCATCTCGACATCAAGCTTCTTCTTCAGCGTCGCCTTGACGTCGATCTCGGTCAGCACGCCGAAACCGTTGTCCGCCAAGGCCTTGCGCGCCCGCGCATCGACGCTGTCGATGTCCTGGCCCGAAATCACTCGATTGATCGTGTACGTCATCAGCGCGTCCTTTCCTGCTTTGCCTGCAGACTCGCTTCTGGCTAGAACGCCTGCAGCATCATCCCGTTGCCGGCTTTCCGAAGGTTCGGCAATCCTGTCACATGGGGGGCAGCGTCGTGCGATGCAAGCGTGGGACAAAGCCCCTGCTTGCCCCTGCCGTCCGGCCCCGGCTAAGGTGGCGGCATGACTGACGCGACTCCCGCCTACCAGGTCCTTGCCCGCAAATACCGTCCCCAGACCTTTGCCGACCTGATCGGGCAAGAGGCGATGGTCCGCACCCTGAAGAACGCCTTCGCGGCCGACCGGATCGCGCATGCCTTCGTGATGACCGGGGTGCGCGGGGTCGGCAAGACCACCACCGCGCGGATCATCGCCAAGGGGCTGAACTGCGTCGGACCCGACGGCACCGGCGGCCCGACGACCGAGCCCTGCGGGGTTTGCGAGCCCTGCCGCGCCATCGCCGAGGGTCGCCATGTCGACGTGATGGAGATGGACGCGGCCAGCCGCACCGGGGTCGGCGACATCCGCGAGATCATCGACTCGGTCCACTACCGCGCGGCTTCGGCGCGCTTCAAGGTCTACATCATCGACGAAGTCCACATGCTCTCGACCGCGGCCTTCAACGCGCTTCTGAAGACGCTGGAGGAACCCCCGGCGCATGTGAAATTCATCTTCGCCACCACGGAAATCCGCAAGGTCCCCGTCACCGTCCTGTCGCGCTGCCAGCGTTTCGACCTGAAACGGATCGAACCCGAGGTGATGATGGCCCACCTTGCCAGGGTCGCCGACCTCGAGGGCGCCAGGCTCGCCCCCGATGCCCTCGCGCTGATCACCCGCGCCGCCGAAGGCTCGGTCCGCGACGCGATGAGCCTGATGGACCAGGCGATTGCGCACGGGGCAGGGGAGACGACGGGCGACCAGGTCCGCGCCATGCTGGGCCTTGCCGACCGGGGCCGCACGCTCGACCTCTTCGACCTGATCATGCAGGGCGACGCCGCGACCGCCCTGGCCGAACTCAGCGCCCAATACGCCGATGGCGCCGATCCGATGGCCGTCCTGCGCGACCTGGCCGAGATCACGCACTGGATTTCCGTCATCAAGATCAACCCGGCGGCGGCCGAGGATCCGACCACCCCACCCGACGAACAGACGCGCGGGCAGGACATGGCTTCCCGCCTGCCGATGCGGGCGCTGACGCGGATGTGGCAGATGCTGCTGAAGGCGATCGAGGAGGTCAGCCTTGCCCCGAACGCGATGATGGCGGCCGAGATGGCGGTGATCCGCCTGACCCATGTCGCCGACCTGCCGGACCCCGAGACGCTGGTGAAGAAGCTTGCCGACAGCCCGCGTCCCGCCGGGATGCCGGGCGGCGCCCCCGCTGGCGGCGGGACCGTCCACGCGCCGCGCCTCGCTCCCGTCCACTCCGCGCCCACGGGCGGCCCGGTGATGACCGCCGCCGCCCCGGTGCTGGCCGAAAGCCAGTTGCAGGTCTACGCCACCTTCGACCAACTGGTCGAACTGATCCGCGCCAAACGCGACATGCTGCTGCTGAACGAAGTGGAAACCGGCCTCCGCCTCGTCCGCTATGCCCCCGGCCGGATCGAGTTCGAACCCGCGCCCGGCGCGAAGCCCGACCTTGCCGCCCGCCTTGGCCAGCGCCTGCAAGGCTGGACCGGCGCGCGCTGGGGGGTGTCGGTCGTGGCCTCCGGCGGCGCGCCCACCATTGCCGAGGCGCGCGACCGCGAACTGGCGCAGGTGAAGGCCGAGGCGGCGGAAAACCCGCTGGTGCAGGCGATCCTGACCGCCTTCCCCGGCGCGAAGATCGCGGAAGTCCGCGCCCCCGAGGCCATCGCCGCCCAGGCCGCCGAGGCCGCGCTGCCGCTGGCGGAGCCCGAGGTCGGCGACGACTGGGACCCGTTCGAGGAATGACCCCTCGCCGCGCCTACCCCGGGGACGCGGCGACCCTTGCCCGGCTGAACGCGCATCTGCAAGGTTGGCACGCGGAACATTACCCCGGGACCTTCCACCCCCATCCAGACCCCAAGGCGCTGACCGCCCATTTCGCAGCGCGCCTGGCCGACCCCGCCGTCACCGCCTTCCTGGCCGGCGATCCTCCGGTCGGCTATGCCCTCTGCAGCCTGCAAGAGCGCGAGGCGTCGATCTTCTCGCCCGCGATCCGCCGCCTGATGATCGACCATATCGCCGTCGCCCCCGAGGCCCGGCGGCAGGGCCATGGCAAGGCGCTGCTGGTGGCCGCGCGCACCCTTGCCCGCAAGCTTCGGGTGGACGAGATCCTGCTCGACACCTGGGAGGGGAACGACGCGGCCCATGCCTTCTTCCGCGCCGAAGGGTTCTTCCCGCGCCGAATGCTGTTCCGCGCCACGCCCTGACCTTGCGCCGCCCGTCCCGCGCCCGTATCTCACTTGAAACGGACGGAGAACGAGATGCTGAAGGGTCTGGGTGCATTGGGCGGGCTTGGCGACATGGCCAAGATGATGAAGGCCGCCACCGAGATGCAGACGAAGATCACCGAACTGCAGGCCGAACTGGCCCGCACGGTGGTCATGGGAGAGGCCGGGGCCGGTCTGGTCAAGGCGCGCGCCACCGCCAAGGGCGAGGTGACGGGGCTGGACATCGACCCCTCGATCCTGGTCGCGAGCGAGAAGGAAGTGGTCGAGGACCTGATCCTCGCCGCGATCCACGACGCCCAGGCCAAGGCCAAGGCCCGCACCGACGACGAAATGGCCCGCCTGGCGGAATCGATGGGCGTGCCGCCCGGCGTGAAGCTGCCGTTCTGATGGCCGACGGCACCGGCATCGAGACACTGATCGAGTTGATGGCGCGCTTGCCGGGCCTCGGCCCCCGCTCGGCCCGCCGGGCGGTGCTGGTCATGCTGAAGAAGCGGGGGCAACTCATGGCCCCGTTGGCGCAAGCCTTGGCCGAGGTGGCGCTGAGCGCCAAGGATTGCCGGGTCTGCGGCAATATCTCGACGACCGATCTGTGCCCGATCTGCGCCGATCCGGCCCGCGCCACCGGCGAGATCTGCGTGGTCGAGGATGTCGCCGACCTCTGGGCGATGGAGCGCGGGCAGGCGTTCCGCGGCCGCTATCATGTGCTGGGCGGTACGCTCTCGGCGCTGGACGGGATCGGGCCCGATGACCTTGGCATCCCCCGGCTGGTCGCCCGGGTGGCCGAGGAGAACGCGCGCGAGGTGATCCTGGCGCTGAACGCCACCGTCGATGGCCAGACCACCGCGCATTACATCGCCGACGCGCTGGCGGGGACTGCGGCGCAGATCACGACCCTGGCGCAGGGCGTGCCGATCGGGGGCGAGCTGGACTATCTCGACGACGGCACGATCGGTGCCGCACTCCGGGCGCGGCGGCGGCTTTAGGCCGGGACCCGGGGCCGGGACCGCCCGCAGGCCCGTGTCGGATTGCATTTCTTCCCCCACCGGCATATCTGGAACACCTGACGCAAGGGGCAGAACAGGCGCCGCATGAACTGGATCACCAACTACGTCCGACCGAAGATCAACTCGCTGTTTTCCCGCCGCGAGGTGCCGGAGAACCTGTGGACGAAATGCCCCGAATGCGGGACGATGCTGTTCCACCGCGAGCTTTCGGCGAACCTGAACGTCTGCTCGACCTGCGATCACCACATGGCGATCACCCCGCGCGAACGGTTCGAGGCGCTGTTCGACGGCGGCATCTTCACCGAGGTGAAGGTCCCCGAACCCGTCGCCGATCCGCTGCATTTCCGTGACCAGAAGAAATATCCCGACCGGATCAAGGCCGCGCAAAAGGCCAGCGGCGAGAAGGACGCGATGCTGGTGGCCGAGGGCGAGGTGAACCGCACCCCGATCATCGCCGCCGCGCAGGACTTCAGCTTCATGGCCGGGTCGATGGGCATGTATGTCGGCAACGCGATCGTCGCGGCGGCCGAGCGGGCGGTGAAACTGAAGCGTCCGCTGGTCCTGTTCTCGGCCTCGGGCGGCGCGCGGATGCAGGAGGGGATGCTCTCCCTGATGCAGATGCCGCGCACCACCGTCGCCGTGCAGATGCTGAAAGAGGCGGGCCTGCCCTATATCGTCGTCCTGACCCATCCCACGACCGGCGGCGTCACCGCCAGCTATGCGATGCTGGGCGACGTCCAGATCGCCGAGCCCAACGCCCAGATCGGCTTTGCCGGGGCGCGCGTGATCGAGCAGACCATCCGCGAGAAGCTGCCCGAAGGCTTCCAGCGCGCCGAATACCTGCTGGACCACGGGATGCTGGACCGCGTTGTCCATCGCAAGGCGATGAAGGAAGAGCTGGTCACGCTGATCCGCATGCTGACCGGCCAGCCGCCGGCGATCCGGGGCGACCTGCCGCCGCCGGTCGAGAAGGCCGAAGCCGAAGCATGACCGCGACCCAGGGTTCCGACCTCATCCTCGAACGGATGATGACGCTGCATCCCAAGGTCATCGACCTGACCCTGGCGCGGGTCGAGCGACTGCTGCAGGTGCTGGGCCACCCCGAGCGCCGCATTCCCCCGGTGATCCATCTGGCCGGGACGAACGGCAAGGGCTCGACCCAGGCGATGATCCGGGCGGGGCTGGAGGCCAGCGGCGAGAAGGTCCATGCCTATACCTCGCCGCATCTGGCGCGCTTCCACGAACGCATCCGCCTGGCCGGGGAACTGATCTCGGAACCCGCGCTGACCGCGCTGCTGGACGAATGTGTGCGGGCGAACGGACCGGACGAGATCACCTTCTTCGAGATCACCACCTGCGCCGCCTTCCTGGCCTTTGCGCGGACTCCGGCCGACTGGACGCTGCTGGAGGTGGGCCTTGGCGGGCGGCTGGATGCGACGAATGTTGTGGACCAGCCCCGGCTGACCATCCTGACCCCGATCAGCCTGGACCATGAGGCCTTCCTTGGCGACACGATCGAGAAGATCGCCGCGGAAAAGGCCGGGATCATCAAGCGCGGCGTGCCGGTGATCATCGGGCCGCAGTCCGAGGCGGGGATGGCGGTGATCGAGGCCCGCGCCGCCCGGCTGGGTGCGCCGGTGCTGGCCTACGGACAACACTGGCATGTGTCCGAGGATCGTGGACGGCTGGTCTATCAGGACGAGAACGGCCTTCTCGACCTGCCGCTGCCGAACCTGCCCGGCCCGCACCAGATCCAGAATGCCGGGGCCGCCATCGCCGCCCTGCGCGCGCTTGGCCGCGACGAGGCCGCCTGCGAGGCCGCCGTGACCCGTGCCGTCTGGCCCGCAAGGATGCAGCGCCTGCGCCACGGCCCGCTGGTCGAGCTTGCGCCACGGGTGGAGCTTTGGCTCGACGGCGGCCACAACCCCGCCGGGGGCGAGGCGGTGGCGGCGACGCTGGCCCGGCTGCCCCGGCGCGAGACGCATCTGATCTGCGGCATGCTGAACACCAAGGACGTGACCGGCTACATGCGCCCGCTCGCGCCGCAGGTGACCCGGCTGCACGCCGTGTCGATCCCGGGCGAGAAGAACACCCTTCCGGCCGAGGCAACCCGCGACGCCGCGCGTTCGGCGGGGCTCGAGGCGGTGACGGCCGGCTCGGTGGCCGAGGCGCTGGCCGGGATCGCGGCGCTTGCGCCCGAGGCGCGGGTGCTGATCTGCGGCTCGCTCTATCTTGCGGGGACAGTGCTGCGCGAGAACGGATGACCGCGAAACGCTCGTCGATGCACTTCGTGCACTCCTCGCGGACCGGCCGACGAGGAGACGAAGTCGAACGAGGAGGGATCGTCAGCCCTTCACCCCATACCGCGCCAGGAACATGTCCACCGCGCCGTGCACGCTGCGATGGGCAAGCTCGGGTGTGATCGTTTCGGTCATGCCGAAGATCAGCTTCTCGTGGATCGACGCCTTGCACAGCTGCGCGAACTGGTCGGCCGCAAGATCGAGGTCGTCGATCCGCAGCGCCCCCTGCGCGACGTAGGATCCCAAGTGGTGCACCAGCCGCGCGTGGATCAGGCCCGGCCCGAAGTCATGGAACTGGCGGCCGAGACCCGGAAAACGCTCGCCCTCGCCCACCACGATCCGGAACATGCGCTGGCCGAAGTCGGACAGCTGGAACGCCACGATCCGCTCGGCCGCGATGGTCAGCGCGGTGCGCACCGGCACCTCGCCTGTGACCATGGCTTCGGCTTCCTCGGTCTGGCGGTGACATTCGCAGCGCGCCACTTCCAGGAATAGCAGCTGCTTGTCGGGGAAATAGGCGTAGATCGTCGCCTTCGACACCCCCGCTTCGCGGGCGATGTCGTCGACCGACGCCCGTTCGAACCCGTCGCGCATGAACACCTTGCGCGCGCCGTCCAGCACCTGGCCGAACTTGCGGCCGCGCCGGACCCGCTGATCGGAAATGACGTTCATCGCACACCCATGCCCCGACCATAGATGATCGGGGCCGGGCACAGCAAGCGGGCGGCGGCGCGGGTCACTCCTCGAGCTGGCACGCTTGTCCTTCCGCCGGACAATCCTTGGTGGACGGGCCGGTGATCGTCTCGGGAAAGCTGATCTGCGGCAGCAGGGTCGAGAGGGATTGCGCGGCGACCGGGCCGGAGAAGGTGATGGCAACGGCAAGGGCCAGCATGAGGCGGTGCATCTGAAGACTCCAATCTGAACTCATCGGTTCAGATTGAGGTTCTGAACTGACTGGTGCAGAATTGCAAGCACATTCTGAACTCATCAGTTCAGAACCCGCGATTGCGCCCGATGCGGGGATGGATAGATTAGAATCATTCCAGAAAGGAAACCCGCCGTGCTCTCCGCCCTGACCTTCCGCCGCCGCTTTTCGGACCTTTCCGAACAGGAAGTCCTCGCCCTCGCCATCTCCTCCGAGGAGGACGACGCCCGCATCTACCGCAGCTATGCCGAGCGCCTGCGCGGCGATTATCCCGCCTCGTCCCTGGTTTTCGAGGAAATGGCGCGGGAGGAGGACGACCACCGCAGCCGATTGATCGAGCTGCATCGCGCCCGCTTCGGCGAGATCATCCCGCTGCTCCGGCGCGAGCATGTCGCCGGGTTCTACGCCCGCCGCCCGGTCTGGCTGGCCGAGACGCTGCCCCTGGACACGATCCGGGCCGAGGCGCGGGCGATGGAGAAATCGGCCCAGGATTTCTACCTGCGCGCAGCCGCCCGGACCGGGGACGCGGCCACGCGCCAGCTGCTGGGCGATCTCGCTGCCGCCGAGGCCGGGCACGAGGCCCATGCCGAGGGGCTGGAAGCGCGCCACCTGACCGCGGATGTCCGCAGCGCCGAGGACCAGAGCGCGCGGCGCCAGTTCATCCTGACCTGGGTGCAGCCGGGGCTGGCGGGGCTGATGGACGGCTCGGTCTCGACCCTGGCGCCGATCTTCGCCACCGCCTTCGCGACGCAGGACACCTGGACAACCTTCCTCGTCGGCGCGGCGGCTTCGGTCGGCGCGGGGATCTCGATGGGATTTACCGAGGCGGCGCATGACGATGGCGTGCTCTCGGGCCGTGGCTCGCCGTTCAAGCGCGGGCTGGCCTCGGGCGTGATGACCGCGCTCGGCGGCCTTGGCCATGCGCTGCCCTATCTGATCCCGGATTTCTGGACCGCCACCACCATCGCCATCATCGTCGTCTTCATCGAACTCTGGGCCATCGCCTGGATCCAGAATCGCTTCATGGAGACGCCCTTCCTGCGCGCGGCGTTGCAGGTCGTCCTCGGCGGCGCACTGGTGTTTGCCGCCGGGGTGCTGATCGGGGGCGGCTGAGGCCTACCGCTGCGTCGCCACCCGGCGGGGTGTCACCTGGGCTTCCGTCGCAGGTTCCTGGCCCGGCGGGGCGATTTCCTCGCGCATCCCTTCCCCCTCGGGATGCAACTGCAGGGGCAGGAGCATCGGCTCGGTCGCCAGCGTTGTCAGGCGTTTCGGGCGGGTGATGGCCATCGAGGGGCGGGCGAGGTCCTGTTTCGGGCGGCTGCTGGCGTCGTTCACCTTGATGACGGTGAAGCTGATGTTGTCCT